>JBAQDE010000034.1:0-68699 GCA_049294595.1 Rhodoferax sp. | reverse complement strand
TGCCGTTGTGGCAGCTCGAGCAGTTGGTTGCCGCCGTGAACAGGCTATGGTCGGGCTTGGAGCCCAGCCAGGTGCTGGTGGACTTGTGGCAGTTCTCGCACACCGTCTGGCCGTTGTGGATGGCGGTCGCTGGCCGGCTGCTCTGGCCGTAGCTGGCGCTCATGTGGCAAGTGGCGCACTGCGTCGATACCGACACATTGCGGTGGAACATGCCCGGAATCCAGCTGCTGGTTCCCGACTTGTGGCAACTGTCGCAGTTGGTGATGGCCACCCCAGACAAGGATTGGTAGGGGATATGGTTCATGGGTTTGCCGTCCGCGGGCGGATACGCGCCGCTGTGACAGGTGGAGCATTGGTTGGTCACCGGCATTTGTGAGTGATTCCACTTGCTGGGTTTCCAGCCGGTGGTGCTGTGGCAACTGACGCAGTTGACGCTGGTGGGCATGTGCTGGGCGGTCTTGCCGGCTGCCGCGCTGCCGTTGTGGCAGCTCGAACAGTTGGTCGCCGCCGTGAACAGGCTGTGGTCGGGCTTGGAGCCCAGCCAGGTGCTGGTGGACTTGTGGCAGTTCTCGCACACCGTCTGGCCGTTGTGGATGGCGGTTGCCGGGCGGCTGCTCTGACCATAGCTGGTGTTCATGTGGCAGCTTGCACACTGGGTTGAGACCGACACATTGGTGTGGAAGCTACCCGGATTCCAGCTACCGTAGCCTGCCTTGTGGCAACTGTCGCAGTTGGTGATGGCCACGCCACTGAGTGACTGGTAGGGAATGTGGTTGGCGGTCTTGCCATCGGCCGGGGGATAGGCACCGCTGTGACAGGTGCTGCACTGACTGGAGACAGGCATCTGCGAGTGGTTCCATTTGGTCGGCTTCCAGCCTGTCACGCTGTGGCAACTCGCGCAGTTGATGCTGGTGGGCATGTGCTGGGCGGTCTTGCCGCTGGCGGCGCTACCGTTATGGCAACTCGCACAGTTGGTGCCGCTAGTGAAGGTGTTGTGGTCCGGTTTGGAGCCCAGCCAGGTGCTGGTGGACTTGTGGCAGTTCTCGCACACCGTCTGGCCGTTGTGAATGGCGGTTGCAGGGCGCGCAGTGGCGCCAAAGCTGGTGCTCATGTGACAAGTGGCGCACTGGGTGGATACCGATACGTTGGCATGGAGCTGACCGGGACTCCAGGTGCTATAGCCCCCTTTGTGGCAACTATCGCAGTTGGTAATGGAGACACCGCTGAGTGACTTGTAGGGGATGTGGTTGGCGGTCAGGCCGCTGGCTGGTGGGAACCCCCCGGTGTGGCAGGAAGCGCACTGGTTGGCCACCGGCATCTGTGAGTGATTCCATTTGGTCGGCTTCCAGCCATTGGTGCTGTGGCAGCTCACGCAATTGGCACTGGTGGGTATGTGGGATGCCACCTTGCCGGTTGCGCCGCTGCCGTTGTGGCAACTGGTGCAGTTGGTGGCGTTGCTGAAGCGGCTGTGATCCGGCTTTGCCCCGCCCAGCCAGCTATTGGTGGACTTGTGGCAGTTCTCGCACGCGGTCATGCCATTGTGGATAGCGGTTGCCGGGCGTGCAGTCAGGCCAAAACTGCTGTTCAAGTGGCAGGTTCCACACTGGCTGGTTACTTGCACATTGGCGTGGAAGGCCCCCGGATTCCAGCTCGAAAAGCCGCCCTTGTGACAACTGTCGCAATTGGCAATAGACACACCGCTGAGCGACTTGTAGGGGATGTGGTTGGAGGTGAGTCCGCTGGCCGGCGGGAAGCCGCCTGTGTGGCAGGTTGCGCACTGGTTGGATACGACCATCTGGCTGTGGTTCCAGGTGGTCGGTTTCCAGCCCGCCGTGCCGTGACAGCTTGCACAGTTCAGTGAGGTTGGCATGTGCGTGGCGCTCTTGCCCGCAGCGGAGCTGCCGTTGTGGCAACTGCTGCAATTCGTGGCGCTGTTGAACAGGCTGTGGTCGGGCTTGGACCCCTGCCAGGTGCTGGTGGACTTGTGGCAGTTCTCGCACACCGTCTGGCCGTTGTGGATGGCGGTGGCCGGGCGCGCAGTCGCACCAAAGCTGCTGCTCAAATGGCAGGTCGCACACTGCGAGGACACCGCGACGTTGGCATGGAATTGCCCCGGGTTCCAACTGCCGTACCCCCCTTTGTGGCAACTGTCGCAATTGGCAATGGAAACTCCGCTGAGCGATTTGTAGGGGATGTGGTTGGAGGTGAGCCCGCTGGCCGGCGGGAAGCCGCCCGTGTGGCAGCTGCTGCACTGGTTGGCAACCGCCATCTGGCTGTGATTCCAGGTCGTAGGCTTCCAGCCGGTGGTGGCGTGGCAGCTGGCACAGTTCAGCGACGTGGGCATGTGGGCGGCGGTCTTGCCGGCCGCAGTTCCGCCGTTGTGACAGCTGGCGCAATTGGTGGCCGATGTGAAGCCACTGTGATCCATGCCCGAAGCAGGCAACCAGCCGGAAGTCTTGTGGCAAGAGCCGCAGGACGCCTGGGTCTGGATGTGTGTTGACGGCTTTCCAGCGGTCGTGGAACCATTGTGGCAACTGCCACAGGCATTGGGTGCAATGCCTTTGTGGTCAAACTTGGCGCCGGTGAAGGTCACCGCGGAGTGGCAACTGTCACAGCCCAACGGGGTCGCAAAATGGGTGGCCGGTTTGACCATATTGGACCGCGACAGGCGGTTGCCCTGGGTGTGGCAGGTTGCACATTCCTTGGGGGTTCCCTTGAACACACCGGATACGTGGCACGATTCACAGCGCGCATTGGCGTGCATGCCCGCCAGCGCGAAGCCGGTTTTGACGTGATCAAAATTCTTCACGCTGCCTTGGGCCCACAACTGGCCAGAGGCCAGTGACAGGAACAGCGCCAGTAAAACCAGCAGTCTCTTATTCATACCACCCCCTCAAACGCGTTGGTGCGTGTGCGACAACCACCGTCCTGTCATCCGATTTCATGGCTGCGCCTCCCCGGTTTCTGATCTTTTTCCAGTTGTCCGTGCCATGGCATTGCTCACAGCGGTTGCCAAATTGCGTGTCGTGGACGTCATCCGACGCGTGGCACGCAAAACAGTTGCTGCCCACCAGCGCAGCGTTCTTGCCCTTGGGGGCCGGGTGCTTGTGGCAGCTTTCGCAGGCCACGCTCCGATGGGCACCGTCCAGGCGGTAGGTGGTGCTGCGGTCATGGTCAAAGGCCCAGACAGACCAGGCACGCGTGTTGTGGCAGTTGTCGCACCGCACGCCAAAACGCTCCTTGTGCTTGTCCTTCTTCTGGTGGCAGGAGAAGCAGTCGCGCGGGGCGTCCTTGTACCGGGTGGTGGCGTGGCATTCCTTGCATGGGGTAGTGGTATGCCGTCCGGTCAGTGCAAAACGCGAACGGGCATGGTCGAACTGGGTGGTCTTCCAGGACTTGTCGCTGTGGCACTGCTCGCAGCGGGAGCCCAACTGGTTCTCGTGCTTGTCGTCTTTCTTGTGGCAGCTGATGCAGTCCAGCGCCGTATGCCGGAAGCTGCGCAGATCCTTGTGGCAAGCGTTACATTCAATTTTGGAATCCGCGTGGGCATTGCGCAACTGGAACTTGGTTCGGTCGTGGCTGAAACGCCCCTCGGTCACCTTCCAGTCGCGTTCCGCATGGCAATCGGCGCACTTTTCCCCCAGATTGCCGACATGCTTGTCATCCTTCTTGTGGCAGCCAATGCATTCCTTGGGAGCCTCCTTGAACATGGCGCTCTTGTGGCATTCCTTGCACTCGGTCTTGGCATGTTTGCCCAGCAACGGAAAGCTGCTGGTTTCATGGTCGAACTTGGCTGGCTCCTTCCAGCTGCGCTCGGTATGGCAGTTGCCACACTCCTTGCCCAGCGACTCCTTGTGCTTGTCGTCCTTGCGGTGGCAGGTATTGCAGTCCTGGCTCAGCTTCACCCGGTACAGATGACCGGTGTGGCAATCCGAACAGCCTGTGCTGCGGTGCTTCCCCCGCAGGGCATAGCGGGTATCGGCGTCGTGGTTGAAGGTGGATGGCTTCCACTGCTTGGCGTTGTGGCAGTTCTCGCACTTCTCGCCATACTGGCCCTTGTGCCCCTTCTGGTCGTCGTCCTTGCGGTGGCAGGCGTTGCAGGTCTGCGGTGTTTCCTTGTAGTTGTTGTTCTTGTGGCAATCAGCACACTTGGTGTCGATGTGCTTGCCGCTCAGCGCAAAGCGGGTGGTGTCATGGTCAAACTTGGCTTCCTTCCACAAGTTCTCGTTGTGGCACTCGGCACACTTGGCGCCGAGTGAGCCCTTGTGCACATCGTCCTTGCGATGGCAGGCATTGCACTCCAGCGGCGCATCCCGGAATTTCTTGCCCGTCACATGGCATTTGGTGCATTCCACTTTCTGGTGTTTGGCACGCAGGGCGAAGTCGGTCACCGTGTGGTCAAACTTGTTCTTGTCGACCGCAGCAACCGTGGCGTTGCGTCCCTTGTGATCAGTGTGGCAGGTACGGCAGGCCTGGGGCTTCTGCTTTCCGTGAAAGCCCACTTTGCCGCGTGCATCCGCACCGACGTCCTTGTGGCAGTCCATGCAGAGTCCGTCCTGTGCCTTGCGATCAAACTTCATATGGCACTGCTTGCATTCGTCTTCGACCTTGGCATGCCCCTGGATCAGCTTGCCCGGCGAAACGATGGACTCGATACCTTGCGCGTGCGCACCCAGCGTCAGGCAACAGCAAGAAAGCAGCCCTATCAAAAACCAGAAAGCCTGCTGGTGCAGGCTTTGCAGGGTGCAGTGCACATAGCATGGGCTAGTACGCATGCACTGCGATGACGTGAACAACGGCGCTGATGACCAGCAGGTACACAAACGGAATGTGCGCCACATGCCAGAGCGAGAACAGCTTTTCGTACGCAGTGAAATGCGCCACCTTGACCACCGCGGTGAGATAGCGGCGCACCAGTTTGCGTGCCTGTCGTTCGCGGCGGACCAGGTCGTCTGCTGACCACTGGCTGTGCGCTGCCAGCTTGCGAATCGGTTGCTGCAACTCGGCGACACACTGGCGGTACACCAGCAACTGCTTAACAGGCAGCAGAAACACCTGGCGAAAGTAGGTGAGCCACCCGGGTCTGGCTTTCAACTCGGTCTGCTCGAAATCGCGCAACCGGGCCTCCACCGTGGGCGCGAATGCCAGACGCGAGCGAACGTCTTCCTGTTCCGGGACCACATAGGCCTGCAGTTCCTTCAGGCTGACCTCTTCACCGCGCAGCCCCCGGTGCACCCGCGCGTATATGAAGCGTCCAACGACGCCGCTCAGGGCAACGATGAGCATGCTGTACAACGCAACCGCCGCATTCAGGGAGCCCACATGGAAGGTGGAGTGCAGCAGGATCAGCATGGGACCCCCGACGCCCAGCAGCATGTGAACCAGAAACCACCACTTGACCCGTCCCCACCCGTGGGCAAAACGGAAGTGCTTGCGCAGCGGATAGGTGAACAGCAGCAGCATCATGACGCCACCGACAACCCCCAGCCAGTAACCTACGTCGTCACCGGCCTCGAAATAGCCCTGGCGACTGATCTGCCAGACCAGCCAGGTCAGCGTGACCAGCACCAGATAGACCATGGTGTCCGTCGCCAGTGGGCGAGCCGGCAACCGGGCGGCGCTTGCTGACGATGAAATGGTGGGCGAGGACTCGCTCATCTGTGTACCTGGTGTGTGCCATGTGTGAATAAAGATGAACAAAGTTTAAGGAACGCTTCCTTAAGGAGTCTTAAGGCAGTAACGATGTGTAACCCCTGGGCCGGCTCCTGTTACAACTCTGCAACCTTTTTTGTTGCGCGCCAGCATCGGGGCACCCAATTGGTGCGATTACTATTGAATTTGTAGCACAACCACGCTATTTCACGAGGGCTACAGCCGCATTTCATCAAAAGCCTCAGGGTGCGACCCGGCCCCACTCCTGCTCATAGGTGGTCACCAGCACCTGGTTGGACAGGCGGTTGACCTCGGCGGGCACCCGGGCCATGTCCTTCGGAAAATGCAGCAGCAAGGGAAGGGTGTGCAGTTCCAGAAAGCGCAGCCCCGCCGGCAGGGATGCGGGCTGGTGCCAGGGCCGGTGGCTGGCAATGATGTAGCCCCATTCGCCAAAGCTGGGCACGTTGGCGTGGTAGGGCGTGGCGCGCAGGCCAACCGACTCGATGGTGGTGGCCACGGTCCAGAAACTCTGGCGCGCCACCAGCGGCGAGGTGGTCTGGATCACCGCGTAGCCGCTGGCAGACAGTCGCTGCGCCAGCAGCGAGTAAAAGCTGCTGGTGTAGAGCTTGCCGATCGAAAAATTCGTGGGGTCGGGGAAGTCCACGATGATCACGTCGAACATCTCTGGCTCCGCAACGCCATCGCCCTGCAGCCACTGGAAGGCATCCGTATTGACGATCTTCAGCTTGGGCGAGCGCAGCGAACCGGCGTTCAGCATGGTCATGGCCGGATCCTCTGCGAACAGGCGCGTCATGTTCGGGTCCAGCTCGACCAGGGTCACGCTTTCCACACTGGGGTATTTCAGGACTTCGCGCACCGCCATGCCGTCGCCACCACCCAGCACCGCCACTTTGCGCGGCGCGCCGAAGGCAGACATGGCCGGATGCACCAGGGCCTCGTGGTAGCGGTATTCATCGCGCTCGGCAAACTGCAGATTGCCATTGAGAAACAGCTTGTGCCCGGTGTGCCCATGGGTCACCACGATGCGCTGGTAGGGCGACGTGGCCGCCAGCACGATGCGGTCATGGTAGAACTTGTCCTCGGCCAGCGTGGTGATTCTGTCGGCCACGACAAAGCCGCCCGCCAGCACGGACACGGTGAGCACGCAGGCCCAAGCGTGTGCCGCATAGTGCCGCAGCTCATGGCGGAACACCCACAGCGTCCAGAAGGCAACGGCCGCATTCATGAAGCCAAACAGCAGGCCGGTGCGAATCAGGCCCAGCTGCGGCACCAGCAGCAACGGAAAGGCCACCGAAACCGCCAGCGCCCCCAGGTAGTCAAAGGTCAGCACCTGGGACACCAGGTCTTTCAGCGCCACCTCGCGCTTGAGAATGCGCATGACCAGCGGAATCTCCAGCCCCACCAGAACGCCCACCACCCCAACCAAGGCGTAGAGCAGGAAGCGAAAGGCGCCCGGCGTGTAGGCATTGGCCAGGAACAACAGGGCCGGCAGTGAGCCGCCGGCCAGCGCCACCAGCAGCTCAATGCGCAGAAAGTGCGCCGGCAACTGGCGCTCAAAGAAGCGTGACAGCCACGAGCCCACGCCCATGGCGAACAGATAGGAGCCGATGACCGTGGAGAACTGCAGGACCGAGTCGCCCAGCAGGTAGGACGCCAGGGCACCTGCCGCCAGCTCGTAGACCAAGCCACAGGCGGCCACGACGAACACGCTGACCAGCAACGTGACTTCCAGCGGGCGCGGAGTCGCCCGCCCTGGCGCCGCACTCAGGCGCGACATACGTCAATTCGCCGCCGGGCCGCCCCAAGGCGTGGACTTGGGGTTTTGCCAATTCGCCCCCCTGGGAGGCAGCGTTGCACGCGAAGCGACAAGCGTGGGGGCCTTAATGAATCGCAGCAGCCACGATCAGGCAGATGCCCAGGCTCATGGCAGCCACCACCAGCGCCAGCGCCATGTTCTGCTTCTCCACGATCTCGCCCCACAGGTCGTACGGCGTGATCTTATCGATGATGATGAAGCACAGCCAGAACACGATCACGCCCATCAGCGCGAACACCAGCGAGCTGAGCACAACGGCTGGTTTGATCATTTCAATGCCCATGGGACTCTCCTAAAAACAAAAGAACAGGATGCATCACTTGTGACCTCCACCACCCGAAAATCCGCCGAACGATCCGCCCGAACTGCGCGAGCTGGATGACGAGGAGCAATTCTCCACCCGCGGATCGCAACTGGTGCAGCGGCTGAGCAGTGACAAGAGAATCAGCAGGATGACCAGCACCACAATGATGGTGCCAATGCCGATGGAGCGCGAAGCGCTGAACGGCGTGGCGTCGCCGCGCTGCAACAGGTCCTTCTTGTCCTCCAGCCCGAAGGCCTTGGCCACCACCTCGAAGGCAAGCTGGTCGCCGCTGGACCACACCACCTCGCTGGGACTTTGCTCCAGCGACAGCAGACGCTTGCCGGCGGCAAAGTCCTTGTTCGAGGTCTTCTGGCCGCGCTGCACCACCCAGTAGAACTCGCCACACACGTAATTGGTTTCGGCCTCGTAGCTGTATTTCAGCGTGTAGGTGGTGCCCATGTAGGTGGCCGTGCGTGCGGTGGAACTGGCCATGCTGGGCGCACCGGTGGTGGGGCGCACCAGGCTCCAGCCTTCTTCGGAGTCCACCAGAAAGCTGAAACCCCGCTTTTGGTTGTAGAGCAGGTACTCGCTCCAGCCAAAGTGCTCGTCGTCGCCCGGCTCCACACCCATGCGGTGTTGAAAACCCACCACCTGCCAGTGCGCGCCCTGCAACTGGCCGATCGTCCCCAACGGGATCAGCGGCTGGATGGGCTCGTCCTGGATGGCCGACTTCAGTTCCGCGCCAATGCCCTGGCTGAGATCGATGATGCTGTTGCAACTGCCGCAGCTGATGCTCTTGCTGGTCGCCAACGTCACGGTCACTGGCGCACCGCAGTGCGGGCAGTTGAATTGGCGGCCCTTCTCTTCTTTGGCGGATTCGTCCTTTAGGCCTTTCAGCGCCAGGTCGTCCAGCAGTACCGCCGTGCCCTGCGACACCACCGGCGGTGTGGCCGTGTAGTCGATGCTGATGACCTCGCCGCTGGCGCTGCGCAACTCGACCACGTCAAAGGGCTGACCCAGCGGCGGCAGCTTGGGCAGTTCGCCCTGCGCACTGATCAGCACGGCCGAGACGTTGCTGGCCACGCTGAAGGGCTTGCCGCTGACGTTGACCTGCTTGCCGACCACATAGCGGTCCGCCGGAGGCATGTTCATCTGCCGGGTGTCGGGCCGGGTGAAGACGTAGGCACCGTTGTCCTCAGCCAGCCAGCCGCTGGTGCCGTCGTCAAAGAAGACGTTCCACTCGGCCCAGGTGCCTTCCGCGGTCTTGTACTGCAGGCGCCCGATCAGCGTGAAGTTGCGCTTGTCATAGGTGCCGGTGGCAAAGAGTTGCAGCGGGCTGTGGTCATCAAACAGCTCGCCCATCTTGCCCAGGCGGGACAGCACATCCCCCTGGCGCACGACGGTACTCTGGCAGTAGCCGCAGACGGCGTGGGTGGACTGGGCGGAGCGGAACTCTACCGGCGCGCCGCAGCCGGGGCAGGGGGCGGAGTAGGAGCGTTGGGTGGCTGTGGCCATGGTGCGCTAGCTTTGGCCCACAGCTGAGTGAAGTTGACTTGGGAGAGTATTTCCCTGCGGGGCTTCCTCACACCACCCCCTATCCCCCCCGCCCCTTTCCACCCTCGCCAGGGCGGAAAGGGGGGCCGAACAGCCATATTTGGCCGCGTGTGTAAACAAAGGGGAGTGCACGCGCGAAGTGGCGTTGGGCCAGTCAGTGTGGATGTCACAGCGCCAGGCGGCACGTGTACGTCCCACCTTCAAAGACAAGGCCAAATATGGCTGTTCAGCCCCCTCTTTCGCCCCGGTGGGGGCGAGAGAGGGCGGGGGGAGAGAGGGGGGACGTGAGGAAGCCCCGCAGGGAGTCAAAGCCACAAGCAAGCGAGAACGAAAAAATCAGACCAGTTTCTTCAACAACTCCGCCTTCTTCGCCGCAAACTCCTCCTCGGTGAGGATGCCCTTGGCCTTGAGATCACCCAGCTTCTCCAGCGTGGCAATCACATCATCGGGCTTCAACGTGGCAGCCGCCTGCGCCGCAGCCGCAGAAGCAGCGGCCTGGGCATTGCCCTGCAAGCCGGCCTGCAGGTTCTGCGCCAGCACCTGGCCCAGCGCCACACCGGCACCCAGGCCCATGGCATCGCCGGCAATGCCGCTGCCACCACCGCCCGCCCCTTCGGCGAATTTGGGAATGGCCTGTGCCGTCTGGTACTGCATGAACTTGCCCATGTCGTTGCCGACCATGCCCATGCCGATCTTCTGGTCCAGGATCTTCTGCAACTCTTCCGGCAGGGATACGCTTTGCACCGTCATGCCTTCGAGCTTCAGGCCCAGCTTGGCCATCTCGGGATCGAGCTGGGCGGTCAGTGCCTTGGCGAATTCGATCTGGTTGGCCGCCAGGTCCAGGAAGGGAATACCACTGGCGGCGATTGCCGCGCTGATGTTCTGCAACACCAACCCGCGCAGCTGGCCTTCCACGTCGGTCACCGTGTATTCCTCGCGCGTGCCCGAAATTTCGGTGTGGAACAGCTTGGGGTCGGCGATGCGGAAGGCGTAGTTGCCGAAGGCGCGCAGGCGCACGGCGCCAAAATCCTTGTCGCGAATCGTGATGGGCTGGGGTGTGCCCCACTTCTGGTCGATCTGCTGGCGCGTGCTGAAGAAGTAGACGTCGCTCTTGAACGGGGACTCGAACAGCTTGTCCCAGTTCTTCAGATAGGTCAGCACCGGCAGGGTCTGCGTGGTCAGCTTGTGGGTGCCGGGGCCAAACACGTCGGCCACCTTGCCCTCGTTGACGAACACCGCCATCTGCGATTCGCGCACCACCAGTTGGCCGCCGTTCTGGATTTCCATATCGCGCATGGGGAAGCGCCAGGCCAGGGTTCCGTCGCCGTCTTCGGTCCACTGGATGATGTCTATGAACTGTTTCTTGATGAAATCCATCAGCGCCATGGTGGGAGCCTCCTACAGTGGGTTAACACAGAACCGGGAGCAATGATACACAGCGCGCCGGTTGCCGTTTCACCCCGGACTTCCTATGGGCTATGCTTTGACCATGAGCCTGCTTTTCACACCCTTTCTGCTCCCATCGCCGCGCGGCGGCCTGACATTGCCCAACCGCATCGTGGTCGCCCCCATGTGCCAGTACGCCGCCGTCAACGGCGAGGCTACCGACTGGCATTTGATGCACTGGGGCAACCTGTTCAACAGCGGGGCGGCCCTGTTCACCATCGAAGCCACGGCCGTGCTGCCCGAGGGCCGCATCACGCCGGCCTGCCTGGGCCTGTGGGACGACCGCACCGAGGCCACATTGACCAGCACCTTGCAGCGCGCCCGCCAACTCGCGCCCCCCACTGCGGTATGCATCCAGCTGGCCCACGCCGGGCGCAAGGCCTCCAGCGCCCTGCCCTGGGCCGGCGCGCAACTGCTGCCACCACAGCAGGGTGGCTGGGAGACCTTTGGCCCCTCGGCCCTGCCGCAGTTGCCCGGCGAGGCGCCGCCCACCGAAATCTCCCGCGCCCACATGGACACGGTGCGCGATGCCTTTGTGCAGGCCGCCCAGCGCGCCGACCGCGCCGGCGTGGACGCCATCGAGTTGCACGCGGCCCATGGCTACCTGCTGCATGAGTTCCTGTCGCCCCTGGCCAACCAGCGCAGCGATGAATTTGGGGGCAGCCTGGAAAACCGCATGCGCTACCCCCTGGAGGTGTTTGCCGCCCTGCGCGCCGCCTACTCCGGCGTGCTGGGCATCCGCATCTCGGCCAGCGACTGGGTGGAAGGCGGCCTGGACGTGGTGCAGAGCGCCGAGTTCGCCCAGCGCCTCAAGGCCCTGGGCTGCGATTTCATCCACGTGTCGTCCGGTGGTGTGTCGCCCGCGCAGAAGATTGCGCTGGGACCCAACTACCAGGTGCCATTTGCCCGCGCCGTTCGCCAGGCCAGCGGCATGGCCACCACCGCCGTGGGCCTGATCACCGAGGCGCAGCAGGCCGAAGACATCCTGCAGGCCGGTGACGCCGACCTGATCGCAATTGGCCGCGCCTTCCTGTACGAGCCACGCTGGGGTTGGCATGCCGCCGCCAAGCTGGGCGGCGAGGTACGCGGCAAGGAAAACTACTGGCGCTGCCTGCCACGGGAGGCTCAGACCGTGTTTGGCAAGGTATCCGTCGGCATGCGCTGACGGCAGACCTCCGCACCGCGGCGAATCAGGCTAACGCAGCACGATTTCGACCACCGTGGCACCGGGCTGGCTGCGCACCGTCAATTGAGCACCGATGGCATGGGCGCGCCCTTCCATCGAGACCAGCCCCTTGCGCTGTACGCCGGAGGGATCAAAGCCGCGCCCGTTGTCAAACAGCCGGATGCGGATGGCAGGACCGTCGGCGCCGGCCTGCGCCGGAAGGGGCTCGGCCTCCATGCGCAGCATGCTGGCCTCGGCATGCTGCATGACGTTGGACAACGCGGCAAAGAAGATGAACTGCAGTTGGCGCATGGCACTTGCGCCCAGCGACGGCAGCACCGGCAGGGGTGACACCGCCCACACCAGGGTCAGCCCCATGGCGTTGAAACGGCCTTCCAGCCGGTAGCGCAGATTGGCCAGCAGGGCCGAGACATCGCCCGGTGGCAGATTCAGCGCGTCGATGGACAGCTTCAACTGGTCCAGCGAATCACGCAGGGTGAGCAGGACCTCATCGTGGTTGACCTGGGGGGACTGCAGCTGGCGGATGGCGGCACTGATGTGGGAGCCCACACCATCGTGCATGTCGCGCAGGATGCGGGTGCGCTCCAGCTGGCGCTGGTGCTCCTTGATGGCCGTGATGTCGGCCACCAGCACCATGTAGTTGCGGCCGCGCCCGGCGCCGTCGGGCACGGCGCAGACGCTGAGCATGGCGGAGAACACGCCGCCGCCCTTGCGCTGGCTGAGGGACTCGCCCGACCAGAAACCCTCGCGCTCCAGCGCCTGGCCCATGGCGGGCAGAAGCCCCGTCCCCTCGCCCGTGGCCAGCACGGTGGACAGGCTCTGGCCCAGCACTTCGCCACGACAATAGCCCGCCATACGCAGAAGGGCGTCATTCACCTCGATGAAGCAAAAACCTGCATCCAGAATGCCAATGCCCTCGCGCGAATGCGTAAAGAAGCTGGCCACCAGTTGCAACTGGCGCTGCGCCTGCTTGCGCTGGCTGATGTCGCGCAGCGAGACGTGAATGGCCGGCTCGCCGTCGTAGATGATGGACGTCCCCTGCACCTCCACATCGAAGGCTGAACCATCGAGCCGCAGGAAGCGCGACTCCACCATGGGTTCTATCGGCTGCTGGGCAACGATATGGTGCATCCGCTGCGTCTGCTGGGCCTGGAAGTCGGGGTGGATCAGCTCGCTGGTGCGCTTGCACGCCAGCTGCTCGGCACTCTTGGCGCCAAAAGCCCGCACCGCGGCCGGGTTCACATACAGGATCTGGCCCATGCGGTGCACCAGCACCGGCTCCGGCGTCAGTTCCACCAGCGTGCGAAAGCGTTCCTCGCTCTCGCGCAGCTGGCGGCGCAGGGCCTCGTCAGATGCGGCCCCACTCGGGCCCGTGGAATATGTCATATTGCTCCGGTGCGTTCGGCACTCTCCACGCCGAAGGATGCACGACTGTAGTCGATCCGACCGCCAGGCAGCACGCTGCAAGGCACAATCCGCAGCCATGCATTCCCACCCAACACCCTCCACCCACTCGACTCACCACCTGCACGCCATGCTGCTGGCCGCTGGGCGCGGCGAACGCATGCGCCCATTGACCGACACCACACCCAAGCCGCTGCTGCCAGTGCAGGGCAAACCGCTGATGCAGTGGCCACTGGAGGCGCTGGCACGCTCCGGCTGCACCCGCGCCGTGGTCAACACGGCCTGGCTGGGGGAGCAGATTCCCCAAACGTTTGGCGATCATTTCAGGCTCCAGCCTTCGTCAAATGGACCTCAAAAGCTATCAAGTCAGGAGCATTCTTCAGCCCCCATGCCGATCCGCTACTCCCACGAAGGCCTGCACTTTGGCGGCGCGCTGGAGACGGCGGGCGGCATTGCCCGCGCGCTGCCGCTGCTGGGCGAGGTGTTCTGGGTCGTGGCCGGCGATGTGTTCGCGCCCGACTTTGACTTCCCGTCGCAGGCTGTGGACGACTTTCTGGCCAGCACCCATCTGGCCCACCTGTGGCTGGTGCCCAACCCGGCACACAACCCCAAGGGTGACTTTGGCCTGGAATCCGGCTTGGCGCTGAATCTGGCTTCCGGCGACCCGCGGCCACGTTACACCTACAGCACCATGGGCCTGTACCGCCGCGCGCTGTTCGAGGCGCCCTGGTGCGACATCCCCGCAGGCAACCCGGGCGGCGTGAAGGCCGCCTTGGCGCCCCTGTTGCGCGCCGCCATGGACCAGGGGCGCATCAGCGCCGCGCTGTACACCGGCCGCTGGGCCGATGTGGGAACACCCGAACGCTTGATGCAACTCAACGCCGAAACTTGAGTCGCCTGTTGATAAATGTCATGGTATTCACCCCCTGGCTGCCCATACTGAAAACGAGGGTTTTCAACAATAGGAGGGCATCATGGGACGGCATCTATCAACGCTTTCGCGGTGGCTGGTGTGGCTACCGCTGTTCTGGTTTGTAACCCTGGCGCAGGCGGTCACCGTCGGCATCACGCCTTCGGGCAATGTCACCACCAACAACGTCCGGGTCGTCGTGACCGTTACCACCACCGGTGGCGGCACGCCCACGCTGGCGGTCAAGGTGGATGGCGTGGACGTCAGCAGCTATTTCAACCAGGGCGCCACCATCAGCACCAGTGGCAACACCACCACGGCCCGGGTGGAGTACCTGTTTGGCGGCGGCACCAAGACCGTCAGCGCCACGGCCACCGTCGCCGGTGAAGGCAGCGCCACCGGCACCACCACCTTCGTGGTTCCCGGCGACGTGCAGGAGAGCCGCAAGAACAACGTGATGTCCAAGGTCAACCAGTTCATCCACCAGTGGGATGCCTATGACTTCCACCGCTGGTCCAGCGCGGGAAACTATTCCACGTTCGTCAACCGCATCTGGGCTCCCGCCATGCAGGTGTATGTGGACCCTGGCTATCTGGCGTCCAGCGGAAGTGCGGCCGAGTATGTGGAGGCCTACATCTGGAAATACATCTGGACCATCTATGAGCAGGATCTGGTCATCTCCGCAGAGCCGGAAACCGACGCGGTGGGCATGCAGACCCTGTGGCACGAGATGATCCACGCCGTGAGCCATGGCGCACAGGCTGCCGGCGGCGCCGGCCTGCCGGGTGATGACCACGTCTACATCGGTTGGGCCGAGAGTTGCACCTATGGTTTCAACAAGCTGCGGGTCTTTGAGACCAAGGCCAAGGCCTATGGCATCGGTAGCCCCACTGCCGCCCAGGCCACCGAGGTGCGTGCCTTCTGGAAGCAGTTCATGACCGAGTACAACGGCTCGTCCTACTCCGAACTCGGCAAGATCACCGATGCGCAAAAAGCCACACTGCAGGCACTGGTGGGCTTCAACTGCGATGCCAACGCCATCAAGTCCGGCTATCTTGCGGCCGGTTACTCGCCGCTGTACTTTGCCGACATCGCAGTCACCATCACCAGCCCTGCCAGCGGCACGCAGACAGCCGACAACCAGACCCTGGTATCGGCCAGCGTGGTCAACAATGAGCCCACGGTGACGCTGACCCGTGCCGGCTTCGCAGTCAACGGTGTGATCCAGGAAACGGCGCTCTCCGGCACGACGTTCAGCACGACGGCCGTGCTGAAGACAGGCGACAACAGCATCATTGCGGGCGTTGCGGACACCAACGGGCAGATCTACCAGAGTACCCCGATCACGGTGAAGAGCACGGCGCTCAACAACACCTACCACGCCCGCATCTCCTGGGACAAGAATGACACGGATGTGGACCTGCACTTCTCCTGGAGCGGTGGCTCGGAGTGCTACTACTCGAACAAGACACCCACCTGGGGCACGGCTGCCACCTCACCCCGGCTGGACGTGGACAACACCCGCGGTTACGGCCCCGAGAACATCACCATCGGCGGGCTGCCCGGTGCGGGGACCTTCCGGATCTTCGTGAAGTACTATTCCGACCATAACAAGGGACCGACCACGGTATCCGCCGCGATCTATGAAAACGGCGTCTCCATCTTCAGTGGCACCAGGACCATGAGCGACGGTGAGAGCTGGACTTTGAAGGAATTCACTATCCAGTGAATCGGCGCGGGCTCCCCCCGGCCAAGAACCCCGCCCGCGGTGCGACGGCGCCCCGGGCGGGGTTTCCTTTATTAGACTACCCCCATGACGGCTCCCCCCATTGCACACCACTCGGACGCCCCCCGCTCCGGCTGGATCGCGGTGTGGGGCCGTTTCCTGTGGACCACACCGCTGCTGCTGTCTGTGGCCTTTACCGCCTTGGTGGTGGCCTGGGCCCAGGACAACGACCGCATCGAACGCGAGACCATCAAGCGCACCGTGATGGCCGACACCCTGAGCCTGGAAGCACAGTTGGCGGGCCGCATCGAAACCGAAACCGTCCAGCTGCGCGCGGCTGCGGTGCGCCTTCCATCCCCCGGGCCGGATGGCAGCCGCCAACTGGCGGCCCTGCCGGAAATTGCCGCCGGTCTGGATCGGCGCTGGCTGAGCGTGGTCTGGCTGGATACCAACAACCGCATCGTCGGCGAAGCCCGCCGCTCCCAGCGCACCGGCACACAGCGCCTGCCCCAGGGTGAGGGCATCACCCTGCACCTGGTGGCAGCCACCAACGATGCACGTCGCCCGCAAACCGGGCAGCTCATCGCCCGCTATGACCCGGCCGACCTGATCCAAAGCAAGGACTTCTGGTGGCTGGCCGCGCAGTACGAGGTGAAACTGGTCACGGGCCTGGACCAGGTCATTGTGTCCACCGAGAGCCCGGGCCGCGTGGCCGCCGGCGAGAGCTATGAAATGGCCTTCACCGCGATTCCCGACGCCCGCCTGCGCCTGACCCGGCGCACGCGCCACCTGCCCTGGTTTAGCACCCTGCCCGTGGTGTTGATGGTGGGCTTTCTGGCCCTGATCACCGTTGCCACGCTGTTGCTGCGCCGCCAGATCAGCCAGGTCGCCAAGGCCGAAGCCGCCTGGCGCAGCGAAGCGGCGTGGCGCCAGTCACTGGAAGAGTCGGCCCTGGTCGGCCTGCGCGCCCGCGACCTGGATGGGCGGCTGCTGTTTGCCAACCGCACCTTTTGCGAACTGGTTGGCTATTCGCTGGACGAGTTGATCGCCCAAGGCCCAGCGGTTGACGCGCTGATCCAGACCCGCGTCGGCACCGCTGCGCAGCGCGGCCGGCGCGAGGGCTACGAGACCCGCTGGCGCCACCGCGATGGCCGCTTCATCGATGTCATGGTGTTCGAGTCGCCGCTGGTGGACGGGCTGGGGCACCAGGTCGGCTGGATGGGTTCCATCGTCGATGTCACCGAACGCAAGCGCCTGGAGGAGCTGGAGCGGCGCCAGCGCGAGGTGCTGGCCAACCACGCCCGCTTGTCCACGCTGGGCGAGGTGGCATCCACCCTGGCGCACGAACTGAACCAGCCACTGACCAGCATCGTCAGCTACAGCGCGGGAATCGCCAAGGCGCTGGAGCGCAAACCCGACACCGAGCCGGACCTGGTGGCGGCTGCCCAGGCCCTGTCGCGCCATGCCTCGCAGGCCGGCGGCATCGTTCACCGCATCCGGGCGCGGCTGGCGCGCCGGGAACTGGTGATGGAGGCTTGCGACATCAATGGCATCGTTTCCGATGCCGTCACCCTGCTGCAGCGCGAAATCCGCCGTGCCGGAGTGGACGTGTCGCTGGAGCTGGACGCCCATCTGCCACCGGTCCGGGTGGACCGCATTGGCATCGAGCAGGTGGTGTCCAACCTGCTGCGCAACGCCTGCGATGCCATGACCGCGCCCCTGCACGGCAAGAAGATGCGGGTGCGCACCGGCCTGTGCACGGAGCCCCCCGTCGACAGTGTGCTGGGCTGGATCACGGTGGAGATCAGCGACCAGGGACCGGGCCTGGGCGGCAAGGACATCGAGACCCTGACCGAACCCTTCTTTTCAACCAAGCAGGAAGGAACCGGCCTGGGCCTGGCGATTTGCCGCTCCATACTGGAGTCCCACGGCGGTGTCCTGCATGCGCGGGACCTGCCCGACGGCGGCGCCCGCTTCAGCTTTTTCCTGCCCACCGACCCAACCACCACGGAGGTCAGCCACCCATGACGGAACCCACCATTTACTTGTGTGATGACGATGAGGGGGTGCGCTCCTCCATCGCCTTCCTGCTGCGCCAGCATGACCTGCAGGTGGTCACCTACGCCAGTGGCCCGGAACTGCTGGCGGCGGTGGACGCCTGGCCGGCGCCGCAGCGCGGCATCTTTGTGCTGGATGTGCGCATGGAGCCGCTGTCGGGCCTGCAGGTGCACGACGCGCTGATCAGCCGCGCGCTGGACAAGCGCATGCCGGTGCTGTTCCTCAGCGGGCACGGGGACATTCCGATGGCAGTGGCGGCCATGGCCAAGGGCGCATTCAGTTTTGTCGAGAAACCCTACGCCGACGGCGCCCTGGTGGAACTGATGCAGCGCGCGCTGGACCTGGAGGTGCAATGGTATGGCCGCGTGGCACGCCACGACGCCCTTCTGCAGCTGATCTCCAGCCTGTCACGCCAGCAGGTGCGGCTGATGCCCCTGGTGGCCGCCGGTGAACTGAACAAGACCATTGCCTGGAAGATGGAGCTGAGCGTGCGCACCGTGGAGGAACACCGGCGCAAGATCTTCGAGCGGCTCAACGTGCACTCCGCCGCCGAACTCGCCACCCTGCTGGCCGAGGCGCGCGCAGCCGGCATTGACATCCCCGCAGGCCCATCCGCCGCCTGACGCGGCCCGCTATCACCCGCTGTTGCCCGACTATTGCCCGGGACCGGACAGCACAAAGTCGATGAAGCCGCGCAGCACATTGGTCTCCACCAGTTGCACCCGAACCAGTTGGCCCACGGACAGCCCGGCCTGGCCTCCAAGGAGCCGGCCCTCGGCGGGCGGTGTGAAGATGCGCACCCAGGTTCCGTTGTCGGTCTGGCCGGTCACGATGGCATCGAAATGCTGGCCGATCCGGGACTCCAGCAGCAGCGCGGCCTCGGACTTGCGCACCCGGCGCTCCACCTTCTTGGCGGCATCTTCCTGGCGGGTGCAGTGCGCCGCCAGCACGTCCAGTTCGGCCGGGGTGTAGGGCGGTGGTTCACCCCGGAGCACGCTCTTGAGCAGCCGCAGGGTGATCAGGTCGGGGTAGCGGCGGTTCGGCGCGGTGGAGTGGGTGTAGTCGCGTAGCGCCAGCCCGAAATGCCCGACCGGTGCCGCATGGGCCTGCTCCACCACATACTCACCGGAGCCCATCAGCTTGACGATGACCAGGGACAGGTCCGCAAAACGCAGCGGGTCGGCCCGGCGGCGTTTGGCCAGAAACAGCTCCAGGGCACCAGAGTCCGGTTGGGCCGGCAGGGTTTCGCCGTATTTCTGGGCCTCCGACACGATCTGCGCCCAGCGCTCGGGCGAGCGAACCACCCGCCGCAGCGAGACGCCTCCGCTGCGCATCAAAAAATGTGCGGTGCAAATGTTGGCGGCAATCATCAGCTCTTCTATCAACTGTCGCGCACGGTTGTGCACTTGCTGGCGGATGTCCACCACGCGCTCACCCTCAAACACCGCATGCGGTTGGAAGGTTTCAAACTCCAGCGAGCCCTGCGCATGCCGGCGCGCGCGCAGGCGCTGCGCCACCGCATCCTGCACCCGGATCTGTACGTCCATGCCGGGCACGGCACCGGCCGCCCCGGGCAGGGGGCCACGGCCGTCAATCCAGGCGGAAACCGCGTCGTAGGCCAGTTTCGCCCGGTTGCGCACACGCGCCCGGTAGACCGCGGACTGCTCCATGGCGCCATCGGCGGCAATCACCATTTCACTGACCACGGCGAGCCGCAACTGGTCGGGGTTGAGCGAGGTCAGGTCGGTGCTCAGACGCTCAGGCAGCATGGGGAAGATGCGCGCCGAGGTGTAGACCGATGTGGTGTTGCAACGTGCATGTTCATCGATGGCCGAGTCCTTGCGGACCAGCACATCCACATCGGCCACGGCCACAAAGACCCGTACGCGCCCGCCACCCAGAACCTCACAGGCAGTCAGTTGGTCCAGGTCCTGCGAGTCATCGTTGTCAATCGAGCACCAGGGCAGCGCGGTGCGGTCCTGCACCCGGGGATCGCCATCCTGACCGGCTGCGTTGATGCCGGCCAGTTGGCGCAGCGCCGCCGCCGAGAACTCGGACTCCAGCCCCCGTTCGCGCATGGCTTCGCTGGCAATGCGGGCCAGATCGGTTCGGGTCTTGTAGGGTACGGAGTTCATGGGTTGTTGGGAGAGTCTAATGGCAAGCAAAGATTGTGATCGACGGCCATAATCGTTGAGACTCATCGCACCCCATGCTGACACTGACCGAACCGCCAGCCCCGATACGCCCCAGCGAACTGCACCGGCGCCGCGTGCGCATGATGCTGTGGATCGGGTCCGCCATGATGGTGGTGGTTGGTCTGAGCTGGGGCATCTACTTTGCGACCAAGGGCGCCTGGGCCATCGTGGTCATGGACGCCGCGATCCTGGCCATCGGTATCGCCAGCGCCTGGCTAACCGAGCGCAAGCGCACCCGCTGGGCATTTTTTGTGCTGGTGAGCAGCATGTTCGTGATCATCTGCGCGGTGTCCCTGCTGCTGGATGTGCCCAGCCCGCAGGCGCCACGCTCCACCCACCACTTCCTGCTGGTGCTCTCGGTGGCGTCGCTGTTGTTCCTGCGCGATGAACGTGCTGCCCTGCGCTATGGGGTCACCGGCACCTGTCTGGCTGCATTCGTCATGCTGGCCAGTTCGCAGCTGGGCGTCACCACCGACTACACCCTGCCCGACGGCATGCGGGTCTGGGGAACCTGGGTCAACAACGGCTTCTCCGCGCTCGGCGTCTACCTGTTGATCCACGTCCTGGTGTCGGACATTGCCGAGCTGTCATCCCTTGAGATCGACCTGCGCAAGGGCCTGTTGCGGGACGAATTTTTCCTGGTCTACCAACCCCAACTCACCGCGCAGGGAGAGGTCACGGGTGCGGAGGCGCTGCTGCGCTGGCGCCACCCCAAGCTGGGCCTGGTGCCACCAGACGACTTCATCCCGCTGGCCGAACAATCGGGCCTGATCCTGCCGCTGGGCGCCTGGGTGCTGGGAACGGCCTGCGCCCAGTTGGTGGCTTGGTCGCGCCAGCCGGGGCTGGATGCGCTAACGCTGGCGGTCAACGTCAGCGTGCACCAGTTCCGCCAGCCTGATTTTGTGCAGCAGGTGCAATCGGTCATGGAGCGCACCGGTGTGCAGGCGCGCTTGCTCAAGCTGGAACTGACCGAAAGCTCCCTGGTGCACGACATGGACGACATCGTCCACAAGATGGAACAGCTCAAGACGCTGGGCGTGGGCTTTTCACTGGATGACTTTGGCACTGGTTACTCGTCCCTGAGCTACCTCAAGCGCCTGCCGCTGGACCAACTCAAGATCGACCAGTCCTTTGTGCGCGACGTGCTCACCGACCCGAACGACGCGGCCATTGCCCGCATGGTCATTGGCCTGGGCGACAGCCTGCACTTTGCGGTGATCGCGGAGGGCGTGGAAACCCGCGGGCAGCAGGAGTTTCTGATGCAGAACGGCTGCCACCTGTTCCAGGGCTATCTGTTCAGCAAGCCCATACCGGCCGAGGCGTTTGAACGCTACGTCCTGGAGCCCCGATAGACCCGGCTTGCCAGACGTCAGCGGGGTGACGACAGTGTCGCCGTCGCACCCGGGGTTTCCAGCGGCACCAGAATCCACAGCAGCACGTAAAACACCAGGCCCGTGCCGCCCAGGATCAGCATGAGCGCAAACACCAGGCGCCACAGCCAGGCATCCAGCCCGGTGAAGGCCGACAGGCCACCACAGACGCCGCCAATCCACTGGTCGCTGGCCGAGCGGCGCAGGCCATTGAGCGCAGTCACCTTGGTTAGCGGCGTCGCAGGCGGCGTTTGCAGCAGCCGCGCCTTGGCCTGCTGAAACTCGGTCTCGCTGAGGCTGCCGCGGTTGCGCATCTGTTCGAGGTTTTCCAGGTCTTGGGCCAATGTCATTGCAAACTCCGTTGTTGATGGATGCATGAAGAATAGTCACGCTCCAAGCGCTTCGCCAGCGCCATGCGACCAATGGTCGTTTTGCTGTGCCCAGATGCAAAACGGGCCGATCAGGCCCACAGTCCCAAGGGATGGTGGGCACGCGCCACCGTCAGCATGTAGGCAAAGCACAGCAGCGAAGCGATATAGAACACCAGCCGCATGCGCGGCGTGCGTGCCCGCTTCAGGGCGAAGGTACCCAGCACGATGTAGAACAGCAGCAGGGCCATCTTGGTGCCGAGCCAGGCCACGGCAAACGGGTTCAGGTGCAGGATGTAGAGCAGCAGCAGGGCGGCAGCCAGCAGGGCAGTGTCCAGGCTGTAGCTGAGGCGCCTCACCCCCGGGGTCATGGCCCACTGCGCGCCCAGCAACACGCCCAGGCCGCGCGCGGCAAACAGGCTACCACTGGTCAACACCAGGCCGATGTGGGCCCAGCGGACGAATGGATACAGTTCTGGCAGCGTCATGGTCGGCGCACTATAGCAAGCCGGGCATACCCTCCATTCGGGCTGGTCTTGTCGATCTAAATGAGATACACTCTCATTTAGAAATCATTCCATCCCCACCCAGCACCCCATGACCTCCATGCGACTGACCCACCTCCCCACGGGCGCGCACGCCACCGTGGCGCGGGTCAGCGCGACCTCCAGCCACACCGGCGACGCCACGCTGGAGCGCCTGGGCGAACTGGGCTTCATCCCGGGTGAGCCGGTGCAGTTGCTGCACCGCGGCCCGGGTGGACGCGAGCCGCTGGCCGTGGTCGTGGGTGAAACCATGTTCGCGCTGCGCTGGCTGGAAGCCGATTGCATCGAGGTCAACCCTACATGAATGCCCACACCGCCACACTCCCGGCCAGCCCCTGGAATGTGGCGCTGGTGGGCAACCCCAACTGCGGCAAGACCGCCCTCTTCAACCTGCTGACCGGTGCGCGCCAGAAGGTGGCCAATTACGCCGGCGTCACCGTGGAACGCAAGATCGGCATGCTGCGCCTGCCCAGCGGCCACAGCGTCTCCATCATCGACCTGCCCGGCATCTACAGCCTGCATCCGGCCACACCGGACGAAGAGGTCACGCTCGAAGTGATTGAGGGCCGCCGCCTGGGCGAGGCGCCGGTGGACGCCATCGTCGCCGTGGTGGACGCCACCAACCTGCGCATGAACCTGCGCCTGGTGCTCGAACTGATGCGCCTGGGGCGCCCGGTCATCGTGGCCCTGAACATGACCGATGTGGCCCGCTCCCGCGGCCTGGCCATCGACGTGGCCAAACTCTCCGCCGAACTGGGCTGCCCGGTCGTGGAGACCGTGGCGGTGCAGCACAACGGCCATACCAATCTGCTGACCCGGCTCGACCAGGATCTGGCACGCCCGCTGGCCGCACCGGCGCCGGCCGTGCACCACGCTCCGCGCAATAGCACCGACATTCAGGTTGAGGTGCGGCGCATCCTGGCGATTGCCGCGCCGACGGCAGGCCAGTTCCAGCGCTTCCACTTCAAGGTGGACGCATGGGCCATGCACCCGGTGTGGGGGCTGGTGATTCTGGCGGCGCTGCTGTTCCTGGTGTTCCAGGCGGTGTTCTCATGGGCCAATGTCCCCATGGATGCGATCAAGGCGGCCATGGCGTTCTTCGCCGAATGGACGACGGCCCACATGGACGATGGCCCGCTGCGCAGCCTGCTGGTGGATGGCGTGATTGCCGGCGCCGGCGGCGTGCTGGTCTTTTTACCGCAGATCCTGATCCTGTTCTTTTTCATCCTGGTGCTGGAAGACTCGGGCTACCTGCCGCGCGCGGCCTTCCTGCTGGACACGCTGATGGGCAAGGTTGGCCTGTCGGGTCGCGCCTTCATTCCGCTGCTGTCCAGCTTTGCCTGTGCCGTGCCCGGCATCATGGCCACGCGCACCATTGCCAACTGGCAGGACCGCCTTGCCACCATCATGGTGGCACCGCTGATGACCTGCTCGGCCCGCCTGCCGGTCTACGCGCTGCTGATTGGCGCCTTCGTGCCGGACCGCAGTGTCGGCATCTTCAACCTGCGTGGCCTGACGCTGTTTGTGCTGTATGTGGCCGGCGTGGTGTCGGCCATGGCCGTGGCCTGGGTCTTCAAGCGCATCTGGATGAAAAACCGCTACCAGCCGCTGATGCTGGAGTTGCCGCCTTACCGCATTCCGGGCCTGCGCAACCTGGTGCTGGGCCTGTGGGAACGTGCCCGAATCTTCCTGCGCCGGGTGGGCACCATCATCTTCGCGCTGATGGTGGTGCTGTGGTTTTTGTCCACCTACCCGGCCCCGCCCGATGGCGCTACCGGTGCGGCCATCCAGTACAGCGTGGCCGGCATGCTGGGCCACTTCCTGGAGCCGCTGTTTGCACCCATTGGTTTCAACTGGCAGATCTCGGTGGCGCTGGTGCCCGGCATGGCCGCGCGCGAAGTGGCCGTGGGCGCGCTGGGCACGGTGTATGCGCTGTCGGCCGCCGGTGAATCGGTGGCCAGTTCCCTGGCGCCGGTGATTGCGCAGGGCTGGTCGCTGGCCACGGCGTTTTCGCTGTTGGCCTGGTTTGTGTTTGCGCCGCAATGCATCTCCACGCTGGCCGTGGTCAAGCGCGAGACCAACTCCTGGCGCTATCCCGCCATCATGACCGCCTACATGTTCGCGCTGGCCTATCTGGCGTCTTTTGTAACCTACCGCGTGACGCTGTGGCTGGGAGGCTGAACCCCATGACTGCACAACACCTGATCGTCTTTTCCGTGGTGCTGGCTTGCAGTGTGTATGCGCTGTGGGTGCTGATGCCGTCTGCGCTGCGGCGCGCGCTCGCCGCGCGGCTGGTGCGCCTGCCACTGGGATCGGCGCTGCATGCCGTCTTCCAGCGCGCCGCCAAGCCGTCCTCCGGCTGCGACTGCAGTGGCTGCGACGCGGTGGTGGATCACCGCCCCCAGGCAAACGCCCGGCGCGTCATCCGCCTGCACATCCAGCCCAAGGACTGAACAGCGCTACGGCCTCTGCGTTCGCTTGCGTGTCGCTCAGGGCGCCGGTGGCGACGCCACCGCTGCGTGGTCCAGATCCGGGCGCTTCCAGGGGTCCACGTGCGTCATCAGATTGAGCACCCGGTGGCGCTGCAGCACACGCTGGCGGGCCACCACGGCAATGTCATGGCCAGCCTCGACACTGATGGCAGCGTCCACCTCGATGTGGGCATCCACCACGATCATGTCACCCATCTTGCGGGTGCGCACATCGTGCACGCCGCTCACCCCGGGCGTCTCCACCAGGGTCTGGCGAATGGCCTGGACTTCCTGCTCGTCCACCGCGCGGTCCATCAGGTCGTGCATGGCACTCCAGCCAAACTCCCAGCCCATCTTGGCCACCATGAAGCCCACGATCAGCGCCGCAATCGGGTCCAGGATCGGGTAGCCCGCCAGGTTGCCGATGATGCCGATGCCCACCACCAGCGACGAGGCGGCATCCGAGCGCGCATGCCAAGCATTGGCCACCAGCATGCTGGACTTGACCCGCTTGGCCACCGCCAGCATGTAGCGAAACAGCAGCTCCTTGGCTACCAGGGCGCCACCGGCCACCCACAGCGCGATCACATGCACCTGCTGCACGGTCTCGGGCGCTTCCAGCTTGCGAAAGGCCGACCACAGCATGCCCACGCCTACTACCAGCAGCAGCAGGCCCAACACCAGGGAGGCGGCGGTCTCGAACCGCTGGTGACCATAGGGGTGGTCTTCGTCCGCATCCTTCTGGCTGTGGTGGTTGGCAAACAGCACCACGAAGTCGGCCACCAGGTCGGACAGGGAATGGATGCCGTCCGCAATCAGGCCTTGCGACTTGGCAAAAATGCCCACCGCAATCTGCGTGGCGGTCAGCACCAGGTTGACGCCCACGCTGACCCAGGTACTGCGCGATGCGGCGGCCGAGCGCTCGGCAGCGCTGTGCTCGGTGTCTTCGGGGTCGTCGGTGATGTCAGGGAAATCCATGTTCTGTCGTGGTCAGTGGTTCGCGGCGCAAGGGGCCGCAGTGGCAGAGCTTACCGTGCCGGCGTTAAGGGAGTCTACAGCCCAAAATAGCTATCAAATAGATAGCTGCATGCGCTTATTCTACGAGGGCTAGGGGCCGGAATGACCAAAAACCATTCCGCCAGACCGCACTGGGCGGCCGGCGGGTCCGCCGGTCGCGCCTAGAAGCGCCGCGTCAGCACAACGCCCAGGTTGTTGTTGCGGTAGGCACCGGAGGGTGCCTGCACGTTGTGCATCAGCGAGCCGTAGACGCGCAGGTACCAGTCGCGGTTGATGCCAAAGTGGCCCTGCACCACGGCGTCACCGCCCATCTTGTAGTCGGCCATGGAGTCGTCCTTCTGGGCGCCCAGCGACAGCGCCAGGCTGACGCCGTTGTCGTCACTGAGCTTCCAGTACAGGACGCTGGTCAGCGCATAGCGGCGGAAGTGGGCCGGATCGTAGTAGCCGTTGTCCAGGTTCTTGGCGAATCCGGACCAAGTGCCGCTCACGCCCACGTCCATGTTAAGGCTCTGGGTGCGCAGGATGGCGCGCCGCGGCGACAGGACCACCTCCCAGCGGCTGTTGCCGTCGGAGTAGTTGTCATGGCTGAGGCTGGCGTCCACCACATAGCGCACGCCCGGCGTCCAGTGGGACTGCAACCGCACCGTCTCGCGCTCGATAGGCAGTGATGCCGCACGGGGCGACACCGCATGCAGGGTGCGTTCCGCTTCGGGACGCAGGGTCCAGTCTTCCGAGGGGCGCAGGTCCAGCGCCACGCGGTACTCGGTGAACTGGTGGTTACTGTCCGCATTGGCACCGCCCAGGCGCAGCTCACCGGCCACCGTGGGCGAGAAGCGGTGGATGACGCCGCCCCAGACACGCCGGTAATCGGCATTGGTACCCCCGTTGATGTTTTCCAGCCCGCTGCCAATCACACCGTCCAGGCGCTGGCTTTCCACACCGGCTGTCAGCCGGGTGCGGGAGCTGAGGGCGAGCTCGCCGTCTAGCGTCACCGGAAAGATGTGCAGGTCGCTGGAATCGGTGCTGTAGTTCATGCCCAGGCGCACGAAGGAGCGCTGCGGGTTCAGCAGGTATTGCCGCAGCGACGCGGTTTCCTTGCTGTCGGGGCGCAAGGTCGCAATGGTCTGCAGGTCCGCCAGCGCTTCATCAAACCGGTTAGCCTGGTTCAAGGCCACCAGGCGTGTGGCCAGGACTTCCGTATCCTGCGGCTGCGCCTTCAGCAGGCCCCGCGCGATGTCGATGGCCTCGGTGCTCTTGCCCAGCCAGGCCAGGGCGCGGGCACGCTGCGCCAGCGATTCGGTGTCGTCACCAAAGCGCGTCCGGTACAGGTCCAGGTCGGTCAGGGCTTGGGGGTAATTGCCGCGCCAGCCCTCCGTCTTGACCAGTTCCAGCCAGACCGCCTTGTCGTCGGGCTTGTGCTCCAGGTAGGCGCGGTATTCATGAACGGCGTCATCGGTCTGCCCGCTCCAGGCATTGATCCGTGCCAGACCCACCCAGGCGGTGGCGTCCTCGGGCGCCACGACCAGCAGCTTGCGATAGGCGGCCAGGGCCACAGCATTGTGGTTGGCCCACAGCGCCAGTTGCGCCTGTGCTCGCAAATAGTCCAGGTTGTCAGGCGCCAGTTCAACGGCTCTCCCGATGGCGGTGTAGGCACCCTCCTTGTCATCGGCCACGGCACGGGCCTGGGACAGGCGCTTCCACAGGGCCGGGTCGGTCGGGTTCAGCCGCGTGGCGTGATCCAGGGCATCGGCGGCCTGACCGTATTGCTTGAGGTGGGCGTGGATGTCCGCCAGGCGCAACCAGATGGCCAGCTGGCCCTGGTTCACCTTGAGCGCGTCGCGGTAGATGGAGACGGCATCTTCCCATCGCCCCTCCTGTTCGGCCCGGAAGCCATTTTCCGGAAGGCCGTTATCAGCGCAGTAGGCTGCGGCGCTTCCCAGCGCCACCAGGCATGTCAATAGCAAGCGTTTCATTTGCGCCACCTTGTATTCTTTGTGAACCAGATATCGACCGCGAATCGCAGGATCGTGAAGAAGTCAAACACCACCACCGCGTAACGCACCGGCGTCAGCACAATGCCCTTGAACAGGAACTCCCAGCGGTTGCCCTTGGCCACGATGGTCAACACGATCCAAGCCAGAAAACTCTCGGCCAGCAGGGTGATGCCCAGCACCTCCCACATGCCCAGCAGCATCAGGATGCAAATGACGGCCGGGAAGGACACCTTCTCGAAGGCCGACATGAACATGACCCAGCCAATCGGACGACCATATTGGCGGGTGTAGGCCTCGCCAAAGGGCTGGCGGTAGGCTTCCTTGACCTTGCGGGCCTCCAGGATTTCCTTGGGTACCGACTGTTCCTTGCGATAGCGCTTGAAAGCCTTGAAGGGGCTGCGCATCAGGCTGTCAAAGTAGTAGCAGGTCTGCAGGAAGGACGAAGACCACATGTAGAGCTGGTGGGGCAGGCGCAGCGCCTCGGGCTCCTGGGAGCGTGCGACCACGTCGGTGAGCTGGATGTTGCGGTAGCCTTGGTCCAGCAGGGCAAAGCCGATGAAGATGTCCTCCGAGTTGGTCAGGTCGTCACCGAGGATGGGCTCGTATTCGGCAAACAGGTTCTCCAGGTAGGTGCGTCTGTAGGCCACGGCGCAGCCGACCGGATTGAGAATGCTGCCGAAGAAGACCATCTGCCCGCGGTAGATGAAGCGCTGCAGCAGCATGTACAGCACCTCCCGGTACAGGTTGCTCACCCCTTGCTGGAGGTGGTGCTCCCAGTTCACCTTCGGGTAGATGCCTGCATCCGGCGTGGTGGCCAGAAACGACTGCACGCCGGGTGCATCCAGCAGCGCACGCCGGTCTCGGTCACGCAACGGCAGGATGGTGCCGCAGGCACAGGCGATGCCGGGCCCTTTGTACAGCTCCTCAACCACCCGTTCGATGTAGTTGTCGGATTCCAGCACCGTATCACCATCCAGGATGAATTCCACGTCGTAGTGGAACTCGCGCGCCTGGCGTTTGAGCGTGGGCGTCTTCCCGATGGGCGCCTTGCGGTGGATGATTTGCACCTCCAGCGCATTGGCCGCGCAGAAGGCCTGGGCAAACGCAATGGTGCGGTCCGTGCTACCGTCATCGATGAGGATGATCTTGTCGGGCCGCTTGGTCTGTCGCGCAACCGAGGCCAGGCACAGGCTGATGTTGGCTTCCTCGTTGAGCGCGGGAATCACCACATTGACCGTGGCCTTGTGCCAGTCCTGTGATGGTGTGGGAACGGTCTTGTCCTCGCCATGGATCAGCCCGAGTATGCTGAGGAGGCTGTTGGGACTGACGATGAACGGATAGATGCTGGCCATTATGGAACCCGCCTTTCTGTGTGCTGCGCGATCAGGTCATCCAGCGTGTCTTCCAGTGTCCACTGGTGCCGGAAGTGGGTCAACTGGTACAGCTTGTCCAGTGATGGCCTGCGGTGGGTGATGTCGTCATACTGCTCGCCGTAGGCCTCGACATAGCTGAGGTGCTGGCGTGGCGCGGACATGCGGGCCCGCTCGCACACCAGGTCCGCCAGGCCATTGATGGTGATTTCGCGGTCATTGCCCACATTCACAATCTGGCCCACGGCCTGCGGGGCACCGGCAAGCAGGTCCATGGCGACCACGGCATCACGCACGTCGCAGAACGACCGGGTTTGCTCGCCACCACCAAAGATGGTGATGGGCTGACCCTCCATCGCCTGACCGACAAACCGCGGCACCACCATGCCGTAGCGGCCCGTCTGGCGGGGCCCCACGGTATTGAAGGGGCGCACGATGCAAATCGGCATTCCGTGCTGGCGGGCATAGGACAGGCCCAGGGACTCGTCGGCCAGCTTGCTGATGGCGTAGTTCCAGCGCGACTTGGCGCCGGAGTGCACGAACAGCATGTCGTCTTCGCGCAGCACAGTGGCGCTGCTCGGGCCATATACCTCGGCCGACGAGGCAATGATGATCTGCGGCTTCCAGTGGCCCGCGCTGGCCATGCGCAACAGCCGCTCGGTGCCAGCGATGTTGGTGGCCAGCACGCGGATCGGGTCTTCCAGAACCCGGAACACGCCGACCACGGCGGCCATGTGGTAGATGCGGTCCGCCCACACAGCAGCCTGCTCCAGGCCCTCCCAGGTCAGGATGTCGGCCTCGGTAAAGTGGAACCGGGCGTGCTCCAGAAACGGCGCCACATTGGCCCTGCAACCGGTGCTCAGGTTGTCAACCACATGAACGTTGTCGCCCTTGCCCAGGTGGTACTCAGCAAGGTGGGAGCCAATGAAACCCGCTCCCCCGGTTACCAGTACATGCATACAGACTCCTTGTTGATCCTCATTCAACTGTTACTGATTTCGCCAGGTTGCGGGGCTTGTCCACATCATTGCCCCGCAGCACTGCAACGTGATAGGCCAGCAACTGCAGCGCCATCGCGTAGGGCACCGGACTCAGGTCGCCATACCCGCCGGGCAGCACGATGGCGGGTTCCCCGCCCTGCAGGTCGAGCGGGTTGTCCTTGTCCGCGAAGATGAACAACCGCCCGCCCCGGGCACGAACTTCCTGCATGTTCGACTTCATCTTGTCGACAAGCGCGTCGCGGGGTGCCAGCGCAACGACCGGCATATCGGGGCTCACCAGCGCCAGCGCCCCGTGCTTGAGCTCACCGGCCGCGTAGGCTTCGGCGTGGATGTAGGAAATTTCCTTGAGCTTGAGCGAACCCTCCATGGCCACCGGGTAGTGCAGCCCGCGACCAATGAACAGGGCGTTGTGATCGCTGGCAAAGCGTGTCGCCAGGTTCGCCAGCGCCGGCTCCAGACGCAGCAGGTCCGCACCCCACTGCGGCAGGCAGCGCAGGTGATCCATGCAGTGGCGGACACGGCCTGCATCCGTGGCACGACGCACCCGTGCCAGACTGGCCGCCAGCGCATGGAGTGCAACCAGTTGCGTGGTAAATGCCTTGGTGGAAGCCACGCCGACCTCCGGGCCAGCCCGGGTCATGAAATGCAGGTCGCACAGACGGGTCAGCGAGCTCTCAGCCACGTTGCAGATGGACAGCACATGTCGCACCCCCCGTTCGCGTGCATGCTGGAGCGCGCCCAGCGTATCCGCCGTTTCCCCGGACTGCGAGATCAGCACCAGCAGCAGCCCGGCACCGGGGTGAAAGCCGGTGCGGTAGCGGTACTCGCTGGCGATTTCGACATCGCATGGGAGGTTGGCCATGGTCTCGATCCAGTGGCGTGCAATCAGACCGGCATGGAAACTGGTGCCACAGGCAACGATGCCAACACGGTTGATGTCGGTGAATGCCCGGCCGGCGCCGGCGCCGAACATCTCCGGCTCCAGCTCCGGCGAGACGGCGGCGATGGTCTGCGCCATGGCCTGCGGCTGCTCATGGATCTCCTTGTGCATGTAGTGGCGATAGGGGCCCAGCTCCGAATCCTGTGCATGCAAGGGACTGCGGTAGCGGGGGCGCTGGACGGGCGCACCCGTGCCATCCCATACCGCCACCCGGTCGTCCCGCAGTTCGGCAACATCTCCATCCTCCAGGTGCACGAACTCCTGGGTGAATGGGAGCAGCGCATACACATCCGAAGCACAGTAGTGGCTGGAAACGCCCAAACCCAGCACCAGAGGGCTACCCTGGCGGGCGCACACCAGCTGCAGGGGCGCATCTGCCGTAACGACGGCAATCGCGTAGCTACCCTCCAGAGCAGCAATCGCCGACCGCACGGCATCGACGAGGTCCCTGCCGTTGGCCACATAGCTGCGGTGAATCAGGTGGGGAATGACTTCCGTGTCGGTTTCGGATGCAAAGCAGTAGCCTTGCGACTGCAGGGCGGTGCGCAGCGTCTGGTAGTTTTCAATGATGCCGTTATGCACCACACTGATCAGGCCGTTGCTGGTGTGCGGATGGGCGTTGCTTTCAGTCGGCGCACCGTGCGTTGCCCAGCGCGTGTGCGCAATGCCGGCCGTGCCTGACAGCCCGGCCTCCCTGGCCAAGCGTGTCAACTCGGCCACCCGACCACTGGAGCGCAAGCAACGCAAGCCGCTGGCGACCACGGCGAGGCCCGCCGAATCGTAGCCGCGGTATTCCAGCCGGGCCAGTCCGTCCAGCAGCACGGGCGTTACATCGCTCCGAGAAACCGCACCCACAATGCCGCACATCACTAGTCCTTTAAAAGGGTTGGCCTAGAGCCGCCAGACCGTCAATCCCAGTTCGCGCAGCCGGGGCGCATCGAAGCGGGACTTCACGTCCATGAAAATGCCATTCCGAACCAGCTTGCCCTGGTATTCCATCAAGGATCGCGCCAGGAATGGCCGGTGCGCTACAGCCGCCACCATGGCCTGGGCTTGCGGAAGCTGGTCCCAGGGCAGCAGTTGCACGCCATACTCCTCCATCGCCAGATCCGGGTCTGTCACAGGGTCATGCACGAAGACCTCCACGCCGTAGCTCTTCAACTCGGCAATGATGTCGACGACGCGGCTGTTGCGCAGGTCAGGGCAGTCTTCCTTGAAGGTCAGACCCAGCACAATCACCTTGGCCCCCTTGAGGCATGCACCCATCAGACTGAGATTCTTCAGCGTCTGCTCGGCCACGTATTTGCCCATGTGGTCATTGATGCGCCGCGCCGCCAGAATGACCTCGGGGAAGTACCCGACGGTCTCGGCCTTGTAGGTCAGGTAGTAGGGGTCCACGCCGATGCAGTGCCCACCGACCAGGCCCGGGCGGAAGGGCAGGAAATTCCACTTCGATCCGGCAGCCTCCAGCACTTCCACGGTGTCGATGCCCAGCCGGTGGAACAGCAGCGCGAATTCGTTCATCAGGCCAATGTTCAGGTCGCGCTGGGTGTTCTCGATCACCTTGGCGGCCTCCGCAACCTTGATGGAAGATGCGCGGTACACGCCCTTGCGCAGCACCGACTCATACAGGGCAGCCACCCGGTCCAGCGTGGTCGGGGTGTCGCCCGAGACAATCTTCACCACTGTCGCCAGCGTGTGTTCCTTGTCACCCGGATTGATACGTTCTGGCGAGTAGCCGACGTTGAATTCCTGCAGCCATCGCATGCCCGATGCGCGCTCCAGTTCCGGGATGCATACCTCTTCCGTCGCCCCGGGATACACCGTGGATTCATACACCACCACAGCGCCGCATTTCATATACTCACCGGCTTCGCGACTGGCCGAAATCAGCGGGCCAAAATCGGGACTGTGGGCGGTGTCCACCGGCGTGGGCACCGCAATGATGATGATGTCTGCATCGCGGATGGACTGGGCTTCATTGGAAAATGTGAGCCGCCTGGCTTGCTCGAAATCCCCGTCAGCCAGATCACCGTGGGGATCGCGGTGCTGCTGACACAGTGTCACGAGCCGCTCGGAGGAGTCAAACCCAACGGTGGCGTATTTCCGACCGAACGCCATGGCTAGCGGCAAGCCGACATAGCCTAAACCGATGACTGCGATCCTGGTATTCAGGTTCACCGAATTCGCTTGCACTTGCATATCAGCCCCCATTCTTTTCGAGCGGGCGATGGGCGCCCCATAAGTTCATCATGCGCGCGCCAATCGTCGGCGCCTTGAGGCATATCAACCCTAGCGACATATGGGGGGCACTGTCAAATCCTGTCCAGCCTCGACGTCCCAGGCTAGCGGCCAGTGCAGCCCAGTTGCCCGAAAATTGTGCGTTAGTATGCGGATCCAGCCTCTGGCGCTGGCCAACCTTGCTTCAACCTGCGGAGGTGTCATGTTCTGGAGGACAAAGAACGTTCTGTGGACCGCGCTGCTGGGCGTGCTGGCCGCCTCGGCTCCATGGGCGCGGGCCGATACGCTGAAGGTGCTCACCGAGGAGTTCCCGCCCTACAACTACACCGAGGCCGGCAAGATCACCGGCTTCAGCACCGAGGTCGTGCGGGCGGTGCTGCAGGAAGCCAGGCTGCAGGGCGACTTCCAGTCCATGCCCTGGGCCCGCGCCTACGAGACCGCGCAAGGCGCCGACAGCGTGCTGATCTACTCCATCGGACGCAATCCGCAGCGCGAAAAACTGTTCAAGTGGGTCGGCGTCATTGCGCCCACCCAGTACTACCTGTTCTCACTGCCTCAGCGCAAGCTGCGCTTCGACCGGCTGGAGCAGGCCCGGCCGTTCCAGATCGCCACGGTGAATGAAGACATGGGTGAGCAGTACCTGATGAGCAAGGGCTTTGTCAAAGGGCAGAACCTGCAGTCCAGCGTCAAGTACGAACTCAACTACGAAAAGCTCAAGCGCGGCCGGGTTGATCTGTGGATCATGCCGGAACTGAGCGCGGTCTACCTGGCGCGCCAGGCCGGCGACAACCCGGCCCAGACGCTGGCGCGCAGCCATGCCATCCATGACCTGGGCAGCGACGGTTACTACATGGCCTTTGGTGCCCAGACCCCCGATGCCCTGGTGGAGCGCCTCGCCCGCGCCCTGGCCACCGTCAAAAGCAATGGAACCTACGATGCGCTCAAAAAGAAGTGGTTGTAAGCGGCACGTGATGGTGCGCGCATGAATCCGGTGGCACCGGCCGAGCCCACCACCCGCTCCCTGGGCACCCGCCTGGTCGTGGTGACCCTGGGCTTCTGCTTTGTCTTCACGCTGTTTGCCGTCGGCGCACGCACGCTGTCCGCATGGAATGCAGCCTGGGCCGCCATGAATGCCGACCTGGCGCTGCTGGAGCAGGTCTACCGGCAGACGCTGAGCAAGGCCATCTGGGAGATGGACCGCGACGCGCTGAACGCCCACGTGGGCAGCACGGCGCAGGTGGCGGCGGTGGGCCATGTTGCGCTCAAGATCCATTCCGGCAGCCGCACGCCCGAGGTCATTGCACGCAGCGCGGACGGCTGGCAGGCCTCCACCCTGGCACCCACGCGGCGGCTGGACCTGGTCTACGCGCCGTTTCCCGGCGGCAGCGAGACCGTCGGCGAGCTGACGCTGGCCGGCGACGAGCGGGTGCTGTGGGCCCGGCTGGGCGATGAGGTGAAGGGCATCATCGCCACCCAGTTGCTGCAATCGCTGCTGCTGGCCGGGCTGATCATGCTGATGTTCAGCCGCACGGTCACCGTGCATGTGCAGCACATTGCCCGCCACCTGGGCCAGCTCACGCCCGACACCATGGACCAGACCCTGCGCCTGGTGCGCAACCCCGCACACCGCGACGAGCTGAGCCTGCTGGAGTCCGGCGTCAACCAGTTGCAGGGCAAGCTGACCGACCACCTGGCCCGGCTGCACCAGTACGAGACCGAGCTGGGCGCCCACCGCGACCACCTGGCCGACCTGGTGCAGGCGCGCACGGCGGAGCTGGAGTCGCTCACCGAGGCGCAGCAACTGGTACTGAGCCTGTCCAACCGGCTGATCCACGCGCCCCACGAGTCGTTTGAGGCCTGCCAGCTGGAGTGCCTGCAGGAGGTGGCCCAGCGTCTGGGGGCCAACCACGCGCTGTGGCTGGTTCCCGAACCGGGCCAGGCGGCCTTTCGCATCTTCACCGAATGGCAGTCCGACGGCATCCAGGTCAGCCCGTCGCCTGCACCACTGGCGGGCTTGACCCATGTGCCCGCGCGCCTGGCCCGCGAAGAACTGCTGTTCTTCTACAGCCAGGCCGAAATGGGGCGCAGCCTGAGCCCGATCGAGACCGCCGTGTTCACCACCCAGCCGGTGGGCGCCTGTGCGCTGGCGCTGCTGCGCAGTGACGGCGAAGACTATGGGCTGCTGTTCATCGGCAAGCCGCTGGGGCAGGGCGAATGGCCGCCGGAAGACCGGGCGCTGCTGGCGATGACGGCCCAGCTGCTGCTGCACAGCGTGCGCCACAAGGCGCAGCTGATCGCCATCCTCGCCACCCAGGAGGCCCTGCGCGCCGCCAACCGCCAGCTGGAGGAGCTGTCGCGGCACGACCCGCTGACCGGCCTGTTCAACCGACGCCACTTCGACGAGGTCAAGGAAGACGAATTCCAGCGCGCCCTGCGCAGCGGCCAGCCGCTGAGCCTGCTGATCTGTGACATTGACTACTTCAAGGCCTTCAACGACCACTATGGCCATGCCGCCGGCGACCAGTGCCTGCGCGACGTGGCACAGGCCATGAACACCGCCATCATCCGCAGCGGCGACGGGCTGGCCCGCATCGGCGGCGAAGAGTTCGCCATTCTGCTGCCCGCGACCAGCGCGACAGCGGCCCTGCAGGTGGCCGAACGGGTGCGCCAGGCGGTGGCCGATCTGCGCATCGCGCATGCTGCGTCCGGTGTCGGCCCGTGGGTCAGCATCAGCGTCGGCCTGGCCCAGCTGGAGGCGGGGCGCACGCCGGATTTTGATGCGCTGTTCGAGGCCGCCGACCAGGCCCTGTACCGGGCCAAGGAAAAGGGGCGCAACCGCATCGAGTTCAGTACCTAGTAGGAGAGCCGCACCATGATGAACGCCACCACCCGCCTGCTGAAACCCGTGTTGCACTGCCTGTTGCTGGCCGGCGCACTGGCCGCGTCCCAGGCATCCGCGCAGACCATCCGCGCCGTGACCGAGACCACGCCCTACACCTACCAGAAGGGCGAGCGGGTGGTTGGCACGGCCACCGAGGTGGTGGAAAAGACGCTGCAGGCCGCCGGCCAGACCGACTACCAGGTGCGCCTCTACCCCTGGGCACGCGCCTACGACATGGCGCTGAAGGAGCCCAACGTGCTGATCTTCCTGATTGCCCGCACGCCGGTGCGCGAGTCGCAGTTCAAGTGGGCTGGCGAGATCATGAAGATCCAGTACCACCTGTACCGACTCAAGGAGCGCACCGAGATCGCCGTCAAGACCCTGGCCGATGCTAAAAACTACACCATCGGCGTGATGCGCGACGACGTGCGCCAGCAATACCTGCAGACCAAGGGCTTTCACCGCCTGGCCGTGTCGGCCCAGTGGAGTGACAACTTCAGCAAGCTGATCAAGCGCCAGGTGGACCTGGTGCCACTGACCGAGGACGATGCCAGCAGCCTGTGCGCCGAGGCCCGCTTTGACTGCGCCGGCCTGGAGCGGGTGCTGACGCTGGACGAAGCCTCCACCGGCCTGTACATGGCCTACAGCAACGCCACGCCCGACAGCACCGTGCAGAAAACCAGGGCCGCGTTTGACAAACTCAAGGCCGATGGAACCGTGCGCCGCACCATGGAAAAGAAGCCTTGATTGCATATTTTGCTATACAAATAATAGCTGCATGACCAATATCCACGAGGGCTACCGCCAGAAATGACATCAAGCCATGGGCTGAAACCCGGCTCCGCTTAAGAAAGCCCTAAGACGACCGCCGCACCATCGTGACCCAGGAGTCACCTTGATGTTGTCACAAACCACCCTCTTCACCACCGCGCGCCGCGCACTGGGCGTCAGCCTGCTGGCCGGCGCCACCCTATTCACCGTCGCGCATGCCGCCACTCCGGGCGAACTGTTGGCGGGCTACACCGCCCAGGCTGGGGGCCCGTCCGCACCCGCACGCGGCCAGGCCTTTTTCACCACCAAGCATGGCAAGGAATGGAGCTGCTCCACCTGCCACGGCGCGGTGCCCACCCAGACCGGCAAGCACGCCTCCACCGGCAAGTCCATCGCGGCGCTGGCCCCGGCCTTCCACGCCGAGCGCTTCACCGATACTGCCAAGACCGAAAAGTGGTTCCGCCGCAATTGCAACGATGTGGTGGGGCGCGAATGCACCCCGGCCGAAAAGGCCGACGTGCTGGCCTGGCTGCTGTCACTCAAGCCCTGACCCTGCAACCCACCACTGGAAAATTCCCATGGCCCATCATTTCGGCTCCACCCTGTTGCGCGCCCTGATTGCCTCCGTTGCCCTGGCCGGATTCGCCCACACCGCGTTGGCCGACGGCAATGGGCGCAACGTGCCCCTGCTGCCGCAGTACAAGCAGGAATGCGATTCCTGCCACGTGGCTTACCCGCCCACGCTGATGCCGGCGGCCTCGTGGTCGCGCATCCTGAACGATCTGTCCCACCACTTCGGCACCGACGCATCGGTAGACCCGGCCAGCCTGAAGACCATTACCGCCTGGGTCCAGACCCACGCAGGCGCCTACAAGCGCGTGCGCGAGGAGCCACCCCAGGACCGCATCACCCGCACCGCATGGTTCGAGCGCAAGCACCGCGAGGTGCCCGCCGCCCGCTGGAGTCTCCCGGCCGTCAAGAGCGCGGCCAATTGCGCGGCGTGCCACACCCAAGCCGACTCCGGAGATTTCAGTGAACGCAACATCCGCACCCCCCGCTAACGCCGGAGCCGCCCCGGCAGCCAGCGCCACGAACACCAGGACCATCCTGGTCTGGGACCTGCCCACGCGGGTCTTCCACTGGCTCATGGCGCTGTGCTTTGCCGGCGCGTATGCCACGTCGGAGAGCGAGACCTGGCGCCTCGTGCACGTGACCCTGGGCTACACCATGGCCGGCCTGGTGGCCTTTCGCGTGGTGTGGGGCCTGGTGGGCACCCGGTACGCCCGCTTTGCATCCTTTGTGCAGGGGCCTGGCGCCGCAGCGCGCTACCTGCGCAGCCTGGCTTCGCGCAAGCCCGAACACCACACCGGCCACAACCCGGCCGGCGCGCTGGCCATCGTGGCCCTGCTGGGCCTGGCTGCTGCGATTGCCGCCAGCGGCTGGGCCACCTACAACGAAATCTTCGGCGAATGGGTTGCCGAGCTGCACGAGGTCGTTGCCAACGGCATGCTGGTGCTGGTTGGTGTGCACATCGCCGCAGTCGCGGTGTCGAGCTGGCTGCACCAGGAGAACCTTGCGCGCGCCATGCTGACCGGCCGCAAGAAGGGGCCAGCTGACCAGGGCATCCGCCGCACCTGGGCACCGGTGGCCGGCCTGATCCTGGTGGCCGTGCTGGGCTTTTGGTGGCTGCAATGGCAGAGCGCCCCCCAGCCAACGGCTGATACCCCAACCGCCAGTAGGACAATCTGACCATGCGTATCCTGCTTGCTGAAGACGATGCCCTGCTGGGAGATGGCCTGCGGGCCGGCCTGCGCCAGCTGGGATTCCAGGTGGACTGGGTGCGCGATGGTGAAGCCGCCGAACGCGAACTGCGCGCCCAGCCCTACACGGCGGCGGTGCTCGATCTGGGCCTGCCGCGCAAGGATGGCCTGGCGGTTCTGGGCACCATTCGCCAGGCCCGCATTGCCACCCCGGTGCTGGTGCTGACCGCGCGGGACACGGTCCCCGAACGCATTCGTGGCCTGGACGCGGGAGCCGATGACTATGTTGTCAAGCCGGTGGACCTGCACGAGCTAGCGGCGCGCTTGCGCGCCCTGGTGCGCCGTGCCCACGGCCAGCCCCAGGAGTGCCTGCAGGCGCAGGATGTGGTGCTGGACCCGGCATCGCGCACTGTGCGCCAGGGCGACACGCCGGTTCTCCTGTCCACGCGGGAGTTCGACCTGCTGCAGGCCTTCATGCTGGCTGCAGGGCGCGTGCTGTCGCGCGAGCAGCTGGAGCAGCAGCTCTACAGCTGGGGCCAGGAGGTGGACAGCAATGCGATTGAGGTGCACATCCACAACCTGCGGCGCAAGCTGGGCAGCAAGCTGATCCACACCGTGCGCGGTGTTGGCTATATGCTGATGCGTGAAACACCCCCGTGATGCCATCCCGACCCTATTCCCTGCAACGCCGCCTGCTGTCCCTGGTGCTGGGCCTGGTGGCCAGCGTCTGGCTGGCCACTGCGGTGTTGACCTGGTTTGACGCCAGCCACGAGCTCGATGAACTGCTGGATGGCCACCTGGCGCAGGCCGCGGCCATTCTCGTGGTGCAGCAGGCCGATGAAATGGATGAGGAACACCACAACGTCGATGCACCGTCCCTGCACCGCTATGCGCCCAAGGTGGCGTTCCAGGTTTTTTACGGCGGTCGCCTGGTCACGCGCTCGGCCAACGCACCCCTGACGCCCCTGAGTGGCCTGAGCACTTCGTTCAAGCCGGGCTTCGATACGGTGCACGTGGGTGGCGCCGACTGGCGCGTCTTTTCCGCCTTTGGTGCCGAACCGGAGATCCAGGTGTACGTGGGCGAAGAGTTGGCTTCCCGGTCCAGCATTCTGTGGGCCGTGTTGCGCAGCACGCTGCTGCCCATGGCCTTGGGCCTGCCGCTGTTGGCGGTGGCACTCTGGTGGGCCATCAACCGCAGTGTGGCCCCCATGCGGGAACTGGGTATGGCGCTGGCCCGGCGCCGACCGGACGCGTTGGAACCCCTGGCAGTGGGCGGGACCCCAACCGAGATCGCCCCCATGGTGGAGTCTCTGAACAACCTGCTGGAGCGCATCGCGACGCTGCTGGAATCCGAGCGGCGCTTCACCGCAGATGCTTCGCATGAGTTGCGCACGCCGATTGCCGCCATTCGGACTCAGGCCCAGGTCGCACTGGGCGAGACCGACGATGGCCTGCGCCGCCAGGCGCTGCACCACACGCTGGAAGGCTGTGACCGTGCCATCCGGCTGGTGGACCAGTTGCTGACCCTGTCCCGCCTGGAGGCATCCGCCGCGCCCGCGCTGCAGGGTCTGGACCTGTGCGTGCTGGTCCGCCAGGTGGTGGCCGATCAGGCGCCCCATGCCATTGCCAAGGGCCAGAACCTGGAACTCGACGCCGACCAGCCATGCCTGCTGTCCGGCAACGCCACCCTGTTGACGGTGCTGGTGCGCAACCTGGTGGACAACGCCGTGCGCTACAGCCCTTCTGCGGCATCCATTCGGGTGAGTGTCTTCCGGCAGGACCAGCGAACCGTGTTGCGTGTGGAAGACAGTGGCCCGGGACTGTCCGATTCGGACCTGCAGCGCCTGGGCGAGCGGTTCTTCCGCGTAACCGGAAACGAGGAAACCGGCAGCGGACTGGGCTGGTCCATCGTGAAGCGCATTGCGGCCGTCCACCAGATGCACATGCAGGTGGAGCGCTCTGCCGATCTGGGGGGGCTGGCGGTAACGGTGCGCGTCTAGCGTCCGTATAACGTCATGCCCGATCTGCATCAGCCTGTGGAAACTACGGGCTGGTCCACCCGGTCATTCCGGGAGGCGAGGTCTACAATGCAAAGCCCATAACAGGGCTCCGGGCCGCACGCCTTCGCATCGGCCCCGCGCCGCAGAGGATGCAAGATGCCACATCAGACGCCCCTTACCCCCAAGGCCCCGGTCTCCAATTCCGCGGAGAAAAAAGCCCAGCTGCGCCAGGCTGCCCTGGAATACCACGAGTTTCCCACCCCCGGAAAGATCGCCGTCTCCGCCACGAAGCAGATGGTCAACCAGCACGACCTGGCCCTGGCCTATTCACCCGGTGTGGCCGCTCCCTGCGAGGAAATCGTCAAGGACCCGAATAACGCCTTCAAGTACACCAGCCGGGGCAACCTGGTTGCGGTGATCACCAACGGTACCGCTGTGCTGGGCCTGGGCGACATCGGCCCGCTGGCGGCCAAACCGGTGATGGAAGGCAAGGGCGTGCTGTTCAAGAAGTTCGCCGGCATTGACGTGTTTGACATCGAGATCAACGAAAAGCACGACCTGGACAAGCTGGTCGAGATCATCGCCTCGCTGGAGCCGACCTTTGGCGGCATCAACCTCGAAGACATCAAGGCTCCCGACTGCTTCTACGTGGAGCGCAAGCTGCGCGAGCGCATGAAGATCCCGGTCTTCCACGACGACCAGCATGGCACCGCCATCGTCGTCGGCGCAGCCATCCTGAATGGCCTGAAGGTCGTCGGCAAGGACCCCAAGAAGGTCAAGCTGGTCACCTCCGGCGCCGGTGCTGCCGCGCTGGCCTGCCTGGGCCTCCTGGTCAAGCTGGGCATTCCGCGTGAAAACATCTGGGTCACCGACCTGGCCGGCCTGGTCTATGAAGGCCGCACCGAGTTGATGGACGAGGACAAGGCCCTGTTCGCCCAGAAGACCGACCAGCGCACCCTGCGCGAGGCCATTGCCGGCGCTGACATCTTTCTGGGTCTGTCCGCTGGCGGCGTACTCAAGGCCGACATGGTCAAGAGCATGGCCGCAAAGCCCTTGGTGTTTGCCCTGGCCAATCCCACGCCGGAAATCCTGCCAGAGGAAGCGCATGCGGTGCGTGATGACATCATCATGGCCACCGGGCGTACCGACTACCCCAACCAGGTCAACAACGTCCTGTGCTTCCCCTACATCTTCCGCGGCGCGCTGGATGCGGGTGCTTCGACCATCACACTGGAAATGGAAATTGCCGCGGTGCACGCCATTGCCGATCTGGCCCAGGCCGAGCAGAGCGAAGTGGTGGCCGCAGCCTACGTCGGCGAGCAGTTGGCGTTTGGCCCCGAGTACCTGATTCCCAAGCCGTTCGACCCGCGCCTGATGATGAAGATCGCACCAGCCGTGGCCAAGGCTGCAGCCGACAGCGGCGTGGCCCTGCGCCCGATTGCCGACCTGGATGCCTACCGCGAGAAGCTGCAAAGCTTTGTCTATGCCTCTGGCACCACGATGAAGCCCATCTTCACGGCGGCCAAGAAGGCGCTCAAGAAGCGCGTGGCCTATGCGGAGGGCGAAGACGAGCGGGTGCTGCGCGCCGCCCAGATCGTGGTCGACGAACGCCTGGCGCTGCCCACGCTGATCGGTCGCCCCACGGTGATTGCCGAGCGGGTCGAGAAGTTCGGCCTGCGCCTGAAACAGGGTGTGGACTACAACGTGGTCAACGTCGAGCAGGACCACCGCTACCGCGACTTCTGGCAGACCTACCACCGCATGACCGAACGCAAGGGCATCACCGTGCAGGTCGCCAAGATCGAAATGCGCCGCCGCCTGACCCTGATTGGCGCCATGCTGCTGCACAAGGGCGATGTGGACGGCCTGATCTGCGGCACCTGGGGCACCACCGCCCTGCACCTGCAGTACCTGGACCAGGTGATTGGAAAACGCGCCAGCAACGCCGCCGACGATGTGCAGATCTACGCCTGCATGAACGGGCTGATGTTGCCAGACCGCCAGGTCTTCCTGGTGGACACCCATGTCAACTACGACCCCACGGCGCGCGAACTGGCCAAGATCACCATCATGGCGGCCGAGGAAATGCGCCGGTTTGGCTTCAAGCCCAAGGCGGCGCTGCTCAGCCACTCCAGCTTTGGCAGCAGCAATGAGCCCAGCGCCGTCAAGATGCGCCAGACCCTGGCCCTGCTGCAGCAGCAGGCTCCCTGGCTGGAAGTGGATGGCGAAATGCACGGCGACGTGGCCCTGGATGGCGCCGCCCGCCAGCTCCTGATGCCCAACAGCACCCTGCACGGCGATGCCAATCTCCTGGTGCTGCCCAATATCGACGCCGCCAATATTGCCTACAACCTGCTGAAAACTGCAGCCGGTGGCAACATCGCCATTGGCCCGGTCCTGCTGGGCGCGGCCAAACCGGTGCATGTGCTGACCGCCAGCACGACGGTACGCCGCATTGTCAATATGACGGCGCTCACTGTTGCCGATGCAAACGCCACACGGTAACAATTTTACAAACAGTTAGCACACACTTACAAGTGTAAAGACCGCAAAAACCTTGCCTAAAATTTGGGCAAGGTCTTGCTTTTTTGGGCGAAATACGCGACACTGCATGCCTTGGATTTCTCGGGTTTACCCGGGGTCGCTTACGAGGTGTCATGGTGCTCAGAGGTGTTCTCAAGTTAGTGCTTACTGGCTTTTTGCTGGTCCTAACTTTGGCGTGGGGCGGCGCACAGGCCAGAGAACAGAGCCCGATCAGCGCAACGGTTGCATTGAGCCAGTTGCCGGCGCAGGGACTTGAAACCTACCAATTGATACGCCAGGGCGGACCCTTTCCCTATGAGAAGGATGGTGTGGTTTTTGGCAATCGGGAACGTTTGCTGCCTGCTGCAAAGCGCGGCTACTACCGTGAATACACCGTCAAAACTCCCCGGTCACGTGACCGGGGAGCCCGTCGGATTGTGTGCGGCGGCCCGAGCACCGCACCAGATGCGTGTTACTACACGGCCGATCACTATGCGAGTTTTCGCAGGATCGTGCCCTGAACTGGATTTGTATATTTTAAGAAAGTGAAGCGGGGATGGATATGCCACTTCGAACAGTCAGAACCAACATCGTGCAATCGATCCGGGCCTTTCGGGTGCCCGATTTGCAAGCGGCCGCCCAGGAACTCGGGCACCACTTTCTCTACGCCAATCTGGCCGAAGCACAGACCAAACAGGATGTGCTGGACATGATCGGCCAGCAGTTCAAGCTGCCGGCCCATGTCGGCAAGAACTTCGATGCCCTCTACGACAGCATGACCGACCCGGTGCACAAGTCGGGCCCACAGCCCGGCTTCATCGCGGTGCTGGAGCACATTCCGGCCAACGTCAAGTTTGACAAGGAAGCCCGCGAGCAACTGCTCGATATCTTCCGGGACACCGCAGACTACTGGGGGGACAGGAAGATACCCTTCCGATGCTTCTATTCTTTTCTGTAGCCCGTTCTGCACACACCAGCCAAGCAGAACGGGCGAATGAGGCTAACGGCACCGCCGCCCAGACCCCGGCCCTTGCCGGAATTGAAGTACCCGCGGATGCGGGCGAGAAGATGCCAACCGACAAGCTGTTGGACGTATCTCCGCTGGCGCTGCGCATGAGCAGCCCCTTCAACTCCGGGTACTGGCTCTCAGCGGCCTGAGCGCCGCCGGTTCCGACACGCCGCCACCGGCGGCGTCTGCAATTCAAGCCCATCCCCGTGATGGGCTTTTTTCCGCCCCGTCTGGACTATCATCCCCACTCAACTACGACCCGCCTGCGGAATGGGACTACTGGCAAAGCTGCTACCAGCGGCGATCAAGCGACGGTTACTGGCCTCTCTGGGTGGTAGCGGCGATGACCGGTACGCGCGGGTCTTTCAGGCAAGCCCGGATTGGATCGTCGTCACCCGGCTGCGGGACGGCCTGATCGTGGATGCCAACCAGGGATTCGAGACCCTCAGCGGCTACCATCCGACGGAAGTCCTTGGCCACCCCATGGGCGAGTTCAAGGTCTGGCCCCATCCCGAGCAGCGCGACAAACTGGTCGTCGAACTCCTGCGCACCGGCGTGGCCCGCGACACCCTGGTTCAACTGTGCCGACGCGATGGCACAGTGCGCGACTGCATGGTCAATGCGTCGCTCATTGCGCTGGAGGGTGAGTCCGACACCCACGCCGTGTGGATCGCCCGCGATGTGACCGACCAGAATGCGGTGCATGAGCAGTTCAAGGCCGCCTTCCAGCTGACCCCAGACTTCATGTCCATCTCGCGCCTGAGCGATGGAACCTATGTGGAAGTCAACGCTGCGTTTGAACGCGTCACCGGATTGCGCCGCGAAGACACCCTGGGCCGCACCTCCATCGAAGTGGGCGTCTGGCACGACCCCCAGGCGCGCGAGGCCCTGGTCCAGGCCTTTCAGCATACCGGCTCGCTGCACGAATACTTCATCCTGATCAATGGCCGAGGCGGCCAGGTCCGCGAGGCCCTGGTTAACGCAGCCACCTTTGAGGCACGCGGTGAACGCTACATGATCGCCCTGCTGCGCGACGTAACCGATGACCGCGTGGCAGCCCGTGCCCTGCAGGAAAGCGAAGCACGGTTTTCCCGGCTGTTCGACCAGTCGCCGTTGCCGATGTGCTACTCCAGCGACAGCGACGGCTTTGTCTCCACCCAGTGGAACCGGGCCTGGTTCGCCGCGTTCGGGTTCGACCCGGCCACGGCCCAGGGCAAATCTGGTACCGAGCTGGGCATCTGGGTGCACCCGGAAGACCGCCAGAAGCTGCTGAACCAGTCCGTGCAGGGCGATGACCTATCCGACGTGGAAGTTCCCCTGCTGCGCGCCAACGGTGAGCAACGCTGGATATCCATATCCACGCGCACCTTCAGGGAACCCCAGCGCACGCTGGTGCTGTTCACCTACTTTGACATCACCGAGCGGCGGCGCGCCCAGGAAGAAATCCAGAAGCTCAACACCGAACTCGAAGACCGCGTCGCGCGCCGTACTGCAGCGCTGGAGAGCGCCAACCAGGAACTGTCCCTGACGCTGGCAAATCTGAAAATGGCCAAGGACCAACTCGTGCAGTCCGAGAAACTGGCAGCACTGGGTGCATTGGTGGCCGGCATCGCCCACGAACTGAACACACCGATCGGCAACGGAATGACGGTGGCCAGTTCCCTGCACTACCGCGTCCAGGAGTTGGCAGGTCTGATGGACAAAGGCATGAAACGGTCGGACCTGCAGGGATTTCTGGACGACACCCGCCAGGCCAGCGACATCCTGATGCGCAACCTGACTCGCGCCGGTGCCCTGGTCTCCAGCTTCAAGCAGGTTTCGGTGGACCAGACCAGCTCGCAGCGGCGCCCTTTCGCCCTGGCAGTCCTGGTATCCGAGATCCTGCTGACGCTCAGCCCCGCCGTTCGCGCCGCTGGCTGCACCGTCACCGTACAAATAGACGAGGACCTGCAGATGGACAGCTACCCCGGCCCCCTGGGCCAGGTGCTGACCAATCTGATCAACAACGCCATCGTGCACGGTTTCCACGGACGAGCCACTGGCACCATCACCATCTCGGCACAAGCCACGGACGGCGACACGGTGGCACTACAGGTTCAGGACGATGGTTGTGGCATCCAGCAGGCCGACATGGTCCACATTTTTGAACCCTTCTTCACGACCCGCATGGGCCAGGGGGGCTCCGGACTGGGCCTGCACATCGTGCACAACCTGGTCACCGGCCTGCTGGGCGGGCACATAGAAGCCCACAGTGAGCCTGACCAGGGCGCCACCTTCACACTGACCCTGCCCCGCAGCGCACCCCAGCGCAGCGGCAACCAGCCCGTTGCCCTGACCAATGTCTAGCCCACTTTGGCAAAACAGCTTCTCCGCATCGCAGCCCGTACATCGGGTGTAATGCTGCCACTCTCCTCTTTCCGTCAGACACATTCAGGACCTTGACATGACACTCCCCACCACCGACATCGAAATCTCGGAAGAACTGGTCCGCAGGTTTGACAAACTCGGCCCCCGCTACACGTCCTACCCCACGGCGGATCGTTTCCACACCGGCTTCACCGAGCAGACCTATGGCAGCTACCTGGACCAGCGGGGCGCTCGCAGCAGCAACCCGCCGTTGTCGATCTACATCCACCTGCCGTTCTGCGAATCGCTGTGCTACTTCTGCGCCTGCAACAAGATCATCACCAAAGACCATGAGCGCGTGGCCGAATACCTGCGCTACCTGGACAAGGAAATGGCCCTGGTCTCCGCGCGTCTGGGCAAGGACCGCAAGACCGTGCAACTGCACCTGGGAGGCGGCACCCCCACCTTCTTCAATGCCGACGAGTTGCGCCAGCTGATGGCCATGGTGCGCAGCCACTTTGAATTCACCGACGATGCCGAGCTGGGTGTGGAAATTGACCCGCGCACCGTGCACCCCGACACGCTGGCCAACCTGGCTTCGCTGGGCTTCAACCGCAACAGCTTTGGCGTGCAGGACTTCGACCCGGCCGTGCAACAGGCAGTCAACCGCATCCAACCGCTGGCCATGGTCGAGGCCGCCGTGGTGGAAAGCCGCCGCGCCGGCTTCCAATCCGTCAACGCCGACCTGATCTACGGCCTGCCCAAGCAGACCCTGGAGAGCTTTGGCCGCACGCTGGACAACCTGATCCGCGTCTCGCCCGACCGCATCGCGCTCTACAACTACGCCCACCTGCCCCAGCGCTTCAAGGCCCAGCGCCTGATCAATGAGAGCGACCTGCCGTCTGCCGAGGCCCGGTTGCAGATCTTCCTGATGTCCATGCGGCGCCTGCTGGATGCCGGCTACGTCTACATCGGCCTGGACCATTTCTCCAAGCCCGACGACGAGCTGAACAGGGCGCGCCTGGACAAGAGCCTGCACCGCAACTTCCAGGGCTACACGACGCGCGCCGAGTGCGACCTGATCGGTTTTGGCGTCTCGGCCATCAGCAAGGTCGGTGACTCCTACAGCCAGGGTGTGCGCACCGTCAGCAGTTACTACCAGCACCTGGATGCCGGACGCTTCCCCATCGAAAAGGGTTTCGAGTTGAGCCAGGACGACGTGCTGCGCCGCGACATCATCATGACGCTGATGTGCAGCGCACCGGTGGAGGTGGCGGCCGTCAACGCCCAATACGGCATTGACTTCAACAACTACTTTGCCCCGGAGCTGGAGCGCCTCAAGCCGTATGAGGAAGCCGGGCTGATCACCATCGCCCCCGACGCCATTCGCATCACACCCAAGGGGCGCCTGTTTGTGCGCGCCAGCGGCATGGTGTTTGACAAGTACCTGGGCCAGCCCACCACGTCCACCTACTCCAAGCTGATCTGAGCCAGCGCGCTGGCCGCCCGGAACCGGTCCGGGCTAGCTGGCCAGTGGCGCCTTGGCAAAGAACTGGATGGCCTGCACCGCGGCACCTTCGGGGCGCACGCTGGTTTTCTTGATCAGGTCAGCCAACGTCACCCCGTCCAGTACCTTCAGGTAGGCGGCGGTGGCCTCACCCAGCGCGTCCTCAAGGACACAGGCCGACGCGTAGACGCAGCGATTGTTCTCCCGGTGAAAACACTCGGCCATGTGAAAGTCGGTCTCGGTCTGGCGTACCACCGCGCCTATGTTGATATCCACCGGCTCACGCCCGAGCTTGAGTCCCCCATTGCGCCCCCGGATGGTGGCCACCAGGCCAATCTGACCGAGGTGGTGTACCACCTTGGTCAGGTGGTTCTTGGAAATGCCATGCAGGTTGGCAATGTCCTGGATCGTCACCAGTCGATCCCGGTTGACGGCCAGATACATCAGCGTACGCAGGGCATAGTCGGTGTAGGTGGTCAGTCTCATATCACGCAGCTTACCGCAATGTGGCTATGGGGCTTATGCCAATGGCCGCACCTGCTGGGCCAGGGTCACATAGTCCGCCACCGGCACCTCTTCGGCACGACGCTGCACGTCAAACGTGCCGCCAAAACCCTTGTCCTCCAGCCAGCGGCCCAACGTGTGGCGCAGCAGCTTGCGGCGCTGGCTGAAGGCCACCTGCACCAACTCGCTGAGCAGCGCCACATCCAGCACCGGCGGCTCGGCCAGCGGCAGCATGCGCACCACGGCGCTGTCGACGCGGGGCGGTGGATCAAAACTTTCGGGGGGAACGAACAGCACGTTTTCCATGGCGTAGCGCCATTGCAGCATCACACTGAGACGACCAAACGCCGAGGTGGCCGGTTGCGCCACCATGCGGTCAATGACTTCCTTCTGCAGCATGAAATGCTGGTCTTCAATGGCATCCACCGCATCCAGCAGGTGGAAAAGAATCGGGGTAGAGATGTTGTACGGCAGGTTGCCCACCACCCGCAGTTTGCTGCTTGATGCTACTGAATCAGGAGCACTCCATTCAGCATTAACGAGGGCAAAGTCCACTTTCAGCACATCGGACTCGATGACGGAGAGCTGGCCGTGGCTGCGCAGCCGCTGGGCCAGATCACGGTCCAGCTCAATCACGGTCAGGTGCCCCAGGCGTTCCACCAGCGGCTGCGTCAGCGCCGCCAGGCCAGGGCCGATTTCGACCATGCGCTGGCCGGGGCGGGGATCAATCGCCCGCACAATCGCATCGATGATGCCGCCGTCGGTCAGGAAGTGCTGACCAAAGCGTTTACGGGCGATGTGCTTCACGGCGGAACCCTTGCTGCTCACTGGGGCGGCTCACGCAGCTCCACGAAGGCATTGTTGCGGATTTCCTGCGCCCAGCTGGCAAATGCCGCGTCGTAGCGGCTTTCCCGCAATTGGGCGCGGACCGACTCGCGCACGTCACGCTCGCTGAGTTCCACCCGGCGGCGCTCGATCACCTGGATCAGGTGCACACCGAAGCGGGACACTACCGGCTGACTGACCTGGCCATCGGCCAGGCGGTTCATGGGCTCCTCAAACTCCGGCACAAATGTGCCCGGACCGGTCCAGCCCAAATCGCCCCCCTGGGGTGCGCTGCCATCCTGCGAGTGTTCGCGGGCCAGCGCCTGGAAAGTGGCGCTGCCGGCCTCGATGCGCTTCCTGAAATCCGCCAGGCGGGCAATGGCCTCGGGCTGTGCCAGTTGCGCACCGGTGCGCAGCAGAATATGGCGGGCATGGGTCTGCACCACGGTGCGACTCGCCGCAGATGGGGCCTTCCGCTCCACCACCTTCAGAATATGGAAGCCCGCACCCGAACGAACCAGCTCGGACACCCCGCCCACGGCCAGCGCCTGGGTGGCCGCGATGAACGAAGGCGGGTAGCGGTCGGCCCGGCGCAGGCCCAGCTGACCACCATTGCTGCGGTCGGCGGCAGACAACTCCTGCACCAGGGCAGCAAAGTCTTCGCCCGCGCGCAGACGCGCCAAAACCTTCTGGGCCTGTTGCTGCAACTGCGCCACCTGTTCGGTGCTGGCCTTTTCCGGCACGGAAACCAGCAGGTGGGCCAGATTGACTTCCTGGGCCTGCGGGTCGGCGTTGCCGGCCTGTTGCTCGGCCAGGAAGTTGTCGATGTCCGTCTCGGATATGCGCAGTCGGCCCTGCACCTCGCGTTCGTGCAGGCGCGAGAGCGTGATCTGGTCACGCAGCTGGTTGCGGAACTGTTTGACGTCGATTCCGTCCATGGCCACCCGGCGGCGCAGCTCGGCCACGTCCACCTGGTTCTGGCGGGCCACTGCCTGCTCTGCCGAATCCACCTGGGCGTCGTCCACGCGAATGCCGGTGTCCCGTGCCACCTGCAACTGGGCCCGTTCGTTGATCAGGCGCTCCAGCACCCGGCGGCGCAGTTCATCCATGGGCGGCAGCGTCGCGCGCTGCTGGGTCAGGTCCTTCACCACCCGCTGCACGGCGTTGCGCAATTCACTGTTGGTGATGGGGTCAGAGTTCACCACGGCCACGATGTAATCCACCGGCTGGGCGCTCTGGGCATGGACGCCCGGGACGAGGAAGCCACACAACAGGCCAAGGGCAGGTGCCCAGGTTCGAAAATTCATGGTTGTTCAATCGTAGTTGCTAAAGCGGCTGGCACTGCCGCTCGAATCACGCAGGTTCTGGTAACGCGAAATGTTCTGGGTCAGGGATGACAGCGGACTCACACCCAAACGGGTAAAGCCCACAAACTCCAGCTGGAACATCAGGCGCCCCGTCGCCGTGGAGGTGCTGGTCTGCACCCGCTCCAGCACGACGCGCGCCAGCCAGCAGCCCGCATCGTACTCGACGCCCAGAATCGTGTCGACCAGACGGCGCTCGTTGAGGCTGTAGTTCAGCCGCCCCACACCGTAATAACGTCCCGGGCCCTGGCCACGCCCGGCACCAAGGTCCTGCCCCTTGTCGCCCCACAGGTTGTTGAGCGGCCACTGCCAGCTCACATCCAGCTGCTCGCTCGCATCGCGCTGAAAGCGGTAGGCGGCGTTGACCACCTGGTAGGGCCCCGGGTTGTAGCGCGCCCCAAAGGTGGAGCGCACCGACTGGTCGGTCTTGGCGTTGTACTGCACCGTGGAGTCGAGCGCCCAGCGATCCTGCAGATTCACCGAGGCGCCCAGCAAGACATCGCTGAAGCCGGCCTGCGCCGCCGGGGTGGCGGAATTCAGGGTCACCCGCTGGTCGTCAAACCGCAGGCGCTGGGCGATGCCGAAACGCGCCAGCTGCCCACCGCTGTCGGCATCCAGGAAGCGCGTGGTCACACCCAGTGTCAGCAGGTTGTTGTCCGAAATCTTGTCGTGTCCGACAAAGGCGTTCTCGGTGTAGATGGTGGCGAAGTTGAAGTCGTTGGCGGCGGTGTCGTAGTTGGGCAGCAGGCTCTGGTTGCGGTAGGGCGTGTAGGTGTAGAACGCCCGTGGCTCCAGGGTCTGGACCATGTCCTGCCCGAAGACCCGCGTCTCGCGCTCGAACACCAGCCCGCTGTCCAGACTGAAGGTGGGGACCACGCTGTCGGCGGCGCGGCTGCCATCGGCCAGCGCCACATCGAACTGGTAGCTGGCGGCATGCCACTGGATCTTCGGTGTCACGAATCCCGCCGGTGCCAGCCACGGACGACTGATCTGCAACTGGGCCACACCACGGCGGGTGTTGGGCTGCAGGGTCCGCGTCCGGTCTGCCTCGAACTGGGTGAAATCACCCTCCAGGGACCAGTCAAAGCCACTGACATTGGTCAGGGCATAGCGTCCGGTCAACTGCGGGGAACGGTCGTAGGGTGGCACGATGGGTGCGGTCACGTCCTGCAGGGTCTGCCACTTCAGCACGCGCATGGTGCCGAAGAATGGCCCCAGCCCCCACGCCGCGATCAGGTCGGTGGGCAAGAGGCGCTGGGTAATGGCCGCACCGGCCGCGGTGGTGGCCGCGCCCACGGCGCTGGTGCTGGTGCTGTTGCTGCTGAAGTCGCGCCAATACGTGTCGTCACTCACACGGTTGACATTGGCGGCCACCAGCACGCCACCCAATGGTGTGGCAATGCCACCCTGGTGAGAATAGGACAGGCCCCAGCGGTCGGTATCAGTGAGTCGGTCGCCCGGCATGTAGTTGGCTTTGGCGATGCCGGAATAGTCCGGCTCCAGGTAGCGGAACTCGGCACCGAAATCGATGCCGCGGTGCGTCATCAGCCGCGGCGTGATGGTGGCATCGCGGTTCGGGGCAATGTTCCAGTAGTACGGCACGGCCACTTCCACGCCATTGTCGGTGCCGACGCCGATCGTCGGCGGCAGCAGGCCCGACTTGCGCTTGTCGGTCAGCGGAAAGCTAATTGCCGGAATCGGCAGCACCGGCACGCCCTTGAAGCTGACCACGGCGCCATGTGCAATGCCCACATCCTCGTCGTTGTCCAGTTCAATGCTGGTGGCCCGCAGAATCCAGTCCGGCATCCACGACGGGCCAGGGCGACGCAGGCAGGTGGTGTAGGTGGCGTTGTGGATGATGGTGTGGCTCTCATCCACGAACTCGGCCTTCTCCGCCTCGCCATGGCCGTCGCTCTTCAGGAAGTGGTAGCGCGGCGTGTTGAAAAAGCCCTCAAAGGCATCGACCTTGAGTTCGAGCAAGGGGCCTTCGAACACATCGCCCTTGCGGTTGATGCGCACGTTGCCGCTGGCTTTCACCTGGTCGGTCGGCTGGGAGTATTCGATGCGGTCCGCCCGGATCACCGTGCCGGCCTTGCGCAGCTCCACATTGCCCTCGATCACGGTCTCCAGATCCGGGCGGCCGCGCAAATGGTCCCCGAACACGAACACCGGCAACTTGCCAGCAGTCGAGGGTGGCAGCTGTTCGTCGAGCAGCCCGGTGGACTTCAGCGCAAGGCCATCGGCGGCCTGCGCAAGGGCCGACGCGCCAACACTTCCCAGGCTGACCAATACGGCCAGACTGGACAGAAGACGGCGGTGCCCCGGCAACCGGAAACTCAGGTCACGCATGGGAACGGCAACAAACAAGGGACTGGGGCAACAAGGGGAAAGCGACTCGGTGCGAAAGGGTGCCAAGGATAAGGGATGGGCTTTGTAGAATGGATTATCCATGAGCCTCACCTCCAGCCCCACCCCGCCCTCCGCCCCCCTTCCCCCCGTGTGGACCGATGCCCAACGCCAGGCCCGGTTCACCACCTGGCTGGCCAGCCTGCAGGCCGCCCACGGCCTGGCACCGGAATCCGTGCGCCTGGCCTCGGCCGACGCCAGCTTTCGCCGCTACCTGCGGGTGAACACCACCCAGGGTGCCACCCTGGTCATCATGGACGCGCCGCCGGACAAGGAGAACTGCCAGCCCTTCGTGCATGTGGCCGGACTGATGGAAGAAGCCGGACTGAAGTCCCCCAAAGTCCTGGCCTGGGATGAGGCCAATGGTTTCATGCTGCTGACCGACCTGGGCAACCAGACCATGATGCAAACCATCGATCCGACCCAACCGCCACCGCTGGCGCCGTACCTGGATGCGGTCGAGACCCTGGTGCAGTGGCAGAAAGCCTCGCGCGAAGGCGTGCTGCCACCCTACGACCGCGCGCTGTTGCTGCGCGAGCTGGAACTGTTTCCGCAGTGGTACGTGGCCGAGCACCGCAAGGTGACGCTGGACGCCACCCAGCGCAAGGTGCTGGACGATGCGTTCGAGAAGATCATTGCCAACAACCTGTCCTGGCCGAGCGTCTACGTACACCGCGACTTCATGCCCCGAAACCTGATGATTCCGGTCGAAGATGCCACGCAATTTTCCGCCGGGCCGCCCCAAGGAAAATTAGCCCCCTCGGGGGGCAGCGCAGCACACGCAGTGGCAAGCGTGGGGGCTCGTCATCTTGGCGTGCTGGATTTTCAGGACGCCGTCTATGGCCCCATCACCTACGACATCGCCAGCCTGCTGCGCGACGCCTTCCTGAGCTGGGAAGAGGACTTCTGCCTGGACGTGACCATCCGCTACTGGGAGAAGGCGCGCAAGGCCGGTCTGCCGGTGGGCAACGACTTTGGCGAGTTCTACAAGGGCGTGGAGTGGATGGGCCTGCAGCGCCACCTGAAAGTGGCCGGCATCTTCGCCCGCCTGACGCTGCGCGACGGCAAGCCGCAGTACCTGGCCGACACGCCGCGCTTCATCGACTACATCCGCTCCACCTGCAGCCGCTACATGGAACTCAAGCCGCTGCTGCGCCTGGTGGAAAAGATTGATGGCATCGAAGTGCCAAATGCCTTTTCCTTCGGACGAGTTTGAGCCAAATCGGCCCCTAGCCCTCGTGAATATTGCCTAAACAGCTCCTAATTTCATAGCACTTTCGCCATGCCGCGTTTTTACTGCCCCGCCCCCTTGGCCACTGGCGCACTGCTGGACCTGCCCGCGGGTGCTGCCCGGCATGTGCAGGTGCTGCGCCTGCAGCCAGGCGACGGCATCACGCTGTTCAACGGCGGGCACGACACCGCCAGTGCCGGCGAATTTGACGCCACCATCACCCACATGGGGCGCAGCGACGTGCAGGTGCAGGTCGGCGCCCACCACGCGGTCGAGCGCGAGGCCAGCGTGGCCGTGCACCTGGCCGTCGGCATGCCGGCCAACGAGCGCATGGACTGGCTGGTCGAAAAAGCCACCGAACTCGGCGTTGCCAGCATCCAGCCGCTGATGACCGAGCGCAGCGTGCTGCGCCTCTCCGGTGAGCGCGCCGAGAAGAAGGTCGCCCACTGGCAGAGCGTGGCCATTGCCGCCTGCGAGCAGTGCGGTGGCAACCGCGTGCCGCGTGTGTGGCCGATGCAGCCCCTCGCCGCCTGGCTGCAGGCCCTGCCACCCAAGGGCCACCACGACGCACGCTGGCTGCTGTCCCTGGCCGACGGCGCCAGTCCCCTGCGCCAGCATCTGGCCCATGGGGCGGCGGCGTCCAGCACGTTTCTCTCCGGCCCGGAAGGGGGCTTGAGTGCCGCCGAAGAGGCGGCCGCAGCGGCTTGCGGCTTTGCACCGGTGACGCTGGGGCCGCGGGTGTTGCGGGCCGAGACCGCGGCGTTGACAGCCTTGGCACGGTTGCTGGCGTAGAGCCCCCCTCACACCCCCCGCCCTCTCTCGCCCCCACCGGGGCGAAAGAGGGAGCCAAACAGCCACATTTGGCCGCGTTTCCAAACAAGGGACGTACACGTTCAAAAGCCAACACCAAACGGTGTCCTCACTCGTTTAGCCAGCACGACCCAAAAGAGCCTCCATCACCCGCTTGTACGTGCCCCCTTCAAACACGCGGCCAAATAGGGCTGTTCGGCTCCCCTTTCCACCCTGGCGAGGGTGGAAAGGGGCGGGGGGGATAGGGGGAGAGTTAAGGGTTTATCCGCGTCTAGGTTGGCGCCCCAACTCTTGTGGGTGTGGGCATACTACAGTGCCGTCTTTGTCCAATAGCCAGGAGACTTTCTGTGATATCCGAATCCATGCGCAACACCGTCCGCGCCAAAGGTCTGGGGGCTTTGATGAAGGGCGCGGGTCTGGTGACCCGCTTCATCCCGATTCCGCAACCCACGCTGCTGGTCGGTCCCGGCTCCAGCGGCCGCCTGGGCCAGGCGGTTGCCGGCTTTGGCCACCGCAAGATCCTGATCGTCACCGACAGCATCATTTCCAAGCTGGGCCTGCTGAACAGCCTGACCGATGCGCTGACCGCCGGTGGCGCGCAGTTCGTGGTGTTTGACGAGATCACGCCCGACGCACCGATTCCGCTGATCCAGAAGGGCATCGACTTCTTCCACGAGCACGACTGCGATGCCATCGTCGCCTTTGGTGGCGGCTCATCCATGGACGCCTCCAAGGCCATCGCCGTGGCGGTCGCCAACCCCAAACCGCTGAACCAGCTGGCCGGTTACCTCAAGGGCCTGCGCGCACCGATCAAGATCTACGCCGTGCCCACCACCGCCGGCACCGGTTCCGAAGTCACCGTGGCTGCCGTCATCTCCGACCCGGTCACCCACAGGAAACTGGTCATCGTCGACCCGCGCATGGTGCCCAAGATGGCCGCGCTGGACCCCACGCTGATGACGGGCCTGCCACCCCACATCACGGCCGCCACCGGCATCGATGCGCTGACGCACGCCGTCGAGGCCTTTGTCGGCAACTGGACCACGGCCTACTCCGATGGCATGGCGCTGTCGGCGGTGGGCCTGATTTTCGAGAACCTGCGCACTGCTTATACCGATGGCAAGAACCTGGAAGCACGCGAGAAGATGGCGCTGGCATCCACCTACGCCGGCTTCGCCTTCACCCGCGCCAACGTGGGCTATGTGCATGCGATTGCCCACCAGTTTGGCGGCCTGTACCACACGCCGCACGGCCTGGCCAACGCCATCATGCTGCCCTTCGTGCTGAAGTACTCGCACCCGGCCATCGTGGACCGCCTGGCCCTGTTGGCCGTGGCCGCCAAGCTCGGCACGGCAGCGGAGGACGAGGCCACCCTGGCGCAGAAGTTCCTGGACGCGGTGGACCAGCTCAACCACGACCTGGGCATTCCCACCACGCTGGCCGCGCTGCGCGAGGCGGACATCCCCAAGCTGGCCCGGGCCGCCTGCCACGAGGCTCACACCGGCTACCCGGTGCCGCGCTACATGTCGCAGGCCGAATGCGAAGACCTGATCCGCAAGGCCTTGCCGCCCAAGACTGCGCCAGACAAGGCGGTACCCGCCAGCGAAAAGACCACCCCCAAAACAAGCACACGCACCCGCAAGCCCAAAGCAGCGGCCAAAGCCTGAGACAGGGCGATGGCATAGCGGTTGCAGTAGAGTCACACGACATAGAACGAGGAGCAAACAATGAAGAAAGTCGTCTCAGTTACCCTGGGTTCCAGCAAGCAGGACCATGAGTTCCAGACCGAGTTTTTGGGTCAACAGTTCACCGTGCGCCGCATGGGCGCCGACCAGGACACCGGCAAGGCCTGGGAGCTGATGCGCCGCCAGCAGGCCACGGCCGATGCCATTGGCCTGGGTGAGATCAGCGACCACTACCAGGTCGGTGTTCGCACCGTCGTCAACAAGGAAACCCAGCGCCTGACCAATGTCGTGACCCGCGTGCCGGTGACCACCGGCGCCACGCTGCGCCGCCTGCTGCAGGTGCGTGCCGTGCGCCACGTGCAGAAGGAACTGGGCCACTACTTCAACAACAACCTGGTGCTGTTCCTCTCGGGCATGCGCAATTACGACATGGCCGTGGCCATGTCCGACTACACCAAGAACCTGAGCTTTGCCGACGCGCTGTTCCAGACCGGTGCACCCACCATGCTGGGATCGCTGGAGCAACTGGAGCTGTACGCCAAGGGCAGCAAGTACATGCTGTCGGGCAAGCCGGGTCAGATGCTGGAGGCCTCGCTGTCCGGCATCAAGAACCGCATGGTGGCCGAGGTGGTGGCCAAGTCGCACGTCATCGTCGGCACCTTTGCCGAGATCAAGGCCGTGGGCAACGCCACCAACCTGGATGGCAAGACGCTGATCACCTCCGCCGTGGACGACGAGCGCCTGGCCTTCTTTGCCAAGTGCAAGGTCAACCTGGTCATCGACGTGTCGCCCAAGCTGTTCCAGGAGGTGGTGGGCATCAACACCCTTGAGGCTATGATCCTGGCCGCGCTGGAGAAGCCGCAGGAAGAGGTGTCGGACGACGACTTCGAGGAGATCCTCGACGAACTGCACATCAAGCCACGCCTGTTGCACCCCACCGGCACCTTCCGCAACATCCGCCGCTTTGCGTTCGTCATCCACCCCTTGAGCCAGAACTACATCCGCAACGCGTTCCCGATTCCGAAGTCCACGCCCAAGTTCGTCATGGACAAGGTCGAGACGCTGGCCGCCCATATGCCGCCCATCGTCTATTGCAAGATGAGCAACATCGTCTCGCCCAATGGCGCCGAGGCTGAAGGCTGGCTGATCAGCGTGGGCGGCACGCCCAAGGAAATGCTGTCGCGCAGCCCGGAGTTCACCTACCGGCGCCTGCTGCAGGCGTCCAAGATGGCCGAGAAAATGGGCGCACAGATCATGGGCCTGGGCGCCTTCACCAAGGTCGTGGGCGATGCCGGCGTCACAGTGGCGCGCCGCTCCAGCCTGCCCATCACCACCGGCAACAGCTACTCGGCCTCCGGCGCGCTGTGGGCCGCCGCCGATGCGATGCGCCGCATGGGCCTGGTGCACCTGAACAAGCACAACAAGAAGGTCGCCGCCAAGACCATGGTGATTGGAGCCTCGGGCTCCATCGGCTCGGTCAGCGCTCGCCTGTTGGCGATGTCGTTTGACGAGGTCTACCTGGCCGGGCGCACGCTGAGCAAGCTCGACGAACTCAAGGCCTCGATCCTGAAGGAAACACCGGACGCCAAGGTCTTCACCACCGTCGATTACAACGACCTGCTGGGCGACATGGACATGATCGTCACCTCCACCTCGGGCGCCGGCAAGGAAATCCTGGACATCATGAAGGTCAAGCCCGGCTGCGTCATCACCGACGTGGCGCGCCCGCTGGACCTGCCCGCCAGCGACGTGGCCAAGCGCCCGGACGTGCTGGTCATCGAATCCGGTGAAATCGAACTGCCGACCAAGGTCAAGGGCCTGAAGAGCATCGGCCTGCCGCCCAACGTGATCTACGCCTGCCTGGCCGAGACCATTGTGCTGGCACTGGAAGGCCGATTCGAGGTGTTCACCGTGGGCCGCGACACCGAATGGGAGAAGGTCAAGGAAATCTACAAGCTCGGCCTCAAGCACGGCATGAAGCTGGCCGCCATTTCCGGCGTCAACGGCGTGTTCAGCGACGAAGCCATTGCCAAGGTCGTGGCCCGCGCCAAGAAGGCACGCCTGACCTGGAATGGCACTGCTCCAACAGCCAAGGCCGCCAAACCGGCTGCCAAGGTCGCACCGGTCAAATCGGCACCGGCTGCAAAGAAGGCCAGCGCCCCCAAGGCTGCACCGGCCAAGAAAGTGGCAGCAACCAAGACCGCCGCCAAGCCTGCCGTGAAAGCGGCGGCCAAGAAAGCCGCACCGCGCAAGAAGGCCGTAGCCGCCTGATGCAAAGCCAATGGGCAGACGGGTTGCGGGCATGAACCGCAACCTGTGGCTGCTGTCCCTGTGCCAGGGCCTGTTCCTGACCAACAACGTCGCGTTCATAGCCATCAACGGGCTGGTGGGGCTGCAGCTTGCCCCCTACGCCTGGATGGCCACGCTGCCGGTCATGGGCTATGTGGTCGGTGGCGCGTTGAGCACGCCGCTGGTAGCGCGCACCCAGTCGCGGTTCGGGCGGCGCATCTCGTTCCAGATCGGGCTGGCCGTGGCCCTGATTTCGGCCGGCGTGGCGGCCTGGGCCGTCGTCGACAAGAACTTCTGGCTGCTGGTGGCTGCCACGGTGGTGGCCGGCTACTACAGCGCCAATGGCCAGCTGTACCGCTTTGCCGCAGCCGAACTGGTGCCAGCGCCATTGCGCGAAAAGGCCGTATCTCTGGTGCTGGCGGGTGGCCTGCTGGGTGCCGTAGTCGGCCCCAATCTGGCGGCCCGCTCGCGCGGCCTGCTGGGTGTTCCCTTCGCCGGCGCCTATGTGGTGCTGGCCGGCGTGGCAATGCTGGCCATGCTGGTCATGGCCTTCATCCGTTTTCCCGCACACACCCCGGCACAAGCCGGTCACGCTGGCCAGGGCCGGCCGCTGTCGGAGATCATGCGCCAGCCGGTCTTCATGGTGGCCTGCGCCAGCGCGGCACTGGGCTATGGCGTGATGAACCTGCTGATGGCGGCCACGCCGCTGGCCATGCAGCAATGCGGCTTGAGCTTTGACGACGCGGCGCTGGTGCTGGAGTGGCACGTGATCGGCATGTTCGCGCCGGGCTTCTTCACCGGCAGCTGGATCAAGCGCTTTGGCACACTACCGGTCATGGGCGTGGGTGTGCTGCTGAACCTGGCATGTATTGCCGTGGCGCTGTCGGGCGTGGAATTGCACCAGTTCACTGTCGCGCTGTTCCTGCTCGGCGTTGGCTGGAACCTGATCTTCACCGGCAGCACCACACTGTCACTGGGCGCCTACCGCCCCGAGGAAAAGGACCGCGCCCAGGCCGCCATCAACTTCAGCGTGTTTGCCGTGATGGCCTTCACCGCGTTTGCCTCTGGCGCGCTGGTGACCACGCAGGGCTGGAGTTTGCTGAACTGGGGGTCGTTGGTGCCGGTGTTGATGACGGCGCTGGCGCTGGCCTGGCTGGCGGCCAGGTCAAGGGCTGCGGCTCAGCGTGACTAGCCAAAATTGATAGCAAACATTCCATATACGACGAGGGCTACTGGCCATTTTCGTTGAAATGATTGGATTCCCATACTTCGTCAGGACGTGTGCTGGAAGTGGGGGCGTTCATCTGGACTATCCGCCCTCGATGGCGCGGCAAGCCTCGGCGCTGAGGAAGGTCCAGGATTTTCCAGCGCCAAACTGGACCTGGACGATTTTTCCAGGCAGATTGGATGAAGCCAGCGGTGACGAAGCAACGACGATGTTCTCACCCCGGTCTCGCAGCATCTGTGCGAAATCTTCCGGGGATGCGGGTGTTTTGGGTAGCTTCATCTTCCGGGCAGCCATCTGCAGGTCTGTGCAGCCATCGTCCCGGGCAAACAGATACTAGGCAGGTTCTGCTGCACAGGCGATCGAAGACAGCAGGAGAAGAGGCAGAACGCGCAGAAGATTCAAAACCGCTGATCCAGCCAGCGCTTCAGCTCGGCAAACACCGGCCCCGCATCCAACTCATTGAAGATCTCGTGGTACAGGTCGTCAAAGCAGACCGAGGTCACCACGCCCTTTGGCGCGGCAGCGGCAAAGTTGCGGCTACCCTGGGGGTTGAGCAGGCGGTCGTCACCGGCATACATCAGCAGCGTCGGCACCTTCCAATGTGCGGCCCGGGCCAGGGTTTGTGGGCCGGCGTCCGCGATGAAGCGGGCCAGCCGTGCCGAGATGCGGTCGTGCACCATGGGGTCGGCCTTGTAAGCGGCCACCACGGCAGGATCGTGCGAAATGAACTGGGGCTTGACGCCGTTGCCCACGCGCAGGTTGGGCGACAGCTTGGGCAACAGCGACACCAGGAATTTCTGGAATGCGTTCATGCCGGCGTCCAGCGCGGGAGAGGACATGATGAGCGCATCCACTGGACGCAGCCCCAGCGACACAAACCGCCCCACCACCAACCCGCCCATGCTGTGGCCCAGCAGGATCAGCGGTGTGCCCTTGCTCATGCGGGCGCGGGTGCTGTCGATGATGTCGGCCAGGTCGTCCAGCAGGCGGGTGTCGGTGGGCAAGCTGCCGCGCGCACCACCCGACTCCCCGTGGCCGCACTGGTCGTAGCCGCGAACCGCAAAGCCCCAGGCGTTGAGGTGTTCGGCCACGCGCTCATAGCGGCCGGCGTGTTCGCCCAGGCCATGGACCACGATGACGACGCCGCGCAACGGCACGTCAGGCTCCAATGGCCAGTCCTGGATGACGACACGGTCGCCATCGCTGGCGACAAAGGTGGAGAGCCGTGATTCGGTGTTCATGAAGCGTGTGACAGCAAGGGATATCAGGGAAACTGAGCAATCACATGCGCCACTGCTGCAGTCAGTTTTTTGGCGTAAGCGATGTGCAGAAACTCATTGGGTCCGTGGGCGTTGCTCTTGGGACCGAGCACGCCGCAGACCATCATCTGCGCGGCCGGAAATCCCTCGGACAGCATGTTCATCAGCGGAATCGTGCCGCCCTGGCCGACATAGCCGCAGGGCGCGCCAAAGTGGGTCTGCGAGGCATCGTTCAACGCCTGCTCGAACCACGGTGCGGTGCCGGGTGCGTTCCAGCCGGTGGCGCTGGAAAGGCCCTCGAACGTGACCTTGGCCTGGTAGGGGGCGTTGTCCTCCAGCAGGGCCTTTAGTTCCTGCACGGCGGTGGCGGCCGGCACCAGCGGCGGCAGACGCAGTGAGAGTTTGAAGGCGGTGTAGGGTCGCAGCACGTTGCCAGCGTTCTTCAGGTCGGGGAATCCATCGGCCCCGGTCACGCTCAGCGTGGGCAGCCACGTGCGGTTGAGCAATGCTTGCAGCGGGTCGGTGGTGGTGGGCAGCGCAAAGGTGGTGGAGCCGCCGCAGTCGTAATGCGCCCAGGGAAAGCGCTTGTAGATCTCGTCGCCCAGGATCGCAGCCGTGGCCTTGGCCTGGTTCAGGCGGTCTGCCGGCACCTCGCAGTGGAAGCTGGCCGGCAGCAGGCGGCCGGTGGCGCTGTCTTCCAGCCGGTCCAGCACCTGGCGCATGATGCGAAAGCTCGACGGCACCAAGCCGGATGCATCACCGGAGTGGATGCCTTCGGTCAGGATTTCCACCTTGAGCACGCCGGCGGCCATGCCGCGCAGGCTGTTGGTCAACCACAGCTGGTCGTAGTTGCCGGCACCAGAGTCCAGGCAGACGACCAGGCCCACTTCGCCCAGACGGGGCTTGAGCGCGTCGATGTAGTGCAGCAGGTCGTAGGAGCCACTTTCCTCGCAGGTCTCAATCAGGCCCACGATGCGCGGATGCGCCACGCTCTGGGTCTTGAGTGCCTGGATGGCGGCAATTGCCGCATAGGCGGCATAGCCGTCGTCGGCGCCGCCACGGCCATAGAGCTTGCCATCATCGATCTTGGGCGTCCAAGGCCCCAGGTCGCTGCGCCAGCCGGAGAACTCAGGCTGCTTATCCAGGTGGCCGTACATCAGAACGGTTTGTGCAGAGCCGGCCTTGGTGGCATCCACCTCGAAGAACAGCACCGGCGTGCGTCCAGGCAGGCGCACCACTTCCAGGCGCAGGCCGGCCACCTTTTGCGCCTCGATCCAGGCGGCGGTGTTGCGCACCACGGTGTCGATGTAGCCATGGGCGTCCCAGTCGGCGTCGAACATCGGCGACTTGGCCGGGATGCGGATGTAGTCCTGCAACTGGGGCACGATCTCGGCGTCCCACAGTGTGCTGACCTGGCTTAGTGTTTGTGCCGCGTTCAGCACGGAAGGGGGAATACGGGCATTCATGGGGCTCTCCTCATACGCCGGATGGATGGCAAATCGGCATCATGCCACGCCTTGCGAGGGCGTGGCGGTGGCCCGGCGCAGCCATCCCAGCCCCTGCCGGGTGGCGCCCGGTTGCACACCGGCGCGGGGACGGTATTCGCAGCCAACCCAGCCGGGGTAACCCAGTTCATCGATCACGCCAAACAAATAGGGGTAGTTCAGCTCGCCGGTATCGGGCTCATGGCGCTCCGGAACCCCGGCGATCTGGATATGGCCGACCGAGCCACTGGGGATGTAGTGGCGCAGCCTGGTCGCCAGATCGCCCTCCATGATCTGGCAGTGGTACAGGTCCATTTGCACCCGCAGATTGGGCGCGCCCACCGCCTGCACGGCGGCATGGGCCTGGTCCTGGCGGTTCAGGAAGTAGCCCGGCATGTCGCGTGTGTTGATGGGCTCGATCAGGATCTCCACGTGAACCTTGGCAGCCTCCGATGCGGCGTGCTGCAGATTGGATAGAAAAGTGGCCTGCAGGTGCTGCGGATCGGCTCCCAAGGGCGCCAGACCGGCCATGACATGCACACGCGGACAGCCCAGCGCCACCGCGTATTCCAGTGCCAAACTCAGTCCATGGCGAAACTCCGCCTCCCGGCCCGGCAAGCAGGCCGTGCCGCGCGCACCGCTGGACCAGGCTCCGTGCACGGAGTCCGGGTCCGCGCCCGCCGGTGGCGCGTTGAACAGCACCTGTTGCAGTCCGTTGGCTTTCAGGCGGGCCCGGAGTTCGGCCACCGTGTGGTCGTACGGGAACAGGAACTCCACCCCGGTAAAGCCGTCCAGCGCCGCCGCTTCAAAGCGGTCCAGGAAGGCGTATTCGGTGTACATCAGCGACAGGTTGGCGGCGAAACGGGGCATGGGCAAACATTGCTACAGTGGTGTCAGTTCCTGACTGTACTTTTATTTCACCGGAGTCTTCCATGGTTCATTCACTCACCCGCCCCTTGTCCACCAAGATCAACCGCCGCCTGGCCAGCGTTCTGGCTGTCAGTGCCCTGTGCTTTGGCGGCCTGGCCCAGGCGCAGCCTGGCACTATCAAAATCCTGGTCGGCTTTCCGCCCGGCGGCGGCACCGACGCCATTGCCCGCACACTGGCCGACAAGCTCAAGGACCAGCTGGGTCAACCGGTCATCGTGGAAAACAAGGCTGGCGCCGGTGGCCAGATTGCGGCACAGACCCTGAAGGCCGCCGCGCCGGACGGCACCACGCTGTTCCTGTCGCATGACCACACCGTGTCCATCCTGCCGCTGGTGGTCAAGAACCCGGGATTTGAGCCGGCGCGCGACTTTGTTGCCGTTGGCGGGTTTGCCACCTTTGTGAATGCGCTGGCGGTGTCCGGCGGCACGCCGGCCAAGTCCATGAACGACTATGTGGCCTGGGTGCGCAGCCAGGGCGCGGGCAAGGGGACGGTTGGTGTGCCGGCGCCGGCCTCTGTGCCGGAATTCCTGGTCAAGGTGATTGGCCAGAAATACAAGCTGGACCTGCAGTCCGCCCCCTACCGTGGCAGCGCCCCGATGATGGGCGACATGCTGGGCAACCAGATCGCGGCCGGCACCGGCTCCATCCCTGACTTCATTGAAAACCACAAGGCCGGCAAGATCCGCGTGGTGGCCGTCATGGGCACCACGCGCCAGCCCCTGCTGCCGGATGTGCCGACCTTTGCCGAACTGGGCCTGGCCGGATTTGAAGACCTTCCGTACTACGGCATCTTTGCACCGGCCGGCACCCCCACCGCCACCATCGACAAGATCTCCGCAGCCTTGGCCAAGGTCGTGGCCCTGCCCGATGTGCGCGAGCGCCTCACGGCCATGGGTCTGAGCGTGGGCTACATGACGCCGCAACAACTGAGCAGCCGCGAACAGGCCTACAGCAAGACCTGGGCGGGCATCATCAAGTCCAGTGGATTTGTGCCGCAATAGAGCGGTAGGCCGGCAGGATGCGGATCATGCCGCGTCCTGCCTCTGAAGAACTCAGCCTTCGCGCAGGGCGATTTCGATCTTGTTTTTCAGTTCTGTCAGGCGCGGCGGCTTGACAATATAGGCCGACACGCCGAGCGGCAACGTGGCGTTCAGCGTGTCCACGCTGCTGTCCGCACTCATGAAGATGACCTTGACTTGCCCCATGGCGGCTCGGGGAGCGCGGCGCAGCTTCTGCACGAACTCCAGTCCGTTCATCGGTTTCATATGGATGTCGGTCAGGATCAAATCGGGGGGGGATGCCTGCGCCTTCCGCAACGCTTCGGTTCCGTCTGCACATTCCTGAAGATGCACAACACCCAACCGCTTCAGGGTGTTGACGGTGAATGTCCGCATTAACGGGTCGTCTTCCACCACCATGATTTTTGCATCGGAGAGATTCATAGTTTAAGCATGTATGGCCCAACGACTGTCAGCGCACCAGCACCATTGTAGTGCCGAGGTCCTTCGGAACACCCCCGCGGGCGGCAGACAACAACCGATTAGGCCCGCGAGTCAAACTGCAGAATTGCACGCGCCACCAACTCCAACGGCAAGATTTCATCCACTGCCTGCAGTTTGATGGCCTCTTTGGGCATGCCAAAGACGACACAGGTTTCCTCGTTCTGTGCCACCGTACGTGCCCCACCATCGTGCAGGACTTTCATGCCACGCGCTCCGTCGTCTCCCATGCCGGTCAGCAGGATGCCCATGACGTCACGCCCGGCACATTCGGAAGCCGATCGAAACAGGACATCCACCGAAGGTTTGTGCCGGTTCACGGGTGGTCCGTCCAGAACATGCACGAAGTACTGCCCGGCGTTCTTGCGCAATTGCATATGCAAACCGCCCGGTGCAATCAACACGACACCCCGCTCCAGGCGGTCGCCGTCGCGCGCCTCACGGACATTCATGGCGCATATGCCATCGAGCCGCTTGGCATACATGGCGGTGAATTTCTCGGGCATGTGCTGGGTGATGGCGATACCCGGTGCGTCGGCTGGCAAACCCAACAGAACCGTTTCCAATGCCTGTGTGCCACCAGTCGAACTGCCAATGACCACAGGCTTGTTCATTGCGAACGCGTGTACCGAACTCAGGCCCATCGGTTTGGCCGGCACCGGCTTTCCTGCACTGCCGTCCAGCGCAGCCGCACGACACCGGGGCTTGGACTTTGCTGCGGTCTTGAGTGTCTGGATCATTTCGCGGCGCGAATCGTCCAGATACTGCTTCAACCCCAGCTTAGGTTTGGCCAGCACGGCTACCGCGCCAGCGGACAGTGCCTCAAGCGCCACTTTGCTACCTTCGGTGGACAGGGTCGAGCAAATCACCGTAGGGATGGGATTGGTGGACATGATCTGGCGCAGAAACGTGAGTCCATCCATTCCGGGCATTTCAATATCCAGCAACAGGACATCCGGCGGGTTCCTGCGCATCATGTCGACGGCCAGCAATGGGTTGGGCGCGCTGCCGACCAGTTCGACCTCAGCGTTTCCGGCCAACATATGTGCCAAAGCCTGACGCACGACGGCCGAATCATCCACGACAAAGACCTTCACGCTCACGACGTCACTCCCTGCTCGGCAAACACGGTTTCCACCAGCGGCTCTCCAGAGCCTACAGTCCAGGAGACCTTGCGATAACCATTTCCACCCAAGCAGTGATCCACCACATGAATACGGTGGGCTTCAAGAAAATCCAGGACCCAATCCACATTGCTGTCGCCCACATGCTTGGCGCGAAACATCGTGGGAAACATGTTGCCCCCCCCAAAGACATACGCATCGCACATCTGCGGATTGACCCCTACCGATCGCAGCCTGGCAAACATCTCTTGCATGGCCACAGCACCAAAGGCGGTATTTTTCATGTTGTCAGCGTTGGGCTTACCCACATGCACGATGTGGCACATGGCCCCCACCGAGCGACGTGGGTCGGTCAAGATCACGGCCACACAGGAGCCCAGGAGGGTTTTCAACTGGTCTCCGGCCTGCCCCAGGGCCACATCGCCCGGCATCAGTTCTGCCAAGGTGGAAAAGCTGTTCGCTATGGGCTGTGAACGGCGCAGTCTCTTTACCATTGATGGCGGTTGTTCCGGGTGATGCGTCAATTTGCCTTGCGGTAGGCGCCAGGCTGCAGGGTTATGAGTGGAGTCTTGCATGGTACGCGACCCTCTGCCGTGCCCAGAAAAAACAAGCCGCCAGGCTTTAGGGTTTCCAGCACCCGGTCAACCACTTCACTCTTGGTCGGCGGATCAAAGTAGATCAGAACATTGCGCAAAAAAACCACATCGAAAGGGCCAAGCCCGCTAAACGGCTTGCACAGATTGAGTTGACCGAACTGCACGCGGGAACACAACTTCTCCTGAATCTTGGAGAGCCCTTCAGAATCGCCCTCCCCGCGCAGGCAATAGCGTCGCAACCGCTCGGGGGACACAGCCCGCAAGCGGTCTTGTGGATAGACCGCTTCCTTGGCACTGAGCAAAACTCGGTGGCTGATATCGGTGGCAAGAATGTGCCAGTCAGGGCCAATGCGCCCCATGGTTTGCATATCCGCCAACAGCATGGCCGTGCTGTAGGCCTCGTCTCCAAATGACGCGGCTGCGCTCCAGACGGCGAGAGGCGCCCGGCTGCGCTGGGTTGACAGTTCCCGCTCCAACAGGTCGTAGTGCTTGGGCTCGCGAAAAAAATAGGTCTCATTGGTCGTGAGCAGGTCCACCGCCATCTGGAACTCGACGGCCTCGGACTCATCGCTGAGCACCGAAATGTATTCTGCAAACCCGGACATTCCCAATTTCTGTATCCGGGGAGACAACCGGGAATGGATGAGCGACTTCTTCGACTCGTTGTAAGACAGGCCAACGGCCTCATACATCAGGTCCGCAATCTGTTTGAACTCTCTGTCGCTAAAGGGGATGGCTGCCACGGTACTCGCCTTAATTTGGCCGACGATTGTCGGCGGAGCGGCGACGTGGTACGGGGATCAACGGCGCCTGAGAGACTGAAATCCTCATTGAGCGCCCAACCTCTTTCGGTCGGTTGCCATTGTCGCCAAATCGGAAAAATGCGACAGACTGCTGCAACTGCTCGGCCTGGCCGGAGAGCTCCTCACTCGTGGCGGCCAACTGCTCGGACGCCGACGCGTTTTGCTGCGTGGCCTTGCTCAGTTGACCCATCGCGCCGCCGATCTGCACCACCGACTCGCTCTGTTCGGCGCTGGCCGCTGCAATCTCCTGCACCAACTCGCTGGTCTTCTGAATGC
>JBAQDE010000033.1:0-176715 GCA_049294595.1 Rhodoferax sp. | reverse complement strand
GTGTCGGCCACCGGGTTGCCATCTGCCTGCAGCCGGCCGTAACGCACACCGGGCACGCTCTGGCCGCCCTCCTGGCGGATGCCAAACCACACGGCGTGGAAGCCACCATCACTGGCCAGCGCCAGGCCGGGGCCGTGGTGCGGGCAGCCATTGACATGCCACTCGTCAAAGCTGGCACGCACGGGTGGGCTGGGCGTGGCGCCCAGCGTGGCAAAGGCGTGGTCGCGCACATCGGGCTCGAACACATGGCGCCACATGGCGTGCAGCAACCCGTCGGCGCCGCGGGTCAACGCTATGCGGCAGCACTCGCAGGAGTGGTCAGCCACCTTGGTGTCGAGGCCGAAGCTGGCACCGGCGTCGCGGGAGCTGGCGGTGTAGATGGCCGCACCGCGGTAGCTGGACTTGGTGCCCACCCGGGGTGCAGCCTCCAGGTCGCGCTTGTCGATCCAGATGGCATGAAGCACGCCCTGGGCGTCAAAGGCGATGGACTCGAAGCGGTGCGTGATTTCCTGCCGGTCGGCGTGCACCGTGTAGGGTGCCGAGAACGTCTGGCCGCCGTCAACCGATCGCAGCATGCGCACAAAGCCGGTGTTGGGCTTGGGCAGCGGCATGGTGTAGGCGATCAGCACCGTGGCATTGGGGCCGAACAGCAGCTTGGGGTGGTTTTCGCCATCGGCCGAAATCGGGTCGCCCCCGGTGGCAATCACACGCGGTTCGCTCCACTGCCAGCGCGCGGAGCCCTTGGCTGCGGTAGGTGCCGGTGCGCTGCGCAGGGTCAGGCGGCCTTCGCCATCCAGCCCCACCCACCACAGCGACCCGTCGGGCGCAAAGGCGGCGTCAATGCCCAATTGCGGCCGGGGCTTGCGTGGCGGCTTGCTGGCGGCCACGGCAGGTGCTGGTGCGGCCTCGGCCGCCATGCTGTGTCCGCCCAAGGTCTGTGCCGATGCGGGGCCAGCGCCCCCCGCCAGCAGCGCAGCGGCCAGCAGCAGCGCGCGACCCAGATGCCATCGTTGCATGGTGTTCTCCTTCTTCACAGCAGGCTGTAGCGCAGTTCGGTCTGCACACTGCGCTGCGGCATGGTGTGGCCCTGCCAGGACGGCTGGTTGGCCAGGTTGTTGATGCCAAGGCCCCACTCCCAGTGCTTGGCGAATTTCCAGCTGGCCTTGAGGTCCAACTGGTTGACGCTGGACGTGCCGCCATAGGTGTTGGGGTTACTGTCGATGTTTAGCTCGGTGTTGTACATGGTGCTGGCCCAGCGCCAGCTGGCCCCCAGCACCCACTGGGTGTTCGGCCGGTAGCTGGCCTGCAGGGTGTAGCGCTGCGGCGGGATGCGCAGCCACTGCTTGCCCACCTGCGCCGGGTTGGCCGCGTTGGCCTTCACCACTGCATCGGTCCAGGTGGCGCTACCGCCCAGGTCCAGGCCCTGGATGCCCACATCACGGCTCTGCCAGACCAGCTCAATACCCTGCGTCAGCACCTTGTCCACGTTGCTCACACGGGTCACGCTGGGAGCGACGGTGGCATCCGTCTGGCGCAGGATGGTGTCCGTCACGTCGTCGCGGAACAGGCTGGCGCGCAGCCAGTGGCTCCTCCACTCGCGCTCGGCCGACAGCTCCAGCGAGTCTGACACCTCGGGACGCAGGTTCGGGTCGCTGGTGGTGATGCTGGCACCGGTCTTGGTGCCGTTGAACAGTTCATCCACATTGGGAAAGCGCACTCCGCGGCCCAGACTGGCCTTTACCGTGATGTCGTCGGTGGCAGCCCAGGCCAGCGACAGCTTGGGGCTGGTGGCGGTGAGGCTGCGCCCGGGGAAGGCCGTGGCGGCCATCGGCGGGCCGGCAAAGAACTGTGAGCCGTCGGCGGACTCGAATTTCTCGAGACGCAGACCGGTGGTCAGCATCCAGTCCGGGTGCAGCTTCCAGGCATCCTGGGCATAGAGCGCGGTGATGGTGGTCTTGCCGTAGTAGTTTTGGTTCAGCGTGGGATCAAAGGCGCGCCAGTCGCTGGCGTTGTTCACCACGTTCTGGAGTGTGTACTGGTTGCGGTGCAGGCCCAGCACCAGGGCGTGCTGGCCATTGCCAAAGTCGCCTTCGCTGGGGGTGTAGGTGGTTTGCACCTCCAACGTGTTCCAGCCCGTGCCATCGCGCCGGGTCACGCTGCCAGCACCGCCCAGGTCGGCCAGCGGCTGGGCCAGGTTGGCCTGGCGGGCCGCATCGTTGACGATTTGGTAGTCCGTCACCACCACCGAGGCATTCCAGCCCTTGGCGTACTTGGTCTTCCAGGTGGCGCCGAGCTGGCGGTGTGTCTCGTCGCGCAGGCTGGGGGCAAAGGCATCGGCAGCGACCGTGAACTGGCGGATGCCGTCACGCACCACCCCGCTCCACACCGGGTTGCCGGCCGCATCGCGCAGCCAGGTGCTGGTGCGCACGGTGCTGTCGTCGTGCCACCAGGACAGACGCCCTTCGATCTCCTGCGTGGGAGAGATGTCAAAACCCAGGCGCAGGTTGACGGTGTCCTGCCTGCTGTGGTCGATGCTGTTGGCACCGAACAGCGCGCGCTCGCGGCTCTGCGGGTCACGGTCGTACTGGATGCCGCTCACCAGCTTGGCCGCCGCCGTGGGTGTGGCAAACGCGCCGGCGGTGGCGCCGCGCACGGCGTTGGCGTAGCCCATGGTGTGGCCTTCGCTGTCCTGGTGTTGCAGGCCCAGGCTGTACCACAGGCCCGAATCCAGGCGCGAAGCAATGCGGGCCGAGAGCTGCTGGCTGTTGTAGGTGTCGCTGCTGGCGTATTCGTTGAAGCCCTGCTGGTTGAGCTTGATGCTGGCCGAGGCCTCCAGGCCCCGGGGTTTGCGTTCGGTGACGATCAGCGTGGTGCCAATCGAGTTGCCGGGGTAGATGGCGGAGAACGGACCGTACAGCGCGTCGATGCGCTCGATGGCTTCCACATTCACCATGTTCCAGCGTGGCGCATCGAAGCGGCCCAGGAAGTTGGAGATCAGGTAGCCATCCAGATAGACCAGGGCACGGCCCGGCTGCAACGTCCCAAAACTGCGCCCGCCAACGTTGGAATTGCGGTCGCCGAAATAGCGCTTGCGGATGGTGGTGCTGGGCAGGTTGACGGCGATGTCTTCCGGGTTGTAGACGGTCTGCTCGCGCAACTGTTCGGCCGTGCGGCTGGCGGTGCTGGAGGGCAGATTGGGGTCCAGCGGGGCACGAACGGCCGAAACCTGTACGGATTTCAGTTGTGCCTCGGTGGCAATACCCTGGGCCAGGACGACAAAAGGGAATGCGGCGGCCACGGCCAGCGCGATGCGATGCAAATGCATGAAACGACTTCCGAAATATCAGAAAAACAGCCGGCAGCCCTCGTCAAAAGGGCGTGGGGCGCTATAAGTTTGATAGTTAAGAAGACAAAGCCAAAGGTCTGCCCCACAAAACCACCCTGATCCGTTGAGGACAGAGCTCAAGGTCTGTCCCGCAAGGTATCAGGAGGTCGGAGGTCCACGCGCCGGCAAGGGCGCGGCGGTGCGCGCAGCGATGTGCGCGGCGGGAATGGCCTGCAGGGCATAGGCCAGGGGTTGGGCGGGTTCTGCGTTCAGGCGCGCGACCGGTGGCGGGGCCGCCAGGGACGCGCACAGCGGGCAGTCCATGGAGTTGCTGGCCACCTCGCCGGTGCTGCCATCTGCGGCCTTGACCAGCACCTTCATGGCGCCGGAGCCGGTACACACCAGCAGGATGTCCTGCGGCTTGACGATGGGCGAAGCCACCGCCACACCCAGCGACAACACGAACCACGCCAGCACCAGGCGGGTGAGAAGCGTGAAGTGGCGCAGGGTTCGCATAGGGGTGGATTATCAACGACACGCCGCCCACGGCCTTAAGCTGCGTCAATTTTTTAGCAGACTGTGTATGCTTGCCGTCAATTCCGGGACCTGCAACGCCACGCCATGACGCAATACACCTTCCTGTCCGCCACCATCCTGCTGGTGCTGATCACCGACCCGATCGGCAACATCCCCATTTTCGCCAACGCGCTGCGCCCGGTCGCACCGGAGCGCCGGCCCTGGGTGATCCTGCGCGAGATCCTGATTGCCTTTGCCCTGCTGCTGACTTTCATGTTCGTGGGTGAAGGCTTTCTGCGCGTCATGAACCTGAGCGAGCTGGCGCTGCAGATTGGCGGCGGCGTCATCCTGTTCCTGATTGCCCTGCGCATGGTGTTTCCGCCCCCGGCCGGCGCCCCGGACGATGAACAAATGGCCGAACCCCTGATCGTGCCGCTGGCGGTGCCGGCCATTGCCGGCCCCTCGGCCCTGGCCACGGTGCTGCTGCTGGTGTCCCAACAACCGGATCGACGCCTGGAATGGATAGGCGCCCTGTGCGTGACCATGACCATCAGCGCCATCGTGCTGGTCTCGGCCGAGCGCATCCAGCGCATCATCGGCACCAGACTGGTGGTGGCCGTCGAGCGGCTGATGGGTCTGGTGCTGGTGTCGGTGGCCATCGAGATGCTGCTGCGCGGTATCAAGACCTTTGTGCTGCAGCTGGCGCGGGGGTAATGCGCCCGCTGACCATGGGCTGGCAGCGTTCTGCCATTTCCTTGACCCAAGTCATCGAAGGCCGGGCGCCCGGGGCTAGAATTTTCGCGGCGGGCTGACTTCTGCCCCTACACCGTTGGACCCCGCATGCGAAAAACGCTTTCTAGCTTTACTTCCAGTTTCTCCGATTTGCTGCACGGACAGAGTGCGAAGGATGCAACGGGTGCACGCCAGGAGGAGATTCGCACGGCCATGCTGGCCTCGCTGGCGGACATTGAAAGCTCGCAGCCCCACGCGTTTTCCAAGACGCTGGTAACGATCACCCAGGCGGCCGATGTGCAGTCGCTGTGGGATGCGCGCAGCGAACTGCTGCGCCTGATTGCCGACCGCGATGGCGAGATGGCCGCACGCAAGACGCTGGATGGCATCACCGAGATGTTCCGCGGACTGGTTCCGCACAACCTGCTGCCCTCGCGCCGGCGCGTGGAGCGCTAACCCCCCAGGAAACCACCCCATGACACAGCAACACCCGGTTCACAAGGCCCCGTTCGCAGTGGAGTGGAGGGAAGGGTTTTGCATCGGCATCGACCAGCTGGACCGGGAGCACCGCCATCTGTTTTCGCTGGTCATGATGCTGAACCTGGGCACGGTCGAGCAGACCGTGGAGCAATTGCTCGACTATGTGGTGACGCATTTCTCCAACGAGCAGGAGGCCATGGAGAAAAGCGGTTACCCGGCGTTTGATGCACATCTGAAACAGCACGAGGAGTTCGCCTCCCAGATCGCCGACTTCCTGATGGGCAGTGACGGATGGACCGAGGAGCGGGTGCAGGACCTGCGCCGCTTCCTGAACAAGTGGCTGATTGGCCACATCATGACCCACGACATGCGCTTCGGCAAATGGCTGGCTGCGAAGAACCGGCCAGCGCCCGATGCAGCCGCCGGTTCCGGGCGCACCGGGCTGGTCGGGCGCCTGTTCGGCTAGGCGTAGGTGTCGCCCATCAGGGTGTTGAACCACGTCCCCATCTGCCGGAAGTTGCCCGAAGTGATGGCAGCCGCCTCGGTGGGTGCGGCCCCGGCCGTCAACCCGCCATTGGCCGCAACCTTCATGCTCTGGGTAGCAGGGTCATACTGGTAAACCGCAGTCAACCACGACGCGGTCGTCGCCGTGATCGGCGAGTAGCACGCGGAGTTGGCAACCGGCGCACTATCCGGGCTCTGGCCCAACAGGAGGCGAACAATGGCATCCGCGCAGATCTTGGCTTCCTGGTTGCCCACATGCCCGGCCTTCGGCAGACCGCACTGGGCGGCATCGCCAATCACATGCACGCCGGCCACCGCCGTGGACTCGTACGACAGCGGACTCACCTTGGCCCAGCGTCCGTCAGCGCTGTTGTTCAGGCCGGCGGCAGACATCCAGCCGCCTGCGCCACTGCCGGACGCACGGTGCGGGGGAATGGGGTTGACGACACGTGCCTGAACGGTCTGGGCGACACCGGACTTGTCGGTGTAGGACACCACCTTGGTCACCGGATCAATGGCGATTCCGGTGACGCCAGACTGGTAATTGACGACGCCCGCGTGGATGACACCAAAGGCGCGACCGAAGTTGACTGCCTCGGCCTGGATCTTGGGGTTTTCATCCAGAATCAGCACCCGGCAATTCGGTCCCTTGCGGGTCTTCAGGTAGTCGGCCACCAGACATGCCCGCTCATAGGGACCGGGAGGGCAGCGGTAGGGCGCGGCGGGAATGGTCATGACATAGGTGTCGCCATTCACGGCGGCGGCCAGTTGCTGCTGCAGCAGCGTCGTCTGCAAACCCGCACGCCAGGCGTGCGGGGTGCGGGTGTCGTAATCCTGCGCGGTCAAGCCATAGGCATTGTCAAAGTCCACGCCGGGCGCCACCACCAGCCGGTCGTATGGCAGCACACTGCCGTCTGACAAGGTAATCTGACGGTTCGCAACACTGATCGACTGAAGCCGTGCTTTCTTGCGGACCACGCCGTACGCGGTGGCAAGCTGGTCCCAGTTGTAGCGCAGCGTGGACACGCCTCGCACACCTGTCAGGACAAAGTTGCTCATGATGTTGGAGGTATACGCGTCGTCGGGCTCCACCAGCGTGACGTTCAGTCCCGCGCCGCCCCACAGCCGCAGGTATTTGGCAGCGGCCGCCCCGGCCATGCCGCCACCCACCACCACCACATTGGCACGGATGCCGGTGGTGGCCAGGGCAATTTGCTGTCCGCTGGAGCCGGATCGTGAGGAGGAACTTCCCCGGTCGTCGTCATCCCCATCGTCGGTGCGGCCAACCAGCGGGTAGAGTCCCCCCAACAAAGCCGTTGCCGATAGCACCAGTGCGCTGCGCCGATTCAGACTGTCGTTTTTTCGGATTGCCATTTGTGTGACTCCTGTTTATTGCTTGAGGTAATTGACGATGCTCTGCAGCTGGGCCGTGGTGTAGCCTTGCGCATGGGCGGCCATGATGCTGGAGTCGGCGGGTTTGCGCAGGTATTCAACGACCTCGGAAGCGTCCGATCCGCGGATGGAGTCAAAGCCACCACGCCCCAGTGTGCCGTGGCACTGAAAGCAGTTGGAAGCAAGCAGTCGCCCGGCCGTGTTGGCGGGTTGCGCAATCGCGCTGCCGGAACTTCGTCCGGCCGCTTGCGCCACGTCGGAACCGCCGCCGGCCACTGCCGACGCCTGGTCAGATCCGCCACCACATGCACTCAATAGAGTGACGATTCCAGCGATGGCCGTTAGCTGGTACGGGAGTCGTAACCGCATAGTCTTTCCTTGGAGTTGTTGATGCCGCTATTGGCACACAACTCGCTGAAGAAAGGCTTAAGGTTCGCCGTTTGTTACCCAAGTTACGGCGGGTAACGGCCTTAAGAATTGGCGCCGGGCGCCACCACTTCCTGCTCGATGGCACCGAAGATACTCTGGCCGTCCGGGCCTTTCATCTCGATGCGAATGGTGTCGCCGTACTGCATGAATTCGGTGCCGGGCTGGCCATCCAGAATGGTTTCCATGGCGCGTTTCTCGGCGATGCAGCTGTAGCCATTGGGCCATTCGGTGCGCGCCTTGTCGCCCGCTCCCTTGGTCACTCCCTTGTTGCTGACGGTGCCCGAGCCGATGATGGAGCCGGCGCGCACATTGCGCGTCTTGGCCAGGTGGGCGATCAGTTGCCCGAAGTGGAAGGTCATGTCCGGCCCGGCGTCGCACAGCCCGACCTTGCGGCCATTCCAGGTGCTGGCCAGCGGCAGGTGCACGCGGCCCTTGATCCAGGCATCGCCCAGCTCGTCCGGCGTCACCGCCACCGGGCTGAAGGCCGTGGCCGGCTTGCTCTGCACAAAGCCAAAGCCCTTGGCCAGCTCGGCCGGAATCAGGTTGCGCAGGCTCACATCGTTGACCAGCATGAGCAGGCGGATGCCGTCCAACGCACGTTCGGGCGCGCAGCCCTGCGGAATGTCACCGGTGATGACGGCTACCTCGGCCTCGAAGTCCAGCCCCCAGTCCAGGTTGGCGCAAACGATGGGGGCGCAGGCGCCCTGCAGGTCGTCGCTGCCGCCCTGGTACATCAGCGGGTCGGTGTAAAAACTTTCGGGCACCTCGGCGCCACGCGCCTTGCGCACCAGCTCCACGTGGTTCAGATAGGCCGAGCCATCAGCCCACTGGTAGGCGCGGGGCAACGGCGCCATGCACATGCGCGCATCGAACGGAAAGGCGTGGCGGGCGCGGCCAATGTTCAGAGTGTCGTACAGGTCCTGCAGTTGCGGCGCCAGGAAATTCCAGTCGTCCAGCACCTGCTGCAGGCGGTTGGCGATGTTGGAGGCGTAGTGCGCCTGGCTCAGGTCGCGTGAGACCACGACCAGTTGGCCGTCGCGGGAGCCGTCTTTGTAGGTAGCGAGTTTCATGGGGGAATTGTCGCTCTGAATTAAACTGGCAGGCCGGTCTCCGCGCCGCAAATCCCCCTTGCCGTCCCGCCATGCCCAAGACCCTCTCCGGTTCATCCCACACCTCCTCGCGCCCGTCCTGGCGGCTGGCACTGCTGACAGTGGCTGTGCTGCTGGCGCACTGGGCAGTGCTGCGCGCGGCCCCGCTGGCCCTGGCCGCACAGGAAAACCGGGAAGCCCCCGAAACCTGGGCCTTTGCGACCCGCACCATTGCGGCACCCACGCCCGCGCCCAGCCCGGGCCCGGTCGCGGTCAACCCCACACGCGCAGCACCGGCACGGGCTGCTGTTGGCAAGAAGCCGGCGCCCAGTGCCAACCTGTTTCCGGCTGATGGTTTGGAGCAAAATCAGGCTCAAGCCCTCGTGGATAATGACAAGGCAGCTACTGAAACCATAGCAGACCAGACGCCAACCGGCAGCACCAGCGACGACGCACCGATCCTGCTGGCCGCGGCCACGCCGAGCGGCTCGGTGAAGGACGGCACTGCGGTCGTTGCGGCCACGGCGGCCACCAAGCCGCTGCCGGCCAAGGCGGTGCGCAGCTATGTGTTCCCACCCTCGGCCCGGCTCAAATACGCCATCACCGGCGAGGTCAAGGGCTTCCCCTACTACGTGAACGGCGAATTGGCCTGGACGCAGGACGGCAAGACCTACGACGCCCGCATGGAAATCAGCCACTTCCTGCTGGGCTCCCGCGTGCAGACCAGCACCGGCCAGCTCGGCGCGCAGGGCCTGGAGCCGACCCGCTTCGGTGACAAGGTCAAAAGCGAGGTGGCGGCCCACTTTGAGCGGGAGAAGGGCAAGGTCACCTTCAGCGCCAACACGCCCGATGCTCCGCTGCTGGCCGGCGCCCAGGACCAGCTCAGCATCTTCATGCAGGTGGCGGCCATGCTGGCGGGCGAGCCCAACGGCTTTCCTCAGGGGAGCACGCTGGCTTTCCAGGCGGTGGGGCCGCGCTCGGCTGACGCCTGGGTGTTTACCGTGGGTGCCAGCGAGAAGCTGACCCTGCCCGGTGGCGAGATGCAGGCTGTGCACCTGTGGCGCGACCCGGCAGGCGAATACGACCCCAAGACCGAAATCTGGCTGGCCCCCACGCTGGGCTACCTGCCGGTGCGCATCCGCCTGACCCAGCGCAACGGCGATTTTGTCGACCAGCAGTGGAAGGCCACGCAGAAGTAAGGCCCTGCGCCTGGGCGCGGCGCGGCGGCGCGGCCCTTGAAATTGCATGGATTGCATCCAATTGCGATACAAGCCCTATCATCAATCCTATGCACACGCTCTACGACTCCGAAAGCTACTCCGTGACCCACATGCTGGCCAACGCCGAGGCCGATGGCGGCACGGCACCCGGCACGGTCAAGTCCGTCCAGTATCCGGGCGGAATCCCGGTGATGGCACGCCACGGCTTCGAGATCGTGGACAAGCGCTCGGGCAAGGAGGTCTACCTCGACGGCTCCTGGGCCGAACTGTTCCAGCAGCACATCCTCGACTGGCAGACCAACACCCCCACCCAGGAAGAGGTGGAGGACACGCTGGAGCAGTACGCCGAACTGGCACAAAACCCGGTTCTGGTGCACTGAACCCGGGCTCGGGCACCAAATTGACCCTGGTCAAAGAAATGCCCTCTCAAGGGGCGCATGATTTGACCAGCACATAACAACACAGGAGTCAGGCCATGAACAGCCAACACATCAGCGCTTACAAACAACAGTTGATGGACATGCGTGCCGCCCTGTTGGCCCAGATCGCCGAGCAGCGCGGTGGTGTGGTCAGCCGCGTGGAAGTGGCAGCCGACCATTTTGGCCATCCAGAAGATTCAGGCGCCCAACTGGCCTCCGAGCGTGAGCTGGAATTCGCCCTGGGCGAGCGCGAAGTCGCCGAACTCTCCGCCATCGACGCCGCCCTGGCCCGCATTGCCTCCGACACCTACGGCGAATGCATCGACTGCGGCGTCCACATCACCCCAGCACGCCTGCACGCCAGCCCCGAAGCGGCCCGCTGCATCCACTGCCAGGAAAAGGCCGAGCAATAGTCAGCGACCCGCGCAGCGACAAGCGTGGGGGCCACATACGCGACAATGGTCGCACTATGAGTCAGACCTATATCCTCACCCTGTCGTGCCCGGACCGCCTGGGACTGGTCCACGCCGTGTCGGGCTTCCTGCTGGAACGCGGCGGCAACATTGAAGAAGCCGCCCAGTACAACGACCCGGACACCGGCCTGTTTTTCATGCGTGTGCAGTTCAAGTGCGTGCGTCTCACCCATTCTGATCTGAACTCGCAACTGGGCTTTTTTGCCAAGGGCCATTCCATGCGATGGAGCCTGCACGCCACGGCGCAGCCCATGCGCACCGTCCTGCTGGTCAGCAAGGAAGGGCATTGCCTCAACGACCTGCTGTTCCGCTGGAAGAGTGGCCTCTTGGCGCTGGACATCCGCGCCATCATTTCCAACCACCGCGACTTCTACCAGCTGGCAGCCAGCTACAACGTGCCGTTCCACTACATCCCGGTCACCGCGGATACCAAGGCCAAGGTCGAGGCCCGGCAATTCGAGATCATCGAGGCCGAAGGTGCCGAACTGGTGGTGCTGGCGCGCTACATGCAGATCCTGAGCGACGACTTCTGCAAGAAGCTGGCCGGGCGCGCCATCAACATCCACCACTCCTTCCTGCCCAGCTTCAAGGGCGCCAAGCCCTACTACCAGGCCCATGACCGTGGCGTGAAGCTGATTGGCGCCACCGCCCACTACGTGACGGCGGATCTGGACGAAGGCCCCATCATCGAACAGGACGTGGCCCGCGTGGACCACAGCAAGACGGTGGAAGATTTGACGACCCAGGGCCGCGACACGGAGAGCCAGGTGCTGGCCCGCGCCGTCAAGTGGCACAGCGAGCACCGCGTGCTGCTCAACGGCCACAAGACCGTGATTTTCAAATAGGGACCGTTTTGGGGGCAGAGAATTCGCCGCCGGGCCGCCCCAAGGCGAATTGCGGCCCCCTTGGGGGGCAGCGACCCGCGCAGCGGTGGAGCGTGGGGGCTATATAGCGAAGCGGCCCACGAGTTGGTCCAGCGCCTGGGCCTGCTCATCCAGTGACTGGGCTGCGGCGGCAGCCTCTTCCACCAGCGCAGCGTTCTGCTGCGTGGTCTCGTCGATCTGGGCAATGGCCCGGTTCATTTCCTCGATGCCGGCACTTTGCTCCAGCGAGGCCCCGGAAATCTCCTCCATCACCGTGCTGACCTGCTGCACGGTCTGCGCCATGCCGGCAATGGTCTGGCCTGCGGTGCGGGCCAGTTGCGTGCCTTCCTTGACCTGCTGCGTGGAGGCCTCGATCAGCGCGCTGATCTCGCGCGCGGCCGTGGCGCTGCGCTGTGCCAGATCGCGCACTTCGGACGCCACCACCGCAAAGCCCCGCCCCTGCTCGCCAGCATGTGCCGCTTCCACGGCGGCGTTGAGCGCCAGGATATTGGTCTGGAACGCAATGCTCTGGATGGCGCCAATATTGGCGTGGATGGCCTGCGTGCTCTCGCTGATCCGGTCCATGGTCAGCACCACATTGGCCACCACATCCCCACCCTGGCGCGCGGCCTGGCTGGCACTGCCGGAGAGCTGGGCCGCGCGTGTGGAGCTGTCGGCATAGCGCTTGGCAATTTCGGCGAGCTGCTCCACATTGGCCGTGGTCTTTTCCAGCGATGTGGCCTGCTGTTCGGTGCGGTTGGACAGGTCCAGGTTGCCCATGGAGATTTCGCGCGAGGCATTGGCCACCTGTGCGGAGCTGTCGGCAATCTCGCCCATGGTCTGCGCCAGGCGGGTGCGCATGTCGTGCAGCGAATACAACAGGCTCTCGGTATCGTTGGGCGCCAGCTTGATCGGCGTGGTCAGGTCGCCATTGGCGATGCCGCTGGCAATGGACTTGGCATAGGCAGGTTCACCACCCAGCTGGCGCGTGACACGGCGTGTCACCACACCGCTGACCACCAGCGAGGCAGCAATCAGCGCCAGCGTGATGCCCACCACCCAGATCAGCGAGGTGTCGTAAATTTCCGCCGCGTGCAGCATGGTGGCCTGCGCCGACTGGCCGCGTTGCTGCACCAGGGCATCGACAAACTTCTCCACCTTCTTGGTCTCATTGACCAGGCCGGCGTCCTCCATGGCCACGTCCGGGCTCATCTCCATGTAGGACAGCGGCTGCTCCTTGACCAGCTTCACATACTCGCGCAGGCGTTTGGTCCACTTGGCAATCGCATCCACCAGTTGTTTGGAGGTTTCCACCGACTCCTCGCTGCTGGAGAGCTGTCGGATCGTCTCCATCTGCTTGCCCACATTGCCCAGGCTGGCTTCGATGTCGCTGGCCAGTGTGTCGCGCTCGGAGGCCGTGCTGGCGGTCAGCAACTGGGTCTGTGCCCGGCTGGCGCGCAACAGGTAGCTGCGCACCTGCTCGGCCGCCTGGCCGGCGGTGTATTCCTGTTCGTAGATGACGTGGGTGGAGGCATTCAGGCGCCCCATCTGGAACAGGGAAAACACGCCAATCACCAGCGCCCCAACCAGCACGCAGGCAAATGCCAGCATCAGGCTGGAGCGCACCGACATACTGCTGATGGCCGCCGGCGCGCCAGATGCGCCGGAGAAGCGCGCCCGCACGGTCCTGGCGACTCCGTTCCATGCAGTCTGGCCGGACTCCAGCGCCTCGGCGGGACCGGTGGCCAGCGCGGGGGAAAAGTTGGCGTGGGTTGCAGATTCCATCATGCGGCTCCTAATCAGGGAAGATGCCCGGCGACATCAGAATAGTCCGTTTTTATGACAACGATGCCATTTCCTCTCCCATCCGAATGGCGCCCGTGGGCGCCCACTGCGGATTGAAGGCCAGGGGCCCTTGGGGAAACAGCATCACGACCGTGGATCCCAGCAAAAAGCGGGCCATCTCCTCGCCCTGGCGCAGACGCACGGCGCCATCGTCATAGCGGCGCTCCCAGATGCGGCCCGGACGCGGCGGGTTGACCTGCCCGTGCCAGACGGTGGCCATGCTGCCCACGATGGTGGCGCCCACCAGCACTTGCACGAACGGGCCGTGCGGTGTATCGAACACGCAGACCACGCGCTCGTTGCGGGCAAACAGGCCGGGCACGCCACGTGCCGTGGTCGGGTTCACCGAGAACAGGTCGCCTGGTACATAGATCATGCGGCGCAGCACCCCATCGCAGGGCATGTGGATGCGGTGGTAATCCCGGGGGCTCAGGTACAGAGTGGCGAAATGCCCGTCCTGGAACTGCGCCGCCAGGGTCGCATCGCCCCCCACCAGCGCGGTCGTGGAGTAGCTGTGGCCCTTGGCCTGGAAGATCTGGTCGCGTTCAATGCGGCCAAACTGGCTGATGGCACCATCCACCGGACACAGCAGGTCGGCCTGGGCCAGCGGACGGGCGCCCTCTTTCAGGGCACGGGTGAAAAAGTCATTGAAGGTGGCGTAGCTGGCAATGTCGGGGTTGGCCGCTTCGGCCATGTTGACCTGGTAGCGCTGCACAAACCAGCGGATCACGGCCGTGGTCCAGGAGCCGGCGCGCGCGCTGGCCAATTTGCCGGCCAAGGCGGTGATCGCCTGCTTGGGGATGAGGTACTGCGGCAATACCGCAAGGGTGTCGGACACGGCGGTTCCTGCTGAAAAGGGGGTGGGGGAAATGGAGGGGGACGGGAAAAGGGTGCCGGATTATAGTGACGGACATGGATTCTGCCCCCACGCTTCCCGCTGCACGCAGTGCCGCACGCATTCCCCCCATCCAGTGCCTGCTGACGTTCGAGGCCCTGGCGCGGCTGCGCAGCGTGACCCAGGCGGCCGAGGAACAGTGCGTAACCCCCAGCGCCGTGAGCCACCGCGTGCGGCAACTGGAAGAGATCATTGGCACCAAGCTGTTTGGCCGTGCCGACTTTTCGCTGACCACCGAAGGCAGCGAATACCTGGCCCATGTGCGTGAAGGCCTGGCCAGCCTGCAGAAGTTTCCCAGCTCGGCAGCCGCACCGGGCAAGCGCAAGCTGAAACTGGCGGTCACGCCCACGTTCTCGCGCTCGATCCTGATTCCGCGCCTGCGCCAGTTCACCGACGCCTATCCCGAGATCGACCTCACCCTGCAGGTCTCCATTCCGCTGCTGGACGTGGTGGCAGAAGACGCCGACCTGATGGTGCGCTTTGGCCCCGGCCGCTACGCCGACATGGAGCACGCGCTGCTGATGAAGGATGAGGTCACGCCGCTGGCTTCGCCCGCCTTTGTGCGCGAGCATGGGCCGTTCGACGTGGCGCAGGACCTGGAGGGCGTTCCATTGTTGCGCAGCCCGCTGGAGCCCTGGCGCACCTGGTTTGCAGCGCGCGGCCTGGACTGGCCCGAGCCAATCGAAGGCTCCCAGTTCAACGACATCGGCCTGATGTGCGACGCCGCCGCCGCCGGCATGGGCGTGGCCCTGGTGCGATTGAAGCTGGGTGCGCCCTGGCTGGAGCATGGCTCCCTGGTGCGCCTGGGCACGAACGCCGTGTTTGCCGGCAATGTGCCCAGCCCCCACGCGCACTACCTGTGCTGGCGCACCGGCATGATGGACCGTTGGGAATGCGCCGCCTTTGCCGACTGGCTGAAAAAAGCGGTGGCCTAGGTTTCAATTTCTTCACACCACGCAAACCGGGTTTGCCGTACAGTCCCACCATGAACGCCCCCACCTCCTCCGCCGACACCCAGTTGCTACAAAAAGCAGAGCTACAAGCCCATGTTGTACGAGGGCTAGAGACCCATTTACCTTCAAGCTCCTTGCTGTGGAACCGCGAAGACACCACCCCCTATGAATGCGACGGCCTGACTGCCTACCGCCAGCGCCCGCTGGTGGTGGCGCTGCCGGAGACCGAGGCCCAGGTGGCCGCCATTCTGAAAACCTGTTTCGATATGGGTGTGCCCGTGGTGGCACGTGGGGCAGGCACGGGCCTGTCCGGCGGAGCCATGCCCCATGCGATGGGCGTCACGCTGTCGCTGGCCCGCTTCAACAAAATCCTGAAAATGGACAAGCGCAGCCGCACGGCGGTGGTCCAGTGCGGCGTGCGCAATCTGGCCATCAGCGAGGCGGCGTCCCCGCTGGGCCTTTACTACGCGCCCGACCCCTCCAGCCAGATCGCCTGCACCATTGGCGGCAATGTGGCGGAGAACTCGGGCGGCGTGCACTGCCTGAAATACGGGTTGACGCTGCACAACGTGCTCAAGGTGCGGGGCTACACCATCGAAGGCGATCCCATCACCTTTGGCAGCGATGCGCTGGACACACCCGGCTACGACCTGCTGAGCCTGATCGTGGGCAGCGAAGGCATGCTGGCCGTCATCACCGAAGTCACCGTCAAGCTGGTGCCCAAGCCGCAACTGGCGCGCTGCATCATGGCGAGCTTCGACGACATCCGCAAGGCCGGTGACGCGGTGGCCGCCGTCATCGCCGCCGGCATCATCCCGGCCGGGCTGGAGATGATGGACAAGCCCATGACCGCCGCCGTGGAAGACTATGTGCACGCCGGCTACGACCTGAACGCTGAAGCCATTCTGCTGTGCGAGAGCGACGGCACGCCGGAAGAGGTGGAAGAGGAAATTGGCCGCATGAGCGCCGTGCTGCGCGCCAACGGCGCCACCGCCATCGCGGTGAGTCAAAACGAGGCCGAGCGCCTGAAATTCTGGAGCGGCCGCAAGAACGCCTTCCCGGCCAGCGGGCGCATCAGCCCGGACTACATGTGTATGGACAGCACCATCCCACGCAAACGCCTGGCCGACATCCTGCTGGCCATCCAGGAGATGGAGAAAAAATACCAGTTGCGCTGCGCCAACGTGTTCCACGCCGGCGACGGCAACCTGCACCCACTGATCCTGTTCGATGCCAATGACGCCGACCAGCTGCACCGCTGCGAACTGTTTGGTGCTGAGATCCTGGAAACCAGTGTGGCCATGGGCGGCACGGTGACCGGCGAGCACGGCGTGGGCGTGGAAAAGCTCAACAGCATGTGCGTGCAGTTCAGCCCCGAGGAAAATGCCCAGATGTTCGGCATCAAGCGCGCCTTCGACACCAAGGAGCTGCTGAACCCGGGCAAGGTCATCCCCACGCTGCAACGCTGTGTGGAATACGGCAAAAAGCTGGTGCGCGGCGGTCAGATCGGCCACCCGGACCTGCCCCGCTTCTAAACCCCAGGCATCCGCTAGTTTGACCTAAGTCAACAAAGCAGTTGACCCACCGGCCATTCTTGAACTAGGTCAAGAATGCCGGAAAGTACACACTTGCCAACACCAGGGGTAGGCCTAGAATTGACTTCGATCAAGGTTACCAATGGCCTTGCAGGAGAAGTTGAATGCCGCAAAGCAGCCCGCCCGAGACCCAAAAGAAGGAAGAGCTGAGAAGCTTTTTGTTCCTGACCGCCGTCATGGTTCCGGCACTGTCCGTGATCGTGGTGGCCGGCTACGGTTTCATCGTCTGGATGAGCCAGCTCATCATGGGTCCACCCCACTGAACCCCATGCGCACCATCCCCATTACCGAGAGCCACCCGGACGAGTGGCATGTGGCGGGCATCATCGTGCAGGCGCACCCCGAGCGCACCGATGAAATCACCCACTTCATCGCCTCCATCGCCGATGCCGAGGTCCATGCCACCGGCCCCACCGGAAAACTGGTGGTGACGCTGGAGGCCCCCACCAGCCGGGCCATTGCCGCCCACCTGGAAGCCATCCAAAAGACTGAAGGGGTGCTGGGCGCCACCCTGGTTTACCAACGCCACGAAGCCGCCGCCGATCTAGACAAGGAGATATCGCCATGACTGTTACCCGCAGAGGTTTTCTTCGCAATTCCGCCGCCGTGGCTGCCGCTGGCGCCGCCGGCCTGGAATTGCCCGCCATGGCGGCCAACGTCGTCACCGACGCCGAACTGAGCAACCTGAACTGGTCCAAGGCGCCCTGCCGCTTTTGCGGCACCGGCTGCGGCATCATGGTCGGCGTGAAAGAGGGCAAGGTGGTGGCCACCCAGGGCGACCCACGGGCCGAGGTGAACCGCGGTCTGAACTGCGTCAAGGGCTACTTCCTGTCCAAGATCATGTACGGCCAGGACCGCCTGACCCAGCCGCTCTTGCGCATGAAGAACGGTGTGTATGACAAGAACGGCGAATTCACCCCGGTCAGCTGGGACAAGGCCTTTGACACCATGGCCGAGAAGTTCAAGGCCGCGCTCAAGGACAAAGGCCCCTCCGGCGTGGGCATGTTCGGCTCGGGCCAGTGGACGGTGTGGGAGGGCTATGCCGCCTCCAAGCTGTTCAAGGCCGGCTTTCGCACCAACAACATCGACCCCAACGCGCGCCACTGCATGGCATCCGCCGTGGCCGGCTTCATGCGCACCTTCGGCATGGACGAGCCCATGGGCTGCTACGACGACATCGAGGCCACCGACGCCTTCGTGCTGTGGGGCTCCAACATGGCCGAGATGCACCCCGTGCTGTGGACCCGCGTCACCGACCGCCGCCTGGGCGCGCCCAAGACCAAGGTGGCCGTGCTCTCCACCTTTGAGCACCGCAGCTTCGACCTGGCCGACATCGGCGCCGTGTTCACGCCGCAGACCGATCTGGCCATCCTGAACTACATCGCCCACTACATCATCAAGACCGGCCGGGTGAACAAGGACTTCGTCACCCGGCACACCAACTTCAAGCTGGGCAACGACGACATCGGCTATGGCCTGCGCCCCGAACACGCGCTGCAAAAGGCGGCCAAGAACGCTGGCGCCGTCGGTGGCTCCAAGCCCACGACGTTCGACGAGTACGCCAAGTACGTGGCGCAATACGACGCCGACAGGGTCAGCAAGCTCTCCGGCGTGCCCAAGGCCACGTTGGACAAGATCGCCGAGCTGTACGCCGACCCCAAGATCAAGGTGGTGTCGTTCTGGACCATGGGCTTCAACCAGCACACCCGTGGCGTCTGGGCCAACAACCTGGTCTACAACATCCACCTGCTGACCGGCAAAATCGCCACCCCCGGCAACAGCCCGTTCTCGCTGACCGGCCAGCCCTCGGCCTGCGGCACCGCGCGCGAGGTAGGCACCTTCTCGCACCGCCTGCCCGCCGACATGGTGGTGACCAATCCCCAGCACCGCGCCAAGGCCGAGCAGATCTGGAAGCTGCCCGAGGGCACCATCCCCGACAAGCCCGGCTACCACGCCGTGCTGCAAAACCGCATGCTCAAGGACGGCAAGCTCAATGCCTACTGGGTACAGGTCAACAACAACATGCAGGCCGCCGCCAACATGATGCAGGAGGGCCTGCCGGGCTACCGCAATCCGGCCAACTTCATCGTCGTGTCGGACGCCTACCCCACCGTCACCACACTGGCCGCCGACCTGATCTTGCCCACCGCCATGTGGGTCGAAAAGGAAGGCGCCTATGGCAATGCCGAGCGCCGCACCCAGTTCTGGCACCAGCTGGTGGATGCGCCCGGAGAGGCCCGCTCCGACCTATGGCAGCTCGTGGAATTCTCCAAACGCTTCAAGATCGAAGAGGTGTGGCCGGCTGACCTGATCGCCAAGATGCCCTCCGTCAAGGGCAAGACCCTGTACGACGTGCTCTACCGCAATGGCAACGTGGACAAGTTCCCGCTGACCCAGATGGACGCGGCCTACGCCAACCATGAGGCCAAGCACTTCGGCTTCTACCTGCAAAAGGGCCTGTTCGAGGAATACGCCGAGTTCGGCCGCGGCCATGGCCACGACCTGGCACCGTTCGACACCTACCACCAGACGCGTGGCCTGCGCTGGCCCGTGGTCGAAGGCAAGGAAACCCAGTGGCGCTACAAGGAAGGCACCGACCCGTATGTCAAGGCCGGCAAGGGCTACGAGTTTTACGGCCACCCGGACGGCAAAGCCGTGATCTTTGCCCTGCCCTATGAGCCGGCAGCGGAATCGCCCGACAAGGAATACCCGTTCTGGCTGTCCACCGGCCGCGTGCTCGAGCACTGGCACTCCGGCTCCATGACACGCCGGGTGCCCGAGCTGTACCGCGCCGTGCCCAATGCGGTGTGCTTCATGCACCCCGAGGACGCCAAGGCCCTGGGCGTGCGCCGCGGCATGGAAATCGAGGTGGCCTCGCGCCGGGGCTCCATGAAGACCCGTGTGGAGACCCGCGGGCGCAACAAGCCGCCCAGGGGCCTGGTGTTTGTGCCCTGGTTCGATGCCAGCCAGCTCATCAACAAGGTCACGCTGGATGCCACCGACCCGATTTCCCTGCAAACGGACTTCAAGAAGTGCGCCGTCAAGATTACCAAGGTCTAACAGGAGAAAGGACTATGAAAACAAGCACATCCCTGGCCGCACGCCTGGCCCTGTTGGTCGGTGCCACCTTGGTCGCCGTCCTGGCCCATGCCGCCCCCAACCTGCCACTGGTGGACCCCATGCGCGGCACCACCGCCCTGGACCAGGAGGCCAAGCCGCCCCTGATGCAAACCACCGAGAACAAGGACGTGCGCCGCGGCCGCGCCTACGCCCAGCAGCCGCCCACCATCCCGCACCAGACGGACGGCTACCAGGTGGACAAGAGCTTCAACAAGTGCCTGAACTGCCATGCCCGCTCCAAGGCCGAGCAGACGCAGGCTATTCCCGTGAGCATCACGCACTACATCGGCCGCGAAGGCATGCCCCTGGCGTCGATTGCGCCGGCCCGCTACTTCTGCACCCAGTGCCATGTGACCCAGGTAGAAGCCAAGCCGCTGGTGGAAAACACCTTCACCGACGTGGACGCACTACTCCCCGCCAAAGCGGGCGCCAAGAAGGCCCACCAATAGACAAAGAGGCACGCGATGCTAGAACTACTCAAGCGCTACTGGGGAACCATCAACCGCCCCAGCGTGCATTTCAGTCTGGGCTTTCTGACCATTGGTGGCTTTATCGCCGGCGTGATCTTCTGGGGCAGCTTCAACACCGCTCTGGAAGCCGCCAACACCGAGGCGTTCTGCACCGGCTGCCACGAGATGCGCAACAACGTCTACCAGGAGCTGCAGAGCACCATCCACTTCAGCAACCGCAGCGGCGTGCGCGCCAAGTGCTCGGACTGCCATGTGCCGCACGACTGGACCAACAAGATCGCCCGCAAGATGCAGGCGTCCAAGGAGGTCTGGGGCAAGATCTTCGGCACCATCGACACCCGCGAGAAGTTCGAAGAGAACCGCCTGCGCCTGGCCCAGCACGAGTGGGAGCGGCTGAAATCCAACAACTCGCTGGAGTGCCGCAACTGCCACAACTACGACTCCATGGACTTCACCCGCCAAAGCCCCCGGGCCCAGGCCATGCACAGCAAGTACCTGGAGAGCAAGGAAAAGACCTGCATCGACTGCCACAAGGGCATCGCCCACCGGCTGCCGGACCTGCATGGAGCAGCGTTGCCCTGAGGCACTCCCTTGCAGGACAGCGATACAAGGCTTGGGGGCCGCTGGTGATCAGCGGCCCAGCTCCTTCAGGTAGGCAGTGCGTGCAGCGATGGCCGTGTCGGTGAAGTCGGAGAACACCCCGTCGATACCGAGGCGGTAAAACTGCAGGTACTCGTTTTTCGGGTCGCCCTTGTAGTCAAACGCCAGCCGCTTGGGCTCGTTGCGGAAGGTCCATGTGTGCACGGCCAGGCCCAGCTTGTGCGCATCGGCGATCAGGGTCGTGGCGGCCTGTGAGGTCGTGTCCATGTAATTCACCGCGCCGTCGCCATTGACATCGAGCATCTTGCCGGCCGCATCAAACGTGCCCTTGACCGGAACGATGTAGGGCTTCCACGGGCCCACGCCATCGGCGTATTTCTTGATCTCGGCCAGGCCAGCCGGTGTGAGCATGGAGTCAAACAGCGCCGTCTTGCCCGCCTTGGTCCAGTCGTACGGCCGGTCAAACGGCGCCGCAAAGGTGACCTTGCCGGTCTTGAAATCGTAGTCATCGCCATCCACCAGTTGCACCAGCCGAACCTGGGTCTTGGGTCGCAGGTATTGCAGGTTGGAAACCTCAAACGACTGGATGATCACCGGCGAGTCTTTCTTGGTGTAACCGTATTCGGCCAGGATCGCCAGCAACCGGTCTTCCAGCTTGAGATTGGCGTCCACGTGGTAGGTCGGGTGCTTGGTCTCGGGGTACACGCCAATGACGCGCCCCACCTTGACGCCCTCGCTCTTGGCGAGGCTCAACACTTCGCGCAGGGTCGGAATCAGGTACTTGCCGTTGTGCGACTGGTCACGGTCGCTCAAGGGTTGTATGGCCCGCAGCGTCTTGATCTCTGCCAGCGTGAAGTCCGTGGCAAACCAGCCGGTCTCCGCAACCCCATCGACCATGCGCGTGGTCTTGCGGGAAGCGAATTCGGGGTGGCTCGCCACATCGGTGGTCGCGGTGATATTGGGCTCATGCCGGGCTATCAACTCGCCATCTTTGGTGGCGACTAGGTCAGGTTCAATGAAGTCAGCCCCATTCTGGATGGCCCGGGTGTATCCCTCCAGGGTGTGATCCGGCAACACGCCGGCGGAACCACGGTGACCAATGACCAGCGGCTGGGCACCATCCAGCGTCTGGAATGGCAACACGCCGCCACCTCCACAAGCGGTCAGGATGGCGACACTCAGGCCAGTCAGAACCAGTGTGGTCGGGCGGATCAGGGAGAAGACTTGCATGGCATTGCTTTCGATTGGGGGAAAGCAAAAACTGTAGGGTTGCCATGTGAAACTTTGACGTCACTTTTGTGATGAAGTGAAGACAAACGGGAAGTCTTCAGGCGCGCAAATCGAGAGTCAGATACACCCCGATTCGGACGCTGCAGTTCTGTAGAGACCCTGTTCCATGCGATGTTTGATTCAGGCTGTTAGCGGTCATCCACGATGCCCGACAGCGGTCATTCAAATAACGAGAATTGGGCCTTCAACGTTAAAGCTGAGCGGACCTGTTAGGCAGCTGCTGCTCGCCTTCGATTGTGGTGATAGTCATAGCTGATGTGAATCGATTTGGGAAATACTGGCTGCGCATTACACACACCAGCCCACACTTGCTCAAGAGACTGCTGTACAAACGACTCCCGCGAGTAGTGGATGTGTGGCCCGTGTTTCCAGTGATTCTGTCGTTCTCCGTAGTCACGTTGATCGAAGTAAAACAAGTGCCAGTATCGCTGCGAGCGCGTGTAGAACAAGTGAACCGCGAGCAAGCGACGGTCACGAAACCCTTGGTTCATTTTTCGCACGGCCTTCAGCGCGCGCCCGACGAGTGGACCGGGCTTCGCTAAACCTAGAGCGCGAATCTCGCCGTCTGTCGGCTCTAGTTCGTCCGGACTGATCTCGTGGAAATGGCATGCGTATTGATACGGACCCAAGACCCCGGAGCGTCCGCCGATGATCAGATTCACGAGATCTTCAGAGGTGATCACGAGATCGCGGCAATGGCGCTCGACTTCTTTCTTCCGATCGATGTTCAGAAGTGTGAGAAGTTTTTCTAGGGAGTCCGAGCTCGACACTGAAGCTGCCTAACGAAAATGCTAAACGGGCCGCCGCACGCGGATTCGCTTGAGCGAGGGGTTAGTTTTACGCAACATACTATTAGCCCATTCTAGGTTCCAAGCACTCCAATCGGTCACTTGAACAGAACCGCTGAATGACCGCTACCGCTGCAGAGCAACTCAACAATCTAGCCATATCAAGTCCAAGGCTTCGGCCACCTGTAACCCAGCACGGAGCCAATGGGATAGAAGTGCTCTCGCACTTGTTCCAGTTGATTGCCACCCAAGAGATAGACATGGTTCTCGTCATGACGCAAATAGAAGCCGACGTGGCCCTTCCAGCTGTTGGGGTCATCACGGTATAGAACCGCTATGCAGCCCGGAATGGGCACGTCAAGTGGTTCACCCCAATCCAACCACGAGCGGGCCAGCGCGGAACGCGTGCCCGCAATTCCAGCCTGGCCCAAACACCAATTGACGAAGGACGAGCACCACGAGGCCTTGTCGTCGTAGCCGCGAATATTGGTATCCGCGTGGTACTCCGTGATGCGGGGATTGCTTTGTCCAGCGGGGAACTGCGCAGTTCCCATCTCGCCCCTGGCGAACTCCATCCATGCCCCACACTCAGTCATGGCCCTACGCCATCTGCTCCAACGCCTGCGCCAACTGCGCCACCGTCCTGTCCACGTTGTGCAGCTTCTCCAGCCCGAACAGGCCGACGCGGAAGGTGCGGAAGTCGGCCGGTTCATCGCACTGCAGCGGCACGCCAGCGGCGGTCTGCAGGCCCTGGGCCAGGAACTTCTTGCTGTTGTGGATGTCCGGGTCTTCGGTGTAGCTCACCACCACACCGGGCGCCTTGAAGCCCTCGGCGGCCACACTCACAATGCCTTTGCTCTCAAACAGCGCGCGCACCTTGGTCCCCAGCGCGATCTGTTCGGCACGCACCTTCTCGAAACCATAGTCACGGGTTTCCTGCATCACCTCGCGCAGGCGGCACAGCGCGTCAGTCGGCATGGTGGTGTGGTAAGCGTGGCTGCCGCCTTCGAAGGTCTCCATGATCTGCAACCATTTCTTGAGATCGCAGGCAAAGCTGGTGCTGGTGGTGCCATCAATTGCCTTGCGGGCGCGCTCACTGAGCATGACCATGGCGCAGCAGGGTGATCCGCTCCAGCCCTTCTGCGGCGCGCTGACCAGCACGTCCACGCCGGTGGCTTCCATGTTGACCCACATGGCCCCTGAGGCAATGCAGTCCAGCACAAACAGGCCACCCACGGCATGAACCGCATCACTGACAGCGCGCAGGTAGTCGTCGGGCAGGATCATGCCGGCGGCGGTTTCCACATGCGGTGCAAACACCACATCGGGCTTCTCGCGCGCAATCGTGGCCACCACTTCGTCCACCGGGCAGGGAATCCAGGCGGCTTGCTTGCCCTCGCCCACGCGACGGGCCTTGAGTACGGTGGACGCGCTGGGAATGCGCCCCATGTCAAAGATCTGGGTCCAGCGGTAACTGAACCAGCCGTTGCGAATGACCAGTGCCTTCTTGTCGGTGGCGAATTGGCGTGCCACGGCTTCCATGCCAAAGGTGCCGCTGCCGGGCACCAAAATGGCAGACTGGGCGTGGTAAACCTCTTTCAGAATGGCAGAGATGTCCTTCATCACGCCCTGGAAGCGTTGTGACATGTGGTTGAGTGCGCGGTCGGTATAGACCACCGAAAATTCGAGAAGCCCTTGTGGGTCGATATGGGGCAATAGGCCGGGCATGGCAATCTCCTGTTGTAGTCACGGTTTCAAACCAGTTGATCAGCTTAGCATGCACTGACAGGCCCTATTCCTGACCGATACAATGACCCGAATCCGTTGGTAACCACCCGCCGTCAAGGCCCCGCACCATAACGACACCGTGCCATGAGACGCTTCTTCATTGCCCTCTGGCTATTGCTTGCCGTTACGGCCTCCTCCGCGTGGGCTGATACGGCGCTGCGGTTCGGCGTGCTGGCGTTTCGGCCCAAGCCCCAGGCCATGGCGCAATGGCAGCCTCTGGCAAGCTACCTGCAAAGCACGCTGGGGCAGCGCGTCGAACTCACGGTCTATGACCTGGGCGAGCTCGAAGCCGCCATCGCAGAGAAGGCGGTCGATGTGGTGTTCACCACCTCCGGACACTTCATTGTGCTCAAGCACCGCTACGGCCTGTCGGCTCCGCTGGCGACCCAGATCACACGCGGCGACGGCCACGACCTGACGGCCTTCGGTGGCGTCATCTTCACCCGCGCCAACAACCCCGACATCAACCGCCTGGAAGACCTGACGGGACGGCGCGTGGCCCTGCCCAGCCTGGATTTCACCGGTGGCTACCAGATGCAGTCCATCGAACTGCTGGACGCCGGGCTGCCGGTGCCGTCCCACTCGCAATTGCTGATGACCGGACTGCCCCAGGACCTCACCGTGGACGCCGTCATGGCCGGGCAGGCCGACGTGGGATTTGTGCGTACCGGCATTCTGGAGGCCCTGGCACGCGAGGGCAAACTGGACCTGGGCCGCGTCAAGGTCCTCCACCGTCTGGACCTGGGAGCCTTCCCCTACGTCAGCTCCACGCGCCTGTACCCCGAATGGCCGATGGTGCTCATGCCCCACGTGGACGAGCGCCTGGGCCGCCAGTTGGCCGTTGCCCTGCTCTCCCTGACGCGGGACAACGTGGCTGCCAAGGCTGCCGGCATCAGTGGCTTTTCCATTCCTGCGGACTACACCAGCGTGGAGCACATGATGCGCCGCCTGCGCCTGCCACCCTTTGACGGCACACCGGAGTTCACGCTGGCCGACCTCTGGGGTCGTTACACCGACTGGATCATTGCCGTTCTGGGCCTGACCTCCCTGGTGTTTGCCGGCGTGGGAGCCCGCCTGATCATTCAGAACGCCGATGTGCGGCGCAGCCAGGCACAGTACCGGCAGCAGAGCCAGCGCGTGTCGGAAATCCTATGGGGCACCAACACCGGCACCTGGGAGTGGAATGTGCAGACCGGCGAGGTGGTGCTCAACGAGCGCTGGGCCGAGATCATGGGCTATTCGCTGGGGGAACTGGCGCCACTGAACATCCACACCTGGATGCAGCGCACCCATCCGGACGACCTCAAACTGTCGGAAGCCATGGTGGAGCAGTGCTTCCGCCATGAACTGGACAACTACAAGTGCGAACTGCGCATGCGCCACAAGAATGGCGACTGGATCTGGACGCTGAGCCGTGGTCGCGTCGTGGAGTGGCGCGAAGACGGGCAGCCGCTGCGCATGTCGGGCACGCTGGCCGACATCACCGAACGCAAGCAGATGGAACTGGGGCTGCGCGCCAGTGAGAAGCGCTTTCGCGACCTGTTTGAAAACTCGCCCGACCCCTGCTGGCTGATCAAGGGCAGCCAGTTCGTCGACTGCAACCTGGCGGCGCTCAAGATTCTGGGCTACCAGACGCGGGAAGAAATCCTGCAACACCCGTCCCGCCTGTCCGCTGAATTCCAGCCCGACGGTCGCGCTTCCCTGGAAAAGGCCGAGGAGCTGATGGCCATTGCCCGCGCGCGCGGCATGTACCGGTTCGAGTGGGAGCACCAGCGTGCCGATGGCAGCCGCTTCCCGGTGGAGGTCACGCTGGCCAAGCTGGACCTGATGGATGGCGACGTGCTGTACTGCGTGTGGCGCGACATCACCGAGCGCAAGCGGGCCGAGCAGCGCGAGCGGCACCACAACCGCATCCTGGCCATGCTGGCCCAGAAGGTGCCGCTGCCCGATGTACTTGACACTTTTGCACGGGACGTGGATGCCATCAGCCCGGGCACCCGTTGCAGCATCCTGTTGCTGGACGATGACGGCGAACACCTGCGCATGGGCGCAGCACCCAGCCTGCCCGCCTACTACCGCCAGGCCATAGACGGCCTGGGCGTGGGTGCGGGCATCGGCGCCTGCGGGACCGCCGCCTTCACCGGCCAGCGCGTCGTGGTCGAAGACATTGCCAGCCACCCGGAGTGGGAGCCATTTCTGGAACTGGCCCGCCAGGCCGGGCTGGCAGCCTGCTGGTCCCAACCCATCATCTCCTCACAGAACCGCGTCATTGGCACCCTGGCCCTGTATTTCGGACAGATCTGCGCGCCCGCGCCGGAGGACATCCAGTTCATCGAGGACGAGGCGCGTCTGGCTGCGCTGGTCATCGAAAAAACCGCCAGCGAGGCCAGCCAGCAACTGGCCGCCAGCGTGTTCACCCACGCGCGTGAAGGCATCATGATCGCCGACGCCAACGGCATCATCGTCGAGATCAACGACACCTTCACCCACATCACCGGCTACAGCCGCGCCGACGTGATCGGCCAGAATCCGCGCATCCTGCAGTCCGGTCGCCAGGACCGCGAGTTCTATCTGCTGATGTGGAAGACCCTGAACGAACGCGGTCACTGGTCGGGCGAAATCTGGAACCGGCGCAAGGATGGCGAGGTCTACGCCGAGGCACTCACCATCAGCGCGGTGCGTGACGCCAACGGCCAGGTCCAGAACTATGTGGCGCTGTTCACCGACATCACCTCGGTCAAGGAACACCAGCGCCAGCTGGAACACTTTGCCCATTACGACGCGCTGACCGGGCTGCCCAACCGCGTGCTGCTGGCCGACCGGCTGCAGCAGGCCATGCTGCAAAGCCTGCGCCGCAATCAGTCACTCGCGGTGGCCTACCTGGACCTCGATGGCTTCAAGGCCATCAACGACCAGTACAGCCATGGTGTGGGGGATGAGTTGCTGATTGCCCTGTCCCAGCGCATGAAGGCCGCCCTGCGCGATGGCGATACGCTGGCCCGCATTGGCGGCGACGAGTTCGTGGCCGTGCTGGTGGACCTGGAACAGCCCCAGGACTGCGAATCGGTGTTGCAGCGTCTGCTGGTCGCCGCAGCCACGCCACTCACGGTGGGCGACACGCTGCTGCAGGTCTCCGCCAGCATCGGCGTCACGCAATACCCACAGGACGCGGCCGATGCCGACCAGCTGATGCGCCATGCCGACCAGGCCATGTACGTCGCCAAGCTGGCCGGCAAGAACCGCTACCACCACTTCGACATCGAACAGGATGCCGCGGTCAAGACCCGACGCGAGGATCTGGAGCACATCCGCGGCGCGCTAGAGCGGCGGGAGTTCGTGCTGTACTACCAGCCCAAGGTCAACATGAAGGCCGGCGTGATGACCGGTGCCGAAGCCCTGATCCGCTGGCAGCACCCCGAGCAGGGCCTGCTGGCACCGGCCGCCTTCCTGCCCGTCATCGAGAACCACCCCATCAGCGTGGAGCTGGGCGAGTGGGTCATCGACACGGCGCTCCAGCAAATGAGCGAGTGGGCCGCTGCCGGCCTGCACTTCCCGGTCAGCGTCAACATCGGCGCGCGCCAGCTGCAGCAAGGTGATTTTGTCGAGCGGCTCACCGCGCTGCTGCACGCCCACCCCGATGTGCCGCCGCTCGGCCTGGAACTGGAGGTGCTGGAGACCAGCGCCATGGAGGACATCAGCCACGTATCCAACGTCATGCAGGCCTGCCGCGCACTGGGCGTGGGATTTGCACTGGATGACTTTGGCACCGGCTACTCGTCGCTGACCTACCTGAAGCACCTGCCGGCCGAGCTGCTCAAGATCGACCAGAGCTTTGTGCGCGACATGCTGGACGACCCGGACGATCTGGCCATCGTGGAGAGCGTGATCGGCCTGGCCAGCGCCTTCCGGCGCAATGTGATTGCCGAAGGGGTGGAATCCGCCGCGCACGGGGAGCTGCTGCTCACCCTGGGCTGCGAAATGGCACAGGGCTACGGCATTGCGCGCCCCATGCCGGCCAGGGACCTGACGGGCTGGCTGGCCCGCTGGCGCCCCGATCCCAGCTGGACCGCCTGGCGTCAGCGCGCCCTGAGCCGCGACGACAAGGCCATGGTCTTCATTGAAGTGGGCCACCGGCACTGGCTGCGTTCACTGGAAGCCTTCCTGCAGGACGAGCGCCATGTCGCCCCGCCGATGGACGCCATTGAATGCCACTTCGGCCGCTGGCAATCGGGCGAGGGACTGGCGCGCTACGGAAAGAACCCCGCCTTCAACGCACTGGTGGAGCTGCACAACCGCATCCACGGCAAGGCGCAGGCCCTGGTTGCCGGAGTGCGCCGGGAACAGCCCGCGCACGAAGTGCCCACCATTGATGAGTTGCGCCAGATGCTGGACGAACTGGCCCGCGGCCTGCGGGACCTGATCCGGCCGTAGCCGGCTCCTGCCAGCAGCGGCCCCTTACCAGGTGTCGATGCTGGCACTGGCCTGCAGCGGCGCCACACGGGCCGCCTGCAGGCCGCGCAACAGCCAGGCCCGGGTCTCGGCCGGGTCGATCACCGCATCAATTTCCAGTGTCGTGGCCATGTGGATGGCGCTGCCCTTGTCGTACTGGTGCGCCACCAGCTTGTCATAGAGCGCCTGGCGCTCGGGGCCCTCGGGCACGGCCTCCAGTTCTTTCCTGAAGCCCAGGCGCACGGCGCCCTCCAGCCCCATGGCGCCAAATTCACCGGTGGGCCAGGCCACGGTGAACAGCGGGGAGTGAAAACCGCCCGCCGTCATGGCCATGGCCCCCAGGCCATAGCCTTTGCGCAGCACCACGCTGAAATACGGCACGCGCAAATGCGCGGCGGCGATGAACAGGCGGCTGACATGGCGCACCTGGGCCGTGGCCTCGGTGTCCGGCCCGACCATGAAGCCCGGCGTATCGACCAGACTCACCAGCGGCAGGCCATGGGCGTTGCACAACTGCATGAAGCGCGCGGCCTTGTCGGCGGCATCGGCATCAATCGCCCCGCCCAGGTGCAGCGGGTTGTTGGCCAAGATGCCGACCGGACGACCCTCGATGCGTGCCAGCGCCGTGTGAATGCCTTTGCCAAAACCGGTGCGCAGCTCCAGCAGCGAGCCCGCATCGGCAATACCCTGCATCGCATCGCGGGTGTCGTAGACGCGCAGGCGGTTCTCCGGCACCACGTCGCGCAGAGCCAGGGGCGGCGGCGCGGTGAAGTCGGCTTGCGGCCCCTGGAAGAACGACAGGTAGTGGCGCGCGGCAGCCACCGCTTCTGCTTCGTTGTCCACCAGGATGTCGATGACTCCATTACCGTGTTGCACGGCGGAGGGGCCGATCTGTTCCGGCTTGAACACACCCAGGCCACCACCTTCGACCATGGCCGGGCCGCCCATGCCGATGTTGCTGGACCGGGTGGCGATGATCACATCGCTGCAACCCAGCAGCGCCGCGTTCCCCGCAAAACAGCGCCCGGCGACGATGCCCACCACCGGCACCTGGCCGTTGAGCCGGGCGTAGCTGGCAAAGGTGGCCACGTGCAGGCCGGCGACGATGGGCATGTCCACATCCCCCGGGCGACCGCCACCGCCCTCGGCGAACAACACCACCGGCAGCTTGTTTTGCAGCGCCAGGCCCAGCATGCGGTCGGTCTTCTGGTGGTTGCGCATGCCTTGCGTGCCGGCCAGCACCGTGGTGTCATACGACATGGCCACGACCTGGTGGCCGTTGACGCTGCCAATGCCGGTGACCATGCCGTCGGCCGGGGTGTTCTGGATCAGGTCTTCTTCGGAGCGGCGGCTGCGCTGGGCTGCCACCGCCAGTGCGCCGTATTCGATGAAGCTGCCGGGGTCGCACAGGTCGGCCATGTTCTCGCGCGCACTGCGCAGGCCCTGGGCGTGGCGCTTGGACAGGGCTTCGGGCCGGCTGGCATCCGCCGTGAAGGCCTGGCGCTGCAGCAGGCGTTGCAGGTCGGCGCGCGGCAGCCCGCCGGGTTTCGGCTGCACCAAGTCATTTTGAGTGTTTTCGGCCTCCAGCCCTCGTGGAATCTGCGCAATATGCTCCGAAATTAATAGCACTTCATCATCACCGACGAGATCCCCGGGGGCAAAGAGCAGCTCCAGCACACGCCCGTCGGCCAGCGCCCGGACCTCGTGTTCCATCTTCATGGCCTCCAGGATGACGACCACGTCGCCGGCGTAGACCGTGTCGCCGGGCGCGACCAGCCATTGAACAATTTGGGCCTGGAGGGGGGAGCGGAGTTGGTGCATGGCGGCATTGTGCGGCAGGCCGCCGCCGCTGTCGGTCAAGCGAGTGACAGCCGCAACAGCGGGGCGCAATTTGCTCCACAATCGCGCCATGCCACACACCCCCCTGATTGAAATGACCCGCGGTGCGACCCTGGAGAACCAGCACTTTGGCTCGGTTGCCGTGGTCAACACCCGGGGCGAACTGCAGGCCTTTGCTGGCGATCCGCACTGGCTGACCTTCACCCGCTCCACGCTGAAAGCGCTGCAGGCCCTGCCCTTCATGGAAGGTGGCGGGCCGCAGCACTTTGGCTTTTCCACCCCGCAGATTGCCATGCTGTGCGCTAGCCACAGCGGCGAGGCCATGCATGTGCAGGCCACGCAGCAGATGCTGGAAAAGGCCGGCCAGACCTATCAGGTGCTGCGCTGCGGCTGCCATGTTCCCTACCACTTCGAGATAGCCGGAAAGGCCCCCAGCCCTCATGAAACCTTTGATGAGCGCTACAACAACTGCAGCGGCAAGCATGCCGGCTTTGTCGCCTGGTGCGTGCAGCATGGCCACCGCCTGGACGACTACGAAGCCCCCGACCACCCGCTGCAGCAGGCCATTCGCCGTGATGTGGCAAGGGCCGTGGGCATGGACGCCAATGACCTGAGGCTGGGCGTGGACGGTTGCTCAGCGCCCAACTACGCCATGCCGTTGTCCAAGCTCGCCACCGGTTATGCGCGCCTGGCCAGCGGCGCGCGGGACGGTGAGTTCGGCGCCAGCTTCGCCCAACTGGCTGAGGCCATGACCGCCCACCCGGACATGGTCAGCGGTACCGGCCGCAACGACCTGGCTTTCATGCAGGCCGGTGGAGGCGACTGGGTGACCAAGGTCGGCGCCGACGGCGTGCAGGTGGTGGGCAGCAAGAGTCGGGGCGAAGCCTTTGCGCTGAAAATCATCGACGCCAACAAGCCCGCGCTGTTTGCCGCCACGGTGGAAGTGCTGGAGCAGTTGGGCTGGCTGGATGAGACCCAGCGCGAGGCCCTCAAACCTTGGCGCGCGCAAGCCCTCGTCAACGCCCGCGGCATCCACGTCGGCCAACGCCGAGCCGCCTTCACCCTGCAGACACCCTGAAAGCCCCATGCCCATGAACAACCGAATCAGCCTGATTGGCGCCCCCACCGACATTGGCGCTGGCAGCCGTGGCGCCAGCATGGGACCTGAAGCCCTGCGCGTGGCCCACATAGCCGCCGTGCTGGCCCAGCAGGGCCTGAACGTGCTGGACCGCGGCAACCTCAGCGGCCCTGCCAACCCCTGGCAGCCGCCGGTGGACGGCTACCGCCACCTGGCCGAGGTCACGGTCTGGAACCAGGCGGTGCACGACGCGGTGTACGCCGAGCTGGTCGATGGCCGCCTGCCCATTCTTCTGGGTGGCGACCACTGTCTGGGCATTGGCTCCATCAGCGCGGTGGCCCGCCACTGCCGTGCCACTGGGAAGAAATTGCGCGTGCTGTGGCTGGATGCCCATGCCGACTTCAACACCAACGCGCTGACCCCCAGCGGCAACATCCACGGCATGCCCATGGCCTGCCTGTGCGGCCATGGACCCGACGCGCTGATTGGCATGAGCGGCGCGGTGCCGGCGATCTCACCGAAGTGGATTCGCCAGATCGGCATCCGCAGCGTGGACGAGGGCGAGAAGCGCTTCGTGCACCAGATGGACCTGGAGGTGTTTGACATGCGCTACATCGACGAGATGGGCATGCGTGCCGCCGTCGAGCTGGCGCTGGCGCTGGTGGACGCCAACACCCATCTGCATGTGAGCTTTGACGTGGACTTTCTGGACCCCGACATTGCGCCGGGCGTTGGCACCACGGTGCGCGGTGGCCCCAACTACCGCGAGGCCCAGTTGTGCATGGAGATGATTGCCGACACCGGCCACCTGGGCTCGCTGGACGTGATGGAACTCAACCCCGCGCTCGATGAACGCAACCGCACCGCCGAGGTGGCGGTGGACCTGATCGAGTCGCTGTTCGGCAAGAGCACGCTGATGCGCAAATAGCCTGTCGGCCTATTTGGCGGCGGTTACTTCCGGCAAGAGCACGACCTGCACATAGTTGTCACGCCGCAGGTAACGCTGTGCGGCCTGTTGCACCTGCTCCGGGGTGATGGCATCCACCTGCCGTTCGTAGTCCAGCAGGGTGGCCGGGTCGGTGCCATACAGGGTGGCGGACTGCAGGCGCCCCAGCCAATAGCCGTTTTCGCGGAGTGACTTGCGGTGCGTGGTGTGCCAGTTCTGCTTCACCTTGGCCAGGTCGGCCGCTTGCACACCCGCGTCCTGCAGCTTGCGGATTTCGCCCATGGCCGCTGCGATCACCCGGTCCACGTTTTCCGGTGCGCAGGGCAGTGTGAGGCCCAACTGGTAGTGTTCATACGGCGCGCGCATCAACCCTCCACCGATGCCGCCGCCATAAATCAGGGTCAGCTTCTCGCGCAGCTCGTCGATGAGCTTGATGTTCAGCACATCCACCAGGGCCTGCACACGCAACTGCTCGGTTTCGGAAAAATCGGTGGTACCGGTGAAGGTGATGGACACCGTGCTCTTGGCCTCACTGCCGGCCCGCACTGTCTGCTTCACCACGCCGCTCACCGGGCGAATGCCCAGATCCACGAATTGCGCCGGCACCGGCGGCGTGGGCAGGCTGGCCAGGTAGCGGGCGATCAACGGGCGAACGGCGTCCAGCGTGAAGCTGCCCACCAGGATGAAGGTCATGCCCCGGGCACTGGCAAACCGCTCCTGGTAGATGGCGCGCATGCGCTCCAGGTTGAGCTGCTCGAAGTCGGCCGGTGTGGGAATCAGGCGCACGCGCGGATGGGCATTGAACAGGGTCGTCTGGATGGCGTTGGAGAACACGGACTCCGGTCGCGCCAGGGTGTGGCGCGCCGCATCCTGCGAGCGGCTGACAAAAGACTGGTACAAGTCGGCATCCAGCCGGGTGGGGCCGAATCGCAGGCTCAGCAACTGCAACATGCTTTCCAGATCGTCCAGCCCCGAGCGGCCATGCACGGTGTCATTCCAGGCCTGCAGGCCGGTGCTGACGGTCAGCACCTTGCCGGCCAGCATCTTCTGCAAATCGGTGGGTGAAAAGTCACCCACCCCCATGGAGGCCACCACCATGCCGGCATAGGCCGCATTCAGACTGTCCGCCTGGCCGTACAGGGACTGCCCGCCAAAGCGGTTGGCCGCCAGCAGGATCTCGTCGTTCTTGAAATCGGTCGGCTTGAGAATGACCTTGACCCCGTTGGACAGGTCCAGCTCCGTGAGCCCCAGCGCGGCGTTGTGCCGTTCCCCCACGATGCTGCCGCCCACGGGTGGTTTGGCCATCAGGGTCTGTGCCACGGCCTTCTCGGTCTGGGCGCTGACCGTGCGCTGCTCGGCCTGGGTGACCTGGTCCAGCAACTGGGCCTGGGTGGGCGTGCTGGCATCGGCGTGGTCGCTGCCGGTGTAGACCACCAGCCGGGCTGCCTGCTGCGGAATCACCGAGCGGGCAAAGCGGTTCACATCGTCCAGCGTGATGGTGGGCAGCAGCGTGCGGGTGTACTCCCGCTCGTTGGCAATGCCGGGAATGGTTTCCCGCTCCAGGAAGTGGCGCAGGTACTCGGCCGCGTAGGTGGCGGAGTCGGTCTTGTCACGCTCGGCATACGACTGCTCGATGCTGCGCAGCAGGGTCTTCTTGCTGCGCTCCAGCTCGGCGGCACTGAAGCCGAACTGGCGGGCGCGGGCGTTTTCCTGGACCAGCGCGTCCACCGCCGGCCCCATGCCCTGGCGGCCCAGCACCGCACTGGAGTTGAACGAGCGGTACCCCGGCACCAGCCTGCTGACACCACTGCCGCCACCCACGAACGGGGGCTGGGGCTGCTGCGTCAGTTCCTGCATGCGCAGGCCCAGCATGTTGCCGAACAACTGCTCGACCAGGGTCTGGCGGTAGTCGCCCAGCGTGCGCACCACGGGGTCGGTGTGCACCGGGTAGCGGATCATCGTCAGGTTGCTGGTGGCTTCCTTGTCGGTCACCACCACCGCCTCGGAATGGTTGCGCACCGGCACTTCGGCATAGACGCGAGGGCGCGCGCTGTCCGGGTTCCTGAGCGGGCCGAAGTGGGCTTCCACCAGGGCCTTGGCGTCCTGCGGCTCGATGTCACCCACCACCACCACGGCCATCAGGTTCGGGCGGTACCAGTCCCGGTAGAACCGGCGGATGGCGTCATGGCTGAAGCCCTTGAGGCTGTCTTCCGTGCCGATGGGCAACCGCTTGGCATACAGCGAGCCGTCAAAGATCTTGGGGTACAGGACCTTGTTCATGCGATCCTGGGCGCCCTTGCCCAGGCGCCACTCCTCCAGCACGATGGCGCGCTCCAGGTCGATGTCCGGCGCGTTGAAGCTCACGCCCTGTGCCCAGTCCTGCAGCACCAGAAAGCCCTTTTCAATGGCCTCGCGCCGGTCGGTCGGCAGCGGCAGGATGTACACCGTCTCGTTGAAGCCGGTGTAGGCGTTCAGGTCGGCGCCAAACTTCAGGCCGATGGACTGCAGGTACGACACCAGCTCGTGCTTCTTGAAGTGCGTGGAGCCATTGAACGCCATGTGCTCGATGAAATGGGCCAGGCCCAGCTGGTCTTCATCCTCCAGGATGGAGCCGGCCTTGACGGCCAGCCGCAGCTCCAGGCGCTTCTCCGGGCGGCTGTTCTTCTGGATGTAATAGGTCAGGCCGTTTTCCAGCTGGCCGACCAGGACCTGGGGACCAATCGGCAGCGTTTGCGCCAGATCAGGCGCGGCCCGCGCGCCCAGCAAAGTGCCCAGCAGCAGCGTGGCAATGCCCAGGTGGCGAATGAGCTTGGTGATCATGGAGTTCCCGTCAATTGCAACGGCACGAGCTTAGCAGTTGCCTGCGCGCTGTCAGTCCCCACTCACTTCGGTCCGGTCACCCCCTTGACCAGCAAGGCTTCCACGTCCAGCATGGCGGCTGCACGTAACCCGCGGCAATAGGGATCCCCCAGGCAGCTTCAAGCAAAACAAGCCGGTAGCCCTCGCCGAGTCTAAAAGAGAAGCTATCAACTTGATAGCACTTTAACATCGATCATCCCAACTCCAAAGGAGCCAGCGACAAATGCGATATAGCATCCGAAGCGGGTGGGTGGAGCCTGTATCCGCAGCGACCTGGGATTCAAAGTAGATATAGCCGTGCCATACTGCCAATCGTGCGCTCGGACTTCAGGTGCGGCGCAACTGTGGCATCCGTGAAATCAACAACTATTTACTCTCTGTGTGGAGGTCTTGAACTCATGCAATCCATTCCTTTCAATGTGCGGCCAAGATCCCGCCTGTGGTCCAGCAGTGTTATTCCCATCCTCACCGCCCTGGTGGCGGGCGCGCTCTTTGCATCTCCTGCTTCAGCTATCGTCGTTGCAGATGCTGCCACCTCCACGTTAACCGTGGGCAGCAATAGCCTGAGCGGGGTTGGGGCTACCACGACCGCCACGCTGACCTTGAAAGACTCCGGCAATGCCGCGCTCGTGGATGTCAGCGGCAGTGGCGCCACCATCACCAGCGACAGTGTCAGTTGCAACGTGGGTGCCGTTACTCGCAGCACGACCGATGGCACAGTGACAGCAACGATTACTGCCACGGGTGCCGGCTTCTGTACGATCGGCGGGACGCTTGACGGCACAACGCCGGTTAACGCCACGCAAGCCGTCACGGTGACGGCTGCGGCGGCGGACGCCACCAATTCCACGCTGACTGTGGGCAGTAACAGCCTCAGCGGCGTTGGGGCTACCACGACCGCCACGCTCACCCTGAAAGATGCCGGCAATGCCCCTCTCGGCGATGTCAGCGGCAGTGGTGCCACCATCACTAGCGATAGCGGTAGTTGCACCGTGGGCAGTGTTACCCGCAGCATGGTCGATGGCACAGTGACCGCCACGATCACCGCTGCCAGCGCCGGCACCTGCACGATCGGCGGGACGCTTGACGGCACAACGCCCGTGACCGCCACGCAGTCAGTCACGGTGACGGTGGTGGCGGTGGCGACTGCCGCCAATTCCACACTGACCGTGGTCAGCAATAGCCTGAGCGGAGTTGGGGCGACCACGACCGCCACGTTGACCCTGAAAGACGCCAGCAATGCCGCGCTTGTAGATGTCAGCGGCAGTGGAGCCACCATCACCAGCAGCAGCGGCAGTTGCACCGTGGGTAGCATTACCCGCAGCACGACCAATGGCACGGTCACGGCCACCATCACCGCAGCCAGCGCCGGTTCCTGCACCATCGGTGGAACGCTTGACGGCACAACGCCTGTTACCGCCACGCAAGCCGTCACGGTGACGGTGGTGGCGGTGGCGACTGCCGCCAATTCCACGCTGACCGTGGGCAGCAACAGCCTGAGCGCGGCTGGCGCCACCACAACAGCCACGCTCACCCTGAAAGACGCCAGCAACGCTGCTCTCGGCAATGTCATGGGCAGTGGCGCCACCATCACCAGCAGCAGCGGCAATTGCACCGTGGGTAGCATTACCCGCAGTTCGTTCAATGGTACGGTGACCGCCACGATCACCGCGGTGAGCAATGGCTCCTGCACGATCGGCGGGACGCTCGACGGTACTACTGCTGTGACAGCCACGCAGACAGTCACGGTGACGATTGCCATCACGATCAGCGGCGGCTCCGGCACCATTCCCAGCGGCGGCACTGGTACGGTCACCGGCCCATCGACTGTCACCGTTGGCACGGGTAGCACGGTGAATGTTTCGTCGGGCAACGCCAGCGGCAGCACGTTGACGCTCCCGGGAAACAGCTCGGGCGTCACCATCAATCTGGGCGGGTCCTCTTCAGTCGGAGTAGGCACCGGCAGCAGCGGCGCTATCCTGAGTGTGACCGGCAGCGGCAGCGGCAACACCTTGCTGGTGACTCAGGGCAGTGCAACGTTGTCGACCTTGCAAGGCAATCAAATCCTGACGGGTACTGGTGGATTCAACGTTGTGTCTGGTAGCGGTGGGGCCACAGTCGGCGTAAGTACGAGCGGTGGCAGCACCCAGGTTACTGTTCAATCCGGCACTGTGACAGCGCCCCACTCCTGTGGGTCTAGGCCCGCGTTACCTGCCACTCCGCCCTCGGGCAGTAGGTCGTCCGCATGGAACACGTATTTCTCACAAGTCACAACGTATCAACGTGAACTGTTGGCGTATTCACTGTGCGTCGCCCAGCTTCCGACGAGTGCTGACAGCTTGCGGGTAATGCCTCTTGCCACACCACAATCAATAGCTTTGTACAGGGGTGAGAGCATCACTTACGATGCGAGCGGTACCGTGACCGACACTTCACTGGTGGACGGCGGTGCAGGAGTGGCGCAAACGCTGAACTTGCCAAGTGGTGTGAGCCTGGAGAGCGTGCCGGTATCCATTGATGGTTATCCGGCCCGCCTGAACGGAGCCAATCTGGGCAGCGGCGTGGTCAATGCCCTGCAAACTCTGCTCGGAACAACCCCGACACGCCTCAGCAATAGCAGTATCGGCGGCGTTGTCACAGCCATTGCCGACGGCACCGTGATTACGGGTGTACCTGTTGGCCAGTTGCACGTTTCTGCTCGCGACAACAGCGAATTGCAGTCCAACGGACAGGCAAGGGTCGTGACGAATGGCGTAGTGGTCAATCTTGCCCCGACCCTGGCGAATCCGACCGCACTGGTTAGCCAGATCAAGAGTCTGGATGCACAAGCAACCGTGACGGTGATGGCCAACGGTTTGATCAAGGCGACGGTTTTCGGCGTGCAGTACTTCATCCGTCCGTCCTGGACGGCGGTTCCCAGTACGGCAAGCGGTATTTCGACGGATGCATCCGGGAATCTGGTGTTTGGCAACGGCCAGTTGAAACAAACGCTTTATCCTGCATTTGCTGACCTCGACAAAGTGATTGCCGTGCTGAACACTATCTCAGGCGCCGGTTCTGCGGTGCAAGCGGCTGACGGTACGGTGTCCGTGTCTATCGGTGGCAAAGCGATGACGCTGCGCCCGAGCTATCACCTCATCAGCCGGCCTGTGGTCGACTCTGACGTTTTGTGGTGGGTGGATGGCGGGACCTACTACGTGAATTACCTGGACGGGACCGCTCAGTCCTTTACCGTGCAGTAAGCCACGCCGGCTGGATCAAGGGCGCAATGACCGCAAGGCATTGCGCCCTTTTTTCCATTGACGGCCTGGCTGCCGGGACGAATGCGACTGGGCTTGTCACCGCCTAGTCGGCTTGCGCCAGGTGGCGCAGATAGTTACAGGTTCCGGCGTGGCGGCACCTCGCGGATGGCATGTAACGGGTCATCGAGATGGCTTCAGCACCGCCGAGCCGCGCGCTGCAATGAGAGCCTCCACATCCAGCGTGGCGGCAATCGCCTCCAGCCGCTGCATGACCTGGGCGGCATCCGGGTAGCTTTTCGACAGCACCAAGTGCACATCCTGGCGCGACAGCACATCAAACGCAATGCCTGCAATGGGCTCTGCTGAGAGCACCTCAGCAGCGGGGCCCGCGTACTCGATCAGGTAGTCAGCCCTGCCATTGGCCAGCATGCGAAACGCCGACGCGTGGGCCTGCGTGTCGTGGGTGGTGATGCGATTCTGCGGGTCCGACAGGAACGCAGCCAGACCGCCATAGCTGTAGCCACGGATGGCGATGACCTGCTGGCCCACCAGCCCCTCCCGGCCCTTGATGGGGGGCGTGCCCACTCGGCGGTACGCGCGGATTTCTGCGGTGGTGACCGGCTTTTTGCTGAACAGGCAGCACGCCTGCAATGTCGGGGCCTTGACCAGCATGGAGAACTGGGCGGTGCCGTTTTGCAGGTTTCCGAACAGCCGGGATGCAGGGTAGGTGGTGGCTTTCCAGGGAATGCCGGCCCTGGAAAACAACGCGGCTGCCACCGCCTTCAGCGGATTGTCCGGTTCGCCATTCTCCAGCGTGCGGGTTGTCCAGACTGACTGATCGGGCGATGCGTATTCGATCGTGGCAGCGTCCTGTTTTACCGGATCCGCTGCCCACAGCGGGGTGTTCAGCCCCATGCCCAAGGCAGCACATAGGACCAGCCGGATTACCGCATGCGGGCAATCAGGGCGGCACTTGAACAGGGCCATTTCATCAACCTTTCACCGACTAGATTCCCCGGGGCGCAACCGCCTGAGGCCCCCACCCGCGCTGTAAAATGTCGGGTGGCTGCCCCATATTACCCGCGTTGGCAGCCCTTACCGGTGGACCGCGCATGCATTTTGGTACTTGGGTGATCTGCCGCTATTGAACGCCATGGCATTCTTGAGATACTCCGTTCTTGCATTCAGAATTCTGCTGTGGGTTCTGCTGGCAAGCCTCGTGGTGTTCACCGTGGCAACCGGCTTCGGACTGGTCCACGAACGGGACAAGGCACTGCAGGCCGCCCACTCTGCAACCCAGGAGGCCGTGGCCCACCGCATTTCGACGGTCTCCAATTCCCTATGGCAATACGACATGGCGGCGCTGGATGTGCTGCTGCGTGGCATGGTCCAGTCCGGCAGCCTGGTCCAGGTGGAAGTGCTGGACCGCGACAAGGCGGTCGCCACCGCCCGCAGACCCGGGTTTGACCAGGCTCCGGATAACACCTGGTCGCAGCCGGTCATGGCGCCCAATGGCCGAGACCAGATTGGCAGCCTGCGGGTATCCGAGTCCTACGCCGAGATCAACGCCAAGATAGCGGAATCCCTGAAGACACTGGCCGCAACCGATCTCGCCAAGATTCTGGGCCTGTCGGCTATTCTGTTCACCATTGTCTACCGCAATGTAGCCAGGCATTTGCACCAGATGGCAGAGGATGTGACGCGCCTGGGGCGCTCCGACAACGAACCGCAGATTGTGCTGGCGCGCGGTACGGGGCGCACTTACCAGGATGAACTCGATGTGCTGGTCGATGCCATCAACCGCTTTGTCGGTGATCGCCGCGATGAGATGCGCAAGCGATCCCGCGCAGAGGATGATCTGCATGAGCGCATCTCCGAAATCGAGGCCACGCTGGGCGCCCTCTCCGATGGCGTGATCGCCCTGGACCCGCAACTCTGCATCCGCTATGCCAATGTGGCAGCCGGCGCCCTGCTGTGCAGCCGGCCCGAAGCCTTGCGAGGCCACCCCATTCGGGACGTTTTGCGCGTGGTTCATGCCAACAGCGGTGACGACATGGGGCAGCTGTACAGCCTGGTCATGGGCAGCGGCGAGGCCGTGCACCTGGAGCGCGATACGCTGATCCAGGTCCCCGGCGGGCGGGAGTTTGATGCCCGCGTCAACGCCGCGCCGGTTCCGGGCTCGGCCGACGTAGCCATGATCTTTGTTTTCACCGATATTTCGGAAGAGGTGTCCGGACGCAAGAAGATCGAGTTCCAGGCATTCCACGATCCGCTGACCCAACTGGGCAACCGCTCGATGCTGGCCCGTGACCTGCCCCGGGACATTGAACATGCGGTGCAGCACGCACGCCAGGTCGCGGTCCTGTGCCTGGACCTGGACAACTTCAAGAACATCAACGACACGCTGGGCCACATGCTGGGCGACGTCATGCTTAAGCAACTGGCACAACGATTCGAATCGGTGGTGGGCCGCTCGGGCTGGGTGACGCGCCACGGCGGGGATGAATTCGTGGTCGTGCTGCCCAACATCGCATCCATGGAGCCGGCCATCACGCTGGCCGAGAAGCTGATGGCCTCCATCGCCGAGCCCTTTTGCATCGAGGGCCATGAGCTGCGCGTGACGTCATCCATCGGCATCAGCATCTGCCCGGATCACGGCACCGGTGTCGGCAAGCTGCTGAGCAATGCCGACCTGGCCATGTACGCGGCCAAGCGCCAAGGCAAGAACGCGTTCCGCGTCTTTGAAGAGCGCCTGTTGCAGCGCTCCACGGCCCGCCTGAACATGGAAAACGGCCTGCGCGTGGCCCTGCTGGAGGGGCAACTGTCCCTGGTGTTCCAGCCCAAGGTACACCTTGCTTCGCTGCGTGTTGATTCCGTGGAAGCCCTGTTGCGCTGGAATGATCCCAAGGTCGGCGCCATTGGACCGGATACCTTCATCCCCGTCGCCGAAGACACGGGGCTGATCATTGAAATTGGCGACTGGGTGTTGCGCCAGTCCCTGGTGGCCGCGCGGCAGCTGAAGGCCGAGCTGGGTTACAGCGTGGCGATTGCGGTCAACGTGTCGCCGGTGCAGTTTCGCAGCGACGCCCTGATGGTCACGCTGCGCCAACTGCATGAGGCCACGCCCGACTTGTCCGAGCTGCTGGAAATTGAACTCACCGAGACGGCGCTGTCTGGCGAAATCGACGAGGTGGTGGCCAAGTTGCGCGCGTTTCGGGACATGGGCCTGAAGGTCGCCATTGACGACTTTGGCACCGGTTACTCCTCGCTGGCCTACCTGAAGAACTTCCCCATCGACATCCTCAAGATTGACCAGGCCTTCGTGCGCGGTCTGTCCGACAGCCCGCAGGACAAGGCCATCGTGACCTCGGTCGTCCAGCTTGGACGCAGCCTGGGCTTCAAGACCGTGGCCGAGGGCGTGGAACTGCAAGACCATGCCGCGATACTCCATGGACTGGGCTGCGACTATGCGCAGGGCTACTGGTTTGCCCGCCCACTGCCCCTGGAACAACTGGCCAACACCATCCGCACCATTTCTGGAATCACCTGAACCATGACCACCACCCCGATCCGCTTCTCCCTGCTGGCTTTGGCCGCCACCGCTTTGGCCGCCTGCAATCCGGCCTCGCCGCCCGCAACCCCGGCTGCAGCCGGCGCGGCATCCACACCGCCCATGACCGTCGCCAGTGCCATGGCCCAACTCCCCCCCATCGTCCCCGTGCCAGCGCCCGTGGTGCCTCCGGAGCTGCAGGCAGGCAAGCAGGTGTTTGACAAGACCTGTGGCCTGTGCCACGGCGCGGGAACCGGCGGCGCACCGCGCCCGGGCGACAAGGCCAACTGGGCTCCACGCATTGCCCAGGGTACGGAAACGCTGTACCAGCACGCCCTGCTGGGCTTTAACGGCGCGGCCGGCTTCATGCCCGCACGCGGTGGCGCCGCACTGTCCGACGCCGAGGTCAAGGCCGGCGTGGACTACATGGTGTCGCTCTCGAAATAGCCTTCCCGGCGCGCCCGTGATGCAACAGAAACGCTCCCCGTTCTCCCGCAATGTATGGCTCACCGCCGGCATGCTGGTGGCGGTGGTCGTGGTGTTCTTCCTGTACGCGCTGCTGGAGGCCCGCACCGACAGTGCCAATGCATTGCGCTACCGCTCGTTGCTGCTGAGCAATGCACTGCGCCAGTCGTCCGACGAGTTGACCCGCCTGGCACGCACCTATGTGGCCACCGGCGACCCGGTCTACAAAAAACAATACCAGGACATCCTGGATGACCGCGAAGGTCGCCAACCCGGCGGCGAGCCCCACGGCAGCCTGCTGGAGCGCATGCGCCAGGCCGGCTTTACCACGGAAGAATTCGACAGGCTGGCGCAGGCCAAGAGCCACTCCGACCGCCTGACCCGCACCGAATTCGAAGCCATGGCGCTGATGGAAGACATTGGGCCGAACGCCCCGGCCAGCCGCGCCAGGGCACTGGCCATCATGCATGACCGTGCCTACCACCAGGCCAAAGCACTGATCATGCAGCCCATCGACGAGTCTGCCGCTCTGGTGGAGAACCGCACCCGCCAGGCCGTGGAAAACGCCCAGGCCCAGGCCAATCACCTGCGTCTGCTGCTCATTGCCCTGGGGGGTGGTCTGCTGGTCCTGCTGGTGCGCACCCATGCCAACCTGCGCGCCACGCTCGGTGGTTCGCTCGACCAGGTTCACGCCCACATCACCCGCATTGGCCAGGGTGAATTTTCCACCCCCATTGCAACCAGCACGCCCGATGACGGCAGCGTGCTGGGCCGCCTGGCGCAGACGCAGGCCAATCTGAACCGCCTGGACGACGAGCGCCGCACCGCCCTGGCCGACCGACTGGCTGCTCTGCGGGAATCCCAGGCGCAGATGGACGCCGAACGCGAGCGCCTGAACAACATCATCGCCGCCACCCGCGCCGGCACCTGGGAGTGGAACCACCACACCGGCGAGACCATCTTCAACCCGCGCTGGGCCGAGTTGATGGGCTACACGCTCGAAGAAGCGATGCAATCCCCGGGCCGCCTCTGGAACCGCTCCATGCACCCTCAGGACTGGGCCACCGCCGGTGTGTTGTTGCAACAGCACCTGGACGGCCTGACCGATGCCTATGAATTTGAAGGCCGGGTGCGCCACAAGGATGGCCATTGGGTCTGGCTGCTGACGCGCGGCAAGCTGGTCTCCCGCACGGCGGACGGCAAACCCGAATGGATGTACGGCATCAACCTGGACATCACCGACAACAAGAAGTCCGAGGCCTCACTCAAGGAGTCTGCGCTGAAGATGCGCGACTATGCCGACTTTCTGGCGCGTGCCGGGCGCATTGCCGGCGTCGGTCGGTGGCAATACGACCTGGAGCAGGGCCGGATGGAATGGTCGGAGCAGACCTGCGACATCCACGACGTGGCCAAGGGCTACTCCCCCTCGCTGGACGCGTTCATTGACTTCTTTGCACCCGAGGCACGCCCCACCATGAAGGCGGCCATTGCCGCCGCCACCAAGACCGGCAAACCCTGGGACCTGGAACTGCCGCTGGTGACCGCCATGACCCGGCGCATCTGGGTGCGCTGCGCAGCAGAAGCCGAGTACCGCGATGGCAAGCGCATCCGCCTGGTGGGCATCTTCCAGGACATCACGCAGCGCCGCAAGCTCGAAGACGAGATCCTGCAGAAAAACACCCTGATGAAGAACATTCTGGCCAACATCCCGGTGGGCCTGAGTGTCATGGACAGCAAGCTGAATCTGGTGGCCGAGAATCCTCTGTTTCGCTCGCTGCTGGACTTTCCGGATTCGCTGTTCGAGCGTGAAGCCGTCACGTTCGAGTCCATCATCCGCTTTAACGCCCGGCGCGGCGAATACGGTGCAGGCGACCCCGACGAACAGGTGCGCAGCATCGTCGAACGGGCGCGCCAGGCACAGCCCCACCGCTTCCAGCGGCAACGGGGAGATGGCCGGACCCTGGAGGTGCGCGGCGCTCCCATGCCGGATGGCGGCTTTGTGACCACCTACGCCGACATCACCGACCTGATTCGCGCCACCGAGGCGGCACAGCAGGCATCGCGATCCAAGAGCCAGTTCGTGGCCAACATGAGCCACGAAATCCGCACCCCCATGAACGCCATTCTGGGCATGCTCAAGCTGCTGCACAACACCGATCTGACGATGCGCCAGTTGGACTACGCGTCCAAGGCGGAAGGTGCTGCCAAATCCCTGCTGGGGCTGCTCAACGACGTACTGGACTTCTCCAAGATGGAAGCCGGCAAGATGGAGCTGGACCCCCAGCCCTTCCGGATTGACAAGCTGCTGCGGGACCTGTCGGTCATCCTGTCGGCTAACGTCGGCATGAAGCCGATCGAGGTGCTGTTTGACGTGGACCCGGCGCTGCCACCGGTGCTGGTGGGCGATGCCATGCGCCTGCAGCAGGTGCTGATCAACCTGTCGGGCAATGCGATCAAGTTCACCGAGCAGGGCGAAGTGGTGATCCAGTTCAAGGTGCTGGAGCGGACCCCACAGCACACCACGCTGTCCATCGCCGTGCGCGACAGCGGCATTGGCATCGCACCGGAGAACCAGGCCCACATCTTCGACGGCTTCTCGCAGGCGGAGGCCTCCACCACCCGCCGCTTTGGCGGCACCGGGCTGGGTCTGTCGATCAGCAAGCGGCTGGTGCAGTTGATGGGCGGAGACCTGGCGCTGGACAGTGCGCTGGGACGGGGCAGCAACTTCCACTTCACCATCACCCTGGATACGGCCGACCAGATTCCCGGCGACCCGGAACCCGCACGCCAGCGCACCGGCGGACCTCTGAACATGCTGGTGGTGGACGACAACCCCACCGCCCGGGACCTGCTGGCCACCATGGCCCGCTCCTGGTCCTGGCAGGTTGATGTGGCGGAAAGCGGCGCGCAGGCGCTGGCGCTGGTCGAAGCGCGCAAGCGTGACGCGCAGCCGGCTTACGACGCCCTGCTGGTGGACTGGCAAATGCCCGGCATGGATGGCTGGGAAACGATTGCCCGCATGCGCAGCATGGTGTCGCCCGCCCCGATCACCATCATGGTCACTGCCCATGGACGCGAAATGCTATCGCAGCGCAGCGCACAGGAACAGGCCTGTCTGAACGCGTTTCTGGTCAAGCCCATCACGGCATCCATGCTGTTTGACACCGTGGCGGATGCCCGGGCCGGCCTGGGCAACCTGCGCACCCGGCCCCGTGCTCCCGGCAACAAGGTCGGGCGCCTGCAGGGCATGCGGCTGCTGGTGGTGGAAGACAACCTGATCAACCAGCAGGTGGCTCGTGAACTGCTGCGCGGCGAGGGGGCCGTGGTGGAAATTGCAGCCAACGGACAACTCGGCGTGGCGGCCGTGGCGGCGGCCAACCCACCGTTCGAGGTCGTACTGATGGACCTGCAGATGCCGGTCATGGACGGCTATGCCGCCACCCAGGCCATCCGCACAGAGCTGGGCCTGACCGACCTGCCCATCATCGCCATGACCGCCAATGCCATGGCATCCGACCGCGATGCCTGCCTGCAGGCCGGCATGGATGACCATGTGGGCAAGCCATTCAACCTGCCGCATCTGGTGGACGTGCTGCTGCGGCACACGCAGCGCTCCCCAGCGCCGGTGACTACGAATCAAATAAGCCTCTAGCCCTCGTGAAATGGGCTTTTATAGCTCCTGATTTGATAGCAATCAACGGCGCAACGCGCCAAAGGCCTCGAACTCCCAACTGCGCATGGCCAGCAGCAGCGTGTAGCCCTCGCGGTCCTTGTCCTGCAGTTTCTGGTCGGCCAGGTGCTGCTGGGCAAAGTCCTGCGCCACGCGTTGCATGCGCTCCAGGAAGGACGGCGCCAGGCTGCGGCTGACCGAGCCGTGGACCAGCAACAGGCCCTCGCCTGCGCCATCAAAGCCGCCGGAGAAATAGTCCAGCAACGCGTTGTCGCGGAAGTAGTCCATCACCGGGCCGTGCGGCCGCCAGCGGAAGGCCTTGGCCAGCTTCAGCCGGTAGCGGTTCAGCGGGCGCAACTCAATGATGCCGATGCGGTCCAGCTGCGCCAGGTAGCCGATGCACTCGGCTTCCGTCAGGCGGTAGGCGGCCACGATCTGCTCCAGCGTCCACTGGCTGAGCACGCAGATCGCCACCAGCAGCAGTTTCTTGTCGGCTACCACGGCGCGCTCCTGCTCGGCCGTCAGTTGCGCCAGCAGCGGCTGCGCATCGGCCACGCGGCGGGCCAGATCGGCAAAGTCCAGCTTGAGGGCGCGGCAAATCGCGTCGATGCGCGACAGCGGCATATCGCCCTTGGCCAGCATGCGCTTGACGCTGGATTCGGCCAGGCCCAGAGCAACAGCCAGATCGGCGTAGCTCATGCGGGCGGATTTGAGTTCGCGCTTGAGCGCGAGAACGAGGTCGGCGGTGGTGCTCATAAGTATCGATTATTGATACCTTCCGTATTTTTGTATAGCCATGTATTGCTTATTGCGCAGTCCGAGGATGCTGTGCGCTACACACTGGCGGCTCTTCTACCCCTTTGTCCTCGTAAGGAGCCCCTGATGCAACAACCCCTGAACCCCGTTGAAACAGGCCTGCTGGCCGCCCTGCTGCTGGCCATCGCCATCGCCTGCTTTGGGCCATCCGTAGCCCAGTTCGAGCACTACCACGCCTTTGCCGATCAGCGCCATCTGCTGGGCCTGCCCTGCGCGCTGGACGTGCTGAGCAACCTGCCGTTTGCGCTGTTCGGCGGCTGGGGCCTGCTACGCCTGCGTGATTCCGGTGCAGGACAGCCCACCGGCATACAACGCATACTGGCGACTCTTTTCTTTGCCGGCCTGGTGCTCACCGCCCTGTGCTCCGCCTGGTACCACCTGCGCCCCGATGACGCAGGCCTGGCCATCGACAGGCTTGGCATGGTCAGTGCCTTCGCCGGTCTCTTGGGCCTGGCCGCCGCCGACCGCATCAGCGCACGCGCCGGGATGTGGATTGCGGCCGCCGTGCTGGCGCTGGGACCGCTCTCGGTTGTTGTGTGGGCCAACAGCGGCAATCTGTTGCCATGGGCCGTGCTGCAAGGCGGCGGCATGCTGCTGATCGTGCTGCTGGCGCTGCGCCAACCCGTGGCCGGTGCGTGGGGGCTGCCGCTGCTGGCGGTCATCACTTGGTACGCGCTGGCCAAGGCGCTGGAGCTGGGCGACCACGGGGTGTTCGATCTGACGCAGGGTCTGGTTTCCGGCCACACACTCAAGCACGTCGCCGCGGCACTGGCCGCCTGGCCGGTCATTTCGCTCGTGCACAATGGCGCGCAAGCCCGGCCCTGGCAGCGCCAAACAGTCCGTGCCTGAATCCAACAAGAACATGAGAGGAAACACCGTGACTTCTGACGCCCTGAGCCCCACCGCAGCGGCCCCCGCTGCCGACCCGCACGCGCACCCCAACCAGTTTGCACTGTTGCGCCAGCGCCGCTTTGCACCCTTCTTCTGGACCCAGTTCGCCGGCGCGGCGAATGACAACCTGTTCAAGTTCGCGTTCACCGTGATGGTGACCTACCAGCTCAGCGTGGGCTGGCTGCCACCGGCCATGGCGGGCCTGGTGATTGGTGCGCTGTTCATCCTGCCGTTTCTGCTGTTCTCGGCCACCGCCGGCCAGCTGACCGACAAGTACGACAAGACGGTGATGATCCGCTTTGTGAAGAACCTGGAGATCGCCATCATGGCGATCGCAGCCTGGGGCTTTGTAACCGATCAGGTCGCCATCCTGCTCCTGTGCACGTTCCTGATGGGCGTGCACTCCACGCTGTTTGGCCCGGTGAAGTTTGCGTTGCTGCCCCAGGTGCTGAACGAACGCGAACTGACGGGTGGCAACGGCATGGTGGAGATGGGCACCTTTGTCGCCATTCTGCTCGGCAATGTGGTCGGTGGGCTGCTCGTGGCCATTCCCAATGTTGGCCATGAAACGGTGGCGGTTGCCTGCGTTGCCATGGCCATCGTCGGCCGCGTGGTGGCGGGCTTTATCCCCAAGGCGCCGGCCACCGATCCGGGCCTCACCATCAACTGGAACCCGATCAGCGAAACCGTGCGCAACCTGAAGCTGGCGCATGGCAATCTGGTGGTTTTCCGCTCGCTGCTGGGCATCAGCTGGATGTGGTTCTTTGGGGCGGTTTTCCTGAGCCAGTTCCCCAGCCTGGCCAAGGAGGTGCTGCACGGCAACGAGCAGGTGGCGTCGCTCTTGTTGGTGGTGTTCTCCATCGGCATCGGCACCGGCTCGCTGCTGTGCGAGGTCATGAGCCGCCGCCATGTGGAGATCGGCCTGGTGCCGCTGGGCGCCATTGGCATGAGCGTGTTTGCCGTGGACCTGTACTTTGCGTCCAGCGGCCTGCCGGCCTCCGAAGTCATGGGCCTGGGTGCCTTCATGGCCCAGCCCGCGCACTGGCGCGTAATGGCCGATCTGGCGCTATTGAGCCTGTTCGCCGGCCTGTACAGCGTGCCGATGTACGCGCTGATCCAATTGCGCAGCCAAGCCACGCACCGTGCACGCATCATTGCCGCCAACAACATCCTCAATGCGCTGTTCATGATCGGCAGCTCAGTGATTGCCGGTGCTCTGCTCAAGGCCGGTTTCACCATTCCGCAAATCTTTTTGTTCACCGGACTGGCCAATGCGGTGGTGGCGTTCTACATCTTCATGCTGGTGCCAGAATACCTGCTGCGCTTTGTGGCCTGGGTGCTGTCGCACTTCATCTACCGCTTCAAGGTCCAGGGCGACGAACACATCCCCACCGAGGGTGCGGCGATTCTGGTGTGCAACCACGTGAGCTTCATCGACGCCGTGCTGCTGATGGCAGCCAGCCCCCGGCCGATCCGTTTCATCATGGACCATCAGATCTTCAAGGTGCCGGTGCTGGGCTGGCTGTTCCGCCTGGCTAAGGCCATCCCCATCGCCCCGCGCGCCCAGGACCCGCAGGCCTATGAGGCCGCGTTCGACGCCGCCGCCCGGGTGCTGGCCGAAGGCGACCTGCTGTGCATCTTCCCCGAAGGAGGCATCACCCGCGACGGCACGTTGCAGGAGTTCAAGGGCGGCATCATGAAGATCCTGGAGCGCACGACCCAGCAGGGCCAAAACGTGCCGGTGGTGCCGATGGCGCTGACCAACCTGTGGGGCTCGTTCTTCAGTCGCGTGGAGCAAGGCGGCGCCATGGTGCGGCCATTCCGCCGCGGCATGTTCAGCCGTGTGGGACTGAATGTGGGCCCAGCCAGCGCGCCGCAGGATGTACAGCCCGAGGTACTGCGGGGACGGGTGCAGCAGTTGCTGGCGGTTCAAACTACCTAGGAGCGTCCATGGGAGCAATCTGTGTACTTGTGATTGTTCCAGTTGTTGGCAGGGCTATCGCGTCAATGACTGTCCACAGGAGTGGGGACTCGCCACGGTACCAGCTGCCATCCTTGGTTCGTGGCCACTAGACGGTCGGTAAGACCAAGACTGTTCAGAAAAGCGTCGTCATGTGAAACCACGACCAGTCCGCACTGGTAGCTGCGCAACATGACCTCAAGCGCCTGCGCTGATGGAATATCGAGGTGGTTGCTGGGCTCGTCCAGCAACAACAGTTGCGCTGGTGGTTCGGCGTACAGCACACATGCCAGAGCGGTCTTCAGACGCTCTCCACCGCTGAGCAGACCGCAAGGAGTCATGACCTTCTGTGCATCCAGACCAAGCTGAGCCAGGCGCATCCGCAGGTCTCCTTCCCCTCCCGTGCGGTGTAGCTCCCGCACTTGATCCAGCACGGATCGTTCTGAATCCAAATTGGCCAGATGCTGGTCGAGGTAGATGGTTTCTGGCGCGACCTTGCAGGTTCCGGCCTGGGGTTGATACACTCCAGCCATCAGCTTGAGCAAGGTAGATTTGCCACAGCCATTGGGGCCAACCACTCCTACCCGCTGTTGGCCATTCAACACCAGACTGATGGTTTTCATCGCACCGGTAACGAACGGCAGCACCACTTCGTCCAGTTCCGCGACACGCCGCTGCACCGGTCGCATACCCTGCAAGGCGTGGACAGTGATGTGCGCATCATCTTCCACTTGCTGCAAGGCATTTCGCACCCGCAAGGCCAATTGCTTGCGTGCCGCTTCATGCTGCTGGCGCAGCTTGCCCGCTGAGCTCTCGCTTCGTTCCTTCTGGCGATCCAGCAGAATTTTGGCCTGATTGGCTTCCTTTCTGCTGCGGGTGCCACGAGCCGTTCGCCGCTCTTGACGCTCCTGCTGCTGGCACATGAGTTGCTCCTGGCGCCGTCGCTCCAGCTTGCTCTGCTCGAGTTGCTGTTCCGCATTCCGTCGCTCATGCGCTTTGCAGTGAGCGTAAAAGGTGTAGTTGCCACCGTAACTTTGAAGTCCCAGCGAAGACAGGTCCAAGATCCGATCCATGGAGTCAAGTAGCTGCCGGTCGTGACTGATCACCAGCAGTCCATTGGGCCAGCGCCGCAACTGTTCGATCAATGCGTTCCGATTCGGCCGGTCAAGATGATTGCTTGGTTCATCCAGAATGAGGTAATCAGCACCCGACAGCGTAGCACCGATCAGGGCAACACGCATGGCCTCACCGCCGCTGAGCGCACTAGCGGATGTCGATGCATCGAAATGCCCCAAGCCGTTGCACTCCAACTCCAGTTGCAGCCGTTGGCGAATGTCCCAATGGTCGTTGACGGCTTCGAAATCCTCTGGCGCACTTGTCCCCGCCTCAATCCGCTCTAGCGCATCCAGCTTTCCTTTCAGGCATGCAAGACTTGCAACGGTGGTATCACTGGTGTGCGAGACCAGTTGCGAAAGGTAGTGCACGCTGCGGTTACGTGCAACGCGCCCCGCCGATGGTTGCAACGTCCCGGCGAGGATGCCGGCCAGCACCGTTTTCCCGACACCGTTGCGCCCGACCAGGCCTGAATGCCTGTGATCAAACTGTTCGTTCAGATTGGAGAAGAGTGTTCTGCCGCTCGGCAAAACATAAGAAACGCTCTCCAGCGCGAGAGATGGATTCGTCATGTGTGATTCCAAAGATGCCAAGAACTCCCCCGACTTGTGGGGGTAGGTGGAGACTGGCCGTCATCGAGACGGCGGCATCAGTGGCGCATGGGTCGAATACCTCGATTGGTGTGGAAGCGAAATTGTAAATCGATGACCGCCAACTGCAAACTGCGACGGCTTAATAGGAACGGCGGGCGTTTCAGGCCATCTGCTGGATAGCGTCACATGAGTGGCGGCACTTGGCCCGAAGCTGTGCCCCTCAACAAATAGTCCCTCCCGCAACGCCATCACGCGACGCTCAATGTTCCGGACTGTGTCTTACCAGATGGGGCGCCGACATTGAGCGGATGAATTGGCTTTGCCGCGACTGGGCGATATGCCAAAGCAGAATGGCGTGGGACCATACACAATACCCAGCATGCCACGTCTCGTACGTGCCCCCAATCTGTTCATGGCAACGCTGTGGGTGGATTGGCTGAGAGGAGAGGGCATTGGTGCCACTGTCCAGCGGGAGTTTCTCAGGAGTGCGTCTGGCGAATTGCCTCCCGATCAATGTCTGCCTGAAGTATGGATTGATGATGGTGCTTACGAAGCTCAAGCGCTTGCGTTGTTGCGAATTCTTCGCCATGCTCCACAGCGGCGTTGGGTCTGTTCTTGCGGTGAACTGGTGGAAGGCGGGTTTCAACAGTGTTGGAACTGCGGCGCCATGATGTGCTGACTTGGCTACCATGGACCCTATGCCCGAGTCGCTCCAACTTCAATCGTTGCCGCTGTTTCCGCTGGGAACGGTGCTCTATCCCGACGGCGTACTGCCATTGCGAATATTTGAAGTGCGCTATCTGAACATGATTGGAAAGTGCCACAAGAGCGGCGCCCCGTTTGGCGTGGTAGCGCTGACAGAAGGCTCGGAAGTCAGGCAATTGATGGCAGCTGCAGATGCTGCCTCCCCCCCAAGCGGAGAGGCTTTCGCGCATGAGGCATTCAACGACGTGGGGACGCTGGCCACCATCACGACGCTCACTCGGCCCCAGGCGGGACTCATCATGGTTCAGTGTTTGGGCATCCAACGTATCCGGATCACCCGGCGGGAAAAGCTCAAACATGGCCTTTGGGTTGGCGATGTCGATTTGCTCCGGCCAGACGCCGCGGTGGACATCCCCCCAGACCTTCAGGTGACTGCCAGCACACTTGGGCAGGTCATCCAAAGCCTGCACACCAATGGAATGCTGCAAGAGCAGCTTCCCTTTGGCAAGCCCTATCGGCTCGACGAATGTGGTTGGGTAGCCAACCGCTGGTGTGAGCTTTTGCAGCTTCCACTGGAACTCAAACAAAGGCTGATGGCATTGGAGAACCCGTTAGTACGACTGGAGCTGGTGCACGACATCTTGGTCAGTGCAGGAGTTCCAGGGCATGCTCCTTGAGTTCGGCAAACTGGGGCTCCGCAGGCGGGGTCAAGAAATTGCTCGCTGTCGCACCTATCAGTTCATGTGCAAATGAATACCCATCGTCCACTTCCCTACATAGCTGCAGCAAAGTGCACTGGCTGCGGTCGATGTGTCGGCGCATGCGGACCACACCTCCTGAGCTTGGAGGTCGTAAATTGGATCAAGACAGCGCAGCTTGACAACGATGCCAATTGCACTGGTTGCAGCGAGTGCTCAGACGTCTGTCCGTTTGGCGCTATCAGCATGATTCATGCGTCCAGTTAACGAAGGCAATGGGCGTCGAGAATCTTCTGTGTGCGTTCGGACATCCCAGTCGGGAACAAATGATCGGGGCACGATTGGACGGCCACGACCCAATGGTCAGAATCAAGCAGCAGCAAATCGTATCTGGCTACGTGTGGGCTATTTCTGGGCTACAAAGAAAAACGCCCACATAAAGTGGGCGTTTACTGTTAGCGTTGGCCGCTATATTATTGGTTGCGCGAGAAGGATTTGAACCTCCGACCTTTGGGTTATGAGCCCAACGAGCTACCAGACTGCTCCATCGCGCGGTAGCCTTAGAGTATACCTTATTCTGCCGCAGTTGCGCCAGTATTTTCTTCTGCTGGTGCCGGACGGTCCACCAATTCAACCAAAGCCATGGGCGCGTTGTCACCAACACGGAAACCCATCTTCAGAATGCGGGTGTAACCACCAGGACGGGCCTTGAAACGGGGGCCCAGGTCATTGAACAACTTGGTAACGCTGTCGCGATCACGCAAACGATCAAAGGCGAGGCGACGGTTAGCCACCGTGGCTTCCTTGGCCAAAGTGATCATGGGCTCAACCACACGGCGCAGTTCCTTGGCCTTGGGTACCGTTGTCTTGATGACTTCATGCTCGATGAGCGAATTCATCATGTTGCGCAGCATCGCAAGACGGTGCGAGCTGGTGCGATTGAGTTTACGTAGTCCGTGTCCGTGACGCATGGTAGATTTCCTTTGTGTTTTAAATAGGCAGCCGTGCTAGGTACTGCCCTTTGCGTTGAACCCCAAGGGTTCGAAAATTTAGCGCTTTTCCAGCGCTGCCGGTGGCCAGCTTTCCAGCTTCATGCCCAGTGTCAGACCGCGGGAAGCCAGAACTTCCTTGATCTCGTTAAGCGACTTGCGACCCAGGTTGGGGGTCTTCAGCAACTCGTTTTCAGTACGCTGGATCAGGTCACCGATGTAATAAATGTTTTCGGCCTTCAAGCAGTTGGCAGAGCGAACTGTTAACTCCAACTCGTCCACCGGACGCAGCAGAATAGGGTCGAATTGTGTGTTGCCGCGTGGCGCCGGAGCATCAAATGCTGCCAATTCACTGCCTTCCAGCTGGGCGAACACGGCCAGCTGCTCTACCAGAATCTTGGCGGAGGCGCGCACTGCGTCTTCGGCAGAAATGGCTCCGTTCGTTTCGATTTCAACAACCAGCTTGTCCAGATCAGTACGCTGCTCAACACGCGCGCTTTCGACGGTGTAGCTCACGCGCTTGACCGGAGAGAAGGATGCATCCAGAACAATACGACCGATGGACTTGTTGGGTTCGTCCGCATGGCGGCGCATGGTGCCAGGCACGTAACCGCGGCCTTTTTCAACCTTGATCTGCATGTCCAATTTGCCGCCGTGCGACAGATTGGCTATGACGTGACCGGGGTTGATGATTTCGACATCGTGTGGCGTTTGAATGTCGGCGGCAGTTACCAGCCCTTCAACATCCTTGCGCAGGCTCAGTGTCACTTCATCGCGGTTGTGCAGCTTGAACACAACACCCTTCAAATTCAGAAGAATATTGACGACATCTTCTTGCACGCCATCGATGGATGAATACTCGTGCAAAACGCCCGCGATCGTGACTTCAGTCGCCGCGAAACCAGGCATCGACGACAGCAACACACGGCGCAGCGCATTTCCAAGCGTGTGGCCATAGCCGCGCTCAAACGGCTCAAGCGCCACTTTGGCGCGATTGGTGCCGAGTTGTTCGACGCTGATGGATTTGGGTTTAAGCAAACTGTTTTGCATGCAGACTTCCTCTCAATACCCCCGACTCGTTACATCGGTAAGGCTGGTGAAGCCCCTTGACTGCAGTGCCCCACAGCCAAGGAACGATTTCAAAAATTCAAACGCGATTAGCGTGAATACAATTCAACGATCAGTGATTCGTTGATGTCTGCGCCAAACTGATCGCGGTCCGGGACGGCCTTGAAGGTGCCCTCTGCTTTTTCAGCGTTCACTTCGACCCAAGAAGGCATACCCACTTGCTGAGCCAACTGGAGGGCTTCAACTACGCGGTTTTGCTTCTTCGACTTTTCGCGCACGGCAACCACATCACCGGTCTTGACCAAGTAAGACGGGATATTGACCGAATTGCCATTGACGGTGATCGCCTTGTGCGACACCATCTGACGCGCTTCAGCACGTGTGGAGCCGAAGCCCATACGGTATACGACGTTGTCGAGACGCGATTCCAACAGGAACAACAGATTTGCACCGGTATTGCCCTTGCGACGATCAGCTTCCTCGAAGTAGCGGCGGAACTGCTTTTCCAGAACGCCGTACATGCGCTTGACTTTTTGCTTCTCGCGCAATTGCAGACCGTAGTCGGAAGTACGGGCACCAGAGGTGCGACCGTGCTGACCAGGCTTGGAATCGAATTTGGCCTTGTCACCAATAGCGCGACGAGCGCTCTTCAGGAACAGGTCGGTGCCTTCACGGCGGGATAGTTTGGCCTTGGGGCCGAGATAGCGTGCCACTTGAACTTCCTTTTTATGTCATCTTCCACACGTGAGTGCGGGAGCCATCAGCGGTTGCTGATGGCGGTGGGCTTGTTGAAACGATTAGATACGGCGGCGCTTTTGAGGGCGGCAACCGTTATGGGGAACGGGTGTCACGTCCGCAATCATGTTGATGCGGATACCCAAAGCGGCCAAAGCGCGCACGGACGACTCGCGACCAGGACCTGGACCCTTGATCTCGACGTCGAGATTCTTGATACCCTGATCCAGAGCTGCGCGACCGGCAACTTCAGAGGCCACCTGAGCAGCAAAGGGAGTCGACTTACGCGATCCCTTGAAACCCTGACCACCGGAAGAAGCCCAGGACAAAGCGTTGCCCTGGCGATCAGTGATCGTGATGATGGTGTTATTGAACGACGCGTGAACGTGTGCAATACCATCAGCAACGTTTTTACGAACTTTTTTGCGAACGCGCTGGGCTGCGTTATTTGCGGGAGCTTTTGCCATAGTGGTCTCTCAATCCCTGTTATTTCTTCAATGACGCAGCGGCCTTACGCGGGCCTTTGCGGGTACGTGCGTTGGTGCGGGTACGCTGACCGCGCATGGGCAATCCACGACGGTGACGGAAGCCCCGATAGCAACCAATGTCCATCAAACGCTTGATGTTCATGGTCGTCTCGCGGCGCAAATCGCCTTCGATGGTGAATTGAGCGATCTGATCACGGATTTTCTCCAGATCACCATCAGTCAAGTCTTTGACCTTTTTGGAATATGCAATGCCACATGCTTCGCAAATTTTGCGAGCGCGTGTGCGACCGATGCCAAAAATGGCTGTCAGGCCAATTTCGGAATGCTGTTGCGGCGGAATATTGATGCCAGCGATACGTGCCATTTTCGTCCTCTAAAACTCTTGCAATTAACCCTGACGCTGCTTGTGGCGAGGATCTGTACAGATCACGCGCACAACGCCCTTGCGTCGGATGATTTTGCAGTTGCGGCAAATTTTCTTGACCGAAGCCGAAACTTTCATATTTCTCTCCTAAAACACTTCGCTCCGTTCCGACTTTGATTCGCGCGGAACTTGCGCTAATTTACTTTGCTCTAAACACAATCCGCGCACGACTCAGGTCGTACGGCGTTAACTCAACAGTTACCTTATCGCCGGGCAGAATCCGGATGTAATGCATTCGCATCTTTCCCGAAATATGCCCCAGCACTACATGACCATTTTCCAGCTTCACACGAAACGTCGCATTGGGAAGGTTCTCTACCACCTCTCCCTGCATCTGAATGACGTCATCTTTCGACATTTGACCTCACCGCTCCTCAAGACGACTTGAAATTAGCCTTCTTCAGCAGTGACTCGTATTGCTGAGACATCATGTAATTCTGGACCTGCGCCATGAAATCCATGGTCACCACAACAATAATCAACAACGATGTGCCACCGAAGTAGAACGGCACGTTGTATTTAAGAATCAGGAATTCAGGCAGCAGACACACAAAGGTGATGTAAATCGCACCAGCCAGTGTCAGGCGAAGCAGGATTTTATCAATATATTTCGCGGTCTGGTCGCCTGGACGGATTCCAGGAATAAATGCGCCACTCTTCTTCAGGTTGTCCGCTGTCTCACGGCTATTGAAAACCAGCGCCGTGTAAAAGAAGCAGAAAAACACAATAGCTGCTGCGTACAACATCACGTACACCGGCTGGCCAGGGCTCAGCGTGCTGGAAATATCCTTCAACCAGCGCATCGAGTCGCCTGCACTGAACCAGTTTGCAATCGTGGCAGGCAGCAAAATAATGGAGGAAGCAAAAATCGGAGGGATCACACCCGCCATGTTGAGCTTCAGGGGCAGATGGGAGGACTGACCGCCGTACACCTTGTTACCCACTTGCCGCCGAGCGTAATTCACCAGAATCTTGCGCTGACCACGCTCAACAAACACCACAAAGTAGGTCACCAACGCAACCAGAACAACCACCAACAAGGCTACGATGATGCTCATGGCACCGGTGCGAACCAGCTCCAGCAAACCACCGATCGCGCTGGGCAGGCCGGCAGCGATACCACCGAAAATCAGAATCGAAATGCCGTTACCCAAACCACGCTCGGTGATCTGCTCACCCAGCCACATCAGGAACATCGTCCCTGCTGTCAGGGTAACCACCGACGTCAGACGAAATCCGAATCCCGGAGAAATCACGAGACCAGCAGACGACTCCAGGGCCAAGGCAATACCCAGCGACTGAAACAACGCCAATCCGACGGTCCCGTAACGGGTGTATTGTGTAATCTTGCGGCGCCCTGCCTCGCCTTCCTTCTTCATTTGCTCGAAGGTCGGTAAAACATAGGTCAACAGTTGCATGACGATCGATGCCGAAATATACGGCATGATTCCCAATGCAAAGATGGTGAACCTGGACAGCGCGCCACCCGAGAACATATTGAACAGGCTCAGAATGCCGCCCTGCTGTCCATTAAACAGCTGCTGCAACTGCGCAGGATCAATGCCCGGCACTGGAATATGCGCACCAACACGGTACACAACCAGTGCGAGCAACAAAAACACAAGCCGACGACGCAAGTCACCGAACTTGTCCGTCTTTGCCATTTGAGCTGCGGTAGTTGCCACTTATTTCTCTTTCAGCTTCAAACTTCAGGCTACGCTACCACCGGCCGCTTCAATAGCAGCCTTGGCACCAGCCGTCGCACCAATACCATTCAGCTTGACAGCCTTGGTAATGGCACCGGTATTGACAACCTTGACGACCTTCGCCAATTGTCCAACCAGCTTCTCTTGTTTGAGAGTCAGCAGGTCCACATCGGGCAGACCCAAAGCTTCCAGCGCAGACAAAGTGATCTCTGCATTGAACTGCAACAGATGCGACTTGAAGCCACGCTTTGGCAAACGGCGATGCATAGGCATCTGGCCGCCTTCAAAACCCACCTTGTGGTAACCACCTGCGCGGGATTTTTGTCCCTTGTGACCACGACCAGCCGTTTTGCCCAGGCCGGATCCGATACCACGGCCAACGCGGCGCTTGTAATGCTTGGCGCCATCCGCTGGCTTAATGCTATTGAGTTCCATCATCAACCTCTTAAAGCACTCGGACCAGATAACTGATCTTGTTAATCATGCCGCGAACTTCGGGTGTATCCACCAGTTCACTGGTGCTGCGCAGCTTGCGCAGACCCAGACCACGCACAGTGGCGCGATGCGACTCTTTGGTTCCAATGGGGCTACGCACCAATTGGATCTTTACGGTTTGTTGTGTTGTCATGGTGAAGTCCGCCTTTAGACAAAGAGTTCTTCAACGGTCTTGCCACGCTTGGCAGCCACTTCGGACGGTGTCGTCGACACAGCCAGGGCGTCCAGCGTTGCACGGACCATGTTGTAGGGGTTGGTCGAACCGTGGCTCTTGGCCACAATGTCCGTGATACCAACCACTTCAAACACTGCGCGCATAGGGCCGCCAGCAATGATGCCGGTACCCTTGGGGGCGGGCGCCATCATGACATTGGCAGCACCGTGATGACCCTTCACCTGGTGGTGAATGGAGCCATTCTTCAGCGACACCTTGATCATGTTGCGACGGGCTTCTTCCATTGCCTTCTGCACGGCAGCGGGAACTTCCTTGGACTTTCCCTTGCCCATGCCAATGCGACCTTCGCCATCGCCCACGACAGTCAGAGCTGCGAAACCGAGAATACGGCCGCCCTTAACCACCTTGGTGACGCGATTGATCGCGATCATCTTTTCGCGCAGGCCGTCTTCAGGCCCCTCAGCCTTACCCTGCATCTTCGCTTGAACTTTAGCCATTCTGTATTCCGATCTGCTTAGAACTGCAAGCCAGCTTCACGTGCCGCATCAGCCAGCGCTTTGACGCGGCCATGGTACGCAAAACCTGCACGATCAAATGCGACTTTTTCGACACCAGCAGCTTTGGCTTTTTCAGCCACACGCTTGCCGATGATTTGGGCCGCGGCGACATTGCCACCCTTGCCCGCCGCACCCAAGGCCTTGCGAACTTCGAGTTCGGCCGTAGAAGCTGCAGCCAGCACCTTGCCACCGTCGCCAGAAATCACGCTGGCGTAAATGTGCAAATTGGTACGATTCACGGTCAAACGTGCAACGCCTTGCGTAGCAATGCGGATGCGGGTCTGACGGGCCCTGCGAAGACGCTGCTCTTTTTTGGTCAACATGTTGCAGCTCCTTATTTCTTCTTGGTTTCTTTGATCGTGATCTTCTCGTCCGCATAGCGGATGCCTTTGCCCTTGTAGGGCTCGGGCGGACGAACAGCACGAATCTCAGCGGCGATCTGACCCACACGCTGGCGGTCAGCACCCTTGATCAGGATTTCTGTTGGTGTCGGCGTAGCAACGCTGATTCCAGCAGGCATGTCGATATTGACGGGGTGGGAGTAACCCACAGCCAGGTTCAATTTTGCACCAGTAGCCTGGGCCTTGTAACCCACACCAATCAGGCTCAATTTCTTCTCGAAACCCTGGGTCACGCCCACAACCATGTTGTTCACCAATTGGCGCATGGTGCCGGACATGGCGTCGGCTTCACGAGAATCGTTGGCAGGCTGAAAGCTCAGCTTGCCTGCGTCGCTGACAACCTTCACCAGGCTGTTCAGCGTCAGCTGCAGAGTACCGCCGGTACCCTTGACGCTGATGTTGCTGTCTTTGATCGACACATCCACACCAGCGGGCACATTGACGGGGAGTTTACCTACACGGGACATTTCTAATTTCTCCTCTATGTAGGGTTAAGCGACGTAGCACAAAACTTCGCCACCGACACCGGTAGCGCGCGCCTTGCGGTCGGTCATCACGCCCTTGGGGGTCGTAACGATGGCAACGCCAAGGCCGTTCTGCACCTGGGGAATGGCGTCGCTACCACGGTAAACACGCAGGCCAGGACGGCTGACGCGTTCAATGCGTTCGATAACAGGACGACCTGCGTAGTACTTCAAGGCAATTTCCAGCTCGGACTTGCCGCCTTCGGTGGAAACCTTGAAATTGTCGATATAGCCTTCGTCTTTCAACACTTGGGCAATCGCAACCTTCACTTTGGAAGATGGCACGGAAACGGTAGTCTTGGCCACCATTTGTGCGTTGCGGATGCGTGTCAACAAGTCAGCGATGGGATCACTCATGCTCATGTTTGGTTCTCCTGTCGCTTACCAGCTGGCCTTGACGATGCCGGGGATTTCCCCAGCAAAGGCCATTTCACGAATCTTGGCGCGACCGAGTCCAAAGTGCTGGAACGTGCCACGGGGACGACCAGTAATGGAGCAACGGTTGCGTTGACGGGTTGGGTTGGCATTGCGCGGGAGCTTTTGCAGACCCAGACGGGCAGCAGCACGCTCTTCATCGGTACGCTTTGCGTCACCGGCAATTGCCTTGAATTCTGCGTATTTCTTGGCGTACTTGGCAGCCAATTGATCACGCTTCAGCTCACGCTGGATTAAAGCCATTTTAGCCACAGGTCACCTCAGTTCTTGAACGGGAAACGGAAGCCAGTGAGGAGCGCCTTGCACTCTTCGTCGGTCTTGGCCGTCGTGGTGATGCTGATATTGAGGCCGCGCAAGGCATCCACCTTGTCATATTCAATCTCAGGGAAAATGATCTGCTCTTTGACGCCGATGTTGTAGTTACCGCGACCATCAAATGCACGACCGGAGATACCACGGAAGTCACGCACGCGGGGCAAAGCCACGGTAACGAAACGATCCAGGAACTCGTACATCTGCACACCGCGCAAAGTCACCATGCAGCCGATGGCCTGGTCTTCACGAATCTTGAAACCGGCGATAGCCTTCTTGGACTTGGTCACAACGGGCTTCTGGCCAGCAATCTTGGTCAGGTCGCCGACGGCGTTGTCCATGACCTTCTTGTCGGCAACGGCTTCGCTCACACCCATGTTCAGGGTGATCTTGGTCAGACGTGGCACTTGCATGGGCGAGGTGTAGCCAAACTTGGCCATCAGCTCGGGAGCCAGCTTTTCACGGTAATGTTGTTGCAAACGAGCCATGGTTATGCCACCTTGATTTCTTCGCCGCTGGACTTGTAAACGCGTGTGCGTTTGCCGTCAGCCAGCACCTTGATACCCACACGGTCCGCCTTGCCAGTTGCAGCATTGAAAATTGCCACATTGGACTGGTGAATGGGCATTGTCTTTTCAACAATACCGCCGGCCGCACCCTTCATGGGGTTAGGCTTGGTGTGTTTCTTCACCAAGTTGACACCCTCGACGACCAGATGGGAGTCGTCCTTGCGCAGGGACACTGTCCCGCGCTTACCCTTATCGCGTCCTGCGATAACGATGACTTCGTCGCCCTTGCGAATCTTGTTCATGGCGTGTCCTTACAAAACTTCGGGAGCCAGAGACACGATCTTCATGAACTTCTCGGTACGCAGTTCACGCGTAACGGGTCCAAAGATACGGGTGCCGATGGGCTCCAACTTGGCGTTGAGCAACACTGCTGCATTGCCGTCAAATTTCACCAGAGAGCCGTCGCCGCGACGAATGCCCTTGGCAGTACGCACCACCACAGCACTGTAAACCTCGCCTTTTTTGACGCGGCCACGGGGCGCAGCTTCTTTGATGCTAACTTTAATGATGTCGCCAACAGTTGCGTAGCGACGCTTAGACCCACCCAGCACCTTGATGCACAGGACGGACTTCGCGCCGGTATTGTCAGCGACTTCTAATCGAGATTCAGTCTGGATCATTTCAATATTCCCAACTTGCACCAGGAGCAGCACCTGCCAGCTCTCTGGCAAACACCAACACCGAGTCAGTCTTGGGCCCGCTGTCCGCATCACGAACCACTCGCAATACTTCCATTTGGGCAGAAACTTCTGCTTTTTCAAGCGAAGCCTGCTATTGTGCCACAGCTTACTTCTTTCTGCAACACCTTTTTACAACAGATTTCTACCGATCGGTGCGGCAGAGCCGCTGGCGCGCGGTGGGTGGGCGCCCTGCGACAATTGGAGGGACGGCGCAGCGCCTCAACCAACATACCCCTTACCCGGAGAAACCATGCGTGAGCACCTAGCATTTATCGGCGGCGGCAACATGGCCAGCGCCATGATCAGCGGCCTGCAGGCCCAAGGCTTTCCGGTCGGCCAGATCGACGTGGTAGAGCCCTTTGCCGACGCCCAGGAGCGATTGCACTCCCATTTCGGCATCCGGGCACAGCCCGAGGCCGGCGCCTTTCTGAACCAGGCCACTATTGTCATATGGGCGGTCAAGCCCCAGTCCTTCAGAGAGGCCGCCCAACAGGTGCAGGCGTATACCGCCAGCGCCCTGCACCTGAGCGTGGCCGCCGGCATCCCGAGCAGCAGCATCGCCCAGTGGCTGGGCAACGACCGGGTCATCCGCACCATGCCCAATACCCCGGCCCTGATCGGCAAGGGCATCACTGGCCTGTTCGCCCGCCCCGCTGTCACCGATGCGGACCGCCAGCACGCCGAGCGCATCGTCTCCGGCATGGGACAGTTCCTGTGGCTGCAGGAGGAAGGGCTGCTGGACGCCGTCACCGCCATTTCCGGCTCCGGCCCCGCCTACATGTTCTATTTCATGGAGGCCATGACCGCCGCCGGCGCCGACATGGGCCTCTCCCGCGAACAGGCCTACCAGCTGGCGGTGGCCACCTTCATTGGTGCGGGCGAGTTGGCTCGCAGCAGCCACGAGCCGCCGGAAATCCTGCGCCAGCGTGTCACCTCCAAGGGCGGCACCACCTACGCCGCCATCAGCTCCATGGACGACAGCCATATCAAGGATCTGTTTGCCAAGGCCCTGCACGCCGCCCACCAGCGCGCCCGCGAGATGGGTGCCGAGTTTGGCGCGGCGTAAAACGCCTTTGTGGCCGGTAGCCCTCGTCAAATCTACGTAAGACGCTCCGGTTTCTATAGCGTTTTCCAGAACCCCGGGGCGCCATAGTGGTGTTTCAGGTAGTCGATCCACAGGCGCACCCGCAGTGCCAAGTGCTTGCGCTGCGGGAATACTGCGTAGATGCCATTGGGTGGCGCTGCATAGTCTTCCAGCACCGCCACCAATCGTCCCGCGGCTATCTCGGCCTCCACCTCCCAGGTGCTGCGCCAGGCGATACCCCAACCAGCCAGGCACCAGTCGTGCAGCACCTGGCCGTCCGAGCAGTCCAGCGGCCCCACCGGCTTGAGGTAGGTCACCGCCTCGCTGCCAGGCGTGGCGCGAAAGGCCCAGCCACGGGTCTGGGAGGCGTCGCTGGAGAGTGTCAGACAGCCAAACCGCGCCAGATCCGCCGGGGTCTTCGGGGTGCCGTGGCGCGCCAGATAGGCCGGCGTGGCCACGCACAGGCGCCGGTTGTCGGCCAGGCGCACGCTGACCAGGGACGAGTCCGGCATGTCGCCCACGCGCACAGCGCAGTCATAGGCTTCCCCGGCAATGTCCACCACCCGGTCGCTCAGGTTCAGCGAAATCGTGACTTCCGGGTGCAGTTCGCGAAAGCGCGGCACCAGCGGCGCCACGTGACGGCGGCCAAAGCCGGCTGGCGCGGTGATGCGCAAATGGCCGCTGGCCTTGACGCCACCGGCACTGACACTGGCTTCGGCGTTGGCCACGTCGGCCAGGATGCGCTGGCAATGTTCCAGAAACGCGCTGCCCTCGTGGGTGAGCGTGATGCGCCGGGTGGTGCGCAACAGGAGCTTGACGCCCAGGCGCTCCTCCAGCGCGTCGACCCGCCGGCCCATGATGGCTGGGGCCACACCCTCGGCGACGGCCGCGGCGGTCAGGCTACCCCGCGTAGCCACCGATACAAAAGTCTCCAGCTGCTTGAGCTTGTCCATTTCAGGCTCTAGCCCTCGTGGAATCGGCGTAGATAGCTCTGTTTTTCATAGCACCACGCCATCGGCATGTAGCCCGTCTATCTGCGCAGGGCTGTAGCCCAGGGAGCGCAACAGCACATCGGTGTGTTCGCCCAGCTTGGGCGGGTCCAGGCGCAGACCCAGTCGCTGGCCGTCCAGGGCCAGCGGCAGCAGCGGCACCTTGGTGGCGCGCCCGTCGGGCAGCTCCATGGGTGCCAGGCCGCCGGTGGCGTTGAGGTGCGGGTCGTCAAACAGGTATTGCGGGTCGGTGATGGGCGCAAACGGCAGGCCATGTTGCTCGAACACCGTGGACAGCTCCGCCGAGCTGTGGGCAGCCAGGCGCTCACGCAGCAGCGGGATCAGCCACTCGCGCGCCAGCACCCGGCCGTTGTTGGTGGCGATGCGCTCGTCAGCGGCCAGGTCGGCATAGCCAAAGGCCTCGCAAAAGGTTTTCCACTGGCCGTCACCCACCACGGCCAGGAAGATCTGCTCTTCCCTTTTCACCTTGAAGACGTCGTAAATGCCCCAGGGCGAGATGCGCTCGGGCATGGGCGCGGCGGCCTTGCCGGTCACGGCAAACTGCAGCATGTGCTGGGCCACCAGGAAGATGTTGTTCTCGAACAGCGCGCTCTGCACCTCCTGCCCCTTGCCGGTCTGGCCGCGCTGCATCAGCGCCGCCATGGCGCCGACCGCGCCAAAGATGCCGCCCATGATGTCGTTGACGCTGCTTCCTGCGCGCAACGGGTCGCCGGGGCGCCCGGTCATGTAGGCCAAGCCGCCCATCATCTGCACCACCTCATCCAGCGCCGTGCGGTGGTCGTAGGGGCCAGGCAGAAAGCCCTTGTGGCTCACATAGATCAGGCGCGGGTCCAGCCGGGACAGCGTGGCGTAGTCCAGCCCCAGCTTCTGCATGGTCTCGGTCTTGAAGTTCTCGCTGACGATGTCGGCGGTGGCTATCAGCTTCAGGACCACCTCGCGGCCCTGGGCACTCTTCATGTCTACCGCAATGCTCTTCTTGTTGCGGTTGAACAGCGGGTAGAAACCCGCGCCGCTGCCCAACAGCTTGCGCGTGTTGTCGCCGGTCAACGGCTCGACCTTGATGACCTCGGCCCCCAAATCCCCCAGCACCATGCCGCAGGTCGGGCCCATGACCATGTGTGTGAATTCGACGACGCGCACGCCCGCGAGCGGCAGGGGTTTGCTGTTGGCATCAGGGGAAGGGACGGCAGACATGAATTACCCACATAAAAGTCACGAATAAATTCAATAATAGCCAATTAATCGGCAACCAAGTATGCAATACAGTAGAGGCATGATCAAAACCCCTGCCACTGCTGCGTCCGCGCCGGCCAAAAGCCGCTCCGTGCACGCGGCCGCGCCGCAGGCGGTGCTGTTTGACGCCTATGGCACGCTGTTCGATGTGTACAGCGTGGCCCTGTTGGCCGAGCAACTGTTTCCCGGCCACGGCCAACCCTTGAGCGTGCTGTGGCGCGACAAGCAGATCGAATACACCCGGCTGGTCACCACCAGCAACCACGGTGCCCACTACCAGCCGTTTTGGGAACTGACCCGTGCGGCGCTGGTTTTTGCTATCAAAAAACTAGTGCCACAGGCAGATTCCACGAGGGCTGATGCCGGATTGGACTCCCAGGTGGAACAGCTGATGAACCAATACCGGTCCTTGAGCGCCTTCCCCGAAAACCGCGATGTGCTGCAGTCGCTCAAGGACCGGGGTGTGCCCACCGGCATCCTGAGCAACGGCGACACCGCCATGCTGACGCTGGCCCTGAAGTCCAGCGGTCTGCATAGGCTGGTGGACCACGTCATCAGCGTGGACCCGGTGCGCCTCTACAAGACCGCGCCCGAGGCCTATGCGCTGGGCCCGCAGACCCTGGGCCTGCCCGCCGCGAAACTGCTGTTTGTCAGCAGCAACGCCTGGGACGCCCTGGGCGCCACCTGGTTTGGCTATCAGACCCTGTGGGTCAACCGCTACCAGCAGCCCTTTGAAGAACTCGGCACCCAGCCCAGCCGCACAGGCGACAACCTGCGCGCGGTGCTGGATTTTTTCCACTGATGTAATTTTCATTCCCTGAACCCGGAGGTAACCCCCATGACCGAACGCACCACCATCCACCGCCTGCAGGTTGCCAGCAACCTGCATCAGTTCATTGAAACCCAGGTCCTGCCCGGCACCGGCGTGGCAAGTGACGCCTTCTGGGCCGGCTTTGACGCCATCGTCGCCGATCTGGCCCCCAAGAACATCGCCCTGCTGGCCGAGCGCGACCGCATCCAGACCGAGATGGACGCCTGGCACAAGGCCAACCCCGGCCCGATCGCCGACATGCCGGCCTACCAGGCCTTCCTGCAGAAGATCGGCTACCTGGTCGAGAGCCCCAAGAAGGCCAAGATCACCACGGCCAATGTGGACGCTGAGCTGGCCAAGCAGGCCGGCCCGCAGTTGGTGGTGCCGATCATGAACGCCCGCTATGCGCTCAACGCCGCCAACGCCCGCTGGGGCTCGCTGTACGACGCGCTGTACGGCACCGACGTGATCTCTGAAGACAAGGGCTGCGAGAAAGTCGGCCCCAAGGGTTACAACCCCAAGCGCGGCAAGAAGGTCATCGAATACGCGCGCCACGTGCTGGACCGCACCGCGCCGCTGAAGAAGGGCTCGCATGTCGGCTCCACCGGCTACCGCGTCAACAAGGACGGCCAGTTGGTCGTGGCGCTGAAGGACGGCGGCACCTCCAAGCTGCAGGACAACAGCCAGTTCGTCGGCTTCCAGGGTGAAGCCAAGGCACCTTCGTCCATCCTGCTGCAGCACAACGGCCTGCACCTGGACCTCATCATCAACCGCGCAACGCCCATCGGCAAGAGCGACGCCGCCGGCGTGGCCGACCTGGTGGTCGAAGCTGCGCTGTCCACCATCCTGGACCTGGAAGACTCCGTGGCCGCCGTCGATGCCGACGACAAGGTGCTGGCCTACAGCAACTGGCTGGGCATCCTGAACGGCACGCTGGTCGAGACCTTTGAAAAAGGTGGCAAGACCATGACCCGTGGCCTGAACGGCGACCGCGTCTACTCCGCTGCCAACGGCAAGGGCAAGGTCACGCTGCATGGCCGCTCGCTGATGTTCGTGCGCAACGTCGGCCACCTGATGACCAACCCGGCCATCCTCTACACCGCAGCCGATGGCACCGTGAAGGAAATCCCCGAAGGCATCATGGACGCCGTGGTCACCACCACCATCGCCATCCACGATCTCAAGCGCACCAAGAAGGACGGCATCCGCAACTCGCGCAAGGGCTCGGTCTACATCGTCAAGCCCAAGATGCACGGCCCCGCCGAAGTGGCCTTTGCCGCCGAGCTGTTCACCCGCGTCGAGAAGATGCTGGGTCTGCCCGACAGCACCGTCAAGCTCGGCATCATGGACGAAGAGCGCCGCACCAGCGTCAACCTGAAGGCCTGCATTGCCGCGGCCAGCAGCCGCGTCGCCTTCATCAACACCGGCTTCCTGGACCGCACCGGTGACGAGATGCACACCGCGATGCTGGCCGGCCCCATGATCCGCAAGGGCGACATGAAGACCAGCGCCTGGATTCAGGCCTATGAGAAGAACAACGTGCTGGTCGGCCTCTCCTGCGGCCTGCGCGGCAAGGCCCAGATCGGCAAGGGCATGTGGGCCATGCCCGACCTGATGGCCGAGATGATGAAGCAGAAGATCGGCCACCCCAAGGCCGGCGCCAACACCGCCTGGGTGCCCAGCCCCACCGGCGCCACGCTGCACGCCCTGCACTACCACCAGGTGCTGGTCAGCGACATCCAGAAGGGCTTGGAAAAGACCAATTACGAGAAAGAGCGCCCCGCCATCCTGGCCAACCTGCTGCAGATTCCGGTCACCGCCACCCCCACCTGGAGCGATGCCGAGAAGCAGGCCGAGTTGGACAACAACGCCCAGGGCATCCTGGGCTACGTGGTGCGCTGGGTCGACCAGGGCGTGGGCTGTTCCAAGGTGCCCGACATCAACGACATCGGCCTGATGGAAGACCGCGCCACGCTGCGTATCTCCAGCCAGCACATGGCCAACTGGCTGCACCATGGTGTGGTCAGCGAGGCGCAGGTCAAGGAGACGTTTGAGCGCATGGCCGCCAAGGTGGACAAGCAAAACGCCGGCGACAAGTTGTACAAGCCCATGGCCGGCAACTTCGGCACGAGCAAGGCGTACCAAGCGGCGTGCGACCTGGTCTTCAAGGGCCTAGCCCAGCCCAGTGGCTACACTGAGCCGTTGCTGCACGTCTGGCGCCTGAAGGTCAAGGCCGCCGCCTGATTGATGCCCGACGCCGGAAGCGCAGCGAGTTGCTACTAAATCAGTAGCTACTCACGCAGCATTCACGAGGGCTGGAAGTGTTTTTGGCTATTACCCGGAGTTGCGAAAGTGGCTTCGGGTCTTTTTTTGTCATCCACTTTCCTTGCCCCCAAGCCCTTTTTCCCCACTCCCCCCAGCCCCCTCGCCCCGCCGGGCGAGGGGGAGTTTGAACAGCCATATTTGGGCTTGTCTCTGAAGGTGGGACGTACACGCGCAAAAGCCAACACGTTTTCGTCTTCCCGTCTCTCACGTTGAACGTGCCACCTTAAGACACGCGGCCAAATAGGGCTGTTAAGGCTCCCCCTCGCCCGGCGGGGCGAGGGGGCTGGGGGGAGTGGGGGCAAGGAAATCGGAAAAAAGACGGTTAAGCCATCTGAACAGGAATCGTGGACCGCTCTTCCTTGATCCGGTTATCCGGATTCACAAACACCAGCTTGGGCGCAAATCCCTTCACCTGGTCCTCATGCACCTGCGCAAACGACGCGATGATGACCAGATCCCCGGTGGCTGCCCGGCGGGCCGCTGAACCGTTGACCGAGATGATGCGGCTGCCGCGCTCGGCGCGGATGGCGTAGGTGATGAAGCGTTCGCCGTTGTTGATGTTCCAGATGTGCACCTGCTCGTTCTCGGCGATATTGGCGGCATCCAGCAGGTCTTCGTCGATGGCGCAGGAGCCTTCGTAATTGAGTTCGCAGTGCGTCACACTGGCGCGGTGGATCTTGGACTTGAGCAGGGTTCTGAACATGGCTTTTATGGCTTGAAAAGGAAACACGGCGGCCAGATGTGTACCATCCCAGACCACCCCCAACACGGCCGCGTAGTGTATGGCAGGCCGGGGGGCATTTTGTATACCGATTCCCTATGAAAAAGTCCTTTGATTTCTCAAGCGCATCCCTCCAACAACTGGCCCAGACCGACGTGGCGCGCGCCCTGGCCGAGGACGTGGGCGCCGGCGACCTGACGGCCGGGCTGATTGACCCCACGCGCCTGGCCCGCGCCCGTGTGCTGGCCCGCGAAAGCGCCGTGGTCTGCGGACAGGCCTGGGTCCAGGCGGCCATTCTGGCGCTGGACCCGCAAGCGCAGATCACCTGGTATGTGCAGGACGGCGGCCACTGCGAGGCCAACCAGGTGGTGTTCGAGGTGGAAGGCCGCGCCCAGGCCCTGCTCACCGCCGAGCGCACCGCGCTGAACTTTTTGCAGTTGCTCAGCGCGGTGGCAACCAAAACCGCCACCTACGTGGCCGCTGTCGCCGGCACCCGCGCAGCGATTGTCGACACGCGCAAGACGCTGCCGGGTCTGCGCCTGGCACAAAAATACGCCGTGCGCTGTGGCGGCGGCACCAACCACCGCGTGGGCCTGTACGACGCGGTGCTGATCAAGGAAAACCACATCGCCGCCGCCGGTGGCATCCCGCAGGTGCTGCAGCAGGCTGCCAAGATGGCCGCCGAGGCCGACTTTGTCGAAATCGAAGTGGAGACGCTGGAGCAACTCCGCGAAGCGCTGGATGCCGGTGCCCGCATGGTGCTGCTGGACAACATGCCGCTGCCCACCTTGCATGAGGCGGTGCGCATCAACGCCGCGAAAGGGAATCAGGCCATCCTGGAGATCTCCGGCGGCGTCACGCTGCAGGGCCTGCGCGCGCTGGCCGAAACCGGCGTGGACCGCATCTCCATCGGTACCCTGACCAAGGACGTGCAGGCCACCGACTACTCCATGCGCTTTGAGGCGCTGGCGGGAGCCCAGGCATGAACACCACCGTGCAAACCATTGACGTTGACTACGAACAGCCCGACACCTCGCGCAGCGGCGAGCCCGGCGTCTGCAGCACCCGCCACGCCTGGGCGCGCGTGCCGGTGGAGCCGACGCAGACCGAACGCGCCGCACTGAAGGACAAGATCCGCCGCCTGCTCAAGGAAAAGAATGCGGTCATGGTCTCGCACTACTACGTGCACCCCGACCTGCAGGACCTGGCCGAGGAAACCGGTGGCCTGGTCAGCGATTCGCTGGAGATGGCCCGCTTCGGCCGTGACCACGCGGCGCAGACGCTGGTGGTCTCCGGCGTGAAGTTCATGGGCGAGACCAGCAAGATCCTCTCGCCGCACAAAACCGTGCTGATGCCCGATCTGGACGCCACCTGCTCACTCGACCTGGGCTGCCCCATTGACGAGTTTTCGGCTTTCTGCGACGCCCACCCAGACCGCACGGTCGTGGTCTACGCCAACACCAGTGCCGCAGTGAAGGCGCGCGCCGACTGGCTGGTGACATCGAGCTGCGCGCTGGACATCGTGCGTGCACTCAAGGACAACGGCCAGAAGATCCTGTGGGCACCGGACCGCCACCTGGGCGCCTATATCCAGCGCGAAACCGGCGCCGACATGGTGTTCTGGAACGGCGCCTGCATCGTGCACGACGAGTTCAAGGCCTTCGAGCTGGAATCGCTCAAGAAGGAACACCCCAAGGCCAAGGTGCTGGTGCACCCCGAGTCGCCGGCCGATGTGATCGCGCTGGCCGACGCCGTGGGCTCCACGTCTGCCATCCTGGCCGCCGCGCGCAGCCTGGACGCCACCGAATTCATCGTCGCGACCGACAACGGCATGATGCACAAGCTGCGCACGCTCAACCCCGGCAAGACCTTCATCGAGGCGCCGACCGCCGGCAACAGCGCCACCTGCAAGAGCTGCGCCCACTGCCCCTGGATGGCGATGAACGGCCTGGCCGGCGTGGCGCATGTGCTGGAGACGGGCACCAATGCGATTCACGTGGACCCGGCGTTGGGCTTGCAGGCGCGCAAGCCGATTGACCGGATGCTGGCATTTACGGCTGCGCTGAAGGCGGGGAAGCCGGTTGCAGGGCTGGTGCCGGGAATTGGGGCAGCCTGAGCCAGCCGATACGCACCAATTGACAGCCGCGCAGGCCAGCGCCCATACTCACCGACGTGAATGCACGGCTGTCCCCCTTCCTGGTTCTATGCCTGTTCGCCGCGGCACTGGCCGCCGGTGCACAGCCGGTGCTGCTGCGTACCGCGGCGCAGGAGGGCTCCGCACCCAAGTTCATCGATGCGCGTGGCGGGACGGCCAGCGGGCACTGCCCAGACATCCTGGCAGCCATGGAAAAAGTGGACAAGGGCCTGCGGTTCCGCATCGACCCGGTTCCGACCCCCATCAAACGCATCGAAGATGGCCTCAAGAGCGGGCGCATCGACCTGATGTGCGCCTTGCTGGATACCCCGCAACGCAATGGGATAGCCCACCGCATCAGTACGCCCGTCTATCTGGTTCACGAGCGCCTGGTCGGGCGCATGGACGATCACGCCGACGTGCACAATGCGGCCGATCTGGCACTGAGTGGCGATCTGGTGGTCACGCAGTCGGGCGCCAGCTATGCGGCCGACCTGCGCCGCCAAGGTGTCAATGTCATTGAGACGCCGGGTGGCAGCGCGACGGCCTTGCGCAATGTGGTGAACCGGCGTGCCCGCTTTTACTACACCAATGAACTGACCGGCGCGTATTACATCCGCGCAGAGGGTCTGGGCGACCGGTTGCGCCTGCACCCGGGTGTTTTGCAGTCCAGCCCCAGCTATCTGTGGGCGAGCCGCAAACTCGATGCCCCCACACTGACCCGGTTGGAGCAGGCACTGGCCGAACTCAGGCGCAATGGCGAACTGGACCGCATCTACCAGCGCTACCGACGGCTTCAGTAAGATGGAGTCCCTATGAAGTTCATTCTGGCCAGTCTGTTTGCAATCCTGTCCTGCGCGGTCGCGCATGGTCAGACCCCGCCGGTCCGATCCCAGGGGCAAACCCTGTACCTTCCGGTGTACTCCCACATCTGGCATGGCGACACCACGTCCACCGGCTTGCAGGCCAAGACCCTGGTTTCGGTCTCTGTGAGCATCCGCAATACCGACCTGACCAAACCCATTCGCGTGGTGTCGGCGCAGTACTACGACACCGGTGGCAAGAAATTGCGCAACTACGTGCCCACGCCGCAAGTCATCGCGCCCATGGGCACACTGGAACTGTTCGTGCCCCGCAGTGACGACACCGGCGGTTCCGGTGCCAATTTCATCATCGTCTGGAAGGCCGACCAACCGGCCAGCCCACCGATGGTGGAAGGCATTCACGCCAACCTGCCGGCCGGGCGCTCCATTGCCTTCATCAGTTCGGCCCGCGCCTTGCCGGACGATTGAGCCCGGCCCGCGCGGGATTCCGGGCGCACGCCCCCCTCAGACCGGGGCCAGTACCGTTGGCAGCGCGGTGGCGGCGGTGTCGGGATAGTCCCGGCTGAAATGCAGTCCCCGGCTCTCATGCCGGGTCTGGGCCGAGCGCACGATGAGTTCGGCCACCTGCACCAGGTTGCGCAGCTCCAGCAAATCCCGCGTCACATGGAAGTGGGCGTAGAACTCCTGAATCTCACCTTGCAGCAGCGCAATGCGGTGCGAGGCCCGCTCCAGCCGCTTGTTGGTGCGCACGATGCCCACGTAGTCCCACATGAAACGGCGCAGCTCATCCCAGTTGTGCGAGATCACCACCGCCTCGTCGGCGTCGGTCACGCGGCTGTCGTCCCACGCGGGCAGCGCGGGCGGCGCGGCCAGCGGTGTGGCCAGAATGTGGGTGGCTGCCGCGCGGGCGAACACCATGCACTCCACCAGCGAGTTGCTGGCCAGGCGGTTGGCGCCGTGCAGGCCGGTGTAGGCGGTCTCGCCGATGGCGTGCAGACCGGCGATGTCGGTGGCACCCATCAGGTCGGTGTGGATGCCGCCGCAGGTGTAATGCGCCGCTGGCACCACGGGAATCGGCTGCTTGCTGATGTCGATGCCCAGCTCCAGGCAGCGCGCATGGATGTTGGGGAAGTGCTCCAGCAAAAAGGACAGCGGCTGGTGCGAGATGTCCAGGTAGACGCAGTCAAAGCCGCCCTTCTTCATCTCAAAGTCGATGGCGCGGGCCACCACGTCGCGTGGCGCCAGTTCGGCGCGTGGGTCGTGCTGGGGCATGAAGCGCGTGCCTCCCGCCGATTGCGGCAGCAGCAGACGCCCACCCTCGCCGCGCACTGCCTCACTGATCAGGAAGGACTTGGCGTGCGGGTGGTACAGGCAGGTCGGGTGGAACTGGATGAACTCCATGTTCGTGACGCGGCAACCAGCACGCCAGGCCGCGGCAATGCCGTCGCCGGTGGCCGTGTCGGGGTTGGTGGTGTAGAGATAGACCTTGCCGGCGCCGCCGGTGGCCAGGATGGTCTGCGGCGCACTGAAGGTGTGCACCGTGTCGGTGGATTCGTCCAGCGCGTACAGACCCAGGCAGCGGTTGTCTGCCGATTGCGTGCCGGCCCCGTGGTCCAGCTTGCTCTGGGTGATCAGATCGACCAGCGTGTGGTTCTCGAACAGCGTGATGTTGGGCGTGCGGCGCACGGTTTCGATCAGCGTCTTCTGCACGGCCGCACCGGTGGCATCGGTCACGTGCACGATGCGCCGCGCGCTGTGGCCGCCTTCACGCGTCAGGTGCAGGGCACCATCTTCCTCGGAAAACGGCACGCCCAGTTCGCGCAGCCAGGCAATGCTCTCCGGGGAATGCTCCACCACAAAGCGCGTGGCCGCGGGGTCGGACAGGCCGGCGCCGGCCACCAGCGTGTCCTGCACATGGGCGTCGAAGCTGTCGCCCTCGGCCAGTACGGCGGCAATGCCGCCCTGGGCCCAGCCGCTGGAGCCGTCACTCATGGCGCGCTTGGTCAGCACAGCCACCCGGTGCGTGGGCGCCAGGTGCAGCGCGGCCGACAGGCCGGCCAGACCGCTGCCAACGATCAGGACGTCAAAGTGGTGCTGCGTGGGGAGGGTTGAAGCGGTCATGGAAATACTACTTTTTTGATAGCTGCCTGCGCAGTGTTTACGAGGGCTGGAGGCTTATTTAGCTTGCAACGACTTGGGAGAAACGGTTCAGTTTGCGGGCAGTGTCTGCAACAGCAGGCGCTGCACATTGCCACCCATGATGGCGCGAATATCACCGGCGCTGAAGCCCGCCGCCATCAGGCCTTCGGTCACCTGGGGCAGGCCGGTCACGTCAAACGGGGTGCGGGTGGCGCCATTGAAATCCGATCCCAGGGCCACATGCGCCACGCCAACCTGGTCCACGGCGTAACGGATGGCTTTCACGATGGCCGGGATGCTGGGGTTGCAGACCGCACCCTCCCAGTAGCCTATGCCGACCACACCGCCGGTCGCGGCAATGCGTTTGAGGTGGTCATCGCTCAGGTTGCGCGGCCCTGGGCAGGTGCCGGCCACGCCGGTGTGCGACACCAGCACCGGGCGCCGGGCGACCGCCAGCACATCGTCAATCAGCGGTTTGGAGGCGTGGGCCAGGTCGATCAGCATGCCCTTGGCCTGCAGCCGCTCCACCACCTGGCGGCCCAACGGGGTCAGGCCGCCTTTCTCCATGCCGTGGGCCGAGCCACCGACCTCGTTGTCGAAGAAGTGCGTGAGGCCGGTGATGCGAAAGCCGGCGTCATACAGCCGGTCCACGTTCTCCAGCTGGCCTTCCAGCGGGTGCAGACCTTCGGTGGCGAGGATGGCGGCCACCCGTTGGTTGTCCTGGCTCCAGGCGGAAATGAAATCAACCAGGTCCTGACGGCTCCTGACCACCACCAGACGGCCCTGGCTGTCCTTGGCATACTGGTGCAGCTTCTCGCCCTGGTACAGGGCGCGAGCCAGCAGGCTGTTCCAGGTAGCGGTGGGCCAGCGCTGGGCCATGGCCAGCAGGGTGATGCTGTCGGTGTCGGCGCTGTTGCGATCGTAGTTCAGGCCCTTGGGCGTCTTGGTGACGGTGGCAAACACCTGCAGGGCCACGTGGCCGTCCAGCAGGCGCGGCAGGTCGGAGTGACCGCGCTCATAGCGTTGCAACAGGTCACGGTTCCATAGCAGGGCGTCGTCATGCAGATCGGCCACAAACAGCGATTGGTGGGCCGCGCCGGCAGCGGCACCGGCGGCATAGGGACCAGGATGCGTCACCGTGTTCATGCGCCCATCCACGAGGGTGGGCACGTTGAAGAACACAGCCAAAGCCACGACCGCCAGCACCACGGTGCCCACTATCCATTTACGCATGAGGTGCCTGTTCCGTTATTCGATCTGGTGCAGTGCCGCCAGATTCATCAGTGCAGATACCACGTCGGGCTTGAAACCCACCCGGTTCTGACCGTCCTGGTGGCCGCCGCTCATGATCAGCTTCTGCAGGTATTCCACACAGTCGCGGTGGCCCCAGAACTTCTCGATGGCCAGCGCAATGCGGATGTGCCGCTCGGCAATGATGGCCATCTCGTGGTCAATGCGGGCCTGAAGCGGGCGCTCATGCAGGGGCATGGGCCGCGTCGGCAAGTCGTCGTCCTCCCATTGCAGCGAGGGAAAGCCGGTCTCTACAAACCGTGAATCGTTTTGATCTGGCACCAGAAAAAGTCCTGCGACAGGGGGTTGCCGCCAGTGCGTATTATTCCGCAAAGCAGCGGGCGTCACATGACCACGGCACAATAGGCCCATGCCCAACCTTCCCGCTTTTATCGCCCCCGAACGCTTCACCGACGCCACCGCCGCCCTGGCCCAGGTCACCCGCATTTACGACGGCAGCATTGCCCACCTGCGCCAGGCCATGCAGGGTTTTGTCGCCGGGAAAGACCTGCAGGGCCATGTGCGCGCCTGCTACCCGCTGGTGCGCATCCACACCGACACGGTCTCGCGCACCATCACCCCCGAAAGCGCCCGCCTGAGCTACGGCTTCGTGGCCGGCCCGGGCCGCTTCGAGACCACGCTGACCCGCCCCGATCTGTACCGCGATTACTACCTGGACCAGTTCAACCTGCTGCTGCAAAACCACGAGGTGGAGCTGGAGGTGGGCACCAGCACCCAGCCCATTCCGGTGCACTTCTCGTTTGCGGAAAACGACCACGTGGAAGGCACCATGCCGGCACAGCGCCGCACGCTGATGCGCGATGTGTTCGACCTGCCCGATCTGGCCGCCATGGACGACGGCATTGCCAACGGCACCCACCAGCCGCGCCCCGGCGAACCCCAGCCGCTGGCGCTGTTCACCGCACCGCGCGTGGATTACTCGCTGCACCGGCTGCGCCACTACACCGGCACCGCGGCCGAACACTTCCAGAACTTCGTGCTGTTCACCAACTACCAGTTCTACATCGACGAGTTCATCGCCCTGGGGCACGCCGAGATGCAAAACCCCCACAGCGAGTACATCGCCTTTGTGGAACCCGGCAACGTCATCACCCGCCGGGTCGGGCTGCCGGCGCACGCCATGGATGCGCTGGGCAAGGCGCCGCCCCGGTTGCCGCAAATGCCGGGCTACCACCTGGTGCGCGCGGACCGCGCCGGCATCACCATGGTCAACATCGGCGTGGGCCCGGCCAACGCCAAGAACATCACCGACCACATCGCCGTGCTGCGCCCGCATGCCTGGATCATGCTGGGCCACTGCGCCGGCCTGCGCAACAGCCAGCAACTGGGCGACTACGTGCTGGCCCACGGTTATGTGCGTGAGGACCATGTGCTGGACGAGGAACTGCCGTTGTGGGTGCCGATTCCGGCGCTGGCCGAGATCCAGGTCGCCCTGGAACAGGCCGTGGCCGACATCACCCAGGTGAAAGGCGCCGCACTCAAGAGCATCATGCGCACCGGCACCGTGGCCAGCACGGACAACCGCAACTGGGAACTGCTGCCCGACAACCAGCCCCAGCGCCGCTTCAGCCAAAGCCGCGCCGTGGCCCTGGACATGGAAAGCGCCACCATCGCGGCCAACGGCTTCCGTTTCCGCGTGCCCTACGGCACCCTGCTGTGCGTGAGCGACAAGCCGCTGCACGGCGAGATCAAGCTGCCCGGCATGGCCAACCACTTCTACCGCGAGCGGGTGGACCAGCACCTGCGCATCGGCATGCGCGCCATCGAACTGTTGCGTGCCCAGGGCACCGAGCAGTTGCACAGCCGCAAACTGCGCAGTTTCTCGGAAGTGGCGTTCCAATAGGCCGCCCCCAACGCCCCCATGCACGCGATCGATGTCACGACCATCCTGATTCTCACTGCGGCCAACCTGGCCACCGTGTCGATCGCGCTGCCGCTGATCATGGGCCGCGGCATCAGCCGCGCGGCGCGCCTGGCGCAGCTGTCCCTGCTGCTGCAGACGCTGGGCTGGGTCTTCATCATTGCCTCCGAGGCGGTGTCCGGCACCTGGATGGACCCGGTCCTGTCGGTGTGCAGCGTTGGCTCTGCGGCGGCCGCCAATGTGGCCATGTACGGCTCCCTGCAGGAGTGGCTGGGCCCGCGCCCATGGAAGCGCCTGCTGATCGTGCTGGCCGTGGCACTTCCGATTGGCTATGGCCTGGTGTTTGAGCACTACAGCCTGCGCGTGGCCTACGCCAACTTCATGCTGGCGGCGCAGCTGGTGCTGGTGGGCCGCGCGGCCCTGTGGCCGCAGTTCAAGGCACCCCTGCCCTGGCGCACACTGATCGCCCTGTGCTACCTGGTGGTGGCTGCCTTCACCGTGGGGCGTGGCGTGCTGGGAGGATTCTTTCCGGAGCTCTATCCCAACTTTGCCGCCCCGCACCCCATCAATATCGGCGCGCAAGTGGCGGCCAACATCACACTGGCGCTGACCACGGTGGCGGTGCTGGTGGCCTGGCGCGACGAGGCTGACGCCAAGCTGCGCGAGCAGATTGCCACCGATTCCCTGACCGGCCTGCTCAACCGCCACGGCTGGGATGCGCGCGCCCCGGCCATGTTTGACCAGGCGCGCCGCCACAACACCCCGCTGGCGCTGATCATGCTGGACCTGGACCACTTCAAGCGCATCAACGACACCCGCGGCCACGAGGTGGGGGACCAGGTGCTGCGCCTGTTCAGCACCGTGCTGCTGACGCACCGGCGCTCCAGCGATCTGGCGGCCCGCATCGGCGGTGAAGAGTTTGCCCTGCTGCTGCCGCACACCGACCGGGCCTCCGCGCTGCTGATCGAGCAGCGCCTGCGCGCCGCCCTGAAAATGACCTGCGACCTGCAGCCCGACCTCACCGTCGACTACAGTGCCGGCCTGGCCCTGCTTCAACCCACTGACGACTCCCTCACCACCTTCATGGTCCGTGCCGACACCGGCCTGTACCTGGCCAAGAGCCAGGGACGCGGACGCCTGCAGGCGGTAGGCTGAACACCACCATGCCCGATACCACGCTGTTTTCCGTTGAGCACCTGCACAAGCGCTATGGCGATGCCACCGTCGTCAACAACCTGTCGTTTTCCATCGGACCCGGCGAGTGCCTGGGCGTGATCGGCCCCAATGGTGCGGGCAAGACCACCACCATCCGCATGTGCCTGGGATTGACCGCGCCCGATGGCGGCCGCATCCACGCACTGGGCCTGGAGATGCCGCGCGACGCGCTGGCGATCAAGGCGCAACTGGGCGTGGTCAGCCAGATGGACACGCTGGACCCGGACTTCAGCTGTGCCGAGAACCTGCTGGTCTACGGCCGTTACTTCGGCATGAAGGACGCACAGATCCGCGCGCGCATTCCCGACCTGCTGGAGTTCGCCTCGCTGACCAGCAAGGCCAATGCCAAACCCGGCGAACTGTCCGGCGGCATGAAGCGCCGGCTCTCGCTGGCCCGCGCGTTGGTCAACAACCCGCGCCTCTTGCTGCTGGACGAGCCCACCACCGGGCTGGACCCGCAGGCCCGCCACCTGATGTGGGAGCGCCTGCAACTGCTGTTGCAGCAGGGCAAATCCATCCTGCTGACCACCCACTTCATGGACGAGGCCGAGCGCCTGTGCAACCGGCTGCTGGTGCTGGACCATGGCAGGAAGATTGCCGAAGGGCGGCCGCGCGACCTGATCCGGGAGCACCTGGAACCCGATGTCGTTGAGGTCTACGGCGTAGGTGCCATGGCCTTGCTGGAGTCGCCCCTGCGCACGCTGGCCGCGCGCGTCGAGGTCAGCGGCGAGACGGTGTTCTTCTACACCGCCAACGCCGCCGAACTGCTGCAGGCGCTGCAGGCCTATCCGCAGTTGCGCACCCTGCACCGGCCGGCCAACCTGGAAGACCTGTTTTTGAAGCTGACCGGGCGGCAGATCCGCGAGGAGGGGTAATTACTATGAAAACAATAGCAAACACTCCAGAATCCACGAGGGCTAGCAGCAAAAATCTTTCTGCATGGCGGCCGCCGGAACTGTCGCTGCGCTTCTGGCCGGTGTTCCTGCGCAACCTGCTGGTGTGGCGCAAGCTGGCCATTCCCAGCCTGGTTGGCAACATCGCCGAACCGCTGATGTGGCTGGTGGCTTTTGGCTACGGCATGGGCGCGCTGGTGGGCCAGATCACCGTGCCTGGTCCCACCGGCCCGGTGCAGGTGCCCTACATCCTGTTTCTGGCCAGCGGCTCGATCTGCATGAGCGCCATGCAGGCGGCCTCATTCGAGGCGCTGTACTCGGCGTTTTCGCGCATGCATGTGCAAAAGACCTGGGACGGCATCATGAATGCGCCGGTCGGTCTGGACGACATCGTGCTGGCGGAAATGCTGTGGGCGGCCTTCAAGTCGCTGTTCACCGTCACCGCCATCCTGGGCGTGATGCTGGCGCTGAACATCAGCCATTCGCCGAAGCTGCTGGTGGCCTGGCCGGTGCTGCTGGGCGTGGGCATCACCTTCAGCTGCATCGCGCTGATCTTCAATGCGCTGGCCAAGGGCTATGACTTTTTCACCTACTACTTCACGCTGTTCCTCACCCCCATGATGTTCCTGAGCGGCGTGTTCTTCCCGCTGGAACAGCTGCCACTGGCCGTGCGCGTGGTGGCCGACTGGCTGCCGCTCTCCAGCGCGGTGCTGTTGGTGCGCCCCTTGTTCATGGACCAGTGGCCCACCGACGCGCTGCAGCACATTGCGGTGCTGGTGGTGTATGCCGTGGTGTCGTTCTGGATCGCACTGGCGCTCACGCGCAAGCGCTTTCGCATGTAGCCACAGCGCCCCTACAATCCCGCCGCATGAGTGCAACGCCATCCCTGCTGTCGCCGGACTGGATCGCCATGGTGGCCGGCGGTGTGTCAACCATTGCCAGTTCCTGCGACGCCACCCTGCGCCCCAGCCTGATGCGGGCCGTGGGCAGCACCATCTCGGCGGATGGGCGCACCATCACCATCTTCCTGGCGCGCCGCCAGTCGCGCCAGCTGCTGCAGGATCTCGCCGCCACCGGGCGCATTGCCGTGGTGTTCAGCCAGCCGTCCAGCCACCGCACGCTGCAGGTCAAGACCGACCACGTGCAGGTGCGACCGATGGAGGCCGCCGACCGCCCCGTGCTCGACCGCTATCTGCTGGCCATGGAGGAGGAGTTGATTGCGGTCGGCGTGGAGCCCCCTTTCTGCCGCGCCATGCTGGCGTATGCGCCCACCGATGTGGTGGCCATCCAGTTTGAGCCCACCGATGCGTTCGACCAGACACCGGGCACGCGCGCCGGTGAGCGCCTGGGCAGCCAGACCGCGGGGACTTCGGCATGAATGCGCTGACGCTGGGCGCCATCCGCCCCTGCCTGGAGGGCGCCATCCCCACCATCATGGCCACCTGCACCAGCGAGGGTGTGCCCAACGTGGCCTATATCTCGCAGGTGTTCTACATCGATGAACGGCACCTGGCACTGTCCTTCCAGTTCCTGAACAAGACACGGCAGAACATCCTGTCCAACCCCTATGCCACGCTGCTGGTGTTGCACCCGGTCACGGCACAGTTTTTCCGCATCCACATCCGCTACCTGCGCACCGAAGAGGAGGGCCCGCTGTTCGAGAGCATGAAGGCGCAGCTGGCCGGCATTGCCTCGCACAGCGGCATGGCCAACGTGTTCCGCCTGCGCGGCTCCGACGTCTACGAGGTGCAGTCCATCGAGGCCCTGGAAGGCGATCACCTGGCGGCCGCACCGCCGCGCTGCGGGCTGCTCAACGCGGTGCGGCGCGTCAGCGAGCGCCTGTCGCGCTGCACCGCACTGGATGAACTGCTCAACGCCACGCTGGGCGCGCTGGCCGATTTCATGGACGTGCGCCACGCCATGGTGCTGATGCTGGACCCGGTGACCGGGCGCCTGTACACGGTGGCCAGCTGCGGCTATGCCACCTCGGGCGTGGGCTCCGAGATCGACATGGGCCAGGGCGTCATTGGCGTGGCGGCGCGCGAGCGCACGCCGGTGCGCATCATGCACATGACCAACGCCTACCAGTACAACGCCGCGATTCGCAGCAGCCTGCAGGAGGGCAGCCTGGACCTGGCGCTGGACATGGACATTCCCTGGCCGGGTCTGAGCGAGCCCCACAGCCAGTTGGCGGTGCCGGTTCTCTCTGCGGGCCGCCTGCTGGGCGTGCTGTTTGTGGAGAGCCCCAACGACCTGCAGTTCAGCTTCGAGGACGAGGATGTGCTGGTGGCCGTGGCCGGGCACCTGGGGGCCAGCATCGACCTGATGCACGCCAGCCCCGAGCAGCCCGACCCCGAGCCCTCTGACAGCGTGCTGCCGCCCATGGGCGGCCAGGCCCTGCTGATCCGCCACTTTGCCGCCAACGACAGCGTCTTCATCGGCGACGACTACCTGATCAAGGGCGTGGCCGGCGCCATTTTCTGGAAGCTGGTGCAGGACTTCAGCGTTCGCGGGCGCACCGAGTTCACCAACCGCGAACTGCGCCTGGCCCCTGAACTGGGCCTTCCGGATGTGGTGGACAACCTGGAGGCCCGGCTGCTGCTGCTGCAGCGCCGGCTCAACGAGCACGGCCCGTGGATCCGCATCGAAAAAACCGGGCGCGGGCGCTTCTGCCTGGCAGTGCTGCGCCCGCTGGAGCTGCAGGAAGCGTCCTAAGGCGCCCCGCCTCAGACCCAGGCGCTGCTACGGCTGGTCAGCACCATGCGCAGCATCAGCACGGCGCCCAGCAGCACGGCGATCGAGGCCACCGCCAGAATCGGGTCCAGTGCGGCCGCCGGCACCAGGCCGCCATACAGCAGGAACAGACCGGTGCACATCACCAGCACACCAAACTGGTGGGCGACGAGTTGCGCAGTGGCCATTGCGGGCCGGTGGACGTCGAGCCACAGCTTGTGGATCACGCCGTAGATCACCGATGCCACGAAGCCCAGCAGCAGCACGTGGGCATGGGTGACATGCTGGTCGTGCTTTTGGGAGGCCGCCATGTAGATGCCCAGCGCCATGCCGGCAATGGCATAGGCCAACGCCCAGACGATGTATTTCCTGTCGAATTCCATATCCAGTTCCTCGCTTCAGACGGCCACCAGGCCGGGTGCGGGTGGCAGGCCCAGGCTGCGGGCGAGCTTGCCCCACTCGACCTGCGTCAGATGGGGTTGCACCACATCCAGCGCCGCGGCAAATGCGGGTGCAGGAGCATGGGCCTGCATGTCGGCCAGCAGGGCCGTGCGCTCGGCCGGGCTCATGTAGGGAATCAGCCAGCGCAGCGAAAACATCATGTCGGCCGGGGCAATCGATGCCAGCAGCGCGTTGTGAACGCCCACCAGTTCGGCATCCGTGTAACGCGCCCACAGCACGGCGTTGTGCGTGGTTTCCTCCACGTGCATGTGGTGGAAGTTGTCGGCCACAAACAGCGCCAGCTGGCGGTATAGGTCCAGCACGGCCGCATCGGCGCGGGTGGACGCGGGATTGGCCCACAGGGCGGCCACGGCGCGCTTCAGTGCGGTGATGCTTTCCAGGTGCTCCTCGTGCTCGTGGGCCACGGCCTCGCTGGCGCCGGCGGCGCGCGCCTCGATGGCGGCATGCACAAAGGTGTTCTCATGGTCCAGATGGCTGGTGCAGAAGTCCAGCAGTTCCATGACGCGGCCACTGACCGCGGTGACCTCTTCCAGGTCGGACGGGTCCATGCGGCCCACGGCCAGCAGGGTGTCGGCCATCAGGGCCCGCATGGCCTTGTGGATGCCGGTATACATGTCAAAGCGGGCAGCGGTGTGTGCCGCGGCGAGCGCCTGGTTTTCCTGAACAGTGTTTTTCACGGAGAACTTCTTTCCCGGGTTGGTGACCCGATTGCAATGGTGGTTGCAGAACGCCCCATGCGTCCGAAACCATGGAAAGAAGTCTAGAAATTCGCGCCGTGGCCCGTTGCTAAATATTGCTTAAGGACTTGCTAAAAAATCCTTAAACGCAGGTTTTCAGGCAGCCTGAGCGGCCTTGATCATGTCGGCCGCTTTCTCGGCGATCATGATGGTGGGCGCGTTGGTGTTGCCGCTGACCACCTGCGGCATGATGGACGCGTCCACCACGCGCAGGCCCTGGATGCCGTGCACGCGCAGTTCGTGGTCCACCACGTTCAGGTGGCCACGGCCCATGCGGCAGGTGCCCACCGGGTGATAGACGGTGTCGGCGTGGTCGCGGATGTACTGCTCCACCTGCAGATCGCTCACCGCCCTGGCCGAGCGTGCCGTCTCGCGCCCGCCCAGGGCAGCCAGTGCGGGCTGCTGCAACAGGGTGCGCATCTGGCGAAAGCCGCGCATCAGGCGCTCCATGTCGTCGCGCTCGCCCAGGAAGTTGGGGTCGATCACCGGAGGGGCAAATGGGTCCTTGCTGGCCAGCGTGACGGCGCCGCGACTGACCGGGCGCAACAGGCAGACGTGGCAGGAGTAGCCATGGCCCAGCACCGTGGCGCGGCCATGGTCCACCAGCTTGGCAATCGCAAAGTGGAATTGCAGGTCTGGCGTACGCTCCTGCGGCTGGCTTTTGACAAAGCCGCCGGCCTCGGCGAAGTTGGTGGTCAGCATGCCGGTGCGGTGGTCACGCCACTCGAAGATGCCCTTGACCGCCCGTGCCAGGCCGGTGAAGGACACGCCAAAGGTTTCTTTCAGCTTGGGCGCGTTGACCACCTGCACGATGTCGATGTGGTCGTGCAGGTTCTGCCCCACGCCCGGCAGGTCGTGCAGCGTGGCAATGCCGTTTTGCACCAGATGGTGGTGCGGGCCTATGCCTGACAGCATCAATATCTGCGGTGACTGCAGAGCCCCGGCCGACAACAGCACCTCGCGCGCGCAGCGCAGCTGCTTGATATGGCCCTCGTGTGCAAACTCCACGCCCACGGCGCGCTTCTTGTCCATCAGGATGCGGGTGGTGTGGGCGCCGGTGAACACGCGCAGATTCGGGCGGTTCAAATTCGGCGCGAGATAGGCCTTGGCCGCACTGAAGCGCTCGCCGTTTTTGTGCGTGACCTGGTACAGGCCCACACCCTCCTGGCGCGCGCCGTTGAAGTCCGTGTTGACCGCATAGCCAGCCTGGCGGCCGGCTTCCACAAACACCGGGCCCAGGGTATTCGGGCTGGTCAGGTCCTGTACATGCAGCGGGCCGCCCGTGGCGTGGAAGGCATCGGCACCGCGGGCGTTGTCTTCCGCCCGCTTGAAGTACGGCAGCAACTCGTCGAATGACCAGCCGGGGTTGCCCTGCGCCGCCCAGCGGTCGTAGTCCTCGCGCTGGCCGCGGATGTAGATCATGGCGTTGACCGAGCTGGAGCCGCCCAGTACCTTGCCGCGCGGCTGGTAGCCCTTGCGGCCATTCAACCCGGGCTGCACCGTGGTCTCGAATTTCCAGTTGGCCTGGCCATTCTTGGCCAGCACCGCCAGCCCTGCCGGGCAATGGATCAACACACTGCTGTCGGGGGGGCCAGCCTCCAGCAGGGCGACGGTGATGTTCGGGTCTTCGCTCAGCCGTGCGGCCAGTACGCAGCCCGCCGAGCCGGCGCCAATGATGAGGTAGTCAAACGTGCTTTCTGCCATGGCAGCACGATAGCCCAGCCGCGCGTGCACTGCCAAGCCCCGGTTAACCCGGATGACGTGATTGTTGATTTCAATTGCACACAATTAAATTACGTGCAATAATTCAGCCATGCCAAGCAAATCCCATCCCGTCGCACCCAACCCAGCCCAGATGCTGGACAACCAGTTGTGCTTCTCGCTGTACTCGGCATCGCTGGCCATGACCAAGCTCTACAAGCCCCTGTTGGACAGCCTGGAACTCACCTACCCCCAGTATCTGGTGATGCTGGTGCTGTGGGAGGCGGATGGCCCCAGCGTCTCGGCGCTGGGCGAGCGCCTCTCCCTGGACTCCGGCACGCTGACCCCGCTGCTCAAGCGCATGGAGTCCGCCGGCTGGCTGGTGCGCCAGCGCTCCGCTGAAGACGAGCGCCGCGTTCACGTGTGGCTGAGCGCCCAGGGCCGCCAGCTGCAGGCCCGCGCCGCCCACATTCCCGGCTGCGTGCTGGCGCAAAGCGGCCTGCAACTCGATGAACTGATCGCGCTGAACCAGCAAATCAAGCACCTGCGCGGTGCCATGCAGACACCCGCCACCTGAATCCCCTCTCCACAAAAGAATGACCATGAATACTTCGTCCACACCCACCACCCGCTTCCGACTGGGCAAAACCGCCTTGGCCCTGGCCCTGGGGGTCACCGTGATCGGCCAGATCGCCTATGCCGCCACCACCGTCGATGTGACGGACGCCAGCTTTCGCTGCATGCGCCAGATGGCGCAGGTTCGCCACTTCTATGTGGACAACCTGCTGGGCAACGTGATGGACACGGTCAAGGTCGCCAATGCCCCCAAGGGCGCGGTCTACCCCGTGGGTTCGGTGGTGCAACTGGTGCCCACCGAGGCCATGGTCAAACGCGAGGCGGGTTTCAGCCCGGCCACCGGTGACTGGGAGTTCTTTGAACTGGAAGTGAGCGAGCAGGGCACCCGCATCGGCAAGCGCGGCTTTGAGGATGTGAACAACCGCTTTGGCAAGAACTGCTTCTCCTGCCACGCTCCGGCGCGCGAGACCTATGACTTTGTCTGCGAATCCGACCACGGCTGCGAACCGATCCCGATCGACCACAAGATGACCGGCGCCCTGCAGCGCTCAGACCCGCGCTGTGGCGCGGCCATACCGGAAGCCGGTGACACCCTGGCCCTGCTGAAGCTACGCGCGATGGTGACGATTGGCGCGACCATCGGCTGGTTCAAGAGCCTGTTCTGATTCTTCCAATACCCAACACCCATTACCCACCCGCCCCACCCCCGGGCATTTACCGAAGAAAGTCCTGCCATGAGCACCACCCTGCAAAAAGTTGTTTACCAAGCCCACGCCAAATCCACTGGCGGGCGTGACGGCACCACCCGCACCTCCGACGGTCTGCTGGACCTGAAACTCGCTGTGCCCAAGGAAATGGGCGGTGCCGGCGGCGGCGTCAACCCCGAGCAGCTGTTTGCCGCCGGCTACAGCGCCTGCTTCATCGGCGCCATGAAGTTTGTCGCCGGCACGCAGAAAATTGCCCTGCCCGCCGACACCAGCATCGACGCCACCGTGGGCATTGGCCCCATTCCCGCCGGTTTTGGCATTGAGGTGCAACTGGTGGTCAGCATCCCCGGCATGGAGCGCGCTGCCGCCGAAGCCCTGGTGGCCAAGGCCCACCAGGTGTGCCCCTACTCCAACGCCACCCGGGGCAACATCGACGTGACCATCACGGTTGCATAAAGATCGGGCTCCAGCCCTCGTCGAATAGAGCGATATTGCTACCAAAACAGTAGCAATATCGCCATTCGCCGCTTACAGGCTGGTGGCCGGGGGTTCGCTGATGCCGCGCCCCAGGCGCTGCGCCGCCGCCGCCAGCGCCTCATCCATCGCATCCATCATGGCTGCGGAGAGCGCGGCTCCAGACTTGGATGACAGGAAGCGCACGTACTGCTCCAGCGCCCGGTCACTGGCCGGCTGGTAGGTGCGGGCAAAGAGCGTGAGCATGACGCCGGTGCTGGTGGCCAGCATCTGCGGGCGCTGGGCCTCGAACATGGCCCGCAGCTGCGGGGCCGTCGGCGTGGGCTGATCGGGCAAGGCGCTGGCCAGGCCCTGCAGGACGCCGACGGTGGTGTTGATCTGCATGGACACCATGCCTTCCGCCGCGCGGGTCACCCGCACCACCTGCGCCAGCAGGGACTGGCGCCGGGACGAGGCCGTGGCCAGCGCCTGGTTGCCGTCACTCAGGGCCTGGTTGATGTCTTCGGCGTCGGCCGAGGAGGCTTCCTCCAGGCGCGTGATCTGCTTGCCCGTTGGGCTGTCAAACCACTTCAGGGCGTCGCCGACCTGTGCCGCAGTCAGCCTGGCCGCCAGTACCTGCTGAAAGCTGGCCCGCAAGCGCGTGGGGGAGAAGGTGTCGTCGGCCAATGACTCCAGGCGGCGCAGGCCGTCGGCATCCAGCCGCGAGCCGGCGGCGGACTGCGCAATGCCGGCCTTGGCTTGCGGCGCCACGTCGGCCAGTTGCGCCCAGACGCCGGACTTGTGCATCAATGCCTCGGCGGTTGCGGCGGGCACTTCGGCGCCGGCCAGGCTGTGCAGGAACAGCAGCGCCAGGCAGGCCCAGGCGCGCAAAGTGGTCAATGTCATCGTGGCTCCCTCCGGTTGCCGCCAGTGTAGCGAACCGCATCAGCGCAAGGCGGGCACTCCGGCACCATCCAGGTGGAACACCGCCACCGCCTGCACCAGCTCCTGGGCCTGGGCCTTCAGGGCGCCTGCCGAGGCTGCCATCTCTTCCACCAGGGCGGCATTCTGCTGGGTCACATGGTCCATCTGCGTGACCGCATCGCCGACCTGGGCGACACCGGCGGCCTGCTCGCTGCTGGCGGTGCTGATCTCGGCCATGATGGCGGTCACATGCTGGATGCTGGTCACCACCTCGTTCATCGTCGTGCCGGCGCGGTCCACCAGGGCATTGCCCTGCTCCACGCGCTGCACGCTTTCGTCGATCAGGTGTTTGATCTCCTTGGCCGCCTCGGCCGAGCGCCCGGCCAGGGACCGCACCTCGCTGGCCACCACGGCAAAGCCGCGGCCCTGCTCGCCGGCGCGCGCCGCTTCCACGGCGGCGTTCAGGGCCAGGATATTGGTCTGGAAGGCGATGCCGTCAATGACCTGGATGATGTCCGCGATCTTGCGCGACGAGTCATTGATGCCGCGCATGGTCTGCACCACCTCGCCCACCACCTGGCCACCCTGGGCCGCCACCGCGGCGGCCTTCTGCGCCAGCTGGTTGGCCTCTCGGGCGTTGTCGGCGTTCTGGTGTACGTTGGAGCTGAGTTCCTCCATGCTGGCGGCCGTCTGCTGCAGGGCGCTGGCCTGGCTCTCGGTGCGGGCCGACAGGTCCAAGTTGCCCTGGGCGATCTCCGAACTGGCGGTGGAGACGCTGTCCGAGCCGCTGCGCACGCGCTGCACCACCTGGACCAGCGCGCCCTGCATGTCCTGCAGCGCCTGCAGCAACTGCGCAATCTCATTCTTGCCGCTGGCATCAAATTCCACGTGCAGGTTGCCCGCCGCCACTTCGCGCGAAATGCCAACCGCCTGCAGGATGGGGCGCGTGATGGAGCGGATGATCCACAGCGCCATCAACACCCCCACCACCAGCGCCACGACCATGGTCCCGCCTATCACCATGGCCATGCCCGATGCGGCGGACTGGGTCGCCGCAGTCGAGGCGTCGAGCAAGCCATCCTGGTATTTCAGCAGCCCGTCCAGGGCATCAAAATAGGCGCGCTGCGCGGGTCGGACCTTGTCCATCAGCATGGCCTTGGCCTCGAACACCTGGCCGTCAGCGGCCAGCGTCGTGGTCTCGGCTTCCAACGGGTCGTAGGCGCTGCGCGTCTGCAGCACCTTGCCCAGCACCGCCTTGCCTTCGTCCTCGGCAATCTGCTCGCCCAGGGTCTTCAGGCGCTGGTCAATGCGTTTGCGGGCGGCCTCAATGCGCGCGCCCTCCTTGGCAATCTCGGCAGAGTCGCTGATCATGATCATGTTGCGCACGGCCTCGGCGATCAAGGTCACATCGCCCTTGATGTCGTTGACCAGCACGATCTTCGGGATGCGCTCGTGGACCACCTGGTCAAACAGGCCGGTCATGCCCAGGACCCGGTACTGCGCCACACCGCCCAGGAAGGCGATCAGCAGACCCAGCACGCCAAAACCCAGTACCAGCCGGGTGGAAATTCGCATGTCGTCGAGTTTCATCGTGTGCCCTTTGCGAAATGTCCTCGCGCTGCAGGGGGCGCGGTGCCCGGTGCAGAGGAATGGGATTGTGGCCAACCTGGCCACTTCTTCAAGTGTGGATTCCCACAGCCGGGTAAACCCGCAGCCCCTCAGGCCCTGTCACCCAGGCGCCCGTTCCCGGTTGTTGGCTCTGCCGCTTTGCATTAAGGTGCCGCCATGAACATACCCACCCTCACCACCACAACCGATCTGCTGGTCCGCAAGTCCCAGCTGGCCACCACCCGCCTGCACACCGCCCCCCTCACTGCACTGGGCGACGGCCAAGTGCGCGTGGGCATTGAACGCTTTGCACTCACCTCCAACAACATCACCTACGCCGCCATGGGCGACGCCATGCAGTACTGGCGCTTCTTCCCGGTGGATGGCACCGAGGCTGCCGACTGGGGCCGTATCCCGGTCTGGGGCTTTGGCACGGTGCGCGAATCCCGCCACCCGGATGTGCCCGTGGGCGAGCGGCTGTACGGCTACTTCCCCATGGCCAATGCGGTGGACCTGACACCGGCCAAGGTGTCGGCCGCAGCCTTCTTCGATGGCGCGCCGCACCGCGCCGAGCTGCACAGCGTCTACAACCAGTACCTGCGCTGCGCGGTGGACCCGTTCTACACCGCCGACAGCGAGGACGTGCAGGCCCTGCTGCGCCCGCTGTTCATCACCTCGTGGCTGATCGACGACTTCCTGGCCGACAACGACTTCTTTGGCGCCACCGCAGACGCGGCACAGCCGGCGCTGATGCTGCTGTCCAGCGCCTCCAGCAAGACCGCCTATGGCACGGCCTTCCAGCTGGCGCAGCGCGCAGGGGTCGAGGTGGTGGGCCTGACCTCGCCCGGCAACGTGGCCTTTTGCGAGAGCCTGGGCTGCTACCACCGGGTGCTGACCTACGACCAACTGGACCAGATTGCTCCGGACGCGCCCAGCATTTACGTGGACTTTGCCGGCAATGCGGTCTTCCGCAAGGCGCTGCACACCCACTGCCGGGGCCTGAAGTTCAGCAGCTCCATCGGCGCCACGCATGTGGAAGAGATGGGCGGCGCCAAGGACCTGCCCGGCCCCAAGGCCACCCTGTTCTTTGCCCCGGCGCAGATCAAGAAACGCAGTGCCGAATGGGGTGCCCAGGTACTGGGGCAGCGACTGGTGCAGTCCTGGCAGGCGTTTGTCGCCCGGGTGTCCAACCCGCAGAGCCCCTGGCTACGAGTGGAACACCACACCGGTGCGCAGGCCGTGCAGGCCGCCTACCAGCAGGTGCTGGGTGGCAGGGGCGACCCGCGCATGGGGCATATCCTGTCGCTCTAGGGCGGGCGGGCGCTGCAAACTTGGCGTCAGGCAGACACGGCATGATGGCGCCAAAGGCGCGCCGACGCCGTCCAGAAGATCAGGAGACCCCTTGCGACTCGCCCTACTGTCCGACATCCATGCCAACATCCAGGCGCTGGAGGCCTGCCTGACCCATGCCCGCGCGCAAAAGGCGCAGCGCTTTGTCTTTCTGGGCGACCTGGTGGGCTACGGCGCGGACCCGACTGCGGTGGTTGAGCGCATCATGCTGCTCACCGAAGAGGGCGCCATGGTCATCCAGGGCAATCACGACGCCATGGCCATCGCCCCGCCGGCGGACATCAAGACGGTGGGCGACAGCACCGCCGCCTGGACGCACCGACAGCTCTCCCGCGAGCAGCGCGACTGGATGGCTAGCCTGCCACTGACTCTGCAACTGGACAACGTGTTGTTCGTCCACGCGAGCGTGAACGACCCCGAGCTGTGGCGCTACGTCTACGACCAACGCGCCGCCAAGGCCAGCCTGGACGCGGCCGCCGCCTGGCCCGACGTGCGCTACGTGTTTGGCGGCCACGTGCATTTGCAGACCCTGTACTACCGCGGTGCCGGCGACGGCCTGATGGCCTTCAAGCCCCAGCCCGGCGTGGCCGTGCCGGTGCCAAGGCACCGCCAGTGGTTGGGCACCGTGGGTTCGGTGGGCCAGCCGCGCGATGGCAACACGCACGCCATGTACAGCCTGTTTGATACGGATCGTGCCCAGCTCACCTTCCACCGGGTAGCCTACGACCACTACGCTGCCGCCACGGCCATCCGCCGGGCCGGCCTGCCGGAATTTTTCGCTGATCGCCTGGAGTCTGGACGATGAAGTTGCTGGAACCCGGAACCGTTGTTGACGGCTTCACGATTGAGGACTGCATCCACTCGGGCGGCATGGCCCACATCTACCGGGTGCACTATGCCGACGGCCAGCGCGACCCCGGCTTTGCGATGGCCATGAAGGTGCCGCGCATGACCGCCGGCGATGGTGCGGAGAACATCGTCAGCTTCGAGATCGAATGCCAGATCATGCAGGTGCTGCAGGGCCGCCATGTTCCGCGCTTTGTGGCGGCGGGAGACCTGTCGCGCCTGCCCTACCTGGTCATGGAATACGTGACTGGCGAGACCCTGGAACACTGGCTGGATTCCGAGACCCCACCCAGCGTGGAGCAGATCGCCTGGCTGGGCACGTCGATGGCGCGCGCCCTGCATGCACTGCACCAGCAGAACACCGTGCACCTGGATCTGAAACCCGCCAATGTGCTGTTCCGTGGCGACGGCAGCGCCGTGCTGCTGGACTTTGGCCTGTCCTGCCACGCCCACTACCCCGACCTGCTGGCCGAGCAACTGCGCAAGGCCGTGGGTTCGCCCGCCTGGATTGCCCCCGAACAGGTGGTGGGCGTGCGCGGCGACCCGCGCAGCGACATTTTTGCCGTGGGCGTGATGCTGTACCAGTTGTGCACCGGTGAGTTGCCGTTTGGCGCCCCACAGACCGACGCCGGCATTCGCCAGCGCCTGTGGGTGGACCCGGTGCCACCACGCAAGATCAAACCCGAGCTGCCTGAGTGGCTGCAGGAGGTGGTGTTGCGCTGCCTGGAGCCGGAGGCCGCCAAGCGCTATCCCTCGGCGGCCCACCTGGCATTTGACCTAACCCACCCCAACCAGATCGCCATCACCGAGCGCGGACGCAACGTGACCGGCACCAAGTTCCGTACCCACTTCAAGCGCTGGCTCAAGGCCGCGGGCATGCACTACAAGCCCAGCCCGATGGCGTCGCAACAGATTGAGGAAGTGCCCATCGTGATGGTGGCCGTGCCGCACAAGGATGTGACCGACGCCACGCTGTACTCATTGCGCCAGGCGGTGGCCCGCTCGCTGGGCACGCGTCCGGGTGCTCGCCTGGCCTGCGTCACCGTGATCTCTTCGGGGCTGAGCAGCAGTTCTGACGAGGATCGCAGCGAGACCCAGGTGCACCGGCGCTACCTGACCGCACTGCACCAGTGGGCGCAACCGCTGGACCTGCCCGGCCACCAGACCTCCTACCATGTTCTGGAATCCGGCGACGTGGCACAGGCCTTGCTGGACTATGCGCGCGGCAACCATGTCAGCGTCATCGTCATGGGTGCCGCCACCCACGGCCTGAAGACCCAACGCTTTGTCGCCACCGTGCCGATCAAGGTGGCCATGGATGCGCCCTGCACCATCATCCTGGTCAAGCAGTCCCTGCCGTTTGAACTGCTGGGCGAGGGTGAGGGCGACGCGGCCCAGTCCTCCGGCTCCAAGGGCTACTCGGACTCCGATTCGGATGCCGGCAACTCATCGCTCTACGGCGACGATCTGGGGCCGCTGGGCTGAGCCAGCTAGGAACGACGCCCGCCAGCGTGGTCGGACGCATGCTGTCTGACCCATGCCACGTAGTGGTCCATCCATCCCTGTAGAAACTTCTTGCTGGCTTCGCCGATGCTTCCATCGGACGCAAACAGGTCGTCCTTGGCATGGATAAACGCCTCGGGTTGCCCAAGGGTCGCGACGTCCAGATAGGCCAGCACGTTGCGCAGGTGCTGCTGCGCCAGCGCGGTTCCTATGGCGCCAACAGACGCACCCAGCACGCCGGCGGGCTTTCCCGCCCAGGCACTTTGCCCGTAGGGACGCGAGGCGTGATCAATCGCATTCTTGAGCACGCCAGGGATGGAGCGGTTGTATTCGGGCGTGATGAACAGCAAGCCATGCGCTTTCCCGATTTCCGCTTTCACGCGCAGGACGGACGCCACCTGATGGGCATCATCATCCTGGTTGTACAGCGGCAGATCATCCATCTGCACCTGCTCGAATGTGAAGTCAGGCGGCGCGAGCGTCGCCATGGCATGGGCCAACTTGCGGTTGATCGATTCGCGGCGGAGGCTGCCAACGAAAACGGCGATGGTGTACTGGGTCATGGTCTTCCTTCCAACGGAGAAATGGTGATCCGACGCCAGGCAAGTATTGGTTTGCCTGGCCTCCACAGTCTCAGGCGCCGGGTTTGGCCGATCTGTGCGGTGGAACACCCATCCACGGCGGAATGTGGGGCCAATGCGATCCGCCGCACGGACGGAATCTCAAGAGGCGCGCAATCTCGTGATTTCACCAGCGAGACACCACCATGCCAAAGAAGTCAGACCTTACCAGCGTTGAGACCCTGCGCAGCGATGCGCGCAAACACCTGGAACAGGGAGCCGTCACCGCCGACTACAACGCGGACCGCAAAGCCGTCATCGAGCAGCTCAACCAGGCCCTGGCCACCGAGCTGGTGTGCGTGCTGCGCTACCGTCGTCACTATTTCATGGCGCGGGGGATTCACGCACGCGGGGTTGCCGCCGAGTTCCTCGCCCACTCCAACGAAGAACTGGGACACGCCGACCTGCTGGCGGCACGCATCGTGCAACTCGGCGGCGAGCCGGACTTTGCGCCTGCCAACCTGACCGGCCGCAGCCACGCGGAATATGTGGCAGGAACGTCCCTGCGCGACATGATCCGCGAAGACCTGGTGGCAGAGCGGGTCGCCATCACCAGCTACCGCGACATGGTCAGGTTCCTGGGTGCGGACGACCCCACCACCAGCGACATGCTCAAGACCATCCTGGCCGTGGAGGAACAGCACGCCGATGAGTTGGCCGACCTGCTGGAAGACTTTCCGCACGCCGAATGAAGCGGACAACCGAAGAGCATCATGGATAAAAGCAAACCACCGACCAGCTTTGGGGTTTTCAAGCCCGTCGGCCATACGCTCATGGCGTTTTACACCGGGGATGAACTGCAGGCTGCGCAGGCAAGGCTCTCCACCCTGGGCTTTGAGCCGACCAGCATGGTCCACTACAGCGCTGCCGAAATGCAGGCCCAGGTCGATGCCGAGCTATTGGCAAAAAGCCCCATGGCAAATTTCGGCTATGAACTGGACCTGATCCGGGTGCATGGAGACCTGGCACAGCAGGGTTGCAGCTTTCTGGTTGTCGACGCACCGACCGAGGCCCTGGCAGCCCAAGTCGCCGAGTTGGCGCGCGCCATACGGCCCGCCGCCGCACAGCACTATGGGAAGTTTATGATTGAGGACCTGACCGAAAAGGCCCCTGGCCGAATGGGCGAGGGAGCAGCCAGCGATTCACCAACTGTTGACCGGGCGTAGCGAGCTCTGCATTCCCATGACACACCCCCCGCAATCCACGCGCATGGAGCACGACTCCATGGGCGGCATTGCCGTCGACGATGGCGCCCTCTGGGGCGCGCAGACCCAGCGATCCTTGATGCACTTTGCCATCTCCACCGAGCGCATGCCGGCCGAACTCCTGCTGGCATTGGCTCACACCAAGCGGGCAGCCGCACTGGTCAATTGCGAACTCGGCCTGCTGGACGCCCCAGTGGCACAGGCCATTGCACAAGCCGCCGACGAAGTGCTGGCCGGCCAGCACCAGGACGCATTTCCCCTCTCGGTCTGGCAGACCGGCTCGGGCACGCAGACCAACATGAACATGAACGAGGTACTGGCCAACCGGGCGTCTGAAATCCTGGGCGGCTCACGCGGCACCGCCCGGCTGGTGCATCCCAACGACCAAGTGAACCTGGGGCAATCCTCCAACGACATTTTTCCCACGGCCATGCACCTGGCCGCACTGCAGGGACTCACACAGCAGGTCCTGCCCCATCTGGATGCGTTGCGCTTGACGCTGGACACCAAGTCACAGGCGTTCAGGGACATTGTCAAGCTGGGGCGCACCCATTTGCAGGACGCCACCCCCATCACACTCGGCCAGGAGATGTCTGGCTGGGTAGCCCAATTGGCGCATGCGCGTGACGCCCTTCAGGGCAGTCTGGCGCCCCTGATGGCACTGGCCGTCGGTGGCACGGCGGTCGGCACGGGGCTGAACACCCACCCGGAATTCGGCGCGCGCGTGGCCGCCCACCTGGCACGGTCAAGCGGACTGGCGCTGCGCTGTGCGGACAACCCGTTCGCGGCACTGGCCACCCACGACGCCCTGGTCAGCACCCATGGAGCCCTCAAAACACTGGCGGTGGCCCTGATGAAAATCGCCAACGATGTGCGCTGGCTCGCCAGTGGCCCGCGCGGTGGGCTGGGTGAGCTGCACCTGCCCGAGAACGAGCCCGGCAGTTCCATCATGCCCGGCAAGGTCAACCCCACCCAGTGTGAGGCCCTCACCATGGTGTGCTGCCAGGTGATGGGCAATGATGTGGCACTGGGCATCGGCGGCGCACAGGGCAACTTTGAACTCAATGTGTTCAAGCCGCTGATCATCCACAACTTCCTGCAAAGCGTGCGGATGCTGTCGGACGCCATGGCCAGCTTTGACCACCACTGCGCGCAGGGTCTGGAGCCGGATCGCCAACGCATCGCCCAGTTGCTGGAGCACTCGCTGATGCTGGTGACGGCACTCAGCCCCCACATTGGGTACGACCGCGCCGCCAGCATTGCCAAACAGGCTCACCTGCACGGCACCTCGCTGCGCGCAGCCGCCCTGGCATCGGGGGTTGTCAGCGAGGCACAGTTTGACGCCTGGGTCCAGCCCGGGAACATGGTGTAGTCGGCTCATTCCATCTGCAATGGGCAGAATTTCTGGATGAATTGCGGTCGCAAGAAAGAGCGGGAAGCAAGTGCTGGCGATTGGCTGCTTCAGGTCAGTCCACTCTGTGCCAGAAATGATGCAGGTGGGTGAAGTTCTGTCCTCACTCGGAGCCGTACTGCAAAACATCAAACGGCTGTTGCGCGGTCAGCGAAAACTATGTATGATGCGCATCATGCGAAAAGAAAAGACCAATATCCGAACCGCCGCCAAGGAGGCTTCGCACGAGCGCATCGTCGATGCCGCTGCTCGTGCCATTCGTCGCAGTGGTTATGACGGCACGGGTGTTGCTGACATCATGAAAGAAGCGGGCCTGACGCATGGCGCCTTTTACGCCCATTTCGCATCCCGTGAAGCCATGCTGGCCGAAGCGGCAGACCGTGCGGGTTCCGAATCCAACGCCGCTGCGGCGAATGTCATCGCGGCAGCGCGGCCCGAACAGGCGCTGCAGGCACTCATGCAGGCCTATCTTTCCAAAGAGCATCTGGAGAGTATCGAGACAGGTTGCCCCATTTCTGCCTTGGGTTCCGAGATGCCGCGCCAATCACCCGAAGTGCGTAGCGCAGCCACGCGCCGCATCAAGGAGATGATTGACCTGATCGCCCGCCAGTTTCCGGACTGGGGACAACCCGCCGCGCATGAGCGTGCGCTGGTGACCGTGGCTACGATGGTTGGCACCTTGATGCTGGCCCGTGCCGTCAATGACACTGCGTTGTCAGACGCGCTATGCAGCGCTACATTGAAGAGCCTGGGTCGGACTCAACCCCCATCCACCGACTGAAGTTTTTTTTGCCTACAAATATGATGCTCATCATACGAAAAGACCTAAACAACCGAGCCATTGGGTTCTACCCCACCACTTTCTGAAGAGAGGAAAAGCCATGAAAGCATTCACCGTTAATCGCTATGGAAAAAAGAACGCGTTGCAGTTGGCAGACATGCCGACGCCGGAGCTGTGCGATGACGAGGTCCTGGTCCAGGTGCATGCCGCTGGCGTGAACCTGCTGGACTCCAAGATCCGGGGCGGTGAGTTCAAACTCATCCTGCCCTATCGTCTGCCGCTCATCCTGGGTCACGACGTGGCTGGGGAGGTCGTCAAGGTCGGCCGGCACGTGCGGCAGTTCAAACTGGGTGACGCGGTCTATGCGCGGCCGGATGATTTTCGGATCGGAACGTTCGCGGAGTTTGTTCCCGTCAAGGAGGCGTCCCTGGCACTCAAGCCCAAGGGCCTGACGATGGAAGAATCCGCTTCCATTCCCCTGGTGGCATTGACAGCCTGGCAGGCATTGGTGGAGAAAGCCCAGTTGAAGAAGGGGCAGAAGGTTTTCATTCAAGCCGGCTCCGGTGGCGTGGGCACGTTTGCCATCCAGTTGGCCAAGCATCTCGGCGCCACCGTTGCCACCACCACGAGCACGGCCAATGTCGCCCTCGTCAAGAGTCTGGGCGCGGACATCGTCATCGACTACAAGACCCAGGATTTTGAGGATGTCCTGCGGGATTACGACGTGGTCCTGAACAGCCAGGACAACGAGACGCTGGTGAAGTCTCTGCGCGTGCTCAAGCCCGGTGGAAAACTCATCTCCATCTCCGGGCCGCCCGATCCCGCCTTCGGCAAGGAAATCAAAGCCCCCGCCTTCGTCAGACTGGTCATGCGACTGCTGAGTGCAGGAGTCCGCCGCAAGGCCAAGCGCCTGGGGGTCGATTTCTCGTTCCTCTTCATGAAGGCCAACGGCAGCCAACTGCGCGAGATCACCCGCCTCTTCGACGCCGGTGTTATCCGCCCGGTGGTGGATCGGATCTTCCCGTTTGCAGAAACCAATGCAGCCCTGGCCTACGTCGAGGCGGGCCGCGCAAAAGGCAAGGTCGTCGTCAAAGTCAAGTGAGCCCAGTTTCTCCCTATCCCATCCCCCATCCCTTTTTGGAGTCTCCCATGAAAATCGAAAATGCTGTCGTCCTCGTTACCGGCGCCAACCGTGGAATCGGTTTGGCCTTCGCACGTCAATTGCTTGCCCGCGGTGCCCGCAAGGTCTACGCCGCGGCGCGCGATCCTTCCACCGTCACCTTGGCCGGTGTGCAGGCTTTGCCGCTGGATGTGACCAACGCCGAGCAGGTCGCCGCCGCAGCACACCAAGCGGCGGACGTGACGCTGGTGATCAATAACGCCGGCATTGCCCAACCCGGCGGCTTTCTCGCGCAGGACAGTGATGCCGTCGCTCGGCGCATCTTTGAGACCAACTTCTTTGGTGTGTTGAACATGAGCAAGGCGTTCGCACCCATGCTCAAAGCCAATGGTGGCGGCGCGCTGCTCAATGTGTTGTCGGTCGCGTCCTGGGTCAACGGCGGCGAGTTGGCGGCGTATTCGGCCAGCAAATCGGCTGCCTGGTCGCTGACCAATGCACTGCGCCACGAGCTGGCGGCGCAAAAGACGCAGGTACTGGGCTTGCACATGGCCTACGTCGACACCGATCTCACACGGGGCTTCGACGTGCAGAAGAGCAGCGCCGATGAAATCGTCCAGCGCGCCCTTGACGGACTGGAGGCGGGTGCCGATGAGGTGTTAGCCGATGTGCTGACCCAGCAGGTCCGGCAAGGACTGGCGGCGCCGCGCCCGGTCTACCTTCCTCAAGCCAACTGAGCCGGGAACATCCCGCACGCGCAACCAGAAAGACCAACATGCTATTCACAACACTTTCCGCACCCTTCTTGCAGCTTGGCAACCGCATCGTCATGGCCCCGATGACGCGCAGTCGGGCGGAACAGGACAACACCCCCAATGCGCTGATGGCTGAGTACTACAGTCAGCGGACCTCGGCGGGCTTGATCATTACCGAGGGCACCTCGCCGTCACCCAACGGCTTGGGCTATGCCCGCATTCCCGGGCTGTTCAATGAAGCGCAGAAGCGCGCATGGAAGCGGGTCACCAACGCGGTGCACGCCAAAGGGGGCAAGATTTTTGTGCAACTCATGCATACGGGGCGCGTCAGCCATGCTGCCAACCTGCCCACAGGCGCGCAGGTGATGGGGCCGACGGCCGATGGCTGCCCTGGCGAAATGCACACCGATTCGCAGGGCATGCAGCCACACAGCGCCCCCCGCGCCATGACTGCGGACGACATTGCCCACGCCGTGGAAGAGTACGCCAGGTCGGCCCAACTCGCCATGGAAGCGGGATTTGATGGCGTCGAACTGCACGCAGCAAACGGCTATCTGATAGAGCAATTTCTGAACGCCAATGTCAATTCGCGCACGGATGCGTACGGTGGCAGCATCCAGGGCCGCAATCGCTTTGCGCTGGAGGTCGTTCGCGCCACGATAGCGGCCATCGGTGCCAATCGCGTGGGAATACGGCTGTCACCGTACGGCGTGTTCAACAGTACGGGTGCCTATCCCGACGTCGAGACGCAGTACGTGGCACTCGCCGAAGAACTGGCCGAGTTGGGCATTCGCTACGTTCACCTGCTGGACCATTCGGCCATGGGAGCGCCGGCTGTACCTGCCGAGTTCAAGCTTCGGCTTCGCGCTGCGTTCCCAGGCATCTTCATTCTTGCCGGCGGTTTTGATCGCGCCACAGCAGAAAACGCTCTCAATGCGGGTAGCGCAGACCTCATCGCCTTCGCTCGCCCGTTTATTGCCAATCCCGATTTGGTGGAGCGCATGCAAACCAACGCGACGCTGAATGCTGTGGACATGGCGACGTTCTACACGCCTGGACCAAAAGGCTATACCGACTACCCAACCATCGGAGCCTTGGCATGAAGGCCGCTCTGGTCGGGCTCGCAATGGCTGCCACGCTCCTGCCAGCGTCAGTTGGCGCAGCAGATGCAGTGCCCATCGGGATGCCCCAATCCATGCGGACGTCTAGCCAACCGTTCAGAGACTCCTGGAACAGCGTGGCCACGCAAATGATCACGGCGGGAGACGTCACCTTCGCCTACCGGGAGTTGGGACAGCAAAACGGCGGAACGCCCGTGGTGTTTCTGGCCCATCTTGCCGCCGTGCTGGACAACTGGGACCCCCGGATCATGGACGGCATTGCCGCCAAGCACCATGTCATCGCTTTCGACAACCGTGGAATCGGAGCATCCAGCGGATCACCAGCGAACTCCATGGAGCAAATGGCCAACGATGCCATCACCTTCATCAAAGCCAAGGGACTCACGCAGGTTGACCTCTTGGGGTTTTCGATGGGCGGCATGGTTGCCCAGGAAGTCGTGCTGAAGGAGCCGCAACTGGTTCGAAGAATGATTCTCGCGGGGACAGGCCCTGCGGGTGGCGAGGGCATCAGTTCAGTCGCGGGGGTAACCTTTTACGACATGTTGCGGGGCTTCTTGACGGGCCAGGATGCGAAGCAGTACCTGTTCTTCACGCGTACGCCTGGAGGCATTGAGGCCGGCAAGGCGTTCCTGGAGCGGCTGAAGGAGCGAACGGAGAACCGGGATAAGGAAATCAGCGTCAGTGCCTTTCTGGCGCAGTTGCAGGCCCTGCGCGCCTGGGGTCAAAAAGAACCAGCGGATCTCTCGGTCGTGAAGCATCCCGTACTCGTGGTCAACGGCGATGCGGACCGCATGGTCCCAACGCTGAACACGCGCGACTTGGCGCAGCGACTTCCCAACAGCACCTTGGTTGTCTATCCCGACGCAGGTCATGGCGGCATATTCCAGTTCCATACCGATTTTGTGCCCAGTGCACTTGAATTCCTTGCCCGCTGAACAGGATAGGGCGCGATGTGAGTACATTCACCACCGCCGGCATTGACAAGCGCGCGCGAACGACTGCACCTGACAACACGACATTCGGTTACCAACGTGTGGCCGCACCGCCCGATACCCTCCCCTCCAAATAGCCGGCATTCGCGCCCGCTGGCCAATCCTTGCGACAATGCGCCCTCATCCATGTGAGAAGAGGGGTTCGCCATGAAGGGTAACGTTGCCGCCATCGTGCTGATTGCGTTTGGCACATTTTTTCTGTTGAGCAACCTGGGCCTGATCAACGTCAGCCTGGCCGAGCTGTTCAAGACCTGGTGGCCGGCCATCCTGATCGCCGTGGGCGTGTCCCTGCTGTTCACGCCGGGCAACCGCAAAAAGGACTGAATGCGCCACCCCTTTGAAACGCTCACGCCCGACGTGGTGCTGGACGCGCTGGACAGCGTGGGCCTGCGCGGCGACGGGCGACTGACCGCCCTGTCCTCGTATGAGAACCGCGTCTACCAGGTCCAACTGGAAGACGGCAGCGCCGTGGTGGCCAAGTTCTACCGGCCCGAGCGCTGGAGCGACGCGCAGATCCAGGAGGAACACGACTTTGCCGCCGAACTGATGGCCGCCGAGGTGCCCGCCATTGGGCCACTGGTGCTCAACGGCGCCACCCTGCACCACTTCGGCGACTTTGCCTTCAGCGTCAGCCCCCGACGCGGCGGACGCGCGCCCGAACTGGATGACGGCGAGGTGCTGGAGTGGATTGGCCGTTTCCTGGCACGCATCCACACCGTCGGTGCCAAGAAGCCCTTCGCCTGCCGCCCGCAACTGGACGTGCAGAGCTTTGGCATCGAGTCCATGCAGTGGCTGCTGGAGCACGACAAGGTGCCGCTGGACGTGCAATCGACCTGGACCAAGGTCTGCACAGATGCTATTGATTTGGTAGCCACTCATTTAGCATTGACGAGGGCTAGTGGCCAGAATGATGCAAAATCATCTGGCGTGCGCCTCCTGCGCCTGCACGGCGACTGTCACCCCGGCAACATCCTGTGGACGCCGGCCGATGCGGCCCTCGCTGCTGGCCCGGGGCCGCACTTTGTGGACCTGGACGACGCACGCTCGGGGCCAGCGGTGCAGGACCTGTGGATGCTGCTCAGCGGCGACCGCTCCCAGCGCACCCGCCAGTTGGGCGCGCTGGTGGACGGCTACGAGCAGTTCCGCGACTTTGACCGCAGCGAGCTGGCCCTGATCGAGCCACTGCGCACGCTGCGCCTGATCCACTACAGCGCCTGGCTGGCCCGGCGCTGGGATGACCCGACCTTTCCGGTCAACTTCCCGTGGTTTGGTTCCAGTGACTACTGGCAGGGCCAGGTGCAGATGCTCGAAGAGCAATTGGAAGCCATGCAGGAAGAACCCCTGGTGGTGTAGGCCGGCACGCAGGCGTTGAAAACGCCGTGCGCACGGATAAAAGACTGACAATGGCCCTATGCAGTCAAAGGCCAATGAGCAAACCATCCCCCGCATCCAGCTAATTGGGACGCTGCTGATCGTCGCAACACTGACCCTGTCACTGGGCGCGTTTTTTATCTGGCGTAGTACCCGGGAGCACCAGGACTCCCTGGAACGCATCTCCCAAACCGTGGCGGAACGTCAGCTGGCCATGTTGCAGACCCAGATGGACTCGGCTGCGAGCTACCTGGAATTCACCCGCCAGCGCACCGAGGATGTCCTGCGCAAGAGCCTGCGTGAGCACGTTGACACGGCTTTGCAGATCGCCCAGGCGATCCATGCCCGCGAGTCCGGAAAGCGCCCACCCGCCGAGGTGCAGCGCCTGATCATCGAGGCGCTGCGGCCTGTGCGGTTCTACGATGACAGGGGCTACTACTTTATCGACGACATGCAGGGCAAGTTCATCCTGCTGCCGACGGCACCGCAACTGGAGGGCAAGACCATCCTGGACAACCAGGATGACCGCGGGCACTTCATTATGCGCGGGCTGATCGAGGCGGCCCGCAAGCCGGTGGGTGAAGGCTATTCCAGTTACCGCTGGTACACGCCAGACAACCCCAAGCTGATGGACGACAAACTGGCCTACGTGCGCTACTTTGCGCCGTACGACTGGCTGATCGGCACTGGCGACTACACCTACAAATGGGAGCTGCTGCAAAAGCAGGAAGTCATTGCCCGCCTGCGTGCGCTGCGCTTTGGGGACAGCGGCTACATCGGTCTTCTGGACGGTGAGGGCCGCTCCATCCTGTCGCCATCGGATGCTTCAATGGAAGGGCGCCACCTCTCCGAGTTCGCGCCGTCCCAGAGCACCGCATTGCGCGAGGTGTTTGAGAGGGCGGCCCGTGGGGGCGGTCTCGCCCACTACCAATGGCACGATGCACAGTCTGGCCAGAGCGTGGCCAAGACGGCCTTGGTCCGGCAGGTGCAGCCGTGGGGCTGGATTCTGATCGTGACGATGCGCGATGACGAGCTGCGTGCGCCCCTGCGCGCGGAGCTGGACCGCCATGACGAGGAGGTTCGCACCAGCTGGACGCGTCTGCTGATCGCGCTGATTCTGGCGCTGACGTCGGGCCTGGGCATTTCGTATATGTTCTCGCGCTGGTCGCGTGGATTGTTTTCACAGTACCACGCGAACATGCTGGCCAAGAACCGCGCCATTGAGGAGGTGGGTGCGCTGTTCAAGGCGGTGTTCGAAAACGCGGCGGTGGGCATTGCGCAGGTTGCACTGGACGGGCGCTTCCTCCAGATCAACCACAGCTATTGCCAATTGATCGGGTACGACCAGCAGGAGGTGCTGAGCCAGGGGTTCACTTACCAGCAGATTTCCCTGCCGGAGGAACTGGCCGGCGATGCCCACAACATCCAGGCCATGCTGCGGGGCGAAAAGGAAGACCACCGGCTGGAAAAGCGCTACCGGCGCAAGGACGGCAGCATGGTGTGGGCGAGCCTGGCCATCCACCTGGTGCTCGACGAGGCACGCAAGCCGCTGTATTTCATCACCGCCGTGCAGGACATTACCGAGCGCAAGGCCTCCGAGGAGCGCCTGCAACTGGCAGCGAGTGTGTTTGCTTTTGCGCGCGAGGGCATCATGATCACCCGTCCGGACGGGACCATCGTGGAGACCAACGATGCGTTCACCCGCATCACCGGCTACACCCGGGAAGAGGCCGTCGGCAAGAACCCGCGCCTGCTCAAGTCCAATGTGCAGACCGCCGACGACTATGCTGTGATGTGGGACACGCTCAAGCAGGCCGGCCACTGGGTGGGCGAGGTCTGGAACCGCCACAAGAATGGCAATGTCTATGCCGAACTGCAGACCATCAGCGCAGTGCGGGACCCCAAGGGCATGCTGCAGTATTACGTTTCGCTGTTCACCGACATCACCCCGATGATGGAGCACCGCCAGCAGCTGGAGCACATCGCGCACTATGACGCGCTCACCGACCTGCCCAACCGCGTGCTGCTGGCAGACCGCCTGCGCCAGGCCCTGGCCCACAGCCAGCGTCGTCGCCAGTCCGTGGCGGTCCTGTACCTGGACCTTGACGGCTTCAAGGATGTCAACGACCGCCACGGTCACGACAAGGGTGATCAGCTGCTGGTTCTGGTGGCCAATCGCCTGAAAGAGACCCTGCGGGACGGCGACACCCTGGCGCGCATCGGCGGTGACGAGTTCGTTGCCGTGCTGGTCGATATCGGCCCCCCTCGCGATTGCGAGCCGGTTCTGGCCCGCATGCTGGAGGCAGCTTCCACCCCGATGGCCATCGACGGAGACGTTCTTGAAGTCTCCGCCAGCATCGGTGTCACGGTGTACCCGCAAGACTGCTCGGATGCCGACCTGTTACTGCGCCACGCCGACCAGGCCATGTACGCGGCCAAACAGTCCGGCAAGAACCGCTACCAGTGGTTTGATCTGCAACAGGATGCCACCCTGCAGACGCAGCGCGAGACCATCGCCGAAATTCAGGCGGCACTGGCTGGCGAGCAGTTCCGCCTGTACTACCAGCCCAAGGTCAATATCCAGAGCAGGCAGGTCGTGGGCGCCGAGGCACTCATCCGCTGGATGCACCCGCAGCGGGGGCTGCTGTACCCGTCCGAGTTTCTCCACGTGTTGACCAACCATCCTCTTGGCGTGCAACTGGGCGAATGGGTGATTGAAACTGCGTTGTCGCAAATTGACCTCTGGCAGGCGTCGGGGCTTGACACCGTGGTCAGTGTCAATGTCGATGCCCATCACCTGCTGCAGCCCAATTTTGTTGAACGCCTGCAACAGATGTTTGCGGCCCATCCGCAGGTCCGAGCCAACCGCCTGCAACTGGAAGTGCTGGAAACCAGCGCACTGGAGGACTTGGGCGCCGTCGAGGAACTGATGAACGTCTGCGGCGAGATGGGCATCGGCTTTGCGCTGGATGACTTTGGCACCGGATACTCCTCCCTGAGCTACCTCAAGCACCTGCCGGCCCATACACTGAAAATCGATCAGAGCTTTGTGCGCGACATGCTGGAAGATGCCAACGACATGGCCATCGTGGAGGGTGTCATCGGGCTGGCCAAGGCCTTCGGGCGCGAGGTCATCGCCGAGGGCGTCGAGACCGCCGCGCACGGCGAACGCCTGTTGCGCATGGGGTGTGAACTGGCCCAGGGCTACGGGATTGCGCGTGCCATGCCGGCCGAGGACTTTCTGGAATGGGTGGAGCAGTGGGGCGACCGAGACGAATGGAGCAAGGCATGAATCACCGCGAATCCTTGCCGACCCTGAACATCGTGGGTGCGGGCCGGGTGGGCCAGACCCTGGCACACCTCTGGCACCGCAACCAGCACTTGGCGGTGCAGGACGTGCGGACCACCTCGCTGGCCAGCGCGCAAGGCGCCTGCGCGGTGATTGGGGCGGGCCGCGCCGTAGCCTCTGTGCAGGCCATGCGCAACGCCGATGTGTGGATGCTGGCGGTGCCGGACGCGCACATCGCAGCCAGCGCCCAGGCGCTGGCCGAGGCCGTTTCAGTTGTGCCGGCAGGTGCGCCTTCGCCGGTGGTCTTTCACTGCAGTGGCGCCCAAGGCTCGTCCACGCTGGCGCCGCTGGCCGCACGCGGTTGGCGCGTGGCCAGTGCGCACTGCATCCTGAGCTTTGCCTCGGTGCCGGCGGCACTGCAACAGTTTCCCGGAACCCCCTGCGCGCTCGAAGGCGATGCCATAGCCTGCGCTGTGCTGCGCGCCGCCTTCAGCGCCATTGGCGCGCGCTGCTTTGACGTAGCCAGCGAGCACAAGCTGCTGTACCACGCGGCGGCCGTGTTTGCCACCAATTTCCTGCCGGTACTGCAGTCCACTGCCGAAGACCTGTGGCAAGCCACCGGCATGCCGGCCGAACTGATTCCCGACCTGCGCGCCACGCTGCTGCGCAATGCCGTGGCCAACATCACCACGCTGGGACCACAGGCCGCGCTCACCGGCCCGGCCGCGCGTGGCGACAAGGCCGCCATTGCCCGCCAGGGCGCAGCTGTTGCGGCCTGGGATGCACAAACCGGTGCGGCCTATGAGGCCCTGAGCACGCTGGCGCTACGCCTGGCTCAGCGCGGCCACAGATAGGGCGACAACGCGGTCACGCCCTTCCTGCTTGGCCTGGTACAGCGCGGTGTCGGCGCACCGGATGAGTTCATGGGCGCTGGTGGCGTCCATCTCCAATGCGGCCACGCCAATCGACAGGCGCACCTGCAGGGTCTGACCCGCAGCCTGGATGCTGCTGACCGCCAGCCGCTCCCGCAGTTCATGCGCGCGCGCCACGGCAACGGGGAGCGCCAGGTTGGGCATGAGCAGCAGGAACTCTTCACCCCCATAGCGGCAGGCAATGTCACCGGCGCGCAGTTCGTCGGCCAGTATCCGGGCCACGCGAACCAGCACCTCGTCTCCCGCCTGGTGGCCGTAGGTGTCGTTGATGCGCTTGAAGTGGTCAATGTCCACCATCATGGCGCACAGGGGCTCGCGCTCACGCAGGCAGCGGGCAATCTCCCGGTCCATGGTGGCGTTCAGGTAGCGGCGGTTGAAGAGCCCGGTCAGCGGGTCGCGGTTGACCTGCTCGGTCAGCTGCCCCTGCAGGAAACTGATTTCCGCGATCTGCTTCTTCAGGTCCTGCTCACTCTGGCGCAGCTTCAGGCGCACCGCGTGCAGCGCAAGGGTCCGTTGGTGTGCACCAAAAGCAAACATCAGCAGGTAGCACGAAAGGCCGAAGATCGTCAGCGTGCTGGTGAGCAGGCTGGTATCGGGCTGGAAGTGCCAACCGACCACGGGCAGGGACAGCAATGCACCCGCCACCAGCAGACCGGTTGCCTGCAGCAGCCCCTTGGCACCCCGGAATGCCCCCAGGTTGATGCAGACGGAAATACCCAGCATGAAGGAGAGCCACAGCGGAAAGCCCAGCGCGCCAATCCATGCGCCAAAGGCCAGCGCATCCAGGCGCATGTTGTTGAGTTCTGCGGCCAGCGGGTCCTTGGCAAACCGGGTGCGCAGGTAAACCAGGTGTGGATAGACCAGAAACTGCAGGGCCAGCAGAACCCAGGCCATGCTGCCGTAGGACTGCCCGGCAAAGTGGGTGCCCATGACGCCAAAGACCATGACCCAGGAGGCCGTGCGATTGCGGTAGTTCATGCGAACCACCCAGTGCCCGCCAGTCTTCGTTGTTTTAGTCATTCACCCGATTGTCACGCCTGCGGTTTGACCAGGCTGCCCAGCAGCGTGTTCATCACCCGCTCCACCACCTCTTCGGCCGAGTATTCGCCACCGGGCTGGTACCAGCGGCCGATCCAGCTCAACGCACCGGCGATGGCAAACGCCGTGATCTTGGGGTCGCAGGGAACCAGGGAGCCCTCCTCAACGCCGGCGGTGATCAGCCGACGGAACTCCAGGTCGATGGCCGACTTGGCCCGGCGCAGCTCCTTGCGGCTTTCGGGGGGCAGCGGGTCTTCTCCGATGCGGATCAGGCACATGCCGAAGTCCATGGTGACGATCTGCCCGTAGGTGCGCATGCAGGCCACCAGTTGGTCAATGGCGGAGCCACCCCGACTGCTGGTCTCGGCGATGCCGGCCTGCATCATCTGCAGGCCGGTGCGCACGCACTCGAACAGGATCTCGTCCTTGTTCTTCACGTAGTAGTACAGCGTGGGCTTGCTGACGTGGAGCCGGGCGGCCACGTCATCCAGCGAGGTGGCGTGGAAGCCGCGTTCGTTGAACATCTGCGCCGCGGCCTGCAGCACGGCATTGCGCTTGGCCTCGCGCTGTTGCTCGCGCGCGGAGGCCGGCGCCCAGGGCGAGACCGGGGCTTCGGCACGGGGTGCCTTGGGTGCACTGGGTTTCTTTGTCATGGTGGGTCACCTAGGGTAAGACCTGATACGGAGATGGCCAGAAAAATCTAAGATTTACTCGCAAGTAAGCACTTTACGCAAAAGTAGGATTTTTCCGCTACGCAAAAACCCGAAGTCAGAAAAAGCGATGAACATAACACCACCCAGCGGCCCCGCCGCTACCGCGCCGCTGTTGCAGGTGGAAGGCGTCACGCTGGCCTTTGGTGGCGTGCGTGCGCTCAGTGGCGTGGGCTTTGATGTGGCACCCGGCTCCATCACGGCGGTGATCGGGCCCAACGGAGCCGGCAAGACCTCGCTGTTCAACACCATCTCGGGCTTCTACCGTCCCAACAGCGGCCATGTGCGCTTCAAGGGCCAGGACATCACGACGGTGCCGGCTCCCTTGCGCGCCAAGATGGGACTGGGGCGCAGTTTCCAGAACATTGCGCTGTTTCGCGGCATGACCGTGCTCGACAACATCAAACTCGGCCGCCATGCACACCTGAAGACCAATGTGTTCGACGCGCTGTTCTACCTGGGACGGGCGCGCCGCGAAGAGGCCGCCCTGCGCGCGGACATCGAGGAGCGCATCATCGATTTCCTGGAGATCGACCACATCCGCCATGCACCGGTCTCGGCCCTGTCCTACGGACTGCAAAAACGCGTGGAGATGGCCCGTGCGCTGGCCATGCAGCCCGAGATCCTGATGCTGGACGAACCGGTGGCCGGCATGAACCGCGAGGAAACCGAGGACATGGCGCGCTTCATCCTCGATGTGCGCGAGGAATGGGGCGTGACCGTGCTGATGGTGGAGCATGACATGGGCATGGTCATGGATTTGTCCGACCATGTCGTGGTGCTGAACTTCGGCCAGGTCATTGCCCAGGGCGTTCCCGCCACGGTGCAGGCCGACCCCGAGGTCATCCGCGCCTACCTGGGCTCGGGTGATGTGGCCGACCTGCGCCGCAAGCTGCACGCCGGCACAACAGCCCCCGCACACGCCCAAGGAGTTGCCTGATGGATTGGGCCTACCTGTTTGAAATCAGCCTGACCGGCATTGCCAGCGGCGGCCTGTATGCGCTGGCGGCGCTGGCCTTCGTCATGGTCTACAAGGCCACCCGCGTGGTCAACATTGCCATCGGCGAGCTGCTGATGGTCGGGGCCTACCTGTTCTTCACCTTCGCCTCGATGTTCGCGCTGCCATTGTGGCTGGCCATTCCAGCGGCGGTGCTGGGCACGGGCCTGATCGGTGCGGTGATCGAGCGCACCATGATCCGCCCGCTGCTGGGCGAGCCTCCCATTTCGGTGTTCATGGTCACCGTGGGCCTGGGCTCCGTGCTGGTGGGCCTGGTGGAAATGATCTGGAGCGCCGACCAGCGCCGCCTGCCCGATTTCATGCCGACCCAGCCCATCATCATTGGTGATGCCTTCCTGGCGCCCAAGGTCTTCTGGGGCGCCATGGTTGCCGTGGTCTTCATCGCTGCCGTGCTGCTGGTGTTCCGCTTCTGGCGCGGCGGCGTGGCCCTGCGGGCCACCGCGTCGGACCAGGCTGCGGCCTACTCCATGGGCATCAACGTGCCGCGCGTGTTTTCACTGGCCTGGGTGGTGTCGGCCATGCTGGCCGCCGTCTCCGGGATCATCGTCGGCTCCATCGGCGGCATCTCCTCCAGCATGGGCGTGTTCGGCCTGTCGGTGCTGGTGGTGGTGATCGTGGGCGGCCTGGATAGCGTGCTGGGTGCGCTGGTGGGCGGCCTGTTCATCGGCCTGGTCGAGGCACTGGCCGGCGCCTACCTGGGTGGCGAATACAAGCTGCTGGCCACCTTCATCGTGCTGGTGGTGGTCCTGATGGTGCGCCCCTACGGTCTGTACGGCACCCACGAGATTGAGAGACTCTGATGAGAATAGGCACCCTCAAAGAGACCTACATCGCCGACGCGGCGCTGTTCGACTCGCGCACGCAAAAGGTCTGGCTGGCCGTGGCAGCGGCGCTGTTGCTGCTGTTTCCGTTCGTGGCCAGCGAGTACTGGCTGTACCTGGCCTGTCTGGTCAGCATCAACGTGGCCAGCGCCACCGGGCTCAACATCCTGACCGGCTACACCGGCCTGGTGAGCCTGGGGCAGGCTGCGTTCATGGGCCTGGGCGCCTACACGGTGGCCATTCTGCAGTCCAAGGTGGGCACACCGTTCCTGCTGAACATCCTGGCCGGCGGCTGCGTCGCCATGCTGGGCGGCATCATCGTCGGCATTCCCTCACTGCGGGTGAAGGGGCTGTACCTGGCCATTGCCACCATCGCGGCCTCCTTCATCACCCACTTCCTGTTTGCCAACCTGAGCTTCGCCGGGGGCACGGGCGGCCTGAGCCTGCCGCCCGCGCGCCTGTTCGATGTGCCGCTGGATACCTCGTTTCGCCTGTACTGGGTGATCGTGCCCATCACCATCCTGATGCTGCTGGGCGCGGCCAACCTGTTTCGCACCCGCATCGGGCGCGCCTTCATCGCCATCCGCGACCGCGACATCTCGGCCGAGGTGCTGGGCATTCCCCTGCTGCGCTACAAGCTGCTGTCGTTTGGCCTGTCGTCCTTCTATGCCGGCGTGGCCGGTGGCCTGTGGGCCTATTTCTTCCGCGTGGTCACGCCCGAGAGCTTTCCGCTCTTGATGTCCATCTTCTTCCTGGCCGCCATCATCGTCGGCGGCATGGGCTCCATCCTGGGCGGCATTCTCGGCGCGGTGTTCATGACCATGGTGCCCGAGCTGCTCAAGCTGGTGTTTGACCTGCTGCCCAACAACACGGAGCTGACGGTGTTCCTGTCGCCGGTGCGCACCATCATCTTTGGTCTGCTGATCATCGGATTTCTGGTTTTCGAGCCGCATGGGCTCGCAGAAGTGTGGCGGCGCATTCGCCGTTTTTTCCATCTGTGGCCCTTCCGTAACTGACACGGAGCGACGCCCAGTTCCCTGAAACGTCAACAGAAAGTAGGAGACAAGCATGCAAGATTCCCTGACCTCCCAACGCCGCCGCTCCCTGCTGCTCGCCGCCGGCGCCACGCTGGTGGCCCCGCTGGCCGCGCACGCCCAGGCCAGCGCCGAAGAGATCGTGATCGGTGGCTCCATTCCCATGACCGGTGTCTTCTCGTTTGCGGGCATCGGCATCAATGCCGGCATTTCCGACTACGTGAAGATCGTCAACGACGGTGGCGGCATCAAGGGCCGCAAGATCAAGTACGTGCCCGAAGACACTGGCTACAAGGTCGATGTGTCGGTGGCCACCTTCAAGAAGATCACCAGCCAGAACAAGGTCAACCTGTACTACGGCGACTCCACAGGCTTTTCGAAGACCATCAACCCCGAGCTGGAGCGCAACGGCGCCATCATGATGGCTGGCGCCTCCTTCGCCACCGAACTGAACGACCCTGCCAAGTACCCGAACCAGTTCCTGGTGGGGCCTGACTACACCGAAATGTTCGGCATCCTGCTGCGCCACATCGCCAAGGAAAAGCCCGGCGCCAAGGTGGCCTTCGTCTACTCCGACTCCGAATTCGGCCGCGACCCCATCGACAGCAGCGAGGCCCTGGCCAAGAAGCTGGGCCTGTCGGTGCCGATCAAGATCATGACACCGGCCGGCAGCGTGGACGTGTCGGGCGAGGTCATCAAGCTGCGCCGCGCGGCACCCGACTACACCATTTTCCACGGCTACATCCTGGCCCCCATTCCCGAATTCATCACCCAGGGCAAGCAGCAGGGCATGACCAGCAAGTGGATGGGCACCTTCTGGACCATGGACAGCTCCACCGTCATGAAGATGGGCGAGGCCGGCGACGGCTTCATGGGCGTGATGCCCTACCGCTACTACTACGACACCTCGGCCAAGGCGCCCATGCTCGACAAGATCCGCCAGATGCGCCCCGAGTACCAGAGCACGGCCTATATCCAGGGCTTCCTGGCAGCCATGCTGTTCGTTGAGTCGGCCAAGCGCTGCATCGAGGCCGGCAAACCGCTGGATGGCAAGAACCTCAAGGCCGCGCTCAACAGCATCAAGGACTTTGACACCGGCGGCCTGATCGGCGTGCCGATCACCATCAAGGGCAACTCCATTCCGGTGGGCCGCGTCTACAAGGCCGACATGAAGGCCCAGAAGATGGTGGCCGCGTCTGACTGGATCTCTCTGTAAGCCACGCAATGAACCTGCCCCGCACGGACCATGTCCTCGAAGTCAACAACATCGAGGTCATCTACAACAAGGTGGTGCAGGCCCTGCGGGGCCTGTCCCTGGCCGTGCCGCGCGGCCAGATCGTGGCCCTGCTGGGCAGCAACGGGGCGGGCAAGTCCACCACGCTGAAGGCCATTTCGGGCCTGCTCACCCTTGAAGACGGCGAGCTCAAAAGTGGCAGCATCCTGTTCAACGGCCAGACCACGGCACGCCAGGAGCCCCAGCAGTTGGTGCGCCAGGGCCTGTCGCATGTGATGGAGGGCCGACGCGTGTTCGAGGACCTGACCATCGAGGAGAACCTGGTCGCCGCCACCTATGCCCTGACCGGGCGCAAGGACACCAAGCCCGACTTTGACCTGGTCTACACCTATTTCCCCCGGCTCTATGAGCGCCACAAGAGCCTGGCCGGCTACCTGTCGGGTGGCGAGCAGCAGATGCTGGCCATTGGCCGGGCACTGATTGCCCAACCCCAGCTGATCCTGCTGGATGAGCCCTCGCTGGGTCTTTCCCCGAAGCTGGTGGAAGACATCTTCGGCATCATCGCCCGCATCAACGCCGAGCAGGGTGTTTCCATGCTGCTGGTGGAGCAGAACGCCACCGTGGCGCTGGCCGTGGCGCACAGCGGCTACATCATGGAAAACGGCAAGATCGTCATCGACGGCAGTGCCGAACGCCTGGCCTCGGACCCCGATGTGCGCGAGTTCTACCTGGGCGTGGGCGGCGGCGGCGAAACGCGCAGTTTCCGCGACATCAAACACTACAAACGCCGCAAGCGCTGGCTGTCATGACCCTGCACGCAACCACCGCACTACCCTCCCTCACGCTGCCGCAGATGCTGCGCGAGCGGGCCCGCACCAGCCCGGATCGCATCGCCATCCGCCAAAAAGACTTTGGCATCTGGAAACCGTTCTCCTGGGCCGATTACCACCGCCGGGCCTGCCACTTTGGTCTGGGCCTGCGGGCCTTGGGCCTGCCGGCGGGCGGCCATGTGGGCGTGATTTCCGAGAACCGCATTGAATGGGTGCTGGCACAAATGGGCGCCGGCCTGGTCGGCGCGGTGACGGTGGGCGTGTACCCCACCAGCCCGACCTCGGAGGTGGCCTATGTGGTGGGCCACGCCGACATCGAAGTCATGGTCTGCGAAGACCAGGAGCAGACCGACAAGGTGCTCGAAGCGCTGGACCAGTTGCCACGGCTGCGCAAGATCGTGGTCATGGAGACCAAGGGCCTGCGCAGCTACGCGCCTGACGCCCGCGGCCTGATCGCCACCTTTGGCGAGGTTGAACAGCTGGGCGCCACGCAGGGCGACCCGACGGTCATCGACCAGGCGCTGGCGCGGCAAACCCTGGACGATGTGGGCCTGATGATCTACACCTCGGGCTCCACCGGCAAGCCCAAGGGCGCGATGATCTCGTACCGCAACATCCGCGGCGTGGTGCCGGGCATCGTGGAGCGCCTGCGCCTCACCCACGACACCACCCACCTGTCCTACCTGCCGCTGTGCCACGTGGCCGAGCAGATGCTCACCACCTTCTGCCCGATCTACAACGGCTCCCAGGTCAACTTTGGCGAATCCATCCGCACCGTGCAGGAAGACCTGCGCGAGGTGGCGCCCACCATGTTCCTGGGCGTGCCGCGCATCTGGGAAAAGATGCACGCCTCCATCAGCATCAAGCTGCAGGAAGCCGGCGGCTTGCGCCGCACCCTGTTCGAGCGCGCCTACGCCGCCTGCAAGCCGCTGGCCGAGAAACCCCGCAGCGCCTGGACGCTGGGCGACAAGGCCCGGTTCTACGCCAGCTACTGGGTCATCTTCCGGGCGCTGCAAAACTTCATCGGCCTGCGCCATGCGCAGGTGGCCCTGACCGGCGCGGCGCCGATTCCACCGGATGTGGTGCGCTTCTTCCGGGTGCTGGGGGTGCCGCTGATCGAGGTCTATGGCCTGACGGAATCCAGCGGCATGGTGACCGGCCACCCCATCGACCAGGTCATCGTTGGCACTGTGGGCACGCCCACGCTGGGGGTGGAGTGGCGCATCGGCGCAGCGGGTGAGCTGCAGATGCGTGGCGACATGGTGTTTGCCGGCTACTACAAGAACCCCGAGGCCACGGCCGGCAGCATCCAGGACGGCTGGCTGCACACCGGCGATGTGGTGCGCGAGGAAGGCGGCCAGCTCAAAATCGTGGATCGGCTGAAGGACATCATGATTACCGCCGGCGGCAAGAACCTGACGCCGTCGGAGATCGAGAACACGATGAAGAGCAGCCCCTACATTAAGGAGTGCGTCATCGTGGCCGAGGGCCGCAAGTTCGTCGGTGCGCTGGTGATGATCGACTTCGAGACCGTTGGCAAATGGGCCGAGGCGCAGCGCATTCCGTTCACCCACTTCCGCTCACTGGTCGAGCACCCCCAGATCCGCAGCCTGATTGACACCGAGATCGCCACCGGCAACCAGCGCCTGGCCCAGGTGTCGCAGATCCGCAAGTTCCACCTGCTGACCAAGGAGCTGGACCACGATGACGGCGAAGTCACCGCCACCATGAAGGTGCGCCGCTCCAGCATCTACAAGACCTACGCGGCCGAAATCGAAGCCCTGTACCACTGAGCCGGCCGCCGACCGGCCGCAAGGAAAGGAACGCCATGTCTTCCACACCCAGCCCGCAAGCCCCCTTGCTGGTGGAGCGCAGGGGCGCCACCGTGCACCTGTGCTTCAACCGCCCGCAGGCACTCAACGCGGTGGATGTGCCCATGGCGCAGGCCCTGCTGGAGGCGCTGCGCGCGCTGAGCGGCGACACCAGCGTGCGCGCCGTGGTGCTGCGCGGTGCAGGCAAGGGTTTCATGGCCGGCGGTGACCTTGCGACCCTGCGCGCCGACCCGGTGCAGGGTGCGGCTGACCTGCTGGGGCCGCTGAACGCGGCGCTGGAGCTGATGGCGGCATTGGATGCACCGGTCATCGCCCAGGTGCACGGCGTGGCGGCTGGCGCCGGCCTGAGCCTGATGCTGCAGGCCGACCTGGTGCTGGCGGCCCAGGACACCCGCTTCAACCTGGCCTACATCAACCTGGGCACCAGTTGCGACGTGGGTGCCTCCTGGGCCCTGCCGCGCCTGGTCGGGCTGCGCCAGGCCCTCGAAATTGCGCTGCTGGGCGACACCCTGGACTGCGCCGACGCCCTGCGCCTGGGACTGGTGAACCGCGTGGTGCCTGCCGACCAGCTGGATGCGCAGGTGCAGGCACTCGCCAATCGCCTGGCCAGTGGGCCGACACGGGCCTATGGCGCCATGAAACGGCTGATGCGCAACGCCTTCGACCATGACTTGGGGGCGCAACTGTCGCTGGAGGCGGCTGCATTCGTGCAATGCGCGCGGACCCAGGACTTCAGGACCGGGATCGAGGCTTTTTATGGCAAGCACCCGGCCCGCTTCGTTGGTGCCTGAGTCCAATATTTGCTATCACATTAGTAGCAAATAAGGCATATTCGACGAGGGCTAGCGGTCAGTTTGTCTATAAATCATTCCGCTGCGCCGTTGCTTGGGCCGCCGCCAGATTCTGTTTGAAGAACACCGCCAGCGAGACCAGCACCACCGGCACCAGCAGATACTGCAAGGGCCGGTTCTCGTCGAAGTCCTGCACCTCGGTCGCCAGGGCGTAGGCAGCGGCCAGCAGCAGCAGGGCTACCAGCCGCAGGCTCCAGGCCGTGGGTTGCAGATGCTTGGCATCCATGCGTGCCAACAGGCGTGTGCCCAGCATGCCGGCCAATAGGCCCAGGCACAGGCCCACCGCCACATCGCCCGGCCAGTGTGCCCCCACCGCAATGCGCGACAGGCCGGCACCCGCCGCCAGCACAAACAGCCACAGGTGGCGCGCGCGACCTTGCTGCGGCAGCGCAAAGTAGAGGGCCGAGGCCACGGCAAACGCCGTCAGCGTGTGGCCGGACGGCATGGAGACGTTGTGCAGGGTTTCGCCGACGATGCGCATCTGCGCGTTGTCCACCTCGGCCGCCGGGCGCGGACTGAACAGCAGGGCCTTGCCGGTGCGGGCAAATGCAATGGCAAAGGGCGCGGCGCAGAGCCAGGCCCACATCAGGCGTGGCGCCAGCACCAGCAGTGGCGCCGTCACGCCCAGCACGCCCCAGGCATTGCCCAGCAGGGACAGGCCGGTCCACACCGGTGCCGCCACCGGCGCGCACCAGTGGTTGATGGCCACAAACAAGGCCGGCTCAAACGTGTGCAACCACAGCGGCGCACTGAGCACGAACAGGACCAGGGGCAAGAGCCACAGGCGGGCGGGAATCGGGGCAACGGTCATGGGGCAGCGCCTTGCAGCTGGGGTTGTGGCTGGCCGGACCAGTTGCGGCAGGCAAAGAAGCGGAAGCTGGCGACGGGTGCCCCCAGGCGCTGCACGTCCTGGGTGGCCAGCAGCGTGCAGCTGGCAAAGCCGTGCGCGCCCAGCGGCACGGTGTAGGCCAGTTGCGACCAGTCCACCAGCAGGGTGTCTCCGCCGGGAGGCAGGTCACCGGCCCACAGGTCGAACTGGTCAAAGCGGTCTTCCAGCACATGCACCGGCAGCGGCCGGGCGTACCAGCCCAGGCGGCTGGCCAGCGTCCAGTTCTGCACCGCCACGCTGTGCAGCCCCTGCTGCGTCGCGAGCGTGCGGGCGGTGGCGCCGGCCTGCTCCCAGCCATGCAAGTCGGCAAACGGGTTGGAAGGCTGGGCGCTATTGCCCTGCCCGGTGCTGTTGGCCACCAGCGGCTGGCCGGCGCTGAACATCAGGCCCAGCAGCACCGCGCTCACCAGCGCCTGTGCCACCACCAGCCCCAGCACCAGCCGGTGGCGGTTTTGTTGCCAGGCACGGGCCAGCCCCACGCCGGCAAACGGCGCCAGCGCAACCCAGGCCGGCGCCGTCCAGTGCGGCAGGCTGGTGCCACCGCCTGAGAGCACCGCCATCACCAGAAACGGAATGGCAAAGAACAGCAGCAGGCTGCGCGCGCCGGGCGCCACGCCCTGGCGCGACCCCGCCCAGGCCCACGCCAGCAGCGGACCGTAGGCCAGTACCTGCACCAGCAGAAAACGCAGCACATGGGCCGCCTGCCAGCCACCGCCGGCCCCATGTTGGGCCTGGTAGGTGAACGAGATCCAGTGGTTGGCGTGGTTCCAGACCGCCACGGGCAGCACCAGCACCAGTGCCACCAGCACCGCCACCCAGGGCCAGGGGCTGCGCAGCAGCGCCGCGCCATGGGCCTGCAACAGGCACAGGGCAACCGCCACCGCGGCAAAGATCGCCGTGTACTTGCTGAGACCCGCCAGCCCCAGCAGCAAGCCCAGCATCAGCCATGCGCCCGGGCGGCGCAGGGCTGCGGGCGGCATCAAATCCAGCGTCAGCCAGACCAGGGCGGCGCTCCAGAACATCAGCAGGGTGTCGGGCAGCAGGCCAATGCCCAGCACATGCAGCAAGGGGGTCAGGGCCAGCACCGCAGTCGCCCACCAGCCGGCCACGCCAACCGGCAAGCCGGCCTGCAGCCGCTCGGCCAGCCCATGCACCAGCAGGGCCGTGCCCAGCCACAGCGCTTGCGGCACCAGACGCAGCAGCCAGGTCGGGGCATCCAGCGCCACCAGCGGCCACTGCACCCAGCCAACCAGCGGCGGGTGGTCGAAGTAGCTCCAGTCCAGGTGGGTCGCATACAGCGCGTAGTGCGCCTCGTCCACCGACAGGCCCAGGGAGGCGCCCAGCACAAAGTGCACGGCACAGGCCAGCGCCAGCAGCAGCCAGGCGCTGCGGGACAACGTGAAAAGGGATGGAGCGGAATGCAAGGGTGACAATGGCCGAATCGAAACCCCCGCAGTCTAAACTGCGGGCTCCATCGGAACCCCTGCCATGCCTGAAAATTCCCCTGCGCCATCGCCCGCCATCGATCCCTGCCTGTGCCCACTGTGCGGGCAGAGCAACCAGTGCGCCAACGAGGTGGAGCGCGCAACCGGTGTGGCACAGGGTCCGTGCTGGTGCACCACCGCCGTCTTCACGCCGGCGCTGCTGGAGCGCATTCCCGCCGACTCCCGCCGCAAGGCCTGCGTGTGCGCACGCTGCGCGGCAGCCGGCCTTGAATCCCCCTGAAAGGACACCCCATGCCCATCTACCGCATTGAGATGCTGGAAGGCCGCACCATCGAGCAGAAGAAGAAGCTGGCCGAGGAGATCACCCGCATCTCGGTCGAGGTGCTGGGCGGATCGCCCGCCTCGGTGAACGTGGTGATCACCGACGTCAAGCGCGAGAACTGGGCCACCGGCGGCACGCTGTGGAGCGAGCCGCGCGAGTAGCCACAAGGAACCTGCGCGGGATGGGTTACTGCCCGCGCCGGCGATCCAGCTTGGCCTCGTCGTAATAACGGGTTTTTTCGCGGAACATGGCCTGGTCCGCCTCGTGCAGGGCGGCCTCGACCTCAGCGGCCGTGTGGCAGGTGGCAATGCCGATGGCCATGCTCAGGCGCTGCCCGGTGTAGAACTGGTTGTTCATCTCAATCATGGACTCGATGCGCTCCTGCAAGCCGGCAGCCACCCGTTCGTCACTTCCCTGCAGCAAGGCAATGAACTCATCGCCACCGACCCGCGCCACACAATACGGATAGCCGGCGGTGGCACTGGTCAGCACCTCGCCGGCGCGGCGCAGCACGGCGTCGCCAGCGGCATGGCCCTCGCTGTCGTTGATGCGTTTGAGGCCATTCAGATCCATGGCCATGATGGTCAGCGGCCAGGGTCCCTTGCGTGTGATGCGGTTGAGTTCATCCACGTAAAAGGCCCGGTTGCGCAGGCGCGTCAGCGCATCGTGCTTGCCCAGGTACTCCAGGTAGGCCTCGGCCTTCTTGCGCGCGGTAATGTCCACCAGCGACACCAGCACCAGCCCCCAGGTGTCCTGGTAATCGGGCAGCACGGCAAACTGCATGTGGATGTTGATCAGCTCACCATTGAGCGAGTAGTTGACTACCTCGCGCAGTTGCACGGTCTTGCCTTCCCACAGGTCCAGCAGCTGCTCGGCAAAGGATTCGTGCATCTCGTCGCGGAACACCGCGCCCAGGCGGGTCAGCAACTCGTTCTGGCTGCTGGCGGAAAACATGGACAGGGTCTGGCGGTTGACGTCGATGACGCGGATCTCCGCCATGCAGCGGCTCACAAACTCGGGGTGCACGCTGATGAACACGCGGAAATCCCGAATGCCCTGGGCGCGCGCTTCGTCCAGCAGGCGCTTGACGCCGCTGAAGTCCTCCACCCACAGCGACACCGGTGAGTAGTCGAACAAGTCACGGGCATAGCGTTCACTCACGGCAAGCTTCTGCTGTGCCTGCGTGGTCGCGGTGATGTCCTCCAGCGACACCATGACCCGCTCCCAGGTGTCTTCGTAACCCTGCAGCACCCGCACATGGATTTGCACGTCGATGCGGCGCCCGTCCAGCGCGTAGTTCACGGTGCGGTTGGAAAACTCCAGCTGCCCCTGCCACAGGAATCCCAACTCCTGCGCCATCTGTGACAGCGTGTCGTCACGGAACACCTCGGGCAGGCGCTCCACCAGTTCCTGCTGGCTCTGCGCCGCAAAGACCTTGAGCGTCTGCCGGTTGACCTTGACGACGGTCAGGCTCTGCGCGCACTGCTGCACCAGCGCGGGTGACTGCGCCAGATGGGCCGCCAGATCCGTGACGCCCTGCGCGCGCCAGCTATCAAACAGCCGCTTGAGCGCGCTGTAATCCTCCAGCCACAGGGAAATCGGGGCGGACTCGAACATCAGCTCAAAATCGGTCTCCGGGGTCGTCTTCGCCATACAGTGCCTCCTGGTGCCCATTGTCCACCAGCACCGCGTCCGGTACCCTGGGGCGTAAAATCAGCAGCCCTGACTGGAGTGGATTTCACCATGTTGCCCCTGACCCGCCTCCCCCTGCTGGCCTGCCTGTCCAGCGTTTTCCTGGCCGGCCCCCTGGGCGCGCAAACCGCCCCTGAGGCCCCTGCCAAGCGGGTCATGGAGATCGTGGAATCCCGCTGCATCCTGTGCCACGGCCGCGAGGGCGAGAGTGCCAGTGCCGTCTACCCGCGGCTGGCGGCCCAGCACCCCGACTACCTGTTCAAGCAGTTGAAGGACTTCCGCGATGGTCGCCGCAAGAGCGACACCATGAGCGACATGGTCAAGGACATCAAGGACGACGAGTTTGCCGGCCTGGCGGCCTGGTTTGGCTCGCGCAAGCCGGCCTTCCGCCAACCCGGTGATGCAGATCTGGCCGCCGTCGGCAAGTTCGTGTTCACCCGGGGCAATTCCTTCTCCGGCGTGCCGGCCTGCAGCACCTGCCACGGCGACAACGGCCATGGCACCCAGCAGTTGCCACGCCTGGCCGGGCAGCACCCGGCCTATCTGGAAGTGCAGCTGAAGGAATTTGGCAAGCGCGAGCGCTCCAACGACAACGCCGTCATGCACAGCGTGGCCTCCAAGCTGACGGAGCTGGAAGTGCGCGCCGTGTCGGTCTACATCGGCGGCCTGCAGTAATTTCGTGGACGACGCCCCGGCAGCACCCCACAGCAAGCCGCCGGTGGAAATCCACCGCTCACGGACCGTGCGCGGGCTGTACTTTGCGGCGGGCATTCTTGCGCTGATTGCCGGCGGCTTCGGCGTGGTGCTGCCGGTGTTGCCGACCGCACCCTTCGTGCTGCTGGCCGCTGCCTGCTTTGCCCGCAGCTCCGACCGCTTCTATAACGGCATGCTGAACCACCGCATTGCCGGCCCCATCATTGCGGACTGGCGCGAATACGGCGCCATGAAACGCAAGACCAAACGCTGGGCAGTGCTGATGATGGCGCTGTCCTTTGGCACCTCCATGCTGATCGTGCCCTCCATGTGGCACCGCGTGATGCTGCTGGGCCTGGCTCTGGTGCTGGGTTTTTTCATCTGGCGGGTTCCGGTACGGCCCGAGTAGCGGCGCTGTAAACTGTTTCCATGTGCCAACTCCTTGGAATGAACAGCCGCCTGCCCGCCAGCCTGACGCTGAGCTTCACCGGGTTTTCGCAGCGCGGCGGCTGCACCGACCACCATGCCGACGGCTGGGGCATCGCCTTCTTTGAAAGCCAGGGCGACCTACCCGGCAAGGCGGCGCGCTACTTCGTGGACAAGGAAAGCGCCGCCACCTCGCCGATTGCACAGATGCTGCGCAGCTACCCCATCAAGAGCCACAACGTGGTGGCCCATGTGCGCAAGGCCACGGTGGGCGAGGTGCGGCTGGAAAACTGCCACCCCTTTGTGCGCGAGCTGTGGGGCCGCTACTGGTTCTTCGCCCACAATGGCGACCTGAAGGACTTCAACCCGAGCCTGCACGGCGCCTTCAAGCCGGTGGGCGATACCGACAGCGAGCTGGCCTTTTGCTGGCTGCTGCAGGAGCTCAACAAATCCCACGCCGGCGTACCCAGCGTGGAGGAACTGACCCACACCCTGCGCGAGCTCGTTCCCCGCATTGCCCGGCACGGCACCTTCAACTTTCTGCTGAGCAACGGCCAGGCGCTGTGGGCCCACGCCAGTACCAAGCTGTGCTACGTGGTGCGCCAGCACCCGTTCACGCAGGTGCAGCTCAAGGATGAGGACGTGACGGTGGATTTGTCCGAACTCAACGGCCCCGAGGACCGGCTCGTCATTGTGGTGACCGAGCCGCTGACCACCAATGAGAACTGGGTGGCCATGGAGAACGGCGAGCTGCTGGCCTTCGTGGACGGCGACATGATGGCCCGCAGCGTGTGCAAGGCCACGCTCATTCCGGCAGCGGCCGCAGCCGCCGCGCAGCGCGAGGCGGAAGAAGCCGCCAAGGCCACTGCCTAGACGGCAGCGCGCTCCAGGGCGTCGATAAACATCGCCGCCACGTCAAAACCGGTCTGATCCGTGATTTCCTGGAAGCAGGTCGGGCTGGTCACATTGATCTCGGTCAGGCTGTCGCCAATCACATCCAGCCCCACCAGCAACAGTCCGCGCGCCGCCAGGATGGGGCCCAGGCCCTCGGCGATGCGGCGGTCGGATTCACTCAGGGGCTGCGCCACACCCTTGCCGCCCACGGCCAGGTTGCCGCGCACCTCGCCCCCCTGCGGGATGCGCGCTAGGCAATACGGCACCGGTTTACCGCCAATCACCAGCACGCGCTTGTCGCCCTGGGCAATGGCGGGCAGGAACTTCTGCACCATCACGGTCTCGGCACCATCCTTGTTCAGCGTCTCGATGATGCCGCCCAGGTTCAGGCCATCGGCCTTGACCCGGAAGATGCCCATGCCGCCCATGCCGTCCAGAGGTTTGAGGATGATGTCCTCGTGTTCGGCGTGGAAGCGGCGAATGGCCTCGGCATCGCGCGTCACCAGCGTGGGGCCGATGAACTGCGGGAACTCCAGGATCGCCAACTTCTCCGGGTGGTCGCGCAGGGCGCGCGGCTTGTTGAAAACCTTGGCACCCTCGCGCTCGGCCTGTTCCAGCAGGTGCGTGGCGTAGAAGAATTCGCTGTCAAACGGCGGGTCCTTGCGCATGACGATGGCGTCAAAGTCCTTGAGCGCGCGCAGGCGCTGCTCGGGCGTGCGCGGTGCCTCGTGGAACCAGCGTTCCTCATGGCCGGTGAGCGTGATGTGGCGCATGTGCGCCTGCACCACGCCGCCGCGCTCCCACAGCAGGTGGCGCGGCTCGCAGGCCACGATGCTGTGGCCGCGGCGCTGGGCCTCGCGCATCATCGCAAAGCTGGTGTCTTTGTAGATCTTGAACGATTCCAGGGGATCGCAAACAAACAGGATTTCCATAAGGGGTCCGCAGAAAAGGAATAGATGAAGAGACTGTAGGCGACTCTAGCCTGACGCACGCATCTGGTCGGCCATAGGGCTAATCCGGGTGGCGAAACAGCGTGCTGCGGCCCAGGTGCTGCACCAGCAACGCCACCGCACCGGCCACCACACCCCAGAAGGCCGAGCCCACGCCCGCCACGACCACGCCGCTGAGCGTGACCAGGAAGGTGATGATGGCCGCCTCGCGGTGCGGCTCATGCTGCAGCGCCGACGTCAGCGCCCCGCCAATCGTGCCCAGCAGGGCCAGCCCCGCAATGGCGGCCACCAGTTCCTTGGGGAAGGCCGTCAACACGCCGGTGATGGCCGCACCAAAGATGCCGATGACCACATACAGCACTCCGCACGACACGGCCGCCGTATAGCGCCGTGCCGGGTTGGCGTGGGCCTCCGGCCCCATGCAGATGGCCGCCGTGATGGCGCTCAGGTTCAGCGCAAACGCACCAAACGGCGCCAGCACCAGCGTGGCCACACCGGTCAGCGTGATGGTTTTGGAGATGGGAATGCCGGCGTCACCGCCCTTGGCGCGCTGGTCGCCATAGCCGGTGGACTGGATGGCGGCCACGCCGGGCAGGTTCTGCGAGGCCATGGTCACGATGAACAGCGGCAGCGCCAGGCTGACCAGCGCCGGGAAGGTGAAGCTGGGCGTGACCCAGACGGGCGATGCCAAGCCAAAAGTGATGTCAGCCCTCGTAAAACCTGTGGTCAAAGCTACAAAAACAATAGCGACAACCAGGGTGAACGGAACCGCATAACGCGGCCACTGGCGTTTCCCCAGCAGGTAGGCCAGCAGCATCACCAGCACCAGCGGCAGCGCCGTCTGCGCCGCGGCAAAACCGGCCAGGCCAAAGCGCGCCAGCACGCCGGCCAGCAACGCCGAGGCCAATGCCAGCGGAATGCGGTTCATGACGCGCTCGAACCAGCCGGTCACACCCGACAGGGTGATCAGCGCCGCGCAGACCATGAAGGCCCCCACCGCCTCGGCCATGGAAAAGCCGCCAGTGATGCCGGCCGTGGCCAGCACCGCCGCACCGGGCGTGCTCCAGGCCACCATGACCGGCTTCTTCCACCACAGCGAGGGCAGCAGCGTGCACAGGCCCATGCCCAGGCCGAGTGCCCACATCCACGAGGCAATCATCTCCGGCGTGGCGTGAAAGGCCTGGGCGGCCTGGAACACGATGGCCACGGAACTGGTGAAGCCCACCAGCACGGCGACAAAGCCGGCGGTGAAGGCAGAGAGGCTGAGGTCTTTGAAAAAATGCATGCAGAGGATTGTGGCATTGGCCGGGCGACACACGGTGCGCGGCCAGGATCCGCCGCCAGCAAGCACCGCTCATGTGGCCGACTTGGGGGCGTGGCGCCGCGGCAGCAGCCGATCGCAATCGTCCTTCACGGCCGCATAGCATTCGCACGACCGTTGTTCGAGCTTGGGCCGGTCAATCACCGTAATGCTGCCACGGGCGCAGGCAATCATGGCGTCCCTTTGCAGGATGCTGGCGGTGCCGGTCACGCTTTCGCGCCGAATGCCCAGCAGGTGCGAAATCTTCTCTTGGGTGATCACGATCTTGTCGCTTTGCAGGCGATCGATGGTCATCAACAGCCAGCGACAAAACTGCTGTTCAACCGAGTGGTGCTGGTTGCACACCGCCATCTGCGAGGTCTGAACAATGAGCGCCTGCGTGTACAGCAGGGCCAGATGCTGGAGCTGACCACCCAGCGCGAACTCGCGCTTCATGACCTTGCGGCTGAGCCGGTAGGCTTCTCCGGCGCTTTGCACTTCGGTATTGGTCGGAAGGCTTTCACCACCCATGTAGATGGAAATGCCGATCATGCCCTCATTGCCCACCAGGGCGATTTCGCTGGATGAGCCGTCTTCCAGCGCATAGATCAGCGAAACGATGCCGGATGTCGGGAAGTGCAGGAAGTTCACATGGTCGCCGCCCTCGGACATGGTCCACCCGCGCGGCAGGGGCACGAGCTCAAGGTCGGGTAGCAGTCTCTGGTAGTCGGTCGCCGGAAGTGCGGCAAGAATCTGATTGAGACGGGGATCGGGCACGCTGGTGTGCAGTATTTTGTTCAATCGAACTTTCTTTTGATGGGGGAGCTCTGCGGGCGAGGCCGGGGAGCGGGGGGTGGGGGATGCACTTGCGTGCAGTTGGTTGGGACAGGCTTGGGGAGCTTCACCAGCCCCCAAGACCCTTCAGACAGCCTGGACCGGTTGGTCACAGACGAACCCCTATTGTCGGGCTAAAGCGGTGGCGGCCCCAAGTATTTGTGGCATCGACGCGGCATCGGTCGGGATGCGCATCGAGACAGGCGTGCGCAGAAGCCTAAATTTCAATCTTGGAGCCCAACTCCACCACAGAGTTGTTGGGCAGGTTCAGGAAGTCGGCTGCACCGCTGGCGTTGTGGTGCATCTGCGCGAAAAGCTTCTCGCGCCACGGCGCCATGCCCTTGCCGATAGTGGGCACCACGGTGTCACGCGACAGGAAGTAGCTGGTGGTCATGGGGTTCATGTCACAGCCTCGGCCTTTGATCAACTGCAGGGCCTTGGGCACGTCGGGGTCGTTCTTGAAGCCGTAGTGAATCACCACCTGCCAGCAATCGTGCCCCAGCGATTCCACTTCCAGACGCTTGTTCAGGCCGATCCACGGCACCTCGTGGTTGCGCACGGTGACGAACAGGTTGTTGGTGTGCAGCACCTTGTTGTGCTTGAGGTTGTGCAGCATGGCGTTGGGCACGGTACCGACCTCGGCGGTCAGGAACACGGCCGTGCCCTCCACGCGCGCCGGCGGGCTGACGAACACGGCCTCCAGAAAGCTGGGCAGGTCGATGGCGTCGGCGCGCAGTTTTTCATTGAGGAGCCGGCGGCCGTCCTTCCAGGTCAGCATCAGCGCGAAGATGGCGCCGCCAATGAGCAGCGGGAACCAGCCACCATCAAACAGCTTCATCAGGTTGGAGGCCCAGAAGGCAAAGTCCACCACGAAGAAGAAGCCGGTGGCGCCAATGCACAGGGCCAACGGGTAGTTCCAGCTGTAGCGGATCACATAGAAGGTCAATACGGTGGTGATCAGCATGTCGGTGCACACCGCAATGCCATAGGCTGCCGCCAGGTTGCTGGAAGAACGGAACATCACCACGGCCAGCACAATCAGGACGAAGAGGCCCCAGTTCACAAACGGCAAATAGATCTGGCCGGTGTCCTTGACGCTGGTGTGCTGGATCTGCAGGCGCGGCAGGTAGCCCAGCTGGATGACCTGCTTGGTGACCGAGAACGCGCCGGAGATCAAGGCCTGCGAGGCGATCACCGTGGCCATGGTGGCCAGGGCCACCAGTGGCATCAGAGCCCAGTCGGGCGCCATCATGTAGAACGGGTTCTTGACCGCTTCGGGCGTATCCAACAGCAGGGCGCCCTGGCCGAAATAGTTGAGGGTCAGCGCCGGCATGACGATGGCAAACCAGGCCAGGCGGATCGGCTTCTTGCCGAAGTGGCCCATGTCGGCGTACAGCGCCTCTCCACCGGTCACGCACAGCACCACGGCCCCCAGGATGATGAAGGTAGTGCCGGGCTGGTTCCACATGAAGGTCAGCGCATACAGGGGATTGATGGCCAGCAGAATGCCGGGCCGGTCGGCAATGTGCACCACGCCCAACACTGCAATGGTGGCGAACCAGACCAGGGTGATGGGGCCGAAGAACTTGCCGATGCCGGCGGTGCCGTGCTTTTGCACCATGAACAGGCACAGCAGGATGACCAGGGTGAGGGGAATGATGAAACGGTGCAGCGTCGGCGAAATGACCTCCAGACCCTCCACCGCCGACAGCACGGAAATGGCCGGGGTGATGACCCCATCGCCATAGAAGAGGCAAGTGCCGAAGATGCCAACCAGCAGCAACACCTTGCGCAGCTCCGGGCGGTCCTTGACCGACACCGAGGCCAGCGCCAGCATGGCTACCAGGCCACCTTCGCCATGGTTGTCGGCCCGCAGCACCAGGGCGACATACTTGACGGAAACAATGACGGTCAGCGTCCAGAAGAAGATCGACAGGATGCCGTACACGTTGTCCGCCGTGAAGGGCACATGACCGGAACCAAAGACTTCCTTGACTGCATACAGGACGCTGGTTCCGATGTCGCCGTACACAACGCCAATGGCGCCCAGGGTTAGCGCCGGGAGAGACGATTTGGATGCTGACACACATTCGCCCGGCCATGCGTGCGGCCAGGTTCCATTCCATTTGGGACCGCTATTTTGCGCCAGACACCCCGCGAAGCAAGCCCTCCGGAGTGCATTTCACGTGATTTCACGAACGTGTTGCAACGCAGCAACTGGACGCCCACGCAGGGCTTGCCGTGCACCCCGAATCAGGCGTAGTGCTCAGCCTGCGGGTCGGTGGCCTCGAGTTCGTAGCTCGCTGCCAGCATGGCCAGTCGGCCGATCACGCCGTACATGTAGAAGCGGTTGGGGGCACTGGCGCCAGGCTTGACGCCAGGCTGGGGTAAGTGCGTACTCTCGGCGAAGGCTAGCGGCACAAAACTGGAGCCCGGCGCGTTGAGGTTCTCGTCCACTTTGCGCCCGGCATGCACCCGGTAGAAGCCGCCCACCACATAGCGGTCCATCATGTAGACCACCGGCTCGGCCACCGCATCGTTGACGCGCTCGCTGGTCAAAACGCCTTCCTGCAGCATGACGTCGTACACACTGGAGACGCCCTTCCCGGCGCCGGCTTTGCCCGGCACCTGCTGGCGCAACGCCGAAAGTTCCTTGGCATCGCGCACCGTCAGGATGCCCATGCTGGGGTCGCTGTTGTCGGCCTTGACCACGACAAAGGGCTTCTCCTTGATGCCGTATTCCTTGTGCTTCTTGCGGATCTTGCCCAAAAGAGCGTCCACCCGCGTGGCCAAATCCTGCACGCCGGCATCGCTGGAAAAATCCACGGCGGCGCATTTGTCAAACAGCGGGTTGATCAGCCAGTGGTCCACGCCAATCAGCTTGCCAAATCGCTTGGAGACCTCCTCAAAGCACTTGAAGTGGGCGCTCTTGCGCCGTGTGTCCCAGCCCGCATGCAGGGGCGGCAGCAGGTATTGTTCGTGCAGGTCTTCCAGAATGCCGGGCACGCCGGCACGCAGGTCGTTGTTCAGCAGAACGGTGCAGGGATCAAAATCCTTGACGCCGATGCGCCCCTTGTTGCGCACCACCGGCTCCAGCGTGATGCTCTCGCCATCGGGCAGGGCCATGGTGACGCTCTTCTTGATATCCGGGCTGATGGAGCCCAGGCGCACGTTCAGCCCGGCCATGTGGAAGACGCGGCGCAACTGGGCCAGATTGCTCAAGTAAAAGCTGTTCTGGGTCTGGTTCTCCGGCACGATCAGCAGGTTGCGCGCCTCGGGGCAGATCTTTTCGATGGCGGCCATGGCGGCCTGCACGGCCAGCGGCAGCATGGACGGGGTCAGGATGTTCCAGCCGTCGGGGAACAGGTTGGTGTCCACCGGTGCCAGCTTGAAGCCGGCGTTGCGCACATCCACCGAGCAGTAGAACGGCGGCGTGTGCTCCATCCATTCAAGGCGAAACCAGCGCTCAATGGCCGGCGTGGAATCCAGGATGCGCTGTTCCAGTTCGTTGATGGGGCCGGTCAGGGAGGTAACGAGATGGGGAACCATGCGACCTTCTTGCGTGAAATGAGGGAAAACCCCATTCTAGGGTCAGGTTCGCACCTCACCGTCACCCAGCACCACGTATTTCAGCGAGGTCAGCCCCTCGATGCCCACCGGACCGCGGGCGTGGAATTTGTCGGTGCTGATGCCGATCTCGGCGCCCAGCCCATACTCAAAGCCGTCGGCAAAGCGCGTGCTGGTGTTGACCATGACGCTGGCCGAGTCCACCTCGCGCAGAAAGCGCTGGGCGTGCATGTGGTCGCGGGTCAGGATGGCGTCGGTGTGGTGGCTGGAATACTGATTGATATGGGCAATGGCTTCATCCAGGCCGTTGACCACCTTGATGCTGATGACGGGCGCCAGGTATTCCTCATACCAATCGCTCTCTGTCGCCAGCGCCAGCCTGGCCGCCGGAAGTGGCGCCGCATTTGCTCCTGTTTTAGTAGCAACCTGCACAGATTCCACGAGGGCTGGAGGCAAATTTGACTGCAAAGTCTCCAGCGCCACGGGGTCGCAACGCATTTCCACGCCCTTGGCGGCAAAGACGGCACCGATCTGGGCCAGAAAGGCCGGCGCCACGCCGCGCGCCACCAGCAGGCTCTCCGCCGCATTGCAGGGGCTGTATTTGTTGGTCTTGGCGTTGTCCACCACCTTGATGGCCATGGCCAGGTCGCAGGGGTCGTCCACGTAGACGTGGCAGTTGCCGTCCAGGTGCTTGATGACCGGCACCTTGGCGCCGGCGCTGATGCGCTCGATCAGGCCCTTGCCACCGCGCGGAATGATGACGTCCACATACTGGGGCATGGCAATCAGTTGGTCCACCAGCGCGCGGTCCGTGGTCTGCACCAGTTGCACCGCGTCCGCCGGCAGGCCGGCTTCCAGCAGGGCCTGCTGCACCAGCTTGGCCAGGGCCTTGTTGGAGTCAATCGCTTCGGAGCCGCCGCGCAGGATGCAGGCGTTGCCGCTCTTGATGGACAGGCTGGCGGCCTCAATCGTGACATTGGGACGGCTCTCGAAAATCATGCCGAACACGCCAATCGGTACGCGCATCTGGCCCACGCGGATGCCGCTGGGTTGCTGCTTCATGCCAATGATCTCGCCAATCACATCGGCCATGGCCGCCAGCTGCTCGCAGCCTTCGGCGCAGGTCTCAATCACCTTGGGCGTCAGGCGCAGGCGGTCCACCATCGGGGCGGCCAGGCCATTGGCGACGGCGCGCTCGATGTCCCGGGCGTTGTCGATCTGCAGGGCGTCCACATTGGCACGCAGCAGCGCAGCCAGCGTGCGCAACGCTCTGTTTTTGGTAGCTGCCGAAGCAGCAGCCATGAGGGCTGATGCCCGTTTTGCCTGGGAACCCAGGGCGTTGGCGTATTCGGTGATGGTGAGCGCATTCATGGGCGGATTTTCGCAGAGTTCTACCCGGAGTGGGATTCGCTCAGGCTTCGCGCAACAACCGGTACCCAACCGCCGTTTCGGTCAACAGGTGTTCCGGTTGCGCCGGATTTTTCTCCAGCTTCTGCCGCAGATGCCCCATGTAGATGCGCAGGTAGTGGCTTTGGTCCGCATGTGCGGGGCCCCACACTTCACGCAGCAGTTGCCGGTGGGTCATGACTCGGCCGGTATTGGCCATCAGAACGCTCAGAAGCCGGTACTCGATGGGCGTCAGATGGACCTCTTCGCCATTGCGCCGCACCAGGCGCGCGCGTCGGTCCACTTCAACCTCCCCAAAGCGGAACACCGCATCCCCTTCGCCCGGTAACTCAGCCGAGGACCCGCCGGCACCGGCGCGCGGGCGGCGCAAATTTGCGCGTACCCGGGCGAGCAACTCGCCCACGCCAAAGGGCTTGGTCAGGTAGTCATCGGCGCCCGCATCCAGAGCGGCAATCTTGTCGGATTCATCCGCGCGCGCCGACAAAACCACGATAGGCACGTTGGACCAGCCCCGCACATCGCGGATCAGGTCCAGCCCATCGCCATCCGGCAAGCCCAGATCAACCACCAGCAGGTCCGGCTTGCGCGTTCCCGCATCCACCAGCCCGCGCCTGGCGGTGTCCGCCTCATGCACTTGCCAGCCCTCCCCCTCCAGCGCCGCGCGCACAAAGCGGCGGATCTGGGGTTCGTCCTCTATCAGGATGGCAATGGGGGCGGACATGGCGCGGGCAGGTGTGGTGTTCAGGACTCTTCAACGTCGGGCGCAACGGGTGGGCTGGTGCGCGGCAGGGTGATGGTGAATTCTGCACCACCGCCATCGGCTTGGGCGGCAACAATTTTTCCCCGGTGCGCCTCCACAATGGCCTTGCAAATTGCCAGCCCCAGCCCGACTCCCCGGGTAGAGGACTCGGCCTGACCGCGGGTGAACTTGTCAAAGAGGGATTGCTCATGCCCGCGGATGGAAGCCGGCAATCCGGGGCCGTGGTCGCGCACCGTCAACACCAGGCTGCCCGGTTCGGCCCAAGCGCTGATCACGATGGCCGGCGACTGACCGGCAACCGGCGCGCCGTACTTGGCGGCGTTTTCCAGCAGGTTGACCAGGACCCGCTCCATCAGCGTGGCGTCAAACTCCACCAGGGGCAGATCCGGCGGCAGGTTGGTGCCAATTTCCAATCGCCCCAATGCGTGGCGGGCGGACCGGATTGCGCCACCGACCACCTCTTCCACCGATTGCCAATCCTTGTGCAACTGGACCTGCCCGCTCTCCAGGCGCGCCATGTCGAGCAGGTTCGTGACCAGCGCGCCAAGCTCCCGCGCTTCGCGGGCGATGGCCTGTGCCGATGCCAGTTGGTCCGGGGTCAGCGAGGGTGAATGCTCCAGCGTTTCGGCCTGTCCAATCAGGGCGGTCAAGGGGGTCCGCACATCGTGGGACATGGTGGCCAGCAGGGTATTGCGCAGGCGCTCCGACTCCATCTGCACCACCGCCGACTGCGCCACTTCCACGTAATGGACGCGCTCCAGGGCAATCGCAATTTGCCGTGCCAGAGTCTCCAGTTGTTGGACCTGCTCGGGGATCAGCAGCCAGCGCGCCTGGGCCGGCTGTACCGCCAGCACCCCTCGGATGCGCATGGGCGCCTGCAGCGGCACGTAATGCCAGGCGTTGGAAGGCAAGGTAGCCGTTGCCATGCCGGCCCGCTGCCCGTTGTGAAACACCCAGTCGGCAATGCTGGCGTCCAGGTGCTCGGGCAGCTTGTCGCCCAGTTCCAGCAGATCGTTGGCGTTGGCGATGAATACCCGTGCCTGCCCGCCAAAGGTTCGCTGCACAGCCGCCTCTCCCAGTTCGACCACCTGATCGGACTGCAGGGCTGCCGAAAGGTCCCGCGTCAGCTCGAACAGCGCCCGTGCCCTGCGTTCCCGGCTGGCCGAGACATGCGCGGAAAACCGCAGGTTGGCGGTCAACTGCCCGATCAGCATGCCCACACCCAGCATCACGGCAAACGTGACCAGGTACTGGACGTCGGACACCGCAAAGGAAAAGCGTGGAACGACAAAGAAGAAGTCAAACGCGGCGACGGACAGCACTGCCGCCAGCATCGCGGGGCCGCGCCCCAGCTTGACGGCCACCAGCACCACGCAGAGCAGGAACAGCATCACGATGTTGGCCAGGTCGAACAGCGGCAGCATGGGCAGCGTCAGCAGGGTTGCGGCGACGCAGGCGCCGGTGGCCCACGCATACCGCTGCCAGGAACCACTCCACTTTGACAAGGGTTCGTCATCGCGCGACTCCGCTGGCACCGCTGGCGCCAGGCGTCGCACGCTGTCCGTGGAGCCGACTTCGATGATGTCCAGCGTAGGCGCCAGGTGCGCCAACTGGCGAGTCAGCGTGGGGCGAATCGCGCGTCGGAGTTGGCTCCAGGGCCGGTATGTCTGGCGTCCCAACACCAGCGTGGCGCAATTCAGGGTCTGCGCCTGCTCCAGCAAGGCCTGGGCAATGTCATTGCCCGTCAGCACGGCGGTTCCGCCGCCCAACTCCTCGGCCAACTTCAGCACCGCCAGCGTACGATCCCGCATCGCAGAGTGCAGTCGCTGCAACTCGGGCGTCTCGACATACGCCGCGTGCCATCGGACATTGAGCTGCCCTGCCAGCCGCGCCGCACTGCGCACCGCATGCTCGGCCCCCTCGCCCGGGCCTACGCAGACCAGCATGGCCCCTGATGTATTCCAGGACGGACTTCCCTTGGCCTGCCCATGGCTGGCCAGCAGATGCTGGCGCGCCCGGTAGCTGCGTACGTCGTCGCCCACGTGCTCGGCGGTGCGCCGCAGCGCAATCTCGCGCAGCGCGAACAGATTGCCCTTGCGGAAGAAGTTCTGCGTGGCGCGTTCGGCCTGTTGCGGCACATAGACCTTGCCGGCCTTCAGACGGGCCAGCAGTTCATCCGCCGTCACGTCCACCAGGATCAGCTCGTCGGCGCTGTCCAGCAGGGTGTCGGGCACGGTCTCGTTGACCCGCACGCCGGTGATGGCGCCCACGGTTCCGTTGAGGCTTTCCAGGTGCTGTACGTTCAGCGCAGTCCAGACGTCAATGCCCGCATCCAGCAGCTCCTGCACGTCCTGCCACCGCTTGGGGTGGCGGGAACCCGGCGCGTTGGTGTGCGCCAATTCATCGACCAGCAGGATGTCGGGCTTGGCCTGCAGCGCGGCGTCCAGGTCCAGTTCCAGCAGCACCTGACCGCGGTAGGGCACCTTGCGCAGCGGCAACAGTTTCAAATCGGCCAGCAACTCCATGGTTTCCTTGCGCCCATGGGTCTCCACCACACCCACCAGCACCGACTGCCCGGCACGCTGCGCGCGCTGGGCGGCGCTGAGCATGGCGAAGGTCTTGCCCACGCCGGCACTGGCGCCGAAGTAGATCCGCAGCTTCCCGCGCTGGACGTCGAGTTCGTCCTCACGCAACTGGGCCAGCAGGGCGTCTGGATCGGGACGGGAGTCAGCGGGGCTTGCCATGGCCGGAGTGTGCCCCATTACGCGAGAGACCCTTCATGTGCTTAGCGCAGCGCATCCAGCGCCAGATTCAACCGCAGCACATTGACCACCGGCTCACCCAGGACGCCCAGGATGGGGCGTTCAACCGCCCCGGATACCAGCGCACGCACCGTGGCAGCAGGCAGCTTGCGGGCAGCGGCCACGCGGGGCACCTGGAACAGCGCAGCTGCCTCGCCGATATGGGGATCCAGGCCGCTGGCCGATGCCGTCACCAGCTCGACCGGGATCGGCAGGGTATTGCCAGGGTCGGCGGCACGCAATGCCGCCACCCGAGCCTTGACGGCATCCAACAAGGCCGGGTTCAGTGGCCCCTGGTTGGACCCGCTCGATGCAGCCCCGTTGTAGGGCTGCGGAGCGGTCGCGGACGGCCGGCCCCAGAAGTGCCCTGGGTCCGAGAAGTTCTGCCCCACCAGGGCGGAGCCCACCGGCTTGCCGTCACGCTGAATCAGGCTGCCAGCGGCCTGGGCGGGAAACAGTGCCTGCCCCAGGCCAGTGACCAGCATCGGATAGATGAGACCGGTCAACAGGGTGAGTACCCCGAAGATGGTGAGTACGGGACGAATTTTGTTAGACATGATGGTCTTCTCCTGATTAAACGAGTCCCATGGCGACCAGCACCATGTCGATGAGCTTGATGCCGATGAAGGGGACGATCAGGCCGCCCAGGCCATAGATCAGCAGGTTGCGCCGCAGCAGCACGGCGGCCCCCACCGCGCGGTACTTGACGCCCTTGAGCGCCAGGGGGATCAGGAACATGATGATCAGCGCGTTGAAGATCACCGCCGACAGAATGGCCGACGACGAGCTGCCCAGTTGCATGACATTGAGCGCGGCCAGTTGTGGATAGGTGGTCACAAAGATCGCCGGGATGATGGCGAAGTACTTGGCCACGTCGTTCGCGATGGAGAACGTGGTCAGCGAACCGCGCGTCATCAGCAGGGCCTTGCCGGTCTCCACCACTTCGAGCAGCTTGGTGGGGTTGGAATCCAGGTCCACCATGTTGCCGGCCTCCTTGGCGGCCTGCGTGCCGCTGTTCATGGCCACGGCCACGTCGGCCTGCGCCAGGGCTGGCGCGTCGTTGGTGCCGTCGCCGGTCATGGCAACCAGGCGGCCTTCGGCCTGGTACTCGCGGATCAGACGCAGCTTGTCTTCGGGAGTGGCTTCGGCCAGAAAGTCATCGACACCGGCTTCCGCCGCAATGGCAGCGGCGGTCAGCTTGTTGTCACCAGTGATCATCACCGTCTTGATGCCCATGCGGCGCAACTCGCCAAAGCGCTCCTTGATGCCGGTCTTGACGATGTCCTTGAGTTCCACAATGCCCAGAACGACCTTGCCATCCACCACGGCCAAGGGCGTGCTGCCCCGGCGGGAGACCTCATCCGATGCGCGAACCAGGTCCGCCGGCAGCGTCCCGCCCAGGGCCTCGATATGGCGACGCACCGCATCCACTGCACCCTTGCGAAGTTGGCGAATGCTGCCGCCCGGTTGCGTGACATCCACGCCGCTCATGCGGGTTTGCGCCGTGAAGGGCACTTCCACGGTCTCACCGGGCAGCGGCTCAATCTTGCCCAGGCGCTGCGCCAGCACCACAATGCTGCGGCCCTCCGGGGTTTCATCGGCCACGGAGGCCTGCGCGGCACAGGTGGCCAACTGCGACTGGGTGACACCCGGCGCCGCAATGAACAGGGCCGCCTGGCGGTTGCCATGGGTGATGGTGCCGGTCTTGTCCAGTAACAACACGTCCACGTCGCCAGCGGCTTCCACCGCGCGGCCGGAGGTGGCAATCACGTTGGCCTGCATCATGCGACTCATACCGGCAACGCCCACCGCAGACAGCAGGCCGCCAATGGTGGTGGGAATCAGGCACACCAGCAGGGCCACCAGCGCCGTGATGCTCACCACGCTGCCGGCCTGGGCCGCCTGCACGCTGAACAGCGAGTAAGGCAGCAAGGTGACGGTGACCACCACGAACACAATGGTCAACGCGACCAGCAGAATGGTCAGCGCAATTTCGTTTGGGGTCTTCTGGCGCTTGGCACCTTCGACCATGCTGATCATGCGGTCCAGGAAGGACTCGCCGGGATTGACCCCAATGCGCACCACCAGCCAGTCCGACAGCACGCGGGTGCCGCCGGTGACCGATGCAAAGTCGCCCCCGGACTCGCGCACCACAGGCGCCGACTCGCCGGTAATGGCACTCTCGTCCACCGTGGCCACGCCCTGGATGACCTCGCCGTCCACAGGGATCATGTCACCGGCTTCCACCAGAACCACGTCACCTTTGCGCAGGTTTTCCGCCTGCTCGGGCAACCATGAGGCACCATGCACCGGCTCGCTGAGCTTCTTGGCCCAGGTGCTTTTCTTCAGGCTGCGTAGCGACGCGGCCTGTGCCTTGCTGCGGCCCTCGGCCAGCGCCTCGGCGAAGTTGGCAAATAGCACCGTGAACCACAGCCACAGGGCCACGGAGAAGATGAACCAGGCAGGTGCATCCCCGTTGCCCTGGGTCGCCTGAAAGCCCAGCAGTGTGGTCAGGATGCTGCCGAGGTAGACCACGAACATCACCGGGTTGCGCCATTGCGCGCGGGGGTTGAGCTTGGCGAACGATGCCCGGATAGCGGGCCGGACCAGTACCGGGTCGAAAAGCGTCAGCGAGGTAGTTGTTTTCATAGCGTGTTGTCCAGGAAGAGTGTCCTCATTGCGCGGTCCAGAGCATCAAATGCTCCACCATGGGTCCCAGCGCCAGTGCGGGTACATAGTTCAGCAGCCCCACCAACAACACCGTGCCAATCAGCAGCACAACGAACAGGGGGCCGTGCGTTGGCAGCGTGCCGGCCGTCACCGGCAGGCGCTTTTTGGCGGCCAGGGCGCCGGCGATGGCCAGCACCGGCACGATCACGCCGAATCGGCCCAACCAGACCGCCAGCCCCAACAGCGTGTTGTAGAAGGGCGAGTTGGCGGACAGGCCGGCAAAGGCGCTGCCGTTGTTGTTGGCAGCCGATGTCAGGGCGTAGAGGATTTCCGAGAACCCATGTGCGCCGGGGTTGGCAATGCCGGCCCGGCCGGCGTCCGCCATCACCGCAATGGCGGTTCCCACCAGCACCACGATGGGGGTCACCAGAATCGCCACGGAGGTGAGCTTCATCTCGTGCGATTCGATCTTCTTGCCCAGGTACTCCGGCGTGCGGCCAATCATCAGGCCGGCAATGAAGACGGCCAGGATGGCGAACACCAGCATGCCGTACAGGCCGGTACCGGTGCCGCCAAACACCACTTCGCCCAGTTGCATCATCACCATGGGCACCATGCCGCCGATGGGTGTCAGTGAGTCATGCATGGTGTTGACAGCACCACACGAAGCGGCGGTCGTGATGGTGGCAAACAGACTGCTGGCATTGATGCCAAAGCGAGACTCCTTGCCCTCCATATTGCCCCCGGATTGCTGGGCACTGGCGGCCTGATCCACCCCCAGTGGGTTGAGCAGCGGATTGCCCACCTGCTCGGCCTGCGTGATCACCAGCACCGCGATGACGAACATCGTGGTCATGGCGGCGAGCACGGCCCAACCCTGGCGCCTGTCACCGACTTCGATGCCAAAGGCGAAGCACAGCGCCGCAGGGATCAGGAAGATCGCCAGCATCTGGAAGAAGTTGCTCAGCGCGGTCGGGTTCTCGTAGGGATGTGCCGAATTGGCATTGAAGAAACCGCCGCCATTGGTGCCCAGCATCTTGATGGCCTCCTGCGACGCCACCGGACCCATGGGCAGGGTTTGCGTGCTGGTCTGGAACGTGGTGGTCTCCAGGGTCGTCACGTCCTTGTAGCCGTCAAAATTCTGGATCACCCCCTGGCCCACCAGGAAGATGGCGAACACGACGGACAGAGGCAGCAGCAGCCAGGCGGTGATGCGGGTCACGTCCACCCAGAAGTTGCCGATCACCGCCGTGGAGCGGGCCGCGAAGCCACGAATCAGCGCAAACACCACGGCGATGCCGGTGGCGGCGGACAGGAAGTTCTGCACCGCCAGGCCCAGCATCTGGGTCAGGTAACCCATGGTGGACTCACCGGCGTAGCCCTGCCAGTTGGTGTTGGTTACAAAACTCAGCGCCGTATTGAAAGATGAGTCTGGCGACACCGCGGCCATGCCCGCCGGGTTCAGCGGCAGATTCACCTGCGCACGCTGCAGCGCATACACCACCAGCACCCCCAGCGCATTGAACGCCAGCAGGGCCAGCGCATAGTCCGACCACTTCATGGACTGTTCGGGCGAGGTACCTGCCAAACGGTACAAAGGGGCTTCCACGCTGTGCATCCAGCGCGGCAGGGTGCCTGAACTGATGCGTGCAATCCATTGACCCAAGGGCCACGACAGCACCAGCAAAGTGAGGAGAAAGAGACCCAAAAGGCCCCATGCGGAGTAGCTCATCAGAACTCCTCGGCGCGAAACAGCGCGTACGTCAGATACACCAGCAGCAAGGCAACACAGGTCGCACCGGCGCCGTAGACCACATGCAGCAGGTTCATGGCCGGCCTCCGTGCGGTTTTTCGAGTTTTTTCAAACCCCACACCATCAAAACCAGCACGCCCCACAGGGCAAGACACGCCCCGACATAGACCCAATCCATAGTCACACCTTCCAGGAAGTTAGTGCGTCTAGTGTGGTTTGGCGCGCATAAAAACGCTGTTTGGATTCACGCGGAGGGCGTAAAAAATCCGTAAAGAAGCAACGACCGCCGGAGTCCAGCGGTCATGCGGTCTTGAATTGCTATTGTTTGAATAGCGCAATAGCGCCATTTGACGAGGGCTAGAGGCCAATAAGCCTCAAAATGATTCCGCTGGGTCCACGGCCATCGCCCAAGCAGCCGTGCCGGGCTCGCACGCCCGCTGCAGCCCTACATGCCCAGTGACCGCAGCAGCTCGTCCTGCTCGCTGGTGTCGGGCGCGGGAGCGGCCTGGGTGACATCGCGCGCGGCAGCGGCTTCGGCAATGACCGCGTCCGGGTCGGGCGTCTCGGTGGCATCAAAGTCGTGCAGCTTGATGAACTCGGTGCGGTCAATCGCCAGTTCCAGGTAGAAGATATTGTTCTTGCCGGTGTAGAACGTCACGCGGCGGGACTCGGGTTTGTCCAACTGGGTGTCGACGCTCAACACCACCTGCTTGTTGAGGACCAGCATCTTGGGCTGGTTCTGGGTGATGTGGGTCTGCAGCTCGCGGCGCACCTTGCCGGTGAAGTCGCCGACGATCTGGTTCATCAGCTCGCCCATGATGTTGCTGACCTCGTCCGACGTGTGGGCAATGGCCAGCTCGCTCTTGGGCATGCCCATGTTGAGCATGTAGCTCTCATACAGCTCCATGGCCGTCTGGGCCGAGAAGTTGAGAACCACCAGACCGGAGAAGCCCCCGTCAAACAGCACGAAGCAGCCGATATCGGGCTTCAGGCAGGTCTTGGTGATGCGCTGGACCATGCCGGAGTAGTGGATCTCGCACTGGGTCGCCACGGTCAGCACCCGGGTCACCGAGTTGCACAGGCTGGTCAGAATGTCTTCCGTACCGTACACCACTTCCGATTCTTTCCACGTCTTGACCATAACAAACCCCTGTCGCTAAAAATGTAGACTGTACATCGCCTAACGCGCAGATTTTTGAACCGGTGCCGATGCGCACAGCGCGCACAGTTGCAGCGCCAGCCGGTGCAGCGCCTGCCAGCCCGATGTGGGCCAGTCCGGTTGCTTCAGCCCTTTGACAATGCCGTCAACCAGATGGGCGGATTGCAGCAGTTCAGCCAGCTTGGATTCACTCAACCGTGGCAGCACGCGCTCGAACAGGCGCTCCTTGGCGCCCCAGACGCGCTGCTCGCGCAGCGCCATGGGCAGCGGACGGCCCTGGCCCATGGCGTCCTTGACGCGCTTGAGTGCCCGGATGTCCTCGGCCAGCGTGTAGTGCACCAGCACCTCGGCCTCGCCCTCGGCCTGCAGGCCGTCGAGCATGCGCTGCACGCGCAGGGCCTGCCCGGCCAGCACGGCTTCGCTCAACTTGAACACGTCGTAGCGCGCCACATTCAGCACGGCGCTCTCCACCTGCTCAAAACCCAGCACACCGCCACCGGCACCGTCGGCGGGGAACAGCAGCGCGAGCTTCTGGATTTCCTGGTGCGCGGCGAGCAGGTTGCCCTCGACCCGGTCGGCAAAGAACTGCAGCGTGCGCTGGCCTTCCTCGCCGGCGGCCACGCGCTGCCCCTGGGCGGCCAGGCGCTGGGCGATCCACTGCGGCAGCGCCGCGCGCTCCACCGGATCGACCTGCAGGGTCATGCCAAAGCTCTCCAGCGCGGCAAACCAGGCGCTGGATTTGGTCATCTTGTCCAGGCGCGGCAGCAGGACGATGGTCAGCGTCGCATCGTTACCCTGCGACATTTCGGCCAGTTGCTGCAACGCGGCGCTGCCGTCTTTACCCGGCTTGCCCGAGGGGATGCGGATTTCCACAATCTGTTTGTCGGCAAACAGACTCAGCGAACCGCCTGCGGCCAGCACCTCACTCCAGTCGAAGTGGGCACCCGCAACCGTGTGCGAGGTGCGCTCGGTGTAGCCCTGGGGCCGGGCCGCAGCGCGGATGGCGTCCAGCGCCTCCTGCTGCAACAGGGGCTCGTCGCCGTGCACCGTGTAAAGGCTCTTGAGTCCGCGCTGCAGGTGGTTGGCCAGCTGGCCCATTCCGAGCTGCATCAGCCGGCGTCCAGCGTCTTGATGGCGGCCAGGCGGCGCAGCAACTGCTGGAGCAGATCGGCCTGCATGTCGCGGAACAGCAGCACCTCTTCAGCCTCCTTGGCCAGCACGGCGGACTCGTTGAAGCTGATGTCGCGCTGCTGGGCGATCTCGGTGGGCGCAATCAGCTCGCGGCCATCGGGCGTGCGCATGCGAAAGCGGATGCGGATGCGCAGCTGGAACTCGCGCACCTGGCCGGAGGCGTTGACCCCCACCACGGTTTTCTCGCGCACCTCCTGCAGGATGTCGACGATGACCTGCGGCGGCTCCGTCCCCCGCGTGGGCACCAGCGGCACCACGGCCTTGCCGAAGTAGCGGATCAGGTCGGCGGCCACCAGACCATTGGTCTCGGGTGTGACCGCCAGGGTCTGGAAGGCAAAGGTCTGGGCGCTGCGCAGCTTGAAGCCGCACGCCGACAGGCCCCAGCCAGCAACGACGGCGGTGACAAGGGCCCGGCGTCGCATGGCTAGAGCACGACGTTGACCAGGCGCCCGGGCACCACGATCACGCGCTTGATCGGGCCACCGGTGGCGAACGGTGCAAAGCTTTCGCTGGCCAGGGTGATTGCCTCGATCTCGTCCTTGGACGCGCCCGATGGCACCATCACCGAGCCGCGCAGTTTGCCGTTGACCTGCAACATGAGTTCAATCTCGTCCTGCACCAGCGCGGCCGGGTCCACGGCGGGCCAGGCGGCGTCGAGCAGGTCGCCACCGGACTGGGCATAGCCCAGTTCGCTCCACAGCGCGTGTGCGATATGGGGCGTGGCCGGGTACAGGGCGCGCAGCAGGATGGAAAAGCCCTCCAGCACTGCAACCCGACCGCCAGCGGAGTCCACCGCCTTGAAGTCTTCCAGCGCATTGATCATCTTCATGGCGCCGGACACCACGGTGTTGTACTGCATGCGCTGGTAGTCGTAGTCCACCTGCTTGAGCACGCTGTGGATCTCGCGCCGCAGAACCTTGGCTTCCTTCGAGAACTCCACGTCATTCAGGCCACCAGCCCTCGTCAAATGGGTCTTTACAGCTACAAAATCCATAGCAGACAGCTTGACACCGAAGTTCCAGACGCGACGCAGGAAGCGGTAGCTGCCTTCCACGGCGGCGTCGTTCCACTCCAGCGTGGCCTCGGGCGGCGCGGTGAACATGGTGTACAGGCGTGCGGTGTCGGCACCGTACTTCTCGATCAGGTCCTGCGGGTCAACACCATTGTTCTTGGACTTGGACATGGTGCCCACGCCCTCGTAGTCGATGGCCGTGCCCACCGGCAGGTCACCCACGGCCTTGATCAGGCGCGCACCGGTGATCTTGCCGGACTCGTCGAACACGTGCTCCACGTCGGAAGGCCAGAAGTACTCCTTGCCGCCCTTCTCGGTGCGACGCGAGTAGATGTGGTTGAGCACCATGCCCTGGGTCAGCAGCTTGGTGAAGGGCTCGTCCACCTTGACCAGCCCCAGGTCGCGCATGACCTTGGTCCAGAAACGTGCGTACAGCAGGTGCAGGATGGCGTGCTCGATGCCGCCAATGTACTGGTCCATCGGCATCCAGTAGTTGGCACCATCTGCCACCATCTTGTCGGGGTTGGACGGATCGCAGTAGCGCATGAAATACCACGAGCTGTCGACGAAGGTATCCATGGTGTCGGTCTCGCGCCGCGCCGACTTGCCGCACACCGGGCAGACCACACCGGCGTGGAAGCCTTCGTGCTTGTGCAGCGGGTTGCCGGAGCCGTCGGGCACACAGTCCTGCGGCAGCACCACCGGCAGGTCTTTTTCCGGCACCGGTACCGCGCCGTGCTCGTCGCAATGGATGATGGGAATCGGCGTGCCCCAGTAGCGCTGGCGGCTCACGCCCCAGTCGCGCAGGCGCCAGGTGGTTTTCTTCTCGCCCAGGCCCTTGGCCTGCAGGGCGGCGGCCACGGCGTCCACCGCATCGGCGCAGGATAGGCCGCTGAAGATGTCGGAGTTGACGGTGACGCCGCGCTGCTTGTCACCGTACCAGTCCTGCCAGTGGCTGTGGTCGTAGCTGAGACCGTCGATGTGCACAACATCGTCAATGCGCAGGCCGTACTTCTTGGCAAAGGCAAAGTCGCGCTCGTCGTGGGCAGGTACGCCCATGACCGCGCCATCGCCATATCCCATCAGCACGTAGTTGCCCACCCACACATCCACCGGGTCACCGGTCAGCGGGTGGATGACCTGCAAGCCAGTGGCCATGCCCAATTTCTCCTTGAGCGCCAGCTCGGCCTCGGTGGTGCCACCGGCCTTGCACTCTTCCATGAACGCGGCCAGCTTGGGGTTGCTGCGCGCCGCGTGCAGGGCCAGCGGGTGCTCGGGTGCCACGGCGCAGAAGGTCACGCCCATGATGGTGTCGGCCCGGGTCGTGAACACATACATGCGCCCGTCACCGATGAGCTTGCCATCGTCGCCCTGGATGTGGTGGGTGAACGCAAAGCGCACGCCACTCGATTTGCCGATCCAGTTTTCCTGCATCAGCTTGACGCGTTCGGGCCAACCGGGCAATCCGGTCTGCACATGGTCCAGCAGTTCCTGCGCGTAGTCGGTGATCTTCAGGTAGTAGCCGGGGATCTCGCGCTTCTCGACGGTGGCACCGGTGCGCCAGCCCTTGCCGTCGATCACCTGCTCGTTGGCCAGCACAGTCTGGTCCACCGGGTCCCAGTTGACGACTTGGGTCTTGCGGTAGGCAATGCCCTTTTCCAGCATCTTCAGGAACAGCCACTGGTTCCATTTGTAGTACTGGGGATCGCAGGTGGCGACCTCGCGGCTCCAGTCGATGGCCAGGCCCATGGCCTGCATCTGACCCTTCATGTAGGCGATGTTCTCGTAGGTCCACTTCGCCGGGGGCACCTTGTTCTTCAGCGCCGCGTTTTCAGCCGGCAGACCGAAGGCATCCCAGCCCATGGGCATCAGCACGTTGTAGCCGTTCATGCGCAGGTAGCGCGTGAGCATGTCATTGATGGTGTAGTTGCGCACGTGGCCCATGTGCAGCTTGCCGCTGGGGTAGGGCAGCATGGAGCAGGCGTAGAACTTCTTTTTGGACGCGTCTTCGGTCACACGGTAGGCGTTGTGGCCCTTCCACAGGGGTTGGGCCCAATGGTCTTGTGCGGCTTTTTCGATGTCCAGATGTTGGTATTTGTCTTGCATGGGTCAATGGGCGGCAGAGTGCCGCCTGGAGGAGTGCGAACGGGGATTTTAGGCGCTGCGGGCGTCAGCGCGCGCCGGATTCGGTCTGTGCCACAAAGCCAATGCGGTGCAGGCCTGCCCGGTGCGTCAGACCCATGACCTCGACAACGCGGCCGTAAGGCACCTGGGCGTCGGCGCGCAGGCGCACTTCGGTTTCGGGATGGCGCTCTGCCGCCTGGCGCAGGGTCGTGGCCAGGGCGCTGGCATCCATGGGCAGGTCATCCACATAGGCCTGCCCGTCGCGGGCGATGGTGAGGGACAGGAACTTGGGCGCCTCCAGGGCCGCAGCCCCGGATGTGCGGGGCAGGTCGACCTTGACGGCGCTGACCAGCAGGGGTGCCGTGATGATGAAGATCACCACCAGCACCAGCATGACATCAACCAGCGGCGTCATGTTGATTTCGCTCATGGGCTGCGGGCCCGGTGTGCGCTCCAGCCGGCCGAAGGTCATGACGGTTCTGCGGTCAGCAACAGTTCGCGCAGGTCGCGTGCAAAGCCTTCCAGGTCGGCTTCGATGCGGCCAATGTAGCGGCCCAGCACGTTGTAGCCCAGCACCGCGGGAATGGCCACCGTCAGACCCGCGGCGGTCATGATCAGCGCCTCACCCACCGGTCCGGCAATTCGGTCGATACTGACCTGACCGGCACCCGAGATGCCGATCAAAGCGTGGTAGATGCCCCAGACCGTGCCCAGCAGCCCGACGAACGGAGCCGTGGAGCCGACGGTGGCCAACAGTACCTGCCCGGCCTGAAGTTTGAGCAGCACGGCATGCAGGGCGTCGCGCAGGACGCGGGTGAGTTGCTGGGAGCGGTCGCCCGCGCCGGCCAGCGTGCCGGCAGTGGGCGCCAGGGTGGCTTCGACCAGCGGACGCACCAGGCCTTCGCGGTCGAATGTCAGCAGGGATTGCAGACCGGCGTCCAGCGTAGCCGCCTGCCAGAACGCTGCCGTGCTGCGCGCCACATCCCGGTGCGCGCGCAGCAACAGCCAGGCCTTCCACAGGATCACGACCCAACTGCCCACCGACATGACCAGCAGCACCAGCGCAACGCCGGCACTGACGCTGTCACCCTGGCGCAGCAGGTCCAGTGCGTTCACCGCAGGCCCAGCACGTCGTACATGTCAAACAGTCCGGCCTTGCGACCGGCCAGGAAGCGCACGGCGCGCAGGCTGCCCTGCGCATAGGTAACCCGGCTGGAGGACTTGTGGCTGATCTCGATGCGCTCACCAATGCCGGCAAACAGCACGGTGTGGTCGCCCACAATATCGCCACCGCGGATGGTGGCAAAACCGATGGACGACGGATCGCGCTCGCCGGTCACACCTTCACGGGCGTACACGGCACAGTCTTTCAGATCACGCCCCAACGCGCCGGCAATGACCTCGCCCATCTTCAGGGCGGTGCCGGACGGCGCATCCACCTTGTGGCGGTGGTGGGCTTCGACGATCTCGATGTCGTAGCCGGTGGACAGGGCCTTGGCCGCCATCTCCAGCAGCTTGAGCGTGACGTTGACGCCCACGCTCATATTCGGGGCCATGACGACGGCGGTGTTCTTGGCGATTTCCGCAATTTCTGACTTTTGCGCGTCGGTGAAGCCGGTCGTGCCGATCACCGCCGCCACACCCAGCTCACGACAGACCTGCAGGTGTGCCAGGGTGCCTTCGGGGCGGGTGAAATCGATCAACACATCGCAGCCGTGGAGGCCTGCATGCAGGTCGGAGGTAATCGTGACGCCCACCGGCTTGCCGGACATGGCTCCTGCGTCCTGGCCGATGGCGGCACTGCCGGCCATGTCCAGTGCGCCACCCAGGATGCAGTCATCTGCCCCCCGGATCGCGTCAATCAACATTTGTCCCATGCGGCCGGATGCGCCAGCCACGGCTATTCTGTATGTCATGTCACGATCCTTGGGTACAGAGGCTGCGTCCTACGGACGCGTGGACTCCAGAGGCGGGTAGTCGGTCGTCGTCAGCGCAGGGCCCGGAGTGGGCGCCGGCTTGGTTGGCAGAGGGTATTTCTTGAGTGCCTCTTCAGAGGCTTCCAGCGCGGGCGCCGTGCCACTGGGGGTGGGCGACTTGAGGGTGGCCACGAACTCGGATTCACTGGGCAACTCGTCGGCCTCGACCCGGTCCATGACGCCGTTCTTGAAGAACACCGTGACCTTGCGCGCCTGCTTCAGTTCACCCTGCTGTTTCAACGTGAACACATAGTCCCACCGATCCGCATGGAACACGCTGACCAGCAGGGCCGTGCCCAGGATGTCGCGCACCTGGGCGCGCTGCATGCCAGGCTTGAGCATGGCCACCTGTTCACGGGTCACCACGTTGCCCTGGACGATGTCCATGCGGTATGGCGAGACCACCGAAGCGATGCGGTTGCTGGCGCCATCGAAGCTGCTGCACCCCCCAAGGCCCACGAGCGCGAGGACGACCAGATTCAAGCGGAGGGCATTGCTATGGATGTCGGACATGGATGGTTACGCGAGCTATGATCGGATGATTGTAGCGGTTGAGCACCGCTCCACCTCCCGAGCTGTCCCGGCGGAAAGATGCCCATGACCAACATCGACGAACTCAAAAACACCGGACTCAAAGCAACCATACCCCGCCTGAAAATACTGGAGGTATTCCAGCGCAGCGCGCAACGCCACCTGACGGCGGAAGACGTGTTCCGGGTATTGCTGAAGGAGCATTCCGACGTCGGGCTGGCAACGGTGTACCGGGTGCTGACCCAATTCGAGCAGGCCAGCATTCTCAGCCGCAGCCACTTTGAAAGTGGCAAGGCCGTCTACGAACTCAATGAAGGCCAGCACCACGACCATCTGGTGTGTCTGGATTGTGGCAAGGTCGAAGAGTTCTACGACGCCGAGATTGAAAGCCGCCAGCAGGCCGTGGCCAAGGCCAAGGGATTCGCCATTTCAGACCACGCCCTGAGCCTGTACGCCAACTGCGTCAAGGAGAACTGCCCCCACCGCGCCGAGATGGAGCAGGAACGCCGCCGACCAGCCAACTGAGCTGCCTTAGTTGCCCTGCGCCATGGCCTTGCGGTGGCGTTCGACGAATTCCTGGTAGGTATCGATTCCGCGCAATTGCAGAATGGTGTTGCGCACAGCGGCCTCCACCAGCACGGCGATGTTGCGCCCGGCCACCACCTGGATGACGACCTTGCGTACTGGGACACCAAGAATGTCCTGCGTCAGCGGCTCATAGGGAATGCGTTCGTACTCGCGCTCCAGCGTTTCGCGACGCACCAGGTGCACGATGAGCTTGAGCCGCATCTTGCGACGCACAGCGGTCTCGCCAAAGATGCCGCGGATGTCCAACAGGCCAATGCCGCGCACTTCGAGCAGGTTTTGCAGCAGCTCGGGGCAGCGCCCCTCAATCGTGGTCTGGTTGATGCGATACAGATCCACCGCATCGTCGGCCACCAGGCCGTTGCCACGGGAAATCAGCTCCAGGCCGAGTTCGCTCTTGCCCAGACCGGACTCACCGGTGATCAGCACCCCCAGGCCCAGAATGTCCATGAACACACCGTGCATGGATGAGCGGTCGGCAAAATGCTTGGACAGATAGGCCCGCAGCACGTCGATCACGAAGGCTGACGACTCCTGCGTGGCAAACATGGGGATCTGCGCCCGCTCGCACATGGACAAGAGTGCCTGCGGCGCCAGTTGGCCGTCCGCCAGCACCAGTACTGGCGGCTCCAGTGTCACGATGCGGGCGATGCGCCGGGCGCAGTCTTCCGTGGTGGCATTGGTGATGTACGCAATTTCGCGCTCACCCAGGATCTGCACCCGGTAGGGATGGATGTAATTGAGATAGCCGACCAGATCGGCACCCGAACGGGCGGCACGCACCGCCACCTCATCAAAGCGGCGCTCCGATGCGCCCAGTCCGGCGACCCACTCCCAGTGCAGGCGGGAGCGGAACTCCTCGAACAGAACGTCGGCACTGACTACGGTAGGTTTCACAGAGGATGCCGGCTCTCAGGCTATCGTCAGGCCAGCTGGGCCGACTGCCAGTGCGCAATCAGCGCATGCAGTTGCGCAGCATCGGTGCTGGCTTTCAGCTTTTCGCGCAGGTCCGCATCACTGAGCAGCTCCGCGATCTCGGACAGGATTTCCAGATGCTTTTGCGTGGCTGCCTCGGGCACCAGCAGAAAAATCAGCAGACCGACGACTTGGTCGTCTGGTGCATCAAAACCAATGGGATGGGCCAATTGAAAAACAGCCGCCATGGGCGACTTCAATCCCTTGATGCGTCCATGGGGAATGGCCACACCGTGACCCAGACCGGTTGAGCCCAGGCGCTCACGCGAAAACAGACTGTCAGTCACCAGTGCGCGGCTCAGGCCATGCAGATTCTCAAATAGCAACCCCGCCTCTTCAAAAGCCCGCTTCTTGCTGGTGACTTCTACTTGCGCCAGCACTTGCGCTGGGGACAGGATACTTGCGAGTCGGTTCATGGTGTGGTCGGATTATGCACAAAAAAACCGCCCGACAAGCGGGCGGCTAATTGCAGGCTAGGGCCTGAAACTGAATCACATCAGGCGCTTGGGCGCATCGTGGTGATGGTCTTGCAGACGATCCTTGTGGCGAACCACCTGGCGGTCGAGCTTATCGACGAGTTCATCGACGGCGGCATACAGGTCTTCGTGGGAGCTCTCGGCAAACATGTCACTGCCTTTGACATGGATATTGCATTCGGCACGCTGCCGTCGCTCCTTTTCCTTTTGCTTCTCAACCGTGAGGAGTACCTTGACATCGACCACCTGGTCAAAATGTCGCATGATTCGATCAAGCTTGGTCGTGACATAACTACGCAGGGCCGGGGTAACTTCAAGATGGTGACCGCTGATCGTTAAATTCATAAAAAGCCTCCAATTGCTTTCAAGTTAAAAACCTCGCCGCTTGGTACGGCAAGAACAGCCATCAAACATTCCAAAAATCTGATCGCCGTGAATTCACTATGCGCCCGAACCTGCCGAAATGCAACGCCTTTTTGCTACCGCACCGCAGCAAGTTGATGCTGAGCAGAGGCCTCGTTCAACCCCTGCACAGGCTGCAATTGCGGTGCGATAATTTGACGATTGATACTTTTGGAGAGCATTTCTTGGAAACCTACCCCAGTCGGTAGCTTTCATATTTAATTGGGGTCAGATTCCAATTATTCGAAAGCTTCTACAACACACAATTGTTCGCGTCGAATGATTGGAATCTGACCCCGATTGAATCGTCATGCTCAATATTTTCACGCTCGCCAACGGGCGACTCTTTCAGGAAGAGATCGAATCGCTGGAAGAGTTGTCCCAGTTTCATCCGATCTGGGTGGATCTCGAATCACCCACCGTTGAAGAGAAGCGTTGGGTCAAACAGTACTACGGCCTGTCCATTCCGGAAGACGCGATGGATGAGGACATTGAAGAGTCCGCGCGCTTTTACGAAGAAGACAACGGCGAACTGCACATCCGCAGCGACTTCTTGATAGCAGACGATGACGAACCCCGCACCGTGCGCGTGGCATTCATCCTGAACCAGTTCAACGACGAACTCAAAAGCAAGGGTGTGCTGTTTTCGATCCACGATGAGGACGTTCCGGTGTTCCGCCTGCTGCGCATGCGGGCGCGGCGCGCACCCGGTCTGATCGAGGACGCCAAGGAAGTGCTGCTCAAGCTGTTCGATGCGGACGCCGAGTACTCGGCTGACACGCTGGAAGGCATTTACGACGAACTGGAAAAGGTCAGCACCAAGGTACTGTCCGGCGACGTGACCGATGCGTTGGCTGGCGAGGTGCTGGGCGCCATTGCGCGCCACGAAGATATGAATGGTCGCATCCGTCGCAATGTCATGGACACCCGTCGTGCCGTGAGCTTCATGATGCGCAGCAAGATGCTCAATGGCGAGCAGTTTGAGGAAGCGCGACAGATTCTGCGCGATATCGATTCACTGGACTCCCACACGGCGTTCCTGTTCGACAAGATCAACTTCCTGATGGATGCGACGGTCGGTTTCATCAACATCAACCAGAACAAGATCATCAAGATCTTCTCGGTGGCCAGTGTTGCCCTGCTGCCGCCCACCCTGATCGCCAGCCTGTATGGCATGAACTTCAAATTCATGCCCGAGCTGGATTGGTCGCTGGGGTATCCCTACGCGCTGACATTGATGGTAGCCAGTGCGCTGGTGCCGATGTGGTACTTCCGCAAGCGCGGCTGGCTGAAATAGGGACGCCCACCCTGCCCTGCATCCATGCACGTTGACGGCCATCCCTACCGCACCATCTGGCTCAAGCCGGATGACCCTCGCGTCGTCCAGGTCATTGACCAGACCCGACTGCCGCACGAGTTTCTCATCGTGGATCTGTATTCGGTCGCGGACGCCTGCGTGGCCATTCGGGACATGACCGTGCGCGGCGCCGGTCTGATTGGCGCCTGCGCGGCCTATGGCATGTACCTGGCGGCGATGGAAGCACCTGACAGCGATTTCCATGCAGCCATGGCACGCGCAGGAGCCGCTCTCAAGGCGACACGCCCGACAGCCGCCAACCTGGCCTGGGCGGTTGAACGCGTACTGACTGCGATTGGTGTCAGCGGCACGCCCGAGCAGCAGCGCGCGCGCGCCCGGGATGCGGCCGAAGCAATTGCCAACGAAGACGTGGAGCATTGCCGTCGCATCGGCGTCCACGGGCTGCCCATGATCCAATCCCTGGCACAGCGCAAACAAGGCCAGGTCATCAATATCCTGACCCACTGCAATGCAGGATGGCTGGCTTTCGTGGACATCGGGTCTGCCACGGCGCCGATCTACGCCGCCCATGATGCCGGCATTGCCCTGCACGTCTGGGTGGATGAAACCCGCCCCCGCAACCAGGGTGCCAGCCTGACCGCCTGGGAGTTGGGCCAGCACGGTGTGCCCCACACCCTGATTGCCGATAACGCGGGGGGACATCTGATGCAACACGGCATGGTGGACATGGTGATCACGGGCGCGGATCGGGTCACCCGCAACGGCGATGCGGCCAACAAGATCGGCACCTACCTGAAGGCATTGGCCGCACGCGACAACGGCATCCCCATGGTCGTCGCCCTGCCCTCTTCCACATTTGATTTTTCGCTGCGGGATGGCCTGGCCAACATCCCGATTGAAGAACGGGACGCCAGCGAGGTGCGTTTCATGGCGGGGCAGACCGTACAGGGCAAAGTGGAATCCGTGCGCATTTGCCCACCCACCACACCGGCGCGCAATTGGGGCTTTGATGTGACGCCCGCCCGCCTGATCACGCAACTGATTTGCGAACGCGGCATCTGTGCGGCCAACGAAGAAGCCATCCTGTCGCTGTTTCCGGAGCACCGCTGAATGGGCGCATCCATGGATGACGGCTACATCAAATACACCAGCACGCGGCGCGACGGCAGGGTGCTACCATCCGCCACGCTGGATGAACTGAACCGCGCCCGCACGACGCTGTTCGACCTGGGCCTGATCGGTGTCTACGACAACGGCGTGGGGTATGGCAACCTCAGCGTTCGCGTCAACGATGGCAACCAGTTTGTCATCACAGCCAGCGCCACCGGGGCTCGGCGCATATTGCAGATGGAACAGTTCTGCCTGGTTGAGTCGTTTTCCACGGACGACAACCATGTGCAATCCATGGGATCGTTGCCTGCCTCATCCGAGTCCATGACACATGGCGCCATCTACGCGGCCCATCCCGGTGTGCACTGCGTCATCCATGTCCACTGCCGCATCCTGTTTGACCACCTGCTGCAAACCGGCGCACCGGCAACGCCTGCCGATGTTCCCTATGGAACGCCGGCGATGGCCGATAGGGTGGCGCAATTGGTGACTTGGCAACCCCTCCTACCCTCCGTGTTTGCCATGGCCGGCCACATGGATGGCGTAGTCGCCTACGGTGCCGACACGGCCTCAACCCTGGACGCGCTGTGCGCATTGCTTCAAAGGATATCGACACCATGACCCGAATCGGCATCATCGGCGGCAGCGGCCTGGACAATCCGGACATTCTGGAGGGTGCACGCGACAGCACCGTCACCACCCGCTGGGGGGCACCATCGGCTGCGCTGAAGATTGGCAGGATCGCGGGTGTGGAAGTCGTATTACTGGGGCGCCATGGGCGCGAGCACACCATCCCCCCCAGCCAGGTCAACTACCGCGCCAACATCCAGGCACTGAAGGACGCCGGTTGCACCTATATCTTGGCCACGACAGCTGTCGGTTCACTGCGCGAGGAGATTGGCCGCGGCGACCTGGTCATCCTGGACCAGTTCATCGACTTCACCAAGCAGCGCGCCATGAGTTTCCATGAGCGCTTCGAGGCGCACCAGCCGGTGCACACACCGATGGCCGATCCGTTCAGTCCGGCACTGCGCTCCACCCTGATCACGGTGTGTGAACGGCACGGTTTTGCCTTTCATCCAGTCGGCACCGTTGTGACCATTGAAGGCCCGCGTTTCTCCACGCGAGCCGAGTCCCGCATGTTCCGCGCCTGGGGCGCCGATGTCATCAACATGTCGATAGCAACCGAGGCCGCGCTGGCCAATGAAGCCGGCATTCCCTACGCCGCCGTGGCCATGAGCACCGACTACGATTGCTGGAAAACGGACGAGGAGCCGGTCAGCTGGGATGCCATCCTGGCAGTGTTCAACAGCAATGCCAGAAAGGTCACCACGTTGCTGTGTGATGCGATTCACTTGCTAGCTGCCAGCAGCCAGCATTCGCGGGGCATCACCTAACCGAGCAAGGCGGCAGATTGACTGTGAAGGCTCTGAGGTCGGCGCAGATGCGAGCCAGCACGCCTGCCCAGTCCCCTTCAGTGGCCTGTCGATACAGTTTCGCAGAAGGGTACCAAGGGCTATCCTCACGATCCAAGAGCCAGCGCCAATCCGGCACAAATGGCAATAGGATCCAGGTGGGTTGACCCAATGCCGCGCTGAGATGGGCGACGCTGGTGTCAACGCTGATAACCACATCCATCAGGCTACACAATGCCGCAGTGTCTTCAAAGTCCTTCAATGCATCGCCAAAATGACGCATGCCGGCTTGCCCGGTCAATGCGGACTGATCAATGGCACGTACCTCTTTCTGCAGGCTAATGCACTCCCAGGTAGTCGGAAGATAGGGAAGCAGTGACTCAAGAGTTATGCTGCGGTTGCAGTCCATGGCATGCTGTGGGCTACCGCTCCAGACAATGCCAACTCTCGGCCGGGTCTTTGGACCGAGACGATTCTTCCAAGCCTGCACCAAAGCAGGATGACTACGCAAATAGGAAGGCGAATGCGGAATCGTCGTCAAATCGGTCTGAAAGGCTCGCGGCAGGGATAGCAAAGGACAGTGAAAGTCAAACGGTGGCAGCGTACCTCCCAATGGAACCATCTCGTGAACGCCATCCAGACCCTCCAGGACCTTTGTGAGCAGCTTCGGAACTTCAAGAATGACATACGCGCCACGCGCGGCCACCAGTTTCGCGTAGCGGCAAAACTGCACCATGTCACCCAGGCCCTGCTCACCATGCAGCAGGATGCGCTTACCCTCCAACGATGCATCACCTTGCCACAAGGGTTGCACAAAAGGGCGAATACGCGGTGCGCTCTCCTCGGTCTTCCAGCGCCACTCGTACAGTTCCAAGCCCTGCGAAAAGTTGCCTTGCAGCAAACATACTGTTGACTTGAACAGGTAGGCATCCGCATAGTCCGCTCTCAGCGCAATGGCCCGGTTGTACGATTCGGCGGCCATGTCCAAGCGCTTCAAAGCCTGCAAGGCGCTGCCCCGATTGAAATGTGCCTCGGGGTAGTAAGGGTTAAGGGCAATCGCCTTCTCGTGGCTAATCAGTGCCAGATCGGGTCGTTTGGACTGCTGCAGGGCCACGCCGCGATTGACATGTGCCTTGACATAGTCTGGACGCAATGCGATGGCGGCATCCAAGCTCGTCAGCGCTCGCTCTGGCTGCTTGGATGTCAACAGAGCGCTGCCCCTGTTGAAGTGGGCTTCCGCGTAGCCGGGCCGAAGTGCAATTGCCTGATCGTAGCTGGCAATGGCTTCGTCCAGTCGCATTTGGCGCTGCAAAGCCACACCTCGGTTATTGCATGTATCCGCTTGACGGGGATTGAGTGCCAGGGCACGGTCGTATGCCTCCACCGCAGCAGCCAGTTGCCCAAGCTCCTGCAAGGCGAATCCAACCTGTGCATGCAGCTCAGGCGATTCTGGCTGCAGGCGAATTGCCCGCGTATACCAATCAACCGCCGCAGGAAACTTGCCTGTTTGTACCGCTGCGGTTCCCAGCATTTGAAGGGACGGGACGTGCTGGGGTTGTGCTTGAAGGACGCGCTCGTACAGCGCCTGGGCTTGCTGCAACCGCCCCTGCTGGTGCAGGGCAATCGCCTGCTTGAACACAGAAGGCACTTGAGCAGGTGTGAGCGCCTGGCCAAGCTGCATCCGATGCTGGGGTAAGAAGACTGGTTTCACGCAAATTCCCTACCACTGTCCGCGTCTGACTCCGTGTGCGCGTCAATGCACCAACGAAGGAAGCCAGTTAAAAGCAAGGCCCCAACGGTCCAAGCCGCAACACGGCCGACACACGAATCCCGGTTTTACTTATCGCGCAATTCCCGGCGCAGAATCTTGCCGACCGGGGTCTTGGGCAATTCGCCACGGAACTCAATCACCTTGGGCTGCTTGTAGCCGGTGAGGTTCTCCTTGCAGTAGGCCCGCACATCGTCTTCGGTGACATTGGGGTCCTTCTTGACAATCACCAGCTTGACTGCTTCGCCGGACTTCGCATCGGCCACGCCGACACAGGCGCACTCCATGATGCCCGGCATCTGCGCCACCACGTCTTCCAGTTCCGTGGGAAACACATTGAAGCCGCTCACCAGGATCATGTCCTTCTTGCGGTCCACGATCTTGAAGAACCCGCGCTCGTCCATGACACCCACGTCACCGGTCTTGAAGAATCCATCCGCCGTCATGACCTTGGCGGTCTCGTCGGGGCGCTGCCAGTAACCGGCCATGACCTGAGGCCCCTTGATGGCGATCTCACCCGGCTGGCCGAGCGGAACTTCGTTGCCCTCGTCGTCAAGCAACTTCATGTAGGTGTTGGGCAAGGGCACGCCGATGGTGCCGGTGTACTCGGTCGCGGTGACCACATTGCAGCTGGCCGAGGGCGATGTCTCGCTCAGGCCGTAGCCTTCGCAAATAGGGCAGCCCGTCTTTTCAAACCACAGCTTGGCCACACCGCTCTGCACCGCGGTACCACCACCCACCGACACCTTGAGGTGGCTCCAGTCCACCGTGTTGAAGTCCGGGTGATTGGCCAGGCCGTTGAACAGGGTGTTCACCGCCGGGAAGGAGTGAATGACGTGCTTGCGCAGTTCCTTGAGCACACCGGGAATGTCACGTGGATTGGGAATCAGGATCAGCTTGCCGCCCATGCGCATGGACAGCATCATGCCCACCGTGAAAGCAAAGATGTGGTACAGCGGCAGGGCGCACACACCGGTGGCCTGTTCGTTGGCCGGTATCTTGCTCATCACCGGGTTGTTCCACACCTCGGACTGCAGGACGTTGGCAATCACGTTGCGTTGCAGCAGCACGGCGCCCTTGGAGACACCGGTCGTGCCGCCCGTGTATTGCAGCACGGCCACATCGTCAGCCTTGATTTCGGGCTTCTTGAACGGTGCCTTGGTGCCTATCGCGATGGCGGCATTGAAACGCACGGCTTCCGGCAGGCTGTAGGCAGGCACCATCTTCTTGACATTGCGCACCACGTAGTTGACCAGTGCGCCCTTGAGTAAACCCAACTGGTCACCCATGGCACACAACACCACATGTTTGACGGGCGTGGCCGAGATGCACTTTTCCAGCGTAGTGGCAAAGTTCTCGATGATGACAATGGCCTTGGCACCCGAGTCCTTCAGCTGGTGCTGCAGTTCGCGCGGGGTGTACAGCGGGTTGACATTCACGACCACGAAGCCGGCGCGCAAAATGCCGGCGACAGCCACCGGGTACTGCGGCACGTTGGGCATCATGATGGCGACGCGGTCGCCCTTGACCAGACCCAGGCCCTGCAGATAGGCCGCAAATGCCTGGCTCAGGCTGTCGGTCTGGGCATAGGTGATGTCCTTGCCCATGAAGTTGTAGGCCACGCGGTTGGCGTACTTCTGGAAACTCTCCTCCATCAATGCCACCACCGAGGTATACGCTGAAACATTGATGTCGGCGGACACCCCCTGGGGGTAACTACTGAGCCAAATGCGGTCTGTCATGCTTGCCTGTCCCAACTGTGATGTAACCAGATATTCTGCCTCTGAATGCCTAGAGTGGACACTTGATATCCTCTTGGTGTTTTCCCTAGTTCAAAGGTCTCTCAGGCCTTGAGGGCCATCAGCACTTCATCGAGCATCTTCTTGGCATCGCCAAACAGCATGCGGTTGTTGTCCTTGTAGAACAGCGGATTGTCAACACCCGCATAGCCCGAAGCCATGCTGCGCTTCATGACGATGGAGGTCTTGGCTTTCCACACCTCCAGCACCGGCATGCCGGCAATGGGGCTGCTCGGGTCGTCCTGGGCGCCGGGGTTCACGATGTCGTTGGCACCAATGACCATGGCCACATCCGTTGTGGGGAAGTCGTCATTGAGTTCATCCATTTCCATCACGATGTCGTACGGCACCTTGGCTTCGGCCAGCAGCACGTTCATGTGGCCTGGCATGCGCCCGGCCACCGGGTGAATGCCAAAGCGGATGTTGACGCCTTTTTCGCGCAACAGCTTGGTGATTTCAAACACCGTGTGCTGGGCCTGAGCCACGGCCATGCCGTAGCCGGGAACGATGATGACGCTTTTCGCATCGCGCAGCAGCTCAGCCGTTTCCGCGCTGGTAATCGGCGCCACCTCACCGGCGGGCTGGGCCGCATCGCCCTTGGGCGCGGGCTTGCCGCTGCCGGTTCCGAAGCCACCGGCAATCACGCTGATGAAACTGCGGTTCATGGCCTTGCACATGATGTAGGACAGGATTGCACCGCTGGAACCCACCAAGGCACCCGTGACGATCAGCAGGTCGTTGGACAGCATGAAGCCTGTCGCGGCAGCTGCCCAGCCGGAGTAGCTGTTGAGCATGGACACCACCACAGGCATATCCGCACCACCAATGGCCATCACCATGTGGATGCCAAACAGCAGGGCGATCACCGTCATCACGATCAGCGGCGTCATGCCGGCCTCGATGGTGTGTGCGTTGAGGAACTCGCGCCCAAACCAGATCACCACCAGCAAACCCGCCAGATTCATCCAGTGGCGCCCGGGCAGCAGCAGCGGCGAGCCGCCGATCTTGCCGTTGAGTTTTCCGAACGCAATGAGCGAGCCCGAGAAGGTGACCACACCGATCAGGATGCCGATGTAGATCTCCATTTCGTGGATGGCCTTTTCGGCCCCCACCAGGTTCGAAGATGGGTCGAAGTAGCTGGCAAAGCCCACCAGCGCCGCGGCCAGACCGACCAGGCTGTGCATCAGGGCCACCAGTTCGGGCATTTGCGTCATCTGGACCGTGCGCGCGGCGTAGACGCCGATGGCGCCACCGACCGCCATGGCCCCCACGATGAAGGGGATGCCCGCTGCCGTCACCTTGGGACCGAACACGGTCGCCAGCACCGCCAGCGCCATGCCAATCATGCCGTAGAGGTTGCCGCGCCGCGAGGTCTCCGGGTTGGACAAACCACCCAGACTCAGGACAAAAAGAATCGTCGCTCCGATGTAGGAGACTGTAGCCAAACCGTCATTCATGTGCGTCTCCTGGAATTACTTGCGGAACATGGCCAGCATGCGCTGGGTGACGGCAAAGCCGCCGAACATGTTGATCGTGGTGAGAACGATGCCGGCCAGTGCCAGCCAGCGAATCCAGTCCGTGGTGCCTTGCGGCGGCGCAATCTGCACCAGCGCGCCAATGGCAATGATGCTGCTGATGGCGTTGGTCACGCTCATCAGCGGCGTGTGCAAGGCGGGTGTCACATTCCACACCACCATGTAGCCGACAAAACACGCCAGCACAAACACCGTGAAGTGGCCGAGAAAGGCCGCCGGTGCATTGGCACCGACGAACCAGAACAGAGCGGCCGCCACGCCGAACATGATCGCCAGTTTGCTGCCAGCCATGGGCTCGCTGGCGGCGCCGTGTCCGTGCCCGCCCTTCTTGGCCGCCGCCGGCGCAGCCGGTTTGGCCGCCGCCGGGGCCACTGCCGGTAGCTTGGGCGCCGGTGGTGGCCAGGTGATGTTGCCCTCCTTGGTCACCGTCAGGCCACGGATGGCATCGTCTTCCATGTTGACATTGATGACGCCGTCCTTGGTCTTGCACAGCTCCTCGGTGAGGCGAAACAGGTTGGTGGAATACAGCGTCGAGGATTGCCGGGACAGGCGGGATACCAGGTCGGTGTAGCCAACGATGGTCACACCGTGCTTGACCACCGCCTGGCCGGGCTCGGTCAGCTCGCAGTTGCCGCCTTGCTCGGCGGCCATATCCACGATCACGCTGCCGGGCTTCATGCTCTGCACCATCTCGGCGGTGATCAACTTGGGCGCCGGCTTGCCGGGAATCAGCGCGGTGGTGATGATGATGTCCGCCTCCTTGGCCTGCTTGGCGTACATCTCGCGCTGCGCCTGCTGGAAGCCCTCGCTCATCACCTTGGCGTAGCCGCCACCACCGGAGCCCTCTTCCTCGTAATCCACCTTGACGAATTCGCCACCCAGAGACACCACTTGGTCCGCCACTTCGGCGCGGGTGTCGTTGGCGCGCACGATGGCGCCCAGACTGGCAGCGGTACCAATGGCGGCCAGGCCGGCCACTCCGGCACCGGCGATGAAGACCTTGGCCGGTGGCACCTTGCCCGCAGCCGTGATCTGGCCGTTGAAGAAACGGCCAAAGGCATTGGCGGCCTCAATCACGGCACGGTAGCCGGCAACGCCGGCTTGGGAAGTCAGCGCGTCCATCTTCTGGGCGCGGCTCAGTGTGCGCGGCAGCGAGTCAATCGCCAGCACGGTCACCTTCCTGGCGGTGAGTTGCTGCATCAACTCGGGGTTTTGCGCCGGCCAGATGAAACTGATCAGGGTCTGGCCCTCGTGCATCAGCGCGACTTCTTCCGTCGTCGGGCCGCGCACCTTGAAAACGATGTCCGACGCAGACCACAGGTTGGCGGCGCCTTCAATGACCTCGGCTCCTGCTGCGCGATAGGTGTCGTCACTGAAGTTGGCCAGCGCACCGGCACCGGATTCCACGGCGACCTTGAAGCCCAGCTTGACCAGCTTCTCCACCACCTCGGGGACTGTCGCCACACGTTTTTCACCCGGAAAAATCTCGCGGGGCACGCCAATGCGCTGTGCCGTTCCTGTAGATACACCCGTTTCCATGAAGCGACTCCTCGACTAGTTATTGCAAAAACCCATGTCCCGCACTGCATGGAAGCTGTGCGAGACGTAAGCCACCTGAAAGCTTAACTGAATTTAACCCCGTTCTTTGCGGGGTCTGCGCTGATGTGCATCAAACTGCCGATGGATAGGCGCCGCCTCGCATAATGGGGCATGGACACACGCTGGAAGCCCCATGTCACTGTCGCCGCCGTGATAGAGCAGGACGGTCGATTTCTGCTGGTCGAGGAGGAAACCGACGACGGATTGCGCCTGAACAACCCGGCCGGACACCTGGACAGCGGCGAGTCGCTGCCACATGCCTGCACACGCGAGACGCTGGAGGAAACCGCCTTCGCCTTCACACCGCGCGCACTGGTTGGCATCTACCTGTCGCGCCAGCAGCGCAGCAATGGCGATGGCATCACCTATCTGCGCTTTGCTTTCTGCGGGGAATTGGGCCCGCACGACCCGGATCGCGCGCTGGACACCGGCATCGTGCGCACCGTCTGGATGACGCCCGACGAGATTCGCACCAGCACCGCGCGCCACCGCAGCCCGCTGGTCCTGCAGTGCACGGAGGACTATTTGCGGGGCAAACGGCACCCGCTGGACCTCGTTCGCGCAGATCCCGGCGCCTTTACTGAGTGAATTCGCTACTGTTTTTATAGCTACTTAGGCAATATCCACGAGGGCTAGAGGCCAATTTTGATCAGAACGACCTGGCCAAAGCCAACCCTCTAAAATCACCGCATGAGCAAGCAAAGAGTGGTGGTGGGCCTCAGCGGCGGTGTGGATTCGGCGGTTACGGCGCACCTGTTGAAGAGCCAAGGGCATGAAGTCATCGGCATCTTCATGAAGAACTGGGAAGATGACGACGACAGCGAATACTGCTCGTCCAACATCGACTTTGTGGACGCCGCCGCCGTGGCCGACGTGATCGGCATCGAAATCGAGCACGTCAACTTTGCCGCCGAGTACAAGGACCGGGTGTTTGCCGAATTCCTGCGCGAGTACCAGGCCGGACGCACCCCAAACCCCGACATCCTGTGCAACGCCGAGATCAAGTTCAAGGCCTTCTTGGATCACGCCATGCGCCTGGGCGCCGAGAAGATTGCCACGGGCCACTATGCCCGTGTCCGCCAGAACCCCGCCAACGGTTTGTTTGAACTGCTGAAGGGGCTCGACCCGTCCAAGGACCAGAGCTACTTCCTGCACCGGCTGAACCAGGCGCAGCTAAGCAAGACGCTGTTTCCCGTTGGCGAGCTGCACAAGACCCAGGTGCGCCAGATTGCGCTGGACATGGGACTGCCCAACGCCAAAAAGAAGGACTCCACCGGCATCTGCTTCATTGGCGAGCGGCCGTTCCGCGAATTCCTGAACCGCTACATCCAGAAAGAGCCCGGCCCCATACGCGATGGCACCGGCCAGGCCGGGAGCCGCGGCTTTGGCCGTGCGCTGGGCCAGCACCAGGGACTGAGTTTTTATACGTTGGGCCAGCGCCAGGGCTTGGGGATTGGCGGCATCAAGGCCAAGGGCGCGCAAAAGGGCGGTGGCGAGCATGCGCCCTGGTTTGTGGCACGCAAGGATATGCAGAGCAACACGCTGTGGGTGGTGCAGGGACATGACCACCCATGGCTACAATCGCACACGCTGACTGCGCAGGATGCCAGCTGGATTGCAGGCGCCCCACCGACGAAACCGGAACTGGCAGCCAAGACCCGCTACCGGCAAAGCGATGCGCCATGCCGCGTGGATAGCGCCAGCCAACAGGCGTTCGCGCTGACCTTCCCCGAGGCCCAATGGGCCGTCACACCAGGACAATCGGCCGTTCTGTATGACGGCGACGTCTGCCTGGGTGGGGGGGTGATTGCCTCAGCCCATGCGGGCGAGTAGGGTCTCCAGGTCCTTGAGCATGATGTCCAGATCGGCCTTCTGCTCCGCATCCGGGTGCATGCGCGCCTGCAGCTCCTGCTCCATGAAGCACACCGTCATGCGCAGGTAGGTGCTGTCCAGCGCCTTGCGGACTGCTGAAAACTGCTGGCCGATTTTCAGGCAACTCTCGCCCTCCTCGACCATGCGCTGGATACCGCGAATCTGCCCTTCGGCACGGCGCAGGCGGTTCAGCACTTCGGTGCGGGCTTCCACTTGATTCAATACGGACACGGAACAGGCCTCTTGGGTTTGTGGTGATGAGGTGGCCATTTTCGTTTCAATTTCTCAAGTTTGTCTGACGCCAGCCCGACACTTTGACCAAGCGCGAGCCCGATGGAAGACCGCTTTCCCAGTTAGCGCTGGCAACTGACGCTGCCTTCGGGCACACCCAGCTTCTTGAGCATCCAGCCCAGCGGGCACATATTGGTGATGCCGTACTGGAACAGGTTGACGCCCACAAAGGCGGTGAATGCCAGCCACCATTGCGAAACAAACAGCGGGCTGCCGTTCACTCCAAGTGCCAATGACAGCAGGATGAAGGTTCCCGCAAAGATATGGATGTAACGATCGACGGTCATATTGAACTCCTGATAAAAATGGATAACGGTACGGCTTACTTCTTGCGATCCGCCAGACGCACAATGCCCAGGGCCTTGAGCACGTATTTTTCGTAGATGGGCTCGGACGTCCCGTTCTTGATCTTGCGAATGAAATACTTTTCAAACGCGATCTTGGCCAGGTGAACCCACTTGCCCTTTTTGAACCAGTTCACGTTGCGCGGCGGAATCTGGGGCAGCGCCACAAAGGCCGCGCCGGTGTCGCCCATGTCGGCCAGACAGATGGCGTTCCACGTGCCTTTGGCCTCGGCCGGGCGGCCATTCAGGTCATCCAGGATGTTGTGCGCAATCGCGCCCACCATGCTCTCGATCATGTAGCCGGTCTTGGGCGTACCGGTGGGCACCGGGGTGACTTCGACAGGGGGAATAGCAACGCATACGCCGGCGGAGAAGATGTTGCGGTAGGCCTTGCTGCGCTGGTGCTCGTCGATCAGCACAAAGCCGCGCGGGTTGCACAGGTTGGGCACGGCAGCCACGGCGTCCACGCCCTTGAAGGCCGGAAGCATCATGGACAGCTTGAAGCCCACTTCGTGCTCCTTGTACACCGCACCCAGATCATCCAGTTGTGTCACAAACATCTTGCCGTCTTCCACGCGCGTGGTCTTGGCATTGGTGATCCACTTCATGTCGCGGTTGCGCATTTCCGACTCCAGCATGGACTTGCTGTCGCCCACGCCACCCAGACCCAGATGCCCGATATACGGCTCGCTGGTGACATAGGTGATTGGCACCTTGTGGCGCAACTTGCGCTTGCGCAAGTCGGTATCCAGGATGAATGCAAATTCGTAGGCCGGGCCAAAGCAGCTGGCTCCGGGCATGGCCCCGATAACTACCGGACCGGGGTTTTCCAGGAACTTCTGGTAGTCCACAAAGAATTCCTGGGCGTGGTCCACACTGCACACGGAATGGGTGAAGCCACCGCCGCCCGAGCTGACCGGCCCCGCGCCGGGCACCTCGGAAAACGACAGCTTGGGCCCGGTCGTGATCACCAGATAGTCATAGTCCAGTGTGGTTCCATCGCTCAGCGTCAGTCGGTTGGCCGGCGCGTCAATGGTGGTCACGGCCTTGGCAAGGAAGTCAATGCCCTTGCGCGCCAGATAGGGAGCAATGGGAACGGTGATCTGCTCCCGCTCCCGCCAGCCCACCGCTATCCACGGGTTGCTGGGAACGAACTGAAAGTAGTCCGTCGCGTTGACAACCGTGACGCGGTGCTCCTTGCCGAGCAGCTCGCGTATCTCATAGGCGGCGGGTAAACCGCCAATGCCTGCTCCAACGATGATGATATGTGCCATGGTTTGTCTCCTCAGGGGTTGTAGTTCTCACGCGGGATCAGGCTGCGTCGGCACCGCTCCTCGCCTCCTGGCGATGGCGGTACAGGGCGTAATACAGGACGGGAATGACAACCAGCGTCAGCAGGGTCGAGACCAGGATGCCAAAGATCAGGGAAATGGCCAGCCCATTGAAAATCGGGTCATCCAGAATGAAGAAGGCGCCGATCATGGCCGCCACACCAGTCAACACGATGGGCTGGGCCCGCACCACGGCCGACTGCAACACCGCAGTCTTGAACGGCAGGCCTTCGCGCACCTGCAGCTCAATGAAGTCCACCAGCAGGATGGAGTTGCGCACGATGATGCCGGCCAGCGCAATCATGCCAATCATGCTGGTAGCGGTGAACTGGGCACCCAGCAGGGCGTGGCCCGGCATGACCCCGATGATGGTCAGCGGAATGGGCGCCATGATGACCAGGGGCGTCAGGTAGCTGCGGAATTGCGCCACCACCAGGAGGTAGATCAGGATCAGGCCCACGCCGTAGGCCGCGCCCATGTCGCGGAAGGTCTCGTACGTGATTTGCCACTCGCCATCCCATTTGATGGCGTATTCCTTGTAGGGATTGGTGGGCTGATGAATCCAGTACTCCCCCACTGGGTCCTGCTGCTGCGCGGCGGTTTTCTCCAGCGTTGAACGGGTTGCGAACAGACCGTACAACGGCGAGTCGAGCTTGCCTGCCATGTCACCCATGACATAGCTCACCCCCTGCAGATCCTTGGTGAAAAGCGGTTTGTCAATGATGCCGCGCTCAACCTGTACCAGCTCCGACAGCGGCACCAGTTGGCCGTTGGCCGCCCGCAGGGGCAGGGCCAACAGCGCTTCCAGTCCGACCTGGCTTTCCGGCGGCAACTGGATGCGCACCGGCACCGGGTATTTGGACTGCTGGTCGTGCAGATAAGCCGCATCCGTTCCGGATAGCGCCGACGACACCGTCTGGGCAATGGCCGCCACCGGAATGCCCAGCGACTCGGCGCGCTGCCTGCGCACACGCAGGAAGGCCCGGGGTGCGTCTTCACGCAGGCTGGTGTCGGTTCCGACAATGTCAGCCGTGGAGGCAAATGCCGCGGCAACCCGGCTGGCCAGCTTCTGGCGACCGGCTTCGTCCGGGCCATAGATCTCCGCAACCAGCGGTGACATCACGGGCGGTCCGGGGGGGACTTCGACCACCTTGATCCGGGCGTGGTGGCGGACACCAATTTCTTCCAGCGCAGGACGCAGGCGCTGTGCGATCACGTGGCTCTTTTCGCTGCGATGGTGCTTGTCCACCAGATTGACCTGCAAATCACCCTGCTCAGCGTCGGCACGCAGGTAATACTGACGGACCAGACCATTGAAGGTGATGGGCGAGGCGGTGCCAGCGTAGGCCTGCAGGTTCAGCACCTCCGGCTGCTGGGACAGGAAACTGCCCAGGTCCTGCAAGGTGGCAGCCGTATCTTCCAGTGGCGTGCCGGCCGGCATATCGACAACGACCTGGAACTCGCTCTTGTTGTCAAAGGGCAGCATTTTCAGGACCACCCACTGGACCATGACCATGCCGACGGACAGCACCAGAGCCGCCAGAATGCCGCCCAGCAAGAACCAGCGCTTGCGGGCGCTCTCCAGAAACGGCGTGAGAATGCGTCCGAACAGGCTTTGCAACCTGGACGGCTTGCCTGTGGCATGAACTGAAGGCGCGGGTGCGTGCCCCGCATGGCCGTGTTGGCGCATGAATTTCAGTGCCAGCCAGGGCGTCACGGTGAAGGCGATGCCGAGGGACAAAGCCATGCCCAGGCTGGAGTTGATCGGTATGGGACTCATGTAAGGGCCCATCAGACCCGAGACGAACGCCATGGGCAGCAAGGCGGCAATCACCGTCAGCGTGGCCAGAATGGTGGGGCCACCGACTTCGTCCACCGCGACGGGAATCAGATCCTTCAGCGGGGTACCCGGCGACAACTGCTGGTGCCGGTGGATGTTCTCGACGACAACGATGGCATCGTCCACCAGGATACCGATGGAGAAGATCAGCGCAAACAGGGACACCCGATTGAGGGTGAACCCCCACGCCCAGGAGGCGAACAGCGTGGCAGTGAGGGTCAGGATGACGGCGGAGCCCACAATGATGGCTTCACGGCGGCCCAGGGCCAGACCCACCAGCAGGATGACGGAGCCCGTGGCAAAACCCAGCTTCTGAATCAGCTTGTTGGCCTTCTCCGCCGCTGTTTCTCCGTAGTCACGGGTCACGGTGGCTTCGAAATTGGCCGGAATGACCGCGTTGCGCAGCGCATCCAGGCGTGCGACCACGGCGCGGGAAACGTCCACCGCATTCTCCCCAGGCTTCTTGGTCACGCTGATGGTGACTGCCGGGAAAGACTGACCACTGCCCGCCGGGGTGAACCGGACATAGCGCAGCGCCTGTTGCGCGCCAGCCTCGACTCTAGCCACATCCCGCAGGAATACGGGCGCGCCCTTGCTGCTGCCCACCACCAGATCGGCCACATCATCCGCCGTGCGCAGGAACTCACCCGCCTCGACCGTCAGCATCTGCGCACCCGCTGCCCCGCCGGACGTATCCAGAACGCTGCCTGCCGGAAGTCCAAAGTTGGCCGCGGCAATGGTCTTGCGCAAGGCAATCAGATCGACGCCCCGTGCGCGCAGGCGAGCCGGATCAATGACCACATTGATCGCCCGGCCAGGCCCGCCAACGGTCTGCACTTCCCGCACACCGCTGACGGCTTTGAATTCGGCCTCGACCGTGTGGGCCACGCCTTCAAGCTCGGAGGCCGGCAGCGCGTCCCTGCTCCACAGGGTCACCGCGACCACCGGAACGTCGTCAATGCCCTTGGGCTTGACGATGGGCGCCAGGGCGCCAAGGTCACGCGGGAGCCAGTCCTGATTGGCATTGAGCACGTCATACAAGCGAACCAGCGCTTCCGTCCGCGGCACGCCCACCTTGAACTGGACGGTCAAGACGGCCACGCCAGGGCGCGCCACCGAATAGGTGTGCTCGACACCCGCAATCTGGCCCAGCACCTGTTCGGCCGGCCGGGCAACCATGTTTTGAACGTCCACGCTGCTGGCGCCCGGGAAGGGAATCAGCACATTGGCCATCGTGACGTTGATTTGCGGCTCTTCTTCCCGCGGCGTCACCAGCACAGCGAAAAGTCCCAGCAACATGGCAACCAGTGCCAAGAGCGGCGTCAGCGCATTCGATTGGAAGGCCGCCGCAATGCGACCCGAGATACCCAGAGGCGGTTTGGCGTTCATGTGCGTCTCACTTCTTGGCGGCGGATGCCGCAGGCGCCGTGGGCGCGGCCGGAACGGCCTTGGCAAAGCCCGCCCGAATGGGATCCAGCGCAATGGACTCGCCGCTCTGGACACCGGCCAGAATCTCGACACCCTGTGCACCCAGATCTGCCCCCAACCGCACCGCACGCAAGGAGAATGCGCCGTTGGTAGCCACATAGACTGCGGTCAACTCACCACGCCGCACGATGGCTGCCTGTGGCACCAGCATTTTGGAGCCCTGCGTGCCACCTTGGGGCAGGACAAAGCGCACCCGGACCTGTTGCCCGGGAAGCAGATTGGCACTGTCTTTGGGAGCCAGTTCAAAACGCCACTCCCCGGTTTGCGACACAGGGTCTGCTGATGGCACGGCGCTGCTGGCAACCGGCTGTACCCATGCCGATGCAGCTTGCTCGGCGCCCACCTGCACCAGTGTTTGCGCCGCAGTACGCACAACCTGCGCACGCGAGGCTGGCACCTGCACCACTGCGCGCAATGGCAGCGGCGCATAGATCGTGAGCAGCGGTTTACCCGGAACTGCCAAGTCCCCTGCCTCAGCCTGGGTCTGCAGCACCCAACCGTCATACGGTGCGGTGACGCGGGTGAATCCTTGGGAGATACTGGATTGCAGTGCACCGGCACTGGCCACATCACGCGCGGCAGTTGCCCCCTTGTACTGGGCCTCCGCCGTATCCAGCGCCGCCTGGCTGACAAATCCTTTTCGCTGCAAATCGCGCGTGCGCTCCACCTGCGCCTTCGCATTGCGCAATTCCGCGTCCGCCTGGCCGATCTGCGCCTGGCTGCGCTGAACTCCGGCGGCGGCTTCGCGATCATCGATCACGGCCAGGATCTGGCCCGCACGGACTTTGTCGCCCGACTTTACAGACAGCGTGACAATCCGCCCAGCCGCCTGGGCGGAGATGGTGCTTTGCCGCACCGGTTGGATGACGCCATCCAATTCATAGGCAGAGCCGACCGACTGGGCCTGAACTACGGTTACCGGCACAGCAGCCGACTGGGCGTGTGCTGGAACGCACCAAGCCAGCACCGCAGCCAGCAGCACTCCTTGAACGGGAAGAAAGCGCCCATTGCTGTATTGATACCGTGAAACACTCGTGTTCATGTATGACTCCTGTATACCCCGCATAGTATATCAAAATACTGCAAGGGGTATGCATTGATGCCAATTTGACCGAAATCATTTCAGCGAAAGGAGTTTCAGTTCAGGGTGCTAACATCAACAGACCCGATCCAGCCACAAACCTTTCCTCCCGAGCACAGAGCCTATGTTCCACGTCTTGCGAAACGCTGAAGGCGCCATTGAGTCCATCTCCAGACATGCTCAGCCTGGCAGCGAATCGCTGGCGGAAGACCACCCCGAGGTTCAGCGGTTTGTCCGGGCCACGAAAACGGCGCCGGAGTTCAACGAGGCAGATGCTGAATTTGTTCGGGTGCTGGAAGACCTGATTGACACACTCATCATGAAGAACGTGATTCAGCATACTGACCTGCCAGCCGCGGCACAAAGGAAGATGCTGATTCGAAAAGGTCTGCGCAACCGCCTTCACGGTGCACTGAACCTGCTGGGCGGAGACGACCGGATACTCTAACCGCGCTCGTGACAGAATAGCTGCCGCACCCCAATACCACCCTACACCGCTCCGATGCCAACCAGTCAGACTGCAGCTAGTCAAAGCACCAAGCGCATTGGAGAGCACAGCGTTCGATTTGACCCCTTGCTGGACAGCGTGATTGCGATAGCCAAGATTTTTGGCATCACCACCACACTCGAAGCTCTGTCCGCCGGCCTTCCGCTCGAAGGTAACCGGATCACGCCCGACCTTCTGCCCCGCGCTGCCGGACGTGCCGGCCTGACCGCGAAGCTGGCACGCCGTTCACTGGACGACTTGCGCCCGGGGCTGCTGCCGGTCGTATTGTTGCTCAAGGGCAACCAAGCCTGCCTGTTGCTGGAGTGGCGTCAGTCAGGCGAAGCCAGAGTCCGCTTTCCGGAGAACGGGGAGTCATCGGACGTACTGACACGTGCCGAACTGGATAACTTGTTCGCCGGCATCGTCTGCTTTGTCAGGCCCGTCTTCAAATTTGATCCCCGGACTCCCGACACCGGACAACTGAAGTCCGAGCACTGGTTCTGGAGCGTGGTTTTCCAGAACTGGCGGCTGTACAGGGACAGCCTCTTGGCCGCCTTGCTGATCAATCTCTTTGCGTTGGTCATGCCGATGTTTTCCATGACCGTCTACGACCGGGTAGTCCCCAACCGGGCAGCGGAGACCTTGTGGGTATTGTCAATCGGCGTATTCCTCATGATGCTCTTCGACACCCTGCTACGGATCCTGCGCTCCTACATACTGGACACAGCAGGCAAACGCATTGACGTCACGCTGTCAGCCAGGATCATGGAGCGCGTGCTCGGCCTGGGCATGGCAGACCGTCCGGCCTCGGTGGGATCGTTTGCGGCCAACTTGCGGGCCTTTGAATCAGTTCGGGAGTTTGTGGCTTCGGCAACCATCACCACTCTGGTGGACATCCCCTTTGTTTTCGTCTTCTTTCTCGTGATTGCCTGGATATCGCCCTGGCTGCTGCTGCCACCAATGATCTGCATCGTGATCCTGATCCTGGCGTCCCTGATCGTGCAGCAAAAAATGCAGGAGCTTGTCGAAGTCAGCCAACGGGCCACCTCTCAACGTAACGCCGCGCTGGTCGAAAGTCTGGTCGGCATAGAAACAGTGAAGTTCATGGTGGCTGAAAGTTACTTTCAGCGCAAGTGGGAGCAGGCTACTGTTTTCATCGCACAGACCGGAACGAAGCTCAAACTACTTTCTTCCACCATCATGAGCATGGTGCAATTGCTCCAGCAGTTTGTGTCGGTTGTTGTCGTCATCGTGGGCGTTTACCTGTTAGTCGATAACCAGATCAGCATGGGCGGAATCATTGCTGCATCCATGCTGGCGGGCAGGGCCATGGCGCCCTTCGGGCAGGTTGCAGGGCTGCTAATGCAGTACCAAAACGCCAAGAGCGGCTTGGCATCCGTGGAAAAGCATATGCAGACGCAGCCCGAGAGAGGAGATGCGTCTGCCTTCCTGCACCGGAGCGGCTTTCAGGGAACGATAGAGTTCAAGAACGTCAGCTTTACCTACCCCGGCCATCAGCAGGCGGTCTTGCGCAATGTGTCTTTCAAGATGCAGGCCGGCGAGAAGGTGGCTTTCATCGGCCGCGTGGGTTCCGGCAAGTCCACCATTCAGCGCCTGGTGCTGGGGCTGTATCAGCCAACCGAGGGTGCCATCCTGATTGACGGCATAGACCTGCGGCAGATTGATCCGGCCGAACTGCGACGCGCAGCGGGGTTTGTTTCACAGGATGTCAGCCTCTTCTTTGGCACCCTGAAAGAAAACATCGCCCTGGGCGCACCTTTTGCAGATGACCAGGATGTGCTGGCTGCCGCAGAAGTGGCCGGCGTCACCGAATTCGCCAACCGCCATCCACGGGGCTTCGACATGCTGATTGGCGAGCGTGGAGAATCCCTGTCGGGCGGACAACGGCAAGCGGTTGGCATCGCCCGCGCCGTATTGAATGATTCTCCAATCCTGTTGATGGATGAACCCAGCAGTGCCATGGACCACCAAAGCGAAGACTTGCTGAAAGCGCGTTTGCACAGGTTCACTACCGGAAAGACCGTGATTCTGGTGACGCATCGCACGTCATTGCTGGAACTAATTGACAGGTTGATCGTCATCGACAACGGAAAGATCATGGCGGACGGCCCCAAGGCTCAGGTGGTTGAAGCCCTGCAAAGTGGTCGAGTTGGCAGGGCGGCATGATGGACAACGAAAGCAAGCCGCAGCATTGGGTGGTGAAGCGTTGGAACCGCTTTTACGAGCGCTGCTCCAACGCGATTGATCGCATCATCCTGGCGCTTGACGGGAAGTACAAGGAACTGGACAGCGATTTCGATGCCAATGCGGATTGGGCCATCGCGGAGCAAACCCCCCGGGGCGCACGCGTCCTGGTCTGGATCAGCGTTGTGGCAGTCTTTGTGTTGCTGTTATGGGCACATTTCGCTGTACTGGATGAGGTAACCCGAGGTGAGGGCAAAGTCATCCCCTCCCGGCAGGTTCAAATCCTGCAAAGCCTGGACGGCGGCATTGTCTCCGAGATCCTGGTCAAGGAAGGTCAAAGCGTCAAGAGCGGCGACTTAATGCTCAAAGTGGACCCCACGCGAATGGTGTCATCGCTGCGGGAGAACCGCTCCCAGTATCTGTCCCTGCTGGCCAAGGCCACGCGACTGAAGGCGCTGGCGGAGGGCTCCCGCTTTCAGCCCCCCGAAGAGGTCATGGCCGACGCTCCGGAAATTGTGGAGCAGGAGCGTGCCCTGTACGAGTCCCGCAAAGCAGAACTCGACGCCACAATAGGCGTTTCTCGACAGCAGGCTTCGCAGCGGTCCCAGGAATTGATTTCGGTTCGTGCAAAACGTGAGCAGGCCGCCCAGAGCTATGCGCTGACCGCCCGCGAATTGGAAATGACAAGGCCTTTGGCCAAATCGGGAGCCATCTCTGATGTAGAACTCTTGCGGTTGGAGCGGGATGTCGCCCGCTACCGGGGCGAGCGGGACAGCGCCAATTCGGATATCCCAAGACTGGAAGCCGCCGTGGCAGAGGCCACTCGGAAAATCCAGGAGATCGAACTGACCTTCCGCAACGTGGCGCGGTCCGAACTGAGTGAAACCAACGCCAAACTCAATGCACTGCTGGAAGGCAGCTCGGCGCTGGAAGACCGGGTCAAGCAGACAGAGATACGCTCGCCGGTCAACGGCACTATCAAGCAACTCAAGGTCAACACGGTTGGCGGGGTAGTACAGCCGGGCAAGGATCTCGTGGAAGTGGTGCCGTCCGACGATGCCCTGCTGCTGGAGGCGCGGGTGCTGCCGCGTGACATCGCCTTCCTGCATCCCGGTCAAAAGGCTCTGGTGAAATTCACAGCCTATGACTTTGCAACCTATGGTGGATTGGACGCCACGCTGGAACACATCAGCGCGGATACAGTCGTGGACGAAAAAGGCAACGCGTTCTTTCTGGTCCGCGTGCGCACACTTTCCAGCAGCATCGGACTCCAGAAGTTCCCTATCATTCCGGGCATGGTTGCTGAGGTTGACATACTTACTGGCAAGAAGTCAGTGCTTGCATACCTGATGAAACCCATACTGCGAGCCAAGGAAAAGGCAATGACGGAACGATGAAACAATCCTGGCATACCCTGTTGGTCACCCGGGATGAAGGGCTAATTGCACACTGGCAAAAAGTACTGGGCAAAGGCAATCAAACCGTTCTCGGCCGGATTGAGGGCTTATTCCAGCGAGGTGCAGTAGGACGTCCGTGCATGGCGTGGATTGACTTGTCGCTTGCGGGGATACCCCCATGGGATGACTACAGCTGGCGTGCGGCACTGAAGAGCGATCAATTGCGGGTCATAGCCACCAGTTCCAACCCGACCGATACTGAGGCAATGGCTGCACTGGACGCCGGTTGCGCCGCCTACTGCCACGCCTTTTCGGAGGCCTCGACCTTGAAACAGGTCAGGGAGGTTGTCGATGCCGGCCATATCTGGATTGGCAAGGCACTGATGCAACGTCTTCTCCAAAGTGTCAACCGGGTCGTCGCCGCGCAACCGGTTAAGGAAGATGCATGGAGCACCGGACTGACACAACGCGAAGTGGAAGTTGCCACGTTGGCTGCAAATGGCGCATCCAATGCCGCTATCTCCAGCCAGTGCGGGATTTCCGAGCGGACTGTGAAAGCCCATCTGAGTGCGGTATTTATCAAACTCAACATTACTGACCGGCTGCAATTGGCGCTGCGGGTTCACGGAATCCATTAGGGTGTAACCGCCCTACCTGTACTCAAGGACAATAGCCGAGGGCCATCAGGTTCTTTAGAGTACGGCAATCTAGTGTTGCTGTACTTGAAAGACTCCTCATGGCTACCAATCAAATATCCGCTCAGGCTCGTGGCATTGTTGTGATTCTGGAGGGCAAGGCCTGGCTTGCCGATGCGCAAGGCAATCGCCGCCCATTGAAAGTTGGAGATGAGGTTCAGGAAGGTCAGCAGATCGTCACAGAGGACGGAACACGCCTGGAGCTAGCGCTACCGAATGGACAACCCCTGATCGTGGCATCGGGCCGCGAACTGCTGATCGACAGCACTTTGCTGGGAACAACGGGCAGCGACAAGACAGAAGCCGCCTTGACAGACCTCAACAGCGGTTCCGCAGAAGTTGCCAAGATCATTGCGTCGGGAGGAGACCTGTCCACCGAACTGGAGTCAACCGCTGCGGGTCTGGGTGGTGGCGACGGCAGCGACTCACACAGTTTTGTGCGTCTTCTCCGGATACAGGAGGGACTCACGTCCCTTTCGCTGGACCGAACCAGCCAGCCGGTTGATGCGCCCGTCGACTTGCCCCAATCGACCACCCAAGCGATCGCTACCGAAGAACCCACACCCACGCCGGAACCAGCACCCACTCCAGTGCCCGCGCCAACCCCTGCGCCGACACCGGAACCAGTTCCCACACCTACTCCGGTACCGACTCCTCCACCCACAACCCCATCCTCCCCCGCCAAGAGCGTTCCGGTCGCGATTGCCGACAATGCATCCATTTCCGAGGACGCTGCACCAAACACCGTAAATGGCTCAGTCTTGGCCAATGACACCGTTGGAACCGACGCCAATGCAGCGCCCATCACGGCGGCCAGCGTGACGCTGACCTATGGCTCTCTGGTTCTGAACAGCGACGGCACCTACACCTACACACTCAATAACACTTTGCCTGCTGTCAATGGCCTGAAAACCGGCCAGACACTGACTGACAGCTATACCTACACGCTGACAGACGGCGATGGCGACGCAACAACGGCGGTTCTGACCATCACGATCAACGGCCGCACCGATGGCACTCCGACCATTGTTCCGGTGGACGGCAATGGTGCCGCCACCGGCCATGCGACGGTCAGCGAAGTGGGATTGCTGACGGTGGGCAACACCAGCGAAACGACCACGGGAACCGTTACCGTGACCGCGCCCGACGGGCTGTCCAGTATCGTGGTTGGCGGAACAACCGTCACGGCGGCACAACTGGGCACGCTGGGAACCACACCCATTGCCATTGACACCGGAGAAGGGACCCTGACCCTCACCGGCTACGCCGCAGCCACCGGTGCGCTGACCTATAGCTACGCACTCAAGGCAGCGATAAACCAGCCTGCAGCGACCGAGACCACCGACACCATTGCACTGACCGTCAACGATCTCGGAGGTGGCACCAACACTGGCAGCCTGATTGTCCGAATCATCGATAGCACACCTGCTGCGGTTGCCGACAGCAACTCCATCGCCGAGGACGCCGCCCCCAACACCATCAGTGCCTCGGTCCTGAACAATGACAGCGTCGGCGCCGACGCCACGAGCACACCCGTCACGGCTGCCAACGTCACGCTGACTTTTGGCGCACTGGTACTGAACAGCGATGGCACCTATACCTACACGCTGAACAACGCCCTGCCCGCGGTGAACGCACTGAAGACCGGCCAGACGCTGACTGAAACCTATACCTACACCATCACCGACAGCGACGGCGACACCAGCACAGCAGTGCTCACCATCACCATCAACGGGCACACCGACGGGCCGCCCAGCATCACGCCAGTCGATGGCAACGGTGCTGCCACGGGTGAGGCAAGCGTCAATGAGATGGGGCTCATCAGCGTGGGCAACACCTCCGAAACAACCACGGGCACGATTACCGTCAGCGCTCCAGACGGACTGGACCGCATCACCGTGGAGGGCACGACCCTGACCGCGGCGCAACTCGCCGCACTGGGTACTACGCCGCAGGTCATCGACACCGGCGAAGGGACCCTGACGCTGACGGGTTTCGACGCCACCACCGGCGCTCTGGGCTACAGCTACACCTTGAAGGCCGCCCTGGACCAACCCGGTGTGACGGCGAGCACCGACAGCATCGCTCTGACCGTGACCGACCTGGGAGGAGATACCAGCAGCGGCACCCTGACCGTTCAGATTGTGGATAGCACCCCCAGCGCAGCCAACGACACCATCACCACCACCGTGGGCAATGCGGTCAGCGGCTCCCTGGCCTCCAACGATTCGGTCGGCGCCGACGTCGCCGGCACCTGGTCCATTGGCTCCACAACGCCTGCCCACGGAACGGTCACCATCAACGCCACCACCGGCGCCTATACCTACACGCCCAATGCCGGCTACCTGGGTACGGATACTTTCACCTACACCGTCACCGACGCCGATGGCGACGTCGCCACCGCCACGGCTACCGTCACGGTCTCCTCCAGCGGCAACCCCACCATCTCCATCACCGACAACAACGGTGCTACGGGTGGTCAGGTCACCGTCAATGAGGCCGCTCTGGCCTCCGGCTCCAACCCCTCCAGCACCGCTGAGGCGGCCAGCGGCACCATGAGCGTCTCCGCTCCCAACGGTCTGGCCAGCATCGATTTCGGCTCCACCAACGTCACCGCCGCTCAACTCGCAGCGGCCTCCGTGGGCTCGCCACTGAACATCACCACGCCCGATGGCGTGCTGTCCATTACCGGCTACAGCGCAGGCACCATCAGCTACACCTACACCATCAGCGCCCCCCAAACCGCCGCCGGCGCCAGTGTGCTGGACTCTCTGTCCATCACCGTGCACGACAGTGCCAGCCTGAGCGCCACCACCTCCTTTGGCGCCACCATCCTCGATGACGCACCCACGGCCGTGGCCGACTCGCGCACCGTCACCGAAGACCAGACCGGCATCACCGGCAATGTGGTCACTGGCACAGCAGCCTCTGCCGATACGCTGGGCGCCGACTCCGCCACCGTCACC
>JBAQDE010000032.1:0-190876 GCA_049294595.1 Rhodoferax sp. | reverse complement strand
CCCACGCCCCAGCCGACCACGCCAATGCCGTTGATCATGGTGGTGTGGCTGTCGGTGCCGACCAGCGAGTCGGGGTAGTACAGGTCCTTGGCCTTGTGCACGCCGCGCGCCAGAAATTCCAGGTTGACCTGGTGCACGATGCCAAAGCCGGGCGGTACCACGCCAAAGGTGTCAAAGGCTTGCATGCCCCACTTCATGAACTCGTAGCGCTCGCGGTTGCGCTGGAATTCCAGCTTCATATTCAGGTCCAGCGAGTTCTTCTTGCCATAGTGGTCGACCATCACCGAGTGGTCCACCACCAGATCCACCGGCACCAGCGGCTCGATGCGACCCGGGTTCAGACCCAGGCGCTGCGCCGTGCTGCGCATGGCGGCCAGATCGGCCAGCAGCGGCACACCGGTGAAGTCCTGCAGCACCACGCGGGAGACAACAAACGGAATCTCCGCCGTGCGCGCCCCCTGGGCCTGCCAGTTGGCCAGCTCGGCCACATGCTCGGGTGTGACGCGCTTGCCATCGCAGTGGCGCAGCACGCTTTCCAGCACGATGCGCAGCGAGATCGGCAGCGTGTTGATGTGGGGGAACTTGCGCGCCAGGGCTGGCAGCGAATACAAGGTCCCGTCTTTACCCGAGGCCGTCGTGAAGGATTTGACGGTGCTGGAAAACGCGTGGCGCATGGGTCGCTCCTGTTCCTGTGGGGTTGGCTGCATTCGAGCAGCACGCTTCTGAATAACCTGTGACAATCGCCCGAAAATGCGCATCCAGCCAGAAACGCCGCTTGCTGCCGGATCGACCGACCCGCGTGCGAACCTGCGCGAGCGCTATGCAGCGGTGCGGGCACGCACGCTGGCGCTGGCCCAACCCCTGTCGGCCGAGGACCAGTGCGTGCAGTCCATGCCCGATGCCAGTCCGACCAAGTGGCACCTGGCACACACCAGCTGGTTTTTCGAGGCGGTGGTGCTGCAGGCATTCCAGGCCGACTACCGCCTGTTCGATGCGCACTACCTCTACCTGTTCAACTCCTATTACGAGGCGCTGGGTCCGCGCCACCCGCGCCCGCAGCGCGGCCTGCTGACCCGCCCCGCGCTGGAAGATATCCACGCCTACCGCCGGCATGTGGACGCCGCCATGCAGCCCCTGCTGGCGGACGCGGATGCAGGCCAATGGCTGTCGCTGGCGGATATGGTGGAACTGGGTTTGCAGCATGAGGAGCAGCACCAGGAGTTGCTGTTGACCGACATCTTGCATCTGCTGTCCTGCAACCCCCTGTTGCCCGCCTACCAAGCCCCTGTGCGTGACGCGGACATTGGGGCGGCCGACACGGCGCCACGGCGCTGGCTGGCGGTGCCGGGTGGCATCCACCGCGTCGGGCATGCTGGCGCTGGCTTTGCGTTTGACAACGAGACACCCCAGCACCAGGCGCTGCTGCACCCGTTCCAGATGGCCAGCCGGCTGGTGACCTGCGGCGAGTACCTGGACTTCATCGACGACGGCGGCTACCGCAATGCCACGTGGTGGCTGTCGGATGGCTGGGCCCTGGTCAACAGCCAGGGCCTGGGCGCCCCGGCCTACTGGCTGGCGCCGGGTGACCCGCGTGCCCCCAGTGACCACTGGCAGCAGTTTGGCCTGCACGGCGTGCAGCCATTGGACCGCCACGCCCCGGTGACCCATGTCAGTTTCTACGAGGCCGCTGCCTACGCCGAGTGGGCCGGCGCGCGCCTGCCCACCGAGTTCGAGTGGGAGGTGGCGTTTGATGTGCCCGGGGTGGCGCAGATGCTGGGCGCTGCCTGGCAGTGGACGCGGTCCTCCTACGATCCGTACCCCGGCTTCCAGCCCCGCAGCGGCGCAGTGCGCGAGTACAACGGCAAGTTCATGGTGGGCCAGCAGGTGCTGCGCGGTGCCAGTCTGGCCACGCCACCGGGCCACAGTCGCAAGACCTACCGCAACTTCTTTCCGCCGGCGGTGCGCTGGCAGTTCTCCGGCATCCGGCTGGCAAAGGACGCACCATGAAAGACAACCTGGCGTTTGTACTCAGCAGCCCGGCACCGCTGGACGCGTATGCGGCCAACGAGGTGGACGACGACGCCCCGGCACCGGCGCACCGTGCGTTTCTGCACGACCTGCAGCACGGCCTGGTGTGCGCGCAGAAGAGCATCTCACCCAAGTATTTCTACGACGCCGTGGGCTCCGCGCTGTTTGACCGCATCTGCATCCTGCCGGAGTACTACCCCACGCGCACCGAACTGGGCATCCTGCGGCACCATGCGCGGGATATGGCGGCGCACATGGGGCCGCGCGCGGAAATCGTGGAGTTTGGTGCCGGCTCCATGCACAAGGTGCGCCCGCTGCTCGATGCCATGGTGCAGCCCCGGCGTTACGTCCCCATCGACATCTCGACCGAGCACATGGCGCAGGCCGCGCACACGCTGCGCCAGGCCTACCCGGCGCTGGAGGTGCACACGCACAGCGCCGACTACACGCAGGATCTGGTGCTGCCATTGCACGCGCCGGGTCAAGGGCGGCGTGTGGGCTTTTTTCCGGGTTCGACGCTGGGCAACTTCGAGCCGCATGAGGCGCTGCGCTTCATGCGCCAGTGTGCCAAGGTGCTGCAGGGCGGCGCGTTGATCCTGGGGGCCGATCTGGTCAAGAGCCCCGACGTGCTGCACGCCGCCTACAACGACGCTCTGGGCGTGACGGCAGCATTCAACCGCAATATCCTGGCACGGGCCAACCGCGAGTTGGGCGCCAATTTCCTCCTGCAGCAGTTTGCCCACAGCGCGTTCTACAACGCCGCGCTGCAGCGCATCGAGATGCACCTGATGAGCACGCGCCGCCAGACCGTGCGGGTGGGGGAGCGCGCCTACGACTTTGCCGAAGGCGAAACCCTGCACACCGAGAATTCCTACAAATTCACGGTCGATGGCCTGCACCGCCTGGCCATGCAGGCCGGCCTGACACCCGGCCCGACCTGGACCGACCCTGAGCAACAGTTCTGCCTGCTATGGCTGGACGCCCCACCCACAAGGAGCCCTGCATGAAAGCCGTCTGGAACAACACCGTCATCGCCGAGAGTGACGACACCGTGGTGGTGGAGGGCAACCACTACTTTCCCGAAAGCGCACTGAAGCGCGAATATGTCACCTTCAGCAACCACAAGACCTCCTGTGCCTGGAAGGGCCAGGCCAGCTATTACTCGCTGATCGTCAACGGCGAGATGAACACGGACGCTGTCTGGTACTACCCCGACCCCAAGCCCGAGGCGGCGCAGATCAAGGGCCGCGTGGCGTTCTGGAAAGGCGTGACCGTATCATGATCAAGCTGGTCGGCAACACGGTCATCCAGCCTAAACACCGAGCCAGTTGTCACTGTGGCGCCGTGGTGCTGGAGCTGGCGCTGCCCGATGGCATTGTCGACCCACGCCGCTGCGACTGCTCCATCTGCCGCCGCAAGGGGGCCATCGTCGCCTCGGTGCCACTGGCTGGCATCACGGTGGTGCAGGGGCAAGACGTGTTGCGGCTCTACCAGTTCAACACGCACACCGCCAAGCACTACTTTTGCTCGGTGTGCGGCATCTACACCCACCACCAGCGGCGCTCCAACCCGGATCAATACGGCTACAACGTCGGCTGTCTGGAGGGAGTGAATCCCTTTGACCTGGGCGATGTGCCGACCAACGATGGCGTCAACCATCCGGCTGATCGCGCCACCGACCTGCCACGGACAGTTTGAGTTCCTGATCCCTATCGTCCGGGGTCGCCGTACAGCGCGTAGGGCGCCCAGAAGGCAGGGTGGGCATAGGTGCCGGTTGCCTCTGCATCCATCACGTCCACCATGGCCAGTCGCAGGGCATGGGCCCGGCTGACCCCGGCGTCGCGTGCGTAGCGCTCGAACAGATGGGTCACCAGCAAACGGGCCGACACGGTCTCTACCGACCAGTGGGTTGCCAGAACGGCGCGTGCTCCGGCATGGAAGAAGCCGCGCCCCAGGCCCGAAATGGCCTCGGCGGCACTTCCGTCCGGCGCCGCCGTGTTGCAGGCGGACAGCACCACCAGATCGGCGTCCAGTTGGAGTTTCAGTACATCTTCCAGCGTCAGCAGACCTGCGGAAATGGGCTGTCCTGCGCCACTTGCAAGTGCCAGGGCCGGTTGGTCGAGCCCCGGCAGGTCGCCCGCAACCAACCCGTGGGTGGCAAACGCCAGCACGCGGCGGTCGTTGAGGTTGGTGCCCAGGACGTTCTGCCGACTGGCCTGCGCGCCAAAGAAGGTGTCGACGCGCGGGTCGGCCGTCAGGGCTGCGGCGATGGCCTGGATTTCGTCCCGCGTATCCGGCAGCGGTTCCAGTAACGTGGCCTGGCGCACGACGGGCACCGCCGCGGGCACCTGATCGGCTCCGCTCCAGCGCTCCTGCGGGGCCGAGAGGTGCCGGATCAGCCTGCGGGTTCCCAGACCAGTGCCCGGCGCTGCGGGCGTATCGGTGCTGAGGCCAAAGTCCGGGTCCCCGAAACCGATGAAGGCCTTGCGCGCGGTCTTCGCGGCTGGCAAGCCGCGCAAGGTTACCAGGCTGCTGACGGATGGCAGATAGGCGATGGCCACCTTGCGCGCCAGCCACGCAGTGGAGCGCAGCTGCGCTTGTGCCGCTCCCGGTTCGGTGGAAACCGGCCGGGCCCCCTGCGTTGGCAACATCGAGAAGGGAATTTGCCCCAGTGTGTCGTTGGCAACGACCAGCAGCGTGTCGGCCTTGCTCCAGGCGGCTTCCACGGGGGCCAGCAGTGCCTGGTAGAGGCTGGAGCCTGCCTCCAGATCAAAGGGCATGCGTCCGGGCGAGATGCCGGTTGTCAGGTCCACGGATTGCCGCAGCCGCCGGACCCGGTCCGCCACCCAGGTGGAATTCCTGTCGCTGAAATGAAACCGCAGCGCGCCATCGGGGCCGCTGGCCCACACATAGCTGCCGCGTGCCGTGACGTAGATCGACAGCAGGGCCTCGTTGGGTTGCAGCGCCTTGCGGGACTGAACGAAAGTGGTGGGGCGCGGATTGACCAGCGTGTCGTATTGGGGGAATTGCTGGCGTATTTCGGTCAGGCTGCGCTGTTGGTTTGCGCGCAGGGTGGCGATGCGCGCCTCCATGGTCTGGATGACGCCGGGTAACTGCCTGTCTGGCGGCGCGGAGCGCAGGCTGATCAGGTTCTTGTAAACCGCTTGGAGTTCGTCTTCGGAATCCTGCATGGTCCGGATCTGCATGCCGAGCTCGGGTGTGCCTGCGGCCAGCCGCAGTGCCGATCCGGTGACGGCCTTTTGGACGCTCTGCCAGCGGGCCACATCGGCCAGCACAAAGGCCTCGGCAATGTCCTTTGCCGTGCGCGTGCCTTTGGCCCCCACCAGCAGGTGCAGGCCATCTTCCAGAATGAACCGCAGTCGCGTGGTACGGGCCACGCTGGTCTGTTGGCGGTTCATGGCATTGGAAGACTCCAGCAGGACCGGAATCGCCGCCCCAAACTCCCTGCGCGCCTCATCCAGTCGGCCCAGGCGCCGCAGGACCATGGCGCGGTAGCCACGCACTTCGGCAGTGCGGTAGTGGTCATCCTTGAAGTTGGTGACCGCGTACTTCAGCAGCCGGTCGCTGTCGCGCAGCGCATCCAGGAGGCGGCTGGACTGCATGTAGGCCCGAATCGAGCTGAGCGTTCCCCGGCCAAACCCATCTTCCAGCCGGGAATCCGCTCCGAGCGTTTGGCGAAGCGAATCGATGATGGCAACCGCTTGCGGTGCGCGTCCTGCCGCAGTCAGGGTGTCAACCAGGGTAATCCGGGCCCGGATGCGCGAGGTGCTGGTCTCGGACAAGCCGGCTTCTTCCAGCGTCTTGTCGCTCCACTCGGCCACAACCGCCGCTTCCGGGTAGCGGCCCCGCTCAAACAGAACCCGGGCCAGCGTGAACAGCGCGCGTCCGACCAGCACCGAGTTGCGCCCGTCGCGCACCAGGGCGCCCTTGAGCACCTCGCGCAGCAGCAACTCGGATTCGTCCAGACGCTGCAGGTTGATCAGGGTATGGGCCAGCAGGATGCGATGGGAGTCATTGGCCCTGTGCAAATGGTCCAGCGGTGGCGCATACAGGCCCAGGCTGGCGCGCACGGGGTTGTTGGCCATGCTCTGTTCCTGCTGGCGGATGGCAGCCAGGTAGGCGTTTTGCGCATCCGCAAATCGCCCCTCCTGCGAAAACAGGAAACCGCGAACCCCTTCGATCTGCTGCGAAAAGTGCGACAGAACCAGGGCCAGGGGAGGTCGTCCGGACAGGGTCTTGAAATAGGCGTCCAGCCGGGCCAGCGTGTCCCGGGCACTCTGCATATCGCCAAAGTGGATGTAGTGGTTGGCAATGGCCACATAGACCCCCAGCAAGTAGCCGGGCGCGGCCTGTTGACTGCCTTCAAGCTCTCTGGCAAACGCCTGGAAGCTGTCCATGGAGGCGGCCGTTCCCTGGGTATGCAGAAGACTGTGTGCGTACTCGGACCGGATGCGGAAATACCCGCCGACCTGGTTCGGGTTTGCGTTGCGTGCAAGGCGAGCGTGTGCCAGTGCCTTTTCCAGAAAGTTGGTGGCGTTGTCCAGCTCTTGCAGTTCCTGGGCGGCGATGGCCTTCTGGTGCCATGCGATGGCCAACTGCGCGGGGTCGCCTGTGGCGGCAGCCGGGGCGTTCATCTCGGCGCGCAACCGGACGATGCGCTCGCGGTCCGGGGTATAGCTGTGCAGCAAGAGCACCAGATCGGCGACATTCGCGGGTGGCTGGGACACGGCTGCCAAGGGGCTGGCTGAAGATGGGGCATCACGCAGCTGTGCAAGGATCGGCCCCTGCGACAAAAGACATGCGATGCCAACAAACGCCGTCGCCACAACTCGAAAGGTCATTTGGATGGGACTCCCTTTGGGGTTCGCTGCCATGCCGTCCCCACGTTGGACAGTAGGGCCAGTGTAGTGGCAAGCATTGGGTACACTGAACCGGACGCAGGCCATCAATACGGGAGTCGGTACGCAATGAATTTTCATCATGCAAGTGGCAGCATGCTCCATCGGGCCGTGATGTTTGTCCTGGCGTGTCTGGTTGCCGGCGCCGGCCTTGCCAGTCTCGCCCATGCGGCAGACGGTCCCCGCACCGGTTTTGCCACCGTATGGCGCCTCCATGGCACCGTGACCGCATCCGGACTGGAGGCAGCCACCGCGCGAAAGTTGCAGTTGGGTGATGCGGTGCATGTGGGTGAGCGCATCCGGGCCGAGGCGAATGGCGAAGCCGTCTTCCAGACCCGCGACGAAGGCTATATCGCTGTGCGACCGGCGGGCGTTTTCACAGTCGAGGAATTCGCCGCCGAGCGCCAGCGCACCGATCGCATCCTCATCCGCCAGTTCCAGGGCGGCCTGCGGGTGTTGACGGGGTGGATCGGCAAGCTCAATCCCGGGCAGTCCCGCGTGTTCACACCGACGGCCACCATCGGCATCCGGGGAACGGACCATGAGCCCTATGTCATCACGGAAGACCTGGCGCTGGCACTGTCGCAGGCACCGGGGACGTATGACAAGGTCAACGCCGGGGGAACCGTGCTGGAGGTCAAGGATGGCAGCGTGGCCGTTGATCCGGGAAAGGTGGGCTTTGCACGGCTGCCCAGTGCCACGAAGAACCGGGCGTTGATGACCCTCTTGTTGCCCGTCATCCTCGACAAGGTTCCGGACTTCTATGTTCCCGGCCAGTTCGATGGCGAGCTGGACCGGATATCCGCATCTGCGCAGGCCAACGCGGTTGCGCCAAATGCCGGCAGTGTTCAGGTCGCCCAGTCGGATGCATCCAAGGCGCAATCCCAGGGAGCCGGAGCGCCCGCAGCGCCAACTTGCGACGCACAGCAGGTTGCCAGGGACTGGCTGCAGGCCCTGGACGGCGCACTGGAGCGCCGGGATGCCAATGGCGTGCAGGCACTGCTGGCGAGCGACGTGCGCATTCGCAGCCGGCTACGCAATGCCGACGGCAGCACCAGGCTGGTCAGTGTCAGCCGGGAGGAATTTGCGGCCAGTACCCGCAGCGTGATGGGCAATCTGGCCGACTACCGTCAGACGCGCCTGAGCACGTCCGGTCAGCTGGTGAAGCCGGGCAACTGCAGTGCGATTGCCGTCACTTCCCGTGTTATCGAGCAGGGGCGGCAAAACGGCAAACCCTACCGTTTTGAGATGCTGGAGGAGTTCCAGCTGGAGTGGCGCCAAGGCCAGTGGCTGGCAACCCAGGCGCAAACCAGCCAGCAGTAGTGCCGCTGCGTCAGGTGCCCGCACCCTTGGGCTGGCGCCAGACCAGCACCACCAGCCCAGCGGCGAAGGCCTGCACCATTGCGATGGTGAATGCGGAGCCGCCCCAGCCCCAGCGCTCAAAGGCCAGTCCAGCCGCCCAGGTTCCGGCGGCCCCGCCGCAGTAGTAGCTCATGTAGTAAATGCCAGTTGCCAGCGAACGGCCTTCACTGACGTTTTTGGCAATCGAACTGATGGTGGCCGACTGGCACAGGAACACGCCGGTGGAGCACACCGCCAGCCCGGCGACCACCAGCCACAGGGAGGGCAGCAGTGTCATCAGCAGGCCGCAGGAGGAAATGGCCAGGGCGCCCAGCATGGATTTCATGAAGCCCAGGCGGTCGATATGCCGGCCGGCCAGCGGCGTCACAAACACCCCCACCAGGTAGACAGTGAACACATTGGCCAGTCCGGCGGCCGTGAGGCTGAATGGCGCCGCCGCCAGATGCAGGTTCACATAGGTGAAGGTTCCCACCAGCGAGAACAGCACGCAGAAACCCACCGCGCAGGCGGCCATCAGCCGGCGGTTGTGCAGGTGGCTCCACAGCGTGGCCAAGGCGCCGCCGAAATTGCGGTTGGGCACGAAGTGGCGCGAGGCCGGCAGCGACCACCACACCAGCAGGGCGCCCAGCAGGTTCAGAATGGCCAGCGTGACGAACGCACCGCGCCAGCCCAGCAGGTGCCCGGCGTGGCCGGTGATGAAGCGCCCACAAAAACCGCCCATGACCGTGCCGCCCACATAGGTCGCCGTCATGCGCGCAACGCTGCCGTTGCGGATTTCCTCGGACAGGTAGGCGATCAGCACCACCACAATGCCCGGCACCGCCAGACCCTGCAGAAAGCGCAGCGCAATGAGCGTGTTCAGGCTGTGTGCAACCGGGATCAGCGCGGTGGGAACGGTCAGCGCGAACATGGATGTGCAGAGGATGGCCTTGCGCCCGAACGCGTCGGACAGCATGCCCATGAAGGGGGACACCAGGCCGATCGCCAGCACGGTGGCCCCCACGGTCAGTCCGGCCTGCAGGGCGGAGGCGTGGAAGTCGTCCATCACCATGGGCAGAACGGACTGCACCGAATAGACGTTCAGGAAGGCAAAGAAACCGATGATCCAGACGATGGGCCGGGACACCTGCGTGCCGTCTCCCGTGAAGAATTGTCGCAGGGGGGTGATTGGCATGGGGGGGATTTTAGGGAGTGTTCGCTAAGGTGAGCATTCCACAGGCTTCGCAAACGGCAATCCTCAATTCGAAAGGAATGGAGCCGCGCATGAAAAATGGGTGCATGCGGGTACGCAATCAAACCGGGATCGGCCTGTGACATGCTAGATTCGAGTTGCATAAAGAAGCATCGATCCGCAGTCGTTTTGCGGCGCACCCAAACGAAGGGTCATCCAAGAATGAAGATATCGCGCAAATACCTGAAGGGGCCGCATGCTGCGGCAATTGTGGTGACACTATTTGGTGCCACGGCATTGGCACAAACCGGCGTACCCAAGCGTGAGCCCGCGGCACGGGCTGTCGCGCCTGCCCCGGTTGGAGCGGAGTCACTTGCTTCGAAGGCGCGCGATTACCTTGCCGAAGGCGACTTGGTGAAGGCGCTGGCCAGCGCACAGCAGGCCAGCCGAACTGATCCGGCTAACTACAAGGGGCATTACTACGAAGCCTATGCCTTGATGATGCTAGGCGAGTTTGACAGCGCCGGGCAGGCCCTGCAGAGGAGTCTTCAAGCTGCTCGCAGTGCAGAACAGAAGAGCGCGGTGACAGCACTTGGCCTAGCGATCGCTGCAGGTGCCAAACTCAGGGAAGCCTCGAAGGCCGCCGAAGAAGGATTGCTTGCCAAGGCTGCACGCCTATACAAGGAGGCCTTCGAAGGCGGTTATCCGTCGGCAGAGCCGGCACTAAAGGCTGCGCAACTGTATGAACGTACGCAGGACCTGATCACTGCAGTTTCTTTGCTGAAAGCCGTGCAAGAAAAATATCCCGGCCAGTCCGCGTCGGCAAGTGCTGCTTCCGAACTCGTGCGCCTAAAGACTCAGTTGTCCAGTGCAGCCACGGCGAAGCTGCGTGAGGCAGTGGAGTTGGCGCCGGGAACTCGACAAAGTGTTCTCGACGCCGCTCTCAAGTTGGACCCGCTAAACGAATCGGTCGTCATAGCAGCGGCCAACGAATCTATGCGTTCTGCCGACTGGTCCGATATTGAACCACGATTGAAAGCATTGTTGCGTCTACAAATACTGGACAAGGCATTGGGCGATGGGCGCTTGCGCTTGCTGGGATGGAACTTGGACCCGCGTGCAAAAGCATTGCTTGAGGATGCCTGGGGGCCACAGTTGGCGGGGCCGATGCTCTCAAGGCATTTTCGCAGTGTGATCAAGGTTCAATTGAACCCCAATGCCTCTCTCAACAAGGTGGATCCAGGCGGCCCGGGCGATAAAGTGGGGCTTAAGGTCGGCGACGTGCTTGTTCAGGTTGGCGGGGTTCCCGTCAAAGATTCGAAAGAGGCGATTCGACAACTGGCGCGTCTGCCATCCGGTCTGATAGCGGCCGTGGTAGCGCAGCGTGGAGGAACTCTGCTCAAACTGTATCCGGTACCGGATGCCACGGCGCCGGTTCAAGGAGATTGCGCTGCCATTGTGAATGATTCCGGATCGTACAAGGGCGGCTGCAAGGACGGACTTGCACATGGCCTCGGAGAGCTTCGATGGAGAAACTCCAGTGGGAACGATGTGGTCTACGTCGGATCGTTCGACGACGGCATGATGGCCGGACGGGGTGTGAGTACGATATTTTTCCCCACCGGAAGTCGGGCCCTTGAGATGCTGGATGGTCAGTCTGTACGTGAAATACCCGTCCAATGAACAGCAGACGCTTGATGCTGCGCGCTGGCGTTGCATGCGGTTGCGGCGCCATCTTTAGCCCCCTGTTGGCACAGGGCCTTTACACGCCAAACGCCTCGACCAAAGCCAACATCTGGCGTCAGGCTGCAGCGCACACAGACCGGGCGCTAGCTATGGGAACACGCGTACGAGAATCACTGGATGGGCTTTCTTCCAGCGTTGTCCGGGCCCTGGAATTGGCGGATGGTCTTAGAAAGCGGGCAGGGGAGTTGGCCACCGATATCGCCAATGGCAAACAACGCAAAGAAGCGCTGATGGAGGAGTACCGCAACGGGCTATTCTGCAGTGGTTGCGGACAGACCAAGAGTCAGATCCTGGCGAAGGGCGAGACGTTCCCTCATTCTGGCCAGACGATCATTCGACCGACTCAGGCGCAGATAGATGCAAAGGATAGGGAACTGCAGCGCCCTATTGATGACAGTGAACGCCGCCTGGTTGACACCAAGCGCGATCTGGATGCCAATGAGAGCAAAGCCAGCCGAGGGATTGAACAGATCCGATTGGGCGTGCGCTTTTGGCGCGCGGCCAGCAGCTACGCAGAGCTTTCCTACTTGGTTGGCGCGCAACAATCTCGCGATGAGTTGCTGAAGCAAGGCAAGGAGATAGAGACCAATTGGCAGCGCGCCCGAAACGATCAGCTGACTGCAAAGACCCAACAGCAAAGCGAGCAGGCTGATGCTGAAGTCAAGACCTGGGAGCGATTGCAGCAGAAGAACAAGGCAGACCTAGCCGAGCTCTCGACCAAATCGACCGAGGCGCAGAACCGCGTTACCAGCGCAGTCTCTGGAGATCGGCAGCGAATCGATGGCTACGTGCAGCGCGGCCCCCTGTTTGCCAAGGTTGGTGGCCCCCCTGGCATTCTGTTGTACCCATCGCTGTCAGACCCTGAATTTGGCGCGCTGTATCAAATGGGCCGCATTCCTGAGGGCACATTTGTGACCCTGGCCAATGCGTCTGATTTCCTGATGGAATACCGGAAATTTGGAGCCGAATTCAGAATCGGGTTGATGGGAAGCACGTTGCCTGTGGCTCCTGGGACCATTCCAATAATCAGGCCAACCACCTCAACGGCGCCGGGCGGCTTGTTGGGCAACTTGCCCTGAGTGCATGGGGGAACCACACAACTAGCCGATCCCAACCCGCTAAGCCCCAAGCTTCCCGTGTTATCCTGCCCCCATGTCGTGCAGCCAGCAACACACCCTCCAACCCACCAGCATCCTGGTGCGGGAAATGGCTGCACGAATGATTACCACCATTACAACCACGGTCGCCTGAGCGTCGTGCAGGTGGCCGTTCCGGCTGCCTCCTGGTGTGTATCTCTGAACAAACCCAGCCAAGGCAGTTGGGTCCTCAACTGTTCGGAGAATGTATGTACCAAGATCACCAAGGCAATTTTGCTTGCGGCCCCTTTCATGTCGCAGCTCCTCTGGCACTGCCACCCCTGCGGGTTGGCCTGCTGGGGCTGGGCACCGTCGGCGGCGGCACCTACCGCGTTTTGAAGCGCAATGGCAATGTGATTGCCGCCAGGACCGGGAGAGGCATTGCGATCACCATGGTGGCCGTGCGCAATCTGGCGCGTGCCGCCAGCGTGGTGGGCGACGATGTGGCGCTGGTCGATGATCCGTTCCAGGTTGTCGACAACCCCGACATCGATGTGGTGGTCGAGGTCATGGGCGGCACCACACTGGCGCGGGACCTGGTGCTGCGTGCCATTGCCAACGGCAAGCATGTGGTCACCGCCAACAAGGCGCTGCTGGCCGAGCATGGGGCCGAGATCTTTGCAGCAGCCCATGTGCAGGGTGTGGTGGTGGCGTATGAGGGGGCGGTGGCGGTCAGCATTCCCATCATCAAGGCGCTGCGCGAGGGGCTCACGGCCAATCGCATCGAATGGGTGGCCGGCATCATCAATGGCACGACCAACTTCATCCTCACCCAGATGCGCAGCCACGGCCTGGGTTTTGGCGACGCGCTGGAGGAAGCGCAACGCCTGGGCTATGCGGAAGCCGACCCGACCTTCGACGTGGAAGGCGTGGATGCGGCGCACAAGCTGACGCTGCTGGCGTCCAACGCCTTTGGTGTGCCGGTGCAGTTCGACAAGGTCTACACCGAGGGCATCACCGCGCTGCAGCTGGACGACATGGGCTTGGCGGAGCGCCTGGGCTACCGCGTCAAGCTGTTGGGCATTGCCAAACGGACAGATCACGGCATCGAACTGCGCGTGCACCCGACGCTGATCCCGCACGACCATCTGCTGGCTCAGGTGCACGGTTCCATGAACGCCGTGCTGGTGAAGAGCGATGCCGCCGGTGTGACGATGTACTACGGCGCCGGCGCCGGCTCGGAGCAGACAGCATCGGCCGTGATTGCCGATCTGGTCGATGTGGCGCGGGTTGCAGGCACACGCCATGGCGACCGCGTGCCCTATCTTGCGTTCCAGCCGCACGCGGTGCAGGCCTTGCCGGTGGCGGCTATGACCGATGTGATGACGGCGTATTACCTGCGGGTCGATGTCTGCGACCACGAGCAGGCCGCGCCGCAACTGCGCAACTGTCTTGCGCAAGCCGGTGTGCATGTCGAACGGCTGGAGGTCTTTGCCACATCCGATGGCTGTGGGGCCAGTTCCATCGTGGTGCTGACGCACCCCGCCAGGGATTCGGAGGTTCGCCGCGTGATGGCGGAGCTGGCGCACCTGCCAACGCAGATTGGCGGCGTGCACGCGATCCGCGTGGAGTCGCTGGGCTGAAAGCCTATTTGGCTCTGGGTGCTTCCCGCCGGTGGACCCAGGCCAGAAACGTGCACAGCGCCACACCGGCCGCCACGAGGCCGGCCGTGCTCATGGCCCAGTAGCCCTGGGCGCCCTGCAGTGCGGGCGGGGCCCAGGCGCTGTTGGTGACCAGGTAGCCACCCACCAGCCCGATGCCCCACAGCGAGGTGACGTAAAAGACCAGCGGCATCAGCGTGACACGGTGCGAACGCAGCACAAAGTTGGCCATGGTTTGTGCCGCGTCGGCCACATGGAACCACCACACCCACACCAGCAGCGGCATGGCCGCGGCGATGATGGTCGGGTTGTCGGTGTAGGCGTGCAGGATGGGCTCGCGCGCCACATAGACGAGCGCGCCCAGAATGGCGGCGCTGCCCACGCCAATCTCCACCCCATGCCAGCCAATGCGTCGCGCCTCCGGCAGGTCGTTGGCGCCCACGCGCTGCGCCACCAGGGTGGCCGTGCCGTTGGCCAGGGCCAGTGGCAGCATGAACATCATCGACACCAGGTTGGCGGCGAGCTGGTGCCCGGCCACGGCCTCGCCGCTTTGGCGGGAGATCAGAAAGGCCATGAAGCTGAAGCCCGTCACCTCGATCATGATGGCCGCGCCCATGGGCACACCCAGGCGCAGCTGGGCCAGGATGGCGGTGCGGTTGGGGCGGCTGAGCCCCTTGGCGTGCAGCCCGAAGCGGGCATAAAACGGGTCGTGTCGCACCACGGCCCAGGCAATCAGCGTCTGCGCCCACATCACCACGGCGGTGGCCACACCGCAGCCGACCACTCCCATGGGTGCTACCTGCCAGGCTGGCAGGCCGCCGGGCAGGGGCAGCGTCCAGCCATAGATGAACAGTGCGGACAGCGGAATTTTCAGCAGCAGCCCGGCAATCTGGATGGCCATCACCGCCTTGGGGCGCGACACGGCGGTGTTGAAACCCCGGTACACCGTGAACAACATCGCCGCCGGCAGCGAGAAGGCCAGTGCAGTCAGGTAGCCGCGCACCTTTTCGGCCACCTCCGGCCCGGTTCGGGCCAGTGACAGGAAGGGGCCGGGCAGTAGCAGCAGGGTGCTGCCCAGCACCGCCAGACCCAGGGCCAGCCAGATCGCCTGGTGCACCTGCTGCCCGGCCGCATGCAGCTTGCCGGCGCCAAACAGCTGACCAGCCATGGGACTGATGGCCAGCACCACGCCCATGAAGCCGATGAAGATGGTGATGTACACCGCCATGCCGATGGACAGGGCGGCCAGGTCGCTGGCGGCAAAGCGCGCCACCAGGATGGTGTCGACGGTGCTGAAGCCCAGCACGGCCAGTTGCCCGATCAGGACGGGCCAGGCCATGGGCAGGATGCGGTGGAAGCTGTCGCGCAGGGAGGCCAGGTAGCTGGCGTGGGCGGTGGGGGAAATCGCGGTGGGTGACGTCGTTGGTTCAATCATCGACGTGCCAGTATCGCCGAACACCGCTGCGGGCGCCGACGCGCACGCAATGGCCCCAATGACGACCCGGTCGGGGCGCCATCCCGGGCACAAGGCCGGGCGCACCGGCACCGGATGCGATACTTGGGGCTGTCAAGATTTTCCCAGTTTTCCCCACGAGATGACGATGCAGCAACCCACGGTCAAACCCCAGAACCCGCATTTTTCTTCCGGCCCCTGCAGCAAGCGCCCCGGCTACAACGTGGCCGCGTTGCAGCTCGACACCCTGGGCCGCTCGCACCGCTCCGCCATTGGCAAGCGGGCGCTGGGTCTGGCCTGTTCCGAGACCGCCCGCATTCTGGGTCTGCCGGCGGGTTACCGGGTGGCGGTGGTGCCTGCGTCGGACACCGGTGCCGTGGAGATGGCGCTGTGGTCCCTGCTGGGACCGCGCGGCGTGGATGTGCTGGCCTGGGAAACCTTTGGTGCCACCTGGGTCAACGACATCGTCAACCAGCTGCGCATCCCCCAGGTCAACCAGCTCCACGCGCCCTACGGTGAATTGCCAGATCTGAGCCGCGTGAATTTTGACAACGACGTGGTGTTCACCTGGAATGGCACCACCTCGGGCGTCAAGGTGCCCAACGGGGACTGGATTGCCGCAGACCGGGCCGGTCTGACCATTTGCGATGCCACCTCGGCGGTGTTTGCCATGGAGCTGCCATGGGACAAGCTCGACGTGGTCACGTTCTCGTGGCAAAAGGTGCTGGGTGGCGAAGGTGGGCATGGCATGCTGGTGCTGAGCCCCCGTGCGGTGGCGCGGCTGGAGAGCTACACACCGCCCTGGCCCCTGCCCAAGATCTTTCGCATGACCTCGGGCGGCAAGCTGCTGGAAGGCCTGTTCCAGGGCGACACCATCAACACCCCATCCATGCTCTGCGTGGCCGACTACCTGGACGCGCTGGCCTGGGTCGATAGCCTGGGTGGCGTGTCGGCCACCATGGCCCGCAGCGAAGCCAATCTGAAGATCGTGGCCGACTTTGTCGCCGCCAACGACTGGATGGCATTTCTGGCCAAGGACCCGGCCACACGCTCCAACACCAGTGTCTGCCTGACCCTGAACGCTGCGGACGAGCAGGTCAAGGCCATGGTGCGCCTGATCGAGGCCGAGGGTGTTGCGTTCGACATTGGTGCCTACAAGGACGCGCCGGCTGGTCTGCGCATCTGGTGCGGCGCCACGGTCGAGGCGAGCGACCTGCAGGCCCTGCTGCCCTGGCTGAGCTGGGCCTACGCGCAGGTCACCGCTCGGTAGTCACCGCAGGCTGGGCCGGGCCGTTGGTCAGCCCAGCAGGATTTCCACCACGGTCTCTCCCGGGCGGCTGCTGATGTGCAGCAGGGCACCCACGGCGCAGGCGCGCTCCTGCATGGAGTTCAGGCCCTTGCGCTGGGTGGTGGCGGTGTCGAAACCGCAGCCGTTGTCGCAGATGCGAATGCGAACGGTGGGCGCATCGCTGCTACGCGGCTCCAGCGTGGGTGTGGCTTCGATGCGCAACACGCTGGCATGGGCGTGTTGCATGACATTGGAAAACGCCTCAAAGAAAATGTATTGCAGCTGGCGCATGGCGCCGGCGTCGAGCTGCGGTAAGACGTCGAGCGGGATCACCGCCCACTCCAGCGCCAAACCCATGGCGCGAAAGCGGGGCTCCAGCCGGTAGCGCAGGTTTGCCAGCAGCGCGGTCACGTCGCCGGGGGGCAAATTCAACGCATCGATCGACAGCTTCAACTGGTCCAGCGAGTCCTGCAGGGTGAGCAGCACTTCGTCCGGATTGGATTGGCCGGACTGCAGCTGGCGAATGGCCGAACTGATGTGGGAGCCGACGCCATCGTGCATGTCCCGCAGGATGCGGGAGCGCTCCAGCGTGCGCTCCTGTTCGCGCGCGATAAGCTCCATGCGCCGGTAGCTCTGCGACAGTTCCAGCTCCTTGTCTTCCACGCGCACGGCCAGCGTGTCCAACATGTCGCGCACGCGCAGGTTGGCCCGGCGAAAGCGGTCAATGGCGATCACGCCCAGGGCCAGTCCAAACAACGCCGCCGAATAGCGCAGCAGGGCCTGGTTCACAAAGGGATCGGTAATGCGCATGATGTAGAAGTCATGGATGCCGACCGGCACGTTCACCACGAGTGCCATCGCAACCACGCGGTGCATGGTGCTGGCCTGGCGCAGGGCCTGCATGACAAACAGTGCGCTCGATGGAACGAATACCAGCGCAAACGCCGTCTGCCACGCGGTGAGCAGCCACGGGGTCGGACCGGTGATGGCGTAGTAGGCGATGGCCGGGCCTGCCAGAATCAGCGCGGCCAGCGTGCGCCGGACCCAGCGGCTGGCGGTGTGCCGTTCCCACCCGGCGATGCTGTGGCAGAACATCAGCAGGGCGCTGAGCCAGACGCCCAGCACCAGATTCACCACCACCGACCACCAGGCCCAGGGCAGGGGCGGGCGCTCAATCAGGGTATCGCCAATGAAGAATGCCCAGGAGAACTCGGCCACGGCGGCATACAGGTACAGGTTGTCGCGCACCCCCCGGCGCTCGGGGCGCGGGTCGGTCTGGGTGAGCCACAGCACCGCGGCGAAGACCCCCACCACCAGGCTGAACACCGTGAACACGGCGGAGCCCCCCACCCGCAAGGCAAACTCCCCGCGGTACAGTGACTCCACTTCCGCAGTGGGCCCAGCCCACACCACCGGCATGCCCGAGCGGCGCCCACTGTCGGAGCGGATCTCCACCTCCAACCGGTTGTGGTCCATCAGCACGCTGGGCGGAATCCGGATAAAGCGCGGCACCTTGGCATAGTCGCTGGAGTCGGTCTCATCCATCGCACCGTTCTGCTCCAGCAGCGTGCCATTGAGCCGGACCGCGTAGGCGTTTCCCAGCCGGTAGAAATACAGGGCCCAGGGCTCATGGCCGGATGGCTGACCGGCAAAGTCCAGCGTGAAACGCCCGAGTCCGGACTGGCCCTTGTGGTGATAGTCCCACCCGTACGGCAGGTTGACCTGGGTGGTGGTTGGCTCGCCGTCGACCGTCAGTTCCGCGCGGGCCTGATCGAGCGCCACCACGGAGGAGTGGGCCAGCAACGGCGCCGCGCTGCACAGCACCAGCAGCACTCCCTTCAGAAACCAGCGGATACATTGCATGGGCCAATCGTATCAACTCGGCCCGCCCCCCTGGGGCATGCCGCTAGGGCGCGCGGGCGGCCTGTGCAAATGGCCTGGACATGGCATCATGGCGCTTTTTTGGGCAGTCCGCCGCCGGGCCGCCACACCGGGGCAGCCGCAGGGCTGACGAGACCGCATGAACGACAGTCTGACTTTTCTCGTGGTGGATGACATGGAAGGCATGCGCCGCATTCTGTGCAACAGCCTCAACCAGATGGGCATGAAGAGCGTGCTGACGGCGTCCAATGGCGCGGAGGCGTGGCGGCTGATCCAGTCTCGCGGCGTGGATGTGGTGATTTCCGACTGGAACATGCCGGTCATGACGGGGCTGGAGCTGCTGCGCAAAATCCGCGCCAGCGCCGAATACGCCAACCTGCCGGTCCTGATGATGACCGCCGAGACCGAGCGCCACCAGGTGCAGGTTGCCATCGAATCCGGGGTCTCCGAGTACATGGTGAAGCCCTTCAATGTGGGCGCACTCGAAGCCAAGATCCGCAAGGCCATCCAGAATCCCCGCCCGGCCGCGCTGCTGGCCAGCCGCCAGGTGCCGGCGGTCATGCGCCGCAAGGGTGCGGCGCCCGTGGTCCGGGTGGACCGCGACGCGTTGGAGCGCGACCCGGAAGCCAGCGCGGGCGGTGCGCCATCTAAGCCGGTGCTGATGGTGGTGGATGACGTGGCCGACAACCTGGACGTGCTGGTGGAGCTGCTGGGCGACGACTACCATGTGCGCGCGGCCAACAGCGGCGAGCGGGCGCTCAAGCTGCTGGCCACCGGCAGGATGCCCGACCTGATCCTGCTGGACGTCATGATGCCGGAGATGGATGGTTTCGAGGTGTGCCGGCGCATCAAGGCCAACCCGGCCACCGCGGACATTCCGGTGATTTTCCTGACGGCCATGAGCGACGCCACCGATGTCACCCGGGGCTTTGAAATTGGCGCCGTGGACTTTGTCAGCAAACCGGCCGATCCACCGATCCTGCGTGCGCGCATCGGCACCCACCTGAAGCTGCTGCGCTCGTTTGCCGAACTCAAGCGCAACCGGGTCGCCCTCATCGAGCAAAACACCGTGCTGCAGGACAACCTGCGGCTGCGCGAGGAAATGGAGCGCATGGCCCAGCATGACCTGAAGGGCCCGATTGCCGGCATCATCAGCTTTGCCTCCGGGCTGCTCGATGACCCGCAGATCTCCGAGGGGAACAAGGAAATCGTCAAATACATCGAGCAGGCCGGCTACACCGTGTTGAACATGGTCAACCTGTCACTGGATCTGTACCGCATGGAGCAGGGGACCTTCGAGTTCCATCCCGGCACGGTGGACCTGGTGCAGTTGTTGCAGCGCATTGGCAAGGAGCATGCGTCCGAACTGCAGGCGCGCCAAGTTACGCTGGAGTGGGCTCTCCCCGAAGCGGGCGGGCCGTCTGCCACGGGTTTGCCGGTGCTGGGGGACGAGTTGCTGTGCTACTCGCTGTTCAGCAACCTGTTCAAGAATGCGATGGAGGCGGCCGGCGAGGATACGGTGATCCGCATCGCCATCCAGGACGCCAAGGACCGCGTGCGGGTGGCCATGACCAATGATGGCGTGGTTCCCCCGGACATCCGCGGTACCTTCTTCGACAAGTTCAGCACCTCCGGCAAGCCCGGTGGCAACGGCATGGGAACCTATTCCGCGCGGCTGATTGCGCAGACCCAGCGCGGTGATATCGAGATGGCGACGTCGGATGACAGCGGCACGACGACCGTCACCGTGAGTTTGCCGTATGCCCTGCACGCGGGGGTGCGGGAGTGAGCGGCAGGTCTGCCGCGGGTCAGCGTGTCTCCACGCGCCCGTCGGCGTGCCGTGCAAAGCGCCCCTGTTCGCGGGGGTGCACCGGGTCGCTGGCGCCCCAGGGCCAGCCACCGAATTCGGTGGCCCGGTAGTCAGCAAAGGCCTGGCGGATCTCGGCTTCGGTGTTCATGACAAACGGGCCGTACTGCGCCACCGGTTCGCCAATCGGGTGGCCCTGCAGCACCAGCAGCTCGGTGGCGTCTGCACCACCCACCAGTTCAACCTCTTGAGTGGCAGCCAGTTCAATGGCGGTCCCGGGAGGCACGGAATGTCCGGCGATGGTCAGGGCGCTGCCCTGGAAGAAATACAGCATGCGGCGTGTGCCGGCGCCGTTGGCGGCGGGCAGCGTCCAGCGCGCACCGGGCTCCATGCGAATGGTCCAGATCGCCAGATCCGATTCGGGCTGCGAGGCCCAGGAGTCGGGTGGCGGTGGCAGGCCGTGGGCTTTGCCCAGTTGGCCGGCCACGCAGGTGACCTCGGTGGTTTTTCCGTCGGCATCCTGGGTGCGCACACGGGCGATGTCCTCGCGCCAGAACATCGTGAAGTGCGGCTCCACCATCTTGTGGCGGGCTGGCAGGTTCAGCCAGATCTGGAACAGCTCGGCCGGGTTGGGTTGCTCGGTCTGCACAAGAGGAAACATCTCGCAGTGCACGATGCCCTTGCCGGCGGTGAGCCACTGCACATCGCCACCGCCAAAGCGCGCCGTGGCGCCCAGCGAGTCGGAGTGGTCGATCAGGCCCTGGCGGGTGATGGTCACCGTCTCGAAGCCGCGGTGCGGGTGGGACGGAAAGCCGGGAATGGTCTGCCCGTGGTACATGCTCCAACCATCCTTGCCGGAGAAGTCCTGGCCCAGGTTGCGTCCGGTCAGAGGTGCCGCCGGTCCCATGGCGGCGTTGCCACGGGGGTAGGCGTCGTTATGGTGCACGCAGAACAGGAAGGGGTCGATGGTTTGCCAGGGAAAGCCCAGGCGCTCGATTCGGATAATGGGGTGGGTGTGCATGGGCCGGATTCTTGCAGCTTCTGCCAACACCATGCGACACGGGGTTATGCCGGTCCCCTGCACATGGCTGCCACTAAGATACCGGGGTCGTTGTTCCTGGGCTTCCCCGCTGTGCTGTCGCATCCCCTCCGTTTGGTTTTATGGCGTTTGCTGCTGGCACTGGCCTGTGGCGGCGCCCTGCTGGGGCTCGATGTATGGCAACGACCTGCCGCTGTGCCGCCCGCTCGAGCGGTGTGGCCGGATGCCACGTCGTTGGCGGACCTGAGCACCCTGCAGGTGGTGGAGCGCGGTCCGATTCCCATGCCCGAGGGCATGGCCGCAGCCCATGCCAGCACCCTGCTGGCCATGCCGGCCGGTCATCCGGCGGCGCTCAGCGTGTTCTGGTTTTCGGGCGACCGCGAGAGTGGGCCCAATGTGCAGATCGCCGCATCGCAGTACCTGCGTGCCACACGCCAGTGGACGCCGGCCCGCTTTGTCGTCAACCGCTTTGTGGCGGGCGAGCAGTTGGGCTTTGGCCTGCGCCGCCTGGGCAACCCGGTGGCGTGGATGGATGGCAATGGTCGCATCAACCTGTTTGTGGTGGCCACTGGTGGCGGCGGCTGGGCGGCGTCGCGCGTGCTGCACCTGCGCCAGAGCAGCACGGGGCAGGCGCTGGACGAACTGGCGTTTGCACCGGTGCGGGTGCTGCCCCTGTCGTGGCTGTGGAACACCAGCTTTTTGGTGCGCAATGCACCCATGACCCTGGCGGATGGCGGCATGGTGCTGCCGGTGCATTTTGAGCTGGGCATCAAATACCCGGTGGCACTGCGCTTTGACCGCGAGGGCGCCTTCCAGGGCATGGTGCGCATGTCGCAGCGGCCCTATTTGTTGCAGCCTGCGCTGGTACAGGAGTCCGAGCACGCATGGATGGCCCTGATGCGCGATGAACGCCCTCAGGGCAAGGTGGGCGTGGCCCGCACGCTTGACGGCGGCCGGCACTGGAGCGACCTGCCGGACCTGACGCTGGACAACCCGGATGCGGCCGTGGCCGGGCTGGGTCTGGCCCCGGGGCAGATGCTGCTGGCCCACAACTCGTCCATTGCGTCACGCGGCACGCTGGACCTGAGCCGCTCCGGCGATGGCCGCAGCTGGCAGCGCATCCAGACGCTGGAGCAGGGCGCGCCGGACGACGAGTTTTCCTATCCCGCCCTGCTGTGGCTGGATGGCAGTCTGTGGGTCACCTACACGGTGGACCGCCACCGCATTGCCTGGATGCGCCTGCAGAGTGGCAAGCCCACTGCGGGAGCCCAACCATGAGCGCCGATATGGGGAGCTGGCTGGCGCAGGTTCTGGCTACGGACACACCGTTGCTGCCGACCCTGGATGCGATGCAGCTCTGGCGCAGCCTGGGATGGAGCGTGGTGCTGGCCTGGCTGGGTGCGTCTGCGGTGGGGCGCTGGTGGCCCGGAAAGGCGTCCGGCTGGCAGCGGCCATGGACGGCCGCACTGCTGCTGGCGCTGTGGGTCTGGGCTCCGGGGGGCTATTCGCCGGCCTATTGGCTGGGGCTGGTGTTCCAGGCGCCCAGCGGCGTGACGGTGCTGCTGTGCGCGGGGCTGCTGGTGGAGCGGCGTGGCGGCACACGGCCGTGCGTGGCACCGGTGGACCGCGCGGGTCTGGCGCTGGCTATCCTGGCTGTGCTGCTGGGCTGGGCACTGCTGCTGGACACCTTTGCACTGCTTCCGGTGCAGCTCTACGCGTGGGGCTTCAGTCCCCTGGCGGCGGGGCTGGTGGCGGTGGCTGCATTGCTGCCCTGGGTGCTGGCACAACGGCCCCTGCGTGCCACGGACTGGCGCATGGGCGTGGTGCCGCTGGCGGTGCTGATGCTGGTGGTCTGGCGACTGCCCAGCGGCAATGCCTGGGATGCCGTGCTGGACCCCTGCCTGTGGCTGGGGGTGCACGGTGTGCTTCTGGTTCGATTTCGCTCCTGATTCGATAGCGGCTCAGGCTTATTCCACGAGGGCTAGTGGTCGATTTGGTTCAAAACGACTTGGCGCTGCAGCAGCCACTCGTGGCGGAACAGCCATTGCTGCGGGTACCACAGGTTGGCCAGGGTGATCTCGCCGTCCTTGTGCCGGCTCTTGATGTGCCAGCGCCGGCCCAGCAGCGTGCAGGCGGGAAGGCAGCTGGGCTGGGCCTGGTCCAGTGAATCCTGTAGCCAGACCACGGCATCAAACCGGTCCAGCAGAAAGGCCAGCCGCTCCACCGGCGGCAGGTCGGGCTGGAAGGCGCCGGTGTTGCGGCCTTCGGCGTCATAGGGCGTGATGCGCGCGCCGGGCAGCACGAAGTGGAAGCGCTCGAACTGGCCGGTAAAGCCATTGGGCACGGCCACGCGCTGGTCTTGCATTTGCGACCGCACGGCTGCGCTGTAGCCAGCCGCCTCGTTGCCCAAGGGTTGGACCATCAGGCTGAAGCTGGAGTACAGCGCCAGCACGGTGACCAGGCTGGCGTTTCTGCACCAGTCCTTTTGGATCAATCCAGCCACGACCCCGACCAAGCCGGCGCCAACAGCAACCAAGGTCATGGCAAGCTGGGTCGGGCTGGCCATCTGCAGGTCGGCCATGACCCAGCTGATGCGCCCCAGCATGACCAGTGCCGGCAGTGCAATGCCCAGCGTGATCCAGAACCAGACGCGGGGAATCCGATCCCACACCAGCGCCATGACAATGGCCACCGCCGGCATGGCCGGTATCAGGTAGCGCTCCGAACGCTGGCTGGGAATGGTGAAGACGATGAGCCACACGGCCAGCCAGACCAGCAGCATGCGCAGGGCGGGGGTGAGCCGGGCATAGGTGTCGCGCCGGAAAGCGGGCTTGAGCCCGACCCATCCCAGGCCCAGCACGGCAAAGAACAGGATGCCGGCGTTGGCGGGGTAGGCCAGCAGCTGCGTCCACATCGGGTAGGCGCCAAACAGCGCGGCGTGCCAGTACCCCTGGGTGTTGGACATCTTGCCGGCGTTCTCGGCCAGCACGAACTCCTGCCACACGGATGCCGGGTCCGGGTCCAGCGCAAACCACAGGGCGAAGATGCCCACTGCCACTGCCGTGCTCCAGGTCGCCCCCAGCGTGGTGCGGATGACCAGTGGCCAGCGCAGGGCAGGCGCCGTCAGCAGGACCGCGCACCACAGCGCCGCTGCAGCGGGCGCTGCCAGGGCAAAGGATTTGTAGGCGCAACCCAGCCCCATGGCGATGCCGAACAGGGTGTAGGTGCCAAGACCCCACGTCCCGGCGGCGAACACGGAGCCGGACTGGCGCAGTTGGGTCCACAGCAGCCACCACATCGGCAGGGCCAGCCAGAAGGTCTCGGGTGCCGAGGTCAGGTAGACCCGGCCGTAGCGAAAGGTGGAGAAGAACAGCAGGTAGAGCGCTGCCGCAATGCAGGCCATGCGCAGCTGGCCGCTGATGCGGTGCGCAAAGAAGGCCAGCAAGGCGGTGGTGGCAAAGGTGTAGGCAATGCTGGGCAGGCGCAGCGTGAACAGGCTCCAGTTGCGGCCCCAGTCCCCGGCGGCCATGGCCTGCCAGAACAGCAGCGGCGGCTTGGTGTTGCGCGTGTCCACGATCTCCGACTGCAGCGGCAGCCAGTGGCCGCTCTCGGCCGTCATGCGGGCGATGTGGATGTAGACCATCTCGTCGCCATTGGTCGGGGCGTAGGCGCTGCCCAGGCCCAGCACGTACAGCCCGGCTGCCAGCAGCACCAGCGCAAGCCAGGGCCAGGGCAGGGGCGAGCGGTCGGGGTGCATGGCAGGACTGCTGGGTGCCAGCGCGCTAGTCGGCGTCGCGGGATTCACTGCCGTCGTGGCGCTTGAAGGTCCAGCGGTCGTTGGCCAGGAAGTTGCTGACGCTGGCCGCGACGATGGCGATGATATTGGCCAGCCGGTAGTCCATACTGCCCGACAGCAGCAGGGTCAGCACGTATTGCAGGGCGCTGCCGAAGGCCGAGGCGGTGACGTACTGGCCAAACTCCAGCCCCAGCAGCCGCAGGCTGATGGGCTGGGGTTCTCCTGCCTCCATCGCACGCACGCGGTCCGCCCAGGTCCACAGGCGGTTCCAGGTGAAATTGTTCAGCGTGGCCAGCGTGATCGCGAGTGCCAGCGAGAGGTAGGGTTTCTTGTAGCCCGCCTCAATGGCATTGAACACGTATTCGTGGCCCAGGTACAGCACGGTCAGGTTGACCACCACGCCGCTGGCACCGACGATGCCGAATTTGAGGAAGCGGTAGCGTTCCAGCAGGCCCAGACCCCAGAGGGTGGCGCGCTGCACCCGGTAAAGCAGGCTCATGCGTTGGCGCTCTCGGGGCGGCCCTGCAAAAAGGTCAGTGCCTGATCCAGCACTGGATCGGGCGCGATGCGTTTCAGGCACTGGTTGTCGCCGTCGCAGAAGGTCAGGCGGTGGTTGTAGGCGGTCAGGCAGGGCGAGCAGGCGATGCCGCTCTCCAGGATGATGGTGCGTTGGCCCAGCGGGCCATACAGCTTGCCGGTCTCGGGACCGAAGAACACCATGGTCTGGATCGGCGTGACGGTGGCAAAGTGGCTGGGGCCGCCGTCGTTGGTGATCAGCAGGCGGCTGGCATGCATCAGCATCAGCAGTTCGCGGATGCTCTTGGTGTAACCGGTGAGGTCAATGCAGGCGTCGCTGCCAACCTGTGCTTTCAAATCCCGCGCCAGCACGGCGTCGTCCTTCAAGCCGATCAGGCCCACGGCATGGCCGGCGGCGCACAGACCCTGTACGACGCGGGCGTAATGGGCGGCAGGCCAGGCGCGCTCGGGCAGGATGCCGCCACCGGCGTACACCAGCACCAACTGTCGCGTCTTCGTCACGGGATGGTCGGCTTCGACCTTGCTGCGGTAGGCGGCCAGTTCCTCTGGCGTGAAGGGTACTGACAACTCGGGCTCTGCCGGGATGGCGCGGATGGCCCCGGCGCGGTTGCGCGGCATGCCGTCGGGCGACTGTAGCGCGTCCACCAGCGACAGGAATTGCTTGCTGATGTGCTGGTAGGGGTTGTAGGGAATGCTGTGGTTGATGAAGCTGCCGCGGTACAGGCCCTCCTGCGTGTGCGGCGTGAAGCCTGCGCGCACCGGCGCGCCGGTGGAGAACGACAGCAGGGCGCTGACGCGCGAGAACAGTTCGCAGTCGATGACGGCGTCCAGACCCAGTTTGCGCATCTGCAGGCTGACAGACAGGATGTCGCGCACCAGGGAGCCGCCAGAGCTGTCGTCCAGCGTGTGCATGTGCTCCACCTCGGTGAGGCTGAGCAGCTTGGAGACTTCCTGGTTTTTCTTGAGTTGCAGGATGTGGATGGCTGCCCCCGGGTATTGGCGACGCAGGGCCGCAAACATGGGGCCGGCCAGCACGATGCTGCCCATCTCGGAGAGCAGGATGACCAGGATGTTCTTCGGCTGCTGGGGCATGCGCGCCGGCGCGCCAAACAAGCCGGTGAGTCGCACCCAAGCAGACACCGCGCCGCACAGAAGCTGGCCTACCCAGCGGTCAATGAAGCGTTGTGTCTGGATTTTCATGGTCTAGCTAGTTGGGGTCAGAGCACACGCTGGCGCGGTGATCTGACCCGCAATTGTCACTTGAGGCCTGCAGCCGCACGCAGTGCCTGGGTCTTGTCGGTACGCTCCCAGGTGAACTCGGGCTCTTCGCGGCCGAAGTGGCCGTAGGCGGCGGTCTTCTCGTAGATCGGGCGCAGCAGGTCCAGCATCTGGATGATGCCCTTGGGACGCAGGTCAAACACTTCGGCGACGATGGCGGAGAGCTTGTCATCGGGGATGACGCCGGTGCCTTCGGTGTAGACCGTGATGTTCATGGGCTTGGCCACGCCAATCGCGTAAGCCACCTGCACCTGGCACTGCTTGGCCAGGCCGGCGGCGACCACGTTCTTGGCCACATAGCGGGCAGCGTAGGCGGCCGAGCGGTCGACCTTGGACGGGTCCTTGCCGGAGAACGCGCCACCACCGTGGGGGCAGGCACCGCCGTAGGTGTCGACGATGATCTTGCGCCCGGTCAGGCCGCAGTCACCTTGCGGGCCGCCCACCACAAAGCGGCCGGTGGGGTTGACCAGGTAGCGGGTGTTGGTCAGCCACTCCTTGGGCAGCACGGGCTTGATGATTTCTTCGATGATGGCCTCGGTGAAGCTGGCCTTCATCGTGGTTTGGGTCTCGGACTGGTCGGGGCTGTGCTGGGTGGACAGCACCACGGTGTCGATGCTATGGGGCTTGCCGTCCACATAGCGCATGGTGACCTGGCTCTTGGCATCGGGGCGTAGGAAGGGCAGACGGCCGTCCTTGCGCAACTGGGCCTGGCGTTCCATCAGGCGGTGGGCGTAGTAGATGGGCGCGGGCATCAGCTCGGGCGTCTCGTCGCAGGCGTAGCCGAACATCAGGCCCTGGTCACCGGCGCCGGTGTTGAGGTGGTCGTCGGAGGCGTGGTCCACGCCCTGGGCGATGTCGTTGGATTGCTTGTCGTAGGCCACCAGCACGGCGCAGCCCTTGTAGTCGATGCCGTATTCGGTGTTGTCGTAGCCGATGCGCTTGATCGTGTCGCGCGCCACCTGGATGTAGTCCACGTGGGCGTTGGTGGTGATTTCACCGGCCAGCACCACCAGACCGGTGTTGGTCAGGGTTTCGGCGGCCACGCGGGACTTGGGGTCCTGCTTGAAAATCGCGTCCAGGATAGCGTCAGAGATCTGGTCGGCGACTTTGTCGGGGTGGCCTTCGGAAACAGATTCGGACGTGAAAAGAAAATCGTTCGCCATATTTATTGCTCCAAAAAAACATCAAGTCGCGTTGCTTGGGCTTTTGGGGCTTTAGCGAACGCTTTAGCAGATTTGTCGGTTTCGACAAGGCACAATGGCAACCCAATCAAGCATCGCCACCGTGTGCGTCGCCCTGCAAGTAGTTCCATAACTCAGCGACGCATGGCATTTTATCTCAGACAGGGAATCGCAATTGGATGAAATGACATCCCTTTTGCCCGCAGGGGCATGGACCGACCGCCCAGGCGCCCGCCCATGCTGACGCGGGCCCTGTTGCTGCTGATCCGCGCCATTGCGCTGCTGCCGTTGCCGCTGGTGCGGGGTCTGGGTGCCGTGCTGGGGTGGCTGCTGTATGCCTTGGTGGCGTCCCGCAGGCGCGTGGTCATGACCAATCTGCGGCTGTGCTTTCCGCAGTGGTCGCAGGATGAGTTGCGTGCCCAGACCCGCAGGGTGTTTGTCCGCTTTGCCCAGAGCTGGTTGGACCGCGGCTGGCTGTGGCACGGTAGCGAGGCGGTGCTGCGCCGTCGTCTGGTGCTGGAAGGGGATTTGCAGGCGCTGCAGGGCGACAAGCCCACGGTGCTGTTCGCGCCGCACTTCATGGGGCTGGACGCCGCCTGGACGGCGCTCACGTTGAACGTTGCAAGGCGCTTTGCCACCATTTACTCACCACAATTGAATGCAGCGGCCGATGCCTGGATTTATGCCGGACGCCAGCGCTTTGGCGCACCCGAAATGGTGGCGCGGCTCGATGGTGTCAAGCCCATTGTGGCGGCCCTGCGCGCGGGTGAGCCGCTGTACCTGCTGCCGGACATGAACTTTGATCCAAGCGAGTCGCTGTTTGTGCCGTTCTTTGGCGTGCAAGCCTGCACCATTCCGTCGTTGTCGCGTTTTGCCCGCCTGGGGCGTGCCCAGGTGTTGCCCATCGTGACGCGCATGACGCCGGGCGGTTATGCGGTGCGGGTGCTGCCGGCGTGGTCGGATTTCCCCACGACGGATCTGGAGGCCGACACCACGCGCATGAACCGCGAGCTGGAGTCCTACATCACGCCCGATCCGTCCCAGTACTACTGGGTGCACAAACGCTTCAAGGACCGGCCGAATGGGGAGGCGCCGCCGTACTGACGGCGTGGCCTGTGCCGTTAAATGCTATCAAATAGATAGCTTCCTACGCCCGTTTCACGAGGGCTGGCGCAGAAAATCGTTCAAATGGGCTTGGATCAATGCAGGCTGCTCGTGGATGATCCAGTGCGAGGCACCGGGAATTTTGTGCAACCTGAGGTCGGGCACGTAGGCGTCCAGCCCGTCAATCAACTCGGGCGGCAGCGCCGCGTCATCCATGCCCCAGACCACCAGCGTTGGCAGGGTAATGGTCAGCATGCTGGTGGGAAGTTCCACGGCCGCGGCGGCAGGGTCTTCAGGCCGGGGTGGGCGCAGCGGTGAGGAGCGGTAGTAGTTGCAGCCACCCCGCAGACCTTGCGACCAGACGGCGCGGTACTGGTCCTTGACCGCCTCGGTCAGCCACGGCGTGGGCCGCTCGCCGGTGAATTCATGGGTCAGAAAGCCCCACAAGCGCTCATAGTCATTGGCGGTCAGTAACGCTTCTGCATCCTCGCGGATCAGGAAGTTCATGTAGGCACTGGCCTGTTGCTGCGCCGGATTGTTTTTCAGTTCGCGCAGAAAGGTGCCGGGGTGCGGGGAGTTGATGATGGCCAGCCGGCGGGTCAGGTGCGGCAACTGGTTGGCAAAGTTCCAGGCCACGGCGCCGCCCCAGTCGTGGGCCACCAGGCATTCCAGCGGTTGTGGACCGCCGGTTTCAATGGCGACCAGGGCCGCAATGTCCTGCACCAGGTGCTTGGGCCGGTAGGCGCTGACATCCACCGGGGCAGTTGAGTGCTCAAAGCCGCGCAGATTCGGCGCCACGCAGCGGTAGCCACCGTTTTCATCTTGCGCAAAGTGCTCCAGCAGTGCGTCCCAGACAAAGGCGCCTTCGGGAAAACCGTGCAGGAACAGCAGCACCGGGCGGCCCGGCTGACCGGCGGCGCGGCAACTCAGGGTAATGCCGTGGGGCAGGTTCTGCTGGTAGGTGGCGATCATTCCGGTGTGACGGGCGCAGGCACTTCCTGCGCGACGGGGGCCTTGCCCTCGGGGTGTGCCCATTTCCACAGCAATTGGGCCACCTCGTCGATGCCCTTGCGTTTGGGGGCGGAAAACAGCATGACTTCGCCGCCGCCGGCCTGCAGCTTGGTGATGGACAGGATCTTGGTAGCCTCACTGCGGGTGAGCTTGTCGGATTTGGTCAGGATGATCAGGAACTTCAAACCTTCCTGTACCCGTGGGCGGATGACGTCCAGCAGGATTTCGTCCAGCTCGGTCAGGCCGTGGCGCGGGTCGCACATCAGCACGATGCCCATCAGGTTCTTGCGCGTCACCAGGTAATTGGCCATGACCTGTTGCCAGCGGATCTTGTCCTGCTTGGGCACGGCGGCGTAGCCGTAACCCGGCAAGTCGGTCAGCACGGCGTCCATGACACCCTGTTTGCCCAGACTGAACAGGTTGATGTGCTGGGTGCGTCCGGGCTTCTTGGACGCAAAGGCCAACTGCTTCTGCTGCGTCAGCGTGTTGATGCAGGTGGACTTGCCCGCATTGGAGCGGCCCACAAAGGCGATTTCAGGCACATCGAGTGCGGGCAGAAAGTGCAACTCCGGCGCCGTGGTCAGAAATTTGGCCGTATGCAGCCAGCCCAATGCGACGGTCGCCTGGGTTTTTTCGCTGCTGCCCGGCTTGGGCGCAGCGTGGGAAATCGTCGATGGGTTGGTAGTGGTAGTCATTGAGTAAGGCGAAGGTCCCGAGCCGCATTGTAGAATGCGCCTTGTTTTGCACACTAGACCCACAGCCGCACCATGAAGTTGATTGCCCATTTGCTCATCGCCGCCTCTGCGGCCGCTACGCCCCTTTTTGCATTCGCAGCGGACCCGGCGCCCGCACCGGCAGCGCCAGCAGCGCCTGCAGCACACGCTGAGGCTGCGCCCAAGGCGGCCAAGCCCGATCTGGCCAAGGGTGAGGCAACCTTCACAGCCGTGTGCGCTGCCTGCCACGGTGCAGATGGCAATTCCCCTGTTCCCGCCTACCCCAAGCTGGCGCAACAGCACCCCGAGTACATGGTCAAGCAACTGCAGGAATTCAAGTCCGACAAGCGCTCCAACCCGATCATGTTGGGTTTTGCTTCCATGCTGTCCGATGAGGACATGAAGAACGTTGCGTACTGGGTTGCTTCCAAGCCAGCCAAGGCTGGGACTGCCACGGACAAGAGCGCGGTCATGCTGGGTGAACGGATCTACCGTGGTGGCATTCCAGATCGCCAGATTGCTGCCTGCGCTGGCTGCCACAGCCCGAACGGTGCCGGCATTCCTGCCCAGTACCCTCGTCTGAGCGGACAGCATGCTGACTATGCCGTGGCCCAACTGACGGCGTTCCGCGACGGCGTGCGCAAGAACAGCGCGCAGATGACGGCGGTGGCTGCCAAGCTGAATGACCGCGAAATCAAGGCCGTTTCCGACTACATTGCCGGCCTGCGGTAAGCCGCAAACACCAGCAGATTCGGTTTCTTTGGGAACCAAATCTGCATCAATCTCCCAAATGGGGCAGACTCACCGCAAGGTGGGCCTGCCCCATTTGCTTGGGTAGCGCCGGTTGTCCACCCGGCATCGAAGGTGCGGGGCTGTAAGAAACAGCGTTCTCGGCCGACCAAGTTCCATACCAGGAGATTTCCATGCTGATCAAGTCCGACACGAATGGCTTCATTCACCCCGCTGCGAGCGAGATCACGGATCGCGCGCTGTATGAAGGCCGGCGTGACCTGCTCAAACTGATGGCCAGCGGGGTTGCCGGCGCGGCCATGGCGGGCTGGGCTTCGCGGCAGGCGTTGGCACAAGGCGCCGGCGCCGTGCAGCGCCCCGGCAAGTTGCAGGCGCTGTCCTCCAAACCCTCCGGTGTGGCAGGAGCCCTGGCGATGGACAAGCCCACGGCCTACAAGGACGCCACGTCGTACAACAATTTCTATGAGTTCGGGACCGACAAGAGTGACCCCGCCGCGAATGCGCACACGTTGAAGACCACTCCCTGGGCAGTGGATGTGGAGGGGCTGGTCAAGAAGCCCGGCAAATGGGCGCTGGAGGACCTGCTCAAGCTCAGCCCCATGGAGGATCGCATCTACCGTTTGCGCTGCGTGGAAGGCTGGTCCATGGTGATTCCCTGGGTCGGCTATTCACTGGCGGACCTGATACGCCAGGTCGAACCGCTGGGCAGCGCCAAATACGTCGAGTTCGTGACCCTGGCGGACCCCAAGACCATGCCGGGTGTGGGTTCCCGTGTGCTGGACTGGCCCTATGTGGAAGCGCTGCGCCTGGACGAAGCCATGCACCCGCTGACTTTGCTGGCCTTTGGCATGTATGGCGAGGTCCTGCCCAACCAGAGCGGGGCACCGGTTCGGCTGGTGGTGCCTTGGAAGTACGGTTTCAAGAGCAGCAAGAGCATTGTCAAGATCCGCTTCACCGACAAGCAGCCGGGCACCGCCTGGAACAAGGCCGCCGCCAACGAATACGGCTTCTATTCCAACGTCAACCCGAATGTGGACCACCCGCGCTGGAGCCAGGCCACGGAACGGCGCATTGGTGAAGATGGCCTGTTTGCCCGCAAGCGCAAGACCCTGCTGTTCAATGGCTACGAGGCGCAGGTGGGCCAGCTGTACACCGGCATGGACCTGAAGAAGTATTTCTGACGGCCCATGCATGCAATACTGAATCGATGGCTGTCCAGCCCAGCGGCCAAGCCATTGGCGTTTGCTGCGGCGTTGTCGCCAGCCGTGTGGCTGGTAGTCGCTGCCGCGATGGACTGGCTGGGCGCCAATCCGGCGGAAGCGCTGGAGCGCTCCACCGGCGACTGGACCCTGCGCATGCTGTGTGTGGTGCTGGCCATTACACCCCTGCGCACGGTGGCGCAGCTGCCCGCGTTGGCACGGTTGCGGCGTATGGCAGGCTTGTTTGTGTATTTCTACGCCTTGCTGCACCTGTTGGCCTATGCCTGGTTCGACATGGGCTTTGAATTGGAGGATATCGCCAAAGACATCGCCAAGCGGCCGTTCATCCTGGTGGGCTTTGTGGCGGTGCTGCTGTTGACACCATTGGCGTTGACTTCATTCAACCGGGCCATGCGCGTTTTGGGCGGCAAGCGCTGGCAAGCCCTGCACCGTCTGGTGTATGCCATTGCCGGCCTGGCCATCCTGCATTTTTTCTGGATGCGTGCAGGCAAGCGCAACTTTGCCGAGGTGGCGGTCTACGCGCTGATCCTGGGGTTGCTGCTGGGCTGGCGCTTGCGGAAGCGTTTGCAGCGAAATCGGCACCCAGCCCTCGTCAATGGTGCATAGTTTGCTATATTAAATATAGCAAACTATTGGGCTGACGGTTACAGCAGCTGCTCGCCCCGCATCTGGTCGGCCATGCTGTCGCGCTGGCGGATCAGGTGGGCCTGGTTGCCGTCCACCAGCACCTCGGCTGCGCGGGGGCGGGAGTTGTAGTTGCTGGCCATGCTCATGCAATAGGCGCCGGCCGACAGCACGGCCAGGCGGTCGCCGGCCTGCACGCCCAGTGCACGGTCGTGGCCAATCCAGTCACCACTCTCGCAGACCGGGCCGACCACGTCGTACACCGGTGAACCGGACTGGGCCTGCTTGCCCTGATCCAGCGGAACAATGGCGTGGAAAGCCTGGTACAGCGCAGGGCGGGGCAGGTCGTTCATGGCCGCGTCGACGATGCAGAAGTTTTTCTGCTCGCCGGGTTTCAGGTACAGCACCTCGGTCAGGCACACGCCGGCGTTGCCAACCAGCGAACGGCCCGGTTCAATCATCAGCATGCGCTGGCCGAAGCCACGGGCGTCGAGCTTGGCCAGCAGCTTGGCCCACAGGCTGTCGGCAGAGGGCGGGGTGTCGCCCTGGTAGTCAATGCCCAGGCCACCGCCAAAGTCGATGTGGTGGATCGGAATGCCCGCCGCCTCAATGGCGGTGACAAGGTCCAGCATGCGGTCCATGGCGTCCAGGTAAGGGGCTTCCTGGGTGATCTGCGAGCCGATGTGGCAATCAATGCCGACGACGGTCAAGCCGGGCAGGGCGGCCGCACGCTGGTAGATGGCCAGTGTGCGTTCATGCGCAATGCCAAACTTGTTGCCCTTGAGGCCGGTGGAAATATAGGGATGGGTCTTGGGGTCCACATTCGGGTTGACGCGGATGCTGATGGGGGCCACCTTGTTCAGCGACAGGGCTACCGTGTTCAGCACGTCGATTTCGGCTTCGCTCTCGACATTGAAACAGCCAATGCCGGCATGCAGCGCCCGTGCCATTTCGTCGCGGGTCTTGCCGACACCGGAGAAAATGACCTTGGCGGCGTCCCCGCCTGCGGCCAACACCCGTTCGAGCTCGCCGCCGGAGACGATGTCAAAGCCGCAGCCCGCTTGCGCAAACACCTGCAGCACGCCCAGTGACGAGTTGGCCTTCATGGCATAGCAAATCTGCGCCTTGCGCCCGGCAAAGCCGCGCTGGTAGGCCGCCAATGCCGCCAGCATGGACGCCTTGGAGTAGACAAACAATGGGGTGCCGTAGGTCGTGGCCAAGGTGTCCAGTTGGCACCCCTCCACCTGCAGTTGGCCGTTGGCGTAGTGGATATGGGGCTGGCCGGGGAGTGTGGATGGGGTCATGGAACAGTTCAGGAAGCGGCGGGCGCGGAGGCCGGCGTTGCGGGTCGGGCTGGCAAATACAGCGAACCCGTCTGCCCGCAACCGGTCAGACCCACCACTCCAGTGGCAAGGACAAGCGCAGTGACTAGAATTTGCTTTGCATTCAACATGGTGAAATTGTAATGACTGATACCGAATACATGGACCAAGCCGAAGCCCTGCTCAAAGCGGTGGAGGTGGCTTGCGACCGCATCAACGACGAAACCGATGTGGATGTGGACAACCAGCGGGTGGGCGGCATGGTGACGCTGACCTTTGCGAACCACAGTCAGATCGTCATCAACCAGCAAAAGCCGCTGCACGAAATCTGGATGGCCACGCGCGCTGGTGGCTACCACTATCGCTATTTGGATGGTCAGTGGCAGGACACCAAGGGCCAGGGCGAATTTTTCACCGCCCTCTCCAACAACGCCACAGAGCAGTCGGGTCGGGCGTTGCGCTTCACGCCCTGATCAGTTGCGGAACAGGTCGAGGATCTTCTTCTTTTCCTCGGCTGGCGGCAGCGGCAGAGTGGAGGGTTCCGGACTGGCTTCCAGTCCGACGCCGGACACTCCCGAACTCTTGGCGTATTCGTCGTAGTACCACTCACCACCCACATGGACCACGCCTTCTGGAGCGGATGGCTCCTGGACGGGCACGTTCTTCAATGCGGTTTCCATGAAGGTGATCCAGACCGGCAGGCTCAAGCCCCCGCCGGTTTCTCGATCACCGAGTTTGCGCGGGGTGTCGTAGCCGATCCACGTAACGGCAGTCAGTGTAGGGTTGTAGCCGGCAAACCAGGCGTCCATGGAGTCATTGGTCGTACCGGTCTTGCCATACACGTCGGGGCGTTTGAGTGTGGCTTGCGCGCGCGCGGCGGTGCCGGAACGGGTGACTTCCTGCAGCAAGCTGGTCATCATGAAGGCGTTGCGCGGTTCAATGGCGCGCTCCATGTCGTCCAGGACCGGCGGTTTGGTTTCCACCAGAACCTTGCCGCGCTGTTCGCTGACCTTGGAAACCAGCCAGGGATTCACGCGGTAGCCGCCGTTGGCAAAGACGGAGTAGCCTACCACCATCTGCATGGGGGTAACTGAACCGGCCCCGAGGGCCATGGTCAGGTAGGCCGGGTGCTTTTCCGCCTCAAAGCCAAAGTGGCTGATCCATTCCTGTGCATACTGGGTGCCGATGGCGCGCAGGATCTGGATGGAGATCATGTTCTTGGACTTGGCCAGGCCGCGCCGCAGCGTCATCGGTCCTTCAAAGGTTCCATCGTAGTTCTTGGGCTCCCAAGGCTGGCCGCCGGTGACGCCGGCGTCAAAGAACAGGGGCGCGTCGTTGATCACGGTGGACGGTGTAAACCCCTTTTCCAGTGCAGCGGAATAGATGAAGGGCTTGAAGCTGGAGCCCGGCTGGCGCCAGGCCTGGGTCACGTGGTTGAACTTGTTCTTGGCAAAGTCAAAGCCACCGACGAGTGCCTTGATGGAGCCATCCCGCGGGTCCAGGGCGACGAAGGCGCCTTCCACTTCGGGCAGTTGGGTGATTTCCCAGGTGTCCTTGGGGGTCTTGGCCACCCGAATGATGGCGCCACGGCGCAGCTTGATGTGCGGCGGTGCCTTGTCGGACAGACCGGATTGCGCGGGCTTCAATCCGTCGCCGGTGATCTCCAGCAGGAAGCCGCCCTGGCGCATGGCCTTGATCTTCTTGGGCTCAGCCTCCAGCACCACGGCGGACATCACGTCGCCATTGTCCGGGTGGTCGTCCAGGGCGTCATCCACCGCATCCTCGGCCTCCTGGGCGTTGGTGGGAATGGTGACAAATTTTTCCGGTCCGCGGTAGATTTGGCGGCGTTCGAAATCCATGATGCCCTTGCGCAGGGCCTTGTAGGCGGTATTCTGGTCCGCAGTACGCAGCGTGGTGCGGACGTCCAGGCCGCGGGTGTAGGTCTCGTCACCGTACTGGGCGTACATGAGTTGGCGCACCATTTCGGCCACGTACTCGGCGTGCACCTGGTGGGTGCCCGCGCCCGACTTGACTTTCAGCTCCTGGTTCTTGGCAGTTTCCGCTTCCTTCTCGCTGATGAAGCCGTTTTCCAGCATGCGATCAATGATGTAGCGCTGGCGAATCCGCGCCCGTTGCGGGTTGCTGATGGGGTTGTAGGCGGATGGCGCCTTGGGCAGGCCGGCCAGCATGGCGGCTTCGGCAATCGTGATGTCCTTCAGGTGTTTGCCGAAATAGGCCTCGGAAGCGGCTGCAAAGCCGTAGGCCCGATTGCCCAGAAAAATCTGGTTCATGTAGATTTCGAGAATCTGGTCCTTGGTCAGCAAGTGTTCCAGCTTGAACGTCAGCAATATCTCGTAAATCTTGCGGGTAAAGGTCTTTTCAGACGACAGGTACACATTGCGTGCGACCTGCATGGTGATGGTGGATGCGCCCTGGCTCTTGGCCTTGCCGACGTTGGCCAGGCCCGCGCGCAGGACGCCCAGGTAGTCGACGCCGCCATGCTGGTAGAAGCGGGAGTCTTCAATGGCCAAGACGGCATTGGTCATCACCTTGGGGATTTCGGCGATGGGCGTCAGGTTGCGCCGTTCTTCGCCAAACTCGGCCAGCAAATCACCTTCGGCCGAAAAAATGCGCAAAGGCAGCTTGGGTCGGTAGTCCGACAGGTCCGAAATGTCCGGCAGATTGGGGAAGGCTACGGCAAGAGCGATTGCAACGACTATCAGCAAAGACACCAGACCTGCCACGGCGGTGCCCAGAGTCCACAGAACTGCACGAGCCATCCAGTGCATGGACGCCTTTTGCTTGCGTGGCGAGGGAGTGTCTTTTTCAGGCGGGTTGGGTGTTGATGGCATATAGGTGGCTTCGGGTCACGCCGCATTATAAAAACCGGGCTATTTCTGACATCTTGGGCGTGGGCGCATGCATTGTTGCCGCTTACCGGGCGAGCGGTGAAATTCGCTACAGGATTTTGGTAACGGAGAATAACCGTCTGCTTTTGGCAACGTTTGAAAGGGCCCAAATCAGAAAAAACCTTTGCGGGACAAGGAGCTTACTGATAGCATTGAAGTGATTTCTTAAGTCTGACCGGTGCTTGACCGGTATGTTTCAGGGGACCGTTTTGATCTCATTGGGGTCGTTTTTCAGTCGTCAGCCAGCTCCCATGTTTGGGCTGGATATCAGTTCTTCCAGTGTAAAACTGGTGGAGTTGGGTCGTGACAAGGCCGGAAATCTGGTGCTGGAGCGTTGTGCCATTGAGCCACTGGAGCGCGGCTGGATCACAGACGGCAATATTGAGAAATTCGATGAGGTTGCCAATGCGCTGAAGCGCTTGGTGAAAAAAAGCGGAACCAAGACCAAGAATGTGGCCATGGCGTTGCCGCCATCGGCCGTCATTACCAAGAAGATCGTTCTTCCCGGCGGAATGTCGGATTCGGAGCTTGAACAGCAGGTTGAAAACGAGGCCAACCAGTACATTCCGTTTCCACTGGATGAGGTGAGCCTGGACTTTTGTGTCATCGGTCCCAGCGCTACATCGGCGGGTGATGTGGAAGTGCTGATAGCCGCGTCCCGCAAGGAAAAAGTCCAGGATATCCAGGGTTTGGCAGAGGCGGCGGGACTGATGCCCGTGGTCGTGGATGTCGAGTCCTACGCTTCACGCCTGGCGGCAGGGCGGCTGATTGAAAATTTGCCGAACAAGGGCGCGGGCTTGATTGTTGCCTTGTTTGAAGTCGGGGCGTTGACCACCAGCATGCAGGTGTTGCGTGATGATGAGGTTCTGTATGACCGGGATCAGGCTTTTGGCGGAGCGCAATTGACGCAGCTGATTGTTCGCCAGTACGGGTTTTCACAAGAAGAGGCTGAATCCAAGAAACGCAGTGGAGAACTTCCGGAGGATTACGAGTCCACGGTGCTTCGACCGTTTATTGACACCATGGTTCAGGAGCTAGGCCGTGCGTTGCAGTTCTTCTTCACCAGTACCCCGCACAACAAGGTTGACTACATCATGTTGGCAGGTGGCTCGGCTGCGCTGCCTGGGCTGACGGCGGCGGTCACACAGCACACGACGTTCCCATGCAGCCTGCTCAATCCCTTTGATGGGATGGAGATAGGCGATGGGGTTCGGCTGAAGAAAATGACCCGTGAGGCGCCGTCGTATCTGACGTCCTGTGGTCTGGCTCTGCGGAGGTTTGCGCAGTGATCCTGATCAACCTGCTCCCACACCGCGAAGCTGCACGCAAGCGTCGCCGTGACCTGTTCAATGTTTCATTGGCTTCTTCAGCGCTGCTTGGCGCTCTGATAGCTGGTGCCGTATTCTTGTGGTACCAGGCTGCCATTTCGGCACAGGAGGGAACCAATCAGACGCTTCAGACTGAAATCAAGAAGCTGGAAGGTCAGATCAAGGATATTGAAGGATTGGAGGCTGAAATCGCAGCGTTGCGCGCACGCCAGCAGGCCGTTGAGGACTTGCAGTCGGATCGGAATCTGCCGGTGCATTTGCTTACGGAATTGGTGAACCAGTTGCCTGATGGGGTCTATATCAGCAAGATGGTGCAGGCCAATCAGGTCGTCACGGTCAATGGCGTGGCGCAGTCCAATGAGCGGGTGTCCGAGTTGCTGCGTAATTTGTCTGTCAACACTCCCTGGTTTGCCAAGCCAGAATTGGTGGAAATCGTGGCTGGCACCGTGGCGCTGACAGCGCGGGATCAACGCCGGGTATCCAACTTTACCATTCGAGTTCGCCTTGTGCGCGCGAGTGAGGCAGCAAAAACTGCAGCGCAGTCGGTCACTGCTGGAGCCTCTGCGCCGGCTCAGTCAGCCTCCAGTGTGGCAAAGAAATAGCAGGAATCTAAATGGCTACCAAATCTTTAGGTTCAATCGATTTCGCGCAGTTGCAGCAAAAGCTGGCGGCCCAGTTCAGCGGTCTGGATCCCAAAGATCCTTCTCTATGGCCACCCATTCCGCGGTATGTTTTGTTTGCAGTCACAACAATTGCGGTCGTCGTGGCATTGTGGTTTGTCTGGTTGAGTGGCTCCGATGAAGCGTTGAAGCTGGAGCAGGAAAAGGAAGTCAAGCTCCGGGCAGACTATAAGATCAAGCTGACGAAGGCGGTGAATCTGGACGTCCTGAAAAAGCAGCGTGAGCAGGTGCAGCAGTATGTGACGCAGCTTGAAAAGCAGTTGCCTAGCAAGGCAGAGATGGATGCGCTGTTGTCCGATATCAACCAGGCTGGTTTGGGCCGTAGTTTGCAGTTTGATCTTTTCCGTCCCGGGCAGGTTGCTGTCAGGGATTACTATGCCGAGTTGCCTATTGCCATCAAGGTGAGTGGCCGTTATCACGATATTGGTGCATTCGCATCGGATATTGCTAATCTCTCGCGTATCGTTACGCTGAATAATTTGACTATTGCCCCGCGCCCTGATGGTGCCTTGGTCCTGGAATCGACGGCCAAGACTTTCCGGTATTTGGACAAGGATGAGATCGCGGCGCAGAGCAAGGCTTCCAAGGGAGCCAAGAAATGAGTGGTATGAAGTTTCTGGTCGCTATTGTCTTGGGCGCCACGCTGGTCGGTTGCGGATCGTCCAGCGAGGATGACATTCGTCAATGGATGGTTGAAGAGCGCAACCAGACCAGGCCCAAGGTGGACCCGATTCCTGCCCCCAAGCAGTTCAAGCCGGAGGCCTATACCAATGCGACGGCAGTGGAGCCATTTAGCAAGGAGAAGCTGACACAGGCTTTGAAGCGGGATTCGAACCAAGTGGCGGCCAATGGCGCCCTGGTTGCTCCCGAATTGGCACGGCGCAAAGAGCCATTGGAGTCTTTTCCGTTGGATGCCATGAGCGTGGTCGGAAGTATTTACAAGGCCGGCCAACCTGTTGCCTTGGTCAAGGTCGATAACCTGCTGTACCAGGTCAAGGTGGGGAGTTACCTTGGACAGAATTTTGGCAAGGTTGTGAAGATCAGCGAAACTGAAGTGACGCTACGTGAAATTGTGCAAGACGCAGTCGGAGAGTGGATTGAACGCGTTGCAACACTTCAGTTGCAAGAGAGGGCTAAATGAATAATCAGAATCAGCGATTGGGGCTGCGCATGTGGCAGGGTCTTGTTGTTTTGGCGGCAGCACTGTTGAGTGCGGGGGTTCAGGCACAAACAGCCATTGAGGCCGTATCCGGGTCCATTCAGGGTAGCTCGGAGGTTGTTCGCATTGATCTGTCGAAAGAACTGACGGCTGTTCCTTCGGGGTTTGCGATTCAGTCTCCCGCTCGGATCGCGCTGGATTTTCCCGGCGTCACGAGTTCCATGGGCCGGTCTACCGTTGACATGAATCAGGGCAACCTGAAGTCGGTCAGCGTTGTGCAAGCCGGTGAGCGAACCCGGGTTGTTCTGAATTTGAAGAATCCGGCTGCCTATACGGCGGAAATCCAGGGCAAATCACTTCTGATCGTTCTGGAGTCCACCGTGCGCAGCACTCCGGCCGCAGCGGTGGCAGCTACTTTTGCGGAGAATCGGAGCCGGGATTCTGCACCTCTAAAAGACTTGGATTTTCGCCGGGCGGCTGACGGTTCAGGACGGGTCGTCGTGACACTGCCCAATAATCAGGTAGGGGTAGACATTCGCCAACAAGGGCAGTCGCTGGTTGTGGAGTTCATGAAGTCCACTCTCCCTGAGGGGCTGCGTCGTCGCCTTGATGTGGCAGATTTTGGAACGCCGGTGAAGTCTGTGACAACCACACAGACGGGAGATAGAGTCCGTATGGTCATTGAACCGACGGGCCAGTGGGAGCACAGCGCCTACCAAAGCGACGAGCAATTTGTCGTTGAGGTCAAAGAGATCAAGGTTGATCCGAAGAAACTGACGCAAGGGGTTGGGTACACAGGGCAGAAGTTGTCCCTGAACTTCCAGAATATTGAAGTGCGGTCGTTGTTGCAGGTGATTGCGGATTTCACTAACTTCAATATCGTTACTTCGGATTCTGTTTCTGGATCTGTGACTTTGCGGTTGCAGGATGTCCCTTGGGACCAGGCTCTGGATATCATTCTGCAGGCCAAGGGATTGGGCTTGCGCAAGAGTGGCAATGTTTTGTGGGTCGCGCCCAAAGACGAAATCGTAGCCAAAGAGAAACTGGACTTGGAGTCGGCCGTGGCAGTGCAGGGTCTTGAAGCTTTGCGGACTCAATCGTTCCAGATCAACTATGCAAAGGCGGAAGAAATCGCTGCGTACTTCAAAGCGGATGGCGGCGGTGAAAAAGGATCTGCCCGAATATTGAGCTCACGCGGCAGTGTCATTGCAGAAAAGAGAACCAACCAGTTGTTTGTGACGGATATTCCCAGCAAACTGGAACAAATTCAGCAGTTGATTGCAAAGCTGGATATCGCTGTCCGCCAGGTTCTCATTGAAGCGCGCATTGTTGAAGCCACGGATACCTTTGGTAAGTCGCTGGGCGTTAAGCTTGGCGCCTCGGACGTTCGCGCCAACAAAGGTGGCGATGGCGGCTACCAATTGAATGGTGACAATCGCGTAGCATTTGGGACCAGCTATGGCAATGCGGTTGCTACGAGTGGAGCGGGTGGAACCACGGATACATCGGGTCAGTTTTTTACCATGCCGGCTGTTGTCAATTATCCAGCGTTGTCTTCGCCCGCGGCGTTTGCCGTTTCGATATTTAATGCCAGTGCGAACCGGTTCTTAAATCTGGAAATTTCTGCACTGGAGGCAGATGGCAAAGGAAAGGTTGTCTCCAGTCCCCGGGTTGTGACCGCAGATCAGGTCCAGGCAACCATTGAGCAAGGTGAAGAACTTCCCTATCAGGTAGCTTCAGCCAGTGGAGCGACGTCCATAGCGTTTAGAAAGGCTAATCTGAAGTTGGAGGTGACGCCGCAAATTACCCCAGAGGGCAGCATCATTCTAAAGCTTGACGTTACCAAGGACACGGTTGGCCGGTTGACGACCGCCGGGTTCGCCATCGACACCAAGCACATAAAGACTGAAGTGTTGGTCGAGAATGGAGGTACGGTGGTGATCGGGGGAATTTATGCCGAAACTACCAAGGAGGACGAAACCCGTGTACCGCTGCTCGGCGATCTACCTGCCATTGGAAATCTCTTCAAGAGCAAGGTTCGCTCTTCCAGCAAACAAGAGTTGCTGGTCTTCATCACGCCGAAGATGATTTCGGATCGCGGCGCTACGCGATAATCCTACCAATACGACAACACGCGAGTTCATCATGCGCATCCTCTCCTATCTGACCACTATTCTGTTTTCGCTTCTGTTGGCTGCATGTGGCGGCGGTGGCGGTTCGCCTGGATTGAGTTCAGGCTCGGTGTCGACTTTTTCTGTTGTTGCTCCTGCTGCAGTGACGCTACAAGTGGGATTGTTGCAGCAGTATGCAGTGCAAGGCGGCGTAAAACCCTACTCCGTGTTCAGCGATGACCCAGCAGTTGCTGTTGGCTGGATCGGTGGTGATGACGTCTTATATGTTGGAACTATCATTCCCGGAACGGCAAAGATCACAACAACAGATGCCAAGGGTAGCAAGTTTGATATCACTGTGAAGTCCGGTTCCAGTACTGCGTTTTACATGACCGCGGCATCATCCATGACCATTACACCAGGAGCTGCGTACGCCCAGACCTTCACTCTCGGTGGCGGTACGGGGCCTTACACTGCGACAAGCAATTTTCCGTCCGTCGCCACGGTCTCAGTAAATGGGAATCAAATGACAATTACTGGCGTCCAAATTAGTGCGACGACTGCGACAATTACCGTTCGTGACGCTGCCGGAGCCACGCTGACCTCGGCGGTCACCGTTGGAACGGTGCCGTTGGCGGTGAACCCAACGTCTATCACTGCGTTCATCGGCGATAAGCTTCGTGCCATCGTCACCGGTGGCACGAGGCCTTATCGTGTACAGACGTCGATTGACGAGTCCGGATTGAATGCACAAATTGTGGACGGCAATATTGTTGAAGTTGTTGGGGGCCAGGTTGCGACCAATGCAGGCGTGACCATCATTGATGCCAACAATCAATCAGTGACGCTTGGGTTGACCCTCACTGCCGGACAGGATGTCTTGCGGGTTCAGCCCAATGCGATGACTCTTCCGGAAAGTGCTACCACGCCAGACATTACATTGATGGTCTATGGCGCATCCGCGACCGGTGGTTTGCAGGTTTTTACGAGCAATACATCGGTATTGAGCCCAGGAACACCGGTTAAGAACTCGGATGGAACCGGTTACGCGGTGAAGCTGACAGGCGGAAACACCTGCTCACTGGTCGCCGCGACAGACCGGACAGCGGTCATTACGGTCATGGATGCCAAAGGTAAGGTGGGCACCAGCACCATCACAATCAAGGATTACAACGGAGTTGTGGGCTGCTAGTTATTCTTGTCCTGAGTGCGCGAAGCCTCCACACCGTCAACTAGTGATACCGTTTCTATGATGGTGTTGAGGGGTTAATACGATTAGTGTCATCCATGAGCGTCCATTCTTGATTGCGCTTGTAGGCCTGCCCGGCTCTGGTAAATCCACCGTCGGGCGGCAACTCGCCCGGCGTCTGCAACTGCCTTTCTTTGATTCAGACCATATCATTGAGGAGCGATTGGGTTACTCCATCCGTGAAGCCTTTGAGCGGGATGGAGAAGACAGCTTTCGGGACCTCGAAGAGGTAGTTCTTGACGAGCTGACCCAGAATCCCAAATCGGTGGTTTCCACGGGTGGAGGCGCTGTGTTGCGGCCAGCTACGCGGCAACGCTTGCGTGAGCGCGGGCAGGTGGTGTACCTGAGTTCGACGCCCGAAGAAATCTACCGGCGTTTGCGGCATGACCAGAATCGGCCTTTGTTGCAGGTTGCCGATCCGTTAAAGCGCTTGCGTGATCTGTACGCGGTGCGGGATCCACTGTACCGTGAGACGGCTCATTTCATCATTGAAACCGGTCGCCCCTCCGTGGCCACCCTGGTCAACATGATCGTCATGCAACTGGAATTGGCTGGGGCTATATCCCCGACTTGAGGGGGTGTTTCAGATACCCGGAATGCCTGTTTCACTTGGTGCATTCGGCTGGAGGATGTTTGTGATCCTCTAAACTAGCAGCCTATGCAAGCACCGATCCCCACTCCCAGCGTCCACATTGAGTTGGGCGAACGCAGCTACCGCATTTTGATAGGCGAGGCGTTACTCGGTCATGCCGATACGTTCGCGGACTTGCCCGGCGGAGCTTCGGCGCTGATTGTGAGTAACACCACCGTTGCTCCCCTGTATGCCCAGCGTTTGCATGATGCTCTCAAGCCCCGCTACAAAGCCGTTTACCTCGTAACCTTGCCGGACGGCGAGGAGCACAAGAACTGGCAGACACTGAATACGATCTTCGATGCGTTGCTGAGGCAAGCCTGTGACCGCAAGACTGTACTGTTCGCCCTGGGTGGCGGAGTCGTTGGCGACATGACCGGTTTTGCTGCGGCGAGCTATATGCGCGGCGTACCTTTTGTACAGGTTCCCACCACGTTGCTGTCCCAGGTGGATTCGTCGGTGGGAGGAAAGACCGGCATCAATCATCCCATGGGCAAGAACATGATTGGCGCGTTTTACCAGCCGTTGCGAGTGGTTTGTGATCTCGATACGCTCAAAACCTTGCCCGATCGCGAGCTCAGCGCGGGCCTGGCCGAAGTCATCAAGTACGGACCCATTGCCGATCTCGCGTTTCTCGACTGGATCGAAAAGAACATCGATCAGCTCCTGGCACGCGACCCCGCAGCTTTAGCCCACGCCGTCCAACGCAGTTGCGAGATCAAGGCTTGGGTTGTTGGGCAGGATGAACGTGAGTCGGGCCTGCGGGCCATCCTCAATTTTGGGCATACCTTTGGTCATGCGATCGAGGCCGGCATGGGATACGGCCAGTGGCTGCATGGCGAGGCAGTTGGTTGTGGCATGGTAATGGCTGCCGAACTCTCGCGGGAACTGGGGCTGGTGAATGCCGCTTTCGTCCGGCGCCTACGTACGCTGATACAGCGCGCCGGTTTGCCAGTGGTTGGGCCGCGCCTGCGTGCGGACGACAACGCAGGCCGCTACCTGGATCTGATGCGCGTCGACAAAAAGGCCGAAGGCGGCGAAATCCGTTTTGTGGTCATTGATGGACCTTCCCATGCCAGCATGCGCAGCGCACCAGATGCACTGGTTCGCAAGGTGATTGACGCCTGCTGCGTCTGATCCCATGACCCTTGCCCCATATGCCTGCGACCCTGCGCAGTCGCGCGGTCGCCGATTCGCCGAGGCGGCTGCCCCGACACGCACAGCGTTTCAACGCGACCGGGACCGCATCGTGCATTCCACTGCGTTTCGGCGTCTGGTCTACAAGACGCAGGTCTTTCTCAACCACGAGGGCGACCTGTTTCGCACGCGGCTGACCCACTCGCTGGAGGTTGCCCAACTGGGACGTTCAGTGGCGCGGTCGCTCAGGCTGGATGAGGATCTGGTGGAGGCAATTGCGCTGGCCCATGACCTTGGCCACACTCCCTTTGGGCACGCCGGGCAGGACGTTCTCAACGACTGCATGAAACCCTATGGCGGCTTCGAGCACAACCTCCAAAGCCTGCGGGTCGTCGACTATCTCGAAGCCCGCTATCCGCAATTCGACGGCATCAACCTGTGTTTTGAGACCCGAGAGGGCATTCTCAAGCATTGCAGCCTGGCCAACGCCATGGCACTGGAGGCGCAGGAGCCAGACGGCGTGGGGCGGCGCTTCATCGACGGCCTGCGCCCAAGCCTGGAAGCGCAGCTCTGCAACCTGACTGACGAAATCGCCTATAACTCGCATGACATCGATGATGGCGTGCGCTCCGGCCTCATCACCATGGAGCAATTGGGGGCGGTGTCGCTTTTCGCAGAACACCACCACGCAGCCCTGCGGGAGTATCCGCAGCTCGCTGCTATCAGTAACCAGCGTCGCTTGTTGTACGAGACCATTCGGCGAATGCTCAGTGCCCAGGTCTATGACCTGATTGCCCACAGCAGTGCCGCATTGCAGATGGCGGCCCCAACCAGTGTGGACGATGTGCGCCGCTTGCCGCTTCTGCTGGCATTCAGTGACGGCATGCGCCAACAGTCCAAAGAGCTGAAGCGTTTTCTGTTTGCCAATTTGTATCGCCATCCCCAGGTTCAGCAGACACGGATCAAGGCGACGCAGATAGTGAGGGAACTGTTTGCTGCTTACATGGCTGAGCCCAGCAAATTGCCCGACGGTTCTGGACCCGCGCCGGAAAAGGCCAGTGATGTGACCACCATTGCACGCACAGTCGCCGACTACATCGCCGGCATGACGGATCGTTTCGCTGCGCGCGAGCATGAACGCCTGACCGGCCAGCAACTGCTGGAGTGAAAACACCGTCCATTCGCGGGCGGGGTCAGTAGAATCGCAGGAGTTCAAGGTGAGCCGGAGGGGCCGTGAGTTTTCTCAATGAGTTGAAGCTACAGGCCAGCGCGCTACAAAGTCAGCAGGCAGCCCAGCTACAGAATTTCGAAGCCAATACCGCTCAGACAGAAATGGCCTGCCTGGTTGTCTGGAAATACCTGCAGGATCTGGCGCGCCAATTGAGCGTGATTCGCCCTGACGGCCCCCGATTCTCATTGGATGGCAAGACGCCCTGGCCGCTAATGAAGCTCAGCGACTTCCGGGTTGATGCCCGCAAGAAGAAGCTGCGCGACAAGGATGTCTACGATTACATCGCCATGGGCTGGGACATCATTCCGCAGACCGGTGCACCCGTTGCCGGCATGGTGAGTGTCAATTTCCCGCCTGACCTGGAGCGGGTCCAGAAGCGCTTGGCATTTGGCCATGTGGAGCACGAACGCAAGGATGTCCGCCATCCCGAGAAAAACACGCTTCAGGCCATTTGCTTCGAATACATCACCAAGGCCCGTGGCAACATCACGGTGACGACCGACCATGACAACGGACATCTGCAGTTTCGCCTGGCCAATGCGGATGGGTTTGGTGTTGTGACGACAAGCTGGCCCGCCGCGCGGATTGAGCACAGTCTGCTCGACGAACTGGCCAAGCTGATCGTGGCCCAACCCAGCCGATTCCTATGAGCGATTTCGTGGAGTCCACCGACGCGGCGGTCATCGAAGATACCCGCCGCTGGTTACGGCGCGCCGTCATTGGCCTGAATCTGTGTCCGTTTGCCAAATCGGTGGATGTCAAGGATCAGGTGCACTATGCGGTGACCCGCAATGTTGGCTTCAAGGACCTGCTGGCAGACCTAAAGCAAGAGCTGAATGCGCTCGCTGCCCTCGACGCTACTGAACGTGACACTACACTTTTCATAGCGCCCGATGGACTGGTGGACTTTTTGGAGTTCAACGATTTCCTCGCTCAGGCCAACCGATTACTGGCCAAGCTGGGCTATGAGGGCATCTTCCAGATCGCCAGTCTGCATCCGCAGTACCAGTTTGCCGATGCGCCGCAGGATGCCATCACCAATTGCACCAACCGCTCACCATACCCCACCTTGCACCTGTTGCGCGAGGACAGCATTGACCGGGCGGTGAAAGCCTTTCCCCATGCCGAGGCTATTTTCGAGACCAATATGCGGACCATGGAGCGCCTTGGGCCCGACGGGTGGTCAGCGCTGGACGTGGGCGCCAGCGGCGGGCGTGGCAAACTCACCCCATGAAACAGCAACAACCGCGTGCAACCAAGGCTGCACCGCCAGCACCAGGCAAGTCCGCTCCAGCCCATCCGCTTGCCGAGGAGGTGCGCCCAGGCCAGAGTGTGGAACTGCTCAAGGAACTGCACATCCTCACGCGTGAGGGCAAGCTCAACCAGGACTCCCGGCGCAAGCTCAAGCAGGTCTACCACCTGTACCAGTTCATCGAAAAGCTGTTGCTGGAGTTGCCACAGGGCGGCGAGGGCGCCACGCTGGCCGACCATGGCGCGGGCAAGTCCTACCTGGGCTTCATCATTTACGACCTGTTCTTCAAGAACCTGCAGGGCGGCCACATCTACGGCATCGAGACCCGCCAGGAGCTGGTGCAAAAGTCCCGTGAACTGGCCGCACGTCTGGGGTTTGACCGCATGTCGTTCCTCAACCTCAGCGTTGCCGAGTCCGCCGACTCGGAAGCCCTGCCGGACCAGATCGACGTGGTCACTGCCTTGCATGCGTGTGACACGGCAACCGACGACGCCATCGCCTTCGGGTTGAAAAAGCAGGCGCGCTATCTGGTGCTGGTGCCCTGCTGCCAGGCCGAGATCGCCCGCTGCCTGAATGCGAACAAAGTACTTTCCATGCGCCGCACGCCATTGGCCGAACTCTGGCGCCACCCGCTGCACACCCGCGAGATGGGCAGCCAGATCACCAATGTGCTGCGCTGCCTGTTCCTGGAAGCCAGCGGCTACCAGGTCACGGTGACCGAGCTGGTGGGCTGGGAGCACAGCATGAAAAACGAACTCATCATCGCCCGCCATACCGGCCAGAAGAAACGCAGTTCCGCCGAGCGACTGCGCGCTTTGCTGCAGGAATTCGGTCTTGAACAGGACTTGGGTGCGCGCTTCGGGCTGGAGCTGACGCCCCAAGGCACCTGAATCAACATGAAATCGACACCCCGCAAATGGATGAAGCTCGGCGCTGTTGCCGCGCTGGCGTTGCTGGCCTCCTGCGGCGGTGGCGGCGATGTTCTGCCATCGCAGCAGCTCACGCTGGAGCAGAAGGTCGGCCAGATGGTCATGATGGGTGTGGATGGCACGACCGTGGACGCGCCCGGCGTGCAGCAGGCGCTGGCACAGGTGCGCTCCGGGAAACTGGGTGGCGTGATCCTGTACCGCTACAACATCACCGGCCCCGAGCAGGTGCGCGCGCTCACCAGCGCGTTGCAGCGGGCCAATCCGCTGGAGCTGCCCCTGCTCATCGCGCTGGATCAGGAGGGCGGGCTGGTGCAGCGCCTGCGCGCGTCCAATGGCTTTGCCGACACCCCGTCGCATGAAGAAGTGGCCGCCGGCCAATCCCCGACACAAGCCCGTGAGACCTACCGAACGATGGCCCGGATGGTGGCCGATGCCGGATTCAATTTCAACTTTGGCCCGGTGGTGGATCTGCGCGGTGACCCGCTGGATCCCGAGCACAAGGCCGTCTCTCCCGTCATCGGGCAACTCAAGCGCAGCTTTTCGGACGACCCGGCGCGCGTGGTCAGTTATGCCACGCAGTTCATCGAGGCGCACCGCGAGGCCGGTGTGCTCACTGCGCTCAAGCATTACCCCGGCCATGGCCTCGCCACCAGCGACAGCCACCTCGGCCTGGTGGACGTGACCCGCACGGCGCAGCCCGTGGAGCAGTGGCCGTTCCAGCAACTGGTGCGCACCGGCTTGGCCGATGCCATCATGACGGCGCACCTGGTCAACCGCAATGTGGACCCGGACTGGCCGGTGACCCTGTCGCAGAAGTTCATCGGGCCGCAGTTGCGCGCGCGGGATGGTTTTGAAGGCGTGGTGGTCACCGACGATCTGCACATGGGCGCGATCCAGCAGTACCATAGCCCGCGCGAAGCCGTGGTGCGCGCCATCCTGGCCGGCAACGATTTGCTGGTGTTCTCCAACAACCCCGGTGCGGCCAAGAACGTTCCCGGCTTTGTGCCGCGTTACGACCTGGGTGAGCAGGTGGCCACGCTGGTGCGCGAGGCCATTGCTCAGGGCGAACTCACACCTGCGCAGGTCGATGCCGCGTGGCAACGCCTGGCGCAGCTGCGTCGTCGCCTGCCAAGAATGTGAGTGAGATAATCGGGGTCGGATTCCAATTTCCACGATCCCACCATGGCCCGCCTGCCTCGCTTAACGCTCCCTGGCTACCCCCACCATGTCATCCAGCGGGGAAACAACCGCCAGGCGATCTTCGTCGCGCCTGGCGACTACCAGATGATGCTGGACCTGCTGGAGGAGAACGCCCGCAAGTTCGGTGTTGCCATCCACGCCTATGTGCTGATGGACAACCACTTTCATCTGCTGGCCACGCCCCAGACCGCCACCAGCCTGCCGCAGATGATGCAGGCCGTGGGACGCAGCTACGTCCGCTTTTTCAATGACACCCAAAAGCGCACCGGCACGCTGTGGGAAGGGCGTTACAAATCCACGCTGATCCAGACCGATCGCTATCTGCTGGCCTGCATGGCCTATATCGACCTCAACCCGGTGCGTGCCGGCATGGTGGAGCAGGCGCGGGACTATCCTTGGGCCAGCCACGCGCACTACATTGGCCTGGCGCATGACAAACTGGTCACGCCGCACCCACTGGTGTGGGCGCTGGGGAACACCCCGTTCGCCCGCGAAGCAGCCTATGCCGAATTGGTGCAAGCGGGCATCACGACGGGGCAGCAGCAGGCGCTGACCGATTCGGCCCTGCGCGGTTGGGCGCTGGGGGAACCGGATTTCGTCAAGAGTTTGCAAAAAATGACGGAGCGCCGGGTGTCCAAAAGCATGGCCGGGCGGCCCCTGTCTGCCAAGTCATTTCCAATCAAATAAGGGTGTAGCCCTCATCGATATTGGCTTTTTTGCTATTGTTTTTGATATGTCCCCGATTAAAAGTTGATCAAATTCATTCAGAAATAATTGGAATCTGACCCCAATTATTTTGCTTGGCATCTTTGTTGCGTTGCAGTATTCTTCGAGTCCACAGTAATTTTCAGGAGAGCGCCATGACCACGGCAGCCGAGATCCAACATCTTCAGAACAACGGTTTGTATTCCACGGCCAACGAGCATGACGCCTGCGGCGTGGGCTTTGTGGCCCACATCAAGGGAACCAAGTCGCACGACATCGTCAAGAACGCGCTGAAGATTCTGGAAAACCTGGACCACCGGGGTGCGGTCGGCGCGGACAAGCTGATGGGCGACGGCGCCGGCATCCTGATCCAGCTGCCTGACGCGCTGTACCGCGAGGAAATGGCTGCCCAGGGCGTGACCCTGCCGCCACCCGGCGAATATGGCGTGGGCATGATCTTCCTGCCCAAGGAGCACGCATCCCGCCTGGCTTGCGAGCAGGAAATGGAACGCGCCATCAAGGCCGAAGGCCAGGTCCTGCTGGGCTGGCGCGATGTGCCGGTCAACCGCGACATGCCCATGTCGCCCACCGTGCGCGAGAAGGAGCCCATCCTGCGTCAGGTGTTCATTGGCCGTGGCAACGACGTCATCGTCCAGGACGCGCTGGAGCGCAAGCTGTATGTGATCCGCAAGACCGCCAGCGCCGCCATCCAGAACCTGCAGCTCAAGCACAGCAAAGAGTATTACGTGCCCAGCATGAGCAGCCGCACCGTGGTCTACAAGGGCCTGTTGCTGGCCGATCAGGTGGGCGTCTACTTCCGCGATCTGGAAGACGTGCGTTGCGTTTCCGCCCTGGGCCTGGTGCACCAGCGCTTCTCCACCAACACCTTCCCCGAGTGGCCGCTGGCCCACCCCTACCGCTATGTCGCGCACAACGGCGAAATCAACACCGTCAAGGGCAACTACAACTGGATGAAGGCGCGCGAAGGCGTGATGTCTTCGCCCGTTCTCGGCGCCGACCTGCAAAAGCTGTACCCCATCAGCTTTGCCAGCCAGTCCGACACGGCCACGTTCGACAATTGCCTCGAACTCCTGACCATGTCCGGCTACCCCATCAGCCAGGCCGTGATGATGATGATCCCCGAGCCCTGGGAGCAGCACACCACGATGGACGAGCGCCGCAAGGCCTTTTACGAATACCACGCGGCAATGCTGGAACCCTGGGACGGCCCGGCTTCCATCGTGTTCACCGACGGCCGCCAGATCGGCGCCACGCTGGATCGCAACGGCCTGCGCCCCTCGCGCTACTGCATCACCGATGACGACCTGGTCATCATGGGCTCCGAGTCCGGCGTGCTGCCTGTGCCCGAGAACAAGATCGTGCGCAAATGGCGCCTGCAGCCCGGCAAGATGTTCCTGATCGACTTGGAACAGGGCCGCATGATCGACGACGAAGAGTTGAAGGCCAGCCTGGCCAACAGCAAGCCCTACAAGCAGTGGATCGAGAACCTGCGCATCCGCCTGGATGACGTGCAAGGCAGCGGCGAGCCCGCCAGCGAGATGGAAAGCCAAGTCACCTTGCTGGACCGCCAGCAGGCCTTTGGCTTCACCCAGGAAGACCTGAAGTTCCTGATCGCCCCCATGGCCGCCGCCGGCGAAGAAGCCATTGGTTCCATGGGCAACGACAGCCCGCTGGCCGTGCTCTCCGACAAGAACAAGCCGCTGTACAACTATTTCAAGCAGTTGTTCGCCCAGGTGACGAACCCGCCGATCGACCCGATCCGCGAAGCCATCGTGATGTCGCTGGTGTCCTTCATCGGGCCCAAGCCCAACCTGCTGGACATCAACCAGGTCAACCCGCCGATGCGCATGGAGGTCAGCCAGCCGGTTCTGGACTTTGCCGACATGGCCAAGCTGCGCGATATCGAGAAGCACACGCAGGGCAAGTTCCGCAGCTATACGTTGGACATCACCTACCCGCTGGCCTGGGGCCATGAGGGCGTGGAAGCCAAGCTGGCATCCCTGTGCGCCGAGGCCGTGGACGCCATCAAGAGCGGCAAGAACATTCTGATCATCAGCGACCGCGGCATCAGCGCGACCCAGGTGGCCATTCCCGCGCTGCTGGCACTCTCTGCCATCCACCAGCATCTGGTGATTGAAGGCCTGCGCACCACCTCCGGCCTGGTGGTGGAAACCGGTACCGCCCGCGAAGTGCACCACTTTGCCGTGTTGGCCGGCTACGGTGCGGAAGCGGTGCACCCCTACCTGGCCATGGAAACCCTGGTCAGCATCCACAAGGACCTGCCGGGCGACCTGAGTGCCGACAAGGCTATCTACAACTACGTCAAGGCGGTTGGCAAGGGCCTGTCCAAGATCATGTCCAAGATGGGTGTCTCCACCTACATGAGTTATTGTGGCGCCCAGCTGTTCGAGGCCATTGGACTAAGCAGCGCCACCGTGGCCAAGTACTTCACCGGCACCCCCAGCCGGGTCGAAGGAATCGGCGTCTTTGAGATCGCCGAAGAAGCCATTCGCATGCACAAGGCCGCCTTTGGCAACGACCCGGTGCTGGCCAACGCGCTGGACGCCGGTGGCGAATACGCCTGGCGCACCCGTGGTGAAGACCACATGTGGACGCCCGACACCATTGCCAAGCTGCAGCACAGCACGCGCTCCAACAACTGGAATACGTACAAGGAGTACGCACAGCTGGTCAACGACCAGAGCAAGCGCCACCTGACGCTGCGCGGCCTGTTCGAGTTCAAGATCGATCCGGCCAAGGCCATTCCGGTCGACGAAGTCGAGCCCGCCAAGGAAATCGTCAAGCGCTTTGCCACCGGCGCCATGTCGCTGGGTTCCATCAGCACCGAAGCCCACGCAACGCTGGCCATTGCGATGAACCGCATCGGCGGCAAGAGCAACACGGGTGAGGGTGGTGAAGATCCCGCACGCTACCGCCAGGAGCTCAAGGGCATCCCGATCAAGCAGGGCCAGACCATGGCCGAGATCATCGGCAAGGACGTGGTGGAGGTCGACATCCCCATGAACGCCGGTGACAGCCTGCGCTCGCGTATCAAGCAGGTGGCGTCGGGTCGCTTTGGCGTCACGGCCGAGTACCTCAACAGTGCCGACCAGATCCAGATCAAGATGGCCCAGGGCGCCAAGCCCGGTGAAGGTGGCCAGTTGCCCGGTGGCAAGGTGTCCGACTACATTGGCCGCCTGCGTCACTCGGTTCCCGGTGTTGGCCTGATCTCGCCCCCGCCGCACCACGACATCTACTCGATTGAAGATCTGGCGCAGCTGATCCACGATCTGAAGAATGTGGCTCCGCACTCCGGCATCAGTGTCAAACTGGTATCGGAAATCGGCGTCGGCACCATCGCCGCCGGTGTGGCAAAGTGCAAGGCCGATCACGTGGTGATCGCCGGACACGACGGCGGCACGGGCGCATCGCCCTGGTCGTCCATCAAGCATTGCGGCAGCCCCTGGGAAATCGGCCTGGCCGAAACCCAGCAGACCCTGGTGTTGAACCGCCTGCGCAGCCGCATCCGCGTGCAGGCCGATGGCCAGATGAAGACCGGCCGCGACGTCGCCATCGGCGCGCTGCTGGGCGCCGATGAATTCGGCTTCGCGACCGCACCGCTGGTCGTCGAGGGCTGCATCATGATGCGCAAGTGCCACCTCAACACCTGCCCGGTGGGCGTGGCCACGCAGGACCCGGTGCTGCGCCAGAAGTTCTCCGGCAAGCCCGAGCACGTGGTGAATTACTTCTTCTTCATCGCCGAAGAAGTGCGCCAGATCATGGCCCAGCTCGGTATCCGCAAGTTCGACGACCTGATTGGCCGCTCCGACCTGCTGGACATGCGCCAGGGTATCGAACACTGGAAGGCCAGCGGCCTGGACTTTGGTCGCCTGTTCGCTCAGCCCCAAGTGCCGGCCGACGTGCCCCGCTTCCAGACGCTGGAGCAGGACCATGGCCTGGAAAAGGCGCTGGACAATGTGCTGATCGCCAAGAGCCGCGCGGCCATCGACAAGGGCGAACGCGTGCAGTTCATGGAAGTGGCGCGCAACGTGAACCGTTCCGTGGGCGCCATGCTGTCCGGCGCGGTGACCAAGGTGCACCCCGAAGGTCTGCCGGATGACACCATCCGCATCCAGCTCGAAGGCACGGGTGGCCAGTCCTTCGGCGCCTTCCTGTGCAATGGCATCACCTTGTACCTGATTGGTGATGCCAACGACTACACCGGCAAGGGCCTGTCCGGCGGTCGCGTCGTGGTGCGCCCCAGCATCGACTTCCGGGGTGAAGCCATCCGCAACACCATTGTGGGCAATACCGTCATGTATGGCGCCACCAGTGGTGAAGCCTTCTTCAGCGGTGTTGGCGGTGAACGCTTCGCCGTGCGCCTGTCCGGTGCCACGGCGGTGGTGGAAGGCACGGGTGACCATGGCTGCGAATACATGACGGGCGGCACCGTGGCGGTGCTGGGCAAGACCGGGCGCAACTTCGCGGCCGGCATGAGCGGCGGTATCGCCTATGTGTACGACGAAGACGGCCAGTTCGCCAAGCGCTGCAACACCGCCATGGTGTCCATGGAGAAGGTGCTGACCGCAGCCGAGCAGGAAGCCAATGTGAACAAGGCGATCTGGCACCGTGGCCAGACCGACGAGGCACAGTTGCGCAAACTGCTGGAGGACCACAACCGCTGGACTGGCAGCAAGCGCGCCCGTGACCTGCTGGACAACTGGGAGGTTTCACGCGCCAAGTTCGTCAAGGTCTTCCCCAACGAGTACAAGCGTGCCCTGGGCGAGATCCATGCAAAGAAATCGGCTGCAGCCCTCGCCAAACCTGCGCAAGCTGCTACAAAAAAAGAAGCAGCTGCTGCTAAGTAAGAAGGAAGAATCATGGGAAAAGTCACTGGCTTCATGGAATACGAGCGCATCGAAGAGGGCTACAAGCCCGTTGCCGAGCGCCTGAAACACTACAAAGAGTTCGTGGTCGGTCTGGACGATGCCCAGGCCAACAAACAGGCGGCGCGCTGCATGGACTGCGGCACACCGTTCTGCAACAACGGCTGCCCGGTCAATAACATCATTCCAGACTTCAACGATCTGGTATACCGTGGCGACTGGAAGGCCGCCTTCGACACCCTGCACAGCACCAACAACTTCCCCGAGTTCACCGGCCGCATTTGCCCCGCACCCTGCGAGGCAGCCTGCACGCTGAATGTGAATGACGAGGCCGTGGGCATCAAGTCCATCGAGCACGCCATCATCGACCGCGGCTGGGCCGAAGGCTGGGTGCTGGCGCAACCTGCCAAAGTGAAGACCGGCAAGACCGTTGCCGTGGTGGGCTCCGGCCCAGCTGGTATGGCAGCCGCCCAGCAACTGGCGCGCGCCGGGCACAGCGTGACATTGTTTGAAAAGAACGACCGCGTGGGCGGCCTGCTGCGCTATGGCATCCCCGACTTCAAGATGGAGAAGTCCCACATTGACCGCCGGGTGGACCAGTTGGTCAAGGAAGGTGTGACGATTCGCACTGGCGTGCTGATCGGCGAGCTGCCCAAGGGGTCCAAGGTCACCAACTGGGCCAAGGAGAGTATTTCCGCCGCCCAGCTGCAGAAAGACTTTGACGCCGTGCTGCTGACCGGTGGCTCCGAGCAGTCGCGCGATCTGCCCGTGCCCGGTCGTGATCTGGACGGGGTCCATTTCGCCATGGAGTTCCTGCCCCAGCAGAACAAGGTCAATGCCGGCGACAAGCTCAAGGGCCAGTTGCGCGCGGATGGCAAGCACGTCATCGTCATCGGCGGTGGCGACACCGGCTCCGACTGCGTGGGCACCAGCAACCGCCACGGCGCGGCCAGCGTGACCCAATTCGAAGTCATGCCCCAGCCCCCGGTGGAAGAAAACCGCCCCATGACCTGGCCCTACTGGCCGATCAAGCTGCGCACCAGCTCCAGCCATGACGAGGGTTGCTCACGCGAGTTCGCCATTTCCACCAAGGAATTCATCGGTGAAAAGGGCAAGGTCACCGGCCTGAAGACCGTGCGCGTCGAGTGGAAAGACGGCAAGATGGTCGAAGTGGCCGGCTCCGAGCAGGTGCTCAAGGCCGACCTGGTGCTGCTGGCCATGGGTTTTGTGAACCCGGTCGCCACCATTCTGGATGGCTTTGGCGTGGAAAAGGATGCCCGCGGCAATGCCAAGGCGAGCACCGACTTTATCGGCGGCTATGCGACCAACGTGCCCAAGGTGTTCGCCGCCGGTGACATCCGCCGCGGACAGAGCCTGGTCGTGTGGGCCATCCGCGAAGGCCGCCAGGCCGCCCGGTCGGTGGACGAGTTTTTGATGGGAAGCAGCGACTTACCCCGTTGATGTTGCCCCAACGCTCGCCCACTGCGTGTGGCTTGCTGCCCCCCAAGGGGGCCATAGTCGCCTTGGGGCGGCCCGGCGGCGTCTTGTGGCCGAAACACAGGGTTTACCTTAATCCTTTATCATTCAGAAGCCGGAAATAGCCCGGCTTTTGTTTTTTATGGCCCCAACCCCTTCCACATCGCTTGTAGAACTGCGCCACCTGACTTTCGGGTATGGCGAGCGCGTCATCCTGGACGATGTGTCGCTGAACGTGCCGCGTGGCAAGGTGACGGCACTGATGGGCGCATCCGGCGGAGGGAAGACCACAATCCTGCGGTTGATTGGCGGCCAGAATCGGGCGCAATCCGGGCAGATGCTGTTCGATGGCCAGGATGTGACCCTGATGAACCAGTCCCAGGTCTATGCCGCACGGCGGCGCATGGGCATGCTGTACCAGTTTGGCGCTTTGTTTGCGGACATGAGTGTGTTTGACAATGTGGCCTTTCCGCTACGCGAGCACACCGACCTGAGCGAGGGCATGATTCGAGACATCGTGCTCATGAAGCTCAATGCTGTCGGCCTGCGTGCCGCGCGTGACCTGATGCCCAGCGCACTGGCGGGTGGCATGGCGCGGCGGGTGGCGCTGGCACGAGCCATTGCGCTGGACCCCGAGTTGGTGATGTACGACGAGCCGTTTACCGGCATCGATCCGATTTCGGTCGGCACATCGGCCCAGCTCATTCGCACGCTCAACGACACCATGGGCCTGACCAGCCTTTTTGTCTCGCATGAGCTGGAGCAGACCTTCGCCATTGCGGACCACGTCATCATTCTGGCCAATGGCAAGCTCGCGGCGCAGGGCACGCCACAGGATGTGTTGCACAGCACCGATCCTCTGGTGTACCAGTATGTGAACGCCTTGCAGGAAGGGCCGGTGCGTTTCCACTACCCGGCATCCACCGTGGAAGATGATTTTGGTGCAGCCAGCGGGGCCGGGCCACAGAAATTCGGAGCGTCGCAATGACTTGGTACAAACCCGCCGACGTGGGATTCGCCACACGGAGCAAACTGGCGGACCTCGGTTACGGGGCGCGTCTGTTTTTCCGGTTGTTGCTGGCAGCGCTTCCAACCTTCCGCCGCTTTGGCCTGGTTCGCGATCAGATGCATTTCTTGGGCAACTATTCGCTGGCCATCATTGCCGTGTCGGGACTGTTTGTCGGATTTGTGTTCGGTCTGCAGGGCTATTACACGCTGCAGCGCTATGGCTCATCCGAGGCGCTGGGTCTGCTGGTCACACTGAGCCTGGTGCGTGAACTGGGTCCCGTGGTCACCGCGCTGCTGTTTGCGGGGCGCGCAGGCACCTCACTGACCGCCGAAATTGGTCTGATGAAGGCCGGTGAACAGATCAGCGTGATGGAAATGATGGCGGTGGACCCCATACAGCGGGTGTTGGCGCCGCGCTTCTGGGCGGGCGTGGTGGTCATGCCGCTGCTGGCCGCCGTGTTCAGCGCCATGGGCGTCATCGGCGGCTGGGTGGTGGGCGTTTTGATGATTGGCGTGGATGCCGGTTCGTTCTGGAGCCAGATCCAGGGCGGAGTCGACGTCTGGCAGGATGTGGGCAATGGCGTCATCAAGAGCGTCGTCTTCGGATTGACGGTCACGTTCATTGCCGTGTTTCAGGGTTTTGAGGCGCAGGCAACACCCGAGGGGGTGGCCAGTGCGACCACCCGGACGGTGGTGGTGGCTTCGCTGGCCGTACTGGGTCTGGACTTCATCCTGACCGCCATGATGTTTACGATTTAGACGAAAGGTGTTGCATGCAGCGCTCTAAGAACGACGTGTGGGTGGGGATCTTTGTGATCATCGGGGCCGTGGCCATCCTGTTTCTGGCACTCCAGTCTGCCAATCTGCTGTCGTTGAGTTTCCAGTCCACCTACCGGGTGTCGGCCAAGTTTGAGAACGTGGGCGGTCTCAAGCCCAAAGCCGCCGTGCGCAGTGGCGGCGTGGTGGTTGGTCGCGTGGAGTCGCTGACGTTTGATGACAAGTCCTTCCAGGCACGCGTGACCCTGGCATTGGAGAGCCGCTATGCGTTTCCCAAGGACAGCTCGCTGAAAATCCTGACCAGCGGCTTGCTGGGCGAGCAGTACATCGGCATTGAAGCTGGCGCAGCGGATACCAACCTGGTGGCCGGTGATGTCATTGGCGCCACGCAATCGGCCGTTGTGCTGGAAAACCTGATCAGTCAATTCCTTTACAGCAAGGCCGCCGAGGGCAGCAATAGTGGGTCGGAGAAGAAATGAGTGAAGCGCAAACATCGGTGGCCAAGGAACGGCTGCGCCACTGGATCGTCAGACCGGGCCGCCTGGTCCGTTGGGGGCTGCTGGCAGCGGTCGTGGTGCTGCAGGCCTGTGCCACCGTTGCCAATCCGGACCCGAGAGATCCCATGGAGTCGTGGAATCGGGGTGTTTTCCAGTTCAATGATGCGGTGGATCGTGCCGTGGTCAAGCCAGTAGCCACCGCATACCGCGATGTCCTTCCTCATTGGATGCGCACGGGTGTCAACAACTTTTTTGGCAACCTGGAAGACCTCTGGTCCGGCGTCAACAATGCGTTGCAATTGCGCGGCCGTGATACAGCGGACAGTTTTGGGCGCGTGCTGATCAACACGACCATGGGCTTGGGCGGTTTGCTGGATGTCGCCAGCGAGATGAGTATGGAACGGCACTCAGCCAATTTCGGTCTGACGCTGGGACGATGGGGCGTAGGTCCGGGTCCTTTTGTGGTCATTCCGTTCCTGGGTTCTTCCACCCTGCGTGACACGGTGGCGCTGTCGGTCGATATCCCGGCGAACCCGGTGCGGCGTGTGGAGGACAACCGTACCCGCGACGGACTGACGCTGTTGAATCTGGTGGACACTCGTGCCACCTACCTGAGGGCTGGCGAAGTGGTCGAGGATGCTGCGTTGGACAAATACAGTTTCACCCGCGATGCCTTCCTGCAACGGCGACGCAATCTGGTGTACGACGGAAACCCGCCGGAAGAAGATTTGCCGCCGGAGCCCGCTTCCGCGCAGTGATCGCGGTGCAGGCATCACACCCGATAATGCAACCTTCTGAAGGGATTGGAATATGAGCACGAAGCGAACTTTTCTGCGCCAGCTGCTGGCAACCGTGGCTGTAATGGCCTTCACCCTGGTGGGAACGACCGCGCGCGCCGAAGACGAGATGCCCGATGCGCTGATCAAGCGCCTGTCCGCCGATGTGCTGGAAACCATCAAGAACGACAAGGCCATCCGCGCCGGTGACATGGCCAAGGTGATCGCCCTAGTTGATTCGCGCATCATGCCCAATGTCAACTTTCAGCGCATGACTGCGTCGGCCGTTGGACCCGCATGGCGCCAGGCCACACCGGAGCAACAGAAGCGCCTGCAGGAAGAATTCAAGACGCTGTTGGTGCGCACCTACGCGGGTGCTCTGGCCCAGGTGACGGACCAGACCATCACCATGAAGCCGCTGCGTGCCGCGCCGGAGGACAAGGAAGTGCTGGTGCGCTCCGAAATCAAGGGTGGCGGCGACACCATCCAGTTGGATTACCGCCTGGAAAAAACGCCGGGGCAGGGCGCTGGCTGGCGAATTTATAACCTCAACGTGCTGGGTGTGTGGCTGGTGGAGACCTACCGCAGCCAGTTTGCACAGGAGATCAATGCCAAAGGCGTGGATGGACTGATTGCCACCCTGACCGAACGCAACAAGGCCAACGGGAAAAAGGCCTGATGTGCTGAGCCTGCCCGTCGAGTTGACCCACGATCAGGCCAAGGCCTGCCTGGCGCAGTTGGTGGCGGGGGTCGATGCAGAAGCCACTCCCGTGGTGGTGAACGCCCAGCCCTTGCAGCGGTTTGATTCGTCGGCCCTGGCGGTCTTGCTGGAGTTGCGCCGCACCTGCATCAAGGCTGGCAAGACCCTGGAAGTGCAGGGGCTGCCGCCCCACCTGGGTGATTTGGCCACTTTGTACGGAATTGAGGGGCTGCTGCCCCGTACCTGATCCGTGACCGCCTAAAATGGCGGTTCTCCATGTCTGCCATCTCCTTCCAGTCCGTTTCCAAGTCCTATCCATCGCCGCGCGGCCCCAATGGCGCCACGTTTCTGGCGCTGGACAACGTGCAGCTCGATATCGAAGAAGGTGAATTCTTCGGCCTGCTGGGTCCCAATGGCGCGGGCAAGACCACCATGATCAGCATCCTGGCTGGCCTGACACGCGCCACCAGCGGTCGGGTCACGGTCCAGGGCTTTGACGTCCAGGCCGACTACGCCCAGGCACGGCGCAAGCTGGGCATCGTGCCGCAGGAGCTGGTGTTCGACCCTTTCTTCAATGTGCACGAGGCTCTGCGCTTCCAGTCCGGCTATTTCGGCATCAAGAAGAACGATGCCTGGATTGATGAGTTGCTCGACAGCCTGGGGCTGGCCGACAAGGCCGGTGCCAACATGCGCCAGCTCTCGGGTGGCATGAAGCGCCGTATGCTGGTGGCCCAGGCCCTGGTGCACAAACCGCCCGTCATCGTGCTGGACGAACCCACTGCCGGCGTGGACGTGGAGTTGCGCCAGACGCTGTGGCAATTCATTTCTTCGTTGAACAAACAGGGCAACACGGTGCTGCTGACCACCCACTATCTGGAAGAAGCAGAAGCGCTGTGCGGGCGCATCGCCATGCTCAAGTCCGGCCGCATTGTGGCTCTGGACCGCACCAGCGATCTGCTCAAGGCAGCTTCGGGCAATGTGCTGCGTTTCAAGACCACTGGCGATTTGCCGCCGGCCCTGGCCGCCCGCGCCCGCGTGACCGGCAGTGTGGTGCAGTTGCCGGCGCATAACGCGCTGGAAATAGAGCAATACCTGGCGGCCGTGCGTGAGTCCGGCCTGGTCGTCGAAGATGTGGAAATGCGCAAGGCCGACCTGGAAGACGTGTTCATCGACATCATGAATCGGCACGCACCTGCCAAACCTGCGGCGGCAGCACTATGACCGGCTGGAAGGCGCTTTTTTACAAGGAAGTCTGGCGCTTCTGGAAGGTCGGTTTCCAGACGGTCGCCGCGCCGGTGCTCACCGCCATGATGTATCTGCTGATCTTCGGCCATGTGCTGGAAGACCACGTCAAGGTGTACGACACTATCGGCTACACGGCGTTTCTGATTCCCGGGCTGGTGATGATGAGCGTGTTGCAGAACGCCTTTGCCAACAGCTCCTCGTCCCTGATACAGAGCAAGATCATGGGCAACCTGGTCTTTCTGCTGCTCACACCACTGTCCCACTGGAGCTGGTTTGTGGCTTATGTGGGCTCATCCATCGTGCGCGGGCTGGTCGTCGGGCTGGGTGTGCTCCTGGTGGCGGCCTGGTTTGCGCCCTTGGGTTACGTCGCGCCGGTGTGGATCGTGGTGTTTGCCGTATTGGGCGCCGCCCTGATGGGCGCCTTGGGGCTGATTGCCGGTCTGTGGGCCGAGAAGTTTGACCAACTGGCGGCGTTCCAGAACTTTGTGATCATGCCCATGACCTTCCTCAGTGGCGTCTTTTACTCCATCCAGTCGCTGCCTGGCTTCTGGCAGGGCGCGAGCCACCTCAACCCGTTTTTCTACATGATCGACGGATTCCGCTACGGCTTCTTTGGTGTCAGCGATGCCTCACCCTGGTTGAGCCTGGGAATTGTGGGCTCCGCGCTGGCTTTCGTCAGTCTGGTGGCCATGCACCTGCTGCGTACCGGGTACAAAATCCGTAGCTAACTCAGACCCCCTGCCATGACCGCTGAAGACATCCAATCCCTGATCGCCGGCCAGATCGCCTGCGACATCTGCCACGTGGACGGCGATGGCCGCCACTGGTACGCCACCGTGGTCTCATCCACCTTCGAGGGCCTGCGCCCCATTGCCCGCCATCAGCGCGTGTATGCGACCATGGGCACGCGCATGAAGACGGACGAAGTGCATGCACTGTCCATCAAGGCCTACACACCCGCCGAGTGGGCGGCGCAAACGGCCTGAGCCAGCCACGACCAACCAACATGGATAAATTACTGATTCGCGGCGGCGCCCCCTTGCACGGTGAAGTGCATATTTCGGGCGCCAAGAACGCGGCCCTGCCCGAGCTGTGCGCCACGCTGCTCTGCGCCGAACCGGTGACGCTGCGCAATGTGCCGCGCCTGCAGGACGTGTCCACCATGCTCAAGCTCATCCGTAACATGGGTGTGCAGGTGGACCACCAGCCTGATGGCACGGTGCGGGTGGATGCCAGCACACTGAGCTCGCCGGAGGCGCCTTACGAGTTGGTCAAGACCATGCGTGCGTCCGTCCTGGCCCTGGGGCCGCTTCTGACGCGTTTTGGCGAGGCCACGGTGTCGCTGCCCGGTGGCTGTGCCATTGGATCACGCCCGGTGGATCAGCACTTGAAGGGGCTGGCCGCCATGGGTGCCGAGATCGTCGTCGAGCACGGCTACATGATCGCCAAGCTGCCCAAGGGGCGCACACGCCTGCACGGTGCACGCATCACGACCGATATGGTGACAGTCACCGGCACCGAGAACTTCTTGATGGCCGCCAGCTTGGCCGAGGGCGAGACCATTCTGGAAAACGCCGCGCAGGAGCCCGAAATTCCCGATTTGGCAGAAATGCTGATCAGCATGGGGGCCAGGATCGAAGGCCATGGCAGCAGCCGCATCCGCATCCAGGGCGTGGAAGCACTGCACGGCTGCACCCACCAGGTGGTGGCCGACCGTATCGAGGCCGGCACTTTCCTATGCGCGGTCGCTGCGGCCGGTGGGGATGTGGTGCTCAAGCACGGGCGTCTGGACCACCTTGAAGCCGTGGTGGAAAAGTTGCGCGACGCCGGTGCGAATGTCTGTGCAGTGGACGGCGGCATTCGCATCCAGTCGCACGGACGTTTGAAGGCGCAGAGCTTTCGCACTACCGAATACCCCGGTTTTCCGACCGACATGCAGGCCCAGTTCATGGCGCTCAACTGTATTTCGCACGGCCACAGCATGGTCACTGAAACCATTTTTGAAAACCGCTTCATGCACGTCAACGAGCTGGTGCGCCTGGGAGCCAACATCCAGATCGATGGCAAGGTGGCGGTGATCGAAGGTGTGGAGAAACTGTCCGGTGCCACCGTCATGGCCACGGATCTGCGGGCGTCGGCCAGTCTGGTGATTGCCGGCCTGGTGGCCGACGGCGAAACGGTGGTTGACCGCATCTACCACCTGGACCGTGGCTATGACCAGATGGAAGCCAAGTTGCGCGGCATTGGTGCGGACATTGAGAGAATCAAATAATGATTACATTGGCCCTGTCCAAAGGACGCATCTTCGAAGAAACCATGCCCTTGCTGCGTGCGGCGGGCATTGAGGTGCTCGATGATCCCGAGAAATCGCGCAAGCTGATCCTTGATACCAATCTGCCCGACGTGCGGGTGCTGGTGGTGCGCGCCACCGATGTGCCCACCTATGTGCAATATGGCGGCGCCGACATGGGCATCACTGGCAAGGACACCTTGCTGGAGCATGGTAGCCAGGGCCTGTACCAGCCGCTGGACCTGCAGATTGCCAAGTGTCGCATCAGTGTTGCGGTGCGCGCCGATTTTGATTACGCCTCTGCCGTCAAGCAGGGCTCGCGTCTGACCGTTGCCACCAAATATGTGGCGATTGCACGCGAGTTCTTTGCTTCCAAGGGCGTGCACGTGGACCTGATCAAGCTCTATGGCAGCATGGAGCTGGCGCCCCTGGTGGGCATGGCCGACGCCATCGTCGATCTGGTGTCCACCGGCAACACACTCAAGGCCAACAACCTGGTCGAGGTGGAGAGAATCATGGACATCAGTTCACGCCTGGTCGTGAACCAGGCCGCGCTCAAGCTCAAGCGCGAACCCATTCGCAAGATCATCGATGCATTCGCTGGCGCTGTTTCCGTGCCGGCCTGAACCCTTCCCACCATGACTGTGACCGCCCGCCCCCTGCGCCTCTCCACGCTAGACAGCCAATTCGAGGCGGACTTCAAGGCGCGTCTGCATTGGGCGGCAGACACAGATGCGGCGATTGAAACCAGTGTGGCTGAGATCCTGCAGGACGTGCAGCGCCGCGGCGACGTGGCCGTGCTGGAGTACACCGCGCGCTGGGACCGCGTGCAGGCCAAGTCGGTGGCGGAGCTGGAACTGACCCAGTCCGAGCTCAAGGCCGCCTTTGACAGCATTCCCGCCAGGCAGCGTGGCGCCCTGCAGGCCGCTGCGGCTCGTGTGCGCAGCTACCACGAGGCGCAAAAGCGGGCCAGCGGCGAGAGCTGGAGTTACCGCGATGAAGACGGCACGCTGCTGGGCCAGAAGGTCACGCCGCTGGACCGCGTCGGCATCTACGTGCCCGGTGGCAAGGCCACCTACCCGTCCTCCGTGCTGATGAACGCCATTCCGGCGCATGTGGCCGGCGTGGGCGAAATCATCATGGTCGTGCCCACACCGGGTGGCGAGAAAAACGCCATGGTGCTGGCCGCCGCCTATGTGGCGGGTGTCTCGCGCGCCTTCACCATTGGCGGCGCCCAGGCGGTGGCCGCGCTCGCCTATGGCACGGCCACCATTCCCAAGGTCGACAAGATCACCGGCCCTGGCAACGCCTTTGTGGCTGCGGCCAAGCGCCGCGTGTTCGGCACGGTGGGCATCGACATGATTGCCGGCCCCAGCGAGATTCTGGTGCTGGCCGATGGCACCACGCCGCCGGACTGGGTGGCCATGGACCTGTTCAGCCAGGCCGAGCACGACGAGCTGGCGCAAAGCATTCTGCTGTGCCCGGATGCCGCGTATATCGACGCTGTTCAGGAGAGCATCAACCGCCTGTTGCCCGAGATGCCACGCCAGGACATCATCGCCAAGAGCCTCACCGACCGTGGCGCGCTGATCCAGACCCGTAACATGGAAGAGGCCTGTGCCATCTCCAACCGCATTGCACCTGAGCACCTGGAGGTGTCGAGCCGGGACCCGCACCGTTGGGAGCCTTTGCTCAAACATGCCGGCGCCATCTTCCTGGGCGCATTCACGTCCGAGAGCCTGGGCGACTATTGCGCCGGTCCCAACCACGTGCTGCCCACCAGCGGCACGGCGCGTTTCTCCAGCCCGCTGGGCGTGTACGACTTCCAGAAGCGCAGCAGCCTGATTGAGGTCAGCGAGGCCGGTGCCCAGGTGCTGGGCCCCATTGCTGCCGAACTGGCCTATGGCGAGGGCCTGCAGGCCCATGCCCGTGCGGCCGAATTGCGATTGAAGAAGTAAGCATTTGCCTGCCCACGCGACAGACTGGTATGCGAAATTCCTTGTTACTTTCTGTCCGGCCCGGGCTGTTGCTGTTGGCAGGCCTGTTGGTGTGCGCCAGTGCATCTGCCATGAGCCTGCGCGAACTTCGCGCGCTGGAAAAGTCGGGCAAGAACGGCCCTGACTATGTGCAGTACTACTTGGTGGGTGCCCTGGAAGGTGCGCTGGAGGCTCATGACCAGGCCGTGCGCGCCGGTGCCCAGCCCACGATCTGCCTGAACGGCCGGCGCCTGGAGCCGCGTATGGCCAAGTCCCTGTTCGATGCCGAACTCAAACGCAACGCCGGCGTCTACGAGGCCGACATGCCCGTGCAACTGGTCATGGTCAATGCCCTGACGACGGTCTACACCTGCCAATAATTTCTCCATCGCCTTTCTCTCATGTCTTCTGCCCCCGATTCCGTGCAATCCCTGATCCAGCGTCGCATTCGCCAGGACGTTGTGTCCATGCATGCCTATGCCATCCAGGACTCCCAAGGCATGGTCAAGCTCGATGCCATGGAGAACCCGCACCGCCTGCCGGCTGATCTGCAGGCCGAGCTGGGCCGGCGCCTGGGCGCTCTGGCCATCAACCGCTACCCCGATGGTCGCGTCAATGAACTGCGCAAGGCTCTGGCGGACTACGCTGGCATGCCCGAGGGCTTTGACATCATGCTGGGCAATGGCTCGGACGAGCTGATTTCGCTTTTGGCCATGGCCTGCGATGTGCCGGTGGCAGCGGGTGGCAAAAAGCCGGTGGTTCTGGCGCCATTGCCCGGTTTTGTGATGTACGCGATGAGCGCCCAGCTCCAGGGGCTGGACTTTTGCGGTGTGCCGCTCACCGCCGACTTCGAACTGGACACGGCGGCGATGCTGTCGGCGATTGCGGAACAGCAGCCCGCCATTGTCTACCTGGCCTACCCGAACAACCCCACGGCCAATCTGTGGGACGGTGACGCCATGGCGCAGATTGTGGCCGCCGCCGCGCTGACCGGCAGCATTGTGGTGATTGACGAGGCCTACCAGCCGTTTTCCAGCCGAAGCTATATCGATATCATCCGCCAGAATCCGGCCGGGCACGCCCACGTGTTGCTGATGCGTACCCTGAGCAAGTTTGGCCTGGCGGGCGTGCGATTGGGCTACATGATGGGTGCCAAGGCGCTGGTGGCCGAGATCGACAAGGTGCGCCCACCCTACAACATCAGCGTGCTGAACACCGAATGCGCGCTGTTTGCGCTGGAGCATCAGGATGTGTTTGCGGCGCAAGCCCTCGACATCCGTGCGCAGCGTGCTATGCTTTTGGAAGCATTTTCCAAGCTGCCCGGCGTCCACGCCTGGGATAGCGATGCAAACATGATCCTGATCCGCGTGCCGGACGCCCAGAAAACGTTCGATGGCCTGAAGCGGCGCGGGGTGCTGATCAAGAACGTTTCTAAAATGCACCCATTGCTGGCCCAATGTTTGCGTGTCACCGTCGGAACCGCCGATGAAAACACCCGACTGCTGGCCGCGCTGAAAGAAAGCCTATGACGAATCGCTCCCTGATGGAACTGCCACCCAATCCGCTCGCGGACCGCATGGCCGAAGTCACCCGCAATACGGCCGAAACCCGCATCCGCGTCAAGGTGAACCTGGATGGCACCGGCCAGGCGCGCCTGTCCACCGGTATCGGCTTTTTTGACCACATGCTGGACCAGATCGCCCGCCACGGACTGATCGACCTGGACATCGAGGCCGATGGCGACCTGCACATCGACGGCCATCACACGGTGGAAGACGTAGGCATCACGCTAGGCCAGGCCGTGCACAAGGCGGTGGGCGACAAGAAGGGCATCCGACGCTACGGCCACGCCTATGTGCCGCTGGATGAGGCGCTGTCCCGGGTGGTGGTGGATTTTTCCGGCCGTCCCGGCCTGGTCATGGACGTGCCCTTCAAGAGCGGCATGATTGGCACCTTTGACAGCCAGTTGACGCACGAGTTCTTCCAGGGCTTCGTCAACCACGCCTTTGTGACGCTGCACATTGACAACCTCAAGGGTGAAAACGCCCACCACCAGGCTGAAACCGTGTTCAAGGCCTTTGCCCGCGCGCTGCGCGCCGCACTGGAGCGCGATCCGCGTACCGCTGGGACCATCCCCTCAACCAAGGGCACGCTCTGAGCCTTATGATCAAATTGGGCTCCAGCCCTCGTAAAAGCTGATTGAACAGCTATTAAAATAGTAGCATGAAGAAAAAAGTTGCGGTGGTGGACTATGGCATGGGCAATCTGCGCTCGGTCACGCAGGCGGTCATGCATGTGGCGGCCGACGCCGGTGTCGAGGTGGTCTGGGCCCGCACGCCCGCCGAGGTCATGGCCGCCGAGCGCGTGGTGCTGCCGGGGCAGGGTGGCATGCGCGACTGCATGCGCGAGCTGCACGAGAGCGGCATGTATGGCGCCGTCATGCACGCCGCCCAGCACAAGCCCCTGATGGGCGTTTGCGTGGGCATGCAGATGTTGCTGGACCACAGCCAGGAGCTGGACACCCCATGTCTGGGCCTGATCCCGGGCGAGGTCGTGAAGTTCGAACTGGCCGGCCAGATCCAGCCTGATGGCAGCCGCTACAAGGTGCCGCAGATGGGCTGGAACCAGGTCTGGCACAGCAATTTGGGTCACCCCCGCCCGCACCCGGTCTGGGGTGACGTGCCAGACGGCAGCTACTTCTATTTCGTCCACAGCTACTTCGCCCGACCGTCGGATGCGCGCCACAGCGTGGGCGAAACCGACTACGGCCAGCGCTTTTCCGCGGCCATAGCGCGCGATAATATTTTTGCTACCCAGTTCCACCCGGAAAAAAGTGCCGAACAAGGCCTCTCTCTCTACCGCAACTTCCTTCACTGGAACCCCTGAAACCTTCTGGTTTTCGTTGATACCATGCTCCTCATTCCTGCAATCGACTTAAAAGACGGTCACTGTGTGCGCCTGAAACAAGGCGATATGAACCAATCCACCACCTTCAGCGAAGACCCGGGTGTCATGGCACGCAGCTGGGTGGACAAGGGCGCACGCCGGCTCCACCTGGTGGACCTGAACGGGGCATTTGCCGGCCAGCCCAAGAACGAAGCAGCCATCCGCAAGATCCTGAAGTCCGTGGGCAGCGAAGTCGATGTGCAGCTGGGCGGCGGCATCCGCGATCTGGACACGATTGAGCGTTATCTGGACGCCGGCCTGCGCTACGTCATCATTGGCACCGCCGCGGTTAAGAACCCCGGCTTCCTGCAGGACGCCTGCACCGCCTTTGGCGGCCACATCATCGTCGGCCTGGACGCGCGCGACGGTAAGGTGGCCACCGACGGCTGGAGCAAGCTCACCCGCCACGACGTGATCGACCTGGGCAAGAAGTTCGAGGACTACGGCGTCGAATCCATCATCTACACCGACATCGGTCGCGACGGCATGCTGTCGGGCATCAACGTGGACGCCACCGTCAAGCTGGCCCAGGCGCTGACCATTCCGGTGATCGCCTCCGGTGGCCTGTCCAATATCGCCGACATCGAAGCCCTGTGCGCCGTGGAAGACGAAGGCATCGAAGGCGTGATCTGCGGCCGCGCGATCTACAGCGGGGACCTTGATTTCGAGGCTGCTCAAGATCGCGCTGACGAGTTGAACGGCTGATGCTGGCCAAGCGCATCATTCCCTGTCTGGACGTCACTGGCGGTCGAGTCGTCAAGGGCGTCAATTTCGTCGAGTTGCGCGATGCCGGCGACCCGGTGGAGATCGCTGCCCGCTACAACGCCCAAGGCGCCGACGAACTGACCTTTCTGGACATCACCGCCACCAGTGACGGGCGCGACCTGATCCTGCACATCATTGAGGCCGTCGCCTCGCAGGTGTTCATTCCGCTGACCGTGGGTGGTGGCGTGCGTACCGTGGACGATGTGCGCCGCCTGCTCAATGCCGGTGCCGACAAGATCAGTTTCAATTCGGCCGCACTGGCCAATCCGCAGGTGATTGAGGACGCGGCAACCAAGTACGGCTCGCAGTGCATCGTGGTCGCCATCGACGCCAAGCGCCGTTTTGGCGATGATGTGCTCTCGCGCGGCGAGGGTTGGGACGTGTACAGCCACGGCGGGCGCAAGAACACCGGCCTGGACGCCGTGGCCTGGGCCACCGAAATGGCGCGCCGCGGCGCAGGCGAAATCCTGCTGACCAGCATGGATCGCGACGGTACCAAGTCGGGCTTCGACCTGGCCCTGACACGTGCGGTCAGTGACGCCATCAGCGTGCCAGTCATCGCCTCCGGCGGCGTGGGCACGCTGGATGATCTGGCCGACGGCATCACCAAGGGTGGTGCCGACGCCGTGCTGGCCGCCAGCATCTTCCACTACGGCGAGTTCACCGTGGGCCAGGCCAAGGAATGCATGGCGCGACGTGGCATCCCGGTCAGGATGTAGGTCTATTTGGCAAAACCCCAAGTCCAGGGCTCTAGCCCTCGTGGAAACTGCGCAAGCAGCTATAAATTGGATAGCAAATGTCGACCCCTGAACCAACACCTGTGAGCTGGATCAAACATGTCCGCTGGGATTCCAAAGGCTTGGTGCCCGTGATCGCCCAGGAGCAAGGCAGCAACGACGTGTTGATGTTTGCCTGGATGAACCGCGAGGCCCTGCAAAAGACCGCCGAGCTGGGTCGGGCCGTGTATTTCAGTCGCTCGCGCAACAAGCTGTGGTTCAAGGGCGAGGAGTCGGGCCATGTGCAGACCGTGCATGAAATCCGAATGGACTGCGATAACGACGTCATCCTGCTCAAGGTCACCCAGCTGGGCCACGAACCCGGCATTGCCTGCCATACTGGCCGCCACAGCTGTTTCTTCAGTGTCTTGAAGGATGGCGAATGGAAAAGTGTTGACCCGGTCCTGAAAGACCCAGAGAGCATCTACAAGTAAGACTATGACTTCGAATGTGAACTCTTCCGACGCTCTGGCCCGCCTGGCGGCCGTCATGGAAACGCGCAAGCCGCGCAACGGTGGTGACCCGAGCGCCAGCTACGTGGCGCGCCTGTTGGCCAAGGGGCCGGACGGCTTCCTGAAGAAGATTGGAGAGGAAGCCACGGAAGTCGTCATGGCCGCCAAGGACGTGGACCATGGTGGCGACAAGGCCAAACTGGTGGGGGAGGTGGCCGACCTGTGGTTCCACTGCATGGTGGCACTGGCGCACTACGAGCTGACTCCGGCTGACGTGATTGCCGAACTGGAGCGCCGTGAAGGCACCAGTGGCATCGAGGAAAAGGCCATGCGCAAGGTGCTGGCCCGGGAGGGTGGCGCAGCATGAACCCGGACCAGCAAGAATTGGAGCGCCTGCAGTCGCTCAACACGGTGGGCACCATCAGCTACGTGCTGCACCTGATTGTGGCCATTGGGGCGCTGATTCCCGGTGGACAGTTTGGACCGGTCCTGCTGCTGGCGGCGCTGGTGCTGGACCTGGTCAAGCGCAGTGATGCGGCAGGCACCTGGCATGCTTCGCACTTTCGTTGGCGCATCCGCAGTGTGGTGATTGCCGGGCTGGCGTATCTGCTCACCGCACCGCTGTGGCTGATCCTGCTGGTGCCGGGCTGGATCGCCTGGCTGTGTATTTCGATCTGGTTTCTGTACCGCATCGTGACCGGTATGGTGGCCATGAACAAAGGTTTGCCCATGGAGAACTCTGCATGACTGCAGCGACAACCGATCACGACCCCAATTGCCTGTTTTGCAAGATCGTTGCGCGCCAGATTCCGTCGCGCACGGTGTATGAGGACGACGAGTTCTATGCCTTCCACGACATCCATCCGTGGGCGCCGGTGCATTTCCTGATCATTCCCAAGCAGCACATTGCATCCATGGCCCAGGTGGGGCCCGAACAAGCGGCCATGATGGGGCGCATGATGGCCCTGGTGCCCAAGCTGGCGCTGCAGGAGGGCTGCAACCCCTATCCCCAAGGGGGCTTTCGCCTGGTGACGAATACCGGGGCCGAGGGTGGGCAGGAGGTTCAGCACCTGCATTTCCATGTCATGGGTGGTCCGCGGCCCTGGCTGCGTGGCTGAGCGCCTAAAATACCGAATCAACCAAGGAGTGAGCCATGGGCTTTTCTACTACGCATCTGATTATTTTTCTGGTCATCATCATTGTCATCTTCGGCACCAAGAAGCTGCGCAACATTGGTTCGGACCTGGGCGGTGCGGTCAAGGGTTTCAAGGACGGCATGAAGGACGGCAGCACACCCGAGAAGCCGGCTGAAACGCCTGCACCCACGCTGGTTGCCACCGAAAAGACCGAAGCCAAGTCCACCATCGATGTCGAAGCCAAGATCAAGAGTTGATGGTCCGAGCTGGCTGGATGAACGCGTGACCCGATTGCCGCATGTTTGACATCGGGGTCAGCAAGCTCGCCATCATCGGCGCCATCGCGCTGGTGGTGATCGGACCGGAGCGCCTGCCCAAGGTGGCCCGCATGGCCGGCAATTTGCTGGGCCGGGCGCGCAGCTACATGGCCGAGGTCAAGGCCGAGGTCAATCGCTCTATGGAGCTGGATGAGCTCAAGAAAATGAAAGACACCATGGAGAGCGCGGCACGTGATGTCGAGCAATCCATCCAGGCCAGTTCTGCCGAACTGGAGAAGAGCTGGGCCGAGGTGACCGACACGGCGGCACCGTCTGCATTGGAGAACTTCAGCCCCCGTGTACCCGAATACCAGCATCCCAAAAAACACTGGCGCGTGAAGAAGGCCGCCGTACCCAACTGGTACAAGGCCCGCGCCGGCGTGCGCACCAAAGCCCTGTCCGGCGCCGCTCGGGTGGCCCGATTCCGTCCTCCCAAGATTCACTGATGGCCGACGACAAAAAAACCACCGACGACGAACTCGCCGGTACCGAGCAGCCTTTTGTGCAGCATTTGATGGAGCTGCGCGACCGCCTGTTGTACACCGTCTACGGCGTCGCTGCGGTATTCGTGGTGCTGGTGTTCTTCCCTGGCCCATCGGCACTCTACGATTTGCTGGCAATGCCCCTGGTCAAGACGCTGCCCGAAGGCTCGCGCATGATCGCAGTGGGCGTGGTGTCGCCCTTCCTGGTCCCCATCAAGGTATCGGTCTTGGCCGCTTTCGGGTTGTCCCTGCCCTGGGTGCTGTACCAGGTCTGGGCCTTTGTGGCTCCGGGTTTGTACAAGCATGAGAAGCGCCTGGTCATGCCGCTGGTGGTGGCCAGCACCTTGCTGTTCTACCTGGGCGCCGCGTTTTGCTATTTCTTTGTGTTCGGGCAGGCCTTTCCTGCCATCCAGAAGATGGCGCCCGCATCGGTGGCGGTGAGCCCCGACATCGACGCCTACCTGGACTTTGTGATCACCATGTTCATTGCGTTTGGCGTTGCCTTCGAGGTGCCCATTGCCGTGGTCATCCTGGCCCGCATGCGGGTGGTGTCGGTGGAGCAGCTCAAGTCCTTTCGCGCCTACTTTGTGGTCGGTGCGGCTGCGGTCGCCGGGGTGGTGACACCCCCAGATCCGGTGTCGATGCTGGCCCTGCTGGTGCCCATGTGCCTGTTGTACGAGGTGGGCATCTGGGCGGCAGCCATCTTCATCAAGCACACCCAGGCGCCGGAAGACGACGACGTGGCCGCCACGCCATCCTGAATCATTTATAGGAAAATGGAGCGCCAGCCCTCGTCGATTGGACCTAGATTGCTATTAAAGTAATAGCTATCGTTCGGATGGACGGGGTCGTGGCCGGACTCCCGGTGTGACCTCCAACTCCAGCGCCTGGTTCTTGCGTTCAATCGAAAACCGCGCCGCAGCGCCCGGCTTGAGTCCGGCAACCATGGCCAGCAGGTGCGCCACGTCGGTGACCGGCTGGCTGGCAATCTTCACGATCACGTCACCTGGCCTTATGCCGGCCTGTGCGGCGGGACCGTTTTGCAGCACTCCGGTGATGATGACGCCCTGGTGCGCCTTGACATTGAAGGTTTCCGCCAGCTCGGGGCTCAGGTCGTTGGGCTCCACGCCAATCCAGCCCCGGGTAATCTGACCATCCTTGACGATACCTTCCAGGACCTGCTTGGCGGTGGACACCGGTATGGCAAAGCCGATGCCCATGTTGCCGCCCGAGCGGGAATAGATCGCGGTGTTGATGCCCAGCAGATTGCCGTTGGTGTCCACCAGCGCGCCGCCCGAGTTGCCGGGGTTGATGGCCGCATCGGTCTGGATGAAATTCTCGAAGGTGTTGATGCCCAGCTGGTTGCGGCCCAGCGCGCTGATGATCCCGCTGGTCACGGTCTGGCCAACGCCAAAGGGATTTCCGATGGCCAGCACCTGATCTCCCACCTGGGCGCCGTCGGAATTGCCCAGCACGATGACGGGCAACTTGTCGAGTTCGATCTTCAGGATGGCCAGATCGGTGTCGGGGTCGGTGCCAATCACCTTGGCGCGGGCGTTGCGGCTGTCGTTCAACACCACTTCGATCTCGTCGGCACCCTCGACCACGTGGTTGTTGGTCAGGATGTAGCCGCTGTCGCTGACGATGACGCCGCTTCCCAGGCCTGTCTGGGGCTCGTTGCCCTGGTCGCCAAAGAAGAAGCGGAACCAGGGGTCGTTGCTGTTGGGATGGCGCCGCGCGGCCTTGCTGGTGTTGATGCTCACCACTGCGGCCGATGCCTTTTGTGCCGCGGTCCTGAAGCTGCCTGCCGGTGCGGCCCCGCTGGGGGCGGGAGGCGCTTCCATCAGTGCCACGGCGCCTGCCGTCACGCTGGAGGAATGCCCTATCCACTGCGGCTTCAGAGTCGCCACGACGAAGTAGGCCGCCAGCAGAACAGTGGTGGTTTGGGAGAACAGGAGCCAAAGACGTTTCATGGAAATTCCAGAGGTGGGGCGCAGTGCCGCATGGTTGCCGGCAAATTGTAGAGTGCCGGGGCGCCGCGTTACAGTGCGGGGCTGATATGCCACACACCGCGCGCACCATCACCATTCATCCGCAGGCCCCAGCCAAGGTGGCACTGGGCACCGCCTGCAATGGTTGCGGCGTGTGCTGCCTGTATGAGCCTTGTCCCCTGGGCATGTTGCTGTCGCGCAGGCGCTCCGGCGCCTGTCTGGCGCTACGCTGGCAGCAGGACCGCTACCGCTGTGGTGTGCTGGTGGATACGCGCGGAGTGCTGTCGCAGGCGCTGCCCCGTTCTGCTCAGTGGCTGGAGCCGGCGCTGGCGGGGTTGCTGCGCCGGGTTGGGGCACGCTGGATTGCCGCCGGAACGGGTTGTGACAGCAACCTGCAGGTGGATCCCGACGAACCGCCTTCAACGACAATGGGGCACCCCGATTCGTCCATCCCAAATGACGCGCCAGCGCGCCAACCACACCATGACTGACAGACAGGAACTCCAGGGCGCGCTGGACGCATTGCTCCAGCCCGAACGCTTCAAGGACTATTGCCCCAACGGACTGCAGGTGGAAGGGCGTAGGGAGGTGCGGAAAATCGTATCCGGTGTGACCGCCAGTCTGGCCCTGATCGAGGCCGCCATCGCAGACGGGGCCGATACGATCCTGGTGCACCACGGCCTGTTCTGGCGTGGCCATGACGGGCGCGTGACAGGCTGGATGCGCCAACGCCTGGGGCTGTTGCTGGCCCATGACATCAACCTGCTGGCCTACCACCTGCCCCTGGACGCCCATCCGGAGTGGGGCAACAACGCGCAGTTGGGTGTGCGTCTGGGTTTGCGTGCAACCGGGCGGTTTGGTGAACAGGAACTGGGATGGCTGGGCGAGACGGATTGTGGCGATGCCCAGGCGCTGGCCAAGCAGGCGCAAGCCATGCTGGGGCGCCCGGTGCTGTTGGTGCCGGGCAGGGTAGGCCCCTTGCGGCGCGTGGCCTGGTGCACGGGTGGGGCGCAGGGCTACTTCGAGGCGGCCATTGCCGCTGGCGCCGACGCCTTTATCACCGGTGAAATCTCCGAGCCCCAAGCGCACCTGGCGCGCGAATGCGGGGTGGCCTACCTGGCGTGCGGGCACCACGCGACTGAGCGCTATGGCGCACCGGCTGTTGCGGAACACATGGCCGCGCATTTGGGGCTGGAGCACCGCTTCATTGATATTGACAACCCGGCCTGACGGCACGGTATTTCCATGAACCCAACGACCGCTCCCTCGAAACCTCTTGCGATCACGATGGGTGATGCCGCGGGTATCGGCCCCGAGATCATCGCCAAGGCCTACCGGGAACAACCCGCGTGGATGCATGGCAGCTTTGTGGTGGGTGATGCGGGGACCATGCGCCGTGCCGCCAAGTTGGTGACGCCAGAGGGCTGCCTGCCAATACCGGTAGCCGTGATTGCGTCGCCGGATGCTGCAATGGATGTGCCGCCGAACTGCATTGCCGTTTTGCCAATCGGGCCGGATATGGAGGCCGTGCCCTGGGGGCGCATCAATGCCCGTGCCGGCGCACTGGCCGGCCAGTGCGTGGAATGGGCGGCCGACGCGGCTTTGCGCGGTGAGATCGCTGCCTTGGTCACCGCGCCGCTGCACAAAGAAGCCCTGCATGCTGCAGGCGCGCCGTATGACCGGTTTCCAGGGCACACCGAACTGTTGCAGGACCGTGCTGCGCTCCATCTGGGCAAACCGGTGTCGGAAGTGCCCGTGCGCATGATGCTGGCCAATGACGAACTGCGTACCGTGTTGGTGAGCATCCATGTGTCACTGCGTGATGCCATCCAGGCGGTGACGCATGACAACGTGTTGCAGACGCTGCAGATCACCCATACCGCGCTGTCCCGTGTGTTGGGACGGGCACCGCGCATTGGCGTGGCTGGGCTCAATCCGCATGCAGGGGAGGGTGGACTCTTCGGTCGGGAAGAGCTGGAGGTGATTGCACCCGCCATGCAGGCCGCTCGGGCCCTGGGGTGCGATGTCAGCGGTCCCTGGGCGCCGGACACCGTGTTCATGCGCGCGCGCGCGCCCGCCGGAGGCGTCGGGGAGTTTGATGTCGTGGTGGCGATGTACCACGACCAGGGCCTGATCCCCGTCAAGTATCTGGGCGTGGAGAAGGGCGTCAACGTGACGCTGGGACTGCCGCTGGTGCGAACCAGCCCGGACCATGGCACGGCGTTTGACATTGCCGGAACCGGGCGGGCCGACGCTTCCAGTCTGCTGGAAGCGGTGCGCATGGCTAAGTTGCTGGCGATGAAGGGCAATGTCCCGCCGGGCCGACCCAAGGGAAATTAGCGCCCTTGGGGGCAGCGACCCGTGCAGCGGTGGAGCGTGGGGGCTTTATTTCTTGAGGCTGTCGCGGATCTCGCGCAGCAGCAACACGTCTTCTGGCGTCACAACCGGTTCCGGCGCGGCAACGGGCGCCGGGGCTTCGCGCTTCAGGCGGTTGATCTGTTTGACCATCAGGAAAATGATGAAAGCCAGGATGGCAAAGTTGACGGCCACGGTGATGAAGCTGCCATAGGCGAAAACCGGAACCCCCGCCTTCTTCAGCGCGTCCAGCGTGGTGGCTGTACCCGGCGGGACGCTGCCCAGAATCAGGAACAGATTGGAAAAATCGAGTTTTCCGAACGCGGCCCCGACGACCGGCATGATGAGGTCTGCGACCACGGAATCCACAATTTTGCCGAACGCGCCACCAATGATCACGCCCACGGCGAGATCAATCACGTTGCCTTTGACCGCGAAATCCTTGAATTCCTGAATCATTCCCATCGCAATATGCTCCTATTTCGTTCAATACGGCAGTATTGTCCACAATTGCCATGTGTCAAGGTTACCCCGCTCGGCCGGTCGCGCGGCAGAAAGTCGGTGTTGGCCGTCAGCTACAATCGGAGATTACCCCTAGTAAGTAGTCTGTTCACTGAGGATTCTCATGAGTGCAAGCCTTGTCGACATCCAACCGTCCGACCCCAGTAAGCGAACCTGGCTCATTGCCTCCAGCTGCGCTGGCGCTGTTGGCGTTGGTGCAGCCGCCATCCCTTTTGTCAGCACATTCCAGCCGTCTGAGCGGGCCAAAGCCGCCGGTGCCGCGGTGGAAGTGGATATCGGCGCTATGAAACCCGGCGAGAAATTGACTGTGGAGTGGCGCGGCAAGCCCGTGTGGATCGTTCGTCGCACGCCCGAACAACTCGCCAGTCTGGGCAAGATCACCGGTCAGCTCGCTGACCCCGAGTCCAAGCGCAAGCCCGCCGAGTTGACTCCCGAATACGCCCGCAACGAAGCGCGCTCCATCAAACCCGAGTTTTTCGTGGCAGTTGGTATTTGTACCCACCTGGGTTGCTCGCCATCCGACAAGTTCCAGACCGGTGCCCAGCCCTCGTTGCCAGATGATTGGCAAGGCGGTTTCCTGTGCCCATGCCATGGTTCGACCTTCGACCTGGCCGGCCGCGTGTTCAAGAACAAGCCGGCACCCGACAACCTCGAAGTGCCGCCCCACATGTTCCTGTCCGATAGCAAGCTGCTGATCGGTGAAGACAAGAAAGCCTGAGGACACAAGAAATGGCTGATTTCAAGGAAATTTCCCCCAACGCGTCGGCTGGTGCGAAGCTCACCAACTGGTTTGAGAACCGTTTGCCGACGGCGTTCGACATGTACAAGGTGCACATGTCGGAGTACTACGCTCCCAAGAACTTCAATTTCTGGTACATCTTTGGCTCGCTGGCCATGCTGGTGCTGGTGATCCAGATCGTGACCGGTATTTTCCTGGTCATGCACTACAAACCTGATGCGGCCCTGGCCTTTGGCTCGGTCGAGTACATCATGCGCGACGTGCCATGGGGCTGGTTGATCCGCTACATGCACTCCACGGGTGCCTCGGCCTTCTTCGTGGTCGTGTATCTGCACATGTTCCGTGGTCTGATTTACGGCAGCTACCGCAAGCCGCGCGAGCTGGTCTGGATTTTCGGCTGCGCGATCTTCCTGTGCCTGATGGCCGAAGCCTTCATGGGCTACCTGTTGCCTTGGGGTCAGATGAGCTACTGGGGCGCCCAGGTGATCGTGAACTTGTTTGCCGCAGTTCCGTTTGTTGGTCCCGATCTGGCTCTGTTGATCCGCGGTGACTATGTGGTGGGCGACGCCACCCTGAACCGATTCTTCAGCTTCCACGTGATCGCTGTGCCGCTGGTGCTGCTGGGTCTGGTGGTTGCGCACTTGATGGCTTTGCACGACGTGGGTTCCAACAACCCCGATGGCATTGAAATCAAGGCTACGAAGGACGACAAGGGCATCCCCCTGGACGGCATCCCGTTCCACCCCTACTACACCGTGCACGACATCTTCGCCGTGTGCATGTTCCTGATGGTGTTCTCTGCCGTGATCTTCTTTGCCCCCGAGTTCGGTGGCTATTTCCTGGAGTACAACAACTTCATTCCGGCTGACCCACTGCAAACGCCCTTGCACATTGCTCCTGTCTGGTACTTCACACCGTTCTATTCCATGCTGCGCGCCATCACCGATGAGATGATTCTGGTGTTGATTGCCTGCGTGGTTGGGGCTGCTGTTCTGGCCGTGGTCAAGTTCAAGTTGCCGGCCATCGTGAAGGGCGCCATTGTGATTGGTGCTGCCGTAGTCGTGGCCATGATGCTGTCCATCGATGCCAAGTTCTGGGGCGTGGTTGCCATGGGCGGCGCCGTTGTGATTCTGTTCTTCCTGCCCTGGCTGGACAACTGCGCGGTGAAGTCGATCCGTTACCGTCCTGACTGGCATAAGTATCTGTATGCCGTGTTTGTGGTCATATTTGTGATCCTGGCGTACCTGGGCACGCAGCCACCGTCTCCGATTGGTGAACGTGTATCCCAGGTCGGCACACTGTTCTATTTTGGTTTCTTCCTGCTGATGCCCTGGTGGAGTCGTATTGGTGAGGCCAAGCCCGTGCCGACCCGAGTCAATTTCGCCGCCCATTGAGCTGGAGATTAAGCATATGAAAAAGATTTTGATAACGTTGCTGGCTGCAGTGGGTTTCGTTGCGGGTGCCCATGCCAGCGCTGGTGGTCCGGCCTGGGACAAAGCGCCTGATCGGACCAATGACCTGGCGGCCCTGCAAAACGGTGCCAAACTGTTTGTGAATTACTGTCTGAACTGCCACTCCGCAGCGTTCATGCGCTACAACCGGCTGAAGGACATCGGTCTGACCGAGCAGCAAATCAAGGACAACCTGTTGTTCACGACCGAGAAGGTTGGTGACACCATGAAGTCCGCGATTGACCCCAAGCAGGCCAAGGAATGGTTTGGCGCCAATCCTCCTGATTTGACCGTGATCGCGCGGTCGCGTGCGGCGCAGGGGAAGGGCACGGGAGCAGACTATTTGTACACCTATATGCGTTCTTTCTACGCCGACGAGACCAAGGCTACCGGCTGGAATAATTTGGTGTTCCCCAATGTCGGCATGCCCCACGCGCTGTGGGAGTTGCAGGGCAAGCGCGAAGCGGTTTTTGAAACCGTGACCGAGCACGGCCAGGAAACTCATGTTTTCAAGGGCTGGAAACAGATTACCCCTGGTACCTTGGCTCCCGAGCAATACGATCAGGCTATGGGTGATTTGGTGAGCTATCTGGAGTGGATGGCCGAGCCAGCCAAGAATACGCGGGTTCGTGTAGGCTTTGGGGTCATGCTGTTCCTGTTGTTCATGACGCTGATTGCATGGCGCTTGAACGCCGCATACTGGAAAGACGTCAAGTAACGCGGTCTTTATTGCGAGCCTGGTGGCATCTTCTGGATGGCACCCAATGGTTTCGGAGTGGGTTGGCAATGGCAACCCACTCTTTTTAATTTTTAGGAGTCAATCGCCATGATGGTGCTGTATTCAGGAACAACCTGCCCGTTTTCTCACCGCTGCCGTTTTGTCCTGTTTGAAAAAGGCATGGACTTCGAGATTCGCGATGTCGACCTGTACAACAAGCCGGAAGACATCAGTGTGATGAATCCGTATGGACAAGTGCCGATTCTGGTCGAACGGGACTTGATTCTGTACGAGTCCAACATCATCAATGAGTACATCGACGAACGTTTCCCGCATCCCCAGCTGATGCCCGGAGACCCAGTTGACCGTGCACGTGTGCGCCTGTTCCTGCTCAATTTCGAGAAGGAACTGTTTGTTCATGTGTCGACCCTGGAGGCGCGCAGCTCCAAAGGCAACGAAAAGGCCCTGGAAAAGGCCCGTGCCCATATCCGGGATCGTTTGACCCAGTTGGCGCCTGTCTTCCTGAAGAACAAGTACATGCTGGGCGACAATTTTTCCATGCTGGACGTTGCGATCGCGCCGCTGCTCTGGCGCCTGGATTTCTACGGCATCGACCTGAGCAAGAATGCCGCGCCACTGCTGAAGTATGCGGAGCGCATTTTTTCGCGTCCTGCCTACATCGAGGCACTGACACCGTCCGAAAAAGTGATGCGCAAATAGATTTGCGACGCTCCCATGCTTGACGCAGCTGGCTCCAGTTCAACCCGCCCTTATCTCATCCGCGCCATTTACGAGTGGTGCACCGACAATGGACTCACACCGTTCATTGCCGTGCTCGTGGATGAGACGGTGCGCGTACCCAATGAGTATGTGAAAGACGGTGAGATCGTGTTGAACATCAGTTTTGACGCGACGAGCGCACTCAACATGGGTAACGAGTACATCGAGTTCAAAGGCCGATTTGGCGGCGTGGCGCGGGACATCTTTGTGCCGGTAGGCCGGGTGGTTGCCATCTATGCACGTGAAAACGGACAGGGAATGGCATTCCCTATGCTAGCCAGTTCGGCTGCTGCTGAGTCAGCTTCGTCGGAGAGCAAGATGGGTGTTTTGACGCCCGTGACCAGCGTTCCACCAGAAAATGGATCTGATGCGCCGCGTCCGCCGTCAGGTGGAAAACCTTCTTTAACGCGGATCAAATGACGGTTTGCATGGCTTTTGGCCTGTTGGCTGATGTAGAATAGAAGACGTGCCGCTTTAGCTCAGTTGGTAGAGCAACCGCCTTGTAAGCGGTAGGTCGTCAGTTCGAATCCGACAAGCGGCACCATTTGCGCCTATTTGGCAACTCAGCGTGTAGCGCCTGGTGTCTGAACCTTCAGACGAATGGCGCTGACTTCCCAACCCTTGGCTCGCAGATGTGATTCCAGGGCTGGAAGGAGTTGGCGGATTTTTGAGGCAATGGCATTGTTGTCCAGAATCAGGCACCAGACAGTGCCCTCAATAGGACCCGCCCGTACAGCTGAGCGCAAAGCGACGGGAATGAGTGCTTCAATCGATTGAAGTCGGGCCGTCGATTCAGCAACAAGTCCTGTCAGGCGCGCCAGCGTCGGTGAGTCCTGTGTGGCTTGCAGCAGCGTGTAGGAATGGTTGCGACGGTTCATGACCTTAGATGCGAGGGGATTCTGAATGCAGTTGATTATCACGGATGCGTGGCTGATCAAGAGTCGGGCTTTTCATCTGAGTGGCTCCAAGCTTCTTCTTGCAATTCTCACGGCATCTGTGGCGTTGATGCTGATTTCCGCCGGGCTTTACCACTGGGTCTTCCTCAAAGGTGCCCGAGAGGGGTGGCCAGTCATTGGAACTCTTGTCCGTCTCGTCGTAAAGGACGAAGTCGCGCAACAGGACCGCTTCATGCGTGAAAACATCGAAGTCATGGCCCGCAAATTGGGCGAAATGCAAGCCAAATTGTTGCAGCTGGAATCGCTCGGGGAGCGTGTGTCAGGTCTTGCTGGTGTGAACCCTGCAGAAGTAAAGATCCGACCGGGACAAGGCGGAAAACTCATCGCCGACCGCGATCTGACCATGCTGGAGCTGGAGGCAACCCTCCAGGAGTTGGATCTGGTGGCGGCTCAGCGCACCGACCTGATGACTGTACTGGAATCCCGACTTTTTGAGCAGAAGATCAAGAAGATGATGGTTCCTACACAGACTCCAGTACCCAACGCCAATTTGGGATCCATGTTTGGCTGGCGCATTGATCCGATCACCGGGCGGTCTGCGTTGCACACCGGACTGGACTTTCCGGCAACACCCGGAACGCCCATATTTGCAGCCGCTGGCGGTGTCGTGGTGGCGCAGGAGTACCAGGCTGAATACGGCAATATGATCGAGGTGGATCATGGCAATGACCTGATATCCCGCTATGCCCACACCTCAAAAGTACTGGTGAAGAAGGGTGATCTGATCAAGCGCGGTCAAAAGATTGCAGAGGTCGGCAATACCGGGCGATCCACCGGGCCGCACCTGCATTTTGAGGTGCTGGTGCAGGGCATTCCGCAGGATCCCCAGAAGTTTCTCAATGCTGGGCGGAACCTTGGAGGAACGCAATTGGCGCAGATTAAGCCTGCGCTGTCTGCCAAGTCCCAGAGCCCCCAAAGCGATTTGGCTGGGGGCGCTTCCGCGCAACGCTAAAATCACCGCTTTGGTTTTCCCGGTGTCAGGCTGACCGCGTCACAGTGGTTGCATTTCACCAGAACATCCCCACTTCATCCTGATTAGAAAAAGGACTGCGCTGCGCTGCGAACCCATGGTGGGTCCAGGCCAGTCTTGCATTCATGGCCATCAATATCCTTACCAAAATCTTCGGCAGTCGCAACGACCGCTTGCTCAAGCAATACCGCGCCGGAGTGGCTCGCATCAATGCGCTGGAGGCCCAGTACGAAAAGCTCTCGGATGAGGCCCTGAAGGCAAAGACGCAGGAGTTCAAGGACCGGGTCGCAAAGGGCGAGTCTTTGGATTCGTTACTGCCGGAAGCCTTTGCCGTGGTGCGTGAAGGCTCCAAACGGGTCATGAAGATGCGGCACTTTGATGTGCAAATGCTGGGCGGGATGTCGCTGCATTACGGCAAGATTTCAGAAATGGGGACGGGCGAAGGCAAGACCCTGACGGCGACACTGCCTGTCTATCTCAATGCGCTGACGGGCAATGGCGTCCATGTGGTGACGGTAAATGATTACCTGGCCAGCCGTGATGCCCAATGGATGGGCCGGCTCTACAACTTCCTGGGGCTGACGGTTGGCGTCAACCTGCCGCAGATGCCGCGTGAGGAAAAGCAGGCAGCTTACCGGGCGGATATCACCTACGGCACCAACAATGAGTTTGGTTTCGACTATCTGCGTGACAACATGGTGTACGAGTCGGGAGACCGGGTTCAGCGGGGCCTGAACTATGCCATCGTCGACGAGGTGGACTCCATCCTGATTGACGAAGCGCGCACGCCTTTGATCATCAGTGGGCAAGCCGAAGACCACACCGACATGTATCTGGCCATCAACAAGGCCGCGCCCCTGTTGCAGCGCCAGGAAGGTGAAGCAGACCCCCGTACTGGAGAGGGGGTCACCAAGCCAGGAGATTTCACACTGGACGAGAAGAGCCATCAGGTTTTTCTGACGGAACAGGGGCATGAAAGTGCGGAGCGAATTTTTGCCGAGATGGGGTTGATTCCCGCCGGCGCCTCGCTGTATGACCCCGCCAATATCACCCTTGTCCACCACCTGTATGCGGCACTGCGGGCCAACAACCTGTACCACCGCGACCAGCACTATGTGGTGCAACAGGGGGAAATTGTCATTGTGGATGAGTTCACCGGACGGCTGATGACCGGTCGTCGCTGGAGCGATGGCCTGCACCAGGCGGTGGAGGCCAAGGAAGGCGTTGCCATCCAGGCCGAGAACCAGACATTGGCCTCGATTACCTTCCAGAACTATTTCCGCCTGTATGGCAAGCTGGCCGGCATGACCGGCACCGCCGACACCGAGGCTTATGAGTTCCAGGAAATTTATGGTCTCGAAACCATCGTCATTCCGCCCAATCGGGTGAGCCGGCGTGAGGATCAGCTCGACCGCATCTACAAGACGACGCGGGAAAAGTACAACGCTGCCATCGCGGATATCCGCGAATGCCACGAGCGTGGCCAGCCTGTGCTGGTCGGCACGACGTCGATTGAGAATTCGGAAATCATTTCCCAGTTGCTGGATCAGGAAAAGCTGCCCCATCAGGTGCTCAACGCCAAGCAGCATGCGCGGGAAGCCGACATCGTTGCCCAGGCGGGTCGCGCCAAGATGATCACCATCGCCACCAATATGGCTGGCCGCGGCACCGACATCGTCCTGGGTGGCAGCATTGGCAAAACGATTGAGGCCATTGAGGCCGATCAATCCCTCGATGCCACGGAGAAGCAGAAGCAGATCGAGGCGCTGCGCGCGCAGTGGTCCATCGACCATGAGCAGATCAAGGCGCTGGGCGGTCTGCGCATCATTGCTACCGAGCGCCATGAGTCCCGCCGCATCGACAACCAGTTGCGCGGCCGTTCCGGCCGCCAGGGCGACCCCGGTTCATCCCGCTTTTATCTGAGTCTGGACGACTCGCTGATGCGCATCTTTGCCGGTGACCGGGTGAAGGCCATCATGGACCGGCTGAAGATGCCAGAGGGCGAGGCCATTGAAGCCGGCATCGTGACCCGCAGTATCGAGAGCGCTCAGCGCAAGGTTGAAGCCCGCAACTTCGATATTCGCAAGCAGTTGCTGGAATACGATGATGTGTCCAACGACCAGCGCAAGGTGATTTACCAGCAGCGCAATGCCATTCTGGATGCGCAGGATCTGAGTGCCCAGATCGCATCGCTGCGGGAAGGCTGCTTTACCGATCTGGTGCGCCAGTACATTCCTGTCGAATCCGTTGAGGAGCAGTGGGATATTGTCGGTTTGCAAAAGGTGCTGGCTGACGAGTGGCAAATTGGTCTGGATCTGCAGAAGCAGGTTCAGGAAGCCAATGCCATTACCGATGAGGATATCCTGCATTCCGTCGCCAAGGCTGCGGATGCCGCATTCAATGCCAAGGTCGAGCTGGTTGGACTGGAAAACTTCACGCAGTTTGAGCGCATGGTGCTGTTGCAGAGCATTGACACCCATTGGCGCGATCACCTGAGTTCTTTGGACTACCTGCGCCAGGGCATTCACCTGCGGGGTTATGCGCAGAAGCAGCCAAAGCAGGAGTACAAGCGCGAAGCGTTCGAGTTGTTCGGGCAACTGCTGGATTCAGTGAAGAACGAGGTGACCAAGGTGCTGATGACCGTCAAGGTTCAGTCCAGCGAGCAACTCGAAGAGGCCGCAGACGCCATGGAAAGCCGCGGCGAGAGCATTGCCAATGTCACCTATAGCGCACCGACCGAGACGGGCGAGGTGCAGACCGTTGTGGATCCTGAAACAGTCCCCTCGGCAGTGGCATCCGGCGCAGACCCCTTCCTGCGCGTTGGTCGTAACGATCAGTGTCCCTGCGGCAGCGGCAAAAAATACAAGCACTGCCACGGAAAACTGGCCTAATTTTCCCGAGAGTCAGCAATGCCAGTCAATCTTCCTCTTCCTGATCCAGAAACCCTGTTTCCAATTGCAGGCGTTCGCATCGGCGTGACCGAAGCGGGCGTGCGCAAAGTGGGGCGCAAAGACCTGACCGTGGTGTTGCTCGACGAAGGCGCATCGGTGGCCGGCGTCTTTACCTCCAACCGGTTCTGTGCAGCTCCCGTGCAAATTTGTCGTGAGCATCTGCAGACGGGGCAAGGCATTCGAGCCATGCTCATCAACACGGGTAACGCCAATGCTGGGACCGGAGCCGACGGCCTGGCACGGGCGCGCAGCACCTGTGTGGCACTGGCGCAGCGCCTGGGTGTTGGCGAGCAGCAAATCCTGCCATTCTCCACCGGTGTGATCATGGAGCCATTGCCGAATGACCGCATCGAAGCGGGCCTCGCGGCGGCCATTGCCGACGCCCAGCCAGGCAACTGGATGCGCGCCGCCGAAGGCATCATGACCACCGACACGGTCCCCAAGGCCTTTGGCGTGAAGGTCAGCATTGCGGGAAAGCCAGTGCACGTCACCGGTATCAGCAAGGGTGCCGGCATGATCCGTCCCAATATGGCGACCATGCTGGGCTTCATCGCGACCGATGCCTGCGTGCACCCGTCGGTGATGCGGCAACTGGCCCTGGAATTGGCAGAAGGATCATTCAACCGGGTGACGGTGGATGGTGATACATCAACCAATGACTCGCTGGTGGTGATTGCATCCAACAAGGCCGGACATGCAGCAATTACCGCGCTGGATAGTGCGGACGGGCAGGCCCTGAAGTCCGCCATGCTGGACGTGGCCCGCAAGCTGGCACAGGCTATTGTGCGTGACGGCGAAGGCGCCACCAAGTTCATCGCCATTCAGGTCGAAGGTGGCCATGACAGCGCCGAATGTCGCAAGGTGGCCTATGCCATTGCCCATTCCCCGCTGGTCAAGACAGCCTTCTTTGCCAGCGACCCCAATCTGGGCCGCATTCTGGCGGCGGTGGGTTACGCGGGTATTGATGATCTGGACCAGGGTCTCATAGAGCTGTTTCTCGACGATGTTCACGTGGCAACACAAGGGGGGCGCAATCCGTCCTACCGTGAAGAGGACGGTCAACGGGTCATGCGCCAAAGCGAGATCACTGTGCGGGTCGGACTGGGCCGTGGTACTGCCGTTGATACGGTCTGGACCTGTGATTTGAGCCACGACTACGTGACCATCAACGCAGACTACCGCTCCTGAGCCATGACTGAGCCTCTGATCGCGTTTCTGGCGCGGGCTGAATTGCTCATGGAGCGCATAGAGGCTGCATTGCCCCATGCGCTGGTGCAGCCCGATTGGAGCCAGTCGATTGCCTTTCGCTACCGCCGGCGCAGTTCAGGGCAGGGCGTCATTGCTCCCATCGCCCATATTGGTGCGATGCGGCTGGAAGACCTCAAGGAAATTGACGCCCAGAAGGAGAAGATCCAGCGCAACACCGAGCAGTTCGTCCGTGGCCTTCCGGCCAACAATGTGCTGCTGACGGGTTCCCGCGGAACTGGCAAGTCCTCCCTGATCCGTGCCTGCCTGCATGCATTTGCAGACCAGGGACTGCGTCTGATCGAGGTGGACAAGGCTGAACTGGTGGACCTGCCCGATATCGTCGAGCTGGTAGCTCAACGGCCCGAGAAATTCATTGTTTTCTGTGACGATCTGAGTTTTGACGAAGGCGAGCCTGGCTACAAGGCATTGAAGTCCGTGCTGGATGGATCTGTGGCTGCAGCCACACCCAATGTGCTCATCTATGCCACCAGTAACCGGCGCCATCTGTTGCCCGAGTACATGGCCGAGAACCTGAGTTACACCCACACTCCTGACGGGGAGGTGCATCCGGGTGAAGTGGTGGAAGAGAAAATCTCCCTGTCTGAACGCTTTGGCCTGTGGGTCAGCTTCTATCCTTTCAGCCAGGACGAGTACCTGCAGATTGTTGCCCAATGGTTGTCAGCGCTGGGTGTTGATGCGACCCAGATTGTGGAAGCCAGGGCAGAAGCACTGGTCTGGGCTTTGGAGCGCGGCTCTCGAAGTGGGCGCGTGGCCTGGCAGTTTGCCAGGGACTACGCCGGGCGCCACGCCACCGCGCCATGACCGGCGTTCCGCTGGTCGCCGACCCGCAGACCACACGTCAAGGCGGCTCGGACCGAAACGCGGTCGATGTGGCTGTCGGCGTCCTGATACAGCCCGACGGACGATTTCTCCTCACTTCCCGACCGCATGGCAAGCCGTACGCGGGGTATTGGGAGTTTCCAGGCGGAAAACTGGAGGCAGGGGAGACCGTGGCACAGGCGCTTGCGCGCGAATTGCAGGAAGAATTGGGCATCCACATTGGGGCGGTACATCCGTGGAAGGTGGAGTTGGTTGACTACCCCCACGCCTTGGTACGCCTGCACTTCTGCAAGGTCTTTGAATGGTCGGGAACCCTGGAAATGCGCGAGGCGCAATCGCACTCGTGGGAGCAACTCCCGGTTCAGATGGCGCCGGTTCTCCCAGGCACCATCCCGGTTCTGCAATGGCTGGCGCAGGAACGAATGTTTCAAGGTGCTACATATTTGGTAGCGGACGATCCAGCAAATTAGAGGGCTAGAGCCCTTTTTTCCTTCCAATGACTGCCTTCACTTGAGCAGCCCGGTGTTACGTGCCTGGCGGATGGCCTGCAGGCGGTTGACGGCGCCCAGCGCGCTGAACAGGCCGGTGATGTGGTTCTTGACGGTCTTCTCGGCCAGGCCCAGTTGCAGCGCGATGGCGTGGTTGGTCTGGCCCTGGTCCAACATCAGCAGGATGTCGAGCTGGCGGGCCGTCAGCACCGGTACGCTGGAGGTTGGCTGGGCCTCGGTTGCCACCGCCGGGCCGGTGGAGGCGGGCAGTCCGTGGGCCAGGGCCAGCTTGAGGGCGTTGAGCACATTGGCCGAGGCCTTGCTCTTGGGAACGAAGGCACTGGCGCCCATTTGCAGGACGCGACTCTCCACACTGTCGGTCTCATCGGCGGAGACCACGATCACCGGCGCATGGCCACAGCGTGCCTGCAGTGCGCGGATCAGGTTGATGCCACTCGCATCGGGCAGGCCACAGTCCAGCAAAACGGCGTCCAGCGGGGCATGCAGCTCTGCCTGCTCCAGGGCCTGGGCGGCAGTCTCGGCAGTGAAAATACTGGCACCGCCCGGGAGGGTCGAAACCAGTAGCGCCAGGCCCTCACGCACCAGCGAATGGTCATCCACGATGAGTATTTTGTAGGGCACGGTTCTGGTTCCGATGGTGTGTCTTCCGGCGCCTAGCTTAGGTCAATCGCATCGGCTGGTGCCTGCCCCGGGACCTTGGTCCCGGTCTCTGTGGCGGCCTGCTGGCGTCTCAGGACCGACAGGCGGTGCAGCAAGTCCTTGAGCAGGCGGGTGTCCACAGGCTTGTGCATGACCGGGATGCCGCTGGCCTGCACGCGCATCAAGTCCTGGCTTTCGGTATCGCCCGTTAGCAGCAAGGATGGCAGGTCGTCCGAGTTGTATTCGTTGCGGATGTGGTCGATGGCGTCGATACCGGTGGTCTGTGCACCCAGGCGGTAGTCGCTGATGACCAGCAATGGCAGACTGGCTTCGTCTTCGAGCGCGCGCATGGCGCTGGCGGCATCCGGCTGGCAGACGCTGCGCAGGCCCCAGCCGGTCAGCATGGCGTGCATGGCTTCGCGGATGTCGCGTTCGTCGTCAATGACCACCACCAGAGCGTTGCGCTCCAACTCGGTGGTGGCCGGCGGGGAGTGCGGTGCCGGTGTCGCGGCCACGTGTCCGGTCTTGGGAACGCGCACCCGAAAGCGGCTGCCTCGCTGCGGTTCGGAGCGCAGCTCCACAGAATGCCCAAGCAGGCCGCACAGCCGCCCGACGATGGCCAGACCCAGACCCAACCCCTGCTCGCGGTCGCGCTGCGGGTTGTGAAGCTGCACAAATTCCTTGAACACTTCTTCCTGTTGCGCCGGGGCAATGCCCAGGCCCGAGTCGATGACGTCCACCAGCCACTCGCCGCGCCAGGGCCGGCAGGTGATCAGGATGCCGCCGCGTGCGGTGTAGCGCACGGCATTGCTCACCAGATTGCTGACAATGGACTTGAGCAGGGCCGGGTCGCTGTGGGTGACGGCATTGCGGGGCACGTGCAGGCGCAGGAACAGGCCCTTGGATTGCGCGGGGCCCTGGAATTCATCGTGGACCAGCTGCAGCAGCGGTGCCAGTTCCATCGCTGCGGGCTGTGGCCGGACCACGCCGGCATCAAGTCTGGAAATATCCAGCAGCGCATCCAGCAGGCCGCGCATGGCTCCCACCGACTGGCGCAGCTTGGCGGTGATGCGGTAGGCGCCCTGCGGCAGGGCGGACTGTTGCAGCGCCTCGGTGAATAGCTCCATGGCATGCAGGGGCTGGCGCAGATCGTGACTGGCCGACGCCAGGAACTTGCTCTTGGCCGCGCTGGCTTCCACGACCAACTGGTTCTGGCGCGCCAGCTGCTCCACCAGGTCCTGGTTGGCAAAGCGCATGCGGTAGGCGTCCAGCATGGATCTGTTCAACACCGCCACAAAGCGGTCAATCGACAGCATGTACAAAATCGACGTGGCGCAGTAGATGTAGTGCATGGTCGTTCCCTGCAGAAACAGCAGCACGGTAAAGGGCACGCTGGAAGGCAGCATGAACGCCCGGAAGGCCCGTGGATACGACGCCTGGGCGAATGCGGCGGCGGTTCCCATGCCCGACAGCATCATCATCAGCAGGTATTGGTATTGGGCGAACTCCGATCCGGTGGGTGGAAAGAAGACCACGGCCACAATGCCCCACAGTCCGCCGGACAGCAATGAGCCCCAGGTCGCGTATTGCCCCCAGAGGCGCACTTCCTCCGTGGAAAGCGAGCCCTTCTGGAGACGCTGGCGGTAGCGGTGCAGACCCCAGGCCCGGACGACAAACTGCAGCAGCATCGCGACAAACCAGACCAGGACCCAACTCAGTGGCTGCCACACCGTCATGGCCAGGCTGTAGAAGCTGACGGCTACCACCGAGCCACCCAGGCTGACCGGCAGTGTCTGGTACTGGGTGTGGACCTGCTCGTGGAAGATGCGGGGATCGGTTGCGGTATCGGGGCTGGCCACGGTGGCGGTCATACGGGATGGGTGTTTTTTTGGGGGGTGAAAGCTGCCGCCATCGCAGGGTGCGGGTCGGTTCAGGGGATGATAGCGTGCACCAATCGGTGGGCACCTGATCTTTGTCTTTGTTGCGGGAATTGCCGACTCTCCATCGGATGGGCTTGGTGTGTGGCTGGTCTTTGGTGCCGGATCGCGGGTCGGGCATGCGGTGCGCGATAATTTCCCCTCGAGGATCAGCGCCGGGCGCCATGTGCCCGCACCGTGTGTTTACTGCCCCAACCGAGAGAGCTTTCCATGCCCGTATACCGTTCCAAGACATCCACAGCCGGTCGCAATATGGCCGGAGCCCGCTCACTGTGGCGCGCCACTGGCATGAAGGACGACGACTTTCAGAAGCCCATCATCGCCGTGGTCAACTCCTTCACCCAGTTTGTGCCCGGCCATGTGCACCTGAAGGACCTGGGCCAACTGGTGGCGCGCGAGATTGAGGCAGCCGGCGGCGTGGCCAAGGAGTTCAACACCATTGCGGTGGATGACGGTATCGCCATGGGTCATGACGGCATGCTGTATTCGCTGCCCAGCCGCGACATCATTGCGGACAGCGTGGAGTACATGGTCAACGCGCACTGCGCCGATGCCATGGTGTGCATCTCCAACTGCGACAAGATCACCCCCGGCATGTTGATGGCCGCCATGCGCCTGAACATTCCGGTGGTGTTTGTGTCCGGCGGTCCGATGGAAGCTGGCAAAGTCCAGTTGGCGAATCCGACCACCCACAAGATGGAGTTCAAGAAGCTCGACCTGATCGACGCCATGGTGATGGCTGCGGACGACAAGGTGAGTGATGCGGATGTGGCAGAGGTCGAGCGTTCGGCCTGCCCCACCTGCGGCAGCTGTTCCGGCATGTTCACCGCCAATTCCATGAACTGCCTGACCGAAGCGCTGGGCCTGTCTTTGCCCGGCAATGGTACGGTGGTGGCCACCCACGCCGACCGCGAAGCATTGTTTAAGCGCGCCGGACACCTGGCGGTGGAACTGTGCAAGCGTTACTACGAACAGGATGACTCCAGCATTCTGCCGCGCTCCATGGGTTTCAAGGCGTTCGAGAATGCGATTGCGCTGGACATTGCCATGGGCGGTTCCACCAACACCATCCTGCACATTCTGGCGATTGCCCAGGAAGCGGAAATCGACTTCACCATGGCCGATATCGACCGCATGTCCAAAATCGTGCCGCAGTTGTGCAAGGTCGCGCCCAACACCAACAAATACCACATTGAAGATGTGCACCGCGCAGGCGGCATCATGGGCATTCTGGGCGAACTCGACCGCGCCGGCCGCTTGCACACCGACGTGCCTACCATGCACAGCAAGACCATGAAGGACGCGCTCGACCAGTGGGACATTGCCCGCAATCCGTCGGATGCGGTCAAAACTTTCTATATGGCAGGCCCCGGCGGCATTCCGACGCAAGTGGCATTCAGCCAGGCTGCCCGCTGGCCCAGCCTGGACACGGACCGCTCCGAGGGCTGCATTCGCTCTGTTGAGCATGCTTTCAGCAAGGAAGGTGGCTTGGCCGTGCTGGTCGGCAACATTGCGCTCAACGGTTGCGTGGTCAAGACCGCTGGGGTGGACGACAGCCTGTTGGTGTTTGAAGGTCCCGCCCACGTAGTCGAGTCGCAAGACGAAGCCGTGGCCAACATCCTGGCGGACAAGGTCAAGGCCGGTGACGTGGTCATCGTGCGCTACGAAGGGCCCAAGGGCGGCCCCGGCATGCAGGAAATGCTGTACCCCACCAGTTACATCAAATCCAAGGGTCTTGGCAAAGCCTGTGCGCTGCTCACCGATGGCCGCTTCTCCGGTGGGACCTCGGGCCTGTCCATCGGTCATGCTTCGCCCGAAGCGGCGGCAGGCGGTGCGATTGGCCTGGTGCGCAACGGCGACCGTATCCGCATCGATATTCCCAATCGCAGCATCAATGTGCTGGTGTCGGATGACGAACTGGCCAAGCGCCGTGCCGAGCAGGACAAACTGGGCTGGAAGCCGGCCCAGCCTCGCCCCCGCAAGGTCTCGGCCGCGCTGAAGGCTTACGCCAAGCTGGTGATGTCGGCCGACAAGGGCGCGGTACGCGATTTGTCCCTGCTGTAGGACTGAGTCTCGCCGTTCGATAGAACGGGCGCCCACTTGACGAGAGGCTGAAAGCGTCTGAATGCACAAAAATGGTGCATTCAGACGCTCTTTTTCTGGGGGAACGAATTTTTTTAACTATTTTCAAAAATAGCCCTAAATTACCGCCTAAATCTGCCGTTAAGAAACGTACGTCTAGCAAGAAAAGTAACTGGAGGGGCCAAAAGCCCAAACCAAAATGCAATTGCCGTCCATTGATCGAACACCGCAGATGCGCCCATCCGGCGCAGACACGGTTTCGTCTGGGGCAAACAGGGTGATACCGGTTGCTCCGGTGAATCCGTCGGTGAGTGCACACCCCTCCATCCAGCCGGTTCCCAGTGTGGTGGATCTGGTCAATCCAGCCCTCAAGGTGAAGGAGGGTGAGGCCATTTACGCCAGTGTTTCAGATCCGGGCAGGCCGGGGTCGGAAGCGGCCACAACGCCCAAGGACTGGACGATCCATCGTCCTGCACCGGAAAAAGTGGAAGATCCGCCACCCAAACCCATGTACCAGGTGTTGATGGACCACATCAAGAGCATGTGGACGGCCAGCGCCAGTGCCATCCAGCTGGAGCAGGTGAGCAACCAACTGACACCACCCACTCCGGTGGTGCCTACGGAGTTGCCAGGGACGTTCGCCAAAGAGATTCTGGTGTACGCACCCAACCACATCAAGAAGACCGAAAACATCTGACGGTCCCGCATCAGGGTCGGGCACTGTGCTCTACCATTGCGTCCATGCATACGAGTGCCCTTGTCCTTTTTTCTGGTGGCCAGGATTCCACCACCTGTCTGGCCCACGCGCTGCAACGCTACGAGCGTGTAGAAACCATCGCCTTTGACTATCGCCAGCGCCACAGCGTGGAGTTGGATGCACGCTTGGTGGTATTGCGGGAGATCCGTGAACGGTTTCCGGAGTGGGCTGCCAAACTGGGTGAAGACCATCTGCTGGATCTGGCCGTGCTGGGGGCTGTCAGCGAGACATCACTGACCCGCCAAACCGCCTTCCAGATGGAGAGCACGGGTTTGCCCAATACCTTTGTTCCGGGAAGAAACCTGCTGTTCCTGACGCTGGCTGCGGCCGTTGCTTATCGCCGCGGGCTGCAAGTTATCGTGACGGGTGTTTGCGAGACGGATTTTTCCGGTTACCCGGATTGCCGTGACGACACCATGAAGGCCATGCAACTGGCGCTCTCACTGGGTATGGACAAGCGCTTCCTGATCGAAACGCCGCTGATGTGGATCGACAAGGCAGCGACCTGGACTCTGGCCCAGTCGCTGGGCGGCCAAGCCCTGGTGGATCTGATCGTTGAACACACCCATACCTGCTATCTCGGCACGCGTGACCAACGCCACCCCTGGGGCTATGGCTGTGGCGAGTGTCCGGCGTGTCAGTTGCGCGCGCGTGGGTGGGATGCCTACTGTGGTGGTAGTTGATTTGCTCCAAAAATAATAGCAGCATAGGCAATATTCACGAGAGCTAGCACAGGATTTTATTGAAAGTCCCTAGTTCCGAACGCCGCTGGCCACATGGCCGGCGGGAACGTGCCGGGCGGCGGATTCGATGTGACCCGTTTGGTCGTCAAAGAAAAAGTCCGGCTCAAATTCACGCAGGAACTCGCCTTTGTCCAGGCCGCCCAGGAACATGGCCTGGTCGATATCGATGTTCCAGTTCATCAGTGTCAGGATGGGGCGCTCGTTGGCCGGCGCGCTGCGGGCCGTAACCAGCGCGGTGCGGATGCGCATACCCGGCACATTGGCCTGCTGCAACTGGTGCAAGGCCGCCAGCAGGGGCTTGAATGGCCCGTCGGGCAGGGGCAGGGCCACCTTGTCCAACTCATGTTGCTGGAAGGCGGTGAGCCCGCCCTGCTGGTAAACCTGTTCGGCCTCATCGCTGAACAGCACGGCGTCGCCGTCGAAGGCGATGCGCACCTCGCCCGGGTGGGCGTCGCTGGCGTGGGCAGATTGGGGGTAGACCTGGGCGGCCGGCACACCGGCGGCCAAGGCGGCGCGCACGTCACTGAGGTGGGTGCTGAGGAACAGGTTGGCGCGTAGCGGCTTGAGGTAGCGCCAGGGCGCCTCGCCGCGCGTGAAATTGCCACGCGGGATGGCCAGGCCGTAGTGCTGGGCCGAGCGGAACACCCGCAAGCCGCTGACCGGGTCGTTGCGCGAGAGGATGACCACCTCGACCCGTTGGGCATCGCCGGTGTTGAACGCCAGCAGCTTCTTGACCAGCGAAAAGGCCACTCCGGGCTTTGCTGGCGCGTCCAGGCGTTCCCGCTGCAGCTGCATATAGGCGCGGTCATCGGTCTGCTCGAAGACCTGGTTCTCTTCCTCGAAATCGAACAGGGCTCGGCTGGAGATGGCGACGACCAGTTTGCCGTCCATGGAAATGCCCATGATGCTGAGTCCTCTCGGTGTGCGTCTACTGGCGCAGGAACATGCGGTACACGGGGTTCTGGGACTCTTCCACATAGGGATAGTCCAGCGTTTGCAGAAACTTGGCGAAGGCCTTGTCGTCCGCTTTGGGAACCTGCAAACCGACCAGTATGCGCCCATAGTCTGCACCCTGGTTGCGGTAATGGAACAGGCTGATATTCCACCCGGGCCGCATCAGGCTCAGGAACTTCAACAAGGCACCGGGCCGTTCAGGAAACACAAAACGCAGCAGGCGCTCGTTCTCGGCCAGTGTCGAATGCCCTCCGACCATGTGACGGATATGTTCCTTGGCCAATTCGTCGTGGGTCAGGTCCAGGGTCTTGAAGCCATGCCGCGTGAAATTGCTGGCGATTTTGGCGGACTCGCCCTTACCGTGCGTGGTCAGACCAACAAAGACATGGGCCTGCGATGCGTCACTGATGCGGTAGTTGAATTCCGTCACGTTGCGCGGACCGCCTGGCAATTCACCGATCAGTTCGCAGAAGCGCTTGAAACTGCCGCGCTCTTCGGGGATTGTGACAGCCAACAGCGCTTCGCGCTCTTCGCCGACTTCGGCACGCTCGGCGACAAAGCGCAGGCGGTCAAAGTTCATGTTGGCGCCGCACAGGATGGCGGCATAGGTCTCGCCCTTGGTCTTGTTCTTGGCCACGTATTGCTTGATGGCAGCCACGGCCAGGGCACCGGCGGGCTCCACAATGCTACGGGTGTCGACAAAAATATCCTTGATGGCGGCGCAGACGGCATCGGTGTCCACCGTCATGAACTCGTCGACCAGGCCGCGTGCGATGCGAAAGGTCTCCTCTCCAACCAGCTTCACGGCCGTGCCGTCGGAGAACAGACCGACATCCGGCAGGGTGACACGTTTCTTGGCGCCGACCGACTGGATCATGGCGTCGGAGTCGTTCATCTGCACGCCAATGATTTTGATGCGCGGGTCTACCGCCTTGAGGTAGTTGGCCACTCCGGCCACCAATCCGCCTCCGCCAATGGCCACGAATACGGCGTCCAGTGCAGGAGGGGTTGATGCGGAGTCCGCAGCCGCCGGGCTGCGCATGTGCAGGGTTTGCACCTGGCGCAGCATCTCCATGGCAATGGTGCCCTGGCCGGCAATGACATCGGGATCGTCAAACGGATGGACGAAGGTCAGACCCTGTTTCTTTTGCAGCGTCAGCGAGTGGCCGTAGGCGTCGGAGTAACTGTCGCCGTACAGGACGACCTCTCCGCCAAAGCCGCGTACGGCGTCCACCTTGACCTGCGGCGTGGTCGTGGGCATGACGATGACCGCCCGGGTTCCCAGCCTGGATGCACTCAGGGCTACGCCTTGCGCATGATTGCCGGCCGAAGCGCAGATGACGCCCTTCTTCAGTTGCTCGCTGCTGAGTTGGGCCATCTTGTTGTATGCACCGCGGAGCTTGAAACTGCGTACGGGTTGCTGGTCTTCCCGCTTGAGCAAGACGGTGTTGTGCAAGCGCTTGCCCAATTGCTTGGCCGGCTCCAGGGCCGATTCGGTGGCTACGTCGTACACGCGCGCGGTCAGGATCTTCTTCAGGTAGTCAGCAGGAGTGAGCGGTTTGGGCGGTTTGGTCGTCATGGCAGGCAAAGAAGTGTTCCCGCATGATAATCGGCGCCTTGCCGCGCATGCGGTGGACTACCAATGCCAAGGAACGACGATATGGAATGCACAGTGAGCTGGACCGGCGGTTTGAACACCCGCTCGGGCATGGGCTTTGTGGCGGAAACCGGCAGTGGCCATACACTGGTCATGGACGGTGCGCCGGATGCGGACAAGCCGGAAAACGGCGGGCAGAATCTGGCACCCAGACCGTTGGAAACGGTGCTGGCCGGTACCGGGGGGTGCACGGCATACGATGTGGTGCTGATTTTGAAGCGTGGCCGCCACGCGGTGCAGGGATGCACGGTGAAGCTGACCGCCGAGCGGGCGTCCGTCGACCCCAAGGTGTTCACCACGATTCACATGCATTTCACTGTGACTGGGAAGAACCTGCCGGCAGCGGCGGTGGAACGCGCTGTGGCCATGAGCCACGAAAAGTACTGTTCGGCCAGCATCATGCTGGCAAAAACTGCGGAGATCACGACCAGTTTCGAGGTTCTTGAGGGGTAGAGCCACCAGAGAGAAGGGACTGCATCTATACGTGGTGCGCCACTGTTGTCATGACCTTGGCGGCTGCCCGCATCAGGCCTTTCACGGGTGCTGGCAAATCCATGGCTCCTGCGGCCGCGGCGGCGTCGGCGTGGCGCAACTCGTCGTCGCGCATCTGCGCGACAATCGCGCGTGACGCATGGTCAGTCGGCGGCAACCGATCCAGGTGACTTTGCAGGTGCTCGCCAACCTGGTGCTCGGTTTCCACCACAAAACCCAGGCTCACCGGGTCGCCCAGGCGCCCGGCCAGCAGCCCCAGACCGAAGGCGCCGGCATACCACAGCGGGTTCAGCAACGATGGCCGGGAATCCAGCTCGGCCAAGCGGTTGGCCGTCCATGCCAGATGGTCCGTCTCTTCGGTGCAGGCCTTGGTAAAGTGCGCGCGCAAGGCGGGATTGCGGGTTGACAGCGCCTGGGATGTATATAACGCCTGAGCACAAACCTCGCCCACATGGTTAACCCGCATGAGCGCAGCAGACGCACGCTGCTCCTCGGGGCTCAGCTCGGTGGTCTGGTCGGGCAACGTGGGACAGGCCTGCGCGGCACGAGGCTTTGCAAACAGCGTGCGCAGGGCGGAATCGGCGGCATTTAGCAGCGAATCGATGGTCAAACTCCCCAAAAAGATCAGCGCAACAGTCTAGCGCGATTCCGTGGCAGCAGGGGGGGAAACAAATTGTTGCAGCGCTGCAACGGAAGCCCCCGGTTTTCGGGTTTTTCCGACCTTTTTGGGGTCAATGCTTTGCCAAACGGGCATGGGTCTGGTGCAATAGACCCAACTTCCTGAACTAGGAGGTTGGCCCGGGGTTCCAATCCCGTCGGACCGGAGCCCGCTGTTTAACCTTTTTGAGAAACCCGAAATGAAAAAAACCCTCATCGCTTTGGCCGTTTTGGCCGCTTCCAGCGCCTCGATGGCGCAAGTGACTTTGTACGGTGTTGCTGACGTGTCTTTGGGCGCGATCAACGCCACTGGCGTCAAGAGCGACGCAAACATGAAGACCAATGACGTCACCAACGACGGCAACAGCCGTTGGGGCATCAAGGTCGTTGAAGACCTCGGCGGTGGCATGAAGGCTACTGCTCAGTTCGAGCAAAACATCGACTACTCCACTGGCGCTACCGGTACTGCTGACGCACGTTACGCATACCTGGCTCTGGACGGCGGATTTGGCCGTATCAAGGCTGGCCGTACTCTGAGCCCCTCTTTCTTCGGCGTTGCTGCCTGGGAACTGACTGGCGCTGCTAACTTCTCCGCAGTGGCTAACCAATTCGGTTTCGCTGGCGGCGGTTCGCGTAACAGCCGTGAATTCAGCTACACCACACCTAACATGGGTGGTTTCTCCGCAACTCTGGGCTATGTGACCGAGTTGGACGGCATCGAAAACGGTGGCTTGGGTAGCAAGCTGGACGCTAACGCTGTCTACGCTGCAGGCCCCTTGGCTGTTGGCTTGTCCTACTGGAAGAACGACAAGGTTGCTGCTGGTGCTTCCACCGACGGTAACTACGCTCTGGGCGCTAGCTACAACTTCGGTGGCTTCACCGTTGCTGGCTCCTTCCAAGACGCAGCTGGTACTTCCCAAGGTTGGACCCTGGGCGCTGGCATCCCCGTCGGCCCCTGGAAGTTCGTGGTTGACGTTGCTCAAGACACCGGCTTTGAAGACACCGACTACCTGCTGTACGCTGGTTACAGCCTGAGCAAGCGTACAACCGCTTACTTCGACTACCGTCGTGACGGCAAGTCTGGCAAGGTTGGCGGCAAGTCCGCTGTTGATGCCGACATCTACGGTATCGGCGTTCGCCACAACTTCTGATCGGTCGCTGGCTTAAGCCAGCTGTTGATCTAAAGGTAAAAAACCCGCTGTGGCAACACAGCGGGTTTTTTTATGTGTTGTCGTAGTTCAGGTATAGCGCTTGCTGCGCAGATTGCTCTTCATTTCACTCAACAGTGGCTGCAGGGTGTCCCCGCCAATGCGCAGCGCCATGCAGGTTGCCAGGATGTCGATGATCATCAGATGCAGCAGGCGCGAGACCATGGGGCTGTAGCGGTCAAATCCCTCTGGATGGTCGGCGCTGAGGTGAACATGCCCGGCACTGGCCAATGGCGAACCACTGGCGGTGATGACGATGGTTGTCGCACCGTTCTTGCGGGCAATGTCGCAGGCGTCCATCAGGTCGCGGGTGCGCCCGGAGTTGCTGATGACGACCACGCAGTCGCCTGGCACCAGGATCGAGGCGCTCATCACCTGCATGTGGCCGTCGCTGTACGCCACGGTGTTGACGCCCAGGCGGAAAAACTTGTGCTGCGCGTCCTGGGCTACCACGCCGGAGTTGCCCACACCGAAGAACTGGATGCGGTGCTTGCCCTCATAAGCCACCATCAGGGCGGCAAGGGCTCTGTCAATGGCCTGTGTGCTGGCCTCGTTGCGGTACTTCAGAAAGGCAGCCACGGTGTTATCAATAACCTTCACCATGACGTCGGCGGTCTTGTCATCACTGTCCACGCTGCGGTGGATAAAGGGCACACCCTCGTTGACCGTGCCGGCGAGCTTGCGCTTGAAGTCGGCCAGTCCGTCATAGCCCACGCTGCGACAGAAGCGCACCACGGTGGGTTTGCTTACATGCGAGCGGTCCGCCAGCACGCCCACCGGCAGCTTGGCGAAGGCCCTTGGGTCGGCCAGGCACAGCTTGCCTACGCGCTGTTCCGCAGGAGCCAGTGAGGGAAGGGCGGCCTGGATGCGGTCCAACATGCTAGCTCTCCTCGGACCAGCAGTAGCCGTCCCGCGCAATCATGGCACTGGATGCGCTGGGGCCCCAGGTGCCGGCAGCATAGAGACGCAGTGTCTGGACGTCACCTGCCCAGTGGTCGAGCAGCGGCTCGACCCAGCGCCAGGCCTCTTCCTGTTCGTCGCTGCGCACAAACAGGTTCAGCCGGTTGTCGATCACGTCCAGCAACAGCCGTTCATAGGCGCCCACCCGCTCGGCGCCAAAGCGCTTGTCAAAGTCCAGATCGAGCTGCACCGGTACCAGCGCCTGGGCCGCACCGGAGCGGTTCTGCCGGTTGTGCTGTCCTTGGGCCATCAAGTGCAGTTCCAGACCATCTTTGGGTTGCAAATTGATAACGAGCTGGTTGGCCATGCCGATTTGGGAATTGAAAATGGCGTGTGGCGTGGGTCGGAAATTGACCACAATGCGCGCATCACGACCCGCCAGGCGCTTGCCGGTGCGGATGTAGAACGGCACGCCGGCCCAGCGCCAGTTGGCGATTTCGGTGCGCAGCGCGACAAAGGTCTCGGTGGTGCTCTGCGGGTTGACGCCCACTTCCTCGCGGTAGGCGGGCACCTTCGTTCCGTCGATGCTGCCGCTGGTGTATTGGCCGCGTACCACGTCTTGCACTAACGATTCCGCAGTCCAGGGTTTGAGTGAACGCAGCACCTTGAGTTTCTCATCGCGGATGGCGTCGGCATGGGAGTTGATGGGCGGCTCCATACCAATGGCACACAGCAGTTGCAGCGCGTGGTTTTGTACCATGTCGCGCAGCGCGCCGGTGGTCTCGTAAAAGGCGCCGCGCTTCTCCACACCCATGTCCTCCGCAATGGTGATCTGGATATTGGCAATGTGCTCGCGCCGCCACAGGGGCTCGAACAGGGCGTTGCCAAAGCGCAGCGCAAACAGGTTCTGCACTGCGGGCTTGCCCAGGTAGTGGTCGATGCGGAAGATCTGCCGCTCGTCAAACGACTGGCGCACCGTGTGGTTGATGGCGCGGTTGGATGCCAGGTCATGGCCCAGGGGTTTTTCAAGCACGATGCGGGTGGCGGGCGTGTTCAGCTGCGCGGCGGCCAGGTGCTCGCAGACGGTGGTGAACAGGGCCGGGGCCGTAGCCAGGTACATGACCACCGTCTCCACCTGGCGCCCCTGCAGCCGCTCGGTCAGGCGCGCATAGTCGTCGGGCCGCGACAGATCCATGCGCACATACTCCAGCAGCGCGGCAAAGCGGGCAAACTCATCTGCAGTAGGGCGCTTGGCCAGTTCCACCTTGTCAAAGCGGGACTGCATCAGCGTGCGGTACTGGTCGTTGCTGAGGTCGTCACGGCCGACGCCGATGATCCGTCCATCGGCAGGCAGGGTGCCGTGGCGAAAGGCCTGAAACAACGCTGGCATCAGCTTGCGCCATGCCAGATCGCCCGTGCCACCAAACAAGACCAGATCAAAGCTCATGGCGAAAAGTTACAAAAATAGGGTGTAATAATGTAACTTTGTTTCATCGATAATTCAAGGCATGAACCAGCTCGACGCACTCAAACATTTCACCACCGTGGTGGCCGATACCGGCGACTTCAAGCAGTTGGGCGCCTTCCAGCCGCAGGACGCCACGACCAACCCTTCGCTGATCCTCAAGGCCGTGCAAAAGGCCGACTATGCACCGCTACTGCAGCAGACAGTGGAGCAGTTCCGCGGCCGTGCGCTGGATGAGGTGATGGACCGTCTGCTGGTGCGTTTCGGCTGCGAGATTCTGTCCATCATCCCCGGGCGCGTGTCCACCGAGGTGGATGCCCGCCTGAGCTTTGACACCAACGCCACCGTGGCACGGGCCGAACGCCTGATTGCGCTGTACCAGGCTCAAGGCATTTCGACCGAGCGCGTGCTGATCAAGGTCGCCGCCACCTGGGAAGGCATTGCCGCCGCGCAAGCACTGGAACGCAAGGGCATTCACACCAACTTGACGCTGCTGTTTTCGTTCTGCCAGGCGGTGGCCTGCGGACAGGCCAAGGTGCAATTGATTTCGCCCTTTGTCGGACGCATTTACGACTGGTACAAGAAGTCCGCTGGAGCCACGTGGGTCGAGACCGAACGCGCGGGTGCCAATGACCCCGGCGTGCAATCGGTCACGCAGATTTACAACTACTACAAGAAATTCGGTATTTCCACCGAGGTCATGGGTGCGAGCTTTCGCAATGTGGGGCAGATCGTGGCGCTGGCGGGATGCGACTTGCTGACCATCAGTCCCGACCTGCTGGCCACGTTGGCCGCCACCGATGCGCCTCTGGTGCGCGCCCTCGACCCCGAGAGCGCCCGCCAGAGCCCGCTGGAACACCAGCACTTTGATGAGGCAGGCTTCCGCCTGGCACTGAATGAAGACGCCATGGCCACCGAGAAGCTGGCCGAAGGCATACGCGCCTTCTGTGCCGATGCCGTCAAACTCGACCACCTGCTGCTGGCCGCCTGAGCCGCACTCGGGCAAAGCAAGTGCCTTTACCATTGGATACCATGACACGTACCCGATGTGACCGCACTGCGGCCTGGTCTGCGCTGCAACACGCCTTCAATGCGACTGGGCGGGCCTTCGACCTGCGCCAAGCGTTTGCCGCGGATGCTGATCGCTTTGCCCGCCTGAGCCAGTCGGCACCGCATGTGTTTGCGGACCTGTCCAAGAACCTGCTGGACCCTGCGACCGAATCCCTGCTGCTGGACCTGGCTCGCGCCTGCGACCTGGAGGGTCAGCGCGATGCCCTGCTGACGGGTGCCATCGTCAACACCACCGAACACCGCGCCGCCATGCACTGGTTGTTGCGATATCCGCCTTCAGACCTCGCCGATACTGATCGGATAGCTATAAGAAATGTAGCTGATGCACTGGCGCAAGTGCATGCCACACTGGACGCCATGCTGGCCTTTGCAGAGGCCGTGCGTGCCAACCCGGATATCACCGATGTGGTCAACATCGGCATTGGCGGCTCCGATCTGGGACCGCAAATGGCGGTGCTGGCGCTGGACGCATTTGCGGTGCCGGGAAAGCGCTTTCACTTTGTCTCCAACGTCGATGGCCATGAGCTGGACGCAACCTTGCGCCACCTGAAGCCGCAGAGCACGCTGTTCCTGGTAGCCAGCAAGACCTTCACCACGGTGGAGACCATGACCAATGCGCAGTCGGCCAAGGCCTGGTTTGCGACGCAGGGCGGGACCGATATTGAGCGCCACTTTGCCGCGCTGACCACCAACGTGGAAGCCGCCCAGGCCTTTGGCATCCGCACCACGTTCGGCTTCTGGGACTGGGTGGGTGGGCGCTACTCGATCTGGTCGGCCATCGGCCTGCCGCTGGCGATTGCGATTGGTGCTGAGGGCTTTCGCGCCTTCCTGGCTGGTGCGCATGCTATGGATGAGCATTTCCGAACAGCGCCGCTGGAGACCAACCTTCCGGTGCGTCTGGGCCTGCTCGATGTCTGGTACCGCAACTTCCACGGCTTCACCAGCCGCAGCATTGCGCCGTATCACAGTGCGCTCAAGCGCTGGCCGGCCTACCTGCAGCAACTGGAGATGGAGAGCAACGGAAAACGGGTTGACACTTCTGGCGAGGCATTGCCGTATGCCACTGCGCCAGTGTTGTGGGGCGAGCCGGGCACCAACGGCCAGCACGCCTACTTTCAGGCACTGCACCAGGGGCATGACACCGTGCCGGTCGAGTTTGTCGCGGTGAAGAAGCCCCGCCATCCTCTGGGCGGCCACCACACGCTGTTGCTGGCCAACGCACTGGCCCAGGCCCAAGCATTGATGGTTGGCAAGACCGGTGCCGATGGGCACCGCCACTTTCCGGGCAACCGGCCCAGCACCTTCCTGCTACTGGATGATCTGAATCCCACCACACTGGGCGCCTTGATCGCCCTGCAGGAGCACCGTGTCTTTGTCAGTGGTGCGGTGTGGGGCATCAACAGCTTTGACCAATGGGGTGTGGAGCTGGGCAAGGTACTGGCGCGTGATCTGGCCAGCAGGCTGGACAGCGGCGACTGCGTGGGTCTGGATGCCTCCACCGCCGGCCTGCTGAAGCGGCTCATAGACTGAAGAATAGCGCCGGACTCCCATGTTTTAGGCTTGTATAAGGGTCGCGCTTCGGGTTGTAATGAACACGTTATGTGTGCATTTTCATCCGTCCCCCGAGTTGCCCCTTTCCTGGGTTTGTGTCTGGTATTGGGGTGCGTCTCCGCCCTGGCAGATGACAGGCTTCGCTTGAGCGGCTTCGGCACCGTTGGCTATACGTCCGACAACCGCGCCGACATAGCCCCCGCACGCGACATCGCCCAACGGCCTGACAGCAGCTTTTCCACCGGCCCGAGCTGGAAAGTGGACACACGACTGGGCGTGCAAATGGAGTACAGCCTCAGCCCCAACGCCGACCTGGTGGGGCAACTGGTGGTGCGTGACCAGTTCCGCCGCGATCTGGACAGCGCTACCGAACTGGCCTATGTCACCGTGCGTCCTGGCGCCCCATGGGATATCCGCGCCGGTCGCATCAACTACGACGCCTTCCTGATGTCCGAGTACCGCAACGTGGGTTATGCCTATTCGTGGGTGCGGCCGCCATCGGAGTTCTATGGCTGGATTCCCATCCTGTCGGTGGATGGGCTGGATGCCACCTACCGGTTCGAAACCGAGGCTGCGCGCTGGCGGTTGAAGGCCCAGTTGGGTCGTAGCAGTCCTTTCGCCATTCCCATCCAGTCCGGCTATGACTTCCGGGCCGATGACATGCAGGGCGTGTCCGTGACCGGGCAAACCGACAAATGGCGCTTCAAGCTGGCCTATTCGCAGTGGACGGCGGCCAACGAGGTGCCGGCTTTCGCGCCCTTGCATGCGGGGCTTGATTCGTTGGCAGTGGCCGGTGTTCCTGGTGCCAGCGCAGAAGCCGCAGACCTGCGGCGCAACCTGTCTTTCCAGGGCGCCAAGGTCAGCTACACCACCCTGGGAGCAGCCTATGACGACGGTCAATGGCTGGCGCAGGCTGAACTGGGCACTACCACGGCCAGTGCGGCGGTGGTACCGCATGGGCGCATGGCCTACGTCAGTGTCGGGCGACGTTTCGGCGACTGGACGCCGCTGCTGACGCTCAGCACCTCACGGCCCGATGCACCACGCCTGCCGGCAAACGACTGGGGCGCCTACAACGCCGTCCTGCGCGACCCGGCGCTGTTTGTGCTCAACACCAACCGCATTGAGCAGGACACGGTGTCCCTGGGCCTGCGATGGGACTTCCACCGCCAGGCGGCACTCAAGCTGCAGTGGGACCAGACCCAGATCAACCCCACTGGCTATGGCCTGTGGTGGCGTGACGAGGCAATCAACCGGGATAGCAGCCGCATCAACCTGCTGGCCGTGACACTGGACTTTGCGTTTTGACCATGTGCGCGTTCATCCGCCCGTTCTTCATCTGGTGGTGCCTTGCGGTGGCGGGGCTTGCATCGGCTCAGGCCGCCGAGATTGCCGTCGTCGTCAACCCCAACAACCCGGTGTCAGTGATGACGGCGCGCGAGGTGTCGGATCTGTATTTGGGCCGTTCGCGCTCCTTTGTGCTGGATGATCAAAAGATACCGGCGGCGGTCTACGAGCAGCCGCAGGACAGCACACTGCGTGAGAGTTTCTTCCGCGCACTGAACGGCATGAACCTCAAGCAGCTCAATGCCTACTGGGCGCGTTTGCGCTTCAGCGGCGAGGTGCTGCCCCCCATGGTCCTGCCAGACAGCCGCCTGGTACTGGATGCCGTCAGCCGCAATCGCGGTGGCATAGGCTACATCGACGCGGCCCTGGTGGACACCTCGGTCAAGGTGGTCCTGCGTGTCAGGGAATGAGCGCGGCATGACCATTCCGCTGGCCAAACGACTTGCCGTGCGCCTGGTGGTCGTGGTGGGGCTGACGCTGCTGGTGTTCTCGGCAGTGGTGGGGGTCTTCACCTACCGCTATGCCTACCACCACCAGTTGGGCATGACGACCGATCTGCAAAACCAGATGGTGCGCACGGTGCAGGTGCAGGCGGAGATCGCCGCATTTGCCTCCAACGCAAGAATTGCCCAGGATGTGCTCGAAGGTTTGATGGCCAACCCCATGGTGCTGGCTGCACGCATCGAGTCCGGCGACGACTTCAAGTACCAGATGGGCGCGCAGGACGGCATCGAATTCACGCGGGGGCGCAGTTTTGTGTTGTTGTCACCGGTGGATCACAAGGAGGCCATTGGCCGCCTGGTGCTGGTGCAGAACGATGCCGAGGTGGAGCGGGCGGCCGCGCGGGCCGCCCTGTTTCAGACCGCGTTGATGCTGGCCCAGGTGCTGGCCGCCGCAGCCATCCTGATGCTGGTTCTGCGTCGCATGGTGTTCGGGCCGATTGGCCGTCTGGCACAGGCCATGAACGCAGTGACTCCGGGGGGCGTGAACCGGCTGCCCCTGGAGGCCAGCCACCAGGATGATGAAATCGGCCTGCTGGCCCGCAGCGCCAACACCATCCTGGACGCAGCCCAGAGCGCCATTGAAGAGGTGCAGGAGCAGCGCAATGCCCTGGAAAAGCTTGCCACCCACGACCACCTGACCGGCCTGCCCACGCTGCGTCTGGCCGATGACCGCCTGCAGGTGGCCTGCAGTGTTGCACGGCGCCTGAAAACCCAGGTTGCCCTGCTGTTCATTGACCTGGACGGATTCAAGGCAGTGAATGACCGCTACGGGCATGCGGTGGGCGACATGGTCCTGATCGAACTCGCCACCCGCTTGCAGCGCTGCGTGCGAGAGCAGGACACGGCGGCCCGCATTGGCGGTGACGAGTTCATGGTCATCCTGGTCAACTTGCCGGATGCGGATGCGGCGGCCCAGGTGGCACGCACCATCATTGAAACACTGTCGTACCCGGTGGCCGTGCAGGGCGACCAGGTCGAATTGAGTGCCAGCGTCGGCATTGCGGTCTACCCGGATCCGATTGACGACATGGGTGCCATGCGGCGACTGGCCGATCAGGCCATGTACCGGGTCAAACGCACCGGCAAGGGCCATTTCGCATATGTCGACGCCTCGCAGCTCGTCTAGCCCCCCACTCGGCATTGCCCAGGCCCGCGCCCTGCACCTGGCCGCGCAGGGTCTGTTGCAGCCGCCCGCCAGCCACGCCACGCCAAAGGCGCTGCGCCAATGCATTGCGCGCATGCAACTGCTGCAGATCGACACCATCCATGTCGTCGCCCGCAGCCCGTATCTGGTGCTGTATTCCCGCCTGGGGCCGTATCCGCGAGGCTGGCTGGAGGCGGCGCTGTCCGAAGGCCATGTGTTCGAGACCTGGGCCCATGAGGCCTGCTTTGCGCCCACGGACGACCTGCTGCTGCACCGCGCCTACAACCGTGCCACCCGCCGGCATTGGGGGCTGGCCCACGCACAGAAAAGCCATGCGCAGCAGCGCCAGCACCTGGACAAGCTGCTGGCCCACATCGCCGAGGCGGGGCCGGTGAAATCCTCCGACTTTGAACGCACGGAAGGCCAGGGCGGTGCCTGGTGGGGCTGGAAGGACGAAAAACGCTGGCTGGAGGCCCTGTTTGCCAGCGGCGAACTGATGGTGGCCCGTCGCGAAAACTTCCACCGCGTTTACGACCTGAGCCAGCGTGTGGCGCCTCAGGCGCTGGCAGTGGAGGCCGCCGTGCCGGTGCACGACCCGCAGGTGGTGCACGGCCAGTTCATTGAACGCGCCGTGGCTGCGCTGGGCATAACCCAGGCGCGCTGGATTCACGACTACTTCCGCATCAAGCCCCGTCTCAAGGATGCGGACCTCGACACGCTGGTGCTGGAGGGCACGCTGCTGCGCGTGTCCGTGGAGGGCTGGGATGTGCCGGGCTACGTGCACCACAGCCAGCAGGCATTGCTCAAGAAGGCCGTGCGCGGTGCGTTGCAGGCGCTGCACACCACGCTGCTGTCACCGTTTGACCCGGTGGTGTGGGATCGCGAACGCGCCACCGGCCTGTTCGACTTCGACTACCGCCTGGAGTGCTACACGCCCGAGCCCAAGCGGGTGTATGGCTACTTCGTGCTGCCCATTCTGTGCCGCGGTGAGCTGATTGGGCGCCTGGACGCCAAGGCCCACCGCGCCGAGGGCGTGTTCGAGGTCAAGGCCCTGTATGCGCAGCCGGGTTGCAAGTGGAGCGAGGAGCAGGTCCACGACGTGGCCCAGGCTATTCGCCAGTGCGCCGCCTGGCACGACACGCCCCAGGTGCGCATCACCGCAACCCGCCCGGTGGGTTTGAAAGCCGCGCTCAGCCGAACGATTAAGAGCCAAATCGGATGCTAGCCCTCGTGGATATTTAGCACATTGCTATCAAATTTGTAGCTAATTCAACGTGAAAAAGCCCGCAGAGCTTGCGCTGTGCGGGCTTTTGCAGGTGTGACCCGGAGCGCGTGAGCGCCCCGGTGCACGGCGGGCAATTACATGCCCATGCCGCCCATGCCACCCATACCGCCCATGTCACCGCCGCCCATGCCGCCACCAGCGGATTCGGCCTTGGGAGACTCGGCCACCATGCACTCGGTGGTCAGCATCAGGGATGCAACGGATGCAGCGTTCTGCAGCGCGGTGCGGGTCACCTTGGTGGGGTCCAGGATACCCATTTCGATCATGTCGCCATAGGTGTCGTTGGCGGCGTTGAAGCCGTAGTTGCCCTTGCCATTCAGCACGGCGTTGACGACAACGGAGGCCTCGCCACCGGCGTTGTACACGATCTCGCGCAGGGGGGCTTCGATGGCCTTCAGCACCAGGGCAATGCCGTGGTCCTGGTCAGCGTTGTCGCCCTTGATGGCACCAGCGGTTTGCTTGGCGCGCAGCAGAGCCACGCCACCACCAGCCACAATGCCTTCTTCCACGGCAGCGCGGGTGGCGTGCAGTGCGTCTTCCACGCGGGCCTTCTTTTCCTTCATTTCGACTTCGGTGGCAGCGCCAACCTTGATCACGGCAACACCGCCGGCCAGCTTGGCCACGCGCTCTTGCAGCTTTTCACGGTCGTAGTCGGAAGTGGCTTCTTCGATTTGCACGCGGATTTGCTTGACGCGGGCTTCGATGTCACCGGCAGCGCCAGCGCCGTCGATGATGATGGTGTTTTCCTTGCCCACTTCGATGCGCTTGGCGGTGCCCAGGTCGGCCAGAGTGACCTTTTCCAGGGACAGGCCGACTTCTTCGGCGATGACCTTGCCACCGGTCAGGATGGCGATGTCTTCCAGCATGGCCTTGCGACGGTCACCAAAGCCAGGCGCCTTGACAGCCACCACCTTCAGGATACCGCGCAGGGTGTTGACCACCAAAGTTGCCAGGGCTTCGCCATCGACATCTTCAGCAATGATCAACAGGGGACGACCGGCCTTGGCGACTTGCTCCAGCGTGGGCAGCAGGTCACGGATGTTGCTGATCTTCTTGTCGAACAGCAGCACAAAGGGGTTGTCCAGCAAAGCAGCTTGCTTTTCGGGATTGTTGATGAAGTAGGGCGACAGGTAGCCGCGGTCAAACTGCATGCCTTCAACGACTTCCAGCTCGGAGTCGAGGGACTTGCCGTCTTCAACCGTGATAACGCCTTCCTTGCCGACCTTGTCCATCGCGTCCGCAATGATCTTGCCGATGGTCTCGTCGCTGTTGGCGGAGATGGAGCCAACTTGCGCGATTTCCTTGGACGTGGTGGTGGCCTTGGAGGCCTTCTTCAGCTCGGCAACCAGGGCGGTCACAGCCTTGTCGATACCGCGCTTCAGGTCCATGGGGTTCATGCCGGCGGCCACGTACTTCATGCCTTCGCGCACGATGGCTTGAGCCAGCACGGTAGCAGTCGTGGTGCCGTCGCCAGCGATGTCAGACGTCTTGGAAGCCACTTCCTTGACCATCTGGGCGCCCATGTTCTGCAGCTTGTCCTTCAGTTCGATTTCCTTGGCCACGGACACACCGTCCTTGGTCACGGTGGGGGCGCCGAAAGAGCGCTCCAGAACCACGTTACGGCCCTTGGGGCCCAGTGTCACCTTGACCGCGTTGGCCAAAATGTTCACGCCTTCAACCATGCGTGCGCGGGCTTCGCCGCCGAAAATTACGTCTTTTGCTGCCATGTTTGGCTCCTGAGAATTAAGTTAAATGGGGGTGCGAATTACTTGGACTCAACCACGGCGAACAGGTCGTCTTCCTTCATCACCAGCAGTTCGTCGCCAGCCACCTTGACGGTCTGGCCGCTGTACTTGCCGAACAGAACGCGGTCACCGACCTTGACGTTCATGGCAATCACTTCGCCCTTGTCGTTCTTCTTGCCGGGGCCTACGGCCAGCACTTCGCCTTGATCGGGCTTTTCTGCGGCGCTGTCGGGAATGACGATGCCAGAGGCAGTCTTGGTTTCGTTCTCAACGCGCTTAACAATGACGCGGTCTGCCAAAGGACGCAGTTTCATGGGGAAATCTCCTGGGTATTGAAACAATTGCACAATCAAACGCGTACCAACTTGAATAAGTTGGTACTCATTAACCAGCGGGTTGGATGGTGTTAGCACTCAACTCCGACGAGTGCTAATGATAAGGCCATTTCCGGGACTTTCAAGTCCGGCCGGTCAGATGCAGGCCTTTGCTGTGGTCTTTGCGGGTGCCATGGCTGCCAGCCCCTGCAGGATTCCACACGTCTCCACCGCCTGCTCGGATTGGCACTGGTGGCGCAAGGCAGCCAGTTGCGCCTTGAGCTGAACCAACTCCTGGATGCGGGCGTCCACATGGGCGATGTGCTGGTCGAACACGGCGTTGATGGCGCCACAGCCCTGGGCCGGCCGGTTCGCCAGGCCCAGCAGGTTGTGGATTTCTTCGTGGCTCATGCCCAGGGCACGGCAATTGCGGACAAACCGCAGGCGTTCCAGGTGCGCGGGGCCATAGACCCGGAAATTGCCCGCCGTGCGGTCCGTCGGGGGCAACAGGCCTTCCTTCTCGTAGTAGCGCACGGTCTCGACCGTGGTCTGGGCCAATTGCGCCAATTCACCGATTTTCATGGCTCCCTCCAGAATGTGCTTGACTCTATAGTAGCTTCAGGTTGCCTAATAGGGCCCATGGCTTCCCACAAAACCCTCACGACCCCCATCCGCATCCTGCAAATGGACTGCCCCACGGAAGAGGCGCTTCTGCGCAACAGACTGGGCAGCATGCCCGGTGTTGCCGGCATGGAGTTCAACCTGATGCAGCGGGTGCTGACCGTCACGCACCAACCGCAGGCGATGGAGCCAGTGCTGGAAGCCATCCGCTCGCTGGGCTTCACCCCCGAGGTGGACTGTTGCCCGTCAACGCCAGCCCAAGCGGACCCGGAGCCCGCCAGGCCCTGGTGGCCGCTCGCCCTGGCGGGGCTGGCGGCCATCGCGTCGGAAGTGGTGCACTGGGGCGGCCTGCCATCCTGGCTGGCCGCCGTGCTGGCCATAGGCGCGGTGCTGGCCAGTGGCACCAGCACCTACCAAAAGGGCTGGATCGCCATCCGCAATGGCAACCTGAATATCAATGCGCTGATGAGCATTGCCGTGACCGGTGCGCTGTTGCTTGGCCAGTGGCCGGAAGCGGCCATGGTGATGGTGCTGTTCACCATCGCCGAGCGGATTGAAGCCCAGTCGCTGGACCGCGCGCGCAACGCGATCCGGGGCCTGATGCAATTGACGCCCGAGCGTGCCACGGTCCTGCAAGCCGACGGCACGTGGGCCGAGGTGGATGCCCAATCGGTCGGGATTTCGCAGCGGGTGCGCGTCAAGCCGGGTGAGCGCATCGCGCTGGACGGCACCCTCGTCAGCGGGCGCTCCAGCGTCAACCAGGCCCCCATCACGGGTGAGAGCCTGCCGGTGGACAAGGCGCAAGGGGATGCCGTGTTTGCCGGAACCATCAATGAAGCGGGCTCGTTTGAATACGTGGTGACTGCGGCGGCGGGGGACAGCACGCTGGCGCGCATCATCCATGCGGTGCAAGCCGCGCAGGGCGCACGGGCACCCACCCAGCGCTGGGTGGACCAGTTTGCCAAGGTCTACACCCCGGTGGTGTTTGCCATGGCGCTGGCGGTCGCTGTTCTGCCGCCCTTGTTGCTCGGCGGTGCCTGGTTTGAATGGGTCTACAAGGCGCTGGTGCTGCTGGTCATCGCCTGCCCCTGCGCGCTGGTGATCTCCACCCCGGTGACCATCGTCAGCGCCCTGGCCGCCGCGGCGCGTCAGGGCATTCTCATCAAGGGCGGGGTCTACCTGGAAGAGGGGCGCAAGCTGGCCTGGTTGGCGCTGGACAAGACCGGCACCCTGACGCACGGCAAACCGGTGCAGACCGATTTCTTCGTGCTCAACGGCTGGCAGGCCGCAGACGTGCGCAGCCTGGCCGCCAGCCTGGCCAGCCGCTCCGACCACCCGGTGTCACGCGCCGTGGCACTGGCGGCCCAGGCCGAGGGCGTTGCCCTGCGCCCGGTGGAAGACTTTGAAGCGCTGCCCGGGCGCGGCACCACCGGCATGATCGATGGCAAGCGCTACCACCTGGGCAACCATGGGCTGATCCATGAACAGGGGCGCTGTTCGGACGCGCTGGAAGCGCAGCTGTCGGCGCTGGAGGCCCAGGGCAAGACGGTGATCGTGCTGACCGACGACAGCAGTGTGCACGGCGTGTTTGCCGTGGCGGACACGGTCAAGGACAGCAGCCGCCAGGCCATTGCAGAACTGCACGCGCTGGGCATCCAGACGGTGATGCTGACCGGCGACAACGCCCACACGGCGCGCGCCATCGCTGAGCAAGTGGGCATGGACGAAGCACTGGGCGACCTGTTGCCAGACGACAAACTCCGCGCCATCGAGGCCAGGATGGCCCTGGGTGGCAAGGTGGGCATGGTCGGCGACGGCATCAACGATGCGCCCGCCCTGGCCCGCTCCGACATCGGCTTTGCGATGGGCGCGGCAGGCACGGGCACCGCGATCGAAACGGCCGACGTGGCGCTGATGGACGATGACCTGCGCAAGCTGCCGCGCTTTGTGCGCCTGTCCCGCCACACCCATGCCGTGCTGGTGCAGAACATCGTGCTGGCGCTGGGTATCAAGGCGGTGTTTCTGGTGCTGACGCTGCTGGGTCTGGGCACCATGTGGATGGCGGTGTTTGCCGACATGGGGGCCAGCCTGCTGGTGGTGGGCAACGGGCTGCGGCTGTTGCGTGCGAAGACAGGGCCGGCCACATAATCGGGCAGGTCCAGCAGGACGTCATACAAGGATTGATTCGCATGCAGAGCAAGACAACAACAAAAGCCGTCATCGGTGTTCTGGCCGTGGTTGCCATGGCGCTGTGGTGGTACTTTGCTAATCAGAGCGCCGGTGTGGCGCAGGCCGTCGCGGTGGACCGCACGGCGCTGATGCGCGCCCACTCGCCCAGCCTGGGCAAGGCCGACGCGCCGGTGGTCATCGTCGAGTTCTTTGACCCGGCGTGCGAGACCTGCAGCACGTTCTATCCGCTGGTCAAGCAGCTGATGGCCAGGCACCCGGACCGCATCCGCCTGGTCATGCGCTACGCACCGTTCCACAAGGGGTCGGACAAGGTGGTGGCGGTGCTGGAGGCGGCGCGCCGGCAGGGCAAGTTCTGGCCGGCGCTGGAAGCCCTGTTGCAGAGCCAGAAGGACTGGGTCGCCAACCACACCGCCAAGCCGGACCTGATCTGGGCGCCCCTCAACGGCGTGGGGCTCAACATGGAGCAACTGGCCATTGATATGACGGCGCCGGACCTGAAACAGGCGGTGGCGCAGGACCTGGCAGACGCCAATACCCTGGGCGTCTCGCAGACACCGGAGTATTTTGTCAATGGGCGGCCGCTGCCGTCCTTCGGGTTCGAGCAGTTGCAGCAGCTCGTGGGCGAGGAGCTTGCGAAGACACGTTGAGTGCCAGCGGCAAGTTGGGTGTCTGGCCTGTCAGGTCATGAGGCGCACAACGTGGCCACACCGAATGCCCTGCGATCACTGGCCCGGCGGCGAGGCGCGCGTTGGTGCAGCAGGGTTGCCAGCGTACTGGCGACCCGTGATCCCGACTGGGCCGCGGCGTTGACCAACAGGGGTATGAGCCCGATCAAGGCGTCAGATCGCATTTGCAACAACTGCTCGGCCAGGGTGGCGACATCACCGGACCGGACCGACACCAGGTCGGACTGGCGTACCACCGGGTGGCTCCAGCCTGCGCGGAACCGCAGGCGTGCAAAGAGGCCATTCGCCACGGTTATCAGGGGCAACATGCCCACGGATTGCAGAAGTTGCTCCAGCAAACGCGCCTGAGTTGTCACGGGCGCGGTCTCGAACGTCTTGCCCACCAGTCGGGCAAGGATGCGGTTTTGAGCCTCCAGCGCGGACGCAGCATAGGCTTCCTGAACCAGCTGTTCAATCGGGATCGGGAACTGTTCCGTTGCCACCGACTCCAGTACCTGCGTGGGGACGCGTGTGTTCATGGGGACCTCCTGATGGAATGGCGGTTGCGCTTACCTTCTGCGCCCGACTTCGTTGCCGATCACACCGCCGACAACGCCGCCACCAACGGCACCGATCGGGCTGCCCCCGGTCAGTATGGAGCCCGCTGCCGCGCCAACGGCGGCGCCGGTGATGGTGTTGCGGTCACGCGTGGACATGCCGGCGCAGCCGCCGAGCGTGAACAGAGCGGCGGCTGTCAGTGTCCAAAGGGTGGCTTTCATAGGGAGCTTCATGGGATGGATTCCAGTTCGTCAATGAGTCGATGCCCCGAAGGTCTCACGAAAACCGCGCGTTCTGGTGAACCCCCGGCGTGGATGTGTATCCATACGTTGCGACACGGCGCCTCAGATACACCGCGCAACACTTGGCACGTCCCGGTTACGTGTGCAGCGACCCGAAAACGCCGCACCGAGGTGCGTCAGGCAAACAGCCGTTCCTGCAAAAAAGCGATGAAAGTGGCCGTCTTGAACGCCAGCCAGGGCCGCGCCGGGTACACCGCATAGACGGGCTGGCCAGCGCGCAACTGGTAGTCGGGCAGCAGTTGCACCAGCGTGCCATCGGCCAGTTCGTGGCCCACCAGCAGACGGTCGATAACCAGCACACCCCCACCGGCGCAGGCCGCGGCCACCAGGGCCATGCCGTCATTGATCTGCAGCTTGGCCGGCACGCGCAACGGTGTGGTGACGCCATCCCGGCTGAAGCTCCATTCGTCAAACACCCGCGCACCGCTGGCGTAGACCAGGCAATCGTGGTGGTGCAGTTCGTCCGGTGTTTGTGGCGTGCCGGCGCGCGCCAGGTAGGTGGGCGCGGCCACCAGCACGCGCGGGTTCTCGCTGAGCTTGCGGGCCACCAGCGTGGAGTCTTCCAGGTGCGCCACGCGGATGGCCACGTCAATGTGTTCGGCAATCAGGTCCACCATGCGGTCATCCACCGCCAGGGACACCTCCACCTTGGGGTAGCGTTGCGCGAACTCCACCAGCAGCGGCACCAGGTAGCGCTGCCCCAGCGGGCGCGGGCAGGTCACGCGCAGGCGGCCCTGCACCTCGCTCTGGTGCTGCTCGGTGAGCTGTTCGATATTGGCCACGGCGCGGTCAATGTGCCGGGCCTCGGCAAACACCAGCTCGCCAATCTCGGTCAGCGTCAGTCGCCGGGTGGAGCGCTGGATCAGGCGCGCACCCAGATCGTCTTCCAGTTTGGCCAGCTGGCGCGACATGACGGACTTCCCCATGCCCAGCGTGGCGGCAGCCTTGCTGATGCTGCCGGCACGAACGATGGCGGAAAACAGGGCCAGGCGTTGGGGATTCATGGGTGCTTTCGCTGATTGTTGTCTTTTGAACAACAATATTATGCCGAATTGGTGGCTATTCAGGCAATAAGTGGGTCTCTACACTTCGCTCCATTCCTTGTTCTAACCCGGAGAACCCCATGAGCAACGCCACCATCAACCACCAGTTCAAACTCGCCGCCCGCCCCAAGGGAACCGTCAAGGACAGCGACTGGAGCCGCACCGAAGAGCCAGTGCGCGCGCCCCACGATGGCGAAGTCGTCATCCAGATCCTGTACCTGTCGCTGGACCCCGCCATGCGCGGCTGGATGAACGACACCAAGTCCTACATCCCGCCGGTCGGCATTGGTGAAGTCATGCGCGCCCTGGCTGTGGGCCGTGTTACCGCATCCAGGAATCCCAAGTTCGCCATAGGCGACCACGTGACCGGTCTGCTGGGCGTGCAGGAATATGCCTATTCCAATGGACAAGGGTTGACCAAGGTCGACCCCAAGCTGGCCCCGCTGCCGGTCTACCTGAGCACCCTGGGCATGCCCGGCATGACCGGCTACTTCGGTCTGCTGGAAGTGGGCCAACCCAAGGCGGGTGACACGGTCGTCGTGTCCGGCGCGGCCGGCGCCGTGGGCTCCGTGGTCGGCCAGGTGGCCAAGATCAAGGGTGCCCGCGTGGTCGGCATTGCAGGCGGCGCCGACAAGTGCCGCTACCTGGTCGAAGAGCTGGGCTTTGATGCCGCCATCGACTACAAGACCGAGAACGTGGCCGAGGCCCTCAAGACCCACTGCCCGGATGGCGTCAACGTGTTCTTTGACAACGTGGGTGGTGACATCCTCGACGCCGTGCTGACCCGCCTGGCCCGTGGCGCACGCATCGTCATCTGCGGCGCCATCTCGCAGTACAACAACACAACCCCGGTCAAGGGCCCGGCCAACTACCTGTCCCTGCTGGTGAACCGCGCCACCATGACCGGCATCGTCGTGTCCGACTACTACGACCGCGCCGGCGAAGCGGCCATGGTCATGGCCGGCTGGATTCAGTCCGGCAAGCTCAAGACCCGCGAAGACGTGGTGGAGGGCCTGGAAGCCTTCCCGCGTGCCTTTGACATGCTGTTCAGCGGTGCCAACAACGGCAAGCTGGTGCTTAAGGTCGCCTGACCCTTTGGTGTGTTGACGCCTACCTGGATGGCACGCGCAAGTCGTCCAGGTAGTCGCGGTGGATGTTGACGGTGCACTCCACACCCAGCGAACCGTAATGGCGCTTGAGCCACTGCGCCGCGCAGTCCTTGCCCAGATCACGCAGGGTGTGGATCAGCTTGGCGTCCGTCGCAGACTTGGTGGAGGCGTGAAAGCCTTCGAGGATTTCACCGCCGTCGATGCGGTGCATCAGCACATCCTTGTAACGCGCGGGGTCCAGCTTGCCCTCGGCCAGCAGGCGCTTCACAAAATCGATGGCGCGCATCTCGGCGATCAACGCGGCGTTGAATGTGATTTCGTTGACCCGGTCCATGATGTCGCCCGCCGTGGTCGGCAGCTTGTCGCGCTGGATGGGGTTGATCTGCACCAGCACAATGTCGCGGCTGGCGCATTCATAGATCAGCGGGTGGATGGCCGGGTTGCCGGAGAAGCCGCCGTCCCAGTAGTGCACGCCCTCGATCTCCACCGCCTGGAACACCGTGGGCAGGCAGGCCGAGGCCATCACCGCACGTGCGGAGAGCCGCTTGCCCGAGAAGACCTCCGCCTTGCCGGTGGTTACCGAAGTGGCCACGACAAAGACCTTCAGGGCCTTGTAGGCCGCCAGCCGCTCGAAGTCAATGGAGTTCTCCAGAAACTTCTGCAGCGGGTTGATGTCCAGCGGATTGCTTTGGTAGGGGGACACCGACTTGGCCCACAGGCTGGTCATGGCGTCGCTGAATATCTGACCCGGAGAATGGTTACCCCCGGTCAGCGCGCCAAAGCCGCCAAACAGAATGTCCAACGGCGCACGCTGGGCCTGCGAGATGCTGGATGCCATGGCGCCCATGTTCACAATCCCGTCCCAGAAATGCGCCAGCGAGGCACGCGCGGCCTCCCGCATCTGCAGTGGGGACTGCCCCTGGGCCTGGGCAAAACCGTGCGCCAGGGCCACGGCATTCATCGCGCCAGCGCTGGTTCCGCTGATGCCTTCCAGCTCCACCCGGCCGTCCTCCAGCAGCATGTCCAGCACGCCCCAGGTGAACGCACCATGCGAGCCACCGCCCTGCAGGGCCAGATTGATAGGTGTATTCATGCTTCTAGGGTACCTGAACCAGCGATTCCTGCGCGTGCGGCATTAAACTGACCGAACCCCTTGTCGCCCACTGCAAACCCCGCATTGCCCCACCATGACTGATCTGGCCCCCAACCATGAACCCCACTGGCCTCCCGTTGGCACAGGCCTGTGGACGCGCTGGTGGGGCTACCTGGTGCGCTGGCTGGTCTTTGGGCTGGTGGTGCACCTGTTCCAGCCGGTTGACAGTGACTTGGACCTCTACTGGATGCAGAAGCTCGACCAGGCACTGATCGGCCTGGCGTTCGGGTTGGCTGGTGCCGTGGTCTTCACCTTGGCCGAGAACAAATTCAACACGCCCCGGGTGCAGTGGAAATCCTGGTTGATCGTCCTGGCCACCTGGCTGTTCGTCAAGACGGTGTTTGTCAGCGTGATCGTTGCCCTGGGTTAAACCGCACCCGGCTGCGGGGTGCAGTCAGGGCCGGCGAAACGCCACTTGCTGGCGGGACCAGTACCGCGATGCCAGTTGGTCCAGGCGCACCTCGCCGCCCGTGGACGGGGCGTGGACAAACCGCCCGTCACCCACATAAATGCCCGCATGGGAGGCCGAGCCACCCAGGGTGAACACGACAAGGTCTCCGGTTTGCAGGGCCTCGGCCGGCACCGCTTGGCCCCAGTCCGCCAGCATGGACACGGTGCGCGGCGCCACGACGCCCGCGCCGGTCTTGTAGACATAGCGAATCAGCCCACTGCAGTCAAAGCCGCCGTCCGGCGTGTTGCCGCCATGGCGATAGGGCGTGCCGACCAGACCGACAGCGTGGATGGTCACATCATTGGCCTGGTCGCGTGACAGCCGGGCGGGTACGAAGGGTTTTGCGGCAGGTTCCGCATAACGCGGATTGCTTGGCGTGGACGAGCACCCGGTGAGCATCAGCAGGCACGCCATGCCCAGCACCGTGCAGATGCGCAACATGGCTAGCTCGGGCTTGGCAAGACCCATGGGGTTGGACTCCTGTGTGGTGGCTGCAATTATGGTGCAGAGCACCGCGAACTGCCAGTGGCTAGGGCGCCACGACTGCCGACAGATAGACGTCACAGAACTCCGCCGGCATGCGACGCGGCAGCCCGCTGCTGAGTTCAATGCACACCAGATCCCAGCGCCCGCGCAGCACCGTGACCTGGTCGCGGTCGCGCACCAGCTGGAAGCGGCGCTCCATGGTCAGCTTGCCGCTGCCGGCCAGCATCCACGTGGCCAGCGTCAGCGGCTCGCCCAGCAGCGTGGGCAGCAGGTAGTCGTATTCGCCACGGCGTATGGCCATGGCGCGGTCCAGGCGCTGGTAGTCCTGCAGCGTCAGGCCCAGCGCTTCCGAATGGGCCCAGCCCGCCTTCTCGCACCACTGCACGTAGACCGCATTGTTGGTGTGGTTCAGGCCATCAATGTCCTGCGCCTGCGGCATGGCGGGAATGGTGAAAGGGTTGGGGTAGTCCCAGGTCATGGAAGATTGCGTGTGGGCCGAGTGGAGGGCGGTGCATCTTACCCGCCGCCTGCATGATCTGGGTCAAAGCCAGTCGCGAATTCCGCGGTTTGGCGGCCGATCACATTGCAATTCGCGGTAGCCAGTCCTTAAATGGGTGCAGGGGGAACATTCCATGGAAAACCTGAACCTGCCCAAACGCACGCCCACCGCTATCGCGGTCGGCATCACCCTTCTGATCTGGTTTGTCATACCCGTGCCCGACAAGGTCAGCCCCGACGCGTGGCATTTGCTGGCGCTGTTCATTGGAACCATTGCCGGCATCATCGGCAAGGCGCTGCCGATCGGGGCCATGTCCATCGTGGCCATTTCCCTGGTGGCCATCACCGGCGTGACGCGCCCCGGCAAGCCTGAAGGCGCCATCGCCGATGCGCTCAGTGGTTTCGCCAATCCGCTGATCTGGCTGATTGCCATCGCCGTGATGATTGCCGTGGCCCTGACCAAGACCGGTCTGGGCACCCGCATTGGCTACTACTTCATTGCGCTGCTGGGCAAGAAGACCATCGGCGTGGCCTATGGTCTGGTGTTGTCGGAGCTGGTCATTGCGCCCGTCACACCCAGCAACACCGCGCGCGGCGGGGCCATCGTGCACCCCATCATGCGCTCCATCGCCGACGTGTTTGGCTCCAGCCCGGACATGGGCACATCCAAGAAGATTGGCCGCTATCTGGCGCTGGTGAACTACAACACCAATCCCATCACTTCGGCCATGTTCATCACCGCCACGGCGCCCAATCCGCTGATTGTGGATTTGATCGCCAAGGCCACCAATTCGGCCATCAAGATCACCTGGGGCCAGTGGGCTCTTGCCGCGCTGTTGCCGGGCCTGGTCATGCTGCTGGTCATGCCGCTGGTGCTGTATGCGCTGTATCCGCCCGAGATCAAGAACACGCCCAATGCCCGGGAACTGGCGCAGACCGAGCTGGCCAAACTGGGCCCCATGAAGAAGCCCGAGTTCATCACCCTGTCGGTGCTGGGGCTGATGCTGCTCATGTGGGCGGGCGTGCCGATGTGGCTGTTCGGCCCGGCCTATGAGATCAACGCCACCACCACCGCGTGGATTGGTCTGTCGCTGTTGCTGCTGACCGGTGTGCTGGAGTGGGAAGACATTCTCAAGGCCAAGAGCGCCTGGGACACCCTGATCTGGTTTGCCGCGCTGGTGATGATGGCCACCTTCCTGGGCAAGCTGGGCCTGGTCGGCTGGTTTGCGCAGACCATCCAGCAGGGCATCAGCTTTCTGGGGCTGGGCTGGATGAGCGCCACGGCGTTGCTGATCCTGGTGTATTTCTACTCGCACTACTTCTTTGCCAGCACCACGGCGCACATCACGGCCATGTATGCGGCGTTCTTCGCGGCCGGTGTGGCGCTGGGTGCCCCGCCCATGCTGCTGGCACTGGCGCTGGCCTTTTCCTCGTCGCTGATGATGTCGCTCACGCACTACGGCACCGGCACCGCGCCCATCATCTTTGGCTCGGGCTACACGACGCTGAACGAGTGGTGGATCGCCGGAGCGGTGATGAGCGTGGTCAACCTGCTGCTGCTGGCCGTGGTCGGCGGCATCTGGTGGACTGTGCTGGGCTATATTTGATGCGCTGACGCGCCGGCCGCTGTGCCGGGGTGATTCGGATTCCGCGACAATTCGGGAAACTTGTCGCCACACCCATCCGAAGCACCCCCATGAATCCCACCTCCGCAAGCGCCACCACCGAACCCCGTCTGACCTCGCTCTCGCACGGTGGCGGCTGCGGCTGCAAGATCGCGCCCGGCGTGCTGTCGCAGATCCTCAAGACCACCACCGCCATGCCGCTGCCACCGGAGCTTCTGGTGGGCATCGAAACCTCGGACGATGCGGCGGTCTACCAGCTCAATGCCGTGCAGGCGCTGATTGCCACCACCGACTTCTTCATGCCCATCGTCGACAACCCGTTCGACTTTGGCCGCATTGCCGCCACCAATGCAATTTCGGATGTGTACGCCATGGGCGGCACACCCATCATGGCCCTGGCGCTGGTGGGCATGCCGATTGCCGTGCTGTCGCTGGAAACCATCGGCCAGATCCTGGCTGGCGGTGCGTCGGTGTGCAAGGCGGCCGGCATCCCCATCGCTGGTGGTCACACCATCGATTCGGTGGAGCCCATCTATGGCCTGGTGGCCATGGGGCTGGTGCACCCCAAGCGCGTCAAGCGCAATGCCGATGCCCGCGTGGGCGACCGGCTGATTCTGGGCAAGCCGCTGGGCGTGGGCATCCTGTCCGCAGCGTTGAAGAAGGAAAAGCTCGACGATGCCGGCTATGCGCGCATGATCGCCGTGACCACCCAGCTCAACACCCCGGGTCCGGAGCTGGCGGCGCTGGATGGCGTGCACGCCCTGACCGATGTCACCGGCTTTGGCCTGGCCGGCCACGCGCTGGAAATTGCGCGCGGCGCGCAGTGCGTGGTGCAGGTGGACTGGTCACGCGTGCCGTTGATCGAGGGCGTTCAGGCCCTGGCCAGCGCCGGCATGGTGACGGGTGCCTCCGGGCGCAACTGGGCTGCCTACGGGCATGAGATCGCGCTGCCGGCCGACTTTGGCGCAGTGAATCAGGCCCTGCTGAGCGACCCGCAAACCAGCGGCGGATTGTTGGTGAGCTGTGCCCCTGAGGCGGTGGACGCGGTGCTGGCGATCTTTGCCCGCCATGGCTTTGACGGTGCGGCAGAGATTGGCAGCATCACGGCGCCAGCGGCGTCAGGCGATAGTACACAATTGCTATCAATTCAGTAGCTGTATAGGCCTGTTCCACGAGGGCTAGAGGCCTATTTGGCCAAAAATCATTTGGGGGATTGGAAGCGCGCCATGAAGCGCCGGTCAATCCAGTCCTTCCACTTCCACACCCACCAGCCCTGGGCACTGTAGTTGTGCCAGGTGGCCACCGCATAGCGGCTGCCACAGGACAGGATGTTGAGCGTGGCGGCCGGTGGCTGGTGCGGCTGGAGGGCCGCGCCGGTGATGGCGGCCGCCAGGTTGTGGGCCAGCGCCGGGCCGGCGCGCACGGCATAGACGCCACTGCGCGCCAGGGGCCGGTCCATGCGGGTGCTGACATCGCCCGCTGCAAACACGCGGCTGTGGCTGGTGGAGCGCTGGTACATGTCCACCGCGATGAAACCCCGGTCATCCAGTGCCAGACCGCTGGTGGCCAGCCAGGCGGGCGGCTGTGCGCCGGTGGCCAGCAGAGGCACATCGCAGGCCAGATCGGCGCCGCAACCCAGTTGCACGGATCCGGCCTTCAGGCCCACGGCCACATCCTGCAGCACGGTGACCTTGCGCCGCTTGAGTTCGGCCAGCAGGCGCTGCTGCACCCGGGCGGGATAGTTGGCTGCCGGGGGCTCGGCGCCACTGACCAGCGTCACGGCGGCATTGGGCAGGCGGTGGCGCACGGCCAGTGCCAGCTCGATGCCGCCGGCACCGCCGCCAATCACGGCCACGCGCAACGCGCGTGCATCGCCCATTTCGGCCACCCGGGGCCACAGGGCGCCAAAGGCCTCGATGGGGCGCACAAACAGTGCGTGCTCGCGTGCGCCGGGCATGGCGCGCTCCAGCACATCGCGGTCCTGCGTGGGACCGGTGTTGATGGACAGCCAGTCAAAGCGCAGCGTGCTGCCGTCGTCCAGCAGCACAGTCTGCTTCTGCGCATCCATGCCCACCACGCTTTGCTGCACCCAGCGGATGCCACCACGCTGCACCAGCGGTTCCAGCGGGATGACGCAGTCCTCCAGCGCATAGTGACCGGCCATGAAGCCCGGCACCATGCCCGAATACATCTGGCGCGGGTAGGGCGTGACCAGCGTCACCACGGTGCCCGGCAGCGGCTGCGCGGCCAACTGGACCAGCGTCTGCACATGGGCGTGGCCGGCGCCGAGCAGCACCACTTGCTGCGGACCTTGCGCGGAATGGGGAGTGGGGCTGGCTGCGACCGTCATGCCGTCTATTGTTTCATGAGTGCGATGGCGCCCACAGCACCCGCCATCAGCCGCGCCGCCAGGTGTGGAAGCAACGGGCCCAGGCCAGCAGTCTGCGCGGTTGGTGCGCGCGGGCCCATTCGCCGGCGGCGTATTTGTTGGCCTCGGCCAGCGTGGGGTAGGTGTGGATGGTGCCCAGAATCTTCTTCAGACCCAGGTCGTGGCGCATCGCCAGCACGTATTCGGCCAGCCGCTCGGCCGCATGCGTGCCGACTATTGCTACGCCTAGGATGCGGTCCTGTCCCGGAACGGTCAGCACCTTCACCCAGCCGGCGCTGGCCTGACCCGTGCCTGCGTCGCAGATCTGGCGGTCCAGGTCGTCGGTGGCGTAGCGGGTCAGTTCATAGGCAATGCCCTGCGCCTGGGCCTCGCGCTCGTTCAGGCCCACGCGTGCCACCTCGGGGTCCACAAACGTGGCCTGGGGGATCACCCGGTAATCGGCCTTGAAGCGTTTGACGTCGCCGAACAGCGCGTTCACCGCCGCATACCAGGCCTGGTGCGCGGCGGTGTGGGTGAACTGGAAGGGTCCGGCCACATCGCCAACGGCGTAGATGTTGGGGTAGAGCGTTTGCAGGTAGTCGTTGGTCTGCAGTGTGGGGGTGTCGGTGGGAATGCCCAGCGCCTCCAGCCCATAGCCGCTGAGGCGCGCGCTACGGCCCACGGCGATGAGCAGCAGGTCAAACGCGATGGGCCGCTCGGTGCCGTTGTGCTCCACCACCAGCCTGCCGGCTGCGGGTGTGGTGGCGCCGGCCTCCACCCGCAGCGCCCGGTGCGTGGTCAGCACCTGCACGCCGTCGGATTGCAAAGCGGATGCCACCCGTTCGGACACCTCTTCGTCCTCACGCAGCAGCAGGCGCGGCGCGGCTTCCACCAACGTGACCGCCGAGCCCAATCGTGCAAAGCTCTGCGCCAGCTCGCAGCCAATCGGTCCGCCGCCCAGCACGGTCAGGCGCTGCGGCACCTGGTCCAGCTGCGCCAGATGGTCCCACAGCGTGTCGCTGGTCACATAGGCCACGGCGTCCAGCCCGGGCAGGGGCGGCACCACCGGCTTGGCACCGGCTGCAATGACGATGCTGCGCGTGGTCAGGCGCTGGGTGCCGCCGCTGTTCAACGCAATCTCCACGGTCCACGGGTTGACCAGCGTGGCCTTGCCTTGCAACACCTCCACACCCAGTGCGGTGTAGCGTTCCACGCTGTCGTGTGGGGCGATTTGCTGGATGACGGCCTGCACACGCTGCATCACCGCGCGGAAGTTGACCTGCGCCTCGGCGCCATGCACGCCATAGTGCGCTGCATGGCGCACTTCGTGGGCCACACGGGCACTCTGGATCAGCGCCTTGCTGGGCACGCAGCCGGTGTTCAGGCAGTCGCCGCCCATGGCGTGGGCCTCCACCAGCGTGACCTTGGCCTGCACCGCGGCGGCGATGTAGCTGGTGACCAGCCCGCCGGCACCCGCGCCAATCACGACCAGGTTGCGATCAAAACTCGTGGGCCGCTGCGCCTTCCACCGGGCATAGACCTGGCGGCGCCGCACCGCATCCATCAGCCGGCGCGCCAGCAGCGGGAACAGGCCCAGCAGCACAAAGGAGCCCAACAGCGCGGGGCTGGCCACGTCGCCCAGCGATTGGACGCGCCCGAGCTGCGTGCCCGCGTTCACATACACGGCGGTGCCGGCCAGCATGCCGAGCTGGCTGACCCAGTAATAGGTGCCGATGCGCATGGTCGTCAGGCCCATGGCCAGGTTGATCAGGAAGAACGGCACCACCGGAATCAGGCGCAGGCTAAAGAGGTAGAGCACGCCGTCCTGCGCCAGGCCGCGGTTGATCTCGTCCATGCGGCCGGCAAAGCGCGCCTGCACCCAGTCGCGCAGCAGGTAGCGCGACACCAGAAACGCCAGCGTGGCGCCCAGCGTGGAGGCGAACGAGACGATCAGCAGCCCCCAGCCCAGCCCGAACACCGCACCCCCGGCCAGCGTGATGATGGTGGCGCCGGGAAACGACAGCGCCGTGGCCACCACATACAGCGCAAAGTACGCCAGTGCCACCGTGACGGGGGACTGCGCATACAGCGCGGCCAGGCGCTCCTGACTCCTGCGCAGCGCATCCAGGTTGAGTGCGTGGTGCAGGTCCAGCGCAAAGAACAGCGTGGCGCACAGCAGCAGCGCGGCCAGCAACAGGATCTTCTTGGCGTTCATGCGCAGCGGGCTAGGTGGGTGGCTCAGGTGGGGCGGCCAATGCGCAACTGGCCCGCATCGTCCTGCTCCAGGGGAAGGGACATTAACGACTCGCCCTCGCAGTCGCCGGCCTCGCACACGCCGTCGGCCCAGCGGTAGCGTGCGTAGTGCACATTGCAGGTGATGCTGGTGTGCGGCTTGAAGATGAGCTGCGCCTGTTTGGCCGCCAGCGGCACGCCAAAGTGCGCGCAGCGGTTCACAAAGGCCGTGACCTGCGTGCCACTGCGCAGCAGCATCAGGCGAAACGGCTGGGTGGGGCCACCGCCCGTGTCCAGCTCCATCAGCGTGGGCTGGCCATCCGTCAGGCCCTGCCATGTGCACAACGGTGTGCCGGGTGCTGGCGCGTGGGGCAGTTCAAACCAGTGCTGGGGCGTGGTGGGTGTGGATGACATGGCCCAAGTTTAGTGGGCCGGGGTGGCGGGCGGCGTGGTGGGGGGCTTGGGCACAAAGCCAATCCGCAGCCCTGCTTCTGTCACCGTGATGCTGCCCGGCTGCATGCCCAGTCCATCGGGCAGCGCCAGGTCCTGCGGGCGCATGCGGTGCACCACCACCTCCAGCAGCGTGCGCTCGGACAGCGCCTGGCCATAGCTGTTGAGCAGCGCCACCACGCCGGGCTGCAGCGTGGGGAACTGCAGGCGCTTGAAGCGCAACTGGTGTGCGCGCACCGTGCTGTCGCTGGCTTCATAGCGCAGCGCAAACTCCAGCTCCAGCGTTCCCTGGTGGCCGCGCCGCAGCGCCGGGCCGGCGGCCTCCACCACCGCCTGCGCACCCAGGCGGTTGAGTGCAGGCAGCACTTGCAACTGCGGCACCTGCACATCCAGATTCATCAGCCCCTGAACGGGAAACCGCAGCGGGAAGCGCTCTGCCACCGCGCGCTGCACCTGCGCAAGGGACACGGTGTGGTGCGGCAGTGCCTGGGGCTGGTCGTCGTCTTCCCCGTCACCCGGCTCGGCCCGGGCCAGTTGGCCCAGGAGCAAGGGTGTGGCCAGAAGAAGTCGGCGGCGCATACGGCGGGCGGTTTACTTGGGAGGGCGGTGCAGTGCGCAGATCTTGTTGCCGTCCGGGTCGCGCAGATAGGCCAGATAGAGCTTGCCCACCGAAGCATCGCGCCAGCCCGGAGGGTCTTCGCAGGTGGTGCCGCCGTTGGCAACGCCTGCCGCATGGAAGGCATCGGCCTGCTCTGGCGACTGCATGGAAAAACCAATGGTGCTGCCATTGCCGTGCGTGGCCGGCTCGCCATTGATGGGTGTGGTGATGCCGAACAAGCCGGTGGGGCTGCGGTAGAAGTAGCGACCGGCTACGCCGTTGTGGTTGTAAACGCCCGGCTTGATATCAAGCGTGCCGAGCAGGGCGTCGTAGAACTTGCGGGAGGCTTCGAGGTCGTTGACGCCAAGAATCACGTGACTGAACATTGCTTGTCTCCAATATGCGGTGGCAGGCATGGTACGCGAAGCCCGCAACCCGCACAGGCTGGTGTGCGGCCTGTTACCTTTTGAGTGACAGGTTTGCAGCAGCTTTACCTTGGCCGGTCCTCCTGGCGCTGTGGCTGGCGTTGTACAGGGGTCGCAAGCACCCTTGCCCACCATCAGGAACACCGCCATGAAACTCTCAACCCCCGCTTACATTGCCGCAGCTTGCGCCACGCTGGCCCTCACCGGCTGCGTGGTGGCGCCGGTCGGCTATGAACCAGCCTACGGAGGACATGGATACGGCGGCCCCGCCTATGCCGCACAACCCGCCACCGTCTACGTGGCTCCCACCTATGCCATGCCCGGGCCGGGCTATGCATGGCGGCACCACAGCCGTCATGGCTGGGGCTGGCAGCACCAAAGCCGTGGTTGGCATCGCGGTTGGAGATAAGCCGTTGCCAGTACAGAGTTACAGTCAAATCGGGCTGTAGCCCTCGTGGAATATGCGCTAGCAGCTACCAAAACAGTAGCAATCAGGCCATGGGCGTGCAGAGTTCCACCAAAAAGCCATTGATGTCGGCCACATAGGCAATCGTCTGGCCCCAGGGCATCACCTCCAAGGGGCGCATGGGCGTGGCCCCGGCGGCTACGGCGCGCTCCAGCGCGGCGGCTACGTCCGGCGTGCACAGCGCAATCTCAAAGCAGGGCGCCGTGGGGCTGGCGGCCTGCGGGTTCTTGCCCAGCTGTTGCATGAGCCGGTGCGCCGAAAACGCCAGCGCCGTGCTGCCGGTCTCCAGCTCGCCGTAGTCGCCGCTTTCGTGCAGAAAGCGCGTGGTGAGCCCGAAGGCGGCTTCGTAAAACTTGAGTGTGGCGGGCACATCGGGGACGTAGAGGATGGTGTAGCCGAATTGCATGGCATGTCTTCCTTTGGGTTCTACTCTGTCCCCGCCGGGTTGACGGGGCCTGCCAACTCCGCAAACTTAGCCGCCATTGTTGGGTTGCCCCGGGTGAGCTTCTTGATCGTCAGGTCGTCGGCCTTGTCGTTGGCCAGGCGCAAATTGTTGGCGGACTTGTGCAGCGCTTCCTTGGTCTTTTCCAGGTCCTTGATTGCTTCGTCAATGCGTTTGATTGCTTCTTCAAAGCCTTCGGAGGCGAGGCGCCAATTGCGCCCAAACGCCGTCTTGAATTCGTCGAGCTGGGTTTCGAACTTGGTGATGTCCACGTTCTGCGAGCGCACCAGGGCCAGCTCGGACTTGTACTTCATCGAGTTCAAAGCGGCATTGCGCAAGAGCGTGATCAGCGGCACAAAGAACTGCGGCCGCACCACGTACATCTTGGGGTAGCGGTGCGACACATCGACGATGCCGCTGTTGTACAGCTCGCTCTCCGGCTCCAGCAAGGACACCAGCACCGCGTACTCGCACGCCTTCTCGGTGCGGTCCTTGTCCAGCTCTTTCAGAAAGTCTTCGTTCCGCTTCTTGGTGGCCGTTTCATCGCTCTCGTTCTTCATCTCAAACATGATGGAAACGATCTCGGTGCCGTTTTCGTCCGCTTCCCGAAAAATGTAGTCGCCCTTGCTGCCGGTGCGGGCGTCGTTGTCTTTTTCAAAATGTGCTCGCTGAAAGGCCGCCGCACGGATGCGGTTGAACTCAATCTCGCAGTGCTGCTCCAGCGTCTCGCCCACCATCTTGGTCGATAACCGCGCCTTAAAGTTCCGCAGGCTCTCAATCGCGCCATCACGCTCCTTGATTTGCAACTCGTATTTTTCCTTGATGGCCTTTTCTTCAAGCTGACTCTTGACGGTGATGAGGCTTAGGTCATTCTTCAATCCATCGCGCTCCCGGGCGACCACACCCACGGCCTCGTTCACGGCCAACTGGCGCGCTGTGTCGCTGGCCGCCAGCTTGGCTTGCAGCGCCTGAATTTCTGCATCCTTTTTGGCGGCAACCCCTTGCAGCTCTTGGGCGAGCTTGGCCTCGGCCAACTGAGCAGCTGCCTGCTGCGCGTTGCGCGCTTGGGCCAACTCGTTCGCCAGCGCATCGCGCTCTTTGCTCACCGTGCCCAAAGCCTCCGCTACCGCCAGCTTGCGCTCCACCTCGCCTGCGTCCAGCTGGGCCTTCAGCGCCTGAATCTCGGTGTCTTTAGCAGCCGTAGCTTTTTGCAGCGCATTGGTCACCTCAGCCTTGGCCAAGGCAATCGCGTCGCGCTTTTCCCGCTCGGCCAACTCGAGGCGCTCGTGCAAAGCTTGCTCAAACTCGCCATCGCGCACCTGCTTGAGGATGTCGGCATACCCCGCCTCGTCGATCTTGAAGGCTTTGCTGCAGTGGGGGCAGATGATTTCGTGCATGGGGTGGGGTTCTTTTTGTGTTGGTTGCGTAGTTTTGGAAACCGCCTGTTGCGTCGCTGTAGTGATTGAATTGCAACGTTCTTCGAATCAGATAAAGCCATTTCGCTCGTGGAATATCCGCAAAAAGCTATCAAAAATGCAGCGACTGACCGAATAGAGAGATCACTACTGTGCTGCTGAACGCGCAATGATCCAAGCTTTACCCCATCGCCGCTCTGGAAGTGAGATGAATCTTTGTATGCCTTCTATCCAGTCGGCCAGCTCTTGGGCACAGGCACCTCTTGGGACACGGTAAGCCAACGCAACCAATCTTTCTGCCGCCCAAAGAAAACTGTCATTTCGATTTTGACAGGCGCCCGAAGCCATAACGAGAACCGCCCCGCTCACCGCCGCGTCAATAGGCCGGGTTCTGTTTTCGACTCCTTTGAGGATGCACGTCGCCAAGATGCCTGCGAGCTCCTCATCACGCTGCAAAGTGGCTACCTCTGCGACGCAAGAAAGTATCGAGGCATCTTCATCTGAAATTGTTGATCCTTGAAGCTGAATATTGCGAGCAATATCGCGCACCTTAACAAGCAATTCGCTGCTGAAGGAAAATATTCGAGAGCTGAATCCGAGTGCATTCCAGGTTTGACGTGAATTCAACGCAATCGCAGATGAGTTATCGCTTGTGGAGCCATCAAAAAGTTCTAGCCCTATGGTTTCCTCTGAACCATCTTCGTTTCGAGGCCGTCTTCCCGAAAATGAACCCGGTAGGCCGAATGCCAATCTAAACTCTGGATAGAGTCCCTGAACCAGTTCGGATTGTCTTTGGGATAACCCATTGAGGTAATCATTGCTAATAGGATTCCACCTAAGCGCAGCTATCAAAGCATTCACGCTTAGGTCCTTGTCTGTTTGGGAATCAGCCCGCCAGAAGGGATCACTAAGTAGGTCAAGAATGCCTTTTGCTGCGGTATCCATTGATTGCTGTGCGTCACACCACGAAACAAGTTCATGCTGATCCCAGCCTTGAAAATCAAGCGATTCCAGCAAACTAGTCGCGTGCGCAAAAGCGGCTAACCTACGCCAATATGGTGGTGCCAGCACGAACGCCTCGTTCATACTGATGGTATTCAAAGTCAGTCGGATCAGAGCCGGGAAAAGTTCAGATCGCTTATGCCCATTTGCATTGGGCGAAGCCAGCTCGATTAGCTTGTTCAGCGCATCATCTGCAAATTCTCCGAACCGTGTATCACTTGCCGTACGTGCTTGAGAAATGCGAAACGTCGATAGCAGTGAAAACGGTGTATTCCCAGTCCTAAGGGTCTTCAACGCCGCTAGTAGGTCGTCATTTGCAATTGAACCGGTGATCGCTACCAAATCAAGATTTGTGCAGACTGACACGGCGCGAATGCATCTCAGGCCCCACAACACATCAGCACTACAAACCTTCGTTAGGTGGGGCGTTAGTTCTTGGGCAACGTACTCATCGTTGCTTTCTGTGCTTGGGATTTTGCCGACCAATGATTGGTAATAAGACGGATCGTTAGGGATCAGGTCGGCAACTCCGAAACTACCCCGTGAAACTATAGCTGCGATATGCAAAATCTCAGGATCAGCGAGGTGCTGGAGCTCCCCAATCAATTTGCCAAGTTCGCTATCCGAAAGTTGGCGACGTATCAAAATTTCATGCCAGCTGTTCTGTTTAGGCCAGTATGGCTTTGCCCGCTTTGCGATTTCCAAATAGGCATTTAGTCTGACATTCTCAACAGGATCAAGTAGACCCAACTCAGGTAGCACAACTTCTGGGCCACCTGCGCGGAGCAAGGAATGCAATCCTGTCTTTGCTCGAACGATAGACGTGTTTTCTTCGTCACTGCGGCTTGGGAGAGCGGTTGGAACTCCGAATTGGCTGCTCAGCAATGTAGTCTTTATGTCCGAAAAATGGATGGTGCCAATCGCACCAACTCTTGCAGACCCCATTTCGGCAAGTGCAATAACGTCCTCACGTTGTAGGACACGCTTTGCAATAGCATCGGGAAAGCTGCGGAGTTGCAACCTAGCGATTTTGGCGTGCAAGTTCAATTGCTATCTCCCGGGTGCGGCGAACAAGGTCATCAGCAGCTTGTGTGGCAATCTCATCCAAGACATCAGAGCTTCCGGGGTAAAAGCGTGCTAAGCAAGTCTCTTCCATCCACGTTGCCTGTGCCTTTTGTCGCTCAGCATTGCCACTAATTCCAAGCAGATTTGCGCCAGCCTGAGCTGCGGCAACCTGGCGGATTCGGGTAGCACCATCTACCGCGAAGCGCATGGCCAGTTCGACATCTGGGATGATGTTCGTGACGATCCAGTTCGCCCGAGCGATGGTTTCCGCGATTGGAACTTCTTGGTTATCCCAGAGTTTCGCAATTGCATACATTCCAGTGTTCCAAATGATGTCTTGATACTTCAAGTCACTTTGTGTGCACAGGACGTCCGTCGAATGTAGTCTTGCCAAGTTTTCACGTACACCCCTAAGCTCTGCAGTTTCTTGAATCTCTCCATCTTCGACGGGAGCTTCCGTGATCTGCATAAGCAAGTCCTCAGGTGGCAATGGAATACAGAAAAAACATCTCTCGCGAAGTATGTGCAGTGCATCTCGCTGTTCACTTGCACTCATCAATCCACGCATGACAAGCGTGTCTAGCAAATCCAAGCTTGAAAGCAAGGGAACGTTTACGCCTTTGGAGTCGGTCAGCGACGAATTGTCGGCAAACATACGGTCATCAACTACAGCTGCCTCGACGGGTGAGATATCCTCAAGTAAGTCCATCACGGGAAGTAAGGCGATTTCATTGAGTTCTCCTCGTTGGCCTCTGCTTTGCGTGAGAAATTGCAACTTGCAGGATGCAAGTCCAGCTCTAAGGGTTAGTCGAATGTCATCGAGCGCAGCTTTCATAGTTTCTGTCTGCGGTTCGGTTGCCAATAGAGCCTGCCACTCCTCGACCGTACTTTGATGAACTGAAATTGCGTGCCCAGAATTAATGAGTGGTTGAAGCAGTTTTGCTTGCTGCAAATACTTTAGGGCCAAACTATCGATAAATAGTGGTGCACCAACGGCAACATCGAGCCTTGAAACGGAACCTGAACGTTGAAGCACATCCATGCCGTTGCGATACACAGTTTCCGTGATCCTGCTTTCTCGCAGCAAAGCATTTGCGACATCGATTGGGTCTGTGACTATCGTTGCCAATAGCCCGAGGTCTGCCTGTTCTTCCATGAAGGAAGCAACTTTGAACAGCGTACCTGGGTGAACAAACTGCCCGCCTTGTAGCTTTGCGGCCTTTAGTAGAGAAGCAGCCTCATCTCCTACTTCTTCCGAAATTGCTGCATCGCCTTCATCGTTAATCACCTTAATTTTGCCCGCACCCAGGAAGCCCATCAGTGGCTTTACCTCGGCAATACGGGACGGCTGGTGAAAGACGATCTTTTGACGGTCCGAAAGCAGCATCTCCATCACCCTGGGTGAAATAAAGACTGTGTCAAAAATCTTGAGAACATCTTGAAGCCGCCCAAGTTCGCCCAGAACGAAAATGGAGGTGATATCTAATGCGATGCGGCGAAAGGTGTCTGCAGGCATCTTCTGCCGTTTTCCGCTCCGAATTGGAATTGGCTGCCGCCGCCGTACATCCGCCTCATCAGCGTTTCGTCGTGGCGCACCTACGAGCATTTGCGTGAGCGGCTCGTTGAACATTGATGCCGCCATGTGAATAGGCACCTGCCCTGTGCGATACATCTCATTTTTATGACGCCAGCTTTCAGCATTACCGCGCATGAATTCAACGAGCTCTTTATACGAGTACGACCGAATCAGCCCTGCATCCTTGTCCTTGGATAGTTCTGCAGCTTGGTGAACCCAAGGCATAGCAATATCGTCACGACGTGCGGCGATTGCAACCGCATGTGCGCCAAGCAGAACTGCTGGGTCCTCTCCATCCTGGGTAACCGCTTGTTGGGCGAGTGCAAGTGCACGTTCTGGATCAGTAAACCCCACAAGTTTCGCAAGCGATAACAGCATGTGGCTATTCAATTGCGAGCGCATTTCAAGGGCTTTGACGCTGATGTCCCGGAATCGCTCCCAGTCGCCAGTGCGTACGGCGATGTTGATGTCCAGCGCAATATCTGTGCTATCACTGCGCTCGCCCAGCAACACATCGTTCAATGTCTTAGATGCCGCGTGATCACCATCTTCGAACAGTGCCCATGCGCGTGCGGATCGAATTTCGGGGCGTTGCTGTACGAGGTCTACTGTGCTTTTTAAGAATGAATTTACTTGCGCAGCTGATGCCTTTGTGCGACGCAAGCATCGCAAACGAAGCATAGCGGTGTCAAAGTTGGGTTCTCGCTTGAAAAGCTCTTCCGCATAGGGTGCTAGTCGCTTCCATTGCTTTCCCTGTTCAAGTATTTGAACCAGATTGAATAAATCTTCAATAGCGTTCGATGCATTGAACAGTTCAAGTGCTCGATCGGTCGCATCTTGGCCTCTTGCATCCCGAAGCATTAGATCAAGTCGATCTGCTACAGGTTGTGCAATGTTGGCCTTGTGGCCTTCAAAGAACGCTGTAGCGCCATCGAAATCCTTAACAAATGCGAGAGCCTGAATCATCATGACTGTCAGGGCCTCAGGACTGTTGTCTGGCAGAAGTGCATCCCATTCTTCACTAAGAAAGCGCACCAGTTCTGCACTCTGCTCTGGTTTATTAAGTAGATACAACTCCGCCCGCAATTGGTCGGGTGTCAATCCCCCCATCTTTCTGCAATGGGCCAGATATCTTTGAAGTGGGCCGGAGTCGAAAGGAATTTCATGCACTCGAACAAGCCAGATCAATTTGACCGCGGTCGCTCCATCCTTCATTTGAGCCGAGATCGCAGCGGCTTCTTCTTCGCGCGTAGTCGGGTCAATCAGCCGTAGGCTTCTAATGCCGCTTTCGCACCGCTCCTCGATCAAATGGTCATCGGCATCCCGTGCACAAGTCAGCGCTTTTTGTGCTGCCTCCAAGGCAGCACTTCTTGCCCGTTCTGCATCGGGGCTATCGAGCAAGTGCTCAACAACAGAGGAAAATCCTTGCTGCATTACGCTGTTGAATCGATCGCGTGGCACCATCGGTAGCATGCAACTGATTGCATATTGATAGTAGAGATGAGTGCATTGTTCCAACTCGGCATGCGTAAGCATGTTCAGATATCCAACAGCATCGTCGAAGCGACCCTCAGCGAATAGAGTTGCACAAACGTTATTCCATCCTGTTGGTGTGAAGGCTGACGAATCAGAAGGGTGTAGTTCATCTACGAAAGCTAAAGCTGCTAATGCACCGCCACGCTTCAGCGCGATGTGGAACATGGCTGTTTGACTGTCCATGTCCTTTAGATCGCGTAGTCGCCGTAGAGCAAGCTCTGGTTGAGACTTGCTCAGCTCAAGTAACCCCCATGCTGCTTCTGGAACCAAGAAACCCGCCGACATCAATTGTGTGAGCAAAGCCTCCGCAACTTCTGGATGGCCATTGGCAGCTTCAACGCGCGCAAGCCAGTATCGGACTTCTTTTTCAATAGATTTATCTGCTGAGGCTAGGCGGCGACCGTCTTCAAAATCGGCAAGCAGATTCCTGAGTGCCACCCCTGTATCTTGATCGGGCGAAGCTCGGCGTCGGAGAATCTTGCCTAAATCGCGCCGCGCTTCTTCATTAAACCGTAGAGCGATATGCGGGTTTTTCTTCAAATTTGCAGCTTCTGTGATGGCTGCTATCCCTTCCTGCATTCTTTCATCTGTTTGGATAGCCGTCGCTTGAAGGATGGCCACACCTCCAGGGTCAAGCACCCTACTTTGAATGCTGGCTTGTAGGAAGGCGACCGCAATACTGATCGCGTTTTCCGCGTAGCTGCGATGTTCACCAGTGGAGTCGGCGGATATATAGGATTGGACTAGCCGGGCAACAATTACATCTGGGATTTTCTGCTGGGCGAGCTTTGCTCTTGTTGCGGCCTTCAAATCGTCTTTATTGGCCTGCACGCTGAGCCATTCACGTACCGCTGGTCTGCAGAAAATATTTGGTCGGAGAGCCACTCCTTCAACGTTGGCAACCGCAGACTTCCACCACGAATCAGTTGGCTCAATGGCCCCGAGGCGACGTAACGCATCATCCAACAATTTTTCGTCGACTGAACTTGGAACTGCCTCAGGCATTGCGCCCGCTTTGCGTTCTGCCAATCTCGGTTTGAAGAATTTTGTTGCCGCAGCGTACACACCAAACAAAGCCTTTGGTACCCAATCCCAGTTCATTGAATTCTCCACTCCGACGTAGGCGACTTAAGTAGTCGTGCAGCAAACCCTTGGTTCCCACCCACCCCCATCACTAACCTCTGCGTAGCTCTAGTTGCCGCCACATAAAACACCCGCGCCGCCTCCTTCTCGTCTTCTCCCGCCGCTGGCATATGCCCCACGCCGGGTAGCGCCACCACGGGGAATTCCAAGCCTTTGCTGACCCTCATGGTCATCACCTTGATCTTGTTGCTGGTGGGGTCAAAGTCGCCACTTCCCAGCCGGTTCTCTACCGGCAGCTTGCGTTGCGCCAGGGTGCGGGCGCACAGGTCGCGCGTTTTGGTGTCTGCGCACAGCACGGCCATGTCGCCCCAGGCAAAACCTTCCTTGTGGGCTTGGGCCAGGTGGTCGGCAATGGCTTCTGCTTCGGCCCGCAGGGTGGGTAGTTTGATGATGACGGGCTCTTGCCCCTCGCGCCCGCAGCTCACGGGTTTGAGCAGCGGGATGCCGTCGTCGTCTTTGTCGTCGGCGGTCAGCAGGTCCGCCGCCACCAGGCTGGCGGTGTGCAATATCTGGCGCGTATTGCGGTAGTTGATCTTCAGGATGGTGGTGCGGCCCTGCGCCTGGATGCCCACGCTCTTGAAGCTGAACTGTTTGCTGCGCGCACGTTCGTAAATGCTTTGCGCGTCGTCGTACAGCACCAGCAGGCTGTTGGTGGTGGGGTCCACCATCTGCGTGACGAGCTTCAGCCACTCGGGCGCGAAGTCGTGGCCTTCGTCGATCATCACGGCCTGGTATTGGCCGCTGGGGATTTGCTTGCGGTCCACACCGCGAATGACGTTGTCCACCATCTCGTCAAACATGCGCGGGCTCTGTGCGGGAATGGCTTGCCCATAGGCCACCAGTTGGTCGCGGCACCATTTATGAAAGTGCCGCACATGCGCTTTGCCACCCAAGCCCTTGGCCTGTATCACGCTGTGCAGCTTCACGCCCAGCGGTTCGTTGAAGCAGAGGATGAGGATGGGTTTGCTGGTGGGCGTGCTGGCCTGTGCCAAATACTCGGCGCGGTAGCCCAGGATCATGGTCTTGCCCGAGCCCGCCACGCCGTGGATGACGCGGTGGCCGTCGCCCAGGCTGCGGGCCAGTTGCTCCTGCTGCAGGTCCATCACGCGCATGATGCTGGGCATTTCTGCATCCACATCGCTGTCGTCAAACAATTCGCCCGTGGTTGGCACCCGCACTTGCGGGAACATGATCCAGCGCACGCGGTCCAGCTGCGGCAGGCTCATCACGCCGCGCATCATGTAGGGGAACATGTCCCACAAGCGGCTTTGCAGTTCTTCGGCGCCCACGCTCTCCAGCATTTCGTCCTGGCACAGCACGCGGTGCGGTTCGATGGCGTGCTGCAGTTCTGCCGCGTCAAACTGCTTGCGTGTGATGTTGGTGAACACCACGCCATAGCTCCAGGGGAATGCCAGCTTGCCTGCGTGCGGGCCGTCGGGCTGCACCAGTTGCGCGTCGCGCTCCAGCGCGTTGACCACCTGATGTGCGTATTGGCGGGCTTGCTCCAGCGGGTTGATGACGGTCTTGGGCCCGTTGTCGCCCATGATTTCCCAGGTCTGTTTGTCGGCCTGCAGGATGGTGCTGAGCCTCCAGTCCTTCACCTCCAGTACCAGGATGCCGCGGCGCGGGTGCATCACGCAAAAGTCGGGGTGGGTGTTGCGCGGGCCCATGGGCACGTCGTACCAGAGCAGGTAGTCGGGGTCGAGCTTGGCCTCCAGCCGCTCGGCCAGACGGCGCTCGCCGCTGGTCATGCGCGAGACGCAACTGCCCAATGATGGAATAAGAGTCGCCATTCCGAAGCCACCGCCCTGTGCTTGTTTTTGTATGGCGTGCATCATGCCGGGAAACGGCGTGCGTGGCTAGGGTCGCACTTGCGCTAGCGCAACGGTTAATGACAAAAACCGTGCCTAGCCCTCGTCGATATTGCGTTAGCAGCTATTGAAACGATAGCGCTATCGCCACGCCGCCCCGGCAACCGCCAACCCCGCCGCCACACCGCCAAAGCGGTTGCCCTCCACCAGCGTGGCCTGGGGCATGGCTGCGCGCAGGGCTTCCACCAGCGGGCGCAGGGCGGACGAGCCGCCGGTCAGGTAGACGGCGTCCACGCTGGACAGGCCCGAGCGCTGCACGCACAGTTGCGCGCACTGCACCACCTGGCTCAGCGCCTGCTGCAGGGTCTCGGCCATGGCGGGCACGGTCACGGTGGCGCCCAGGTGTTCGCTGGGGCCGTGGCCCAGAAAGTCCAGATCCACCAACGCCTCCTTGCCGCTGATGGAGCAGGCAATCTTGGCGGCTTCCACCCCGGCCAGCATGCGGTGGCCGTGCTGGCCTTCCAGCGCGTCCATCAAGCGGGTGTGCAGGTTGCGGTCCGCGTAGTCGGTCCACAGTTCCTTGGCAAAGTGCATGGCCTTGCGGGTGTAGGCCTGGTGGATCAGGTGCCAGGTGCACAGGTCAAAGAACACGCTGTTGGGCACCGGGCGCCCACCGGTGCCGATGTGTTTGTAGCCCAGCAGCGGCATCACGGTGGACAGGTCCAGCAGGCGGTCAAAGTCGGTGCCGCCGATGTGCACGCCGGTGGTGGCCAGAATATCGGCGCTGCGGTCGCCCACGGCACTGCGCGCGGGGTTCAGGCGGATGACGGTGAAGTCGGACGTGCCGCCGCCAATGTCCACCACCAGGGCGGTGGTCTCGCGGTCCACGCGCTGTTCAAAGTCGAGCGCGGCGGCAATGGGTTCCAGCTGGAAGGCAATCTCGGTGAAGCCGGCCTCACGGGCCGCGCGGCCCAGGGTCTCTTGCGCCAGCACATCGCGCTCGGCATCGTCGTCCACAAAATGCACCGGGCGGCCCAGCATGGCGCGGGTGAGGGGCTGGCCGATCTGGGCCTCGCAGCGGCGCTTGAGTTCCTTGAAGAACAGCACCACGATGTCAAAGAACTGGATGCTCTGCCCGTTGACGGCCGTGTATTCGTCCATCAGGCGGCTGCCCAGCAGGCTCTTGAGCGAGCGCAGCAGGCGCCCCTCGGTGCCGGCCAGATAGGCCTGCATGGCCTCGGAGCCATACAGCACGGTGTGGGTCTCGCTGACAAAGAACAGCGCGGTGGGCATTTCCGAGCGGGCACCGTCCAGCGCGATGGTGTGCATCTGGCCGTCGGGGCCAATCAGGGCGGCGGCAGAGTTGGAGGTGCCGAAGTCAATGCCCAGGGTCAGGGTGGGGTTTGCAGAACGCTTACTCGGCACGGGCAGACGCTCCTAGCACCTGCTTCAAAAAGGCGGAAATGTCGGCAATCTCGCGTGGATGCACGGCGTGTTGCATGGGATAGGCGTGCCACTGCACCGGGTGGCCCAGCGCGGCCAGCGCGTCGCGCGATTCCTCTCCGCGCGCAATCACCACCACCGGGTCCTGCGTGCCGTGGGCCATGAAGATGGGGGTGTGGGCATTGGCCTCCAGACGTTCGCTGCTGGTGCGGTCGGCCAGCGGCAGGTAGCCCGACAGCGCCATGATGCCAGCCAGCTTGTGTGGCAGGCGCAGGCCCGTGTGCAGGGCCATGGCACAGCCCTGGCTGAAGCCGGCCAGCACGATGCGTTCATAGGGGATGCCGCGTGCCACTTCGTTGTCAATCAGGGCCTTGATGGCCTGCTCGGACTTCTGGATGCCGGCGGCGTCCTGGGCGGCGGTGCCGTTCAGGCCCAGGATGTCGTACCAGGCCGGCATGATGTAGCCGCCATTCAGGGTGACGGGGATGCTGGGCGCGTGCGGAAAGACAAAGCGGATCGGTGGGCAGCCCTCCAGGTCCAGCTCGGGCACCAGGCCGGCAAAGTCGTTGCCATCAGCGCCCAGGCCGTGCAGCCAGATGACGGCGGCAGTGGCGGGTGTGCCGGGTTGGGATTCGAGTTCGATGCGGGGCAGCAGGGTGGACATGGCAGGGCGGGGCACAAAGCAAAAGGGGCCTCATTGTCCATGAAGCCCCTTGCCGGTGCCGGTTGTCGGCGATTGGCTAGTAGAACCAGTCGGGATAGAGCAGCCGGGTCTGGTCCAGCGCGCGGTCGCCCAGGGCGATCAGGTCCTTGACGGCCAGCTCCGACACCGGCGCACTGGCCACAAAGGCAATGTCTTCCAGGTGGCGGTTGGCGTGCAGCATGTGGTGCAGGTCGTCCACGGTGAGGTCCAGCAGCTCAAAGGCCAGCTGGATGGTCATGGCGCGGCTGCCTTCCTGCTCGCGCGGCAGCATGCCATGCAGGTAGAGCGAACCCAGGCACAGGGCGTAGATGCCTTCATGGGCCATGTAGTAGCGGCCCACGGCGCTCAGCTCCGGCGTCTTGGCGTCCCGCAGGGACACCACGGCGTTGGAGAGGAAGCGCAGGGCGGCGACTTCGTCAAACCGGGTTTTTTGCAGCTGGCGGCTCCACAGCAGGAGCTCCAGCTGGGGCGTTGGGCGTTGGAGTAGGGTTGAGGTCATACCGCTTTCTCTCTTTTTAGGGATGTGTCCTCTTGTCTATCGGCAGCCCGGCGCCGAACTGGAGGGCAATCCGCCCCAACCCCGTGTTTTTCCCTAGCTGACGCGCCGGATCAGGGCCGCGGTGAACTCGGCCGTGCTGGCCTTGCCACCCAGGTCGCCGGTGCGGATGTTGTCCACGTTCAAGGTCTGGTCGATGGCGGTGCGCAGGCGCGTGGCCATGTCGGGCAGCTTGCAGTGGTCCAGCATCATGGCCGCGGCCAGCAGGATGGCAATCGGGTTGGCAATGCCCTTCCCGGCAATGTCCGGCGCGGAGCCGTGCACCGCTTCGAAGATGGCCGCATCGGCGCCGATGTTGGCACCGGGTGCCATGCCCAGGCCGCCCACCAGGCCGGCCACCAGGTCGGAGAGGATGTCGCCAAACAGGTTGGTGGTGACCAGCATGTCGAACTGCCAGGGGTTGAGCACCAGCTTCATGGCGCAGGCGTCGATGATTACGGTGTCCAGCTCGAATTGGCCCTTGTACTTGCGCTCGTAGAGCTCCAGACCGGTTTCCAGGAAGATGCCGGTCAGCGCCTTCATGATGTTGGCCTTGTGCACGATGGTGACCTTTTTGCGGCCGGTAGTGACGGCGTGCTCAAACGCGTATTCCAGCAGGCGGCGGCTGCCGGCACGGGTGTTGATGCCGGTGGCCATGGCGACGGCGTGCGGATCGTTGTCGATCTTCACATAGTGCTCATGGCCGATGTACAGGCCTTCGAGGTTTTCACGCACCACGACCAGGTCGATCTTGTCAAAGCGCCCGCCGGGGATGATGGTCTGCGCCGGGCGCAGGTTGGCGTAGAGCTGGAACTCCTCACGCAGGCGCACGTTGGAGGAGCGGTAGCCGCCGCCGGTGGGCGTTTCCAGCGGGCCCTTGAGGGCCAGGCGGGTGCGCCGGATGCTGTCCAGTGTGGCCTTGGGCAAGGGATCGCCCACGGATTCCACACCGCCCAGACCAGCGATCTGGCGGTCCCACTCAAACGGTGCGCCCAGGGCGGCCAGCACCGCAACGGTGGCGTCAACAATTTCAGGGCCGATGCCGTCCCCGGGGATCAGGGTGGCAGGAATGGTGTTCGACATACAAAGGCCTTTCAATGGCAGAAAGATGAACGCAAAAGGTGGGGCCCCAGCCCCTGATGACCGCTGCGAAACAGTGTAAGCCCGTATGTCGCCGGGGTGACGGGCCCTGGCTTGACCTGTATCAGGGTTTGGGCAGCCAGCCCAGGCCGTGGGCGTGCAGGCTTTGCACGTAGAGTCGGTCTTTGGTCTCGGTGATGGCCGTGGTCTCGGGGTAGGCACCGGTGGGGTCCTGCAGGTCGGCTACCACCTTGCCGTCTTCGGTGAAGGCGATCACGTGGCCATAGGACGGCGGCACCGGCCACAGGGCGCGCGGCAGGCGCAGGCTCAAACGGCGCAGCCAGGGCTTGTCGGCCATGGCGTCGGCCTTGGGGTTGCGCGGCTTGGCAAAACCCATCCAGATCTTGCCGTCCAGCCCGCGCATCAGGTTGTCCGGGTAACCGGGCAGGTTGTCCATCAGCACCGTGGCCTGCGGGTTGTTTTGCGCCACGTTGACGCCGCTGGCGGCCACGGCAATCTTCCACAGGCGGAACTTGCCGGTCTCGTTGACGAACAGGGTCTGCTCGTCCGTGCTCAGCGCCACGCCGTTGGCAAAGCTCAGGCCGTAGGCCAGCACGCGGGTGGCCTTGGTGGCGGGGTCGTATTCGAGGATGCGGCCGGTGGAGGCGCCTTCGATGATGTCGAACACGCTGGCCTCAAAGGTGCCGCCCCAGTCCTTGGGTGCAAAGCGGGTGGAGGCATCGCTGAAATACATCTTGCCGCTCTTGGCCACAACCACGGCGTCGGCATAGCGGATGGGGTCACCGTTGACGCTGTCGGTCAGCACGGTGGTGGTCTTGCCGTCCGGTGCGATGGAGAGCAGGCCTTTGATGGCGTCGGCCGCAATCAGGTTGCCCTTGGCGTCAAAGTCAAAGCCCAGCACGCGACCGCCGGTGTTGGCGAACACCTCCTGGCCCGAACCATCGGCCGCCATGCGCAGGATGTTGCCGCTGGCCACCGTGGTGTAGAGCTTGCCGTCCGGGCCCAACACGATGTGTTCGGGTCCGACCTCGCCGTGCAGGTCGATCATCTTCAGACCGGCCAGTTTGGTGTTGACGGCGTGCACCCCCCCATAGCCGGGAGCGGTTGGCAGTGTGAATGCGACCGGGGTGATGGGGACCGGCCACAGCAGCAGGTAGGCGGCTGCGAGCAGGACCAGGGCGAGCAGGGTGCTCAGAATCTTTTTCATGCGGTGTCTCCTTCGTTGTGCGCGAAGGATAGCCGCAATGAATGGGCGCCGATGTAGCCTGCGCGACGGTGTTAGCCGAGCAGTGCTTGTGCGAATTCCCGTGCGTTGAAGGTTTCCAGCTCTTCCAGTTTTTCACCGACACCGATGAAGTACACGGGGATGGGCCGTTCGCGCGCAATCGCCGCAATCACGCCGCCTTTGGCCGTGCCGTCGAGCTTGGTGATGATCAGGCCGGTGAGTTGCAGTGCGTCGTCAAAGGCGCGCACCTGCATCAGCGCGTTCTGGCCGGTGTTGCCGTCGATGACCAGCAGGACTTCATGCGGAGCCGTGCCGTCGGCCTTCTGGATCACGCGCTTGATCTTTTTCAGCTCTTCCATCAGGTGCAGCTGCGTGGGCAGGCGCCCGGCGGTGTCGACCAGCACCACGTCCTTGCCGCGGGCCTTGCCGGCGGCCACGGCATCAAAGCTCACGGCAGCGGGGTCGCCGCCTTCCTGGCTGATGATCTCCACCAGGTTGCGGTCGGCCCACACGCTCAACTGCTCGCGTGCAGCGGCGCGGAAGGTGTCGGCCGCGGCCAGCAGCACGCTGGCGCCATGTTCGGACAGGTGACGTGTGAGCTTGCCAATGGAGGTGGTCTTGCCCGCGCCATTGACGCCGGCCACCATGATGACGGTGGGCTTGTGTTCGCCAATGACCAGCGGCTTTTGCAGCGGCTGCAGCAGGTCGGTCAGCAACTGGGTCAGGATGTTCTTCAGCGCCACCGGGTGGGTGACGCCGCTGTCCTTGACCTTGCGGCGCAGTTCGGTCAGTAGGTACTGGGTGGCAGGCACGCCGGCATCAGCCATCAGCAGCGCGTCTTCCAGGCTCTCGTACAGGGCTTCGTCGATGACCGAGCCGCCGAACACGGTGGAGATGCTGCTGGCGGTCTTGCCCAGGCTGGCCTTGAGCTTGTCGATCCACTTCTGCCGCTCGGGCGGCGTGGCGCTGGGGACCGGGATGTCAATCGGCGTGACCAGCGCGCTGCCGATCAGCGAGCCGCCTTGTGGCGCGGCTGCGGATGGTGCCGTTGCGGGTGCCGGGGCTGCTTCGATGGCTGGCGTTGGCGCCTCAACAACGGGGACTGGTTTGGGTTTCTTTTTGAAAAAACTGAACATGTGGTGCGTTCTTAGAATCACAGCATTCTATGAAACACCCACCCTCGCTCTCCTTACGACCCCTGGCGCTGCCGGGTCTGATGTCCTTTCTTCGCACGGGCGCGCTGCTGCTGGCCGTGGTCGTGGGGCTGGTCGCGCAGGGCCATGCGGCAACCCCTGCAGCCGTGCACCAGTTCACGCTGGGCAATGGCATGGCGCTGCTCGTCAAGCCGGATCACCGTGCGCCCACTGCCGTCAACATGGTCTGGGTGCGGGTGGGCTCCATGGACGAGGTGGATGGTGTCTCCGGCGTGGCCCATGTGCTGGAGCACATGCTGTTCAAGGGCACGCCCACGGTGCCCGAGGGTGAGTTCTCGCGCCGGGTGGCGGCGCTGGGCGGCACCGAGAATGCCTTCACCAGCAAGGACTACACCGGCTACTACCAGCAGGTGCCGGCCAACCGCCTGCTGGAGGTGATGCGGCTGGAGGCCGACCGCTTCGCCAACAACCAGTGGAGCGATGCGGCGTTTGCCCGGGAGCTGGAAGTGGTCAAGGAAGAACGCCGCCTGCGCACCGAGGATGACCCCCACGCCCGCCTGTCCGAAGCCATGGACGCCACCGTTTTCCTGGCCCACCCGCACCGCCGCCCGGTGGTGGGCTGGATGAGCGATCTGGATGCGATGACCGCCGACGACGCCCGTGCCTTCTACCAGCGCTGGTACACGCCAGCCAACGCAGTGGTGGTGATTGCGGGTGATGTGGATGTGGAGCAAGTGCGCATCTGGGCCGAGCAGACTTACGGCAGCATCGCCGCGCGGCCGGTGCCTGCGCGCAAGCCGCAGACCGAGCCGGCGCAGGCCGGCATGCGCCGCCTGGATTTCAAGGCACCGGCCGAACAGGCCTATGTGGCGCTGGCCTTCAAGGTGCCGGGACTCAGTGCGCAGGAACTGGAACGTGGTGGCGACGATGCACTGGCGCTCACCGTGCTGGCCGCCGTGCTGGACGGCTATGACGGATCCCGTCTGACGCGGGCGCTGACCCAGTCGCGCGACCATGTGGCCGATGGCGTGTCCGCCCACTACGGTCTGACCGGGCGCGGGCCGCAGTTGTTCATCCTCTCCGGCGTGCCGGCCGCCGGCAAGACCAGTGCCCAGGTGGAAAAGGCCCTGCGCGCCGAGGTGGCCCGCATTGCCCGCAAGGGCGTGACCGAGGCCGAGCTGCGCCGCGTCAAGGTTCAGTGGATGGCTGGCGAGATCTACAAGCGCGACAGCGTGTTCAACCAGGCCAATGGGCTGGGCATGCACTGGGTCAACGGCTTTGCGCCGGATACCGATGAGCGGCTGATTGCCCGCCTGCGCGGTGTGACGGCGCTCCAGGTTCAGGCGGTGGCTGCGCGCTACTTTGGTGACGACGCCCTGACGGTGGCCACGCTGCTGCCCCAGCCATTGGACAAGAACCACGCGCCGCGCGAGCCGGCGGCCGGGCCGCTGCGTTGAAGGAACTGCATGTTTGCTATCAATTTAAGAGCTATCGGGGTCGTATTGACGAGGGCTGGTGCCGTATTTCTTGTATATGGATCGGCGCTGGCAGGCATCCCCATCCAGCATTGGACGCAGCCATCGGGCGCTCGGGTGTATCTGGTGGAAAGCCCGGCCATCCCGATGCTGGACGTGCGCATCGAGCTGGATGCCGGTGGGCGGCGCGACCCGCCAGGCCAGGCCGGCCTGTCCAATGTGATGGCCGCATCACTGGCCGACGGTGTGCGGGCCACCCGGCGTGAGCCGGCACTGGACGAGAACGCGCTGGCCGAGGCCTGGGCGGAGCTGGGTGCCTCGTTGTCTGCGGGGGCGAATGGGGACCACCTGAGCATTTCGTTGCGCACACTCACCGAGCCGGAGCTGCTGGACAAGGCCGTGGCGCTGGCGGCCCGCCAGCTGGCCGAGCCGTCCTTTCCCGCAGCCCTGTGGCGGCGCGACCGCCCCAAGTGGATTGCCGCGCTGAAGGAGGCCGACACGCGCCCCGCCACGCTGGCGGCGCGCGCTTTTTCCCAGGCGGTCTATGGCGCACACCCCTATGGCGCTGAGACCACGCCAGCCAGCCTCATGCGCATCCGCGTGCAGGACATGGCAGCGCTGCACGCCCGCATGGTGCGCCCCTGCTATGCCCGTGTCAGCCTGGTGGGTGCGGTCAATCGCGCGCAGGCCGATGCGCTGGTGGCGCAACTGCTGGGCCGCTTGCCGCAGGGCGATTGCCCGACGCTGCCGACCGTGCTGGAGGTCGCCCCCTTGGCCCAGGCGCGGCAGGTAGACCTGGCATTTCCGTCGGCCCAGGCCCATGTGCTGATCGGCCAGCCCGGCTACCGGCGCAGCGACCCGGACCATTTCGCGCTGATGGTGGGCAACCACATCCTCGGCGGTGGGGGCTTCGGCTCGCGCCTGACCGAGGAGGTGCGCGAGCAGCGGGGCTTGAGTTACAGCGTGGACAGCCACTTTGCACCCGGCCTGCATGCCGGCGCCTTCACCATCAGCCTGCAGACCCGCCCTGACCAGGCGCGCCAAGCCGTGGACCTGGTTCGGCAGATCCTGGCGCGGTTCGTCACGGACGGCCCCACCGAGGCCGAACTGCAGGCCGCCAAGGACAACCTGATTGGCGGCTTTCCGCTGCTGCTGGACGGCAACCTCAAGCTGCTGGACAACGTGGCCAACATCGCCTGGCATGGCCTGCCGCTGGACTATCTGGACCACTGGAACGCGCGCGTGCAACGGGTGAGCGTGGCCGACATCCGCGCCGCGTTTGCACGCGTGCTGCAGCCGGACCGCATGGTGACGGTGGTGCTGGGAGCAAGTGCCACGCAGTCCGGTAAGCTTGGGGAATGAAGAAACCCAGCAAACCCTCCCCCAAATCCGGTGGCCGTGCCACCACGCCCGGCGGCAAGCCGGTGCGCGCACCCGTGCACAAGCGCCCCAGCGGCGAGATCCGCCTGATTGGCGGCCAATGGAAGCGCATCAAGCTCAAGGTGGCCGACAAGCCTGGCCTGCGCCCCACTCCCGACCGCGTGCGTGAAACCCTGTTCAACTGGCTGGGCCAGGACATGACAGGCCTGCGCTGCGTGGACGCCTTTGCTGGCACCGGTGCGCTGGGCTTTGAGGCCGCCTCGCGCGGCGCCGCCGAGGTGCTGCTGGTGGAGCAGGACGGCACGCTGGTGACCCAGCTGCAGCGCGTGCTGGCGCAGTTGCAGGCGCTGGAACTGCCCGAGCCGCTGAGCCAGAAGCTGCACATCCAGCGCGGCGAAGGCGTGTCCGCGCTGCGCAGCCTGGCACCGGCCAGCTACCACGTGATCTTTCTGGACCCGCCGTTTGACGGTGAGCTGTACGAAGGCGCGCTGGCCGCTGCGGCGCGTGCCTTGGCCGCCGATGGTTCCATCTACCTGGAAGCCCCCAAAGCCTGGACGGATGAGGCCCTGGCGCCCCTGGGCCTGGTGGTGCATCGCCACCTGAAGGCGGGTGCCGTGCATGCCCATGTGCTGCATAAGGCCACCGCGTCGCCAGAGGCGCAAGGGGCATAATTGGCTGATGTCCAAGCCCGTGATTGCCGTCTACCCCGGCACCTTTGATCCCATTACCCTGGGCCACCAGGACCTGATCCGCCGCGCCGCCGGTCTGTTTGACACCGTCATCGTGGCGGTGGCCGCGGCCCACCACAAGAAGACGATGTTCAGCCTGGAAGAGCGCCTGGAGACGGTGCGCGAGGTGATGCAGGCCTACCCGAATGTGCAGGTGGAGCCATTCACCGGGCTGGTGCGCGACTTTGCCGTGGGGCACGGCGCCAAGGCCATGCTGCGCGGGGTGCGCTCGGTTACCGATTTTGATTTTGAGAACCAGCTTGCCGGTATGAACCGCGCGCTGGCGCCGGATGTGGAGACCGTGTTCCTCACCCCCGATTCCCGCTACCAGTACATCTCCAGCACCTTGGTGCGCGAGATTGCCACGCTCAAGGGTGAGGTGGCGCAGTTTGTGGCACCCGCCGTGCATGCGCGGCTGCTGCAGAAGCTGCAAACCCCTTAAACCCCCAGGAGCCTGCCATGAAGATTTTGCTGCCCGTCGATGGTTCCGAGTTGTCCCTGGAGGCCGTGCGTTTTGGCATCCGCATGGTGCTGGCCGGGCTGCGCGCCGATGCGGTGCTGGCCAATGTGCAGGAACCGGCCAGTCTGTATGAGCTGCTGGTCGCACACGACCCCGAGGTGATTGACCGCGTCAGCGGCGAGGCCGGCCTGCACGCCCTGCAGTCCGCCCGCGAGTTGCTGGACGCCGCGGGTGTGGAGTACGAGTGCGAGGTGGCCAAGGGCGACCCGGCACACACCATCATAGACATCGCCGAGCGTTTTGCCTGCGACCTGATCGTCATGGGCGCACGGGGCCAGAGCGCCCTGCGCAGCGCCATGCTGGGTTCAGTGTCGAACGAGGTGCTGCACGCCAGCGCGGTGCCGGTCATGATCGTCAAGCCCGATGAGGTCTGAGGGGCGACAGCCATGGCATTGATCATCACTGACGAGTGCATCAACTGCGACGTCTGCGAGCCCGAGTGCCCCAATGAAGCCATCTTCATGGGGACCGAGATCTACGAGATTGATCCGCACAAGTGCACCGAGTGCGTTGGCCATTTTGATGAGCCGCAATGTATGCAGGTGTGTCCGGTGTCGTGCATTCCGGTGAACCCGGACTTTGTGGAGGACCGCGAAACGCTGTGGGCCAAATACCGCCGCCTGCAACTGGTGGCGGTCAGCAAGGCGTAGGCGGGTCAGGCCGCTTGTGCAGCGGCGTGCTGGGCGGCCCAGGCGCCGACCTGCTCCTTGGGCATGGGTTTGCCAAAGAAGTAGCCCTGTGCCTGGCTGCAGCCCAACGCCGCCAGTTGTGAGCCGATCTCGGCGTCTTCAATGCCTTCCGCGATGGTGCTCAGGCCAATGGAGCGGGCCAGTTCCAGCGCGGCCTTGATGATGTGCAGGCTGCGCTCGCTGTGGTTGAGCTGCTGCACAAAGGTCTTGTCGATCTTCAGGCAGGTGAAGGGCAGGGACTGCAGGTAGTCCAGCCCGGCATAGCCCGTGCCAAAGTCATCCAGCGCAATGCCCACGCCCAGTGCGCGCAACTGGTGCAGTGAAGCGGCCACTGCATCCATGTTCTGGATGATGATGGTCTCCGTCAGCTCGATGTGCAGTTCGCGTGGGTCCATGCCGTGTCGCTGCAGGCAGGCCTGAACCGACTGCACGATGTCGCCGCCGGCAAGCTCCGGCGCAGACAGGTTGATGCTCAGGAACGGGTCGGGTTCGACGCCCCCCAGGCAATACTGGCGCAGCTCAGCCCAATCGGCCACGCCGCGCTGCAGCACCCATTGGCCGATGCGGTGGATCAGGCCGGTCTTCTCGGCCAGCGGGATGAATTCCACCGGACTGATGAGTCCCAGCGTGGGATGGCGCCAGCGGATCAGGGCCTCAAAGCCCACTACGGTCAAACCATTGAAGGCCAGCAGGGGCTGGTAGAACAGTTCGAGCTGCTGGCGGTCGATCGCATCGGACAGGTCCTGGGCCAGCGACAGCGTGCGCACGGCCGCCTTGTGCAGGTCCAGCGCCTCGGCGGCATGGGCGTCTGGCCCGCCACCATGGGAGGAAGCCGCCTGGCGCTGTTGCTGCAGGCCCGCGGCATCGTGGGTGCTGCGAAAGCGCGCCAGCAGCAAGTGCATCAGGTACTGGATGACCGAGTCCGAACGCAGCAGAAGCTCTTCCACATGGCTGCGGTCGATACGGATCAGACGGGTGGGGACCAGGGTGCGCACGGCTGCGGTGCGGGGCTGGCGGTCCAACAGGGCCACCTCGCCAAACATGGCACCCTCGGTCAGGATGGCAATGCGCCGTTGCTGCGGGCCGACTCCGGCCAGGACTTCGACACAGCCTTCTTCGATGACGTAGGCCGAATCCCCGGGATCGCCCCACTGGAAGACCATCTCCTGTCCGTCGAATACTTCTCGGTCAAATGCGTCATTCATGGATGCACCCAGGTCGTTCGGAATGCCATGTTCCGCCTCGGTCGGAATTGGCCATGGCTGGAGCGGAGGCGGTTCACTATAAACCAAGCACCGCAATGCGCGGCCTATTGGCTCTTGCTGGCCCCGGACTTGGGCTTTTCGGCGGATGCACCGCGTGCGGTGAAGTATTCGGGTTCTTTCTTCTTTTTCGCGGGGGCCTTGTGCGGTTTCGTATCCCGATGGGTGGCGTTGGTGTCACCGGTGGTGGCATCGGGCGTCGTGGGATTGGAGGTCTTTTTCTTCTTGTCCTTGGAAGGGGTAGCGGCCTTGGCATTGGCTGCCCGCAACTGGGCCTCTTCCTGCAGGCGGGCCTTTTCCAGGGCGTTGGCTGTGCTGGCTTCGCGGCGTGCGGTGGCTTCCGATTCGGCCCTCTGGGCTGGCGTACGGGCATCCTGCACGTCCACCTGCACGCCGTCGGCGCAGGGTTTCTGGCTGTAGGTATTGCCGCAGCGATAGACGCTCTGGCCAAAAGCCCCCGTGGATATTGAGAAAATTGCTATCAAAAAAGCAGCTAGAGACGTGGTGTGTTTCATGGTTTGCCTTCGGAAGGGAGTGGTGCGTCGGGGCGGGGAGGCGGGGGCGTATGGGCCCTGGGTGGTTTGCTGGTGTGGACCAGCAGGGTGGCCTTGTCCATGTCACCGGCCAGGAAGGCGGGAAGGGCCTTGAGCGAACGGTCAATGCACTGGTCGATGGCAATGCGGTCGTCCAGCATGGGTTTCTTCAATACCCAGTTGACGACCTCGGCCTTGTTGCCGGGATGGCCCACGCCCAGGCGCAAGCGCCAGTAGTCGCCACTGCCCAGCTGCGCGTGGATATCGCGCAGGCCATTGTGACCGGCGTGGCTGCCGCCGAACTTGAGCTTGACCTGGCCGGGGGCAATGTCCAGCTCGTCGTGTGCGACCAGGATCTCATTCGGCGCGATCTTGAAGAAGCGCGCCAGGGCGCCAACCGACTTGCCGGACAGGTTCATGAAGGTCTGTGGCTGCAGTAGCCACACGGTCTGCCCGTGCACCGTGGTACGCGCCACCATGCCGTGGTAGCCCTTGTCCATGCTGAGGTGGGCCTTGAGCTCGCGCGCAAGGGCATCGACCCACCAGAAACCGGCGTTGTGGCGGGTGGCTTCGTATTCCGGGCCGGGGTTTCCCAGGCCAACAAACAGTTTGATCATGACAAGCGGGAGGGGAGAAACAGATTGCTGCCGATGGTAGGGCAAATTGGGCGAGCCACAAACGACAACGGCCCACCGAAGTGGGCCGTTTGCAGCTTGCGCTGGAATCAGTGCGGGGACTGATTACTTCTTGGCGGCAGGTGCCTTGGCAGCGGGAGCGCCCTTGCCACCCTTGGCGGCCGGTGCGGCTGCAGCGGCTTCGGCGGTTGCTTCAGCGGATGCTTCGGCAGCCGATGTCACGACGGACACCAGCACGGGGTTTTCACGTCCCTTGACCACAGCCTTCACGCCGCTGGGCAACTTAACGTCGCTCAGGTGGAAGGAAGCACCCTTCTTCAGGCCGGAGAGGTCCACTTCGATGAACTCGGGCAGGTCTGCGGGCAGGCAGGAGATGTCGATTTCGTTGAGCACGTGGGTGATCAGGCAATGGTCAACCTTGAATGCGGAGGACTCTTCCTGGCCCTTGAAGTGCAATGGCACCTTCATGTGCATCTTGGTGTTGGCGTCCACGCGCTGGAAGTCGATGTGCAGGATCAACTGCTTGAAGGGGTGCATTTGCACGTTGCGCAGCAGGACCTTGCTTTCCTTGCCGGCAACTTCCATGTCCAGAACGGATGCATGGAAAGCTTCCTTCTTGATGGCATGCCACAGGGCATTGTGGTCCAGCTCGATCAGCGAGGGCTCACCGGCTCCACCGTAAACGATACCGGGTGTGCGACCCGAATTGCGGAGACGGCGGCTCGCACCCGTGCCCTGCTTGGCGCGCTCAAAAGCGACGAATTTCATAAACTTACTCCTGTAGGAACCCACCGCGACCAGTGCGATTCCGGTTGAAAAAAGACGCGGGATCGTTGCCCTATGCAACGGCGTCTGGTGTTGTCCCGATCAATCTTTTTCAAGGTTTTATAGAAACCTTAAAAAAGATTTTCCTGATCCGAGAACAAACTCATGACCGACTCACCCTTGGCAATGCGCTGGATCGTTTCGGCAATCAGCGGAGCCACGGAGAGTTGGCGAATCTTCTGGCAACCCTGGGCGGCCACGCTCAGGGGAATGGTGTTGGTTACTACCACCTCGTCGAGCGCGCCACCATTGGCGATGCGCTCAATCGCGGGGCCCGAGAAAATGGGGTGGGTGCAATAGGCGTAAACCTTCTTGGCACCACGCTCCTTGAGCACTTCGGCGGCCTTGACCAGCGTGCCGGCGGTGTCGATCATGTCGTCCATGATGACGCAGTTGCGGCCGTCGATTTCACCGATCACATGCATCACCTCGGACACATTCGCCTTGGGGCGACGCTTGTCGATGATGGCCAGATCGCAACCGAGTTGCTTGGCCAGGGCGCGGGCGCGCACCACGCCACCCACGTCGGGCGAGACCACAATCAGGTCGTCGTATTGCTTCTGGCGCAGATCACCCAGCAAGACGGGGGACGCATAGATGTTGTCCACGGGAATGTCGAAGAAGCCCTGGATCTGGTCGGCGTGCAAATCCATGGTCAGCACACGGGACACACCCGCTGCCTGCAGCATATTGGCCACCACCTTGGCGGTAATCGGCACACGGGTGGAACGTGGCCGACGGTCCTGGCGCGCATAACCGAAGTACGGAATGACGGCACTGATGCGCTCGGCGGATGCACGCTTGAGCGCGTCCACCATGATCAGCAGTTCCATCAGGTTGTCGTTGGTCGGCGCGCAGGTGCTTTGCACCACGAACACATCGCGGGCGCGCACGTTCTGGTTGATCTCGACGGTCACTTCGCCATCGGAGAAGCGGCCCACGTTGGCGTTGCCCAACGAGATGCCCAGATGGTCCGCGATCTCGGACGCCATGCCGGGATTGGCATTGCCAGTGAAAACCATGAAATCTGGGGGAGGAGAAGCCTGCATGCGGGTTCCAGCGGATAGAGTGGGTTTATGTCTTTACGTTGCGCGTTCCGTGGCCGGAATGTCCCGGACAACGAATTTGGCAGGGGAAGAAGGATTCGAACCTTCGCATGCTGGAATCAAAATCCAGTGCCTTAACCAACTTGGCGACTCCCCTACACAGGTTGACAGCGAAACGCTGCCCACCGCTAAACCGTCTTTTCGCTGGGCGCCCATCCCACCAGAGGATGAACATCCAAGTTGCTGCATAACCTGACTTGCAGCGCGTCCGGCGCGCTTGCCTCGTCGATACCATGCAGCAGTTGCGCAAATACCGCGCTGCCAGAGCCTGTCATCCTGCCGTTCAGACCCTGTGATTGCAGCCACTCTAAGGCTTGATTCACACCGGGGCACAGCTTCTGGGCAACGGCTTGCAAGTCGTTTCGGCCAAATTTGAATTTACCGAAAGCATCTGCAGCGAAGCCTGAAATTATAGCAGTTTCTGAATCGCGCTTCAACGTGGGATCAGAAAAAATTCGTGCAGTGTCCAATCCGGCGTCCGGTTTGACCACGGCAAAGCGCGCGCGCGGCAACGCAATGGGCGTGATTTTCTCGCCAATTCCTTCGACCCAGGCGTGGTGTCCGCCAAGAAAGAAGGGCACGTCGGCGCCCAGCGCCAGGCCGATCCGTGACAGGGTCTGCACGGGTAGATGGAGCTTCCACAGGCGGTTGAGCGCCAGCAGCGTGGAGGCTGCGTCCGACGAGCCGCCGCCCATGCCGGCCTGGGCGGGCACGGATTTGGCCACGCCAATGTGTGCTCCCAGCGCGCACCCGGTGTGCTGCTGCAAGGCGCGTGCGGCGCGCAGCACCAGATCGTCAACCGGCAATGTCCAGGTCAGGTCTTCGCGGCTGATCTGGCCGTCCGTGCGCAGGTTGAAGTGCAGGGTGTCGCTCCAGTCGATCAGCATGAACACCGATTGCAACAGGTGGTAGCCGTCGGCACGTCGGCCCGTGATGTGCAGGAACAGATTGAGCTTGGCGGGGGCAGGAATGTCGTAGAGCGACTGCATGGGGAGGGATTATCCGGCGATCAGCGTTCCAGGATGATTTTGAGTTGGGCCGGTGGCTCGGGTGCCGTGCGTTGCGCGCTGAGACGCCCGTTGGGCAGGCCCTGCAGGTCCACCTGCCAGCCGGGGGTGTCCAGGGCGTCACCCTGGAGCCACGCAAACAGACTGGCCACGGGCAGTACCGCACCCGTGGCATGGAGTGTGAGTGCATCCAGCGACGCAAAATGCTGCGTTTCGCCCGAGGCCTGCAAATAAGCGCCTTCGTTGCTCCATTGCAGGCGTGCCACGGTGGTACCCAAGGGGGTGAAGAAGGCCAGCACGCCCGTCTGCGCGTCACCCTGCAAGTCAAAGTCGGCCGAGAAGGCCTGTACCGGCTCGGAATGCACGGTCAGCATCAGGCGGCCCTGCCAGCGGGGGGCATCTGCGTCTTTTTGGCCGGTAGCCCTCGTGGTGCTTGCGCATCCAGCTATAAAAATAATAGCAAATGCGATGAGCAAACGCAGCCAGGAACGGGGTGGCACTCTCACGGTTTGCCGCGCAGGCGCTGCATGGTGTCACGCAGAGTCTCGTTCTGGGGGTTCAGTTTCACGCCCTCGTTCCAGATGGTGCCGGCTTCCTCGCGCTGGCCAATGGACCAGAGCACCTCGCCCAGATGGGCGGCAATTTCGGCATCAGGGCGGGCCTTGAACGCACTTTGCAGCAGGCGCAGAGCCTCGGCGGAGTTGCCAGCGCGGAATTCCACCCAGGCCAGGCTGTCCACAATGAACGGGTCGTCCGGCGAGTGCACCAGCGCCTGTTTGATCAGTTCCCGGGCTTCTTTGAGGCGGATGTTGCGATCCGCCAGCGAATAGCCGAGGGCGTTGTAGGCGTGGTGGTAGTCGGGCTTGGCCGCCATCACCTTGCGCAGCAACTGCTCCATTTCGTCGGTCTTGCCCAGCCGCTCGGCCATCATGGCCAGGTCGTACATCAGATCGATGTCCTCTGGGTAGCGCACGGTGGCATCCTGCAGCAACTCATAAGCTGGGGCGTACTGGCGGTTTTCGCGCAGCAACTGCACCTCGGCATTGATCTTGGCCAGTGCGTCCGTGGCCTGCAGTTCCGGTACGTTGCGCAGGGCGGCGCGGGCCTGTTCCAGTTGCCCCTGCTGCGCCAGGATGGCGGCACGCCGTCTTTCGACGCGCAGTGCGTCTACCGGACTGTGGATCTTGTCCAGATAGGCCTTGGCCTCGTCCAGTTGCTGACCCTGTTCGGCAACCTGGGACAGCAACAAATAGGCCTGAACCAGCCCGCGGCTCATGCCAGCGTTGGAGGCGTCCGTGCTTTCCGGGGTCAGCTTCACATAGGTTTTGAGCGATGACTCGGCCAGGGCCAGGTTGGCGTCCTGCAACTCCAGTGATCCACGCATCAGCCACGCCTCGGGGAACTGTGGCTGCTCCTCGGTTGTCAGACGCATCTGCGTGTACGCATCGGCATAGCGCTGGTTGTTGATGAGGTGGCGAGCGTAGGCCATGCGCACTTCGGTGGTGGGTTTGCTGGTCAGAAATCGTTGGACCATGACCTCGGCCGTTGGGCGCTTGGGGTCAATCAAAGCAATGGCCAGCAACACCGGCTCTTCAGCCCCTGCATCCATGGCAACGCCGTGGCGTGCTGCCTCCAGTGCACCATCGCCATCCTCGGCGTGCAGCCGCATGGTGCCGATAGCAGCCCACGCTGCGGCACCCGTGGTGCGATTGCCGGTCTCGGTGGCAAGCGCCTTTTCCACAACGGATGAGGCCAATTTCTTGTCGGTTACCCGGACAAAGTAGCGGGGTAGCAGGTGGATGGCGGCCACCCTCTCAGTGGCAGTCAGGCCGGCGAGTTCACGCTTGATGGGCTCCTGCGTTTCCGCAATCCGGTTCAAACCCAGCAATATCTGCAGTTGGATGCGGTTGGCTTCCCGTGAGGACGGAAATGCGCGCGCCCAGGCCTGCGCGGCTTCCAGGGCCGATTCGCCACTGCGTGCGTTCAGCGCGATCTCCACGGCGCGCTCGTACAAGCGTGCCGAGTTGGCCTTGCGCGCGGCGTCCAGCATCAGCGCATAGGCCGAACCCCGGTCGCCCGCCTGCGCCGTCATTTCGCTCACCAGCAGTTGGTAAAACAGTTCTCCGTCCAGGCTGGAGTTTTCCGGGCCTTCCGCCTTCGCGGCGGCGGCCCATGCGCCAGTGCTCAGACAGGCGGCAATCAGGGTCAGGGACAGGAGACGGGGGATTCGTGACATCGGACCATAATAATCCAAGCAGGAGAACCCCAGACCCATGCCTGAATTGCCCGAAGTTGAAGTCACGCGCCTGAGTTTTGCCGACCGCATCGCCGGTGCGCAGATCCAGTCCGTGCGCGTGGGTAAACCACTGCGCTGGCCGTTGGGGATTGAACCCCATGCCCTGGTGGGGCGCCAGGTGCAGGTGGTGCGCCGCCGTGGCAAATACCTGCTGGTGGACCTGGACCAGGGCCTGCTCCTGTTGCACCTGGGAATGTCAGGCAGCCTGTCCTTTGTGCAACAGGCGCCCGAACCCGGCAAGCACGACCATTTTGATCTGCAGACCTCACGCGGTACGCTGCGCCTGAATGACCCGCGCCGCTTTGGCGCCGTGGTGTTTGCTGACTCCGATGACGACTCGCAAGCGCAGAAGCTGCTGGGCAAGCTCGGTGTGGAGCCGCTGGCGGGGGACTTTGATCCGCTGCGCTTCCACCGCGCGCTGGTGCCGCGCCGTGCGCCCATCAAGCAGGTGCTGCTGGCGGGTGACGTGGTGGTGGGGGTGGGCAACATCTACGCCTCCGAGGCGCTGTTCCTGGCCGGTATTCGCCCAACCACCCGGGCATCCAGACTGAGCAAGCCGCGCGCCGCCAGGTTGCACCAGGCCATACGCCAGGTGCTGGCGCGGGCAGTGGAAAAGGGCGGCAGCACGCTGCGGGACTTCTCCAACGCCCACGGCGAGTCCGGTTACTTCCAGCTGGAAGCCATGGTGTATGGGCGCGACGGCCTGGCCTGCAAGGTCTGCGGCACCCCGATCAAGGCCATTCGGCAGGGCCAGCGTTCCACTTTTTTCTGCCCACAATGCCAGAAGCCGTGAGCCTGTGGGGCGAGGGGAGTGCTATATTGGGCGGCTAGACGGGGGCTCTCTTGACTACATCCTTTAACGAACAGTTTGACCAGCTTGGCACATGGCGGCGTGAATTTGCATTGCGCCTGAAACTGCTTGCCGAATGGATGAAGGACAACGAACTGCTGGACGCAGCGGTCGAAGAGCGCCTGCGCCGCTTGGGCACCCAGGTGCGCTCCGACAAGGTCATGGTCGCATTTGTGGCGGAATTTTCCCGCGGCAAGTCCGAGATGATCAATGCCGTGTTCTTTGCCGGTTATGGGCGGCGCATCATGCCCGCCAGTGCCGGGCGGACCACCATGTGCCCCACTGAAATGGGCTACGACGCCGATGTGCCTCCCTGCCTGCGCCTGCTGCCCATCGAGAGCCGCTTGCAGCCCCAGGCCCTGATGGAGTGGCGCATGGTCCCCGAAAAGTGGACCCGCATCGACCTGGACGTGAACAATCCGCAACAGTTGGCGTCTGCCCTGGAAAAGGTCGCCGAGACCCGCAAGGTGACGCAGGACGAAGCCCGCGCACTGGGTTTCTGGCACAGCCAGGCGCCCGAAGACAACCCCATGGTTGATGCCGATGGCATGGTAGAGGTGCCCAAGTGGCGCCACGCCCTGATCAACATCGCCCACCCGCTGCTCAAACAGGGGCTGGTCATTCTCGATACGCCCGGACTGAACGCCATTGGCGCCGAGCCCGAGTTGACCGTCAGCCTGATTCCCCAGGCGCACGCCGTGGTGTTCATCCTCGGGGCGGATACCGGTGTCACCAAGTCCGACCTGTCCATCTGGCGCGAGCATCTGGTCAGCGAGGCTGACAGCACGGACTCCCGCCTGGTGGTGCTGAACAAGATCGACACCCTGTGGGACGACCTGAGTTCGCCAGCGCAGATTGACGCGCAGATCGACCGCCAGATCAGCAGTACCGCGGAAATCCTGGGCATTCCGCGCGACCGCGTGATTGCCGTTTCAGCACAGAAGGGATTGGTCGCGAAGGTCACCGACGATGAGGCGCTACTGCAGCGCAGTTGCCTGCCGGTGCTGGAAGACGCGCTGGGCCGGGGCATCATGGGCAAGCGCCAGCGGATTCTGGCCGAGGCCATGGCCTCCGGCATCACCGACCTGCGCGCCGAGACGGCCCGCGTGATCAACATCCGCAAGCGCGATTTGACCGAGCAGATGATGGAGTTGAAGGGTCTGCAGGGCAAGAATGCCGCCGTGATCAAGCACATGCGCTCGCGCATTTCGCAGGAGCAGGCCGAGTTCGATCTGGGTGGCGCCAAGATCCACGCCGTGCGCTCGGTTCACCTGAAACTGCTGCGCGAGGTGTTTGGCATTCTGGGCTCCACCGCGCTGAAGAAGGAGATGGCGCAACTGAGCAGTGCGTTGCTGCAAAAAGGCCTGAAGCTGGGCGTGAAGCGTGCCTACGGCGAGACCTTTGACCGCCTGCGTGCCAACCTGCAAAAGGTGCAGACCCTGTGTGGTGAGATCCAGGCCATGCTGGGCGCCACCTTCCGCCAGCTCAATGGGGAGCATGGCTTCTCATTGCAGGCACCGACTGAGCCGCAAATGGCACAGTACCTGAGCGACCTGGACATGGTGGAACGCAGCCACATCCAGTACCTGGGCATTGGCAACGCATTCAAGCTGGCGCAACCCGAGTTTGCCGACCGACTGGTGCGCGCGCTCTCCACCCGGCTGCGCAGCGTTCATGAAATGGCGTTGGGTGATGTGGAGCTGTGGAGCAAGTCGGCTGCAGCCCAGTTGGACGCCCAGTTGCGCGAACGCCGCCGCAACTTCAGCCGCCGTATCGAAGCCATCGACCGTATCCAGCAGGCCGCCGGTGGCCTGGAAGACCGTATCCAGGACATTGACCAGCAAGAGGCTGCGCTCAGCCAGATAGAACTCAAGCTGATCGAGTTGACCGACTACCTGATCGCGGCCAACCAGACGACCCACACCCCGGTGGACGTCGAGTTCGCCTGAGCGTGCGTTCCAACACGGCTGGCTTTGCCACCCGCGTGGTGGCCTGGCAGCAGACGCATGGTCGCAATGACCTGCCCTGGCAAAACACCCAGGACCCCTACCGCGTCTGGCTGTCCGAGATCATGCTGCAGCAGACGCAAGTGGTCACGGTGCGTGGCTACTTTGACCGCTTTCTGACCCGTTTCCCCGATGTGCAGGCGCTGGCCGCTGCCAGCCTGGACGATGTGCTGGGCCTGTGGAGTGGCCTGGGCTATTACAGCCGGGCGCGCAACCTGCACCGCTGTGCGCAGACGGTCGTCGAGCAACATGGCGGTGCGTTCCCGCGTGACGCTGCCGTGCTGGAGACCTTGCCCGGCATCGGCCGCTCCACGGCGGCTGCCATTGCCTCGCTGTGCTTTGGCCAACGCGTGGCCATACTGGATGCGAATGTGAAGCGCGTCGTGACCCGTGTGCTGGGCTTTGACGCCGATCTGGCCCAGGCGGCCAGCGTGCGCGCCCTGTGGGACGCCGCCACCGGCCTGCTGCCGACGGGTAGCGGTGTGGCCGCGGCCATGCCCCGCTACACCCAGGGCATGATGGACTTGGGCGCCACCGTGTGCCTGCCCAGCAAACCCGACTGCCCGGCGTGCCCGGTGCGCGGCGACTGCGCTGCCGCTGCGGCGGGCGACCCGCAACGCTACCCGGTGCGCACCCGCACGCTCAAGCGCAGCAGCCAGGGCTTGTGGCTGTTGTGGCTGCGTCGGGATGATGGCGCGGTGTGGCTCAGCAAGCGACCTACGCCCGGTGTCTGGGCGGGGCTCAGGTGCTTTCCGCTGTTTGATGATGAGGAGGCCCTGCGCGCCGCGTTGCCGCCCCGGCTTGCCATGCGGCTGATCATGCTGCCCGCCGTCACCCATGTGCTCACACACAAGGACCTGTTTCTGCATCCAGCCCTCGTGGATACTGGCGATGATGCTATCGAGTTAGGAGCGGGCGAGTGGTTCACCCCGGCACAATGGGCCCATGCAGGACTACCCGCACCGGTGCGCAGGATGCTTGAATCGGCTTAGAGAGCGTCGATTTCCCGGTGGCGCTTGAGGGCGACCCACTCGGAGCCAAAGCGCTGGGCCAGCCGCTCCACCAGATAGACCGAGCGGTGCTGGCCGCCGGTGCAGCCAATGGCCACCGTCACATAGCTGCGGTGGTCGCGGGCCAGCGCATCCAGCCAGTTCTCCAGAAAATGGCTGATGTGGTGCAGCATCAGGTCCACGTCCGGTTGCGCCTGCAGGAACTCGATCACGGGTTCGTCCCGTCCCGTCAGGTGCCGCAGCGCAGGCTCGTAATGCGGGTTGGGGAGCATGCGCACGTCAAACACATAGTCCGCATCCGTGGGCACGCCGCGCTTGAACGCGAAGGATTCAAACACCAGGGTCAGCTGCTCCAGCGGTGTGGAGATCAGTGCCTTCACATAGCCCTGCAACTGGGCGGCGCGGATGATGCTGGAGTCAATGATGTGCGCATCTTCCCGCAGAATGGCCAGCAGCTTGCGCTCCAGCTCGATGGCATCCACCAGGGCGCGGCGCGCGTCCTGTTCGCCATGATTGGCGTCGGACTGCGATAGCGGGTGCTTGCGCCGCGTCTCGGAATAGCGGCGTACCAGTGTGTCGGTATTGGCATCCAGAAACAGCGACTTGACACCAATGCCACGGTTGCGCAAGGTGGCAAGTTGGTGCGGAACCAGTGGCAGTGAAGTGGCGCTGCGCACATCCATGGCAATGGCCACGCGCCGGGCCTGGTGCTTTTGCTCCAGTTCCACAAACTGCAGCAGCAGTTCGGGTGGCAGGTTGTCCACGCAATAGAAACCGGCATCCTCCAGCGCATTGAGCGCCACCGACTTGCCGGAGCCCGACATGCCGGTGATCAGCACAATTTCGAGGGGGTGTGGGGCGTCGTCCTGCATGGTTTCAGGCTCCCGACTGCAGCATTTCCTTGGCGTGGGCCAGCGTCGTGCTGGAGAGTTTTTCACCGCCCAGCATGCGGGCAATCTCCGCCACGCGCTGCTCGCCAACAACTGCGGACACGGTGCTCAACGTGGACTTGCCGCTCAACTGCTTGGCCACCACCAGATGGTGGTCCGCACAGGAAGCCACCTGGGGCAGGTGGGTGACGGCCAGCACCTGCCGGTCAACACCCAACTGGCGCATCAACCGGCCCACGGTCTCGGCCACGGCGCCGCCCACACCGGAATCCACCTCGTCAAAAATCAGCGTCTGCGCAGTACCGAGTTGGCTGGTGGTGACCGCAATGGCCAGCGCGATGCGCGACAGTTCGCCACCCGATGCCACCTTGCCCACCGGGCGCGGTGTGCTGCCAGCGTGGCCGGCCACCAGAAAGCCCACATCTTCCAGCCCGCTTTGCATGGGCTGCGCGCTGGCCTCCAGCGCCACCTGGAACTGGCCGCCCTGCATGCCCAGTCCCTGCATGGCCTGGGTGATGGCCTGTGCCAGCACCGGTGCGGTCTTGGCCCGGGCCTTGGACAGGGCCTTGGCCTCCACCAGGTAGGCGGCGTGGGTTCTTTTCTCGGCTCCTTGCAGCCCTTCCAGATCGGCGGCGGCATCCAGTTGTGCCAGTTCGGTCCGCCAGGAGGCCAGCAGGGCCGGCAGCTCCTCCGGCATGCGCTTGTAGCGCCGCGCCAATGACACCCACAGCGACATGCGCTCGTCCAGTTCGGCCAGGCGCTCGGGGTCCAGTTCGGTGTGGCGCAGGTAGCCGCGCAGCGTGCGCACCGTGTCCTCCACCTGCGCCAGGCTGGAGGTCAGCACCTCCACCGGGTTGCCAAAGTCGGTCTCCAGATGAGACTGCGCCTGCAACTGTTGCAGCGCGTTGTTCAGCAGACCCAGCACATTGCTCTCGTCGTCTTCCAGCACCTGCAGCGCGCCCTGCGCGGCGTCCAGCAAGGCCTGGCCGTTGGCCAGGCGGGTATGGCTGGTGTGCAGTTCTTCCCATTCATCCGGCTGGGGATTGAGCTTTTCCAGCTCGCCAATCTGCCAGGCCAGGCGTTCGCGTTCGCGCTGCAATGAATCCTGGGCCGCCATGGCATCCGTCAGTGCGGCTTGTGCCTGGCGCCACTCCTGCCAGCGGGCGCTCACGGCCGTGGTGGTGACCTGGGCATAGGCATCCAGCAGGCCGCGCACCGCATCCGGGCGGGTCAGGCTTTGCCAGGCATGCTGGCCGTGGATGTCCAGCAGTTGCTCGCCAACCGAGCGTAGCTGCTGCGCGGTGGCCGGGCTGCCGTTGATCCAGGCGCGGCTCTTGCCGGCCACGTCCACCGTGCGGCGCAGCAGCAGGGAGTCGCCGTCGTCAAAGCCGGCTTCCAGCAGGGTTTCACGCACGCTGGCGGGGGTGTCGAACTCGGCGCTCACATCGGTGCGGCTGGCACCTTCACGGATCACACCGGTATCGGCCCGCGAGCCGGTCACCAGTTGCAGCGCGTCAATCAGGATGGACTTGCCGGCACCGGTCTCGCCCGTCAGTACGGTGAAGCCGCTTTCCAGATCGAGCTCCAGCTCGCTGACAATGACAAAGTCCCGCAGGACGATGCGTTTCAATGCCATCAGGCAACTCCTTCATTCCAGTGCAGTTTTTGGCGCAGGGTGTCAAAGTAGCTCCAGCCCTTGGGGTGCAAAAACCGCACCTGGTACTGCGACCGTGTCACCACAATGCGGTCCCCGTGCATCAGCGAGGCCAGGGACTGCATGTCGAAGTTGGCGCTGGCATCCCGCCCTGCTACTATTTCAATAGCAACTTCCGAAACATTGGCGAGGACAATCGGCCGATTTGACAAGGTATGCGGGGCGATGGGCACCAGCACCCAGCCGGGAATGGACGGGTGCATCAGCGGGCCACCGGCGGACAGCGAATAGGCAGTGGACCCGGTGGGTGTGGCGATGATCAGGCCATCGGCCCGTTGGTTGGCCACGAAGTGCCCATCCACCTCCACCCGCAACTCCACCATGCCGGCCGTGGCGCCGCGGTTCACCACCACGTCGTTCATCGCCTGGGCCGAGAACACGCAGTGCCCGTCGCGCATCACCCGGGCCTGCATCAGGCTGCGGTGGTCTTCCTCGTACACGCCGGCCAGCATGGGCTGCAGCGTGGCTTGGAAGTTGTCCAGCGGAATGTCGGTGATGAAACCCAGGCGGCCCTGGTTGATGCCGATCAGCGGCACACCGTACTGCGCCAACTGGCGGCCAATGCCCAGCATGGTGCCGTCACCGCCCACCACCACGCACACATCGCAGGTGCGGCCTATCGTGGCAACGTCAATGGCGGGGTAGTTGTTGCTCAGGCCCATGTTGGCTGCGGTATCGGCCTCCACCGACACATCGCAGCCCTGGTCCATCAAAAAATGGGCAATGCGTTCCAGCGCCTGGCGCGAGGACGCGCCGCTTGCTCCGCTGGACACAGCCTGGTATTTGCCAATCAGGGCAACGTTGCGGAATTGGGACTTCATTCGCAAATTACATCACTAAAATGTGTCGATGCTCGATGATCGTTCCAAGTTGTTGCTGAAAGCGCTGGTAGAGCGCTACATCGCCGATGGGCAGCCGGTGGGCAGTCGCACTCTCTCGCGGGCTTCGGGGCTGGAGTTGTCACCGGCCACCATCCGCAACGTGATGTCGGACCTGGAGGAGATGGGGCTCATCGTCAGCCCGCACACCTCGGCCGGGCGCATTCCCACCGCACGCGGCTACCGCCTGTTTGTGGACACCATGCTCACCGTCCAGCCCAGTCAGTATGGGTCTCACATGCTGGCGCCCGATCAGCCGCAAAAGGTGATCTCCAACGCAGCCAACCTGCTGTCCAACCTGTCGCAGTTTGTCGGTGTGGTGATTGCACCCAAGCGCACATCGGTGTTTCGCCACATTGAATTTTTGCGCCTGTCCGAGCGGCGCGTGCTGGTCATCCTGGTGTCGCCCGATGGCGATGTGCAAAACCGCGTCATCTTCACCGAGCTGGATTACACCCAGCCGCAACTGGTGGAGGCGGCCAACTTCCTCAACAGCCAGTACGTGGGGATGGACATTGACGACGTTCGCCAGCGCTTGCAGGGCGAGGTGGAGTCCCTGCGCTCCGAGATCGCCACGCTGATGCAGGCCGCCGTGACTGTCAGCTCCGAGGCCATCAGCGAAACGCAGGACGAGGTCATCATCTCCGGCGAACGCAATCTGCTGTCGGTCTCCGACTTCTCCAGCGACATGGGACACCTGCGCCGCGCCTTCGAGCTGTTCGAACAAAAGGCCCAGCTCATGCGCCTGATGGACATTGCCGGCCAGGCCGAAGGCGTGCGCATCTTCATCGGCGGTGAAAGCCAGGTCGTGCCGTTTGAAGACCTGTCCATCGTCAGCAGCCCCTACGAGGTGGATGGCAAGGTGGTGGGCACGCTGGGCGTCATCGGCCCTACGCGCATGGCCTATGACCGCATGATCCAGATTGTGGACATCACATCCAAATTGGTCAGCAATGCGCTGAGCCACCACAAGTAGTCGACCCTAGTTCCCTAAGTGGGGCTGTTTTGGGTAGGATCGTTTTATGAAATCTGTCTGTAGCCCATGTGGTGTATAGAGCTAACGCTAAAAGGTAGATAGCGTTTGCATTCGACCACCGTAGCGCGCTCGGGATAGTGGGTGATGCTGATTAAGTGCCGGAACTACCAGTCTAGAGGCTCTTGATACGAGCTGGGTTAGAGGATCCGCTTACTTTGATTGACGATAGGCAATTTAGCTACACCAGCAATTTCGAATTACGTCGAACTCTATGTACAAAGATACCCCTACCTTTTTACAGCCAGCCAATTTAAACGCGAAGATTTGGAGATACATGGATTTCACCAAATTCGTGTCACTCCTGCAATCTCGAAGTCTATTCTTTGCCAGGGCTGATAAATTTGAAGATCCCTTCGAGGGATCTTGGCCAAAGCGAGATGCCCAACAACGTTGGGCGGAGGCATCGCAGGTAGCTTCGGATGATGGCATTCCGTTCCCACTTAAGAAGGCCATTTTCATTAAAGACATGCGGGAATTTCACGCGATCAATTGCTGGCACTTGAACGACTATGAATCAGCTGCAATGTGGAAACTCTATTTGACGAGTAACGAGGGAATAGCAGTTCAGTCTACTTATTCAAATCTCCGTAAATCCATCGTCGATGACCGAGAAGTCTTTATGGGACGCGTAAGGTACATTGACTTTCAGGCAGATCAAATTGGCCATACTAGTTCGATTTCTGACGCGTTTATGTTCAAGCGGAAGAGTTTCGAGCACGAACAGGAAATTCGTGCTTTGGTAGTCAAACATCCATTCGATGATCAAGGAAAGCCCGATAAACCTTTTGGGCAGGGCGTCAGCCTCCGCACGGATCTAGAGCAACTAGTCGAGCGCGTCCACATTGCGCCGACTGCCCCCAACTGGTTTGGCGAGTTGGTGAGAAATGTAGTGATGCAATACCAATACAAATTCGAGGTGATTCAATCAGAAATGAATGTGAGCCCGATGTATTGAACACTGAGCAAAAGGCCCAGCTCATGCGCCTGATGGACATTGCCGGTCAGGCCGAGGGTGTGCGCATCTTCATCGGGGGCGAAAGCCAGGTCGTGCCGTTTGAAGACCTGTCCATCGTCAGCAGCCCGTACGAGGTGGATGGCAAGGTCGTCGGCACCCTGGGCGTGATCGGCCCCACGCGCATGGCCTATGACCGCATGATCCAGATTGTGGACATCACATCCAAATTGGTCAGCAACGCGCTGAGCCACCACAAGTAGCCCATTACAATCACGGGTTCGGTTGGGCCGTTAGCTCAGTTGGTTAGAGCAGAGGACTCATAAAATCTTAAAGTGACATTTCGCAAGCCCTTGCGAGCGCTTAGAAATTTCACTATTATTGGTGTAAGTCTTTGATTTAAAAAGACTTTTCAGTACGCTGTGGTGTGCTGGACTTGGAAGGGCTGCGATCCCTTTGTCACTCGTTTGTAGCCTATGTGTAGCCTAGAGTTGGCTATGTGTAGCCTAGGAGAACCCAAGATGCCTAAGCTGACGCAGTCCTTCGTCAAATCCGTCACACCGATGCCGGGCGAGTCCCAGACCTTCTACATGGATGATGAGTTGACCGGGTTTGGTCTGCGCGTCTCTTTTACCAAGAAGGTCTTCTACTTGCAGATGCGTGTTGGCCGGAAGGTGCTGAAACGCAAGATCGGCGAGTACGGGCCGATGACCGTCGATCAGGCTCGCAAGGGCGCCTTGCAGGTGAAGGCGCAACTCCTCGACGGCAAGGACCCATACACGGAACGGAACCGCGGCGCCAGTAACGCTAGCTTGGAAGAACTGTTCGATGAATACACCCAGGAAGTCGAGCACCGCCCCAATACCACCAAGAGCATTGAATCGGCCAAGCGGCATTTCGGGGCACTGGAGGGGCAGGCATTCAAGACCAAGCCGAATGGCCGCTCGGCTGAAAAGATTGAACTGCTCAAGGTGAAGCTTCCAAGCTGGCTCAACCGACCTTATCGGGAAATCACCCAGGACGATGTGCTGGCTCGTTTCGATATCGTTTCTCGCATGGTGCCCAAGCGCAGGCTTTCGAAAAATCCCCAACCGATCACGCGCACTTCCAACCAGCACTTCAAGTACCTGCAAGCTGCTTATAACTATGCCATCAGTAAGTACCAACTGTCACGATCTGGATTCTTCAACCCTGTGGGGATTCTCAAAACTGCCCGGCGTTGGAGCCGGATCAATCGCCGCAGCGGCTTCCTTGACACGAATAAGCCGTACTTCGTGACGTGGTGGCAGGCCTGTGAAACGCTGGAGCCGTCGGTGGTGGGTGACTACATCTTGTTTTCACTCATCACGGGTAGCCGCTCTATCGAGTCGGCGACGCTACGCTGGACGGACGTGGACCTGAAGAAGGACAGCATGGTGTTTCGCAACACCAAGAATGGGCAAGACTACACCTTCCCGATAGCGCCACTGGCTCGCATTATTCTGCAGCGTCGGCTCAAGGAGAAAATCAACGACTTTGTGTTCGGCTACGCAGACTCGGCCAAGGGGCATGTGGTGTGCCCGCCGCAGTACCACATCAAGTTGGTTCGAGCAGAGTGCGGTGAGCATTGGGCCATGCACGATCTGCGGCGCACGTTCACCACGGCGATGACGTTGCTGAATGTGCATGCCTTCACGATTTCGCATCTCATGAAGCATTCGATGAACAGTTCCATGACGCTTTCCTATGCGCCGCCGACCCGGGATCAATTGCTGGAGGCGTTGACCAAGTTGGAGCAGCATCTGCTGGTGCGTGTGCGTACTGCGCCAGAAGGGGCGGAAACCGCCGAGTTCTTGGTGGAGCATGAAGAAGTTGTTGCGTAAGCCAGAACAGGACGCGAGTGCGTACTGGGCTGGGGCACTACAGCTTCTCGGGAAACTCAACACTTATCCGGGCCATGGTTTCATGGCCGCAATTTCGCGGCAATCCATCAAATAGCGTGTGCAGAGCCTCTGGCCGCCATGTCGGCTATGTGGCAGCGAATTAAATGATTGCTACACACGCACCTGACCAGTTGCGGGTATTCGGGGATACTGCCCCATAGCGGCCATTCGCCGAACCAAATTGTTTAGTTCGAAAAATCAGGTGCTGCCAATGGCCAACTCTTGAGCAGCGGAAGTGACCGTTGACGTTGCTGCCAGGAACGCCGGATTCGGGCAGACCCAGGTATCGCTTTTGCCAGTCGCAAAGCTGACAACGATCCTAGCCGTTCCCGGCGCGGAAGTGGTCCAATTTGGTATGGACGCAACGCGGCTCCAGGCCCTAAAGACCGCGCTTCAACCCTCGTCGTTTAGCATAGGCCCTGGCGCCAGTCCGACTGATACTGATACAGGCTATGGCGCCACTTGGTCGTCATCCCGGAAGTAGCCGTATGGATCGATGTTCACGTAGCCTTCGGTCTCAACCTGCCTATCTGAGACAGCGCCTCGCGCGACGAATTTTCTTCCCTGCGCTTGTCTCAGATCGTAGTGAAAGCCCTCGGGAATCCCGTACGAAAATTTCCGGGCTCGTTCGACTGGAGCAGGCGCATGCGTGGGACCAGTATGGTCGAACACCCGTTGGTCGTCGTCAGTCCAGAACGATTTTCGGGCGTAGTGACCGCTTGAATGCTGTTTCCAATGACGCTGGTGAAAGTCCAGTAATCGGCGCTCACAGCCAATGTTGTTGCCCTCGCCATATCGAGTCGCCATGTCCCAAGCATCGTTCAAGGATGTTGAAAAGGCGCGCTGTGGCAACAGGAGAGGCGATGCACGGTCGTTGGGCTGAACCTTTGCTCGCCAGTCTTCTTCATCGATCAGAAGCTCGTTGACTCTGGCGACGAATTCCATCGGCGTAGGATAAGGCAATGAAAGCCATTCACTTGGAAGCCAACGAAATCGGAAAGCCGGGATAAACTCACGCGCCAAAGCCGCTTTGACATTGCCGCCTTGATTCGTGATCCCGAGGATATGCACGGACTCCGCTGCACCCCGCGCCTCAGACAAAGCGGCGCGCACGTCTGCAGCCCGAATGTTCTGATTCGCTCCAGTGGAAAGCTGGAAACGAACTGCCCAGCCCTCACGGAATGAGACTGCCGAATGGTTTGCTTGCGCTTTGATTCGGTCAGACTGGCCTTTTGCAAGCCCGAAAATAATTGCAAGCGGCATGCCTATTCGCGGCGCAACACCTTGAGAACAATGTCCAGTGGCACCAATACCCTCTTGGCATCCTCTGGCCCCAACTGCATCAGCCCTGCCAGAAAAGCGTTCGTTTCACGGGCGGACACTGTGTCCAGCGGCACATGCTTATGCTGCTCCAACCAACCGGGATTGAATGTAATTCCATTCGTGGCAGCCCATTCTTGCAGTTTCCGACGAACGTTTTTCGCCCTGAACTGATGCCACTGACGCTCAAGGTGAAGCTCCTTCACTTTGGCCGAGAAGCGCCCTAAGGCCCCGGTGGGATCAGAAAGAGTGGACAAGAGCCCACTTGTAGTATCCGGGTCCAGCTTCAATTCCTTTACAAACGCCTGTCGTTCTTCAAATGAGTTGTTGAGCGTACCTTCGTCAACAGAAACCAGCGTTTCGTCAACTGTGTCGCTCGGTCGTTCGACAAATGCTCCCTCGATTTTGGAGTACCAGAACTTCTTATTCGGCTCCGAGTGGATCTTCGTGAAGGCTTTGAAAACATCAGGACGAAACACGACGCTCTGCGTTTCGGACGCCGCCTCAGCGGGCACATCGAACAAATCGAACCGTCCAGTCGGTGCCACAAGCAGGTCTTGGCCCAATCTTCTATGCGTGACGATAGCCTCAGGCAGCGCTTGTAGGAAGTCGCTGAATTTTTTGTTCTGGAACTCAAGAGGCGGATACGTCAAACCCTGTTCCGCAGCCAGTTTCAGAACCAGGGGTTTGAGCGGAGCGCCAGGCACAGCACTGGGCTGTCCATGAGATTTCTGGTCAAAATATCTTTGAAGTGCTTGACGGACAATTTCCGTCCACCGCGAGATTTCTTGTTCGCTCATGATCCACCAATAAAAAACGGAGCCATATGGCTCCGTTAGTGTTAAATCAGTCCCACTGCCATTTCCTGGATGTCAAATCGAGGCGTTGTTAGCATACTGTGGGTGTTAGTTACGCTAGACAACCTCGCATCGGGGAAAGCTTCCTTCCGGCCCACTTGTTTAATCAAGAAGAGACAGAATTGGATCAAATATAGCATACTGCGGGAACACATGCAATCGCCACGGCGTCAAGCCTTGGCCGCTTGCGTCGCCGACCTCGACCGGCTCCCGCCAGTCTGTAGCCGGTATTCGGTCGGAAAGACATGCGACGGCACGGCGAACTTCGAGTACAGACTCGACAGCGGCTATAGAACTATCCAAACGGCCTACGCCAAACCGGGAACCCTAGGCGGTAGCACGAGTGTCGGCATACCGGCTTTTCAAGGACCACACAATCCGCATCGACCAGAAATTGGCATTCGAATCGCAGCCAGATACTCCATTGTCGTCGAAGAAATTCACACGTCCCGCATACTGTATCTCGGAGACATTGTCTATTCGCAGGAGAAATATGCCGTTTACCACGTCTAAAAAATTTAAGTCCATTTTGATGGCACTTTCGATCCTCCGATATGTATTGAAGTCCAGTGGAGCCACAGGAACTACAGACGCGTACAAGCATGCAGAAAAGTTTTTCGCGAATGTCTTAAATCTCGCCTATGAATTGGATCTGAAGAGCATGAACTTGATGAAGCACAACTATCCCGCTATCGACTTAGGGGACAAAGGTCGTCGAGTTTGCTTTCAAGTGACTGGGGAGAATTCGTCCACAAAAATAGAGAAAACAATCAAGACATTCTTTGAGCATGGCCTTGACAAAGATTACGACAAACTGAAGTTCCTAATACTGACGACAAAGAGGGCTTACTCGAAAAAATTCACTGTCCCAGGCTCCTTTGACTTCGATGCCAGCGATGACGTGTTTGACGTAGATGACGTTCTCAAGACCATTGAATCGAAACCACCGGCCGTTATTGATGCCATCCACAGTTTTGTGGAACGGGAATTGAGTTCAGTGCTGCAGTACTTCGCGCCGCCCGAGGGACTCTTGGCAATCGCTGAGCCGCGTCGGGACCTACCTCCCTCAAATGCACAACGCCTGCTCAAATACATGGGGGCAGAGCCAGAAGAATATAAAGATATCCGAAATGCCCTATTGAATGGCTATAAGAAGCTAACTAGCCTTAGTGAGGAGTTACGCCAGTACTTGTATCTCATTCTGGAGCGGGGAGAGATTATTAAGTATGGCGGCGAAAGAATCGGGATTTCTCCAGTGGTTCTTGAGGGCATCTTGAACAAGGTCGATTCCAGACGACAAAGCCAGATGTATCAGGCCGTTTCTAATCTCGGAATGGCGGATGTTCCTGAGGGCGAGTATCCGACCACGCTTTACTTGCTCTGGAGTACTCCATTTGACGTCGACTTGTTTGTTACCTTCAGAAAATTGTTCGGGGTTAAATCGGATGAACTTAAAAGACTATTAGTTGACGCCGATTTCACTCTACTCGACAAATGAGAGCGACTTGGGTGAGCTATGCAAAAGGTTTCTAATCACGCGCCCCATCTTTGGGCTGTTGATTCTGAAGCGTCGCGAGCAGCGACGCTGCCACAGCATTAAAACTATCAAAGGCTTCTGCAAATTCTGGTGCCTCATTGCCGTAGATGAGGGGAATCAGGTTCCTGGTGTACTCGGCCTGGATAGTCGTGTCGGCACTGGCCTGCCTGAGTGCGCCAGACAGCACCGCAAGCGCGGCTGCTGCGAAGTCAGGGAATTGGACACCAAATTCATTCTGGTCGCCGGCGACCAGTTTAGGGAACGCTTCGGCGGCAATTGCGACGATGTCCGCCTGGTGGCGGTAGACACAATGGACGTCATAGATGTGCCGTACCAAAGCTGAGTCCCAATCCTGTTGCAGGAGACCGGCCCGGTGCTGGGCGTACCGGCGCAGGAAAGATAAGACTTTTTCCGCGATGGTTTCAGCGACGGCAACGGTGGGCACCGCGAAGGTTTTGTCTTTGCGTTCGGCCAAGTGGTCAGCAAGGCTTCCGATCTGGCAGGTTACGGTGTCCAGAACCGGACTGCGTGCGGTTAGCTCGATCTGCAGGTGGGGGCGCAGGCTGGCGATGGAATCGTACTGCCGGGCGTAGGACCATTCGCTACAGAAGTAGCGGTTCTCGTTGAGCGCTCGTGCCATGCTCTTGTCCTCGACCAGGCCGATGCTGGTCAGAGTTTCGGATACGGTGGTTTTAAGGGTTGACAGCCGTTTTCTGATCTGGGTCCTGGAGAGCGGTTCTGAACTCAATAAGAGAACGATCTTGAGATCGGCATCTTCGGACATGCGCTCGATCAGGCCGTGAGCTTTCGAGAGGCTGGTACCACCGCAGAACACCAGGCTCATGCCATCCAACTGCAGCGCGAACAGGGCACGCAGTGCATCAGTCAGGTGTTCGTCTTTTTCCAGCAAACCTGCAGTGATGCCGCCCATGGCGGTTTCCGCAACGAGCGCGTCGATCAGTTCTTGTCGCTCGGAACTCAGTACCTTCATGCGTGTTCGTACTGGACCGCTTTACCGTTGAAGCTCAGTTTGCGGGCGATACGGCGCTTGCCGGTATTCAGCACGATGCCAGAGGGCAGCTGGGTGCTGCGGCCCGCGTTGTAGTCTTGGGTCAAGCGGCTTGGCATCACTGCGATACCGAGCTTCTTCAGAACTTCGGGAGCCAGAACTTCCAGCGGGCGGGCGGGAATGGGCTTGCCTGTGAGCACGCTGGGTTTGGCTTTGGCGTAAACACCCACGCCGAGTCGGATCAAGGCGCCTTCACTCGTGAGTTGGGTCAGCGCGCGCCCCACTTGAGCTGGACTGCCGAAGCGCTCGAACTCAACGCGCAGGAACACACCATCGTCGCGGTTGGCGACGGAGCGTTTGATGCGGTCAACGATGTTCATTGCATTTTTTGGGGCGGAATTGCTATATTTTACCTGTGCTGTGAATTTTAGGTAACATGTTGTTATAAAAGGGAAAATATGTGCTGGCGACGATCATCTGCATTGAGTTTTCTGGGCGCCAGGCAGGTGGAGGTAAAGTCACGCCCGATTTCTGCTTCTTCCGGCTTCACCGGAACGCGCCGTCGTGCCGCACATTGCGCCGCCCACAGTGGCACACCAGTTCGGCAGCGTCGGCACACGCTATCTGAATGCGGCCTATGCTCAATACTTCTCCAGCGGACCGACACTGAGCATGAAAACTGCACATCAGGAGGATGTTAGATGAGTTCATGCGGCTTGATTCCCAGACACCGCTTGAAATGGATACCTACGGAGCACAGACTGGCTCATGAATACTGCTATTTTTTGCATGACGAGTCAGTACGGCTGCTTGTAGAGTACGAAAAAGCCGAGGCACATGTTGTCTCTTTGAACTTTGCAAGCAAGGAAGAAGCAAAGCTCTTTAAAAAAGTCGCGAAGATAGATTCCATTGAAGCGCTGCGAGCGATCAGTCGCCATGATGAAGCTCGTCGAGTCATCCTGAATACCATCACGATGGCGTTAGTTTCAGATTGCATGCATCACGTCTACGAGGCTCTACAGTGCATGGAGAAGCGCAAATCCATTGTCGCCTTCAATTTGCTCCGAAAACCGCTGATGGACAATCTTCTCTATCTTTCGTGGATGCTTGGAGACGAGGATTCGTTTTTCAACAACTTTATGGAAGGAGATCCTGCACTTCTCACCCAGAAGCAACTTGGCAATCGACGGGTAGCGATCATTGCTGATGCACTTCGCCAGACTGCGCTGTCTTCGATTTTCGATGCAAATTTCATTGTTGATTCGATCTTTGAAGCCAAAAACGCGCAAGGACTGTACGGGGTAATGCAGCATGCCGTTCATCTGGTCACAGCACAACGGATCGAAGTTCGCACTGCTCCTCAAAATTTCAACTTCGTCTTTAAGAGCCATGCTGACAATGACGTGTACGACGGTGTCTACGAGCTCTTGCCGCCATTGCTCTTGTACCTCGCGCACGTCGTATTGGGTCTATTCCAGCGCATCAAACCAATGGATGAAGGAGCGAAGTCCGCTTTTCAGTTTCGCACGATCCATGGCCTTAGTCTGATTGGTGATGTCGACGAGGTACGGGGCATACAAGAGCTTCTGACAGGTCTCCTTCAATCGCATCTCAGTTGCGGTCACTGCGATGCACCGCTGACGGTTACTGCACACAATGCTGCTCGTATCCTGCTAACGGATTCGTGTCGTTGTACATCGTGCAGGCGAGCAATGGGCTTGCCTTTTTCCTGGCTTTTTTAAGCAACCGTTAAGTGGGGTGGCTATGAGATTCTCGATCGATGTTCACGATACGGAAGTTGCCGGACTCTTGAGCGGTTTGGTGAAAATCACAGGCATCGAACCCTGGAAGCGTCGATTCGAATGGCTTCATCGGGAGCTCAACGAGAACCACTTTATGGAGGATTGGCTGCGCGAGCGGTGCTTGATCGAGTGGACGATGAACGACATTCTTCGTGACCCGTCATTGATGCTGCAACGACCATTCCGGATCGAGAATATTGCTCAATACGAGTTGGTCGGGTTTGCAGCAGGTACGGTGCGCAGCTATGAACGCTTAAGCGAAGACGGTAAGCGAAGACTTCGCGGCGCCTTGCTGGATGGCTTGAAGGAGGATAAAGGGCTGTTGTCGATCCAGCATGAAATTACGACTGCCATTCACCTCATGAGTCGTGGCTTTGACGTGGAGTTCCGTGATATGGAGTGCGGTGGAGGATTTGACTACATCGCCCGGAAGGGTGATGTTGAGATTGAAGTCGAATGCAAGATGTTCTCGGCTGATCTTGGTCGTAAAATCCATCGACGTCGGAGTGCGACACTATGCAAGGCACTGGAAGGTGCGCTAACACAGACTTACAACACTGCCTCAGTCGGGTTGATCGTGACTGTCTCGCTACCGGATCGTCTGACGCCATCTCCCGGACAGCACAGGGGGATCGAAGAAGCGGTCAGGACGGGTTTGTTGAGTGGCAACGTCTTCACTCAGACCGAGTACTGCGACGTACAGGTTTCGGATTTTCCCATCGATAGTAGCCCATTCAACAAAGCTCCTGAGCAGCTTTCTCGTAAAGAGATTGACCAGTTCGTTTGGGAGCGTACGGGCCGTTCAAACTCCACCCTAATTAGCATGTTCTCGCCCAAGCGGCGTGCGGTAGTTCTGCTGCTCGAAAGCGAGAAACCCGATGATGTGCTCAAGGGCATGCGCCATCAGTTGCGTGAAGCAGCGAAGGGGCAGTTCAGCAAGACCCGTCCCGCGTTCCTTGCTGTGCAACTGCACGATCTCACGGCAGATCAACTAGGCGATCTCGCGCAATCAGATAGCTCGTGGAGAGGTAACGCGACCGGCTTGCAGATCATGACCTCAGACTTTCTTCAAAGTCCATCGAGGGCTCACATTCACACCGTGGTGTACCGTTCGCACGGTCACTTAACAGATCAGAATCAAGATGGCACAAAGCGCGGGGATGGCCTTGCCTATATGATCAAAAATGGCTTTCACCCTCTGTATAAGGACTCACGTTATGCTGCATTTGGCGATCAACCAATCGTGGTGCGCACGTGATGAAATTATCTAATGTACATTTTTCTGATATGACTCAATACAAAGAGGTGATCGGCGTCACTTTTGTGCCAGCTGTCCGAGTGCTCACGCCACCGACTCTATGGCCAAATATCTGACGTCCGAGGATGCCACTGAGTTTGAACGCGCCAAGGAGCGTTCTCGTGCAAGGCTGACGGCGTTTCTTGAAACGCTGGAACCCAGTCTGAACGCCCGCGATGATCACATTGTGGGTCAGCTTGGTCGCGACAATGCTTCTGCAAAGTCCAAACTTGGGAGAATCTACACATTGATGGCGGAAGTTGGTGATGCTGTTGCCCCGTTTGTCGCCTGTGGCAAGGGATGTTCTGCCTGTTGCAAGATGAATGTCAGTATCTCCGCGATCGAGGCCGAGAGACTGTCAACGGTGTCCGGCAGACGCATGGGCAATGTAGCTCGACCCATTCGACATTCAGAGGACCGATTTGCTGGCGTTGCGTGTCCCTTTCTTGTCAACGATGAGTGTTCCGTCTATGACGCCCGGCCTTATGCGTGCCGTGCGCACTACTCTTTTGACACAAACGCCCATTGGTGCCAGTCTGATCGCGCCTATGTTGAGGGAATGAGCTTATTGCAGATGGGCGGAGCAAAGCAGGCATATAACGATGTTGTCGTTGGGTCTCGCATGGGCGGATTCGCGGATATACGAGATTTCTTTCGAGAGTAAGTGCGACATTCAGGGAAGCAGACCGAGGTGTTCACTGACTTCCCAATCGCCATAGTCCTTCTCCCGAGAACGTATCGTGAGTCTCCAGGCGTGAGTTAACGAGTCTGCGCGTTCACCCAGTAGCTCCCGGCACCCTTCGTTCGACAGGGTGGTGCAGCACGCGACGCCTGGTGGTGAGTCCTTTGGATGGGTTGGATTCCATCTCCACAGCCAATACCGCATGTGCCCTACACCGGTGCCCCGGCTCGTGATCGTGGTGCCACCTGCAGTGGGCAACGCTTCGAATTTTGCATTTTCCGAATACGCAAAAGGAAGGTAAGGCAGGCGCTGGAGCAGTTCGGATTGCAAATAACCCACGTGGCGAGCAATGATTGGTCCGACGGTGGGGTAAAGCTCGATGCCATCCTCAGCAGGTAGGGCGTCTTCAGTGCGCAATGTGGGCAAAAGAAAGGCTCGCAGCCCGTCTCTTTCGAATTCCACTTCGCCAAGCATCCCTTCGTACATGTTCATGATGTCTTGAGCTGCTGGTGGGGTGGAGCTTGAAATCAGAGAAAAAATTTCGAGATCGGCGACGAAGTTGTGCTGATCGACTACACGACCGTTGAAGTGCATCAGCTCCAACGTTCTGTCCTCGCAAAGTATCTCCAATACAGATCGGGCAAGGTTTGGGGCTGCTGACGCAGCTTCCCGATTGAACCCATGCAAACGATGGGCATACACAGGTGGCTCGCCTGGGGAAAGCGGTGTAAAGATCGGATCGGCCGGAGACGCATAGGCCGCCGCATCTAGCGCGACTTCGAGCGGCATCGACCACTGATCAAACGCAAACGCCAACGTACGTAGGTATGCGGAACGGGCTAGATGCCCCCTTCGCGCGAAAAGAATACCTACATTTTCTCGTTCCTGCCGAGTGAAGTAGTCAAGATGCCCGTCGTCTTGATGAGCGCTTCTTGAGTTGAGGATGCTGTACTCGTACGCCCAGTGATGCATAAATCGATGGCGCGTTGTGCGTTCTATTGCTCTGAAGCGAGTGCCAAATACTTGAGGAACAGTTCTTCCAGAAGCCAGTTCGGTTTCGAGAGTAGACAGGTTTTCGTAGGTCGGTGCATGCCCTGAATGGCACTTTAGCCAAGAATGAATCAGCACAGGATTGCCAGTTGCAAGCGCGAGCAGGTGATCGGACAGGATGGAGGGCCGCGGAATGGCAAGGCGCATTTGATTTGCTCTCGTCATGTTCGGCGAACAGAGCAAGAGTGGATAGATGGCTTCAAGCACATCTGATTCAAGTTCACGGGTTCTTACCCAACCCAGTAAGGCTGTCCAGGTGACATCGCAGCTCGTGGAACAATCAAGCGCTGCAGCTATCCTATGCATGGTGAGGAGTTTCGCCATTGGGATGGGCAGTCCCAGCCTGGCCACGCCGATGTCTGCCATCAACTCTGGCTTCATTCTTTGTCCCCAAGCCAGTCGGGCTGCGGCAGAGGCTGCTCCTCGAATTCCTCAATGGTCACATCCACCATTGTTTCAAGGATCTCCACGGCGCGGTCGTTCTCCCCCATTTTTAGGAACAACTTCACCAGCCGTGCGTCAGGGATTGACCGCCCGCGACCGTAACGATTGGATTTGGGTACGGTCGAAGCGGTCAAAAATTCTTCCCAACGATTTGCGTAACGAAGCGCAACTACATCTAGCCGGTGGTCGGCATCGTTTGAGCCGTGGTGGCCCTGCCATCCATGGCGTTCGATCTGAGCTGCAACCAACCATTGAAACGCCTTCGACGCACCCTCTATCCGGTAGCTGAGTTCGAATGCCGGATCGAGCAGTTCCGAACCACGCCGCAGTAGGCCGCCGGATTCGAGTTGTTTCTTGATCGCAGCCAAGATTTCGGGGCCGCGCGACTGCTTTTCCCAATGTCGAAACCAGTCCAGCACAAGGTTCTGCTCCGTCTGGTAATCGTTCATTTCGGCCAATGACTCCAAAAGCGCATTGAGGCCCGATGGATGAAAATCCTCCACTCGTAAGCCCGGTACCGCTCTCTTAGTCAGCGTCTGCGCACCGGAGTGTGTCTCCTCTGCGTCTTTAGAATCCCGGTTGTTTCTCGTAGTGGGGCCGAACAGAAGTTCGCGTTCAGTGGCAACTCTTATCGCGGCTGAGTCACCCGCTTTTGCGCGATCCTCAATGACACTGAACGATGTCGAGTCCCACAGGAATCCAGTGGCCAGTTCCGAGAGCGGGTGATCTAGGTCGACTTGGCGCGCATATGCCGCAAACGTTTGCTCGGCGTCGTACCAGTCAGAGCGGTCTATCCAATATTTGTAATAGCGCGCAAAGTCATCTGGCAAAAGCCTGAGCAGGAGGTCAGCCAAGTCCGATTCATTTACTCCCGATTTCTCCGTCATCTTGTCAATTTTGGTGACGATGGGGGCGAGTTTTCGAATTGCATGGCGGGCTGCGTCTGGTTTCACAAGCGAGACATCGTTGACCGCATCAAGGACGTAGCGCAATTGCGGGTCCTTCCGAGACCCAAAACCGAGCACGCAACTATACGAGCGTTCTAACAGTTGAGTGGCAATCCGTGGAAGCTCGTAAGCGACGGCCCATTCGCACAGTTCAGCGTACTCATTGGCTTTTTCGTTGAATGGCGAAATCGACTTGGAAATATCACGCAGACCATCATCCAATTGTTGTTCAACTTTGTCTGGGCTGACTAGACGATATCCATGCGTCAGGTAGGCTGTTCGCCAGTGCTCAAGGGCGAAGTATTGGGACTCCTGGGCTCTGTCCCATTCCTTGTCGGGGATGTGGCTCAGCTTGGATCGTCTAAGGGACAACAGAAAGAGGTCGGCGGATATGTCGACAAGAGCCTTTCTTACCGATCTGTAGTCTGCCCAGCTCTCATGCTGGGTCAATTTCGGCTTGTCCATCGTATCAAGCAAGCGATAGGGTAGAGAGAAGGGGATGAATTCCCCACGGACGAACAAGCGACCAACGGTATGCGCAATACTGGTGAGCCGATTCAGGGCTTCGTTTAGCCAGAGACGTTTCTGCGATTGGGGCGGCAGCGTTGGATCAGTTGCGCCGTTCAGTTCCAGTGTCTTTGCTACGTTGGCGAAGAAAACTTCATGTAGGTAGTTGGGAAAATCGTCGCCAGGTTCCTGCCACACATCTGAATCAAACGTAGGGTGGCGCGCAGGCGCCAATACTCGGGCAGGCTTTGTTTGGGCGTGTAGCAGCTGCCAGCATGCTGACACCGGATGTTTCCGGAAACGGGAGAACTCTGACCACTCGTGGATATTGGCGTTGTGCCATGCGGCCATACGGACGGCTTCCAGCTCAAAGACCTTCCGCAGCTTCAAAGGCATCGGCGTGCAAGCGAATGCCGTTAATTTAGAAAGGTCACCATGGCGTGACAGATAGGCGAGGAATTCCCGGAACAAACTCTGCTCGGAGGACCGGGCCCGGACCATCCTGATTACATTGGATTCGGAGAATCTACCGGTTCCAGCCGCGACTTCCAGAAACATCTCTGCGGCTGCACCGTACTCCCCGCGCTCGAACGCGCCAGTAGCGATCTTGTCATTGATTCTCCGGCGCAGTCGCTCCTGTAATTCGGCTGCGTCTTCTGTGCGCCCGTCTGCTAGATAGAGGCCAGCCAAGAGGTGAAGGTCATCGATCGATGCGACATTGCCCTGGGATGCCATCAATCGGAGCGGATAGGGGTCCTGCGTAGTGCGCAGGGCACACCGCTTGAGAACCCTGGAGTCGTCGAGCTGGTAAGTCAGTCCGTGATCCAGGCGGCTTTTCAGCGACTGCTTGCGAATGGCGAGCCCATAGTCATGAAGTGCGAACGCGGCTTCCTCGGCCTGCTCCAGGTTCTCGATAATCTGGTTGACCGGATATGCATTCAATAGCGCGTAGACGACCCATGCCTTGTCAGTACCATCCAGCAGCGAGCGGGAATTCCCAAGGCGATTCTCGTAGAGCCACAGCCATCCCCACCTCAAAAACTCTGGCGCATCATGTTCCAGCCAGTCCTTGACCGTCGGCGTCAACGCTGCGACGCGATCGATGTGCTCGCTGCGAGACGCAACAAACACATAGAGGCTTCCGTGGAAAGCAAGAAGTCCCGCATCTACGCTTGCAAGCAAATGGCCGATCTCCGGTTGCAGGGTAGATTGCTGAATGCCCAAGCACCTTTCTAAGCCCATGGGCGGCCAAAGAAAGGTGCAGTCAGCCATCAAGTGCAAGGCATCCTTCGCATCATGAGACAACCTTTGCCAAAGGCTTCTGTAGTAGACAAGAACATCGCCTGTTGGGTGCGGTTCGTGCTCATTGACAAGATTGGCACTTAATGTCCTGTGTTGCCCAGCAAGGGCCTCGAATACGTATGTCAGGATCAGCGGGTGACCAACGCTGATATTCTCAAAGGCGACGGCAAGGTCTTTCAGCGCAGCGTTGTGGCTGGATTCTTCTTCCAATTCGAAAGCGCCTGCCCGCAATAGCCCGTCCAGCCAATGCCGGATGGTTGGAAGCGTCATTCTTGGAAGCTCTATCCAGTCCGTCTCTTCGATGTATTTTCCGAACTGTTTGGGTAGCTGCTCGTTGGACACCTTCTGCGTGCCGAGCAGAAGTACCACGTTCGTTGGCACCGGTAGCAATTGAGCGAACAGACTGTTTAATGGTGCGATGTCTTCGTCGTGCTCACGCCAGACATGATCCAAACCATCCACGACCACGACGAAGGGCTTTCCCTTCCCCGCGTAGGCGCATCCGCATGCGGCAATCCAATTGTGCAGGTGTTCAACTCCATTTGGCACATCAGTCAGAGCGAATTGGTGTTCGTTTTCCATCTGCGTCATTAGCGAACTTCCGACGCTTGCCAATGTGAACCTGTCTGCTGCGTCCGCCAAATCGATGAAGTAGTGATGGCGGATGAAAGGGATGTCTGCATCCTTGAGCTGCCCACAGACATGGCTGATGAAGGTACTTTTTCCCTGTCCAGGTGAGCCCCAGATCACCTGAATTTTGTGAGTACCGGATTTCAAACTACCAATAAATCGAGATGCAAAATCGGGGTCCGGCGGGCTGTAGCCTTCAGGTATCTTGAAGCTTTGGTTCAACGCTCTAGGCCGTCTCAGATCGATAGTTCCGCGTAGTCCTGACAAGGTGATCCTGCCATCGGGCGCGGGTGAGTTTTTTCGGATACTCCAGTCGATACCTTTTCGAAACAAAGTCAGCCAGCCTTCGTAGTCTGTGTGCTGTGGGACGAGCATGCCGATGATCGATCGTTCTAGGGATACGTAGCCTTGGTAGGAGTGGCGAAACTCGAATTCACGAAAGAAAGCCTGGCACCTCTCTGGTCCACCTAGGTGGGCATCGACACTGGCCTTGATATCAATTGAAAGCAGCGATAGGTCAACTTTTGATCCCACCATGTGAGATAGGAAGGAGGCGTCCGGCCTGCGATTCGTCACAAGTGCAAGCTCGAAAAGTCTCTCCAAGCCGATCTCGAAAGCGGCGGAGGACCATTTTTCCAATAGGGATCGCCCGCGTTTGCCGGAGCGTGCCAACAACCAGTCCCAGGACAGCGCGTTGTTGGGGTCGAACGGATCGACCGTAAATTTAACCTGGCTGAGGCCTAGAAGCTGATCAGACCGTTGAACAACCACGTCATCCAGGCCTTGGGCATCTTCCTCGGCGTCGGCCTCGAACTTCACCCATTGGTAACAGGACGGGTCATTCAACCAGTCGCACAGAACCCGAATTCCGACCAGCGTCTGGTACACATACCCACTGGCCGGGATGGCGGCGTGCTTGATCAGATCATTCATGTGACGGTCGTGATACTCATAATTCGTCTTCGCTTTTCGTTCACCGCGAGGCAAGCGTCAGCCCTCTCGCTGAAGTAAGTGGCACTTCTTGTACTTGAGACCGCTTCCGCATGGGCACGGGTCGTTTCGTCCAACCTTCACTTGATTTATAGAAGGCTTTTGAGTACCAAGCCGCCGCGGGTCAAAGCCCTGCCGCATGCCTGCCGTATTGGCATCCATCTCGGCCGATTTCTCCCACGGGAAGCTCAAGGCGACGCCGAGCTGCACATGTGCGTTGATATCGATGCACAACCCAAACCATTTGGATGCCTTCTGGGCGTACTTTCTTCGGTAGCAATGTGTCCTCAGTCGTTCTGCAGCTTCGTGTGCGGAGCCAGGTAGGCAGTAGAAAGTGATGCCTTCGCCCGCCGCGCCGATGCCGATGGTGAAGTCGTGGGCCATCCCATCGGAACGCGTTGCTTTGGTGATCGTTTCCAGTGCAGTGTTGATCGTTCGGCAGGTGTCTTCGCCGAGAGTCAGAAGTAGGAACCCAAGTTCGATGCACGGTGGGTCGGCCCGTTGTTCAATCTGCTGGATCAGATGCTCAAAAAAAGTACCTACAAATCGGGTCAAAATGCCATCGGGTGTTCTGGCTCCAGCGACACCATCTCGACGAACTGTCATCGCAAGATCCAAATCGACAGCAATGTCATCTCCCAGCATGACAAAGTCCATGTCGCCATCCAGCCACATGTTTTGCTTGAGGTGGTATGACAGGGCTGTAAGTTCGTGGCTCATATGCAGCTTGTCAAGGTGCCGTACCCTCTGACTGATGTATCCGAGCAACCGCAATGGCGTCTCCAACATTTCAGTCATGGCGTCCAGAAGGAAGACATCCATGATGAAGGGTTCCCGGATCACGTCTGTCGTCTCGAACTGCAAAAACTGGCTTGACTGAAAACTGAGGGCTGGATAATGGTCAGCCACTACGTTTAGAAGGAAAATTTCTTTGGGTTGCCACCGAAGCACGACTTCATTTTTGTCAGCGCCGTACAGCTTGCAGTCACTGGTCAAGATGTGCTTGGCGCACAGCAGGCCCTGGTGATATGAATCCTGAATCGCCTTCCGAAAGTCGTCTCGGATATGCCCGTCATTGCCTTTCCGGGCTTCCAGCGTGAGACGTTTGGACTTAGTCTGCACGATGATCAGGCGATCCCCAAAAGACACCATGACATCGATTTCCCCGACTCGTGATTTTCCCTGCACAAGATCGATGTTGCTACGGACATTGGCGACGCCGAAGACCGTCTCCAGCCGGGCTGCAGCAAACTCTTCAGTAAAGGCGCCGCGATTCGTGAATGCCTTCGCCAGGTAGGCTTTGTCCTGTCCCATCCAGTAGAACGGCGACTCATACAGAGCCTCAACGATGCTGTAATACTGGAAAAGCAGCACGTTGCCATCTGGCATCGGAATCAGTGGCATCCCCGAAAGGGAGTTGAACTCGCTGACCGTGGTGAACTGGTCGTTCCGGCTGTTTAGCGTAAACGCGTCCAGGACTGCCCTGACTTCATCGAGTGCGACCCCGCTTGTAGCTGCCAATTCTTCAGGTGTCTGAATAAAGCCAGGAAGGAGGGTCCAGCTGTCAGGTCGATCTTTGTCCATCGCTCTCTGCGTTCGCATGAGCTTTGTGTTCTGCAGATCACCCATTGCGCGGGTAACGAGTTGTGCCGACTGAATTCGAAAGCCCATGTGCTCATGCAACCAGTTATCGTCGCGCTGGTACTTTCTTGGAGAGAAGTCGCGATACTGGAAACTGTAGGCGGACTCGCCACCATAAAAAATAGGCTCACGCAGCACCGCCCCACGGCTGAGGGCTTTGCCGCTTGGTGGATCAGCATTGTCGGCTACTAGACCGAACATCATCTCTTGCCCCATCGCTTTGTGTAGCTCGCTCATCAGGAAATCGGTCCGCTCAATGTAGGAGTCAATCACTTCATGTTTTGGAAGCGTGTAGTCAATTTGACTTTGAACAATGAGTCCGAGCAGAGTGGTGATCTCCGTACGAATCAGGCGCTCGCTGCGGAAGAGCTTCTGCATATCGTCTGCCTTCATTTCTTGCTTGTACGCGATCATGTTGTCGCGATAGCAGATATAGGCGATTGCATGGATGTAGCCCGGGCTTGTGCAAAGCGCCTGTAGCTCAGAAAAGACCTCCGTCTCTTTCATCGTATGTCCCTTTTCCAATTGCCAGCCGTACTATTCGAATGCCATCCCAAGCATTTTGGAGTCCCGCTCATGGCACTTGCTCTGGCCGAGTCCAATCATGATTCATGGTCGATTGCGAAATAACTCAGCATCACAGGTCTTTTCTTGTGTAAGGCACTTGGCCTTCGCCCAGCAAGGCGACGAAACGACCGGCAAAAGCGACTGGTATCGCAAGCGCACTCAGATGCCGGGCGCGCGTTACCCCAACATAGATAACACGCTTGGCCTCAGCGTCGGTTCGATTTGTCCACGATTCAAAGAGGGTTTCGATGCGGTTTTCAGGCGCCCGGTTTGGCGGAATTACAACGCAGACGGCGCCGTACTCATGCCCCTTCACCTCGTGGATATTGGCACATGCCAGCCCGAGCTCGTCCACAGCTTGCAAGTGATCCGACCATTGTCCATTGGTCGGCCGTCGGAAGAAGCTGCGCACTGTCACACCTTGGGGTAACGACAGGGCCAGCCGTTCCGTCTCCGCATGCACATTTGCGATCCAGGTGAGCCGATCAACATCGGTATTCCCGCACACCTTTGGCAGGCTTGTGAGGAAACTCAGCGCTCGCCGTCGCAGTGTTCGCCGATCTATACCGACGCGTTCGACGGTGCGCAGCTGATGCTCGTCCACTTGGCGCAAGTCCATGAGATCCAGTAGCAGCGTCTCAACCGCCTGAACAACCGACTCCCTTGATCGTGCTGTTGCGGCGGGCGACCAGAACTCCGCCACTTTACGGGCCAGGGATTCAATCCGCGAATTTCCATTCGAATTGCCGAGTACCGCACCGCTAGCCGCACGCTGAGCGACCTTGCCCGAGTGAGCGAGGACAATTGCGTCCGCCGAATCTAAACCAAGTTCAGTAACTCGATGCAGAAAGGCCTGACCGATTGCTGCATCTGGACTTCGTCCGCCGTATGTGAGAAGGAAGACCGGATGTGCAACATTCGCACTGTTGCCAACCGACTCATCCGCCTGACCGGTATTCCTGAGCGTGGCGGCTAGCCGACAGATGGCTGGGCTGCTGCGAAAATTGCCGGTCAGCCCTAACTGCGACTCAATTGGGTACACCCCCTTGAAGGCCAGAAGGCCAGCAGGATTACCATTGCGAAACTCATAGATGGCTTGATGCGGGTCGCACACAAAAGTCACATGAATGCCGTGTTGCCTAAGCCATGACAGGATTTGAAGATCGAGCGGATTGCAATCTTGGCCCTCATCCACCATGACTTCCTGGAAACGTGCCGCCAATGCGCGACCGAGGGCTCCGCCATTCATGGGATCATGAATCACCCGCAAGACCTGGACGCGGGCATCTCCAGCGCTGAGATAGCCAGCGCGTAGCAAACCACGTCGCCGGTTCGCCGCTGCTTGCTGATACATGTTCTGATGCTGACGGACATGGTTCCGCAGTCCGGCATGTCCTATCCTTGCTGGATCAATCACGTTAGTTTCCGGGTCGAATAAATCTAGGCTTACTGGATCGCCGCGGAAGGCGAACTGCCCAGAGAGCCGAATTTCGATGCTGAGGCGGTCCCAACTGTCAAGAATGAGTGGTCGCATCTCACTGGTTTTTGCGCAGCTGGGAAGCACCACGAAATGCCGGACAAAAGCGTCCAAGGTTCCAATGAAGCTGGGATGCTTCAAAAGTGAGTCGAGCGCCGCAGCCCGGCATCGCTCCCGAAACTCATCTACAGCAGAATTTGTGAAGGAGAGTACAGCTATGCCGCGCCGTGGGGGCAATGCGACGGCAGTTCTAGCCAAGCGTGCCATGATGGTGCGTGTCTTGCCTGCACCGGGACAAGCATGCACGAAGACGCCTCCTGAGCGTGTGGCAAATGTTTCTTGCTCTGCCGTCAGGCCTTGGATCCCCGTCATGCCTGCGCAGCGCTTCGAATCGCATCCACGAGATAAGCTGGCACGACAAACGGGTCACCAGCGGCAATACGTGCAGCTATGGCCTGGGCCAAGTCGCCCTTGCGCGTCTTCTTTGCCTCGATCAGCTTGAGAAACGCAGTAGGGCGCACCTGCTCTGCGACGCTTTCGATTCGGTTTGTCCAATCATGGCGCGAGTTTCTATGCAGACGAAGGAATACACTCTTCAGAAAGGCCTCGTTGCCTGCTCCGAAAATCTCGTGCTCCAGTGTGTGCTGGTTGGTCAGCACCGACAGTGCCTGCGGCGCTCCGTGCATTGCGGCGAGATTTTCCAGATCGACCTTCCGATTGCCCAGAACGGTGGGATCTGCATCGGTGATCACTATCAGTCGGTCCGAGATACGTGCGTTCCGATACGGCCGCAACAGCACCTCTACATACGGGCGAAAGTCCACGCCCTCGATCGGCACAATAACCGTCCCCTTAAACCGAAGCCACCCGTCAGGGTTGCCCGCAAGAACAATCTTTTGGGCCAGCACAGGCAATAGCAGCGCTTCGGCGATCCCCTCCACCAGGATGGCCCTGTTGCCGAACAACAGCGCGGACCGGGTCACGTCCAGATAACGGCTAATTTTGTCCAACGTCTTTGGCTTGAGACCAAGTTCGGCGATGGGCACGCTAACCGATTCCGAGACTGCAACCCCGTGCTCGTCATGGCGTTGCGAACGCATGACTACCAAATGCACAGGAGAGACCCATGCCGTCAAATTTGGAGAATGGGTCGTTACGACGATTTGGATGCGGCCTTCTGGCTTGCCCGCCTCACTAGTCTGAGTTGCCGATTGACGAGCTTGTTCCAACAGGAATTCGAGTACAAGCACCTGTAGTTGCGGGTGCAGATGCGCTTCCGGCTCTTCGACGAGAAAGATCGTGAGGTCGGCTTCCTTGGCCTTCGCTAGTTCGACGATGACCGTAGCCATATAAAGCAGATTGGAATAGCCCAGCCCGGAGGCTCGGATGTCTTCTGGCACAAGATCGGCATCGGCCATGCGAAATCTCAGATCGCGTGCGACGTCCAGCAAGGTTTCGGCTCCGAAATCCAGCGCAGCCGTTTGCGGACGAACACCATTGGTCAGCATCCCTAAGGCGGTGTCGATCTCTGCGTTCATTGTCCTTAAGACTTCGGGTCTATCGTCTGCACGTCTGACGCCTGCCAAAAAATCTGTCTCCTGGTCCTTTGGTAGAAAATGGCGTAGCAGTGCCATGACTCGCGTGCCGCTGCCGGTACCAAGTGCCTGATGTGCATCACGCAAGGGTGGAAGGTAAACGTGCCGGATCAGATCTGTGGAGCCGGTTTCCGGTTCGTTGGTATCGAAACGGCCCGCCCAGACGGTGGTCTTGCCGCGCGGTGCGCGCTCAGACCGCGATTCATATCGATAACCGAAGATGGCCTCGTCCTGGGCGGGATCTGGAACCGCCGAAATCAGTAGCCCTTTAAGCGTATCTCCGAGCCCCTTGAAAACACCTTCGATCTGGAAGTTTGGAGCGACTGCGCCGCGCCGTACATCTTCATCCTCCGGGTACCGTTCTCGGCGTCCGCTCAGCGGCAAGGTGAGCAGTCGAATCGCATCCACAACGTTGGACTTGCCACCATTGTTTTCACCGACCAAGACGGTCAGGTCGGGGCGAAGGCTGACCGTTACATTGTTGCAAGACCGGAATCGCGAGACGGCGAGGCTTCCGAGATACATGATGTCCCCCTTCCCGGCTCAAAAAAGCCTGGATATTATTAGAGTATTTACAGGCCTATTCTTGCAGATCGCGGCGCTGCAAATTCCTTGGGCTCCTTCCCGAGAGGATAGGTAACGACATAGAGAGCCGAAGTCGGCATGGGTTTCGTTTCAGCGTCTTTCCCGAACTTCAAAACGAGTTTTCGAACAGCATACCGGAGTGAAACGCCCAGTTTATTGAGTGCATCGATGTGCGCCTGCATGGCGTCGTGCACCTCGAATTTCTGAGATTCGCCATACATGTCTGCGCAGTCTCTGTAATCTCGGAGGTAGTCGACGAGCGCTGCAAACTCCACCTCCACCTCCGCCTCCCTGTTCATGGTGAATCCTGGTGTTGAAAGATCCATGCTGTTAGTCTCGACAAACCGGCGAGTTGCCTACCGTTGATCAGTGGTATTGCTTCCAATGTGACGTTTTCTCGCTCAAACTTCTCTTTCATTGCTTTTGCATCTTCTTCCGTCGGGATGGTGATTGGCTTGTTTAGTACGTCAATGTCTTCAAAATCGAAAGCCTTGGCAATCGCACGTCGCGTATCCAGGCCAGATGCCGCGCCTTGCTCAACACGCTGGATAGTCCGAACGCTGAGGCCAGAAATGTCTGCAAGCTGTTCTTGTGACCACCCCCGGACTTGGCGGTACAGCTTGATGAAGTTGGCAAGTTCTTCACGCGTCAATAGGCGGGGTGATCCTTGATTGCTAGTGGGCATTTCAGTCTCTAAAAGTCAGGTTGGTAAGCGGAGTATGCGTAGATGAGGCTCTGGGCGACACGACAGAGACCCGACGGCAACCCGCCATCTGTGTTTTTATTCAAAAAAATTGGCACTGTGACATTTTTGACCAGTGTCCAAAAATGAAAACTGAGAAAACCGTGATCGGTATTGGCATCTGGCCCAGGACTTAGAAAACCGAGAGCAGGCCATGTAATAAAATATTGGTTCTTCGTCAATTTCACTGTGATTTTTTGCTCAATCCTGGAGAATCTGTTTTCCCAAAATTTCCGGCGTGAACATGAAAGACACCGCTTTGTATGAACAGCTTCTTGGGTTGAGGACGCCGTGG
>JBAQDE010000031.1:0-108319 GCA_049294595.1 Rhodoferax sp. | reverse complement strand
GAGGGTGGCTGGTGGCGTGACCTTGAGGTGGGCGTTGGCCGCCACATTGGTGATGGTGGTGGCTGCGTTGCTCAGGTCCACGGCGCTCAGGGTCAGCGTGACCTGATTGCCACCGGCCAGGGCCACGCTGGTTACGCTGTAGGCCGGTGTTCCGCCATTGGCGGTCACCGTCCAGCCAGCCGCACTGCCCAGACTGCCACTGGCCAGCGCTTTGCTGAAGGTCAGTACCACCTTGTGCGGATCGGCTTGGTTGTTGACCACGATATTGGCCGCCGGTAGTGTGGGTGCCACCGCGTCGACCAGCACGCCGGCGGTGCTGCCCACGCTGTTCAGCGTCAGCGTGGCATCAATGCCACCAGCATTCCGGATGGTGCCGCCATTGAGGCCCAGGGCGCCCACCGCAATGCCATCGGAGTCGCTCTGACCAGAGAGCACGGTGTAGCGGAACACCGTTGCCGTGGTGCCTGAGCCACTGAGGTAGCTGGCCTGCACCGATGTGGCGCCGATGGTCAAGGCCATGCGCGGGGATCCCGTCACGGTAACGGCCTGGTCCCAACTGACGGTGAAGTCCAGGTTGCCACCGGTGATGTAAGTGCCGTTGGCCGGTACGCTCACACTGGTGACGGCAGGTGCTACCGCATAGGTGAACAGGCCCGTACCGGTGCCCGTGCCCCCGGGCGTGGTGACCGCCACATTCTTCGCACCGACCGTACCAGCCGGGGTGGTGGCCGTAATCGTGGTGGCACTGACCACGGTGACGCCGGTAGCGGCCGTGCCACCGATGGTCACGGCTGTGGCTCCGGTGAGATTGGTGCCGGTAATGGTTACAGCAGTGCCGCCCGTGGTCGCGCCGGCCGCAGGGCTGATGGCGGTGACGGTGGGAGCTGCGACGTAGGTGTACAGATTGGTTCCAGTGCCCGTGCCCCCCGGTGTGGTGACGACCACGTTCTGAGCGCCTGGCGTGCCGGCCGGTGTGGTCGCTGTGATTTGTGTGGCGCTATCAACCGTGAAGCTGGCGGCGGCCACGCCGCCAATGGTGACGGCCGTAGTACCGGTCAGGCTGGTGCCGGTGATGGTGACACTGGTGCCACCGGCTGCCGGGCCGCTGGTGGGGCTGATGGCGGTGACGGTGGGGGCAGCGATATACGTGAACAGGCCAGCTCCGGTGCCCGTACCACCAGGCGTGGTCACCACCACGTTTTGTGCACCGGCCGTGCCGGCCGGTGTGGTGGCTGTGATCTGGGTGGCGCTATTCACCGTGAAGCTGGCTGCGGCCACGCCACCAATGGTGACGGCTGTGGCGCCGGTCAGGCTGGTGCCGGTAATGGTGACGCTGGTGCCGCCGGCGGTCGGACCACTGGTGGGGCTGACGGCCGTGACGGTGGGTGCTGCGATGTAGGTGAACAGGCCAGCTCCGGTGCCTGCGCCCCCGGGTGTGGTGACAACCACGTTCTGTGCACCGGCCGTGCCGGCCGGTGTGGTCGCTGTGATCTGGGTAGCGCTATTCACCGTGAAGCTGGCAGCGGCTACACCGCCAATAGTGACGGCAGTAGTGCCGGTCAGGTTGGTACCGGTGATGGTGACGCTGGTGCCACCGGCTGCCGGACCGCTGGTCGGGCTGATGGCCGTGACGGTGGGGGCCGGAACGTAGGTGTACAGGCCAGTTCCCGTGCCGGTTCCACCGGGTGTGGTGACAACCACGTCCTGCGCGCCGGCCGCGCCGGCAGGTGTTGTGGCGGTAATGGTGGTGGCGTTGACAACCGTGACACCGGTCGCAGCTGCTCCACCGATGGTCACCGCTGTGGCACCTGTCAGATTGGTGCCGGTGATGGTGACCACAGTGCCGCCTGCCGTCGGGCCTGCGGTGGGGCTGATGGCGGTGACAGTGGGCACAGCAGCGTAAGCAAACAAACCCGTACCGGTACCCGTGCCGCCTGCAGTGGTGACGACCACGTTCTTGGCGCCAGCCGTACCGGCAGGAGTGGTTGCCGTGATGGTGGTGGCATTGACTACGCTGACACCGGTCGCAGCTGCTCCACCGATGGTCACCGCCGTGGCTCCTGTCAGATTGGTGCCGGTAATGGTGACCGCAGTGCCGCCGGCCGTCGGACCTGCAGTGGGGCTGATGGCAGTGACGGTGGGCGCTGCGATATAGGTAAACAGACCGGTGCCAGTTCCGGTGCCACCGGCGGTTGTGACAACCACGTCCTGTGCGCCTGGCGTGCCGGCCGGTGTGGTCGCCGTGATTTGGGTGGCGCTGTTCACCGTGAAACCGGTGGCGGCCACGCCACCAATGGTGACCGCGGTGGCGCCGGTCAGGCTGGTGCCGGTAATGGTGATACTGGTGCCGCCGGCCATCGGGCCGCTGGTCGGACTGACGGCAGTGACGGTGGGGGCTGCGACATAGGTAAACAATCCAGTGCCGGTGCCCGTGCCCCCGGGTGTGGTGACAACCACATCCTGCGCGCCGACAGTACCGGCCGGTGTGGTCGCCGTAATCTGTGTGGCGCTATTCACCGTAAAGCTGGCAGCGGCCACGCCACCAATGGTGACCGCGGTGGCGCCGGTCAGGCTGGTGCCGGTAATGGTGACACTGGTGCCGCCGGCGGAGGGGCCGCTTGTGGGACTGATCGCCGTAACCGTAGGCGCAACAAGATTGGTGGCAGCGAGGTCCACCACGAAGCTGTTGAGGGTGATGATTGCACGCTCGGCAATGCCGTTGATTTCCAGGTCGGTGATGGAGATACTGTTGCCGATATAGGTGGTGCCTGACCCGAAGTTGCTGTCAAAGTAAGTGGTTTGAGAGCCTGCGACGACACTGGTTGAGACGAGCTGGCTCGCGCCATCAAAAAACGCGGCACTCATCTGAGGCCCAAATCCCGGATCACCACCGGTGCTTTGGTTGTTGAACAAGATGGAATAGGCCTTGAACTGAGAGTTCGCACCCGTGTCCGTCATCGTCACACTGAAATTGCCCGTTGCACTGGTCTCGCTGATGACAAGCCCGCTTGCCGTCTGCGATGCCGTGAATCCGCTGTCCGAAGTCACCACGAACTGAACACCACCAATGACGAAGTTGCCGCTGGCCAGACTGCCCGAGCTGACGGGGTTGCTCGAGCTCAAATCGATGGTCTGCTGTGCCAGGACGCCGGAAAACCCTTCCGTGCGAAACGGTGGCACGACCGAGGCCACTTTGCCTACCTGCGTCTCCAACATCCAGTCGCCACCGTGGGCTGCGGAGCCGGTGGCATTGTTCGACGCGGCAACGTTTGCTTGGGTGGCCCGCGCCAGCGCATGGACAAAAGCCGCGCCATCTGGCCCCGCCGCCACGCTGCAGCCATAGAGCAGGATGTCGCCGTCGGGCTTCAGCGCACCGCCAATGGTTGTCAGCTCCACCGCACGGCTTTGCATGTTCTGTGTGGAGAGTGTCAAGGCCCCCAGTTGCACAGCGGCCTCGGAGCCGTGGGAGACCAGATGGACGGCATCGATACCACTGCGCCCGGTCAAGGTCCGCGCCATTTGTGCGAGGCCGTCCCCGGACGCGTCCAGCACATGCACTTCGGTGCCGGAGTCAAGGCCTTTCAGCAGCACCTGGTAGTCCACCACATTGCTTTCGATGAATACCACCTCTGTCCTGCCCTTTTCGTTGGCGGAATAGTCAGCGCGGATCTCCAGCTTTGCCGGGCCTGTTGCAGGGTGGGCGGTAAGTGGCGCCGCGCGGCTGGATCCGGCCGGCATCCACATTGCAATCGCGAAAAGCAGCGTGAGAAGACCCGGAAGGCCCCCCAGCCAGCCCAAGACACCATTCATCGTGGTCGTCGAAACAGTGTATTTTGTAGCTTTAGTATTCACGCAACCTCCCTTACAAGACCTGAATTTGGACAGAACCTCTGCTTGCGTGCAGCTGGCACAACCAACATCCTATCCTGTAGAAACAGGCAGACATCAGGCGGGTCCGACTTTCAGCCAGGAAAACCCGACGAACGGTCGTCACAGCGCTGCGCTGCAACCGGCAGGGTGAGGCCATGCAGCCCCGTAGTTGCTATTATTTCTATAGCTATTCAGGACGAATTGGCGAGGGCTAGAGGTCGATTTGACCAAAAGTCATTGCCGCTGGATTCCACCGTGAACACAGCCACCGCGCGGCGCAGGTGCTGGGTTTCCTGGGCCAGGCTGGCGGCGCCGGCGGCGGATTCCTCCACCATGGCGGCGTTTTGCTGGGTGGCTTCGTCCAGACCGCCCATAGAGGCATGGATGCGTTCAATGTCCTCCAATTGCATCCGTGCGGCCTGGCGGATGGCCTCGACCGCGCCAGACACCTGGCCCACACTGCCGGTCAGCTCGCGCATGGTCTGACCGGCGCGCTCCACCAGGGCCGAGCCCTGGCTGACCGTCTCGGTGGACTTCGCGATGATGGCCTTGATCTCGCGGGCTGCCTCGGCCGAACGTGCGGCCAGGGTGCGCACCTCGCTGGCCACCACGGCAAAGCCACGGCCCTGCTCGCCGGCGCGGGCGGCTTCCACCGCCGCGTTCAGCGCCAGGATATTGGTCTGGAAGGCAATGCCGTCAATCACGCCAATGATCTGCGCGATCTGTTTGGAGGCGCCGTTGATCCTGTGCATGGTGTCCACCACCAGGGCCACTTCCTCGCCACCGCGGTTGGCCACCTGCGCCGCGCCGACCGAGGCCTGGCTGGCCTGGGTGGCCGAGTCGGCCGTACTGCGTGCCGCGGTGGCCAGCGTGTCCACCGCCGCCGCAATGGTCTGCAGCGAGATGGCGGCACTCTCGGTGCGGTTGGCCAGGTGGTGGTTGGCGGTGGCAATCTCGTGGGTGTTGTTGCTGACGATCTCGACACCGCAGTGCACCTGGCTGACCAGATCGGTCAGCGACTGGTGCATGCGGCCCAGGTCGCGCTTCACATCGGAGATTTCGCAACGCCCGCCACTGCCCACCGCCACGGTCAGATCGCCCTGGCCCCAGGCATCGGCCGTGGCCTGCAGGTCGCGGATGGGCGCCAGGATGGAACGCACAATGGCCAGCACCAGCAAGGTGGCCAGGACCGACACCAACGCAGTGGCAGCCACCACCAGCCAGGGCGCATCCTGTGCGGTGACGGCCAGGGCACGGCGGCGCTCGCTGGCGCGCTCGGCAATGGCATTGGACAGGTCGCGCAGCGCCTGATCGGTCTGCAGGATATGGCCCTTGAGCGGCGCCATGGCAGCGTTGGCGGCCCAGGGGTCGTTCAGTTCGCCGCGCTCCATCTGGCCTAACAGCACCACGAATCCGACGACGTAGCGGTCCATGCCCTGTTGCATCCGGTTCAGCAGCACGCGCTCGTCGGGTGTCGCCAAGCTGAGGCTGCGGGCAATGGCCAGACGCACGGCCTGCACCTCGGCCTTCCACAGGCTGGTGTTGCGCTCAGTGTCCTTTTCATCGCCCATGGTCAGCAGCACGTCCTTCTCCAGACGGCGTGCATTACCGATGGCGGCCTGCACCTCACTGAGGGCGCGCACCGATTCGAACTCGGTGTCGATGAACGCGGTGGATCGGTCCGCCTCGGACTTGATGGTGATGGACGCAAAGGCACCCAGCACCACCAGCGCCAGCACCGAAAACAGCAACAGCAACAGCAACCGCGAGCGAATGCGCAGTCGGGCCAAGAGGGTCATCACAGTCTTCCTTCCTATCCAACGGTTCTGGACATCGGCACGCAGAACCAGAAGCCCTGTCGGGTGGTCACTGCCATGCACATCCGTGTGGCGGGATACTCGCCGCCCTGCGTGTCAGTCGCGTGACAAGGCAGGTCGCTGTCAGGGTTTCTTCAGGCCGAACCGATTGGCACAGGGGTGAGATCACGCTTTTCGTTCGGGTTTACCCGGCCCCAAAACGCCGATTCCCGTCAGCTTTTCTAAAGCCATTTGTAACGATAGGCGATAGACTTTGCGCCTGACCCGAAGCGTTCCCTTCGGGCCACCGTTCCCACATCCATCGCGGAGACACAATGAATGCCCTACTAAAATTTTCCAGAGCTGTGGACTGGCTCAATACCCAGATTGGCAAGCATGCCATCTGGCTGATCCTGGCGTCCACTGTCATCAGTGCCGTCAACGCGGTTGTGCGCAAAGCCTTCAACGTGGGCTCCAATGCGTTTCTGGAGGTTCAGTGGTACCTGTTTGCCGCGTCCTTCCTGATCGTTGCGGCCTATACCCTGCTCAATGGAGAACACGTCAAGATCGACGTCGTCTACAGCAAGTTCTCCAAGCGCACCCAAACATGGATCGATGTGTTTGGCTTTCTTGCCTTTCTGACTCCCGTGTGTGCCGCCATGCTCTGGTACGGCATACCGTTTTTCATCAAGGCCCTGCAGTCCGGTGAAATCTCCACCAATGCCGGTGGCCTGATCCGCTGGCCGGTGTACGCGATGATTCCTGTGGGATTCGGACTCCTGCTTTTGCAGGGCTGGTCGGAAGTGATCAAGCGCCTGGCCTTTCTGCAGGGTTTGATTGAGGATCCGACGTCCAAGAAGGTTGAAAAAACCGCCGAAGAAGAACTGGCAGAGGCCATTCGCCTGCTGGCCGAGTCGAAGAACAAAGCCGTCTGATCGGGGAAACACGCATGGAACTCATCATCAACAATATGGCCCCGATCATGTTCGCGGGCCTGATCATCTTCCTGCTGTTGGGCTTTCCCGTGGCTTTCAGCCTGGGTGCCTGCGGCCTGTTCTTCGGCTTTGTCGGCGTTGAACTGGGCATGCTGCCAGAGGCCTTGATGCAAGCGCTGCCGCTACGCCTGTTCGGCATCATGCAGAACGATACGCTGCTGGCCATTCCCTTCTTCACGCTGATGGGGCTGATCCTGGAGCGCAGCGGCATGGCCGAGGACCTGCTGGAAACCATTGGCCAGTTGTTTGGTCCTGTACGCGGCGGTCTGGCCTTTGCGGTGATCTTTGTCGGCGCGCTGCTGGCTGCAACCACCGGCGTGGTGGCCGCCTCGGTCATTTCCATGGGCCTGATCTCGCTGCCCATCATGCTGCGCTATGGCTATGACCGGCGCATCGCCTCCGGGGTGATTGCCGCCTCCGGCACGCTGGCACAGATCATTCCGCCTTCGCTGGTGCTGATCATTCTGGCCGACCAGTTGGGCCGCAGCGTGGGTGACATGTACAAGGGCGCATTCATCCCTGGCTTCATGTTGACTGCCATGTATGTTGGTTGGGTTGTGCTCATCGCCATCTTCCGCCCCGCCATGGTGCCGGCGCTTCCCATCGAGGCACGCACCATTCGCGAAGACAACGGCAAGACCGGCCTGACGTCGTTGCTGATCCTGACCATTCTTTCCACCGGTGTAGCCGTCTACTTCGGTGAACACTACGCAGATGTGTACAGCTGGTTCAAGGGCGAGAAGATCGAAAGCGTTGCAAAGGATGAGACCATCGTCGTGTCCATGTGCGCCGGTGTGATGCTGGCCTACGCCATTGCCATCTTCAACAAACTCACCCGCATGGGCCTGCTGTCCCGCATGGCAGAGCGTGTGACTTTTGTGCTGATTCCGCCACTGCTGCTGATCTTCCTGGTGCTGGGTACGATTTTCCTGGGCATTGCAACACCCACCGAAGGCGGCGCCATGGGTGCCATGGGTGCCATCATCATGGCCTGGGTGCGCGGTCGCCTGAGCATGAAACTGCTCAAGCAGGCACTCACATCAACGACCAAACTGGCCAGCTTTGTGGTCTTCATTCTGGTGGGCTCCACCATCTTCAGCCTGGTGTTCCAGGGCGTTGACGGACAGGTGTGGGTCGAGCATCTGCTGAGCGGCTTGCCCGGTGGCCAGATCGGCTTCCTGATTGTGGTCAACCTGTTGATCTTTTTGCTGGCCTTCTTCCTGGACTTCTTTGAGCTGTCCTTCATCGTCGTGCCGCTGCTGGCACCGGTGGCCGAGAAGCTGGGCATTGACCTGATCTGGTTTGGTATCTTGCTCGGCGTGAACATGCAGACATCGTTCATGCACCCGCCCTTCGGCTTTGCCCTGTTCTACCTGCGCAGCGTGGCACCCATCAAGGAGTATGCAGACCGCGTTACCAAGAAGACCATTCAGCCAGTCACCACCATGCAGATCTACTGGGGCGCCGTGCCATTTGTGGTGATTCAGGTCATCATGGTTGGCCTGATCATCTTCTTCCCGGGCATTGTTTCCAGCGGCCTGGACAAGGAAGTGAAAGTGGACCTGGACCAAATACAGTTGCAGATGGAAGCCGACAGTCGCACTGAACTCCCGGCTGACCTGCCAGCAGGCGATGCCTCTGAACCGTCTGCCGCCACTGCTGAAGACGACCCCATGAAGGCCATGATGGATTCCATGGACAAGGACGCCAAGAAGAAGTAGTGGCTGTCCAACGCCAGGCAGTCCTGAACGGCTGCAATGGAACTCAAAAGAAGGCCCCGCACTGCGGGGCCTTTTTCCTGTGTGCGCGTCACGCCATACTCTAATCCGGCGCTTCAGTTGCGATATCAAGGAAACAGTAGCGTCGCCACCCTGAATGCCCTCAATAACGCCGATACCAAAAAACGCATCTCAAAGCTCCGATGCATCTTTCACTTCCCGGGTCTTGTAAACAACCCGCGTTGAACACTCATCCTCGGACGCTGAAAAGTACAGCGATACATCCACCGCTTGCGTGTTGAAAGCGACGGATTGCATTGACTTGCCACCATCTTCCGAAGTGCCAAGCGCCTGACTCTCTCCGTATGTTTTGGCCAGTTCCCGCAACGCCAGTTCAAACGGAACACGCTCCATACACTGGATTCTGGATGCTGTACTGAGAAGCTCAATTCGGGACACATGTCCTCCAGCAATGAAATAAGTGACCGTGTAGGGCTGTGTTGCAAAGACTATGTCAGGCAGCACCCACTTTCCGCGTGAATTGCGGGGACCGGGAACTGGTCGCGAAGCCCGCTGGAGTTCCGGAATGGATCCCACCAACGCCGGCTCAGACAAGCCGAGCAAAGACTCCGCGCTTGCACACGTAGCTCCACACCGTTGTGCATGTGCTGTCATCGAGCAGGCGACCAAAGAAAAAATCAGACAAGGAATCCAGTGACTCATGGACGTTGGCGCATGCGCGCTGCGATTTGAAAGTTTTGAGGCTGCAGAAATTGTGCGCCTGTAAAGTTGAACATTCTCTCAGGGCAGGTTGAAAGCACATGTTCAGACACAACCACCCATTGCAAATACATTTGTAGCAATACAATACAACCTGTCAATCCGAAAGCGATGAAAAGATTGACAGGCTAAGTGAGTTCAATTGGAGCCCCTCGGGGCTCCCTTTTTTTCTCAATCATTTTTCTCTTTCACGCGTCGCTCCCAGATTTCCCGGCCACGCCGCCGCGCTCGCGTTGAAATGCTATCCCGATGCCCGAACGTGCCACTCCAATCTGAGTCCCGGCAAAGAAGAACGGGAACCGTCGCCACAGCAATCAAGCCTGGGACTATGCTGCCATGGAGATACTGCAACACGGCATTCTTTGCTTCGGCTCCGACCACAATCAAACTGCAATGCTTCTTTGTGGCAACGTCAGAGACGCATTGCGCGCCATCAGCACCTGAACCTATTGCACAGAAGCTCTGAACGCCCTCTCTCTCAGCCCATTCACTGGCAGCAGAGAGCATGCTTTGGGCATGCCTAGTTGCTGCGTTTTGAAATTCGTCATTGCCAAGGTCTGCTACGGGAAGAATATCAAAGCCCAAAACTCCCTGAACAGGCAGAACACTCAGGAAATGGATATCCGCGCGAATGGCTCGCGCCAATTCAATTGCCTGCCGGATTGCAGATTGCGTAACCAAGCGGTCATCCACGACAACCAGAATTCTCTTGTGCATCTCCTTGCCCCTCGGCTCATCTCCACGGAAACATTGAACGAGTTTTGCCCGTGCCGTTCAGGCACTCTCCTTGCCTGAAGCCACCACTTGCCTGATCCGCAACAGTTGCAGCTCAGCCAAAGAGGGATACAAGGGCGCGCTGATGAGCCGTGAAACACCACTCGCCACCATTGCACTGGCCATCAGACTCAATACCAGCGCATGCCCATCCACCATCTCCATCACAATGATGAACGCCGTAAGGGGCGCCTGTGTAACAGCGGCGAGAAAGCCAGCCATGCCCAGGGCGATCAATGTGGGTGCGTTGGCGTAAGAGGTGAGTTGCGCGATGTCGTTGCCCAAGGCCCCACCAATTGCCAGCGAGGGCGCAAAGACACCGGCTGGCACGCCCGACCAGGTGGAAAGCCATGTTGCAACAAACTTCAACACCACATAGAGCGATGAGGTGTCGTTGGTGTTTTCCAGCATCGCGCGGTTATGGGCATAGCCGCTCCCGTAGGTTTCCCCGTTGCTGACGACGCCCAAAACTGCGACGGCCAACCCACAACCCGCGGCAAAAATGACCGGGAAGTTTTGACGGGACCTGCTGAACCAATCAGGTGAGCTTCCCGACAGGGAAACGACCAACAGCCGTGAAAAAACACCACCAGCGATTCCACAGCACACGGCTACCAAAGTAGCCGGAAGAATCAAAGCCGGCCCCAAACCTTCCACGCGAATAACGCCAAAATAGCTGGCATTGCCATACGCCGACACACCCATGAGTCCCGCCACAACAATCGCAATTAGCACCAGACTGTTGCTGCGCTGCTCCGTTTTCTTCGAAAGTTCTTCGATGGCAAAGATCACGCCACCCAGCGGTGTATTGAATGCCGCTGCAATGCCGGCGGCCCCCCCAGCGACAAGCAGGCTATGGTCCGAGACGAGTGCACGTTTGGGCATCCAGCGTCTGGCATGGTGCATTACTCCCGCCGCAATTTGGACCGAGGGCCCCTCCCTGCCAATTGATAGACCTGCCAGCAAGCCCCACGTTGTCAGCAGGATTTTGGCGGCAGTCAGCTTCATCGACACATACAGCCGGCGAGCACTCCCACTGGCCTGTGGCTCCAGGGCAGCCATGACTTGGGGGATACCAGACCCAGCCGCACCTGGCGCAAATCGCAGCGTCAACCAGACAATAGCAGCAGCCGACAGGGGCATCCAGAGAAACGGTCCCCACCAAAAGGCCTTCTGAAACAGGAAGAACTGGGCCAGCGCATGCTCAGCAAGCCACGTAAATGCAACCACCGTTGCACCTGCCAATGCGGCAAACGCTATGACTACACCGCGCCCTGTCCACATATGCCAGTCGGAGAGTTCCCGTTTGAAGGCCGTTGGAATGTGTGGATGCGTGCGCATAGTCGGGTCAGTGAGAACTACAGTCGTTGAAATTGCCAGTCACAATAATACATTCATACAAATACATGTAGTACATTGCGGCAAATGTATTTTTCATCAGAACATTTGGAGACGGCGCATTGACCAAGATAGGACTTATCGGATATGGCAAGGCGGGCAGCGCGGTTGCCCAGGTTTTGTGCGGAGACCCTCGTTTTGAACTGTGTTGGGTTGCCCGACGCTCGGCCTGCGCAAATGGCCAGACGCTTCAAGGAAGCAAAATCCCGCTGATCGGACTGGACGGAATCAGTTTTTCAAATTGGCTTGACGAGCACCCCGTAGATGCGCTCGTTGACTTCTCGGTTCCCGATTCATTGATGGAATATGGCGATGAACTGCGGAGCAGGAACATGATGCTGGTGAGCGCCATCTCGGCTTATACCGAGACCCAGCTCGAATATGCCCGCAATCTCGGCCGGCACACCCGCATTCTGTGCTCTCCCAACATCACTTTGGGAATCAACTTCCTGATCATGGCGGCCAAATTGCTGAGGAACATCGCCCCTTTTGCAGACGTTGAAATACTGGAGCAACACTTCAAGGAAAAGCCAGAGGTATCGGGCACTGCAAGAAAGATCGCGGAAAGCCTGGAGCTGGGATCGGAAAAGATTACGTCCCTGCGACTTGGCGGGATTGTTGGGCACCATGAAGTGATTTTTGGATTTCCCTACCAAACGGTGCGGCTCACACATGATTCGATCAAGCGCGAGGCGTTTGGCACTGGCGCTGCATTTGCACTGAGTGAACTGGCGCTCTGCGACAAGGGGTTCTATACGTTTGAAGACTTGCTGATGAAGAAGATGCGAGAGCAGCTTGCCCAGCAGTGACAGTACGGCCTGGACCGGTTGCGGTGGCTTTTGAACTCTATCATCAGGGGTCGAGACCCAACCACGATAAAGCCATGAAACGCACAGCCCCCACGCCAGTTGAATCCGTCACACCCGCCAAGGTCCTGCGCCGATTTCGCGTGGTATTCAACGCGGTGCGCACCCACTTTCGACAGATGGAGAAGCAGGTAGGCTTGGGCGGCGCTCAAGTTTGGGCGCTGAGCGTGATCAAGGCAAACCCAGGCATTGGCATGGGGGAAGTAGCCTCGAATATGGAAATCCACCAGTCCACTGCCAGCAACTTGATCAAGACCTTGCTTCGCAAAGAGCTGATCAGCATGGAAAAAGATCCCCATGATCGACGCAATGTGCGTCTCAAAATCTTGCCGACCGGATCACGGCTTTTGAAGAAGGTTCCGGGTCCGTTTGAAGGGGTGCTGCCCGAAGCGCTGAGCAGTTTGAGTGGGGACACCTTGCTGCGACTGGACGAAGACCTGGGGAAGCTGATTGAGTTGCTAAACGCCGACGAAGCGGCAGAAGAAACGCCGCTGGCGCAGCTTTGAGTATTGAAAGATTACGAGCAACACAGATCGGTGAATTGACATGAATTTGGATTCTTGGCGCCTGCGATTCCATGCGCGTTTTGACCTTCAGCCCGATCAGGCACAAGCCGCGGAGATCGACCAGACTGTTCGTGGCGGTGTCGAGTTCCGCGGTACCAATCTGTGGGTTCTCATTTTTGCGATCTTTATCGCCTCCATCGGCCTGAACATCAATTCAACGGCGGTGATCATTGGTGCCATGCTGATATCACCCTTGATGGGGCCAATCATGGGCCTGGGCTATGGAGCAGGCATCAATGACTCAGCCCTGATGCGCTCATCCTTGTTCAACCTGGGACTGGCCGCACTGTTGAGCTTGTTGGCGTCAACGGCGTACTTTCTGGTTACTCCTTTGTCCCAGGCCCATTCAGAACTCCTTGCACGCACCACCCCTTCGATTTGGGACGTGCTCATTGCCCTGTTTGGTGGTTTGGCTGGGGTCATTGGGGTAACGCGACGCGTCAAATCAAACCTGATTCCTGGTGTTGCGATTGCCACGGCCCTCATGCCACCGCTATGCACCGCTGGCTACGGACTGGCTGTAGGCAATTTTCAGTATTTCTGGGGGGCTTTCTATCTGTTCACCATCAATTGCGTCTTTATAGCAATTGCGACCTTGATGATGGTGCGGTTGATGCATCTGCCCAGCGTCAAATTGCTGGAGGAACGCGCTCTCGTCAAACGCCGCACTGTCATAGGTATTGTCGTGCTGCTGACTCTGGTTCCCAGCCTTTACCTGGCCTTCAACCTGGTTCAAAGGGAGTGGTTTGCTGTGAATAGCACGCGATACATCCATGAAGTTGTGCGCCCGAATCCGAATGTCTTGGTGTTGTCACAAAACTCAGACTATCTGTCCAGGAAAATCCAGGTAACGCTGGCGGGAGAGCGACTTTCCGAGACCTCAATCGAAGCGATGAAAATGCGAATGCCCGACTATGGATTGGGTGATGCCGAACTGATTGTGGAGCAGTCAGGTCAGGTGATGCCGGACATCAATGCAGTTAAGAAGGATATTCTTCAAGACTTCATCAAATCGAACCAGACCGAAATCATTGAACGGGAAGCACGCATCGCTTCCCTTCAAAGGGAGCTGGGTGAAATACGCAAAGCTGCAATCGCACAACCGCCGTTACGCGAGATCTACAGCGAACTGGCTGCACAGTTTCCCAGGGCGCAAAAGATCAACGTGGCATTTGGCTATCGCTCTAGTGGCAAACCGTCTGATGGCATACATGCTTCTGCGGTACAGCACCCACTTTTGGTCGTACAGTTGGAACTGACAGAGCCATTGAGTTCAACTGAGATAGAACGCATGCGCCTTGGCTTGCGCGCGCGAGCCAATTTGGTGGATATCGACGACATTCAATTGGACGTATCGACTCCGTTGATCAGAAGCAGAAAGGCAAGAGCACCGAGTCGCTGAAGGTCAATCGGATTGCCAGCCGGGCGCTGGAGGCTGCCTCGATTCCGCCCTCAGCCATTGCTTTGCGTGTCGTTCTTCTCTGGTCGGGGTGATACCCTGTGTGTCGGCTATCAGACAACCAAGGAATATGAATGAGACTTTCTTTGCGCTTTGTACTGCCTTTGCTGTTTGTCCTGGCCGGCATCGCCTACGCTCTGGCACCACTCGTAGACCGGCTGACCTTGCGCTGGTTTGTGCGGGATATTGAAATTCGTGCCGAACTCATCGCCAATACCATCCACGAGCCGCTGCTGGAACAGCTGGCAACTGGCAAGAAGGCAAAGACCGGTGAATTTTTCAACCGGATTTCGCAGGATGAGCGCCTCTATGCAGTTGGATACTGCGCCACATCCGAATCCCCCATGCTGGCAAGCCGCACACTGCCTGTCGAAGTGACCTGCGCGAACCTGCCACGATGGAAGATGGCAGGGGAACAACTGCTGACGGGAGCCAAGGGCCTGCTGCATGTTGCCGTATTGCCAGTGAGCACGGAAACGGTGGAGCCTTCGACGGAGACTGCGCCCACTTCCGCGACTGCATCAGCCGGGCAACTGGTGCTGGTACATGATATGAGCTTCATAACGCGTCGCAGCGAAGAGACCAAGCGCTACCTGTTCTACGTGTTCATGGCATTGGCGGCTGCCGTATCGCTGATCACCGTGGTCGTTGCCCAATTGTCCTGGCGCGGCTGGATGGCAGGCATGCAGGCCCTGCTGCGCGGCGAGGGTCTGCTGCGCCGACCCGAGGTATCTCCTCAATCAAGCCTGCCGGGGTTCAAGCCCATCGCCAGGGATCTGCAGCGCCTCATCAAGGAATTGGAGTCCGAGAACCGCGCACGTGACGAAAGCCAGCTGACTTGGTCGCCCGAGACTCTGCGGACCATTCTGCGTGGTGAACTGCGCGGCGAGGATGTGATCGTAGTGTCGAACCGCGAACCGTACATCCACCAGCGACGGGGCGAAACAGTGGAGGTGCAGCGTCCTGCCAGCGGCCTGGTAACAGCGCTGGAGCCCATCATGCGGGCTTGCTCGGGCACATGGATTGCCCACGGCAGCGGGTCGGCCGACCAGGAAGTGGTCGATAGCCATGACCGTATCGCAGTGCCGCCGGAGCATCCTGCATATCAGATCCGCCGCATCTGGCTGACACCGGAAGAGGAATCGGGCTACTACTATGGCTTTGCCAACGAGGGCCTCTGGCCGCTGTGCCATATCGCCCACGTGCGCCCAATTTTTCGATCCAGCGATTGGGCGCAATACGTTGCCGTCAACCGCAAGTTTGCGCAAGCGGTGATCAAGGAATCCAAGACGCGCAACCCGATTGTTCTGGTGCAGGACTACCACTTTGCATTGCTGCCAAAAATGATTCGTGACGAGCTACCGGACGCCACAATCATCAGCTTCTGGCACATTCCCTGGCCCAATCCGGAGTCGTTTGCCATCTGCCCCTGGCGTGAGGAGATACTGGCGGGCATGCTGGGCAGCAGCATCATGGGTTTTCATACCCAATTCCATTGCAATAATTTTGTCGACACGGTGGATCGCTTTCTGGAGGCGCGTGTGGACCGAGAGTCTTTCGATGTGTCATTTGGGAGCAAGATGACGGCGGTGCGCCGGTATCCCATTTCGATCGACTGGCCACCAGACCCCACGCTGCTGCAAAAAAGCGTATCGGAATGTCGCAGCGACATCCGCGCGCGCAATGGCTTGCCGCAGGAACACAAACTGGGCATCGGCGTAGACCGCCTGGACTACACCAAGGGCATTCTGGAACGCTTTCGGTCCATTGAACGATTGCTTGACTTGAACCCCGACTGGATAGGCCGTTTCACGTTCGTTCAGATTGCCGCCCCGACACGCTCCAGCATTGACGAATACCAGCACCACGAGGCCCAGGTGCGTGCATTGGCGGCACGCATCAACACACGCTTTGATCGGCGGGGCCCGCCACCCATCATGCTGAAAGTCGAGCAGCACAATACCCAACAGGTTTATGAATACTATCGCGCGTCGGACCTTTGCTTTGTGAGCAGCCTGCACGATGGCATGAACCTGGTCGCAAAGGAGTTTGTTGCAGCACGCGATGATGAGCGGGGTGTGCTGATCCTGTCGGAATTCACAGGTGCCGCCCGGGAGTTGCCTGAGTCCCTGATTGTCAATCCCTATGATTCCGACCAGTGTGCGGCCGCACTGCACCTGGCCCTGAGCATGCCGGACCTGGAACAGCGTGATCGCATGCGCCTGATGCGCGGCCTTGTTGCTGAATTCAATGTGTTCCGCTGGGCAGGTCGCATGCTGCTGGACGCTGCGACCAAGCGCAGAAGGAGTCGGTTGGTGGGGAAACCAGAAAGATTGGTCTGATGACAAAGGCTCGCCGCACACCTCCGCCCACTCCCCAATTGGATTGGGCGTTTTTCCTGGATGTCGATGGCACGTTGCTCAGTTTGGCCAAGACGCCCCAGGCGGTCCTGGTCGAGGAATCTTTGCTGCAATTGATCGCCAGTCTCCACACCGCCTGCGGCGGCGCACTAGCACTGGTTAGTGGCCGAATGATCTCTGACCTGCAAGATCGGATCAAACTGGTGCAATTGCCCTTGGCCGGACTGCATGGCCTGGAACGCAGGGACAGCAGCGGACGACTCTGGATTCACGCAACCCCACCCGCTGCAAAAGGAGCCATCAAGGACGCACTGAGCCCCCTGCTCGCGCGGCAACCGGCCTTGATACTGGAAGACAAGGGACTGACATTGGCATTGCACTACCGGCAAGCACCGATGCTGGGTGGATATGTGCATCGCTTGATGGAACAACTTCTGCGCATACATGGACAAGGGCTGGAGTTGCAGCGCGGCAAATTCGTCGTCGAAATCAAGCCTGCGGGCATCGACAAAGGCACTGCCATTGAAGAATACTTGGCCGAGTCGCCCTTCAGAGCTCGTCTTCCCGTTTTTATCGGAGACGATCAGAACGATGAGCCGGGCTTTGCGACCGTCAACGCACAAGGTGGCGTTTCGATCAAAGTGGGAAGTGGTCCCAGCTGCGCCCGATTTCGGTTGCCCGATGTGGCGGCCGTGCGACGCTGGCTGGGTTTGGCCTTGACTGAGTTGAATTGCAGAGGTGCCGCATGAAAAATCTTGATCTGGCTTTGATAGGGAATTGCACGATTGGGGCTCTGGTTGATACCAAGGCGACGATCACCTGGGCCTGCTTCCCCCGCTTTGACGCGGACCCCATGTTCTGCGCGCTGCTGAAGTCCAAAGACGACTTTGGTTTCTTCTCGGTTGATCTTGCAGACTGCACACGCCACGAACAGACCTATCTGGAGAACACTGCCGTTCTTGTCACTCGGTTGTACGATGCATTTGGTGGAGCCATTGAAATCACCGACTTCGCCCCCCGTTTCAACCAACACGGTCGAACCTTTCACCCAATGATGCTGGTCCGTCGTATCCAGCGCCTGACAGGCAGCCCACGACTGGTGCTGCGCGTGCGACCCGCGTGTGAGAACGGAGCGAACCGACCATCCGTGACTTGGGGCAGCAATCACATCCGCTACGTCGCACCAAGCCTCACACTGCGACTGACGACCGATGCATCACTCACGGCGATCCTGCAAGAGAGTTCATTCCTGCTCGATGACAGCATTACACTGTTACTGGGCGCAGATGAAACCATCAACGAAGCCGTCAGTGAGGTTGGGCGCCGATTCCTGGAAGAAACCACACAGTATTGGCGGACCTGGGTGCGCAACCTGGCCATACCGTTTGAATGGCAGGCCGAAGTCATTCGCGCCGCCATGACGCTCAAACTCAACGCGTACGACGACACCGGCGCCATCATCGCGGCCATGACGACGTCCATCCCCGAAGCGGCTGGCAGTATTCGCAATTGGGACTATCGGTTTTGCTGGCTGCGCGACAGCTATTTTGTCGTCAATGTCTTGAATCGGCTGGGCGCGACCCGCACCATGGAACGGTATATTGCCTACATCATCAACATTGCAGCGGGCACCGAAAGTGGAGCACTGCAACCGGTCTACGGCATTGATGGGCGAGTGCAGTTGTACGAAAACGAAGTCTCAACTCTGGATGGTTACCGTGGCATGGGGCCAGTGCGTATTGGCAACCAGGCGTATCAGCAGATCCAGCACGACGTGTATGGCTCCGCCATCCTTGCCGCCACCCATATTTTTTTCGATCAGCGCCTGACGCGCCGTGGCGATGAAGCTCTTTTCCGGCACCTGGAACCACTTGGTGAGCAAGCGCGGCGATGCCACGATCAACCCGATGCGGGACTCTGGGAACTCCGTGGCAGCGCGCGCGTGCACACATTCTCCTCCGTCATGTGCTGGGTCGCTTGCGACCGCCTGGCACGCATTGCCAGACAATTGAAGCTGAATGAACGTGAACACTACTGGCAGGACCACGCAAATGCCATCCATAGCACGATCAGCAAAAGGGCATGGAACACGGAGCGCGGGGCTTTCGCCTCAACCTTTGAAGGTGATGCAATGGATGCCAGCCTTCTGCTTCTGGTGGAACTCGGATTTCTGGAAGCCGACGATCCACGCTTTGCGGGCACGGTAGCGGCCGTGGAGCGCGATCTACGCCGCGGGGACTTCATCTTTCGTTATGTCGAAGTGGATGACTTTGGTGCACCAGAGAATGCATTTCTGGTCTGCACCTTCTGGTATGTCACGGCCCTGGTCACCCTCAATCGCCGGGAGGAAGCGCGCGCCCTGTTTGAGAAACTGCTGTCCTGTCGCAATCACCATGGATTGCTGGCCGAGCACATGGACCTGCGAACAGGCGAGCAATGGGGCAATTTTGTCCAGACCTACAGCATGGTCGGTTTGATCAACGCTGCCATTCGTCTGTCAATCCGGTGGGATCAGGCGTTTTGAACAACTCCTGACAATGCAGCCGCTAAACCTGATCTGGCTCCAATTCCTCCTCTGCGCGGCGCTCATTGGGTTTGCAGGGTATCAACTGTCGCGTTACGCAGAGGTCATTGCACATCGCACCGGTCTCTCTGGCAGTTGGATCGGCTTGGCCCTGTTGGCTACGGTGACATCCCTGCCTGAACTCGCCACCGGTATCACCAGCGTCACGGTTGCGAATGCCCCCAATCTGGCCTTGGGCGATGCACTGGGAAGTTGCGTTGTGAACCTCGTGTTCCTGGTGGTAATTGACTTCCTGTTTCGCCGGGAGCCGGTCTGGCATCGTGCTAGCCAAGGCCACGTGTTAGCTGGGGCCTTTGGGGTCGTAATGCTGGGCTTTACTCTGGTGGGCCTGCTGATGGGCCAGGTCAAAACACCCCAGGACTTGACGACGTCGTCCGCAATGCAACTGGGCTTCGGACTGACCACGCCCATCCTGCTGGTGCTCTACCTGGTAGCCATGCGTACGGTGTTTGCGTATGAGCGCGACCACGCCAAAGTTGAAACCGCCGAGGTGGCCCAATCCCTGCCCACCCTGCGCAATGCCATCACGCGCTTTGTACTGGCAGCATCGGTGGTTGCCGGTGCGGGCATCTGGTTGCCTTTTGTAGCCACGGATTTGGCCCATGCCATGGGCTGGAACAAATCGTTTGTCGGCAGCCTATTCGTCGCCATGGCCACCTCGCTGCCTGAACTTGCGGTCACCCTGTCGGCGTTGCGCATGGGTGCGCTGGACATGGCCATTGGCAATCTGCTCGGCAGTAACCTGTTCAATGTACTCATCATCGCGATCGACGACCTGTTCTACCGTCCCGGCGCACTGTTGGCGGCAGTTTCACCGGTCCACTCCGTCACGGTGGGTTCGGCCATCACCATGACCGGGCTGGCCATGGTCGGGCTGTTTTTCAGACCGGGCGGGCGCGTGTTGCGCGCCATCAGCTGGGTTAGCTTGGGGCTGATCGCCATGTACCTGCTCAACACCTATGTGTTGTACCTGCACGGTGAGTGATCGCCCCTCATGCGGCTCAGTGATAGAGCGACAAAGTTCATAGCAAAAAAAACCCGCCGAAGCGGGTTTTTTGTAGGCACAGTTGAACCGATTACAGCTTTTGCGACTGCATGAACTGGTCGAAACGCATTTCGGTGAAGCGGAACCACAGGTTGGAATCGCGGCGGAAGGCAGAGTAGTCGTCGTAGACCTTCTTGAAGTTGGGGTTCTTGGCGCTGACTTCGTCATACAGTGCCATGGATTCCTTGAAGGCCAGGTCCAGCACGTCCTTGGGGAAGGGCAGAACCTTGGTCTTGGCGCCCACCAGCTGCTTCAGCGCGGTGGGGTTCTTGGCATCGTACTTGGCCTGCATCGTGGTGTGGGCAAAGGCTGCCGCGCACTCGATGATGACCTTGTTCTCAGCGGACAGGGCATTGAAGGCCTTGTCATTGATGAGGAAGTCCAGCTGGGGACCGCCTTCCCACCAGCCGGGATAGTGGTAGAACGGAGCCACCTTGTTGAAGCCCAGCTTCTGGTCATCGTAAGGTCCAATCCACTCAGCGGCGTCAATCGTGCCTTTTTCCAGTGACTGGTAGATTTCTCCGCCAGGAATGTTCTGGGGCACACCACCCATGCGTTCCAGCACGCGGCCGGCGAAACCGCCGATGCGCATCTTCAAGCCCTTGATGTCCTTGGCGGACTTGATTTCCTTGCGGTACCAGCCGCCCATCTGGGCTCCGGTGTTGCCGCCAGGGAAGTTGATCATGCTGAACTTGGCGTAGAACTCACGCATCAGCTTCAGGCCGTTGCCTTCATACATCCAGGCTGTCATCTGGCGGCTGTTCAGGCCGAAGGGGATGGCGCAGCCCAGTGCAAAGGTTTCGTCCTTGCCGTGGAAGTAGTAAGGCGCGGTGTGGGCCATTTCAACGGTGCCGTTCTGCACGCCGTCCACCACACCGAAAGCGGGCATCAACTCGCCGCCGGCGTGAATCGAAATTTCGAACTTGCCGCCCGACATTTCCTTGACCTTCTTGGCGAACTCATCGGCAGCACCAAAAATCGTGTCCAGGGACTTGGGGAAGCTGGAAGCCAGACGCCAGCGGATAGCGGCCTGCGCGTGGACGGCAGGTGCAGCACCAGCAGCCAGAACGCCGGCGATGCCAGCGTTTTTGATAATTGAACGACGATCCATTCGATGTACTCCAGAAAAGGATTAAAACAATCTCACCGCACAGAGTGTTCCGTGCGACAAGGACTGCTATGAGTCACCAAGCATTGTAGGAAGGCAAAACACCCCCAAGGTGGGGGTTTTCCCTCGAAAACCGCGAGAAACGCAGCTCTTCAGGTTTCTGCAAGAAATGGTCGCCCAGGTGACTACGCGGCGCGCGCCAAGGGCGCAATCAGGTTGGGAAAACGGCGCGCAATCGAGGCCTGTATGCCAGTCGCATCCAGGCCCTGCAGGGTCAGCAGGCGCGCGGGATCACCGTGCTCGATGAAGGCATCTTCCAGACCCAGTTGCAGCACCGGCACGGTCAGCCCTGCGGCGTGCAAGGCCTCGGCAACGGCACTGCCGGCACCACCCATGACGCAGCCCTCCTCCACCGTGACCAGTGCCTGGTGGCTGCGTGCCACCTGCAGCAGCAGTTCGGTGTCCAGCGGCTTGGCCCAGCGCATGTTGACCACGGTGGCGCCCAGGGCCTGGGCGGCTTCCAGCGCCGGGTACAGCAGCGTGCCAAAGGCCAGGATGGCAATGCCGCTGCCGGTGCGGCGGATCTCGCCCTTGCCGAACGGCAGGCCTTCGAGCCCGGGCTGCACCGCCACACCGGCACCCGCGCCACGCGGGTAGCGCACGGCCACCGAGTGGTTTTGCGCAAAGGCGGTGGAGAGCAGGCGGTGGCATTCGTTCTCATCGGCCGGGCAGGCCACGCTGATGTTGGGAATGCAGCGCAGGTAGGCGATGTCATAGGCGCCGGCGTGGGTGGCACCATCGGCACCGACCAGGCCTGCGCGGTCCAGCGCAAACACCACCGGCAGATTCTGGATGGCCACGTCGTGGATCAACTGGTCATAGGCACGCTGCAGGAAAGTGGAGTAAATGGCCACCACGGGCTTGAGGCCTTCTGCGGCCAGACCGGCGGCAAAGGTGACGGCGTGCTGCTCGGCGATGCCGACGTCAAAGTAGCGCTCCGGGAAGCGCTGCTCGAACTCGACCATGCCCGAACCCTCGCGCATGGCCGGCGTGATACCCACCAGGCGCGGGTCGGCCGCGGCCATGTCGCACAGCCAGTTGCCAAACACCTGGGTGAAAGTCTGCTTGGGCGGCGTGGCCGGCTTGACCAGCCCCACTGCCGGATCAAACTTGCCGGGACCGTGGTACGACACCGGGTCGGCCTCGGCCAGCTTGTAGCCCTGGCCCTTCTTGGTGACCACGTGCAGGAACTGCGGGCCCTTGAGCAAGCGGATGTTTTCCAGCGTGGGAATGAGGGAATCCAGGTCGTGGCCGTCGATGGGGCCGATGTAGTTGAAGCCGAACTTCTCGAACAGAGTGGCCGGCACCACCATGCCCTTGGCGTGTTCTTCCAGGCGCTTGGCCAGTTCGAACAGGGGTGGCGCGCCCTTGAGCACGTTCTTGCCCACGTTCTTGGCCGACGCATAGAAACGCCCGCTCAGCAGCTTGGCAAAGTAGCGATTGAGCGCGCCCACCGGGGGGCTGATGCTCATGTCGTTGTCGTTCAGGATGACCAGCAGGTTGCAGTCCGACACGCCGGCATTGTTCAGCGCCTCGAAGGCCATGCCGGCGGTCATGGCGCCGTCGCCAATCACCGCCACCGCGTGGCGCTCCACACCCTGGATTTTGGCCGCCTGGGCCATGCCCAGTGCCGCCGAGATGGAGGTGCTGGAGTGCGCGGTGCCAAAGGTGTCATAGGCGCTCTCGCCGCGCTGTGGAAAACCGGACAGGCCACCCAACTGGCGCAGCGTGGACATGCGGTCGCGTCGCCCGGTCAGGATCTTGTGCGGGTAGGTCTGGTGGCCCACGTCCCACACCACGCGGTCGTGCGGGGTGTTGTAGACGTAGTGTAGGGCCACTGTCAGTTCCACCGTACCCAGGTTGGAACTGAGGTGCCCGCCGGTCTTGGCGACGCTGTCGAGCAGGTAGGCACGCAACTCGTCGGTCAGCTCGCGCAACTGCTCGCGCGGCACCTGGCGCAGGTCCTCGGGGTCGTTGATGGTTTGCAGCAAGGGGTACAGTTGGTTCGGCATATGCTATGGTTTTAGTAGCGGCTTGCGCAAGTAATTCGAGGGCTGGTGACCGATTTCATCAATAATGACCTGGCTCAGCGGGCCCGGTTGACCACCATGTCAGCCAGCGCGCGCAGGGCCTGGGTCTGCACCAGATCGCTGTCGTCCAGCGCCGCCAGCGCCTGCTCCAGCAGCCGCTGGGCGTAGGCCTGGCTGGCCTGCAGCCCCATCAGGGACACATAGGTGGGCTTGTTGTTGTCGGCGTCCTTACCGGCGGTCTTGCCCAGGGTGGTGGAGTCGGCAATCACGTCCAGAATATCGTCCACGACCTGGAACGCCAGACCGATGGCCGCGCCGTAGACTTGCAGTGCCCGCAGGGCCTGCGCACTGGGCGTACCGCACTGGGCCCCCATGACCACGCTGGCCTTGAGCAGGGCACCGGTCTTGAGTTCGTGCATCTCGCGCAACTGGGATTCGCCCAGCGGCAAACCCACACTGGCCAGGTCAATCGCCTGGCCGCCCGCCATGCCGGCGCTGCCCGCGGCGCGCGCCAGCAGGGCGCACAGGCGGGCCTGGGTGGAGGGCGGGACCGAGCCATCCTGTGGCGTCAGCAGCTCGAAGGCCAGGGCCTGCAGGGCGTCTCCGGCCAGCAGGGCACTGGCTTCGCCAAACTGCACATGCACGGTGGGCTTGCCACGGCGCAGCACGTCGTTGTCCATGCAGGGCATGTCGTCATGGACCAGGGAGTAGGCGTGGATCAGTTCGACCGCACAGGCAGCACGCATCGCCGCGCTGCGCGAGGCCGCATCCGCCTCCGAACACACCGCCTCATGCGCGGCCAGCACCAGCAGGGGGCGCAGACGCTTGCCACCATCGAGCACGGCGTAGCGCATGGCCTCAACCAACTGGGCCGGGGCACCGTGGTCCAGGCCCAGGGGAATCTCGGCGGTGACCCAGCGGTCCAGCGCCTGCTCCACCTGGGCCAGGCGCATGCTGCTCCAGGAGTCCAGATCGAAGGCTTCGCGTGTTGCCGGTGCGGCGGCGGTGGTTGCGTTCATTGGGGTTTCCAGGCCTTGAGGGTGCCTTCGTCGAGTACCTTGATCTGATCCTCCACGGCCTGCAGCTTGTCACGGCAGTGCTGCAGCAACTGTGCTCCCCGCTGGTAGCCGGCAAGCAATTGCTCCAGCGGCATTTCGCCGGATTCCAGGCTAGCCACCAACTGCTCCAGCTCGGTCATGGCGGCCTCATAGGTCGCGGGCAAGGCGTTGGCAACGAAAGCGTCGTCAGCGGAAACGGGGCGGGCACTGGCCTTGGGCATGGAGGTGGGGACTGGATCGGTCAGAAAACTGTAAACCGCGATTTTAGGCGCTGGCGGCAGGGATTGTGCCCCCGGGTACAATCCCCCCTCTCGCCTCCGGCGCACCGCCTAGCGGTCTCCGGCATCCCTTTTCACCGCGCCATGGAGCGCATCCCCCTGTGGGGAGTCTTTAGGTCAGGACAACATGTCTGATTTAAGTCTTCGACTGCAGCCGGCATCTTGCCAACTACCAGTTTCAAGCTATTTTGACGAAGCGCTGTTCCAGCGCGAAATGCAAAGTATCTTTCAGAATGGGCCCCGTTATGTGGGGCACACCTCTGCCGTGCCCAACGTCGGGGACTACTACGCCCTGCCGCAGGAGAAGGAAGGGCGCGCGCTGGTGCGCAACGCCCAAGGCGTGGAGCTGATCTCCAACGTCTGCCGCCACCGCCAGGCCATCATGCTCAAAGGGCGCGATTCTCTGGTCAGCCCGGTCACGGACCATGGCCGCCAGGTGGCCAGCGCCGGAGGCAACATCGTCTGCCCGCTGCACCGCTGGACCTACAGCGGCGCCCATACCAACGGCGCGCCCCTGCCCGCCGGCAGCCTGATTGGTGCACCGCACTTTGCGTCCGACCCCTGCCTGAACCTGAAGAACTACCCGTTGCAGGAGTGGAACGGCCTGCTGTTCGAGCAAAACGGCCGCGATGTGGCCGCCGACCTGGCCGGCATGCGCCTGCGCGATGCCCTCAGCTTTGAGGGCTTTGTGCTGGACAAGGTGGTGATGCACGAGTGCAACTACAACTGGAAGACCTTCATCGAGGTCTATCTGGAGGACTACCACGTCGGCCCCTTCCATCCGGGCTTGGGCAAGTTCGTGACCTGCGACGACCTGCGCTGGCAGTTTGCCGACAACTTCTCGGTGCAGACCGTGGGTGTGGCCGCGCAACTGGCCAAGGCCGACACCACCGGCGGCTCGCCCGTGTACGAGCGCTGGCAGAAGGCCCTGCTGGCTTACCGCAATGGCAAGCCGCCCGAGCAGGGCGCCATCTGGCTGACCTACTACCCGCACATCATGGTGGAGTGGTACCCGCATGTGCTGACCGTGTCCACGCTGCACCCGATCAGTCCGAGCAGGACCATGAACATGGTGGAGTTCTACTACCCCGAGGAAATCGTCGCCTTCGAGCGCGAGTTCGTCGAGGCCCAGCAGGCCGCCTACAACGAGACCTGCATCGAGGACGACGAGATCGGCGAGCGCATGGACGCCGGCCGCGCCGCCCTGCTGGCCCGTGGCGACAACGAGGTCGGCCCCTACCAGAGCCCGATGGAAGACGGCATGCCGCACTTCCACGAGTGGTACCGCCGCCAACTGGGTCTCTAGTGCAAGCGCTATGGATGGTGGCGGGGTCCTTCCTGTTCGCCACCATGGCCGTCGGGATCAAGTTCGCCTCCACCAGCTTTGGCACGCTGGAACTGGTGTTCTACCGAGGCATTGTCAGCGTCATCTTCATGGCCGTGGTGCTACGCGCCCGCGGCACCCCCCTGCGCACCCCTGTTCCCATGATGCATGTGTGGCGCAGCATCATCGGAATCCTGTCGCTCAGCGCCTGGTTCTATGCCATTGCCCACCTGCCGGTGGCCACCGCCATGACGCTGAATTACATGAGCGGCGTCTGGGTGGCAGCGTTCATCGTTGGCGGCGCCCTGCTCTACGGCCAGGCCCAGCGCCAGGGGCCGCTGCTGGGCACGGTGCTGCTGGGCTTTGCCGGCGTGGTCATGACCCTGCGACCGACGATTGACCACGACCAGTTGTTTGCCGGCGTCGTCGGCCTGCTGTCGGGCATGGGCGCGGCATTGGCCTATATGCAGGTCACGGCACTGGGCAAGGTCGGCGAGCCCGAGGTGCGTACCGTGTTCTATTTCTCCGTTGGCACGGTCGTCGTCGGTGCCATCGGCGCCCTGTTCACGGGGCTCACACCCTGGTCCGAGGTCAGCTTCACAGCGGCGGCCTGGGTCATTCCGATCGGCGTGCTGGCCTCACTGGGCCAGTGGTGCATGACTCGGGCCTACAGCCATGGCGCCACGCTGGTGGTGGCCAGCATGCAGTACAGCGGCATTGTGTTTGCCGCCATCTACAGCCTGGCGCTGTTCGGTGACCAGATCGCACCCATCGGCTGGACCGGCATTGCCGTCATCGTCACCAGCGGCATACTGGCCACCGCGCTGCGCGCCCGCGCCATGCCCGACACCCCTGCCGAAGACCACTGAGGAAAAAGATGTACACCACCCTGATCTCCGCCGAACAACTCCAGACCCTGCTGGCCAGTGGCCAACCGTGCATGGTGTTTGACTGCAGTTTCGATCTGACCCAGCCCCAGGCCGGCGAAACACAGTACGCCGAAGCCCACATTCCCGGCGCCGTCTACGCCCACCTGGACAAGCATTTGAGCGCCGCCAAGGACCCAGCTACCGGCAAGGCCCCAGCCGGCACTGCGGCCAGTGGCGGCCGCCATCCCCTGCCCACGCGCGAGGCCTTTGCCGCGTGGCTGGGCTCCATGGGTTTCACCAATGGCATGCAGGCCGTGGTCTATGACCGCCAGGGTGCCAACTACTGCGGCCGCCTGTGGTGGATGCTGAAGTGGGCCGGCCATGAGAATGTGGCCGTGCTGGATGGTGGCCTGCAAGCCTGGCAGGCGGAAGGTGGCGCGGTCGAAAGTGACTCTCAACCAGACGCCTTGGCATCAAATTACGCTCTAGCCCTCGAAAAGACTACGCTAGTCACTATCAAATCCGTAGCAGAACGCCTGGGCCGCAGCACCGGCGACCGTGCCCAGACGCTGGTCGATGCGCGCGGCGCACCGCGTTTCCGCGGTGAGGTGGAACCGCTGGACCCAGTGGCCGGCCACATTCCCGGCGCGCTGAACCGCCCCTTCACCCAGAACATCGGCGCCGATGGCCGCTTCAAGCCCGCCGACCAGTTGAAGGCCGAATTCCTGGCGCTGCTGGGCGGACGCAACCCGGCCAGCGTGGTGCACCACTGCGGCAGCGGCGTCAGCGCCGTGCCCAACATCATCGCCATGGAAGTGGCCGGCCTGGGCCGCACCGCGCTGTTTGCCGGGAGCTGGAGCGAGTGGAGCAACGAGCCTTCGTTGCCGGTTGCACAAGGCTAATTCAGGTCCCCAGTCCCCCCAACCCCCTCGCCCCGCCGGGCGAGGGGGAGTTTGAACAGCCCTATTTGGGCTTGTCTTTGAACGAAGGACATGCACGCTCAATGGCCAACGCGTTTTCTTCTTCCCCACTCACGCATTGAACGTGCCACCTTAAAGCACGCGGCCACATATGGCTGTTAAGGCTCCCCCTCGCCCGGCGGGGCGAGGGGGCTGGGGGGAGTGGGGAAAAACGAGGAAGAAGAGGAAACTAATGTCCGTGTCCCAGCCCACTAATCAGCATCACCATGCCGATGCCCACCCCCAGCCAGGTGATCTGGGCCAGGGTCTCCGACAGGGACAGGCGCTTCTGCAGTTGCGGAATCAGATCCGCCAGCGCCACGTAGACAAAACTGCTGGAGGCCACCACCAGAAAGTACGGCAGGTAGTCTTGCAGCAGTTCCACCAGCCAATAGCCTGCCAGCCCACCAAAAGCCGTCACGGCACCGGCCAGTGACACCTTGACCAGGGCCATGCGCCGGTTATTGGCGCCGGAGCGCAGCACCATCAGATCGCCCATGTGGTGAGGCACCTCGTGGGCCAGCACGGCTAGGGCCGCAATGGCGCCTAGACGCATATCGGCCATGAAGGCCGACGCAATCAGGATGCCGTCCCCAAAGCAATGCACGCTGTCACCCGTCAGCACGGCCCAGCTGCCAGGCTGTGGCGTGCTGTGGTCATGGATGTGCACCGGGGTGTGGCCGTGGTGGTGGGCATGTTCGATGTGAGCGCTGGCAACAGCATCCGCTCGGGGGGACTCAGGATGGTGGTGCTCATGGCCGTGGTGCCACAGTTCGGCCTTGTCCAGCAGGAAAAAGAAGACCAGCCCCAGCAGCAGGGTCAGGAACAGGTCGTGCGCACCGGCCTGGCTTTCGAAGGCCTCGGGCAGCAGATGCATGAAGGCGGTGGCCATCAGGGCACCTGCGGCCAGGCTGAGCATGTGCTGGGTGTAGCGGGCCAGCACGCCAAAGCTCAATGCTGCAGCCAGCCACACCGAGCCGATGCCGGCAACCACGGTGCCGATGATGATTGCTATCAAAGTCATAGCGTACTACACAGATTCCTAGAGGGCCAGTGCCCTATTTTCCTACAAATGCAAAAGCAAAACCGCCCCAAAGGGGCGGTCTGCGCGGAGGTCGCCGGTGACGGATCAGCCAACGCCGTGGGTCTTGAACCACTCCAATGCGCGCTTCCAGCCGTCTTCGGCTGCGTCCTTGCGATAGCTGGGCCGGTAGTCAGCATGGAAGGCGTGGGGTGCCTGAGGGTACACCACAAACTCGGAGACCTTGGCCGCCTTGTTGCCCTTGGCACCCGCCTCTGCCAGCGCATCCTTCATCTGGTTCACGGTGGTCAATGGAATGCCACCGTCCTGGCCACCGTACAGACCCAGCACCGGCGCCTTCATGCCACCGGCCAACTCCACCGGATGCTTGGGTGTCAACTCGGACGCCGCACCCACCAACCGCCCGTACCAGGCCACACCGGCCTTGACGTTCTTGCTCTGCTCGGCATACAGCCAGGTGATGCGTCCGCCCCAGCAGAAACCGGTGATGCCCACTTTTTTCAGGTTGCCGCCGTTCTCGCCGGCCCATTTCACGGCGGCATCCAGATCACCCATGACCTGGGCGTCGGGCACCTTGGAGACCACCTCGGCCATCAACTTGCCAATGTCGGTGTACTTTGTGGGATCACCCTGGCGCGCATAGAGTTCCGGTGCGATGGCCAGGTAGCCCGCCTTGGCGAAGCGGCGGCAGGTGTCGGCAATGTACTCGTGCACGCCAAAAATCTCCTGCACCACCAGGATCACCGGCAGGTTGCTCTTGCCTTCTGGCTTGGCGTAGTAGAACGGCACGGTAAAGCCATCCACATCAAATATTTCCTGCCCGGTCGCCAAACCGGTTGCCGGGGTCTTGACGGCGGTTTGCGCCATGATGGGCGTGGTTGCGGCGGCGTAGCCCACACCCAGCGCGGTCTTGAGGGCCGTACGGCGCGTGGCGCCGGCTTCGGTGGACTTACCGGGCAGCAGGGCGTTGAACTCGTCTTTCAGGTCGGCATTGAGCATGTCGTGTGGTCCTTCAGGAAAAGAATGGTGAAACCGGCACCGTCGCAGTGCACGGACCTATTCTGGCGCAGGCCGCAGGTTCTTGCACGGCGCGGGCCAATACCGCCCGCGGCGCATTCAGTGCGCCTTGTCCCAGTTGGGGCCGACGCCCACCTCGGCCAGCAGCGGAACCTTGAGAGCGGCCACACCGGCCATCAGGCGCGGTATTTCGTGTCTGACCCAATCCACCTCGGACTCGGGCACTTCGAACACCAGTTCGTCATGCACCTGCATGATCATCTTGGTGCCGCGCGCTTCTGCATCCAGAACCTGTTGCACCGCGTTCATGCTGAGCTTGATCAGGTCGGCCGCCGTGCCCTGCATGGGCGCATTGATGGCGGCGCGTTCCAGACCGGCCAGTTGTGCGCCTTTGGCGGTCTGAATGCCGCCCAGTTGCAGCCGGCGGCCAAACACCGTTTCCACATAGCCCTGGCGTTTGGCCAGTTCGCGCGTGGACTCCATGTAGTTCTTCACACCCGGATAGCGCTCGAAGTAGCGCTGGATGTAGTTCTTGGCCGCGGTGTTGTCGATCCCCAGATTGCGCGCCAGGCCAAACGCGCTCATGCCGTAGATCAGGCCGAAGTTGATGACCTTGGCGTAGCGCCGCTGTTCGCTCGTCACCTGGTCCACGGCCACGCCAAAGACCTCTGCGGCGGTGGCGCGGTGCACGTCCAGTCCGTCGTGGAAGGCCTTGAGCAGGGCCGCGTCATTGCTGATGTGGGCCATGATGCGCAGCTCGATCTGCGAATAGTCGGCACTGGCGATCACGCTGCCCGCGGGCGCCACAAAGGCCTCGCGCACACGCCGACCCTCCGGTGTGCGGATCGGGATGTTCTGCAGATTGGGATCGTTGCTGGAGAGACGACCAGTCACCGCCACGGCCTGTGCGTAATGGGTGTGCACGCGGCCCGTGCGCGGCAGCGCGAGCTGCGCGAGTTTGTCGGTATAGGTGCCCTTGAGCTTGGCCAGCCCCCGGTGCTCCAGCAGCTTGGCCGGCAACGGGTAGTCCTCGGCCAGCTTTTCCAGCACTTCTTCGTCGGTGCTGCGCGCGCCGGTGGCGGTCTTCTTCACCACTGGCATGCCCAGCTTGTCGAAGAAGATCTCGCCGAGTTGCTTGGGTGACGAAAGGTTGAACGGCTGACCGGCGATTTCATAGGCCTCGGTTTCCAGTTGCAGGATCCGCTGGCCCAGCTCGTGGCTTTGTTTGGCCAGCGTGGGCGCGTCAATCAGCACGCCGTTGCGCTCGATGCGGTACAGGGTTTCGCTGCTGGCGATTTCCAGCGCGTAGATGAACTTCAGTTTGTCGTTCGCTTCGAGTTGCGGCCACAGCACCCGGTGCACGTCCAGTGTCAGGTCGGAATCTTCGCAGGAGTATTCAGCCGCCTTGGCAATGTCGACCTGGTCAAACGGAATCTGGTTGGCGCCCTTGCCGCACAGGTCTTCGTAGCTGATGCCGCTACGACCCAGATGCCGTTGGGCCAGGCTGGACAGGCCATGCGGCATGTGAACTTCCAGCACATAGCTCTGCAGCATGGTGTCATGGGCGTAGCCCTGCGCCTCGATGCCGTGGTTGGCAAAAACGTGGCGGTCGTATTTGATGTGCTGACCCAGCTTCAGGGCCTTGGGATTTTCCAGCCAGGGTTTGAGCTTGGCCAGCACCTCGTCGCGGTTGAGTTGCTCGGGCGCGTCGGGGTAGCGGTGGGTCAGCGGGATATAAGCGGCCTCACCGGGCTGGACGCTGAAGGAAATACCGACGATCTCGGCACGCATTTCGTCCAGCGAGGTGGTCTCGGTGTCCAGGGCGGTGAGTTCCGCGGCCTGCAGTTTGGCAAGCCAGGTTTCGAATTGGTTCCATGTGAGGATGGTGTCGTAGGCCAGGTTGCTGGCGCGGGGAGCAGCGGCCTCCGCGGGTACGTCAAACAGCCCCGGTGAAGTCGTTTGCGCTCGCCCGGAAATGGGGTCAGAGCCCACTTCGCTGCGCTTCGGGGATCCGACCCCATTTCCTCCAGCAGCCTGCGCTTCCAGCGACTTGGCCAGGCCCTTGAACCCGTACTTCTCACAAAATACCCGCAGAGCCCCCGTATCCTGTCCGCCAACAGCTATGGAATCCATAGCGGGCAACCCCGGCACCCAGCCATTCAGATCACAGTCGGTCTTGATCGTCAGCAACGCGCGGCCCGTCGGCAGCCAGTCCAGCGCCTTGCGCAGGTTCTCGCCGACCACACCCTTGATGTTGGCCGCGTTGTCCACCACGCCTTGCAGCGAGCCGTATTCCTGCAGCCACTTCACAGCCGTCTTGGGGCCAACTTTTTGCACGCCGGGCACGTTGTCCACCGTGTCGCCGACCAGGGTCTGGTAATCGAGCATCAGGCGCGCGGGCACGCCAAACTCGGCCTCCACCCCTGCCAGGTCGCGGCGCTTGCCGTTCATGGTGTCGATGATGGAGATGTGCTCGTTGACCAGTTGGGCCAGGTCCTTGTCGCCGCTGCTGATGATGACCTCAATGCCCTGGCTGGCCGCCGCCACCGCCAGGGTGCCAATCACGTCATCGGCCTCGACGCCCGGCACGTCCAGCACCGGCCAGCCCAGCAGGCGCACCACCTCGTGGATGGGCGCGATCTGGCTGCGCAGATCGTCGGGCATGGGGTCGCGGTGGGCCTTGTACTCGGGGTAGAGGGCGTCGCGGAAGGTCGGGCCCTTGGCGTCAAACACGCAGGCCACGTATTCGGCCGGATACTCCTTGCGCAGGGATTGCATCATGTTGACCATGATGCGGATCGCACCGGTCTTTTGCACGGTGCCATCGGGCAGGGTGACGCTCATGTCACCGCCTCCGGCAAAGAAGGCACGGTACAGGTAGCTGGAGCCATCCACCAGCAGTAGGGTTTTCTTGTCAGTCATCCGGATATTGTGCCCCCACGCTCCACCGCCTTGCGGGTCGCTGCCCCCAAGGGGGCGCATTCGCCTTGGGGCGGCCCTGCGGCGCACTTTGCCTGTCTACAATTCACCTTCACACTATTCGGGCTGACTGACACATGGCGGTTTACACAGAGGTTTCGTTTGACGAGGCCGCACATTTCTTGCAAGGCCTGGAATTGGGCACCCTTCAATCCATGGCGGGATGCTCCGGCGGCATTGAAAACACCAACTACTTTGTCACGACCGACCAGGCCCCCTACGTCCTGACGCTGTTCGAGCGCCTGAGCGCCGAGCAATTGCCGTTCTACCTGCGCTTGATGAAGCACCTGGCACACCATGGCGTGCCGGTTCCTGATCCGGCCGCCAACCGCGACGGCGATGTGGTCCACGCCCTCAACGGCAAGCCGGCGGCCGTGGTCAACCGCCTGCGGGGCAAGAGCGAGCTTGCCCCCACAGTGCAGCACTGCACGCTGGTCGGTGACATGCTGGCCCGCATGCATCTGGCCGGGCGCGACTTCAGCATGAGCCAGCCCAACCTGCGGGGCCTGGAGTGGTGGAACCGAACGGTGCCGGTGGTGCTGCCCTTTGTTCCGGCCGACCAGGCCGCCCTGCTGCAAAGCGAACTGGCCTACCAGAACCACGTATCCGCACTGCCCGCCTATGGTGCGCTGCCGCGCGGCCCCATTCATGCCGACCTGTTCCGCGACAACGTGATGTTTGAGACACCCGCCGATGGCGGCGCGCCGGTCCTGACCGGTTTCTTTGACTTCTACTTTGCCGGTGTGGACACCTGGCTGTTTGACATTGCCGTGTGCCTGAATGACTGGTGCATCGATCTGGCCAGCGGTGCGACCGACCCGGGGCGCACCCGGGCCTTCATGGCCGCCTACACCGCCGTGCGCCCCCTGCAGCCCGCCGAACGCAGCTTGCTGCCCGCCATGGCACGCGCCGGCGCCCTGCGTTTCTGGCTGTCGCGCCTGTGGGACCTGCACCTGCCACGCGAAGCCAACCTGCTGCAAGCCCATGACCCTGAACACTTCCACCGGGTCCTGCGTCAGCGTATCCTCTACCCCCTGACAACCACCGACCTCACTGCATGAAACTCCACATCGTCCCGGCCAAGCGGGGCCTCTACTGGGCCAAGTCGGGCATGCAGACCTTCCTGCGCCAACCGCTGGCGCTATCAGGCCTGTTCTTCATGTTTCTGGCCCTGATGTCGATTCTCAGCCTGATACCGGTATTGGGCAGCGCTCTGGCGCTTGCCCTCCTCCCCGGGGCCACGCTGGGTCTGATGGCTGCCACCCGCGAAGCCAGCAGCGGCAAATTCCCCATGCCCCTGGTTCTGATCAGCGCATTCCGTGCCGGACGCCAGCAGTTGCGCGCCATGCTCGTGCTGGGCGCGCTCTACGCCTTGGGCTTTGTGCTGGTGCTGGGTATTTCTGCGCTGATTGACGGCGGCAAGTGCGCACGCCTGTACCTGCTGGGCGGCCCACTGACCGCCGAGATGCTGCAGGAGGGGGACTTCCAGCTTGCCATGCTGGTGTCATCCATTTTGTACATACCTTTGTCCCTGCTGTTCTGGCACGCCCCGGCACTGGTGCACTGGCACGGCGTGCCTCCTGTCAAAAGCCTGTTTTTCAGCTTTGTGGCCTGCATGCGCAATCTGGGGGCATTCACCCTGTACGGCGTGGCATGGATGGGGGCCTTTCTGTTTTTTGGCATCATCATGGCCGTGCTGGGCGCAATTCTGGGTAGTGCCGAGGTCGTTGCGGCCCTGCTGTACCCGGTGGCCATGCTGATGGCGGCCATGTTTTTCACGTCCATCTATTTCACGTTCCTAGACAGTTTTGAATTCACTTCAGGAGAAGACGCATGACACAGCACTCTTTGCAAGGCAGAACCGATAGCGAACTGCTGTGGTTTCAGCGACGCAGTTTCCTGCAGGCCGCCGCCGCCTGGACAGCCGTCGGCGGACTGGGTGCGGTCCAGGCCCAGGAACGCGGAAATATCGTCGAACTGGTGGGCGATGCCACGGTCAACGGTCAGCGCCTGCGGCCTGAACAATCGGTACAGACCGGCGACGAGATCGTCACCGGCCCTAGATCCACCCTCATTTTTGCCATTGGCAACTCGGCCTTTCACCTGCGCCAGAACTCCACCATGGTGGTCGAGCGGGGTAGCAGCCTGAGCGCGGTCAGCCTGCTGCGCCTGCTCACTGGCGCCGTGGTCAGTGTCTGGGGCAAGGGCTCCAACCGGCAGATCATTACACCCACCCTCACCGCAGGCATTCGCGGCACTGGCGTCTACACCGAGATTTTCGGAGCCCAGAACAACCGGTCCTACTTCTGCAATTGCTACGGTATCGTGGACCTCGCGTCCGGCAATGACCACGAAGTGTCCGAATCCAGTTACCACCAGGCGGTCTGGGCCGAGGCCGCGGGCGATGGCCGCTCGTCATTGACGCCAGCTCGTGCCATCAACCACACCGATGAAGAACTGGAATACCTGGCCCGCCTGATCGGTGAGCGCACTGCCTGGCAGATCACCGGCAAAAAGGGCACCAAGGCCCAGGAACGTGAATACGGCGGCTGATTGCCCCAGTGTTGCCAAAGCCACAACAAATCCCCCAAACAACATGAAAAAAGCGGTAGAAGGTGTTGATTTGTCTTGTTTTTATGGTTCGGATCGCCTGATAATGAAACACGTTGATGGCGCGACTAATCTGGCGTCTTTGTTTTACCCACTATGGATAAGGGGGCTACCTTGATTCCCAAAACCCTGAAGCTATTGGCACTTGGAGCCACAGCCGCCGTGCTGGCTGGCTGTGCCTCGTCGCCTATTCCGGTCTCCGCTAACTTCCCCATCACCGTAGAGCCCAAAGTTCGCTCCGCCGGCCATTGGGGCCTGCTGTCCAACGACGTCGTGAAGCAAACTCTGGAGTCGTTGAACAAGCTGGGCGTTTCCGGCAACCTGTATGTGGCGCTGCCAACCAACGCTACCGCATTTGACAAGGCCTTCAACAACTTCCTGATCACGGACCTGGTCAAGAGCGGTCGTGTGGTGCAACAGTATCCCGACCAGGCACTGGAAGTCAGCTACCAGACCCAGGTGGTCCGCCATAACAGCCCGCGCCCCCATTTCCTGCCCGGTCGGTTCACCATGATCACCACCGGTTTGTACGCGGCCTACGGGCTGGGCACCGCGCCCTATGGTGACAAACTGGCCGGTGGCCTGGCTGCAGCAGTTGGCGCCGATTACATCGCCAGCGAAAGTTCCGGTGGCCCCACCCATACCGAGCTGATCCTCACCACCACGATCGCCTCCGGCGGACGCTACTTGGTGCGCAAGACTGACGTGTATTACGTGGAAGAAGCAGACACGACCCTGCTGCAGTACAAGGCTCCCCAAGTCATGAAGGTGGTTGGCCCATGAACTCCAAACTGATCCTCTCCATTGCCGCTGCTGCGGCTTTGCTGGCCGGTTGCGGTGCTCCTGCCAACACGCGCGTGGACCCCACCTACGATGAGGCTGCTGCGAGCAAGTTTGTGGCCCTGAACAAGGACGCCATCACCAAGCTGGTTGCCGACTTCGACCGTGGCCCCACGGGCGATACGCCAGTACTGGTTGCTACCGTCGTCAACGTGAACGACATGCGCCGCACGGCTCCCCTGGGTCGCACCCTGTCCGAGCAATACGCATCGCACATGGCAACGGCCGGCTTCAATGTCAAGGAAATGAAACTGCGTGGCGATGTGTTCATCCGTGAAGAAACCGGTGAACTGCTGCTGTCCCGCGAGATCAAGGACATTGCCCGCAGCCACAACGCCAATATGGTTCTGGTCGGCACCTACTCTGCGGCCGCCAACTTCACCTATGTCAGCCTGAAGTTCGTCCGCACCGAAGACAGCCGCATCATCCGCGCCTATGACTACGCCTTGCCCAATGACAAGGACGTGACCCGTCTGCTGCAGGTCACCCAGGTAAACGGTCGCTAAGCGGGTCGCATACCCCTTCCCAAAAAGAAGCCCGGTTCGCCGGGCTTTTTAGCGCCCGTCGTACTATGGAACCGGTGTCAACTTGGCCACACTCAGAGCCAGCCACTTGGTGCCGTGGCGGGGAAAATTGATCTGGGCACGCGCGTCGTCGCCAGCGCCCTCCAGCGTCAGCACCGTGCCCTCGCCGAACTTGGCGTGGAACACCAGCATGCCCAGACGCAGTCCGTGCTTGGGCTCTTCCTTGCGGGACACTGTTTGGCCAAATGAGCCTCCAGCCCTCGTGAAACCTGAATAGTTAGCTCCTGAATCAATAGCAGAATCGGGATTCCAGTTGCGCCCGAAATTCTGCTGCTTGGGCGTCAGCCACTTCAGGCAAGCCTCTGGCAGCTCTTCAAAGAACCGGCTCTTGAGATTGAAGCGGGTCTGACCGTGCAGCATGCGGGACTGGGAGTGGCTCAGGTACAGGCGCTTGCGCGCGCGGGTGATGGCCACGTACATCAGGCGCCGTTCTTCTTCCAGGCCGTCCCGGTCGTTCAGCGAATTCTCGTGCGGGAACAAGCCCTCCTCCATGCCGGTGATGAACACCGCGTCAAACTCCAGCCCCTTGCTGGAGTGCACCGTCATCAACTGGATGGCATCCTGGCCGGCCTCGGCCATGTTGTCGCCTGCCTCCAGCGCCGCATGGGTCAGGAAGGCCACCAGCGGCGACAGGGTCTCACCCGTGTCCCCAATCACATCACCGGGCAAGGCCATAGCAGCAACCTCGGTATCCAGCCCCTGGCTGGCCGGGCTCTGACCGACGGTGGCAACCAGCATCGCGGCGGCATCGCGGCCAAAGCCTTCCTGCATCACAAAGCTCTCGGCGGCGTTGACCAGTTCGTCCAGATTCTCCAGCCGGTCCGCGCCCTCACGGTCTAGGCGGTAGTGCTCGATGAGGCCACTTTGGTCCAGCGTCTGCGCAATGATGTCGCGCAGGTTCATGCCGGCGGTCTGCTCGCGCAGCACGTCGATCTTGGCGACAAAACCGGCTATCGCCGCACCGGCCCGCCCGCTCAGGCCACTGACCGCATCGTGCAGCGAGCAACCCGTAGCGCGCGCCGCATCCTGCAACTGCTCCAGGCTGCGTGCGCCAATGCCGCGCGCCGGAAAATTCACCACCCGCATGAAGCTGGTGTCGTCATTGGGGTTCTCCAGCAGGCGCAGATAGGCCAGCGCGTGCTTGATCTCGGCCCGCTCAAAGAAGCGCAGGCCGCCATACACCCGGTACGGCAGGCCAGCATTGAACAACGCGGTTTCAATCACCCGGCTTTGGGCGTTGGAGCGATACAGCACAGCGATTTCATTGCGTGCGTAGCCCGCATCAAGGCCGTTGTCGCGCACCAGGTTCTTCATCTCGTCGACCATCCACTGCGCCTCGGCAAAGTCGGTGGGCGCCTCGTAGACACGCACCGGCTCGCCCGCGCCCTGCTCGGTGCGCAGGTTCTTGCCCAGGCGCTTGCTGTTGTGGCTGATCAGGGCGTTGGCCGAGTCCAGGATGTTGCTGTAGCTGCGGTAGTTCTGCTCCAGCTTGATCTGGTGTTGCACGTTGAATTCGCGCACAAAGTCGGCCATGTTGCCGACGCGCGCACCGCGAAAGGCATAGATGCTCTGGTCATCATCACCCACCGCCAGCACGGCGCCGCCGGGTGTGTCGGGGCTCGCATCCGTGCCCTGCCCGGCCAGCATCTTGATCCAGGCGTATTGCAGCTTGTTGGTGTCCTGGAACTCGTCGATCAGGATGTGGCGAAAGCGGCGCTGATAGTGTTCGCGGATTGGATCGTTGTCGCGCAACAGTTCATAGGAGCGCAGCATCAGCTCACCAAAGTCCACCACGCCTTCACGCTGGCACTGCTCCTCGTAGAGCTGGTAGATGTCGACCTTGCGCCGGGTTTCCTCGTCACGCACTTCCACCATGTTGGGGCGCAGGCCATCCTCTTTGGAGCCACTGATGAACCACTGCAACTGCTTGGCCGGGAAGCGCTCGTCGTCGATGTTGTTCTGCTTGCACAGGCGCTTGATGGCGGAGAGCTGGTCCTGCGTGTCCAGAATCTGGAAGGCCTGCGGCAGATTGGCGGCCTTGAAGTGCGCCCGCAGAAAGCGGTTACACAGACCGTGGAAGGTGCCAATCCACATGCCGCGCACATTCACCGGCAGCATGGCCGAAAGGCGCGTCATCATCTCCTTGGCCGCCTTGTTGGTAAAGGTCACCGCCAGAATTCCGCCCGGAGACACGTAACCGTTCTGCAGCAACCAGGCGATGCGCGTGGTCAGCACACGGGTCTTGCCGGAGCCCGCCCCGGCGAGGATCAGCGCATGCTCGGGCGGCAAGGTGACGGCGGCACATTGCTCGGGATTCAGGGTGGACAACAGGGGTGACGCTGCGGCGTTGGAGACGGCGGGGGTGGAATGCATGGGGTGATTGTAGAAAGGCACACGCTCCACCCCATTTTGTATACAATCAGTCACCGGGCCCAAGCAATTGGGACCCGGTTTCTTTATGGCCGGTCCCAGTCCAAGCGCCTATCCTGATACTTTGGGATGGGTCAGTGCAACGCATGGCGTTGTTTCCCCCAAACCGCATCAGGCATTTGTTGAAACGTTTGAACTGGAGCTTGGGTTATGGACATTTTTGACTACGACAACATCCTGCTGCTGCCCCGCAAGTGCCGGGTGGAGAGCCGCTCGGAGTGCGATGCCAGCACGGAACTGGGCGGACGGCGTTTTCGCATTCCGGTCGTACCAGCCAATATGAAGACGGTGGTCAGCGAGGAGCTGTGCATCTGGCTCGCGGAGAACGGCTACTTCTATGTGATGCACCGCTTCGACTTTGACAATGTGCAGTTCGTCAAGGACATGAAAGCCCGGGGCCAGTACGCATCCATCTCGCTGGGCGTCAAGCAGCCCGACTACGCCACGGTGGATACCCTGGTCAGCCTGGGACTGGTGCCCGAGTACATCACCATCGACATCGCCCATGGACACGCCGACAGCGTGAAGGCCATGATCGGCTACATCAAGGAAAAACTGCCCACCAGCTTCGTCATCGCCGGCAACGTGGCCACACCCGAAGCCGTGATCGACCTGGAAAACTGGGGCGCCGACGCCACCAAGGTGGGCATTGGCCCCGGCAAGGTCTGCATCACCAAGCTCAAGACCGGTTTTGGCACTGGCGGCTGGCAGTTGAGCGCGCTCAAGTGGTGTGCCCGCGTGGCCACCAAGCCCATCATCGCCGACGGCGGCATTCGTGAGCACGGCGACATTGCCAAGAGCGTCCGCTTCGGCGCCACCATGGTCATGATTGGCTCCATGCTGGCCGGCCATGAGGAAAGCCCTGGCCAGACTGTGGAAGTGGACGGCCGTCTTTACAAGGAGTACTACGGCTCGGCGAGCGACTTCAACAAGGGCGAATACAAGCACGTGGAAGGCAAGCGCATCCTGGAGCCCATCAAGGGCCGGCTGGCCGACACCATGGTCGAGATGGAACAGGACATCCAGAGTTCCATCAGCTACGCCGGGGGCAAGAAGCTGATGGACATCCGCAAGGTGAACTACGTCACGCTGGGCGGCGACAACGCCGGAGAGCACCTGCTGATGTGAGGATGACGGCAGAAACTTATCCTTGATCAAGGCGCCATTCCATGTGCCGGGGCAGAATGAAAAACCGAATCGAATGAACGGTAGGTCCCGGACACATGATGAAAAAACTGCTGATTTCTGTATTCTTTTTCTGTGCTGCAGCGTCGCCGGTGGGCGCGCAAAATCTGGAACGCGGCAAGGAAATCAACGCGACCTGTGCGGGCTGCCACGGCGAATTTGGCCAAGGTGGCAAGCGTGGCGAATACCCCCGCATCGGTGGCCAGCGTGCCGCCCACATTGCGGACCAGCTCAAGTCTTTCCGCGCCCGTACGCGCATCAACCTCCCCATGTTCCCGTATACCCAGGAACGTGAAATGTCGGATCAGGATGTCGAGGACGTGGCTGCCTACCTGGCAGGCATTGAGTTGCCGACCCAATGGCCGGAGTTCAAGCCGGATGATGACGCGCTGACCCGCCTGACAGCGGTGGATAAGGTCATGATCATTCCGCGGGCACCGGGAGACCTGGACAACGGTGGCAAGATTTATCGCAAGGAATGCGCCGCCTGCCATGGCAAGGACGGCATGGGCCGCGGCAAGTTTCCCCGACTGGTCGGGCAGTACAGCAACTACCTGATGAAGCAGATGAACGCCTTTGTCAAAGGCGAACGTTCACACGATGAAGTGGAAATGCGCGGCATTTTGAATACGCTCAAGGCCTCGGACCTGCAAGACGTGCTGGCGTATCTGACGCTGATCCAGACGGAGCAACCGCAATGACGCCAGTCATCACCTTTTTCAAAGCCTGGGCTGTCGCGCTGTTGCTGCCTCTGGTGTCGCTGGCAGCCTTGGCGCAAGCATCAGTGGCGGCGGATAGCGGCCCGGTCAGCCTGAATGAGGCTCCAATCCATGACGCCGCACGCATGGGCACGCGCAGTGATGTGGAACGCCTGCTCCGGGAAGCGCCGCAGACACGTGACATTCGCACTCCATTGGGAGCCAGTCCCCTGCACTACGCCGCTATGAACACAGACAGCGGTCCGCTCAAGGCCCTGCTGGCAGCCGGAGCCAACCCCAATGCACGCGACAGTGAGGGGCGAACCCCATTGCACATGGCGGCATTCAGCATCCGGAAAACCAACGCCATGTTGCTGCTGCAGGCCGGCTCCGACCCCCTGATAAAAACCAACGCTGGTCGCGACGTGTTGAGTCTGGCGCGCAAAGTCCGCGCGGACGAACTGGCAGGCGAAGTTTCCCTGTGGATGCTCAAGGGCTGCAAACCCGGGAAGGCCTGCTGATGCGCGGCTATTTGCGTTCCTGTGCGCTGCTGCTGGGTCTGCTGGTGCAGGCTGCACAGGCGCAGGATTCCGCACCACTGCCTCCCGTGGTGGTCTATGCGCCCAGCCCCTGCCTGGCATGCATTGACTGGGCTGACCATTTGCGGCAGAACGGATTTGTCGTCACGATGGAAGAGAAACCTCTGGCGGAGATGCCAAAGATCAAGCGTTGGCTCAACGTTCCCTCGCAACTGGAATCGGTGCACACGGCACGCGTGAGCGGCTATTTCATTGAGGGCCATGTACCCGCAGAAGACATTCTGCTGCTGCTCAAGGAAAAACCCCGTGCACGTGGCCTGGCCGTGCCGGGACTGCCGGGGGGCGCGCCAGGTCGAGAAAGCTACAACCCGATTTGCGACACCGCCTGCACAATCCTGGACACCGGGACACAGCCCCGGGAAATTCGCCGCGAGGCTTTCAACACCCTGTTGGTAGGCAAAGACGGCCGCACCAGTGTGTACGCACGCCACTAACGCGGGTGGATGGCGGATTACTTGAGCGTGGCACCGAAGGCCCCGGTGTAGAGGCCCATTCCCCACTGCAAGTCTTCATCGCGCGGCTGGGGATTGTCGTGCTGGGTTACAGCCTGTGTGATGACGCCATCGCCCCGCATGCGGTACTGGACCTCCATGCGCAACTGCTCTGGCGGCTCGGCATCCAGCCAGACATGGCAAGTACTGTGGGGCAACTGCACCGGCAATTCCGGCGCTCGCGCGCTGCGCGCAGCAATCTGCTGCGCGGCAATAGCGCCCAGGCGGACGGCCATATGCGCAGTCTTCGGATAGTGGCCAAACAGGGGCGATACGGAGCCCACCAGATCACCAGCCAGATACACACGTTCATCCAGAGGTGAACACAAACGCACGGGATCGACACTGGCCCACGGCACTGTTTGTCCCTGCTTGTCCCGGTCAAGCAACCCCGCACGTTCCACCAACGGACCGGCGCCCATCGGGGGCAGCAACAAGGCATGGTCAAAGTGCAGATCGTCATCATCGGTCAACACCCGCCGCCCATGCGGGTCCACCGAGCGGATCACCGAGTAGGGGCGATGCTCGATGTGATCCGGGTAGCGATCCGCAAACAGGCGGGTAAAGCGCGACAAACCGCCACCGGCATCCAACACAATCAGCTTGCCCTTGATGTGCCGGGTCTTGAGCCACCAGGCCAACATCATGGCGCGTTCATATGGCGCCGGCGGACAACGGTATGGTGATGCAGGAATTGTCATGACCAGCGTGCCACCACCAAAGCCGGCTAGGCCCTGCTTGAGTCGATCGAGCTCGTCGGCCACGAAGCCAGCCGGGAAGTTTTCGCGCGCGACTCTGGCGGCTTGCAAGTCCCCACCAAACCACGCACCGTAGTCGTAGCTCAGACCCGTAGCAATCAGCAACCAGTCATACTCCAGCGCCCCCTGGGAGGTATGCACACGGCGCTGCGTCCGATCCACTTGCAGTACTTCGGCAGCGAGAAATCGATAGCCGACCTGCCCAGCCAGGGCCGCGCGGTCCAGACGGGGCATGCGCTCTGGCGTGCGGTCCACCAACCAGGTATTGCTCAAGGGTAGTGACCGCAGAATGGGCTCACGGTCTATCACCAGCACATCCAGGTCCGGTGACCGCTGGCGCAACTCCCGGGCCGCACTCAGACCGGCCCAGGCACCCCCGATGATGATCACTCTCTGTCTCGGTCCCTCGGCAGTGGCGGGAACTGGCGCCGTTGCAGCCGCCACGCCAGGCAACACACCACCAACCAGATGCAGGAAGCCACGCCGCCTCATTTGCCGGAGCTGTTCAGCCAGAACTGGATGGGCGCCACCATGTCTGCAACCGGGATGCCATATCCGAACTTGCGCAGCAGCACGCCATCGGGCCCGAGCAGAAACATGCCGGCGGAATGGTCCATGGTGTAGGCATCCGGGTGCGCACCGGCCTCCTGGACCTTCTGAAATTGAACCTTGAAACTGTCCGCTGCCCGTCGCACCAGATCATCCGACCCGGTCAGCCCCAGAATGCGTGAATCGAATGCCAAGGTGTACGCACCCAATACCTGAGCCGTATCGCGCTGAGGATCCACGGTGATGAAGATGGGTTGAACAAAATGCGCCCTGTCGCCCAGCGCGGCCAGCACATGTGTCATTTCCAGCAACGTGGTGGGGCATACATCCGGGCAGGACGTAAATCCGAAAGCGACCAATTGCAGGCGGCCCCGAAAGTCTTCGGAGGTGATGGCCCGCCCCCCCGGACTCATGAGCAAGTAGCGGGGGGAGAGCGCTCTCGCGGACGCCGGAGCAGCCGCAGGTGTATCCGCCACTGAGGGTACTGTCTGCCCCCAAGCCGGTGCCATGACCACCAGCGCAGTCATCAAAATGCTGCAAGGCAAGCGCGCTCGCATGCTCAGTGTCTGCATGTCACCGCGTTCCAGTCGGTGCTGCGGGCAATGCTTCCTGCAGACGCTTGGCCAGCACATCCAGTTTTCCGGAAAAGGTCGTGGAATCCGGACAAGCCGTCGTTCCGCGGACTTGTGCCAGATAGCTGCTGTTGGTCGACTCTTCAAAGAGGGTGCCATAGCGAGGGGTTTTCGGCGCGTGTGCCAACATCAGCTTTTTGGCCTTTGCGACAGTTGCCATGTCCTGGCAGGCCAGGGCCTGCCCATTGATCTGTGCCAGATCGGCCACTACTGCGAGCCCCGCATCGGAATCGGCCGCAAGGGCGGGTGTCTGGAATGCAAGATGCACCAAAGCCAGGGCGAGTACGGAGGTGAAACGCAGTTGCATGGAAGTCTTCCTTGAGTCAAAAAGTTGCTAAAACCGGGCAGCGCTACCGCAAGCGGGGTTGCGGGTCGCGCAACAACCGGTGGGGCGAGGAAAACGGTGCCAGACGCTCCAGAAAATCCAGAATCTCCAGCGCCGGTGAATTGCGGAAGAAGGTGGCCATCGGCGTCTCCATCCAGATACGATCGGCAAACAGGTACAACTCATGGGCCGTGTCACCCACGCCATCTCGGTTGCGATCAAAACCCTGGTACTCATCCCAATGGTTGTCGCGCCAAATGTTGGCGCTACCCACACCCGGAGCGCTAACGGCCACCGTCGTCAGGTTGCGCTCAAAACGATTGTCCATGAACTGGTGGCCGCCTGTCTCCCCATAGAAAGCCAGTCCGACGATGTTGTGCGCGAACTGATTGCCCCTGACCACCAGCGCATTGGTCGCATCGAGCGATGCATCCGCTTTCAGGCCTACGGCACAGTGAAGAATCTGGTTGTTTTCCACGACCGATTGCGGACTTTCCTTGATCATGATGCCAGCCCCTCCATCGGTCAGGGCATGCGCGATGTAGTTGCCACGCAGTGTCAGGCCCGGGGAGTAGAGACCGACAATGCCGGTTCCCGTATGCGTCAGGCGGTTGTTCTCGATATGCAGGCGGGGGGAAAAAATCAGATGCATCCCGTAGCGGCCGCCGGAAAAATGATTTCCGGTGAAGCGGTTGTCGGGTGAGTTGGTAACCGTGAGATCGCGTGCGCGGGCAAAGCGGTTGTCTTCAATCCGGTTGTTGCGGCTGTTCCATAAGCGCAGAGCATCACCCCGTAGGCCAACGCCCAGGGGCTTCCCGGTCACGCGGTTGCCCTTGATCAGGGTGCGATTGACCCCCTTGAGATGCAGTCCAAACAGCACGTCTTCAAAGTCGTTGTCCTCCACGCGGTGCCCATCCCCCTGCAATAGCAGGCCTGCATCCACGCGATCATGGGAATCACCACTGCCCCGCAGGCGCAAACCACGCAGCGTCACGCCATCGGCTTCCACACTGAGCACAGTTCCGCGCCCATCCCCCTGGATCACCGCACGATGGTCCCCGTCGATCACCATGGCGTGGCGAATGGTCGCTGGCCCCTGATACACACCTGGCGCCAGCCGTAGGGTCGCGCCTACGGGAGTTGCGTCCAACAGAGGCTGCAGGGCCTGGGTGGCAGCGCATGCAGCTGACGCGCCCAGCACCAACCACAGGATTATTGAAGACAAGCCCACGCGGCGCACGGTCACAGCTTCTTTGTCTTGCGCATCAGCACAACAAATACCAACGCGCCTGCATTCATCAGCAATGCGTAGACCACGCTGGGTGCACTCATGGCAGGCGCAGCCAACCAGTGCAGACAGACATAAATTCCAAGCGCTGAATTCTGAAGACCGCACTCGGTCACCACCGCAATACGGTCCGTTCGGGCGATACGCGCTTGCACCGCCAGCGCATATGCCGCACCCAGAATCAGCACATTGAGAGCCAGTGTCGCCGGTCCCAGGCGGGGCAGATGTTCGGACAGAACCAGGCGTTGATCCCAAAAGGTCGCCAAAACAATGAGAACGAATAGTGCAGTCGCAATGCGCCCGCCGATCTTTTCAAACCGCCCCACCCGCAGGGGAAACCGCCAGCGCAACCCCATGCCGGCCAGCACCGGGAGAGTCGTCAGGATGAAGATGCCGCGCACCATGGAAGCCAAGGGCAGTTGCACTGCCAGCTGGCTCCCCAGGAAGTATTGAAAGGACAGCCCGACGACGAGCGGCAAGGTCAGCACCGATGCCAGACTCGTCACCGCTGTCAGCGTAATGGACAGAGCCGTATCGCCCCGCGCCAAATGGGTCAACAATCCGGAACTCACCCCCCCCGGACAGGCCACCAGCACCATCAACCCCACGGCCATGGCGGGGTCCAGTCCACTGATGCTGGCAATCAGGAACCCTGCTAGCGGAACCAGAAGCAGCTGACCGATCAGTCCGACCACCACTGCCCTGGGCCGCCGTGCAACCATGCGAAAGTCGTTGACCACCAGGGTCGTCCCGAGGTAGAACATGATGAATGCCAACGCCAGGGGCAAAAGCGTCTGCACCACATCGGCTCTCACAAAAACACTCCCACCGACAGAAGAACACCGAGCATCAAACCCAGGCGGGCCGTGGCTCCCAGCAGCATGTTGAGTTGTGCGCCAGACGCATTACGCCGCAATCGGGGCAGCAACTTCGCCGCGGAGGGAATAGCCAACACAGCCAGCACCGCACCAGGGTGACCGTGCAAGCCCAGCGCCGCTGCCAACACAAATGGAGCCAGGACCATGGCGGCATAGGCACGTTGTGATCCGGCATCGCCCAGACACGCTGCCAGTGTGCGCCGACCACTGCGCATGTCATTCTCGAGATCACGAAAGTTGTTCACCAGCAGCACTGCTGCTGCGGGCAGGCCGACAACGGCACCACACAACACGGCGTCCATAACACCCTCGCCACCTTGCAGCCAGTGGCTGCCTGTCACGGCTATCAAGCCGAAGAAGACCAACACGAACACCTCACCCCAGGCAGTGTGCGAAATCGGCCGTGCACCGCCAGAGTACGACCAGCCTGCCAGCAGCGAAGCGAGCCCCGCCACCAGAATCGGCCAGCCTCCCTGGGCAACCAGGTACAAGCCCAGCAGCAGTGCCAGCCCAAAGCTGCATCGCGCCGCACTGCGCACCTGGCCCGGCTGAACCCAGCCCGCGGCCGTCACCCGCAGGGGGCCAACACGGTCTGCACGGTCCGTTCCACGTTCGAAATCTGCCACATCGTTGTGCAAATTGGTGCCCACCTGGATGAGCAAGGCGCACGCGAGTGTGGCTAGCAAAACCATCCATGACGGCTGCGCCCCTTCCGACCACGCAAGCGCCGAGCCCAACACAACGGGCGTTGCGGCAATGCTCAGTGTGCGGGGACGGATGGCCGTCCACCAGACCAGCCAGCCCTGCACCGGCTGGGTGAGCAGACCAAAGGATCGATCAGGCTTCATGTGGGCGGGTCCCGAAATGCAGACAGGCGATGCCGAATGAAAGATTCTCCCAGTGAATCTCCGCAAAGCCGGCACGCTCCATCATGGCAGCAAAGTCCCGCTGGGCAGGAAAACGGCGAATGGACTCCACCAGATACTGGTAGGCCATCGGCTCACGGGCCACGGCTGCGCCCAGGCGGGGAATCACCAGGAATGAGTAAAGGTTGTAGAAAGGTGCCAGCCAAAAAACGGGTTGGGAGAACTCCAGACAAACGAAACGACCGCCGGGCTTGAGCACCCTGCGGATTTCCGCCAAGGCCTTTTCAAGATGGGTTGCGTTGCGCAGGCCAAATGACACGGAGAGCAGATCGACACTGGCGTCCGCCAGGGGCATGCACTCTGCTTCACCCAGCAACCATTGCAGATCGCTCCCGGCAAAGCGCTGTTGCCCGACCTGCATCATCGCCAAGCTGGGATCGCATACGACCACCTGGCGCCCCGGTTCCAGCAGCAGATGCGCCACGTCGCCGGTTCCGCCGGCCAGATCAATGACCCACCCCTGCACATCCCGGACACGCCGGGCCAGCGTGCGCTTCCACAGACGGTGGATGCCCATGCTCATCAGGTCGTTCATCAGGTCATAACGGCAGGCGACCGCATTGAAAACCATGCGTATGCGCTCTCGGCGCTGTTCCTGATTGACGGACTCACGACCGAAGCTGTGGTTGATGTCGTGTTCGCTGTTCATGGTGCGCCGCTGCGTTCCGGCACGGGTTTGAGCGCCAGCTGCACTGCTTCGTCCAGCTTCTCCCGCGTCATCGCGCCAATGTGGGAGCTGACTACATCACCATGGCGATTGAGTGCGACGGTAAATGGCAAGACAGTCTTGCGATTTCCCAGTGCCTGCATGAGTGCAAGACCCGGCTCGCGCGTCAGGAATACCGGGTAGTTGATGTCGTAGGCATGGGCAAAATCACGCACGCTAGCCGAGTTGCTCTCGATATTCAGCCCCACAACGGCAACACCGGTGTTGCGCTGTTGCAGGCTGACCAGCTCGGGAATTTCGACCTTGCAGGGACCACACCAGCGTGCCCAGAAATTGACAACCAATGGCTTGCCGCGGTAGCCCGACAGGCTGGCCGGTTGATTGCTGAGGTCAATCAGCGCAGCAGCAAACAACGCGGCAGCATCCTGCTTGGATGCTGCTCGAGAGGCCTCTTCTCCCAGAGCCGGCACGACTGCCATGGATGCAGCCAACGCAGCCAGCCCCAGCCACACCAGCCTGCGTGCCCCAGCACAGGTCATGGGAGGTCCCCGCGTCTGAACATCAGAAATCCAAAACCCGCCGACACCAGACCCAATAACAGGGGATACACCAGCGCAAACACCTTGTAGCCCAGCACACCAAAGGTATCCAAAATCACGAACGCCGATGGTCCCAGAACAATCAGCTGGGGGTCAAACAGCGCCAGCGCAGCCGTGCGAAATACCTGCAGGGGATTGGCCAATGCCATCATCACGGCAATTTCCGGCGCCACCTTACCCTGGATCATGACACCCAGCAGAATCAGATCGAGGAACAGCAAAAAGGTCAGCCACACGAGAAAGGCTGCGCCCTGTGCCATGTCGGTACTGCGTGCCAGTGTGGAAATCAGCATGCCGATTCCGAGGAAGCACGCAGCCATCACCGCGAGCAAAGCCGTGTAGTAGCCGAAGATGCCCCATGGCACCTCAATGCCCTTCACCAGCGCAATGACCACAGCCAACACCATGGCGCCGAATACTGGCAAAAAGATCACCAGGTAACGGCCCAGAATCTTGCCCCAGAACCAGGCGCCCAGTGATACAGGCAGGGACAGCAGATATTCAAAGACACCCGCCTCTCGGTCTCCGGCAACCGAGCGCACGGTGGTGATCAGCACAAAAATCGGCAGGATCGCCATGGTGAGTTGGATGTAGGTCACCAACAGGCGCGAGAGGCCAATAAAGCCCAACACACGCGATTCGGTCAGACCAAACAGGAATAGCAAGGCGACGATGCCACCAAAGACCAGCGTGTATATCAGGAACCAGCGCGCTCGCAGTGATTCCGCCATATCGAGTTTGGCATTCAGCCAGAGTTGTTTCATAGTGTCTGAGAATCGATTATTTCAAGCCCGCAGGGGCCACGGAGGCCGTCTTGGTCCGGCCTGGAAGGCAGTTGGCTGGCCAGGTGGCCGAAGTCTTCTGTCCCATGGCATCAAAACTGATGCTGCCACTTTGTGCGTCTGCATAGGCTGCGTAGTTGTAGCCCATGGGCGATGTCTTGCCATTGACATAGTGGGCCGTTGTGGCGTCAAGCCATTGCTTACCCGGGTTGGCGAAATCGGCCACCCACACACGGGTTGCAGCATCGGTCAACCAGGTGTGCTCCTTGAGCTTCTCCGAGATCCAGGTCGCAGCACAACCGATATCGTCAAACTTGAACGCCATGTTTTTGGGGCCCCCACGTATCTGGCAGGCAAAGCGGTGGTCCGAGATCGCCATCTTGCAGCGTGTGCAAACGTCGCGATCCCACTTGAATACAGCCATGCCGTTGGGGAGATCCGTATCACCGCCGCATGCGATCAAGAACAACGATGCCAGAGGCGTCAGTGCGAAACCCTGAACCAGCAATGCGCGTCGCCTCATGGCTCAACTTCCGATACGGAAACATGACTGACCACCGACACGTAGCGCGACACCATGCCCAGAAAACGCAGGCGATCGGGACCGGCAACCATGCCCTCCCACTGGGTCTGGTCGGCGTCCAGGGCCTGAAACTCCCACAAGGCCAGCGCTTTCGCCAGTGCTGGCTCCGGTCGCCTGCTGGTGACCCGGGCGCTGAGCATCCCCGACAGCGCAACATCGTCCGCCACGCTATCGTCTAGCACGACCTTGCCCATGTCCAGTTCAACCACCCGATTCACCAGAGATGAGACCTCGTTGATGCGGTGGCTGGAAATCAACATCGTGGCGCTGCTGGCGCGCTCTGCGAGAAGCTCGAAAAAGATCTTCCGTGCTTGCGGATCAAGGTTTGCGGCCGGCTCGTCCATGACCAGAACCTTGGCGTCACGCCCCAGGGCGATGGCAATCAGAAGCTTCTGCTTCATGCCGCCGGAAAGCTTCACAAAGGGCCGCGTCAGGATGCCATCTAGGTCCAGCCCCAAACGCAGCGCCAATTCGTGGATACGTTGGGGCGGTGTGCCACACAACGCAGCCGAGAAGTCGATCAATTGACCCACCGGCATTTTGAGTGGGGGTGGCAACTGTGGCACGAAGCCAATCATGCCCAGCACTTCCGTACGCTGCAGCCTAGGGTCACGCCCATCAATCAGCACGGCGCCATCGTGGACATACTCGCCCAGCAGACAGCGGATCAGGGTGGTCTTTCCGGCACCGTTGGAGCCAATCAGCGCCACGCGCTCGCCCAGCCCCACCTGCAGGTCTATGCCGTCAAGAATTCGGGCCCGGCGAAAAGTTTTGGTTACGTTTTGAAAACGGATCACGGTATCAGATGTATCAAATCAATTGGAACGTACCATCAAGCGATGGCTAAAGCAACTTGGACAAGCCCTTGACGTCAAAAGTCAATGAACCGGTTGGACAGGTATCCACACACAGGCCACAGCGCGTGCAATCAGGCCCCAGGGTGACTTCCGTATCCACCGCCCGCCCCTTCACCACCGTTTCGAGCACGTGCGGTACGAGACACACCTTGCGGCAGTCCCCTTCATGGAAGCAGCCCTCCAGTTTGTACTTGATGCGTACGGGCGACAGGATGCCAACCACGCCATACGTCAATCCAATGGGACACGCATAGCGGCACCAGGCACGGCGGGAGATCACCACTTCAAACAGCAAGAGCGCAAGCACCCACAACAGCGCAACGCCTGGCCCGTAGATCAACGCACGCGACAGAATGCCGGTGGGGGAAATGGCTTCAAACACGGTGTAGCCCGATCCGAAAGTCGCCAGTGCAAACACCACCCAGAACGCGCTGCGCAGCCTGCGGTTCATATTCTGGTCATTGACCAGTTTCTTGCGTGCCAGCCACAAGTGCAATTTCTCGGCCCACTCCGCCAGCAGATGGTAGGGGCATACCCAGGAACAGAATGTGCGTCCCCCCAGCAGCATCCACAGCACCAGTACCGTCATGGTCCCGATCAGCAAATTGACGATGATGTGCTTGTGCGCCAGCATCACCTGCAGCGCCGAGTTCAGATCGATCAGGTGAAAACCGATGAAGCGCGAAGCGGTCAGGGCGCCTTCGAGGATCTGGATATCCAAGCCAAATGAAACGGTAAAGAACAGGTTGACCGCGATCAGCACGGCCCAACGCCTGTTGCGCCAGGTATTTTTTTGCGGCTTCTCGTGTGCCAGCATGATCGTCTTGCGCACCTCGGCCTTGTTGGCGATGCGCTTGAGTTCATGCACCTGCTGTGCACGCTCCGAAATTTCCACCGGCCTCTTGGGCTCACGGCCAAACAGAATGCCAATTTGCTCAAAGAACCTCTGGCGGTGCAGATCAGTCATGCCTTCCACTCCTCGCGTGCTTCAATCACGATGCAGGGCTGCTCCGTTGGGCACACCATTTCGCACACTCCACACCCAACGCAGGGTTCATGCACTACGGGTTGATTGCGGCGTTGTCCGTCGGTGGAGACAAAGGTCTCGATGGAAATCGCGCCCTTGACCGGGCACTCCGTAACACACAGGTTGCACTCTGGAACATCGTATGGATGATCGGCAATCGCAATGGGCTTCCACCGGTCCACGGACATGTAGCGCATGCGCCCCGTGAAAGACGGTCCTCGGGTCTGCCCCTTGAACCCCTTGCCCTGCACCGCGAGGCACGATTCAGGCCGAACCAGACGTGCAACGCCCATGCGCTCCTTCAGATTGAGTGTCGGCTCCTGGTCCTTTTCCTTGGCCTTGAGGATGGGCTTGGCCGCTAGCAGGGCACCCGAACGCACAGGCAGAAACTCGGGCTTGTGGTATGCGAGAGCACCGGTGGGACACGCCAGAATGCACTGCACCGCATCACAGGAAAAATCGCAGGCTTGCTGGCGGGCGTCGATATAGGGAACGCCCACACCAAAACCGTCCACAAGGTCCGCCAACTTGATCGCCTGAACCGGGCAGACCTGGACGCACTGCCCACACTTGATACAGGAGCCCAGCAAGTCCTTTTCGTCCAGTGCACCGGGCGGACGCAGCCGCTTGCGCTGGCCGTAGGCCAACGGGAGATAGCCCGACAACGCCGCCCCAAATACGCCACCCGCCAACAAGACGGAGCGCAACCAGCGACGCCGGTCCGGCCGGGACATCCGAGCCTTGCTGACTTTCACTGAAGGGGGTGGTTCGCTATCGCTCATCCTAGTGTCCAATGGGGTTTGACAAAACGCGGCTTGGCATCCTTGAGCGTCAATTCCGGGGAGGAAAATGGCGCCAGGCGCTCCAGGAAGTCGAGCAACTCCATGACCGGAGCCGTCTTGAAGAACCGCGCAGTCGGTAGCTCTATCCAGATCTGATCGGCATACGCATACAGCTCATACGCCGTATCCCCCAGCCCATCACCATTCCGGTCAAACCCCTTGTAGTCATCCCAATAATTGCCGCTCCACTCGTTCAGTCCCGCTTTGCCCCGCCCTGACTGCACCGCGTTGGTCAAATTGCCTTCGAAAATATTGTCGGTCAGCACGTTGCCGCCCAACTCGCTGGTGAATTGCACGGCAATGCCATTGAAGGCAAAGCGATTGTTCTTGACCCATGTCTTGCTGTCGGGCTGAAAAGGTGACAGATCAGAACCAATGCCTATGGCGCAGTAGATGATTTCGTTGCCCTCTACCACGGCATTGCTAGCCTCCTTGAAGCCAATGGCCATGCCGGTCGCACCAGTGGCATGGGAGATCAGGTTATGCCGCAGGATTCCTCCCTCGGTGTACATGAAGTACACACCAACCGCGTTGTCGTAGAAACGGTTGTACTCGACCAGATTGTCCCGAGCGAACATGAAGTGAATGGAGTACCGACTGCGCGTGCCAACGTTTCTCCGGTAGATGTTGTCGTTGGAATACCAGGCGACCATATCCCGGGAGTCACTGATTTCGTTACCTTCAATCAGGTTGCGGTGGCTGTACCACAAGCGCAGACTGTCACCGCGCACACCCAGGTCCACCGGTTTGGAGCGAATCCTGTTCTTGCGCAAAACGTTGTCGTTGGACTGCTTGAGATCGATGCCGAAGAGACAGTTGTCAATGACCAGGCTCTCCAACATATTGTTGTTCCCCCGTACATCCAGACACGAGTCGTCGGTGTCATGGGAGTCGCCCGAACCTGTCAGGTGCAACCCACGAAGCGTCACATGGTTGGACTGAACCGAAAAAACCGTTCCCTTGTCACCGGAATCAATGGTCACTGCGCCGCCGCCCTCAATGGTCAGAGGCTTGGTCAGGACCACCGGGCCGGCATAGTGACCTGGTGGAGGGCGCAGAACGTCCCCCGGCGCAGCCGCATCCACCAATGCCTGGAATGGTTTGAGTCCGTGCACCCGCTTATCCCGCTGATAGAGGGGAAAAGTCGGCTTGGGTCGGTCTACGCCAACGCGGGGGGCAGTGGACAGGTCCGCCGTAGCCCCCAGCGCGGCCGGCCGGTCACCGTCATCGTCCTGGTCGTTGGGACGCGCCCCCAGCAATGAGGACAGCCCCAGCAGCAGAACAGGTAGCACCAACCACCGTTTCACACTCATACTAAACACCCAACCCCTGTTCAGTCTCGCGCAACTGGCGCCTGCGCATCAACATGGCCAGAGTCAGGCAGACAAAGACCACCATCAGCAGGCCATACCCCCAGTATGGATAGGAATAGGTGGAAAACTGGGCGACCTTGCCCTCACCAAACAGGGTGGGCATAAACGGCTTTACCGTGAAAGCCCCCCAGGAATGCATGTTGTGCCCAAAGAACCAGAGCCAGCCTGCGTATTCAATGACAAAGTACAGTGGCAACAAGCTGGGCACCAGCACCAGCAACAGCACAAACTTGCGAAAGCGCGCCACCCCCACCAGCACAACCAGCATGGCAGCGACCAGCCCGCCCATGGCAATCTTGCTGTACAGGGTAACGTTGTCGCCCCAAACTTGGATGCGCGCCGGCTCATTGAAAAACGTGGCCGCTTCGGCCATGTAGTGCTGCACGTGGGCGGCCAGGCGCCCCATGGCAAACTGATCCACCAGCATCCATGCGGCCACTGCGGCGAATCCGCTGCCCAGCACCATCAGGCGCCGCTTGCCTTCGGGGGTAATGAAACCCAACAGCATGACAGCAAAGAATCCAAAGAAAAACTTGGCCAGTGGCTTCTCCACGGGCGCACCGGTTGCAATTGGAAACATGCCGACGTAGTGGTTGATGGTATTCATCTCGTGAACGCAATCCAGGCCAGCCGCGTCCTTGTTGATGTCCTTCTTGGCGTCGAGAATGGGGTTGTACCGCTCTGAATCCGGCCCCATGTCCGCTTGCATGGTCTCCGAACCCATGCGGGTGCTAGCCCCCACTGCACTGCAACCGTTCTTCACCACATCAAAGTGGAAATGGATGCGGATGCCATCCGGAAAGGCATCCTTGGGATAGTTGGGCGCAGTGAGCGAGACCCACCATATCGGTGCGAAGTACGCGGCGATCATGGCCACCAAGGCGACCAGGGTAAGTGCCGTTATCCGGCGATTTTGCTGGGTCTGTCCACTCATGGTGCTGGCTTACTTTTTCTTGGCCGGAGTCTTGGCGGGGGCGGCAGCCTTAGCCTTGCACATGGAGCCGGGCATGGTCAGGCTAGCTTGGTAGGCAGAGATGGCCACCAATTGCTTGTCATCGTATTTCTTGATGATGTTCACCATGTCAGGGTTGGCATTGCGGCGCTTGCCGTCACGGATTTCCGTCATTTGGCGCAAAAGGTACTTGTAGTGCTGACCTGCGAGAACAGGATAGAACTTGTCCTTGACGCCTTCACCGTTGGCCTTGTGGCACTCGATGCATTCCTTTTCATACATGGCCTTGCCTTCAGCGATTTGCTTCTCCGCATCAGCACCTTCGTAGTGGCCATGGTCAGCGGGGATGCAAAGACCCTCGATATACGCCGCCACATTGGCGAGTTCTTGCGCATCGGTGAGTTCTTTGGCAAACGGATACATCGTCGGGTTGTCACGCAGGCCCGCACGAATATCGGCCATCTGCTTGATCAGCACGGTCGTATGTTGTCCCGCCAACTGGGGGAACGTTCCATCGGGGCGACCTGCGCCGGAAGGCAAGTGACAGGCACCGCACACTTCATAGCCGTCCTTGCCTTCCTTGGGGTTGCCCTTGAGTTTCAAGGCCTCTATTTTTTCGCCCTCCTGGGCGTTCCATTTGTAGTCTTTGGATTCAATGCCTGCCTGCTTGGCGGCTGGTGGCCCTCCAGCCATGGAAAGGGCAGGAGCCAAAGCCAGCGTTAACGCCAGCACAAGAATTTTTTTCATATTGTTTACTCCAGGATAGAGAAGACGGTTTACTTCAGCTTGGACAGGTACTGGGCTATTTCCTTGATGTCTTTGTCTGACACCAGTTGATCGCCCTCAGGATTGACCATGACGCCCTTCATGGCTGCACTGCTGCCATTGGCACGTGCCCCCGTGCGGATATCCAGCATTTGCTGTTCGAGGTAGGCAGCGTTCTGACCAGCCAGCTTCGGGTAGGTCGGGGTCAGAGGCTTCTTGCCCTCTTTTCCGTGGCAGGCAATGCAGGTCTTTTCTGCGTACAGCGCCGCGCCATCGGCCATTGCAGCGGACGATGCCACGGTGGCAAGCGCCGCGACTAGAAACAATTTTGTCTTCATGGTTTTAATCTTTCAAAAAGCTTCGGGGAGTCGACCATATCGACCCCCCGAAATCGGATGCATTCAGAAGAAATTACTTAACCTTCTTGGCACCGTTTTGCTCAAGGAAGGTCTTGGCCCGCAGACCAAGGTCAGCGGTCTTGACCTGGTATTGCCATACCTGCTCAGCCCACAGATTGGCGTTTTCCCAATCCTTCTTGGCGGCAGCAGCTTCGTGCTTGGCCTTGATGTCCTTGGTCTTGCCCAACTGGTCGAATGCGTCTTCCACCATCGCCACGACTTCCGGGAAGTCCTTGTAGTTGACACTGGTGATGTAGGCAACCACCGAATCGATGATGACCTGGGTATCAGCCACTTTCTTCACCGTTGCCTTGTAGTCGGCTTCGGTGTAGTTCTGTGCCGCCAGACCTGACTTGGTAGGCTTCCAGCCCTTGGGCTTGACCAGCAAGTAGCCTTGCATTTCCAGGTGCAGTGCCGAGCAGAACTCGGTGCAGTAGTAGGGATACACGCCTTCCTTGTCCGCCTTGAACTTGACTGATACGGTCTTGCCCGGCTCAACCGATGCATGCGTATTGAACGTGCTCACGGTGAAGCCGTGTGTCTCGTCCTGAGCGCGTTCCAGATTGGTCAGGTTGATCGTGACTTCATCTCCCACTTCAACTTCAATGGTCTCCGGTGTGATATGCGAACGGATCAAGGTGCCAAACACCTCAACCTTGTTGCCCTTCTTCACGATACGCTCTTCGCCGGCCTTGGTCGCAGCGGGATGGGGCTTGTCGGTGCGGCTATCGGTGCCCAGCTTGTAACGCACGGCGGGCTTGAGCTTCTTGGCGTCAATGGCAACGGCGTAGTGCGGCTCGCCCAGCGGCAGCGGCATGTCGTAGAGCAACTGCATCTTGTCACCGCTGATGTCAATCAACTGGTGGTTTTGTGGATGCAAAGGTCCGACGGGAACAAAGCGGTCAATGGCCAGCTTGTTCAGTGCAACCAGGTATTTGCCGGCGGGCTTGGTTGAATCACCTTCCATGGTCATCAGGTGACCGATGTTGTAGTGCACGCTGACCTTGTCCAGCACCTTGCCTTCGCAGTAGTTCCACTTGGCAACCTGCGAATCAACATACAGCGAGGTGTAAGCGACACAGGGCTTGCTGTCGTACTGCGTGTGCAACGGGCCTAAACCCAGAGACACCTGCGTGGAAACAGCGTCCTTCATGGCAATCACCGGGATGCCATACGGATCCTTGGATTCGAACTTCCCGGCCTTGATCGCGGCCTGGATCTTCTCGAAGCTGTACACGGACACGTGGGTGTCCAGCTTTCCGGCGACGATGATGTGCTTGCCGTCCGGTGTCACGTCCACGCCGTGGGGTGACTTGGGTTCAGGAATGAGGAACAGGACGCCTTCCTTGACGGCCGTTTCCATCATCAGGACATCGTGTCCATTGATCTTCTTGGCCTTGCCGGCAGCCACCAGCTCAGCCGCCTTCTTCCAGTTGACCACGTGCATGTAGTCGGTGTCCTTGGCTGAGCAGCCGGCCTCGTAAGGTGGGCGGCCCTTTTCGATACCACCAACGTAACGCTCGGAGCAGAAGGAATTGGTGAAGGACCAGCCTTCCGATGCGCCCTTGCCTGCGTCGGACAAGTCTTGCGAGTAGGGAGGCAGTTCGAGCGAGAACGACTTGGCGGGGTCAATGCGGCCTTCCTTGCGGTCGAACTTCCAGTAGGTGATGCCACCGCGGTATTTTTCGTTGAACTCTTCCAGCGGGAAGAACTTCTTGTTCTCCAGCGGGGCTGCATACTGGGCCGCTTCAATCACATACTCGGAGTTGGTGGTGACAAACGCGCCGCCGTGCTCCGATTTGAAAATCGGGTTGACAACGATTTGCTTGGTTTCAAAGTCGCGCAGGTCAATCACCGCCAGACGGGGATTGGCCTTGTCGTTGATGAACAGGAACTGGCCGTCGTATTCGCCATTGGTCTCAGAAATGGCGGGGTGGTGCGTGTCGCCCCAGGTGATGTCCTTGCCATCAATGCGGCCCTGCTTGAGAACCGCCTTGGAGCTTTCATCGAAGCCATAGCCTTGCCAGGGTTCCGGTGTGAATACACCGATGTACTTCAGGATACGCATCGAAGGGATGGCATACACAATGACCTGCCCGGACTGTCCACCCGAGGCAAAGGCCACAAACTCATCACGCTTGCCGGTTGGCACATAGGTTTTTGCGGCTGCCAGCAGATCCTGCTGGCTCAGACCGCGCTCTTTCAACACGTCCTGCAGGGTATCTGCAGACCACACTGCCGAGGCCGCAAAGCCCATGCAGCCAACCACCAACGATATGGCCGTTCTGTTCAATCGTTTCATATGCATCTCTCCAAGTTGAAAAAGCCCATTACCAAAGCCAGCGTGCCCATCTCACTCCATTTGCTGTTGGGGCTGGGGGTCTATAGCGAGCGTGATCGTAGGAGAAAGGCCCAAAAAAAAAGCTAATCCAGATTAGCTTTAAGACGCATAAAAAAGACTCCTACATTTCTTTGATACAAATCAATTCAAGGCAAGAAAGGCAAATTCCCCGCAACGGGCCTGTCAGTCGTTTGACAGCATTCCCATGCACCAAACAGATGCGCTTTCCCCCTGCCGTTGTATCCTGATGCTTGCATTGAGGCACCACATGAAAATTGCAATACTGGGCATTGGCCTGATGGGTTTCCCGATGGGCCGCCGGCTGTGTGAAGCCGGACACCACATTCACGTATGGAACCGCACCGAGCACAAGGCGCAGCGCCTTGCTCCGTTGGGTGCCATGGTCCACGCACAACCCGCCGATGCGGTCCGCGACGCCGATCTGGTGATAACCATGCTGGACAACGGCGCAGTTGTCGGCCATGTGCTGTTTGATCTGGGCGTGGCAGCTGCCATGAAGTCCGGCAGCCTGCTGGTGGACATGTCCTCCATCAAACCCATTGAAGCCAGGGACCATGCAGCCCGGCTCAGCGAGAGGCATGTTGGCTACCTCGACGCCCCTGTGTCGGGTGGAACCATTGGTGCGGAAGCCGGTACGCTGGCCATCATGGTCGGCGGCAAAGCCACCAGCTTTGACCTGGCACTGCCGGTTTTGCAGGTCTTCGGTCGCGCCACCCACGTGGGGCCGGTTGGCGCTGGACAGTTGGCCAAATTGGCCAATCAAATGATCGTGGGTGCCACCATCGGGATCGTCGCCGAAGCCTTGCTGTTATGCGAGCGCGGCGGTGCCAATATGGCCAAGGTGAAGGAAGCCATCACCGGGGGCTTTGCCGACAGCCGTATCCTGCAGGTGCACGGCCAGCGCATGGTGGAACGGGACTTTGCTCCGCGCGGACGCATGTCCGTTCAACTCAAGGACTTGCGAAATGCCCTGTCCACTGCCAACGAAGTCGGGTTTGATGCGCCCATCACCGAACTGTTTGAGCAGCTGTATGCCCAGGGTATAGACCACGGGCTGGCAGACCTCGATCACGCCGGCCTGTTTGTGGAGCTGGCCAGTCGCAACGGCATGTCCTGACCGGATTCCGCACGACAAAAAAAATGGACCCCGCAGGGTCCATCCATTCTGGGATCGATCAGGATCAGTCAAATGTGCGGGCCGCGCGCTTCTTGGCGTCACGTGGCACAAACACCTTGCCGGCATTGCCGGGCTTCACACCCATGGGCTTGCTGAAGGTTGGCTTGCGGGCTGCAAAATCGCCACCGCGTGGGGCTGCATCTGCACGGCCGGCAAAACGATCATTGAAGCCGCCTTTGCGGGCGTAGCTGAAACCACCGTTGTCACCGCCGCCCTCACGGGGGGCACTGTCGCGGTTGCCGCCGAATCCACCGGGACCGCTATTATTTTGATAGCTGCCAAAGCCTCCTTCACGAGGGCCAGCGGCATTTCTGTCACCAAAGCCTCCGCGGTTTCCAGCAAAGCTAGGGCGGCCACCACCAAAGTTGCGGTCACGGGGGGCGCGATCCGCAGTGTGATTGCCACGACCTCCAAAGCTGGCGCCCGTGCCTGGACGTGCTTCGGGGAAGCGCTGCTTGGGTTCCAGACCCGGAATGGTTTCCGACTTGAAGTGCTGGCGGGTGTAGGCCTCAATGTCAAAAATCCGACGACGGTCGCGGACCTCGGCAAAGGTCACGGCAATGCCGTCACGTCCCGCGCGGCCTGTACGGCCAATGCGGTGGGTGTAGTCCTCGGCCTTCATCGGCAGGCCAAAGTTGAACACGTGGGTGATCGTGGGCACGTCAATACCGCGGGCTGCGACATCGGTTGCCACCAGAATCTGGACCTGGCCATTGCGCAGTGCCATCAAGCGGCGGTTGCGCAGGCCTTGGCTCAATGCTCCGTGCAGGGCCACGGCGTCAAAGCCGTCCTGCTGCAGGTCGCCGGCCAGGCCGTCGCACTCAATCTGGGTGCTGGCAAAGACTATGGCCTGGTTGATCGTGGTGTCACGCAGCCAGTGGTCGAGCAACTTGCGCTTGTGGTGGGCGTTGTCGGCCCAGAACAGCACCTGCTTGATATTGACGTGCTTTTCCTGGGGGTTGTCGATGGTCACACGCTGGGGTTCGCGCATCACGCGAGCAGCTAGCTGCTGGATGCGCGGCGCAAAGGTGGCGCTGAACATCATGGTCTGTTTACGTTCAATGGTGAGCTGGTTGATCTCAGCCAGATCGTCGGCAAAGCCGAGGTCCAGCATGCGGTCGGCTTCGTCCACCACCAGGAACTGCACCTGGTCCAGCTTGATTTGCATGGAGCGCTGCAGGTCCAGCAGACGGCCCGGTGTAGCAACGACCAGGTTGGCGTTTTGCAACTTGGCAATCTGCAACTGGTAGGGCATGCCGCCCACCACATTGGCGATGCGCAGGCCGCGGCAATGGCGAACCAGGTCGATGGCGTCATTGGCCACTTGCTGTGCCAGTTCGCGGGTCGGGCACACGATCAGTGCGCCGGGCGATGGTGCCTTGAAGTTGCGCGGGTTGGTCGGATCCTTGCGCTTGGCGCGCTTGGGAGCCGGCTCGCCCTTGGCGGCCGCCTCGGCCACCTGGCTTTCGTATTCGGCGCGCTCGGCGGCTTCCGCTTCGGCCTGTTGCTTCAGCAGGGTGTGCAACACGGGCAGCAAAAAGGCCGCTGTCTTGCCGCTACCGGTCTGGCTCGACACCATCAGGTCGATGAACTGGTCGGCTTTCAGGCCGTCACCGGGCAGAGCCAGGGGAATGGTTTTCAGCTGGACCGAGGTTGGCTGGGTGTAGCCCAGATCCTTGACGGCATGGACCAGTTCAGGCGCGAGGCCCAGGGTCACAAAGCCGTTGGGTACTTCGGGAACATCGGAAGCCGGTGCGTCAACAGCGTCGGATGCGGCTTGCGCAACAACATCCTGGCTGGACAAAGAGGGAGAAATGGATTCGGCGGGCGCAAAGGCACCCGTCACTTCAAAAGCGTCAGTCATGGTTTTACTCACACGCGAGCACCGCAGGGGCTGCGGCTGCTCCGTCAATGGTTAAAAAACATCAACCATCAAACGGAACCTGCGGCTGAATGCTGTTCAGCGCTTGGGGTCCAAATCTGCGGACCCGGTGAATGAAGGGAGATGTACAAATGCGTTACTGTTTGTAACGCAGCCTTCGATTATGCCATGGATTCGGGTTTCTACCTAATCATTTCGCACAACCCGCCAATCACTCAAGCTTGAGGAAGTGCTGGCGGTAGTGTTCCAGCTCGTCAATGGACTCGTGCACATCAGCCAACGCTGTGTGGCGCTGCTGCTTTTTGAACGAGGCATAGACCTCGGGCCGCCAGCGCTTGGACAGCTCCTTGAGTGTGCTGACATCCAGGTTGCGGTAGTGGAAGAAGGCCTCCAGCTTGGGCATGTACTTGACCAGAAAGCGCCGGTCCTGACCGATGGAGTTGCCGCACATCGGGGAGCCGTTGGCCGGCACGTATTGCTTCAAGAAGGCAATCAACTGCTCCTGGGCCTGCTCTTCGGTCGTGGTGGATGCCTTGACCTTGGCTATCAGGCCGCTCTTGCCGTGCGTGCCCTTGTTCCAGGCGTCCATCTTGTCGAGCAAGGCATCGCTCTGGTGGATCACGAGGACCGGGCCTTCGATGCGGCACTCCAGATTGGGACCGGTGACGATGACGGCAATTTCGATGATGCGTTCGACCTCTGGGTCCAGACCGGTCATCTCGCAGTCCAGCCAGACCAGGTTCTTGTCAGATTTGCTCAAAGGGGTGTTGGTATCAGCCATGCCGCGGATTGTCGCCTATCGCCTAAACTCCCACGCCATGACCGAACTCTTTGCCAGCAACCCTGCCTCCCTGACCACAACCCTGGTATTTGCAGCGGCCCTGACCCTGAGCCTGTTGCTCAAATTCTGGCTGGCCAGCCGCCAGATCCGCCACGTGGCCCAGCACCGCGACGCGGTGCCGCAAGCATTTGCTCACAAGATCACGCTCGCAGCCCACCAGAAGGCTGCAGACTACACACTGACCAAGACGCGATTCGGCATGCTGGAGCTGGCCTGGGGCGCCGCCCTGACATTGGGCTGGACGCTGCTGGGCGGCTTGTCGGCGCTGAACCAGTCGTTGGTTGGCTGGATGGGCAACAGCCTGTCGCAACAGGTGGCCTTGCTGGCGACCTTCGTCGCCATTGGCGGCGTGCTGGATTTGCCGTTCACGCTGTACCAGACCTTTGTTATTGAGGAGCGCTTTGGCTTCAACAAGACCAGCCTCAAGCTGTGGCTGCAGGACACCGCCAAGTCGCTGTTGCTGTCGGCGCTGATCGGCCTGCCCTTCATCACGCTGGTGCTGTGGATGATGGGCGCCACCGGAGCCTGGTGGTGGCTGTGGGTATGGGGCGTGTGGATGGGCTTCAACCTGCTGGCCCTGCTGATCTACCCGACCTGGATTGCACCGTTGTTCAACAAATTCCAGCCGCTGGAGGACCCACAGGTCAAGGAACGCGTCACCCGTTTGATGGCGCGCTGCGGCTTCACCTCCAAGGGCTTTTTTGTCATGGACGGCAGCAAGCGCAGTGCGCACGCCAATGCCTATTTCACCGGTTTTGGCGCCTCCAAACGCGTGGTGTTCTACGACACCCTGTTGGCCCAACTGAGCCCCGCAGAGGTCGATGCGGTGCTGGCCCATGAGTTGGGGCACTTCACGCACAAGCATGTGATCAAACGCATGATCTCGCTGTTCGCCATGAGCCTGCTTGGCTTTGCCGCGCTGGGCTGGGTCAGCCAGCAGGCCTGGTTCTACACCGGCCTGGGCGTGGTGCCCAACATCGGGGCGGCCAATGATGCACTGGCCCTGTTGCTGTTCATGATGGTGCTGCCACTTCTTGGCACCTTCGTCGGACCCGTGTTCGCGCAGATGTCACGCCAACACGAGTTCGAGGCCGACGCCTATGCCGTGACCCAGACCAGTGGCGCCGATCTGGCTGGCGCGCTGCTCAAGCTGTTTGAAGACAATGCGTCGACGCTGACGCCGGACCCGGTGTATGTGCGCTTCTACTACTCGCACCCACCGGCCACCGAACGCCTGGGCCGCATTCTCGGAACCGCCCACTGAATGGGCCTCGCATGACAACGTCCCCATCGTCCCTCGAACCCGGCCTGGTCATTGCCGGCCATGGCCGCCACGTCTGGGTGGAAACACCGGATGGGCGCCGCCTGATCTGCCACCCCCGTGGCAAGAAAAGCCAGACCGTGGTCGGCGACCGCGTACTGTGGCAGGCCAGCGAGGACCAGGGCACCATCGAGAAGGTCGAGCCACGGCGCAACCTGTTCTACCGCCAGGACGAGATCCGCACCAAGTCCTTTGCGGCCAACCTGGACCAGGTGCTGATCCTGATCGCCGCCGAGCCGGAGTTCTCGGAGAGCCAGCTTTCCCGCGCGCTGATCGCCGCAGAAGCCGAACACATACGCCCCATCATCGCCCTGAACAAAAGCGATCTGGCAGAACCCTTCGGCAGAGCCTGGGAGCGCATGGGCGTGTACCGCGACATGGGCTACACCGTGTTGCCGATGGCCCTCAAGCCCAGAGGCGATGCGACGGTTGGCAACGAGCACCACCTGGACGACCTTCTGGCGGGCAAGACCACGCTGGTGCTGGGCCCATCAGGCTCGGGCAAGAGCACGCTGATCAACCGGCTGATTCCGGATGCCCAGGTGCTGACCAATGCCATTTCCACGGCACTGAATTCCGGCAAGCACACCACCACCAGCACCACGCTGTACTGGGTGGATGCGGCGCGGACCACGGCCGTGATTGATTCACCGGGTTTCCAGGAGTTTGGTTTGAATCACATCGAGCCCATGCACCTTGCCAGCCTGATGCCGGACATCAAGGTGCATGCATCGGACTGCAAGTTCTACAACTGCAGCCACCTGCACGAACCCGGTTGCGGCGTGATCGCTGCCCTGCAAAAGTCATCTGATGGCTTTTTGGCCCCTGGCCCTCGTGAAATCAGCACGAGCCGCTACAAAATATATAGCAGTCTATTCGCTGAGCTGTCGCAGAAGAGGTACTAACCCAGCAGTCTGGCCAGCGACAGCAGGGCCAGAAACACCATCCACATCACTACGGTGCGCCACACCAGTCCCACCACGGCGCGCAGGTGCACGGGTTGCGGCGTTTGGCCATCACCCACACTGTTGGGACCACCCAGCTTGACATTGACCGCACCGGCAGTGGCCGCCAAAACCACGCCGTCGTTGTCGCCGGGGAACTGGGCTTCCTGCTGACGCCAGCTGTCCACGGCCTCCTCGAAGCTGCCCACGAAGGCGAAGCCCAAAGCCGTGATGCGGGCCGGTACCCAATCCATGGCATGCCAGGCCGCACTGGCCGCTGCCTGCACCGAGGGGCTCACCGGCACACTGGAGGGGCGTGGTGGCCGGTTGGCATACCGCGCAAAGTACTCGCCAATACGGTAGAGCACGGCCCCCGCCGGCCCCAGACCCATCGCCGCCAGCAGCGAGTACCAGGCAAATACGCCAAACACGTGACGGTGGGCGCTCAGCACGGAGTGCGAAATAACGTGGCCAACTATCTCGCTGCGCGGCAGCGTGCTGGCATCCATGCGCATCCATTGCGCCAGCTTCTGGCGTGCGAGGTCTTCATCGCCAGCGAGCAATGCGTCCCGGATCTCAGTGAAGTGGTGGCTGAACTGGCGAAAGCCCAACGTGGAATACAGGATGGCAATGCTCCACAGCGCAGCCACAATCCATCCCAGCGACCACACCAGCAACCAGTGCACCGCAAAGACCACAACCGCTGGCAGCACCACCGCCACCCACCAGGCCAGCCAACCATGCTGGGGCTTGCCGGCGTCGAAGTTGCGCAGCACCCAGCGAACCCAACTGCGCACACCCAGGTGAACCGGATTGCCCGGCGCCAGGGGCCGTGCCTGCTCCAGCAACAGCGCAAATAGTATGGAGATAAAACTCATGGGCCAATCATAGCGACCGCACACCATCGGGACCACGCTGCAGGCGTGTCTGGCAAGCGCTTGGTGGCTTCAGTCCAACAGAAAACGGTAGAAGTTGCGCAGCATGCCAGCCGTTGCGCCCCAAATGAAGCGTTCGGTCACGGCATCGGTATAGGGCATGGAAAACCACTCGCGCTGTGAACCGGCCCACTGCACCGTGTGGCGCCGGTGATTGGCCGGGTCCATCAGAAAGGCCAGTGGCACTTCAAAGACATCGGCCACCTCGTGCGGGTTGGGCGTCATGCTGTAGTCGGCCTGCACCAGCGCCACCACCGGTGTCACGATGAAGGCACTGCCGGTGGTGTAAATCGGCAAGGCCCCCAACACCTGAACCGCCTGGCGGCTGAGGCCGATTTCCTCTTCGGCCTCCCGCAGCGCTGTGTCGGTGGCGCTGGCGTCCTCGGGGTCAGCCTTGCCCCCCGGGAAGGCGATCTGGCCGGAGTGACTGGACAGATGGGTCGTGCGTTCGGTCAGCAGTACGGTCAAGCCCGCATCACGCAGCACCAGTGGCACCAGCACGGAGGCATGCATCGGCTCACGGCTCGAAAAGCGCGGCTCCCCCCGCAGCTCAGGGGTCCAGACATGGTCTTGCGCAAATCGTTGCGCAAGCGCCTGCGGCTGCAGGGCCTGCGGCTGCACCTTGGGAAGATGGGCATCTACCCCAGTGACGGGAACCTGGCGCGGATCGAAGGACGGCAACGTGGTCATACGCTCATAAAAAAACCGCCACAAGCTCGCGCCGGGCGGTTTCGCTGAACACAGTGGCTGTATTAAGCCGCTGTCTTCTTGGCTGGCAGTTTTTCCTTGATACGTGCCGACTTGCCACTGCGATCACGCAGGTAGTACAGCTTGGCACGGCGCACGTCACCGCGGCGCTTGACTTCGATGCCGGCGATCAGCGGGCTGTAGGTCTGGAACGTACGCTCCACGCCTTCACCGCTGGAGATCTTGCGAACGATGAAGCCGCTGTTCAGGCCACGGTTGCGCTTGGCGATCACAACGCCTTCGTAGGCCTGCACGCGCTTGCGGCTGCCTTCGACCACGTTGACGCTCACCACAACGGTGTCACCAGGTGCGAATTCGGGGATGGTTTTACCCAGGCGAGCAATTTCTTCTTGCTCAAGAGTTTGGATCAGGTTCATGATTTCCTTCGTGATCGTGCATGCGCCAGCACCACATGGTGCAAAGTCAGCAAAGCTGCTTTGGCCGTACAGAGGATCGGTTAGCCGGCCATTATAGCAAGCTCAGCGCCCGCCTGCCAGTAGCGCTTCATCCTGCTTGTTCAGGAGGCCGGCGCGGCGCGCGGCATCCAGCAAATCGGGGCGGTGCTGCGCGGTCAATAGCAGCCGCTGGTCACGCCGCCAGCGCTCGATCTGGCCGTGGTGCCCGGACAGGAGAACATCGGGGACACGCTGGCCCGCCCACTCTTCCGGGCGCGTGTAATGGGGACAGTCCAACAGACCATCCAGAGACGGGTTGAAGCTGTCCAACTGGTGGCTGTCGGAGTCCGACAGCACGCCAGGCTGCAGGCGCGCGACCGCATCCAGCAATGCCATGGCCGGAATTTCGCCGCCGGAGAGCACAAAATCCCCTAGGCTGACCTGCTCGTCCACCTGGGTGTCGATAAAGCGCTGGTCGATACCCTCGTAACGACCACAGACCAGGATGGCACCAGCGCTGCTTGACCACCTTTGCACGGTCGCGTGATCCAGCCGCTTGCCAATGGGAGAAAACAACACCACCGGCGCTGCGTCCTGGCGCTGTGCGCGGATCTGCTCCAGGGCCATTTCCAGCGGCTGCGCCATCATGACCATGCCGGGACCGCCGCCAAACGGCCTATCGTCCACACGGCGGTAATTGCCGGTTGCAAAATCACGCGGATTGGAAAGCTGAACGTCGAGTTGCCCGGACTCAAAGGCCCGCCGGGTCACACCGACGGACAGGAAGGGAGTGAACAGCTCCGGAAACAGCGTGATGACATCGAAGCGCATGCGCCCGAACTCAGTAATCAAGCTGCCAGTCCACGCGAATGCGGCGCGTCTTCAGGTCGACATCATCCACGTAGGCCGATACAAAGGGGATCATGCGCTCAAAAGTCTTGCCGTCCTGCTGGTATTCCAATACCAACACGGTTTGCGGACCAGTGGAGAGGAGCTCGCGCACGCAGCCCAATGCCTCATCCTGGCGATTGATGACATCCAGACCAATCAGGTCCACCCAGTAATATTCACCATCAGCGGCCGTGGGAAAGCTGGAACGGGAAACAAAGATGCGCGCGCCGCGCAAGGCTTCTGCGCCGGAGCGGTCGTCGATATCGTGCGCACAGGCGACGACGGAATCGGAATGTTCCTTGGCTTCCTTGATGGCCAGACAGGCAACACCACTGAAGGTCTTGGCACCCCGCTCAGAGGGCATCAAAAACCAGCGTTTGGAAGAAAAAAGCGCCTCGGGGTCAGCGCTGTAGGGCAGTACCTTGAACCAGCCCTTGATACCCCACGCGTCCGCGATCCGCCCGACTTCGATAGCGTCCGCTGGCAATTCAGCAGTTTCGAGTCCGGTAAGCATGCGCATGGGGCGCCGCTCTGGGAGTGGGGCAAGCCCCTCTCCCGGCGGCACGGTTCCTTAAGCTGCCTTCTTGGCCGCTTGCTGGATCAGGCGTTCCACGGTGGGGGATGCCTGGGCGCCAACGCCTTGCCAGTAGGTCAGACGATCCTGGGCAATGCGGATGCTTTCTTCATTGGCGGTGGCAATCGGGTTGTAGAAACCGATGCGCTCAATGAAGCGTCCATCACGGCGTGTGCGCTTGTCAGCCACAACGATATTGAAGAAAGGGCGTGCTTTTGCACCGCCACGGGCGAGTCGAATGACGACCATGATTTATCCTTTGGGTGGCAGAAATTGCTTTCCACCATGTAATTCAAAGTTGAGACACGCAACTGGCCACCCGGCCAGTGACACTCTGAATAGCTTTCCATTATAACCTTTTGTGAATCCATGACCAAGATCCGCCCTAGCACTGACGCTGACACCCCTGCCATCACCGCCATCTACGCCCACCACGTGCTCCATGGCACCGGGACTTTTGAAACTACCCCGCCAACGGAGCAGGACATGGCCGGACGACGTGCGGACGTTCTGTCCAAGGGATTGCCCTATCTGGTGGTGGAAGACGCCACCGGAGTGCTTGGCTTTGCGTACTGCAACTGGTTCAAACCACGTCCAGCCTACCGGTTCTCTGCAGAAGACTCGATCTACCTCGCACCTTCCGCCCACGGCAAGGGACTGGGACGGCTGCTGCTGGAAGAGTTGATGGCGCAGGCTGAGCGTGCCGGCGTGCGCAAGCTGATCGCAGTGATCGGTGACTCTGCCAACAAAGGGTCGGTGGGCGTGCACACGGCTTGTGGCTTCAGCCATGTCGGCGTACTAGCCAATTGCGGCTGGAAGTTCGACCGGTGGCTGGACGTGGTGCTGATGGACCGCGTCATTGGCGCCGGCAGCACCAATGCTCCCGCACAATCGGGGTCATGAAAAACAAAACCCTCGCCGCCTGGCTCACATTCCTGGGAGGGCCATTGGGTCTGCACCGCTGGTACCTGCATGGCAGGGGAGACCGCCTGGCCTGGATTTTGCCCATCCCCACACTGGCCGGCCTGTACGGCGTGCTGCGCGCTCGCAGCATCGGCCTGGACGACCCGTTGAGCTGGGTGCTGATTCCCCTGCTGGGTTTCACCATAGCCGGTTGCGCCATCAATGCCCTGGTATACGGATTGATGGCGGCCGAAAAATGGAACCAGAGGTTCAACCCCGGTGCACCAGAGGATGCACAAGCCGGCCAGACCAACTGGTTTACGGTCGGCGCGCTGGCGGCATCCCTTCTGGTGGGCACCACGGTGCTGATGGCCAGCCTGGCCTTCAGTTTTCAGCACTACTTCGAATACCAGGTCGAAGCGGCACGCGCCCTGTCCCAGTCACCCGAACCTAAAAAATCTGCAGACTGATCCAGTAGGCAATAGCCGCAACAAAGGCGCTGGCGGGGATGGTGAAAATCCACGCCCAGACAATGTTGCCAGCAACGCCCCAGCGCACCGCACTGGCGCGCTGCGTGGAGCCCACGCCCACGATGGCCCCGGTGATGGTGTGGGTGGTTGAAACAGGAATACCCAGCGCAGTGGCCAGGAACAGCGTGATGGCGCCTCCGGTCTCAGCACAAAAACCACCCACCGGCTTGAGCTTGGTGATCTTCTGTCCCATGGTCTTGACGATGCGCCAGCCGCCAAACATGGTGCCCAAGCCAATGGCGGCATAGCAACAGAAAATGACCCAGTTGGGTGGGGAGGACTCACCCGTCGTGGAATAGCCAGTGGCAATCAGCAGCATCCAGATGATGCCAATGGTCTTTTGCGCATCGTTGCCGCCATGGCCCAGGCTGTAGGCCCCGGCCGATACCAACTGCAAGCGACGAAACCATTTATCGACTTTGGAGGGTCGCGTGCGGCGAAAGACCCAGGCCACCAGCACCATCATCACCGAGCCCAGCACAAAGCCAAGCACCGGCGACACGAAAATGAACACCACGGTCTTGAGGATGCCGGTTGATACCAGTGTGCCGGCGCCGGCCTTGGCAATCACCGCCCCCACAATCCCGCCAATCAACGCGTGGGAGGAACTGCTGGGAATGCCGTAGTACCAGGTGATCACATTCCAGGTGATGGCGCCCAGCAGTGCACCAAACACCACATGGGTGTCCACCACACCCGGCTGCACAATGCCCTTGCCCACGGTAGCAGCAACACTGAGCTGGAATACCAGAATGGCAATCACATTGAAGAAGGCGGCAAACAGGATGGCCTGCCCGGGCTTGAGCACGCCCGTGGAAACCACGGTCGCAATCGAGTTGGCCGCATCATGAAATCCATTCATGAAGTCGAACAACAGGGCCAGCACCACCAGCAGGACTACCACCCAGAGGGTCGTTTGTACGGTTTCCATCGTCGCGCAGCCAACCGAATTAGGAGTTTTCGAGGATGATGCCCTCGATCACATTGGCCACGTCTTCGCACTTGTCCGTGATGGTTTCCAGCAGCTCGTAGATGGCCTTGAGCTTGATGACCTCGCGCACATCCGGTTCCTCACGAAACAGCTTGCTCATGGCAGTGCGCATCACGCGGTCGGCGTCGGACTCCAGACGGTCAATCTCTTCGCAGGTCTTCAACGCCGCTTCGGCTGTGGACGGCTCGGCAATGTGGGCCAGCAGCTTGACCGCATCGCGCAAGCGCTCGCAGCATTTCACGCTGAGGTCGGTCAGCCGGGTGATTTCTTCGGTCATGTGGCGCACGTCATACAGCGCCATGGTCTCGGCCGAGTCCTGGATCAGGTCCGCCACGTCATCCATGGTGTTGATCAACGAATGGATCTGCTCCCGGTCAATCGGCGTAATGAAGGTCATGTGGATGGCCTTGTTGCACTCGTGGGTTACACGGTCGGCCGCACGCTCGGCATCGTCCACTTCCTGGTTGTACTTGGCCCGCAGGTCCAGGTCACCATAGTTGGCCACCAGCCGCGAAAACGCCTGAGCCGCTTCCACGATGCGTTCCGCGTGCTGGTTGAACATTTCAAAAAAATTGCCTTCACGCGGCAGCAGCTTTCCAAACAGCATCACGATTTCCTCCAACCAAACGACGGACTTCTAGGGATTTTCAAGACCGCGAAGTTTAACCGCCCCGAAAAATGAAATAGACCGCAGCGACCATGCACAGCCCGGCCCAGACGTAATCCAGCTTGAACGGCTCATTCATGTAGACGGTGGCAAATGGCACAAAAACGCTGAGCGTGATGACTTCCTGCACGATCTTGAGCTGCGCCACCGTGAACCCCGCCTGCTGGAAACCGATCCGGTTGCCCGGCACCTGCAGCAGGTATTCAAACAGCGCAATCCCCCAGCTCACTACGGCTGCCACGTACCAGGGCGCCGTGGCCATGTTTTTGAGATGGCCATACCAGGCAAAAGTCATGAACACGTTGCTGGCGATCAGCAACAGGACCGTTTGCACGGAAAAGGGCAACTGGGATAGAAAACTCATGGCCTCGATTATCGTTTCGACCAACAAAAAGGCCCCGCAACCGGGGCTGCGGGGCCTCTCAAACGCCGGAAGCCCGGCAGTTAATCTCAGGCGGCGACGCCGTTTTTCACCGTGGCGGCAGAATCGGTGTAGTCGCTGATCTTGTCGAAGTTCAGGTACTGGTACACCTTGTCGCTGGCGGCGGTGAGCACGCCCATGTCGGCCAAGTACTCTTCCTTGGTCGGAATGCGACCCAGCTTGGAGCAGATGGCGGCCAGTTCGGCGGAGCCCAGATACACATTGCTGTCCTTGCCCAGACGATTGGGGAAGTTGCGAGTCGACGTGGAGAACACGGTCGCGCCCTGCTTCACCTGGGCCTGGTTGCCCATGCACAGGCTGCAACCCGGCATTTCCATGCGGGCACCGGCGCCGCCCAGAATGCCGTAGTGGCCTTCGTCGCTCAACTGCTTGGCGTCCATCTTGGTGGGTGGCGCGATCCACAGCTTGACCGGAATGTCGCGCTTGCCTTCCATCAGTTTGGATGCGGCGCGGAAGTGGCCAATGTTGGTCATGCAGGAACCGATGAACACTTCGTCGATCTTGGTGCCGGCCACTTCGGCCAATGTCTTCACATCGTCCGGATCGTTGGGGCAAGCCAGGATGGGCTCGTGGATGTCCGCCAGGTCGATCTCGATAACGGCCGCGTAGTCCGCGTCGGCGTCGCCCTTGAGCAACTGGGGATCCTTCAGCCAGGCTTCCTGGGCTGCAATGCGGCGGGCCAAGGTACGGGCATCGGAGTAACCATTGGCAATCATCCATTTCATCATGGTGATATTGCTGTTGATGTACTCGATGATCGGTTCCTTGTTCAGGTGCACCGTGCAGCCGGCAGCGGAGCGCTCGGCGGAGGCATCGGACAGCTCGAATGCCTGTTCGACCTTCAAATCAGGCAGACCTTCGATTTCGAGAATGCGACCCGAGAAGATGTTCTTCTTGCCCTTCTTCTCGACGGTCAGCAGGCCGGCCTTGATGGCATACAGCGGAATGGCGTTGACCAAGTCACGCAGGGTGATGCCGTTTTGCATCTTGCCCTTGAAGCGCACCAGCACGGATTCGGGCATGTCCAGAGGCATGACACCGGTAGCGGCGGCAAACGCCACCAGGCCGGAACCGGCGGGGAAGCTGATGCCGATGGGGAAACGCGTGTGGCTGTCGCCACCGGTGCCGACGGTGTCGGGCAACAACAGACGATTCAACCAGGAGTGGATCACGCCATCACCAGGACGCAGGGCTACGCCGCCGCGGGTGCTGATGAACTCGGGCAGCTCGTGGTGCATCTTCACGTCCACGGGCTTGGGATACGCAGCCGTGTGGCAGAACGACTGCATCACCAGATCGGCGCTGAAACCCAGGCAAGCCAGGTCCTTCAACTCGTCGCGGGTCATCGGGCCGGTGGTGTCTTGCGAACCGACGGAAGTCATCTTGGGTTCGCAATAGGTACCGGGGCGCACGCCCTGGCCTTCGGGCAGACCGCAGGCACGACCGACCATCTTCTGCGCCAGGCTGAAACCCTTCTTGGTGTCCGCAGGATTCTGCGGTAGGCGGAACAGGGTGGAAGGCTTGAGACCCAGGGCTTCGCGTGCCTTGGCAGTCAGACCGCGGCCGATGATCAAGGGGATACGGCCACCGGCGCGCACTTCGTCAAACAGCACATCACTCTTCACCTGGAAGGACGCGATTTCCTTGCCGTCCTTGAACGCCTTGCCGTCGTAGGGACGCAGCTCGACCACGTCACCCATGTTCATCTGGTTCACATCCAGCTCGATGGGCAGAGCGCCGGCATCTTCCATGGTGTTGTAGAAGATAGGGGCGATCTTGGTTCCCAGGCAGACGCCTCCGAAACGCTTGTTCGGCACATAGGGAATGTCTTCACCGGTGAACCACAGCACGGAGTTGGTGGCGGACTTGCGGCTGGAGCCGGTACCGACCACGTCACCGACGTAGGCCACCAGGTTGCCACGGGCACGCAGGTCTTCGATGAACTTGACCGGACCGCGCTTGCCGTCTTCCTCGGGCGTGATGCCGTCGCGCTTGTTCTTCAGCATGGCCAAAGCGTGCAGCGGGATGTCAGGACGGCTCCAGGCGTCGGGCGCGGGAGACAGGTCGTCGGTGTTGGTTTCGCCAGTCACCTTCAGGATGGTGACGGTGATGCTCTTGGGCACTTCGGGACGGCTGGTGAACCATTCGGCATCGGCCCAACTTTGCAGCACAGCCTTGGCGAAGGTGTTGCCTTTGTCGGCCTTTTCCTTGACGTCATGGAACTGGTCGAACATCAACAGGGTTTTCTTCAGGCCCTCGGCGGCTTCAGCGGCCACAGCCGCGTCATCCAGCAGATCCACCATCGGGCTGATGTTGTAGCCACCCAGCATGGTGCCCAGCAGTTCGGTTGCGCGGGCGCGGCTGATCAGGGCGCACTTTTCAGTGCCATGGGCCACGGCGGCCAGGTAGCTGGCCTTGACCTTGGCGGCATCGTCCACACCGGCAGGAACGCGGTGGGTGATCAATTCCACCAAAGTAGCCTCTTCACCTGCGGGGGGCGATTTCAGGAGCTCAATCAACTCGGCTGTTTGCTTGGCAGACAGAGGCAGTGGCGGAATGCCCAATGCAGCACGTTCGGCCACATGGTCACGGTAACTCTTCAACATCGTTCTCACTCCTTCAAAAATAAGAAAAAACTCTCCTAGCCCTCGTCGAATCTCGACCAGTAGCTATCTATTCAGTAGCAGTCATGATCAGCGCCGGGGCCGGCTGCGCCACTACAACAGGTTCAGGTCTGGGTGCATCCAGCAGCCCGGGAGCCGGAGAACGGGCCATGGCCTGAGCCACAGCCGATTGATCCGCGCTCATGCATTCGTCCGCAATGCGCTTGCCCAACTTTTGGTTCATCAGCATGGACTTGTTGGCCAGTTGCAGCCACACCGCACCGGCGACAGGGTCTTCCAGGCGCACAGCCCCCGTGCTGGTGAGCACTGGCTCCATGGCATAGCGTTGGTGGCCAATTTCCAGAACAAAGCGACCCGCTGCTGCAGGGTTCTGCGTCAGGACGACATGAACTGCCAACTCGCATTGAATCTTGCCCAGATGCACCTTTTCCGCAATGGCCATCTGCTCTGTTGACAGAGCGACTGCCTCAGGGACGGACGCCACGGGAACCACTGGCGCGGAGGGTTTGGCCGCAGCGGGTTGCACCTGCTTTGCCACTGGCTTGGTGGCACGGGGCGTCTTTTTCACGACGGCTTGCGCTGGAATGGCAACCGCCAGCGCCAGCGAAAAAACCGAGATCCAATGCTTCATCATGGTCATAGCCTCCGTTTACTGAACACGTGACGGGAAAAATTCCCGCACCGGTTCTGGTAATTCGCATCCCGTCTGGTGCGCGCGCTCCAGCACCTGCCAAAAATACCGGTAGCTGGCGCGATCATGCAATTTCCCATCGACAGACACCGGCGCCCAGTCGACAGCGGCAGCCAGCAGCACAATGCGTGCCGCCAAGCCCAATTCACCCTCTGAAGGCGTAAACGCCTTCAGAATCGGCCGAACTTGCGCGGGATGGATACTCCACATCCGCGTGTATCCAAATGCCGACGCAGCGGTTCTCGCGGCGCGCTCGATGCTGGAGAGATCGCGCAACTCGGTCACCACACAATGCGATGGCACCTTGCCATACGCATGGCAGGCGCTGGAAATGTCCATTTTTGCACGCATCACCAGCGGATGGTGGAACTGGTCGAGCGTCTCGCCGTCCTGGGCAGCACGCAGGCCCATGGCGGTGTGCGGTATCGCGCCACCATGCGCGGACACAAAGTCCATCAGTCCAAAGCTGATCGACTCCACGCGCGGGTGGGCTGCAATCTCAAAGACCCGGTGCACCGCAGCGGGCGATTCGATCAGCACATGCAGAGGCAGCGGCACATCCCGCTGGCCTGGACGCGCCGCAGCATCCATGGCCTGAACAGCGATTTCCACGTCGCCCAGAGATTCCACTTTGGGAACCATGATGTAGCTCAGCGCCCCGGCAGCGCCACCCACTACGATGTCCATATCCGCGGCAAATGCCGGGTGGTCCACCGCATGCAGGCGCGCACCAACGCGGCGCGACACACCATTTGCTATTAAATTAGGAGCGCTATGCACCCTATTGGCGAGGGCAGAGACCAGATTTGCCTGATCGCGCTCACCGCCAACGGCAGCGCCGTCCTCACAGTCCAGTGTGACGTCAAAGACACACACACCGAACTCCTGGATCATCTCGGCCTGCAGTTCCAGGCTCTTGACCATCCGTGCCTCAACGCCACTGTAGTGGTCACACACCGGCAACAGTCCCGCAGCGCCCTGGGCGCCGAGAAGAATATTGCGCGGATGAACCAAGGCTCCCACGCTTGTCACTGCGTGTACTGCGCTGCCCCCCCCGGGGGCTGTGCTTGCTTGGGACGGCCCGGCGCTGCGCACGGCTACAGCTTTACAGCAGGTGGGCGACGCCGGCCTGCTCGTCTTGCAGTTCTTTCAGGGTCTTGTTGATGCATTCCTGGCTGAATGCGTCAACCGGCAGACCTTCGACCACCTTGTATTCGCCTCCTTCGCAGGTCACGGCAAAGCCGAACATGGTGTCCTTCGGAATGCCGTATTGGCCGTCCGACGGAATACCCATCGTGACCCACTTGCCATTGGTGCCCAGGGCCCAATCGCGCATGTGGTCGATGGCGGCATTCGCAGCGGATGCAGCGGACGACACACCACGTGCGGCGATGATGGCAGCACCACGCTTGCCGACGGTGGGCAGGAACACGTTGGCATTCCATTCCTGATCGTTAATCATGTCCTTGACGCTTTGGCCGTTGATCGTGGCGAAGCGGTAGTCAGCGTACATGGTGGGCGAGTGATTGCCCCATACGGTCATCTTCTCGATGTCAGCCACGGCCTTGCCGGTCTTGTCGGCCAGCTGGCTCAAGGCGCGGTTGTGGTCGAGACGCAGCATGGCGGTGAAGTTCTTGCGTGGCAGATCAGGCGCGCTCTTCATGGCGATGTAGGCATTGGTGTTGGCGGGATTGCCAACCACCAGTACCTTCACATTGCGGCTGGCCACGGCATTGAGTGCCTTGCCCTGGGCTGTGAAGATTTCGGCGTTGACGGCGAGCAACTCGGCGCGCTCCATGCCAGGACCGCGGGGACGTGAACCGATCAACAGAGCGTAGTCCACATCCTTGAATGCGGTCAGGGGATCGCTGTGGGCTTCGATGCCCACCAGCAGGGGGAACGCGCAGTCTTGCAGCTCCATGATCACGCCTTGCAAAGCTTGCTGGGCTTTTTCAACGGGAACTTCCAGCAGGCTCAACACCACGGGCTGGTCTTTACCCAGCATTTCGCCAGAGGCGATGCGAAACAGAATGGCGTATCCAATTTGACCGGCTGCTCCGGTAACGGCAACGCGAACGGGCTTTTTGCTCATGGTGATAACTCCAGGAAGTGTTGTAGAAAAGGCGGCGGTCCGGGGACCCAAGAAGAAAGGTTGAATCCTTCAGAATGGCTGCGAGTTTACCCTTGAATTTGCGGTAAAGTCAATTTGTCTTATGTCTTATATAAGATATGATTGAGCCTGAAATCGAGACTGACTCGAAGCTGACTTATTCACCCATTTTTCATGTCCGCAACGCCCCCTTTTCACAACGACAGCCTGTCCGCGCCCGGCGCTGACGGCAATGCGTCGGTGGCCGCGCAACCGACACCGGCCTTCAGCCCGCTGTACCAGCAGATCAAGGTACTGATCCTGCAAAGCCTGCAGGCCGGCGAATGGAAGCCCAGCACCGCTATTCCCAGCGAAATGGAACTGGCCAGCCGCTTCAAGGTCAGCCAAGGCACAGTACGCAAAGCCATCGACGAACTTGCGGCGGAAAACCTGCTCGTGCGTCGTCAGGGCAAGGGCACATTTGTTGCCACCCATGCCGAACGCCAGATTCAGTACCGTTTTCTGAAACTCATTCCCGACAACGGCGACCCCAACAGCGAGGGCCCCGCGCAGCGCCACATCATCGACTGCAAGCGCACACGTGCCTCGGTGGAGGTTGCACGCGCACTATCCCTGCGCACCGGCGACGCGACACTGCAGGTGCGCCGTGTGCTGTCGTTTGCCACGGTTCCAACCATCCTGGAAGACCTGTGGCTGCCAGCGGCGCCATTCAAGGGCTTGACCGCGGAACGGCTGCGCGACTACAACGGACCGATGTACGCACTGTTCGAGACCGAATTTGACGTGCGCATGGTCCGCGCAGAAGAAAAAATCCGCGCCATCCTGCCCGACGCGGAACAGTGCGCCCTGCTCAAGATCAGCCCCCAGACGCCGCTGCTGAGTGTCGAGCGCATCGCCTACACCTACAACGACGTGCCCATGGAACTGCGCCGCGGCCTATACCTCACCAATAAACACTACTATCGAAATGCACTAAATTGATTGGTTTGTTGATGCAAGTCCAGCGTCAGCCTGTTGCAGTGCAATAGAATTTTGCCTTGCACCAGCAATAATTACAAACGGTTACACCCAGAAAGCCCACCATGTCCGAGCTCAGTCCCCCCCTCCGCGCTAAGCGGCCTGAATTCCGCAACATCAATGCCTTCAACGACTTGCCGGGTTACCGCTGGCCGTTGGCCTCGCTGGTGTCCGGCATGCACCGCGCCAGCGGTTTGATCATGTTTCTGCTCATGCCATTCATCATCTGGATGTTTGACACGTCGGTTACTTCAGAGGTCTCCTTCGCCCGCTTCACCTCGCTGTTCAACAACGGCATTGGCTTCGTGCCGGGGTTTCTGGTCAAGCTGGTGGCACTGGGTCTGATCTGGGCCTACCTGCACCATTTCTTTGCCGGCATGCGCCACATCCGCATGGACCTGTTCCACACCGTCAGCAAGGAAGCCGGCAAGAAGACCGCCCAGATCACCCTGGTGCTGAGCCTGGGTCTGACCGTGGTATTGGGTGCCAAACTGTTCGGTCTGTACTGAACACCGCCCCTCTCGTTTCCACGTCCCACATACTAAAACCAGGAACTGATCATGTCTGTTAATTACGGATCCAAGCGTGTCGTCGTTGGTGCGCACTATGGCCTTCGCGACTGGCTTGCCCAGCGCGTCACCGGTCTTTTGATGGCCCTCTTCACCGTCATCCTGCTCGCGCAGATTCTGTTGACCAAAGGACCCATGGGCTACGACAAATGGGCCGGTATCTTCTCCGCCCAGTGGATGAAGACACTGACCTTTGCCGTCATCATTGCCCTGCTGTACCACGCTTGGATCGGCATGCGCGAAATCTTCATGGACTACGTCAAGCCTGTGTACGTACGCTTGGCACTGCAGGTGTTCTCCATCGTCTGGCTCGTGGGCTGTGCAGGCTGGGCCATCCAGGTCCTGTGGCGCCTTTGATCCCACTGAATATTTGAGGCTGATTCCATGACCTACTCCGTTACAACCCGAAAATTTGATGTCGTTATCGTCGGTGCCGGTGGCTCCGGCATGCGCGCGTCGCTGCAACTGGCACGCGCCGGCCTGAACGTCGCGGTCCTCTCCAAAGTGTTCCCCACCCGTTCGCACACCGTTGCCGCACAAGGCGGTATTGGCGCTTCGCTGGGCAACATGAACGACGACAACTGGCACTACCACTTCTACGACACCGTCAAGGGCTCCGACTGGCTGGGCGACCAGGACGCCATCGAGTTCATGTGCCGTGAAGCACCCAAGGTCGTCTACGACCTGGAGCACATGGGCATGCCGTTCGACCGCAACCCCGACGGCACCATTTACCAGCGCCCCTTTGGCGGCCACACCGCCAACTACGGTGAAAAGGCCGTGGAACGCGCCTGCGCAGCGGCCGACCGTACTGGCCACGCCATGCTGCACACGCTGTACCAGAAGAATGTCGAAGCCAAGACCAGCTTCTTCGTCGAGTGGATGGCGCTGGACCTGATCCGCGACGCCGAAGGCGATGTGGTCGGCGTGACCGCTCTGGAAATGGAAACCGGTGATCTGCATGTGCTGCACGCAAAGACCGTGCTGCTGGCAACCGGCGGTGCCGGCCGCATCTTCGCAGCCTCCACCAATGCCTTCATCAACACCGGCGACGGTTTGGGCATGGCGGCACGAGCCGGCATCCCGTTGCAGGACATGGAGTTCTGGCAGTTTCACCCCACGGGTGTGGCCGGCGCCGGCGTGTTGCTGACCGAAGGTTGCCGTGGCGAAGGCGCAATTCTGCTCAACAGCAATGGCGAGCGTTTCATGGAGCGCTATGCGCCCACGCTGAAAGACCTGGCACCGCGCGACTTTGTGTCCCGCTCCATGGACCAGGAAATCAAGGAAGGCCGTGGCTGCGGTCCCAACAAAGACTACGTGCTGCTCAAGCTCGACCACCTGGGTGCCGAGACGATCCACAAGCGTCTGCCGTCGGTGTACGAAATCGGCGTCAACTTCGCCAACGTGGACATCACCCGTGAACCGATCCCGGTCGTGCCCACCATCCATTACCAGATGGGCGGCATTCCCACCAACATCAACGGCCAGGTCGTCACACACGATGGCACCAGCAACAAAGTGGTCAACGGCCTCTATGCCGTGGGCGAATGCTCCTGCGTTTCGGTGCACGGAGCCAACCGTCTGGGCACCAACTCGCTGCTCGACCTGCTGGTGTTCGGTCGCGCTGCCGGCAACCACATTGTGGACTTCGCCAGCAAAACCAAGGCCCACAAGCCGCTGCCAGCAGATGCTGCTGACCGCACCCTGGCACGTTTGGCACGCCTGGATAACTCCACCAGCGGCGAATACGCCCAGAAGGTGGCCGATGACCTGCGCGCCAGCATGCAGTTGCATGCCGGCGTGTTCCGTACCCAGAAGAGCATGGACGAAGGTGTTGTCAAGATTGCCGAGTTGCGCAACCGTGTCAACGCGATCGCATTGAAGGACAAGTCCAAGGTTTTCAACACTGCCCGCATTGAGGCCCTGGAAGTGGACAACCTGATCGAGGCCGCCCAGGCCACCATCGTGTCTGCAGCAGCACGACACGAGAGCCGTGGCGCCCACACGGTCAATGACTACAGCGACTCGGCCGAGCACCCGAATGGTCGCAATGACGTTGAATGGCACAAGCACACCCTGTGGGATAGCGCCAGCAATTCCCTGAGCTACAAGCCGGTGCAAATGAAACCCCTGACGGTTGACTCCGTGCCGTTGAAAGTAAGGACGTTCTAATCATGACCAAACGCATTTTTTCCATCTACCGCTACGATCCGGACAAGGATGCCAAGCCCTACATGCAGGACATCGAGGTAGAACTCGATGGCAACGAGCGCATGCTGCTGGACGCCCTGATGAAACTCAAGGCCATTGACCCCACCATCTCCTTCCGTCGCTCCTGCCGCGAAGGGGTGTGCGGCTCGGACGCGATGAACATCAATGGCAAGAACGGCCTGGCCTGCCTGACCAACATGCTGACGCTGCCCGGCAAGATCGTTCTGAAGCCCCTGCCCGGCCTGCCCGTTATCCGCGACCTGATCGTGGACATGACACAGTTCTTCAAGCAGTACAACTCGATCAAGCCGTACCTGATCAACGAGACCGTACCACCCGAAAAAGAACGCCTGCAGAGTCCTGAAGAGCGCGAAGAGCTGAACGGCCTGTACGAATGCATTTTGTGCGCTAGCTGCTCTACCAGCTGCCCCAGCTTCTGGTGGAACCCCGACAAGTTCGTCGGTCCCGCCGGCCTGCTGCAGGCCTACCGCTTCCTGGCCGACAGCCGCGACCAGGCTACGGCCGAGCGCCTTGACAACCTGGAAGATCCCTACCGCCTGTTCCGCTGCCACACCATCATGAATTGCGTTGACGTTTGCCCCAAGGGTCTGAACCCCACCAAGGCCATCGGCAAGATCAAGGAAATGATGGTCATGCGCGCCGTTTGATATATGCACGCGACCGAAGAACTGCTGGACGAGCGGGCCTTCAGCAAGCTGCAGTGGCGATGCCGCCGCGGCCTGCTGGAGAATGACCTGTTCATTGAGCGCTTTTTCCGGCGGTTCGGCGCGTCGTTGACAGTGCGGCAGGCCAATGCCTTGGGTTTGTTAATGGACCTGAGTGACAACGACCTGCTCGATGTCCACATGGGGCGCAAGTCCCTGGCTGAGGTCTCTGCACCGTTGGATCGTGAAGATGTGCAGGAAGTTTTGAGTTTGTTGAGAAAAAACTGTTGAAAGGTCGAAAATGAAACTAGCTGACAACAAAGCCACGCTGTCCTTCAGCAATGGCAGCCCCAGCGTCGAATTGCCTGTGTACCAGGGCAGCGTCGGCCCGGATGTAGTCGATATCCGCAAGTTGTATGCGCAAACCGGCATGTTTACCTATGACCCTGGATTCCTGTCCACGGCGTCATGCCAGTCCGCCATCACCTACATCGATGGCGACAAGGGCGAACTGCTTTACCGCGGCTACCCCATCGAGCAATTGGCCACCAATTGCGACTTCATGGAAACCTGCCACTTGCTGCTGTACGGAAACCTGCCCGATGCTGCTGGCAAGGCTGCCTTTACCAAGCGCGTGAGCAACCACACGATGGTCAATGAGCAGATGCAGTTCTTCCTGCGTGGTTTCCGCCGTGACGCGCACCCCATGGCCATCATGACCGGCCTGGTCGGTGCCCTGTCTGCGTTCTACCATGACAGCACCGACATCAACAATCCCGAACACCGCGAAGTGTCCGCGATTCGTTTGATTGCGAAGATGCCTACGCTGGTGGCGATGGCGTACAAGTACAGCGCAGGCCAGCCCTACATGTATCCCAAGAACAACTTGAGCTACGCCGGCAACTTCCTGCACATGATGTTCGCCACACCGTGTGAAGAGTACAAGGTCAATCCGGTGATCGAGCGCGCGCTGGACCGCATCTTCATCCTGCACGCAGACCACGAGCAAAACGCTTCCACCTCCACGGTTCGCCTGTGCGGCAGCTCCGGCACCAACCCGTTTGCAGCCATTGCCGCTGGCGTGGCCTGCCTGTGGGGTCCGGCCCACGGTGGCGCCAACGAAGCCTGCCTGAACATGCTGGAAGACATCCAGAAAATGGGTGGCATCAGCAAGGTGGGCGAGTTCATGAACCAGGTGAAGGACAAGAACTCCAACGTCAAGTTGATGGGCTTTGGTCACCGCGTGTACAAGAACTACGACCCCCGCGCCAAACTCATGCAGGAAACCTGCAAGGAAGTGCTGGGCGCCCTCGGTCTGGAAAACGATCCGCTGTTCAAGCTGGCCATGGCCCTTGAAAAGATCGCCCTGGAAGACGACTACTTCGTGCAGCGCAAGCTCTACCCGAACGTGGACTTCTACTCCGGCATCGTGCAACGCGCCATCGGTATCCCGGTCAGCCTGTTCACCGCGATCTTCGCACTGGCACGCACCGTCGGCTGGATCGCCCAGCTGAACGAAATGATTGGCGACCCCGAGTACAAGATCGGCCGTCCCCGCCAGTTGTTCACCGGCTCCGAGCGCCGCGACGTACTGCCCATCGCCAAACGCTAAGCGCACCCAGCGCCAATCAACCCGCTGCAGCAATGCCGGCGGGTTTTTTTATTTGGGAACCAGACACACCAGCTTGCATTCCGTCTGTGAGGCCACCAGCAGTGTGGTCTGCTGGTAGCGCCGCAGCTCCCCGTCGGCCAACTGGAAGCTGCGCTCACCACCCTCGCGGTGCAGCACGGTCTGCTCCCGCCAGAGTCGTGCAAACAGCGGGCTGCTGGACGACAGCTCATCAATCAAGGCTTGCATCGCCGCATCGCGCGGGCGCCGGCTGAAGTCGGCGCGAAACTCCGCCACCAGGCGCTGCGCGCGCTCCGACCAATCCGCAATCAAGGTTCGCGCCTCCAGCGACAAAAAGACAAACCGCAGCAGGTTGCGTTCGCGCCCATCATCCAACCAACCCGTGAACAGTTGCGCCGCAGTTGCATTCCATGCGCGGGCTGTCCACAGGTGATCCAGCAGGTAGGCCGGAACCTGCAGCAATGCCGGCAAAGCCAGCACATGCGCTGGCAGATCCATCTGGGGCTGCATCGGCTCGGTAGGGTCGCGTCGTCCCGCCAAATCGAACAGCGAGGCCCGCTCGGCCGGATTCAGCAGCAGCGCATCCGCTAGGCGCGCCAAGGCCGCCGGCGATGCCGACACATCGCGGCCCTGCTCCAGCCAGGTGATCCAAGTCAGGCCCACTCCCGCTGCCTCCGCCAGTTCTTCACGGCGCCAGCCGGGCGTGCGCCTGCGGCCTGCCGCCTTGGCCGGAATGGGCAGGCGCTCCCGGTGGGCACGGATAAAGGTGCCTAGCAACGCACGGGTATCGGTATCTTTCATGGTGGAATTTATACTAGGATAAATTGACTTCTTGTACCAGTTTCAAAATCCGTGCACCATAGCACTTTTGCATCCAACCAAAGAATCACCATGAGTCGCACCCTGTACGACAAACTGTGGGACGAACACGTTGTCCACACCGAAGAAGACGGCACGGCCGTGCTTTACATCGACCGCCATCTGGTGCACGAAGTCACCAGCCCCCAAGCCTTTGAAGGCCTGCGAGAAGCCGGACGGAAGGTGTGGCGCGTCAGTTCCATCGTCGCCACGGCCGACCACAACACCCCCACCACCGGTTGGGAACGCGGCTACGACGGCATCACGGACCCCACCAGCAAGGAACAGGTCACCACGCTGGACAGCAACATCAAGGAGTTCGGCTCCGCAGCCTATTTCCCCTTCCTGTCCAAGCGCCAGGGCATTGTGCACGTCATCGGCCCCGAGAACGGAGCCACGCTGCCCGGCATGACCGTGGTGTGTGGTGACTCACATACCTCGACCCACGGGGCATTCGGAGCATTGGCGCACGGCATCGGCACCAGCGAGGTCGAGCACGTCATGGCCACCCAGACCCTGTTGGCCAAGAAGGCCAAGAACATGTTGGTTAAGGTGGAAGGCAGTACAACGCGTGGCGTCACCGCCAAGGACGTCGTGCTGGCGATCATCGGCAAAATCGGCACCGCTGGCGGCACCGGTTACACCATCGAGTTTGGTGGCTCCGCCATCCGCGCGCTCAGCATGGAAGGTCGCATGACGGTCTGCAACATGGCCATTGAGGCCGGCGCCCGTGCCGGTCTGGTGGCAGTTGACGACAAGACCATCGACTACGTGCGAGGGCGCCCACTGGCCCCTGGGCACAATGCCGCCAATGCTACGGCAGCCGCCGTGGAATGGGACCAGGCCGTGACCTACTGGCGCACCCTGCACTCCGACGCCAATGCCCAATTCGACGCCGTGGTTGAACTGGATGCCACGCAGATCGTGCCACAGGTGACCTGGGGCACATCACCCGAGATGGTCCTGGGCATCAATGGCCGCGTGCCCGATCCCGACAAGGAAAAGGATGCCAACAAGCGCGGCGCCATCGAGCGCGCACTGGTCTACATGGGTCTGGAACCGAACAAGGCCTTGGACGACCTGTTCATTGACAAAGTGTTCATCGGCTCCTGCACCAACAGCCGCATCGAAGACATGCGCGAAGCGGCCGCCATCGTCAAGACACTGGGTCAGAAGATCGCCAAGAACGTCAAGCTGGCGCTGGTTGTGCCGGGCTCTGGTCTGGTCAAGGCCCAGGCAGAGAAGGAAGGCCTGCACGAAATCTTCAAGGCCGCCGGCTTTGAGTGGCGCGAGCCGGGTTGCTCGATGTGCCTGGCCATGAACGCCGACCGTCTGGAACCTGGTGAGCGCTGCGCCTCCACCAGCAACCGCAACTTCGAAGGCCGCCAGGGCGCTGGCGGTCGCACCCATCTGGTCAGCCCGGCCATGGCGGCAGCGGCGGCCATTCACGGCCACTTTGTGGACGTGCGCAAATTCAGCTAAAACCCGGCATTCAAAGGAAGTGAAACCATGAAAAACCTGATGACCCTGTTTGTCGTAGCCACCGCATTGCTGTTGAGTGCCTGCAATACCGTCAAGGGCGTAGGCCAGGATATCCAGAAGGCTGGTGAAAAAATTGAAGGCGCAGCCAAGAAATGAATCCATTCACCATCCACCAAGGCCTGGTGGCGCCCATGGACCGTGAAAACGTCGACACGGACGCCATCATTCCCAAGCAGTTCCTGAAATCCATCCGCCGCACCGGGTTCGGACAGAATCTGTTCGACGAATGGCGCTACCTGGACGCCGGCTACCCCGGCCAGGACCCCGCCAGCCGCAAGCCCAACCCGGACTTCGTGCTGAACCAGCCGCGCTACCAGGGAGCCTCCATCCTGCTGGCGCGCAAGAACTTCGGTTGCGGCTCGTCGCGCGAACATGCCCCCTGGGCACTGGAGCAGTATGGCTTCCGCGCACTGATCGCACCCAGCTATGCCGACATCTTCTTCAACAACAGCTTCAAGAACGGCATCCTGCCCATCGTGCTGAGTGAGGCCCAAGTGGACCAGTTGTTCAACGAGGCCCTGGCCTTCCCGGGCTATACACTGACCATCGACCTGGAGCGCCAGGTCATCGTCAAGCCACAGGGCGAGGAAATTGCCTTTGACGTGCAGGCCTTCCGCAAATACTGTCTGCTCAACGGCTTTGACGACATTGGCCTGACCCTGCGCTATGCCGACAAGATCAAGGCTTTCGAAGCCCAGCGTCTTACGCAAAAACCATGGCTAGCCCTCGCCATGACTGCGTAAAGCGCTATCAAAATCAAAGCAATCAGGAGCAGCTTGCCAGCTCGCTCCATCACCACTTGAAGACTGATCATGAAAATTGCAGTATTGCCCGGTGACGGCATCGGTACCGAAATCGTCGCCGAAGCTGTCAAAGTCCTGAACGTCCTGGGCCTACCCCTGGAAATGGAAACCGCCCTGGTCGGCGGCGCAGCCTACGAGGCCCATGGCCACCCTCTGCCCGAATCCACGCTGAAACTCGCCAAGGAAGCCGACGCGGTTTTGTTTGGCGCCGTCGGTGACTGGAAGTACGACAAGCTGGACCGCCCCCTGCGTCCCGAGCAGGCCATTCTGGGCCTGCGCAAGAACCTGGGCCTGTTCGCCAACTTTCGCCCGGCCATCTGTTACGAACAGCTCGTCGGAGCGTCCAGCCTCAAGCCCGAGCTGATCGCCGGCTTGGACATCCTGATCATCCGCGAACTGACCGGTGACATCTACTTTGGCCAACCGCGCGGTCGCCGCATCGCCACCGATGGTCACTTCCCCGGTGCCGAAGAAGCGTATGACACCATGCGCTACAGCAAGCCCGAAATCGAACGCATTGCCCATGTTGCCTTCCAGGCCGCCCGCAAGCGCAGCAAGCGCGTAACCAGCGTCGACAAGGCCAATGTGCTGGAGACCTTCCAGTTCTGGAAGGACGTTGTCACCGAGGTGGGCCAACAATACCCGGATGTGGAGCTGGATCACATGTATGTGGACAACGCCGCCATGCAACTGGTCAAGGCACCCAAGCGTTTTGACGTAGTGGTGACCGGGAATATGTTTGGCGACATCCTGTCGGACGAAGCCTCGATGCTGACCGGCTCCATTGGCATGTTGCCATCCGCCTCGCTGAACGCCAGCAACCAGGGCTTGTACGAACCCAGCCACGGCAGCGCACCCGATATCGCCGGCAAAGGCATTGCGAATCCGTTGGCCACGATTTTGAGTGCCGCCATGATGCTGCGCTTCAGCCTGAACCAGGAAGCAGCCGCGCAGCGCATTGAAGCCGCCGTTCAAAAAGTGCTGGCCCAGGGCCTGCGCACTGCCGACATCTACAGTGAAGGCACAACCCGCGTCAGCACCCGCGAAATGGGCGATGCGGTTGTCAAGGCCTTGTAAGGGCCTCGATTACAATCCGCCCATGCACCTCCATCGCCCCACTCCACCTGCACGGCCCGTCAGCGGCCCTGCGGTGCCGTGGGCTGGTGATGCGATGGCCTGTCCATCGATCACCAAGACGACAACCATTAAAGGCTAATCCAGCCCGGTTCGTCGCGCCCCTCCCGGCCAGACGAGCCGGGCAGAACCAATTTTCAATCTTGAAATTTTCTGAAAGGGCAACAGCATGAAAGTAGGTAATCTCGTAGGCCTCGTCGGTTGGCGTGGCATGGTGGGCTCGGTCCTGATGGACCGCATGGAAACCGAAGGCGACTTCGCGCTGATCGAGCCGGTCTTTTTCTCCACCTCCAACTCCGGTGGCAAGGCCCCGGCCCAGGCCAAGAACGAAACCACGCTGCAGGACGCGTTCAACATTGACGCGCTCAAGCGCTGCGACATCATCATTAGTTGCCAGGGTGGCGATTACACCACCGAAGTGTTTCCCAAACTGCGCGCCGCCGGCTGGAACGGCCACTGGATCGACGCCGCCTCCACGCTGCGCATGGACAAGGACGCCGTCATCATCCTGGACCCGGTCAACATGCCGGTCATCCAGAACGCACTGTCCAATGGTGGCAAGAACTGGATTGGTGGCAATTGCACCGTGAGCTGCATGCTGATGGGTGTGGGCGCCCTGTACAAGGCCGGTCTGGTGGAATGGATGAGTACCCAGACCTACCAAGCAGCCTCCGGTGGTGGAGCCCAGCACATGCGTGAATTGCTGACGCAGTACGGCACGCTGAATGCCGAAGTGAAGGCCTTGCTCGACGATCCCAAGAGCGCCATTCTGGAAATCGACCGCAAGGTCATCGCCAAGCAGCGCGCCCTGACCGGAGCGGAAACTGCCAACTTTGGCGTGCCGCTGGGTGGCTCGCTGATTCCATGGATCGACAAGGACCTAGGCAATGGCCAGTCCAAGGAAGAATGGAAGGGCATGGCCGAAACCAACAAGATCATGGGCCTGGGCGAGGGTTTCACTGCTCCCGCCATTCCCGTGGACGGCTTCTGTGTGCGCGTGGGAGCCATGCGCTGCCACAGCCAGGCCTTGACCTTCAAGCTGAACAAGGATGTGCCAGTGGCCGACCTGGAAGCCATGATCGCCGCCGACAACCAGTGGGTCAAGGTCGTTCCCAACACCCGCGAGGCCACCATCAAGGACCTCACACCGGTGGCAGTGACCGGAACCATGACCATTCCCGTGGGGCGTGTGCGCAAGCTGGCCATGGGCCCGCAGTACGTGGGCGCCTTCACAATCGGTGACCAGTTGCTGTGGGGCGCTGCCGAACCGCTGCGCCGCATGCTGCGGATTTTGCTGGCTGCTTAATTGCGAATCAAGGCCCCCCGGTCCGTCTGGATCGGGGGGCCTTGTCGTTGTCGATTGGCAACAAAAACCATAGCAGAGACAAAGAAGCGGGGGAACCACCCAAAGTTAAAAGCTTTCTTAGCTTGTCAGGCTAAGACATTGATGTTATGGTACTTTTTACGTTTTGAGTGTCGGGCTTTTGGGCCGCAATAAAGCATAGTCATTGCTGCTCGCTGAGCTGCACCGGAGGCATATAAATTGATTGCAAAGTCACATCGTTGGCAGAAGACCGCTGTAGCGGCTGCGGCCATTGCGCTACTGAGCCTTTCCACTACGGGGGCTTGGGCACTGTCGCTTGGGCGCATCACGGTACAGTCCGCTCTGGGCGAACCTTTGCGTGCTGAAATTGAAGTGCCCGAGATCAATGCCGAAGAAGCGGCATCCCTGACCGCAAAGATTGCATCCCCACAAGCATTTGCGAATGCCGGACTGGAATACAACCCGGCCATGGCTGGCCTGCAGACCAGTCTGCAACGGCGCCCCGATGGCCGTGCATACATCCGTTTGAGCAGTGATCGCGCTATCAACGAACCGTTTGTTGACATGATCATGGAGGTAAGTTGGTCGTCCGGTCGCATCCTGCGCGACTACACCATGCTGTTTGATCCTCCGGTGTTGCGCAAACCGGCACCGGCAGCACCGACCCTGCCGCAAGTTACCGCAGCGCCTGCTGCACCGGTCGCGCAGCCTCCTGTGGCAACACAGTCCCCGGCGGCGGCACCTGAGGTGCCCCGCAGCGTGGCTCCACCGCCCCGCCCAGCGGTCACCGCGGCCCCCACCCCTGTTGCGAAAGCTCCGAAAGCCAGTGCCCCTGCGAATGACTCCAAGCAAGTCGTTGTCAAGGCCGGCGACACCGCCAGCAAGATCGCCGCCAATACCAAGCCTGCTGGTGTTTCACTGGACCAGATGCTGGTCGCACTGTTACGGGCCAACCCGGATGCCTTTATCAACAACAACATCAATCGCATCCGCTCCGGTGCGGTGATGGAAGTCCCGTCTGCTGAACAGGCCCAAGCTATCTCTTCTGCAGAGGCAACCCAGACCGTCATCGCCCAGAGCAAGGACTTCAACGAGTTCCGGCGCAACCTGGCAAGCAACGCACCCGTGGCTGCGGTGGGCTCCGCCAGTCGCAAGACCAGTGGCACCATCGACACCAAAGTTGAGGACAAGAAGGCTGGCTCTGCCACGCCAGACAAACTGACTCTCTCCAAGGGCTCTGTCCAGGCCAAGGCAAATGAGGCCAAGGAAGCCAAAATCGCCAAGGAGCGTGCCGACAAGGAGGCTGCCAGCCGGGCCGCCGAAATTTCCAAGAACATCAGCGACCTGAAAAAGCTGGGTACCTCGGCCCCGGTGGCCGTGGCGTCGCAGCCCAAGACAGAACCCAGCACCCCAGCACCCACGGTTGCTGTAGCGCCCCCCCCTGCGGCACCGGTGGCATCGACACCAGCCGCCCCAGCTTCAGTGCCCGCTTCCACGCCAACCGCTGTACCCAGTGCACCAGTGGCTGCTGCTCCGGCATCGGCTGTGGCTTCGACACCCGTCAAGCCCAAGGTCGCGGCTCCCGTACCGCAGCCGGTTGAACCGCCCGGACTGATTGATGAACTGCTCGAAAACCCCCTGCTGCCAGCGGGTGCCGGTGGTCTGATCGCCCTCCTGGGCGGATTCGCCTTCTGGCGCGCACGCCAACGCAAGAAGAACCAGTCCCATATGGACAGTTCCTTCCTGGAAAGCCGTCTGCAACCTGACTCCTTCTTTGGCGCGAGCGGCGGCCAGCGTGTTGACACCAACAACGAGAGTTCAGCCACGGGATCTTCCATGGTGTACTCGGCCAGTCAACTCGACGCGGCTGACGATGTAGATCCAGTGGCTGAGGCCGATGTTTACTTGGCCTACGGACGGGACTTGCAGGCTGAAGAAATCCTGCGCGAAGCGGTGCGTACCAATCCCGGTCGCCTAGCCATTCACACCAAGTTGCTCGAAATCTTTGCCAAGCGGCGCGATGCCAAAAACTTTGAGTCAACGGCTACCCAGGCATACCAACTCACTGGCAGCAACAGCCCGGACTGGATTCGCATTTGCGAAATGGGCTTGGCATTCGACCCCACCAACCCGCTGTACCAACCTGGCGGCGCCCCCAGCGAAGCGGCTCCTGCTGCACCTGCGGGTGACAGTTCCTCGTTTGGAGCCAGCACCATCCCCCAGTCCGTTCATGCGGAAATGGGTGACTCCGTATCCGGCGTAGACTTGGACCTGGACCTCGATTTTTCACTCGATGACGCTCCCGCGAGCGCCATCAGTGAAGTCACCGGCGAGACCTTCACGCAGACCGCAGTCGAAACAGTCAAGATGCCAGCGGCGGATGCTGACGCCAACGCGTCGATGGACATGGATTTCGACCTCTCGGAGCCTGCGGCATTGCAGGAGCCCGCACCGCAGGCTGTGGCCGCAGCGGAACCAGAAGCGCCTGCACCCATGCCAGAGATTTCTCTGTCCATGGATGGCCTCAACCTGACCGAGGACGATCACACGCCCCTCCCCGAGTTCAACGCCACCGAGCCGGCTCCCGTTGCCGCAGTTGCTCCGCCGGCACCTGCCAACGATTCCGGCATGCTGGAGTTTGACCTGGGCTCCTTGTCACTCGACCTGGACACACCTTCGGATGAAAAACCCACGGAAGCTCCTGAAAGCGGCAACGAGGATCCTCTGGAGACCAAACTGGCCCTGGCCGAGGAATTTGTTTCCATCGGAGACGAAGACGGTGCTCGGGCGCTGATCGAGGAAGTGGTCGCCGAATCCACTGGTGAAATGCGCGCCAAGGCCCAGCGTGCGTTGGCCAACCTGAGTTAGCCCGATCGGCACGTGTGGCAGCTGATGCAGCAGGTTTGACCGAGCCGTGAGGGTTGCGCTGGGCATCAGCTACAACGGTCGTGCGTACCAGGGTTGGCAGAGCCAGCCCTCTGGTCAGACCATTCAGGACCAGCTGGAAAAAGCGCTGGGCAAATTTGCCGCCCAGCGGGTGTCCACCCTGTGTGCCGGCCGCACGGATGCAGGTGTGCACGGCATCATGCAGGTCGTTCACTTTGACACCGAACTAGTGCGGGACACCTATTCCTGGGTTCGCGGGACCAACACCAACCTGCCCCGGGACATTGCCGTCCAATGGGCCGTCATGACCCCTGACGCGTTTCACTGCCGCGCATGCGCCACCTCGCGGCGCTATGCGTATGTGTTGTACGAATCCCCCATTCGCCCCAGCGTGGACCACGGGCGCGTGGGCTGGGCCTTTCGCAGCCTGGACGGTGAGGCCATGCAGCAGGCGTCCCAACTGCTGTTGGGCGAACACGACTTCACATCGTTCCGCGCTTCACAATGCCAGGCACTGACTCCGGTCAAAAACCTTTTTGAAATCAGCATGAGCAAGCGCGGTGCCTACTGGCGCATCGAGTTTGAGGCCAATGCCTTCTTGCACCACATGATCCGCAACATCATGGGCTGCCTGGTGCTGATCGGTCAGGGGAAAAAACCACCGGAATGGATAGCCGACGTACTGGCAGCGCGCGACCGTCGCGCGGCGGCACCCACCTTCTCTCCCGATGGCCTGTACTTCCTGGGGCCACGGTATGACCCCAAGTGGGGCATCCCCGACCGCACGGCTGCGTATGATGGGCTGCCATGACATTTTCTACACGAACCCGAATCAAGATCTGTGGACTGACCCGCGAGCAGGATGTGGATGCGGCCGTAGCGGCCGGTGCTGACGCCATTGGCTTTGTGCTGTACACCAAGAGCCCGCGTGCAGTCAATGCCCAGCGCGCCGCCGAGCTGGCCAAACGCCTGCCGCCCTTCATCACACCGGTGCTGCTGTTCGTCAATGCGCCTGCTACGGAAATCATAGCTGCCTGCTCAATGATTGCAGGGGCTACTGTGCAATTTCATGGTGACGAGTCGCCGCAGGACTGCGCGGCGGCTACCCTGAACCACTGCCGCCCCTGGGTGCGCGCCGCCCGCATTCCGCTAGGCGAAGGCGCTCGGGACTTTGACCTCGTAAAATACGCCCACGATTACTCTCACGCCCAGGCCATCCTGCTCGACGCCCATGTCGAAGGATTTGGCGGTGGCGGCAAGGCATTCAATTGGTCACTGCTTCCTCCAAACGTCAACGCTCACCTCGTCTTGAGTGGTGGACTCACACCTGCAAACGTGGGCGATGGGGTCAAACAGGTTCGGCCGCGCTGTAAGACGCTGGCCGTGGACGTGAGCTCCGGCGTGGAAGCCGTGGATGCTCAGGGACAGCCTCTCAAAGGCATCAAGGATCCCGAGAAGATTCTCCAGTTCGTTGCCGCCGTGCGCGCAGCGGATCAGACCACCCCTTGAACGGGCCGGGCCGCGCACCCTGCGCATTCCGCCCAAAAATCGATTGAAACCATGTACGACTACCAACAACCGGATCCGACCGGGCACTTCGGAAAATACGGCGGCAGCTTTGTCTCCGAGACGCTGACGCACGCCATCAATGAGCTGAAAGACGCCTACGCCAAGTACCAGCATGACCCGGCCTTCATCGCCGAATTCAAGTCGGAGTTGGCGCATTTTGTCGGCCGCCCTTCCCCGGTTTACCACGCCGCCCGCATGAGCCGTGAAATGGGTGGCGCGCAGATCTTTTTAAAGCGCGAGGATCTGAACCACACCGGCGCGCACAAGATCAACAACACCATAGGCCAGGCCATGCTGGCCAAGCGCATGGGCAAGCCCCGCGTGATTGCCGAAACCGGCGCCGGCCAGCACGGTGTGGCCACCGCCACCATCTGCGCCCGCTACGGCCTGGAATGCGTGGTCTATATGGGCAGCGAGGACGTCAAACGCCAGAGCCCCAACGTCTATCGCATGAAACTGCTGGGCGCCAAGGTGGTACCTGTGGAAAGCGGCAGCAAGACCCTGAAGGATGCGCTGAACGAGGCCATGCGCGACTGGGTTGCCAATGTGGACAACACCTTCTACATCATCGGCACCGTGGCCGGCCCGCACCCCTACCCGATGATGGTGCGCGACTTCCAGAGCGTCATTGGTGAGGAATGCCTGGTGCAAATGCCCGAGATGCTGAAGACTGCCGGCTGCAAAGGTGACCAGCCCGACGCCGTGATCGCCTGCGTCGGTGGCGGGTCGAACGCCATGGGCATCTTCTACCCCTATATCCAGCATGAAAAAACCCGCTTGATCGGCGTGGAAGCGGCCGGGGAAGGCCTGGACAGTGGCAAGCACTCGGCCAGCATCCAGCGCGGCAGCCCCGGCGTGCTGCATGGCAACCGCACCTATGTGCTGCAGGATGACAACGGCCAGGTGACCGAGACGCACAGCGTCAGCGCCGGACTGGACTACCCCGGTGTCGGCCCCGAGCACGCGTTTCTGGCCGACATTGGCCGGGCCGAATATGTGGGCGTCACCGACAAGGAAGCGCTGGAAGCCTTCCACTACCTGTGCCGCACCGAGGGCATCATCCCCGCGCTGGAATCCAGCCACGCCGTGGCCTACGGCATGAAACTCGCCAAGACCATGCGACCGGACCAAAGCATTCTGGTCAATCTATCGGGACGCGGTGACAAGGACATTGGCACCGTGGCCGACCTCAGCAATGGCGAATTCTTCTGCCGCCCCAGCTGCACCGGCCAATCGGTCAAGGGCGGTGAGCAGCCCATCCAGATCGTGAAGCAAGGAGGTGCAGCATGAGCCGCATCGCACCAAAGTTTGCCGAACTTCAAGCACAAGGCCGCAAGGCGCTGATTCCCTTCGTCACTGCCGGCTACCCGTATGCCGATGTCACACCCGAACTGATGCACGCCATGGTGGCCGGTGGCGCCGACGTCATCGAGCTGGGCGTGCCCTTCTCCGACCCCAGCGCCGACGGCCCCGTCATCCAGAAAGCCGGCGACAAGGCCTTGGCCTTTGGCATCGGCCTGGTGCAGGTGCTGACCATGGTGCGCGAATTCCGCAAGACCGACGCCACCACCCCCGTGGTGCTGATGGGCTATGCCAACCCGGTGGAACGCTACGACCAGAAGCACGCCAAGCCGGGTGTATCCAGTGCCTTCGTGCAGGATGCAGCAGCCGCCGGAGTGGATGGCGTGCTGATCGTGGACTACCCGCCCGAAGAGTGCGAGGCCTTTGCGCTGGAGCTGCGCGCCCACAACATGGACCTGATCTTCCTGCTGGCCCCCACCAGCACCGATGCCCGCATGGACCAGGTGGCCCGCGTGGCCAGCGGCTATGTGTACTACGTGTCGCTCAAGGGCGTGACGGGCTCCGGCGCACTGGACGTGGGCGCGGTGGAAGCCATGCTGCCGCGCATCCGCCAGCACATCAGCGTGCCGGTGGGCGTGGGCTTTGGCATCCGCGATGCGCATACCGCCCGCTCCATCTCGCGCGTGGCCGACGCCGTGGTGATTGGCAGCCGCATCATCCAGCTGCTGGAGGATCAACCGCGCGAAAAAGTGGCCCAGACGGCCCAAACCTTCCTGCGGGAAATCCGGACCGCTTTGGACCGATAATCCCACCCTGTCTGTTGGACGCTGTACTGGAGACCGAACATGAGTTGGCTAGAAAAACTGCTTCCCCCGAAAATTCAACAAACCGACCCGGCCGACCGCCGCAGCGTCCCGGAAGGCCTGTGGGTCAAGTGCCCCAGCTGTGAAACGGTGCTGTACAAGACCGATCTGGAGCAAAACCAGAACGTCTGCCCAACTTGCAGCCACCACCACCGCATTGGCGCCCGCGCCCGGCTCAACCTGTTCCTGGACAACGAGGGCCGTTTCGAGATCGGCCAGGAAGTGCTGCCGGTCGACCCGCTGAAGTTCAAGGACAGCCGCAAATACCCCGAACGCCTGAAGGAAGCCCTGGAAAACACCGGTGAGACCGATGCGCTGGTGGTCATGGGTGGCGCCGTCATGGGCATCAGCCTGGTGGCGGCCTGCTTTGAATTCGACTTCATGGGCGGCAGCATGGGCTCCGTGGTGGGCGAGCGTTTTGTGCGCGGCGTGGAGACCGCCATCGAGCAAAAGGTGCCGTTCCTGTGCTTCACCGCCACCGGTGGCGCGCGCATGCAGGAAGGCCTCTTGAGCCTGATGCAAATGGCCAAGACCAATGCCGCACTGACCCGTCTGGCCAAGAAGGGCCTGCCCTACATCAGCGTGCTGACCGACCCAACCATGGGCGGCGTGAGTGCCGGCTTCGCGTTCCTGGGTGACATCGTGATGGCCGAGCCCAAGGCGTTGATCGGCTTTGCCGGCCCGCGCGTCATCGAATCCACGGTGCGGGTGACGCTGCCGGAAGGCTTCCAGCGCTCCGAATTCCTGCAGACCAAGGGCGCCGTGGACCTGATCTGCGACCGCCGCGACCTGCGCAAGACGGTGGCCAGTTCATTGGCCATGCTGCAACGCCAGCCGGCCGACGCGGTAATTTAGAACGCGAACAACACCATCGCCTGCAGATTGCCGAGCACAATCCCGGCCACCTGCAGGATCAGCAGCAGCACCAGCGGCGACAGATCGATGCCGCCCACCAGTGGCACCACACGGCGGATTGGCATCAGCAGCGGCAGCACCAGGCGCTCCAGAAAGTCGGCCGCCACCGACTGGGTCTGCACCCAGGACAGGATGGCGTAGATGATGACCAGGCCGGTCAGGCCGGAAATCGCCATGCGCACCAGGCCAAAGGCGGCCAGCACCACGATGGACAGCACGCTGGTGCCCATGCCGGTGATGCCCCACAGAATCACAAACTGCAGCAGTTGCACCAGAAAGGCACCCAGCAGACTGGCCGTGTCCAGGCGCCCAATGGCCGGCACCACGCGGCGCAGCGGCAGCACCAGCCAGTCGGTCAGTGCAAAAATGAAGCGCGCCAGGGGGTTGCCGGAACGGGTGGACATGGGGATGCGCTGGTATTGCATGTATAGGCGCAACAGGCAGGTGCCAGCGATCAATCCGGCGGCCACTTCCAGCAAAAGCGAGGTGATTTGGTAGAGCATGGTGTCCAATGAAATGAGCGAATGCATCATATCCGCAGCGACCCTCTTAGAATCGAGGGTTCTGGCCGCAAATTCCGGCCCTTTCTTGATTCCACCCTGCGCACCTCCATGTCTGACACCCAAGCCCCCGCACCCCAGGACGAAAACCAGCTGATTCTCGAACGCCGGGAGAAGCTCAAGGCCATTCGCCAGCGCCAGGCCGAGGGCCATGGCGTGGCATTCCCCAATGACTTCAAGCCCAGCCACAAGGCCGAGGAGCTGTTTGCCGAATACGACCAGCACGCCACCGAGGTCCTGGAAGGCATGGGCGTCACCGCCAAGGTGGCCGGACGCATGATGCTCAAGCGCGTCATGGGCAAGGCCAGCTTCTGCACCCTGCAGGACGCCTCGTTCGGCCCCAGCAGCGGGCGCATCCAGATTTACGTCAAGGGCGAGGACGTGGGTGCCGACCTGTACGCCGCGTTCAAACACTGGGACCTGGGCGACATCGTCGCCGCCGAAGGCAAGGTCTTCAAGACCAAGACCGGCGAACTGTCCATCCACGCCACCAGCGTGCGCCTGTTGACCAAGAGCCTGCGCCCCATGCCCGACAAGTTCCACGGCATCCACGACCAGGAAGTGAAATACCGCCAGCGCTACGTGGACCTGATGACGGACGAGACATCGCGCAAGCGCTTTGTGGCACGCAGCAAGGCGGTGAGCGGCCTGCGCGAGTTCATGGTGCAGCATGGCTTCCTGGAAGTCGAAACCCCTATGCTCCACCCCATTCCAGGTGGCGCCAACGCCAAGCCCTTCACCACGCACCACAACGCGCTGGACCAGCAGATGTTCCTGCGCATCGCGCCCGAGCTGTACCTCAAACGCCTGGTGGTCGGCGGCTTTGACCGCGTATTCGAAATCAACCGCAACTTCCGCAATGAAGGCATCTCGGTGCGCCACAACCCCGAGTTCACGATGATGGAGTTCTACGCGGCCTACTGGAACTACCAGGACCTGATGGGCTTCACCGAAGCCCTGGTGCGCGATGCCGCCATGAAGGCCGTGGGCACCCTGCAATTGAGCTACGGCGGCAAGCCGGTGGACCTGTCGCAGCCGTTCGAGCGCCTGACCATTGTCCAGGCGATTGCCAAATACACCGGCGCCGGCCCCCATGTCAACGACGCCGAATGGCTCCAGCGGGCACTGCTCAAGCTCGGCCTGACCGAGGCCAAGAACCAGCTCTCCACCCGCAGCCTGGCCAGCCTGCAGGTCATGTATTTCGAGGAAACCGTCGAAGAGATGCTGTGGCAGCCCACCTTCATCTGCGAACACCCGGTCGAGATCTCCCCGCTGGCGCGCGCCAGCGACACCAACCCCGGTGTCACCGAGCGTTTTGAGCTCTACATCACCGGCCGCGAGTTCGGCAACGGCTTCTCCGAGCTGAACGACGCCGAAGACCAGGCCGCACGCTTCCACTCCCAGGTGGCGGCCAAGGACAATGGCGACGACGAAGCCATGTACTTCGACCACGACTTTGTGCGCGCACTGGAATACGGCATGCCCCCCACCGGCGGCTGTGGCATCGGCATTGACCGCCTGATGATGCTGCTGACCGACAGCCCCAGCATCCGCGACATCATCCTGTTCCCCGCCCTGCGCCGGGAGAACTAGACGCAAAATACGGCTCCAGCCCTCGTCAAACCTGAATAGGCCGCTATGAAAAGCGTAGCGACTTCTCCATTGAAGTTTCTGCAGGGCTACCCGCAGGAGACGCTGGCGCAGGTGCAGCAGATGCTGGAGGGCGCGCGCATCGGCCCCTGGCTGCTGCAAAAGCACCCACAGGCCCATGGCCTGCGCACCGACCGGGCGCTGTACGACTACGTGCAGGCCCTCAAGAACGAATACCTGCGCGGTGCCGAGCCCCTCTCCAAGGTGGCCTTTGACAGCAAGCTGCAGATCGTCCAGCACGCGCTGGGCACCCACACCACCGTGTCACGCGTGCAGGGCAACAAGCTCAAGGCCAAGCGCGAGATCCGCATCGCCTCGCTGTTCAAGGACGCACCGCCGGACTTTCTGCGCATGATCGTGGTGCACGAGCTGGCCCACCTGCGGGAACGCGCACACGACAAGGCCTTCTACCAGCTTTGCACCCACATGGAGAGCAGCTACCACCAGCTGGAGTTCGAACTGCGCCTCTACCTCACGCACCTGGAGTTCGGCGGTGTCCAGTTGTGGAAAACACTCTAGGGCTATTGGTGGACAAAACGGCCGATTTAGTCCACTGTGGCGGCTTGTTCCATGAAATATTGCGTCGCCCCTGCGCCCACTGACCTGCATGCCGTTTTCTCCATGCTGCACACCTGACCGGTGTGCACGATCCTCCGCCCGATGATGATGACGCCACGCAACCGGTTCATCGCCATCATCGTCACGGCCTATGCGGTGGGCTCGCTGGCATGGATTTTCCTGTCCGACCAATTGCTGTCGGCCTTTGCCGATATCCAGTCCATGGTCTGGCTGTCCACCGCCAAGGGGGTTTTCTTCGTGGTGGCGACAGCCGCCATGTTTTTCTTTGGACTCAAGTCCGTTCCCGCCAACGGAGCCGGTGCCGGCGAGACCCTGATCAACGCGCTGACCAGCGGCGTCACCGGGCAAAGGAGCCGCTGGCCCATGTACGTGTTCTCCGTGGTCGTCACGGCCAGCATGCTGCTCCTGCGCAACGCCGCCACGCCGGATCACGACCAACACCTGATGCTGATCCTGTTCATGCTGCCCATCGTCCTGAGCGCCACGCTGGGCGGATTGGGTCCGGGCCTGGTGGCAACAGCCGTGGCGGCGGCGGGAACCGCCTATTTCGCCATCCCCCCCACCGGCAGCTTTTACATCGCCCGTGGCGACGATCTGTTGCAGTGGTTCTTCCTGATCGTCAACGGCGTGGCCGTCAGCCTGCTCAGCGAAATGCTGCGCGTGGCCACCTCGCGCGTGGAGGCCAAACGCCTGTTACTCGATGCCGTGGTCTCCGGCACCTCGGATGCTGTCTTCGTCAAGGACCTGCAAGGGCGCTACCTGCTGATCAACCAGGCGGGGGCGCAGTTCACCGGCAAGCCCGTAGAAGCCTTGATCGGACATGACGACACCGAGTTGTTCGACGCGGAAACTGCCCAACGCCTGATGGACATCGACCGCAGCGTGGTGGCCCAGGGGCGCATGCAATCCCACGAGGAACGCGTCTCCACGCAGAATGGCAAGACGCTGGACTTCTGGGTGACCAAGGGACCGGTCCTCGACGACAACGGCAAGGCCATCGGGCTGTTCGGTATTTCCCGCGACATCACCGAACGCAAGGCCGCTGCCGCTGCGCTGCGCGAACGCGAGCAGCAACTGGCCCGGGTCATCGCCGGTTCCGACCAGGGCTACTGGGACTGGAACCTGCAGACCAACCAGTTTGAAGTCAGCGCCCGCTGGGAGCAGATGCTGGGCTATGCGCCAGGCGAGATGAACGTGGTCCCCGACAACTGGGACAACCTGGTGCACCCCGACGACCTGCCAGTGGCACGGGAATCGATACGCGCCCACTGCGCCGGGGAAACCGCCCAGCACACGGCGGAGTTTCGGGCACGAACCAAGTCCGGCGGCTGGTGCTGGGTCCTGACGCGTGGGCGCATCGTCGAGCGCAGCGCCGATGGCCAGCCGCTGATGATGTCGGGCACCCACACCGACATCACCGAGCGCAAGCAGTTCGAAATGGCGCTGAAGGAAGCCTCCACCGTCTTCTCCAGCAGCTACGAGGGCATCATGGTGGTCAGCCCGCAGATGCGCATCACCAAGATCAACCCGGCCTTCACCCGCATCACCGGTTACAGCGCCGAGGAAGTCATAGGACAGCCCCCCACGGTGCTGTCCTCCGGTCGGCAGGACGCGGCGTTCTACCAGACCATGTGGCAATCCCTGACACAGCACAGCTTCTGGAGTGGCGAGCTGTGGAACCGGCGCAAGAACGGCGAGGTGTTTGCGGAGCTGCTGTCCATCTCCACGGTGCACGATGCCAGCGGCGTCGTCCAGCACTATGTGGGCGTGTTCTCCGACATCAGCCAGATCAAATCGCACGAGGCCGAGCTGGATCGCATCGCCCACTACGACCCGCTGACCGGCACGCCCAACCGGCGCCTGCTGGCTGACCGCCTGGAGCATGCCATCATGCGCACCGCACGCAGCGGCTGCTCGCTAGCGGTGTGCTACCTGGACCTCGATGCATTCAAGGAGATCAACGACCGCTTTGGCCACGCCGCTGGCGACACCCTGCTGGTGGGCGTGACCAGCAACCTGCAGCATGTGCTGCGGGCCGACGACACGCTGGCACGCATCGGTGGCGACGAGTTTGTGCTGCTGCTCTCGGACATCTCCACGCCCGAGGAATGCTCCCAGATCCTGGACCGCGTGCTGCGCGCCACCGGCACACCGGTGCTGCTGGACGGCCAGCCCATCACCATCTCCGCCAGCATTGGCGTGAGCCTTTACCCAGCCGACAACTCCAGCGCCGACGTGCTGCTTCGCCACGCCGACCAGGCCATGTACCTGGCCAAGGAAGCCGGCAAGAACCAGTACCACCTGTTCGACCCGGAAGTGGACCGCAAGGTGCAGGTGCACCGCAAGTTTCTGGACACCCTGCGCAAGGCCCTGCTGGATGGCCAGTTTGTCCTGCACTACCAACCCAAGGTGGACCTGCGAACCGGCGCACTGGTGGGTGTGGAGGCCTTGCTGCGCTGGCAGCACCCCGAACGGGGGTTGCTGGCACCGGCCGAGTTCCTGCGTTTCATGGACGGCAGCGACCTGGAGCGCCCCTTGGGCGAATGGGTCATCCACAGCGCGCTGGACCAGGCCAGCGCCTGGCAGGGCCAGGGGCTGGAAGTCCAGATCAGCGTCAACGTGAGTGCCGCGCACCTGCTCGATGGCAGCTTTTGCGACTTCCTGCGCAATGCCCTGGCACACCACCCGGAGCTGCCCGCAGGCCGCCTGGAGCTGGAGGTGCTGGAAACCGCCGCCATTGCCGACATGGACCAGGCCGTCACCATCCTGCGCAGGTGCCGCGACCTGGGCGTGCACTTTGCGCTGGACGACTTCGGCACCGGCTATTCGTCCCTCACCTACCTGCGCAAGCTGCCGGTGGACCTGCTCAAGATCGACCAGAGCTTCATCCGCGACATGCTGGTGGACCCCGATGACCTGGGCATTGTGGAAGGCGTGATCCGCCTGGCCGGCGCCTTCAACCGCGCAGTCATTGCCGAAGGCGTGGAAACCCTGGAGCACGGCGCCGCGCTGTTGCGCCTGGGCTGCCATCTGGTGCAGGGCTATGGCATTGCCCGGCCCATGCCGGCCGCAGATATCACCGTGTGGCTGGCCCGGTGGCAACAGGACGCGGCCTGGGTGGGTTTGGCCGAACGGTAGCATTGCGATTTTGCTATTGTTTTGATAGCTATTGATGTCGATTCCACGAGGGCCATGTGCCACAATGGTCTTAAACCGTTTAGCCAAGTGAGGATTTCTGCCATGTCCCGTACCCCCGTTTGGGCCACCAAGGTCGCCACCCTGATCCAGGGCGGCAACCTGCAGGCCGCGCTGGCGCAGATCAAGGTCGCCCCTTCCGTCAAGGATGTGGAGCAGCTGCGCACCCTGCTCACCACCAAGGGCCTGTTGGCACGCAACCCGGTGCTGGACACCGCCACACAGGACCAGATCAACGCGCTGCTGGGCTCGCGCCTGCACCGCTCGCCCTGAGCCGCCATGAGAAACCGGCTGCCCCGCATCCTGGCCAGCGCCGCCTGCATCCTCGGTCTGATGGCGTGTACCCAGGGTACACGCCATGTGCCCGGCAATGCACCCCCACCGCCCAACCTGCTCACCCAGGAAAGCCCCACCGGCGTGCGCACGCTGCGCGTCATCGTGCAGTTCAAGCAGAGCGCCGCCTTTGCCGATGCCGCCTTTGTGCAGTCGCTGCAGGACCAGATCCAGGCCCCGGTGCACTACCTGTCGGCCGTGTCTGCCGACACCCATGTGTACCAGTTGCAGGTGGCGCCGGACCAGAACCCGGCCACCGTGGTGCAGCGTCTGGCCGCCCTGCCGAATGTGGCCCGGGTGGAACGGGACGCTGCCGCCAAATCCCACTAGTTGCCAAGAGACCTTCACCATGTCTGCATTCCGCCCTTTCCTGCTGCTGGCGTCCACCCTTGCGACCACCCTGGCCTCTCCCATGTCACCGGCCCAGGTCACACCGCCGGCTGGCGCCACGCCAACGGCCAACGCCCCCCGCCTGGACCGGCTCATCATCAAGTTCCGTGACGATGCTGCGGGCAAGAACCGCACGCTGGCTGCCGCCACCGGACGCGAGCGCATCCACGCGCTGAACCACAGCTCGCTGAGCTACCTGAAATCGGTCTCCAACAGCACCCACGTGGCGCGCACCGCCCAGCCCCTGCGCCACGCCGAGTTGCGCGCGCTGGCCCAGAGCCTGGCGCGCGACCCGCGGGTGGAATACGCCGAAGTGGACGAGCCGGTCTTCCCCCACTTCGTGCCCAACGATCCGTTCTATGCCACGCAACAGGCCAGCCTGAAATCCCCCGTGCTGGAAATTGCCGGCCTCAACCTGCCCAACGCCTGGGGCCGCACTGCCGGCGGTGCGCCGGTCAGCGGCGCCGGTGTGACCGTGGCCGTGCTGGACACCGGCTACCGGCCCCACGCCGACCTGGCGGCCAACCTCGTGCCGGGCTATGACTTCATCAGCGCCGACGGTGCCAACGACTTCACCACCGCCAAAGATGGTGACGGCCGTGACGCGGACGCGCTGGACCCCGGTGACTGGAACACCCAGACCAGCCTGTGCGACGTGGCCAACTCGTCCTGGCATGGCACCCAGGTGGGCGGCGTCATTGGCGCGGTGGGCAACAACGGCACCGGCATTACCGGCATCGCCTACCGGGCCAAAATCCTGCCGGTGCGGGTACTGGGCGTGTGCGGCGGCTACACCTCGGACACGGCAGCGGCCATCCAGTGGGCGGCCGGGCTGACGGTGCCTGGCATTCCTGCCAACCCGAATGTGGCCAAGGTCATCAACATGAGTTTTGGGCGCAGCGGCGACTGTTCCCTGACCTACCAGGCGGCCATCACCGCGGCGCGCAATGCCGGCAGCATCGTCGTGGTGTCCACCGGCAATGACTACTCCCGCACCGCCATCACCCAGCCGGCCAACTGCGCCGGTGCGATTGCCGTGACGGCACACACTTCCACCGGTGCCAATGCCGACTACGCCAATGTGGGCAATGGCACCACCATCAGCGCACCCGGCAACAGCATCTACACCACCAGCAACACCGGCACCACCGTGCCGGCGGAAGACAGCTACAGCGCGCACTCAGGCACCAGCTTTGCCGCACCACACGTTGCCGGTGTGGTCGCGCTGCTGGCCCAGGTCCAGCCCGGCATCTCGCCGGCCGAGGTGCAAACCTATCTGGTCAATTCCGCGCGCCCCCACCCCAGCGGCACCTACTGTGCCGGGCGCACCGACTGCGGCGCCGGCCTGCTCGACGCCTTCCGCGCGGTGACGACGCTGCTGCAGGCGCGTGGCATCACCAACGCCGCGCCGGTGCTCAACGCGCTGCCCACGCAGTACGTGTTGCCCGGCGCTGCCTTGCAGTTCACCGCAACGGCCGTTGACGCCGAAGGCGACGAGGCGAGTTACAGCGCCAGCGGCCTGCCTGCGGGGGCCACGTTCAACCCGGTGACCGGTGTGTTCAGCTGGCCCAAGGCCCAGCCGGTGGGGGACTACAACGTGGTGATCCAACCCACCGACGGTGCGACGGCCGGGGCCAGCGTGACGGTCAAGATTTCGGTTACGACGACCATTCCGGTGGAGCCCCCACCACCGCCGGTTACACCCACCACGCCCGCCGCAACCGGCGGCGGTGGCGGGGGTGGTGCCATGGGCTGGGTGGATGCACTGGCAGGCTTGCTCCTGCTGCTGGCCGGAGCCTCAGCGCGCAAACCACACCGGGCGCAGACCGCGCGCCAGTGCAACCGCCACTAGGCCGCTCAACGCCCCTGCCTCATGCGCCGGGTAGTAGGTGGCGATGCCCAGCCAGCCCGGCGTGGCCGCATCACCCATGGCGTGCTGCCACAGCAGCTTGAGGGCCAGCCCCGCCAGCACGGCCCAGCCCAGCTTGTGAGCCTGCAGGATCGAGCACAGGGCACAGCCGGCCAACAGACCGTGCAAGGCGCCAGAGGCGCCGGCGTAGTAGGCGCAGTTGGCATCCAGCGCCAGCACGGCGGCCACGCCAACCTGGCCGCCGATGAAGGCGACGAGTTGCAGGCGCAAAGGCACCATGCCGTGGAATGCGGCCAGCAGTACCAGCAGCCCCAAGAGATTGACACCGGCGTGCAGCCAGCTCAAGTGCACCCATTGCGCGCTGACCAGTTGCCACCAGGCCCCAGCCGCAAACTCGGTGCGGACGAACACCTCAGGCGATCCAGTCCAGCGCGTGCATGTAGGCCGGTTGCACCATCAACGCGTCCCACTCGGGGGCGGGTGTGGTGGGCAACAGCGCGCGGCGGCGCACTTCGCTGGCGTCGCTGGCCTGCCACTGGCCTTTGAGTCCGGCCTCGGTCAGCCCGGCGATGAGTTCATCCACCGCCGCACCGCCGCCCACGCTGTCCGGCGTGGACTGGTTGCACAGCAGCACCATGTCGCAGCCGGCGGTGAGCGCGGCCACGGCGGCCTCGGTGTAGCTGACCTGCTTACCATCGATCAGGCGCGCGCCGGCCATGGACAGGTCGTCGCTGAAGATGGCTCCGCCAAAGCCCAGCTGGCCGCGCAGGATGTCGTTGAGCCAGGTACTGGAGAAGCCGGCCGGGCGCGCATCCACCTTGGGGTAGATCACATGGGCCGGCATCACGCTGCTGGTCACGGTGTTGAGCCAGCGGTACGGCATGGCGTCGTCGGCCAGGATGGCCTTGAGGCTGCGCTTGTCCACGGGGATGTCGGTGTGCGAATCGGCCTTGACGAAGCCGTGGCCGGGAAAGTGCTTGCCGCAATTGGCCATGCCGCTTTGCAGCAGGCCATGCATCAGGCTCTTGGCCAGGAGACTCACCACGCGCGGGTCGCGGCCAAAGGAGCGGTCACCAATCACACCACTGCTGCCATAGTCCAGGTCCAGCACCGGCGTAAAGCTCAGGTCCACGCCGCAGGCGCGCAGCTCGGCACCCAGCACATAGCCGCAGGCAGTCGCCGCGTTGGTGGCATCCAGCGGGCCGGCCTTCTTTTTGGCGTTGGGCTCGGCCAGCCACATCTCGCCCAGCGCACGCATGGGCGGCAGGTGGGTGAAACCGTCGGTCTTGAAGCGCTGCACGCGGCCACCCTCGTGGTCCACGCAGATCAGCAGGTCGGGGCGCACTTTCTTGATGTCGGCACACAGCGCGGTGAGCTGGGCGCGGTCCTGCCAGTTGCGGGCAAACAGGATCAGGCCGCCGACCAGCGGGTGCTTGAGGCGCTGGCGGTCCAGCTTGCTCAGGGAGAGGCCGGCGATATCGATGATCAGGGGGGCGTGGAAGGTCATGGCGGAGGTCTGCGGTAGTGGTTTTTGCTATGAATTCAGTAGCTGCCTGCGCACATTGTACGAGGGCTGGAAGCCAATTTGGCTCACAATCGTTTCGCCAGGCACCGCTTGGTGCACACTATGCGGACCGTCCGGAAACCACGATGAACGACTTCCCCACGCTGCCAACCCGACGCCTGCAATTGCGCGAAATCACGCACGCCGATGCTGCGCAACTGCTGGCCATCCACGGCGATGCCCAGGCCATGCGCTGGTTTGGCACCGATCCCATCACCGAACTGCAACAGGCCGAAAAACTGGTCGACCTGTTCGCCAGCTGGCGCAGACTCCCCAACCCCGGCGTGCGCTGGGGCATAGCGTTGGAAGGCAGTGACGCTTTGATCGGCACGTGCGGCCTCTTCAAATGGAACCGGCCCTGGCATTGCTGCACGCTGGGCTATGAGCTGGCGCAGCACGCCTGGGGCCAAGGGTACATGCGTGAAGCGCTGACGGCCGCGCTGGACTGGGGTTTTGCCAACATGGCGCTCAACCGGATTGAAGCCCAGGTGCATCCGGACAACGCCGCGTCCCTCCGAAGCGTGCAGAACCTGGGTTTTGTGTGTGAGGGACGCCTGCGCCAGGCCGGCTTCTGGCTGGGCCAGTACCACGACCTGCTGCAATACGGCCTGCTGCGCAATGACTACCAAGGGCAACAAGCATGACGAACCTGCAAACCCTTCTGGGCACCGAGCTGCCCCTCATCCAGGCGCCCATGGCCGGCGTGCAGGGCAGCGCGCTGGCAGTGGCTGTTTCCAATGCGGGCGGTCTGGGCTCGCTGCCCGGTGCCATGCTCACGCCCGATGCCCTGCGCCAGGAGTTGGCAGCCATCCGCACCGGCACCACGCGGCCCTTCAACGTCAACTTCTTTTGCCACACCCCGCCCGCGCCGGACGCTGCGCGCGAAGCCGATTGGCGCAACACGCTGGCGCCCTACTACGCCGAGTGCGGCATAGACCCTGCCGGCATTGCGCAGGCCCCTGCGCGCCTGCCCTTTAGCGCCGAGGTGGCCGATGTGCTGGCCGAGTTTGCGCCGCCCGTGGTGAGCTTCCACTTTGGCCTGCCTGCGCCCGAGCTGCTGGCCCGGGTCAAGGCCTGGGGTGCCAAGGTGCTGTCCAGCGCCACCACCGTGGAAGAAGGCCTGTGGCTGCAGGCGCATGGCGTGGACGCGGTGATTGCCCAGGGCTGTGAGGCCGGTGGCCACCGCGGCATGTTCCTCAGCGATGACCTCAGCACCCAGGTGGGCACGTTTGCACTGGTGCCGCAACTGGTGCGGGCGCTGCGGGTGCCGGTGATTGCGGCCGGCGGCAT
>JBAQDE010000030.1:0-43515 GCA_049294595.1 Rhodoferax sp. | reverse complement strand
CCGGCACGCCGGGTGGCCCCAGCCTGGGCTTTGGGGCTGATGGGCTGCTGCGCTTTACCGACGCCAATGGCAACACCCAGATACTGCGCCCGGCCGTGCTGGACCCCGGTGCGTTGCAGACCCAGGTCGGCTTGATGGGTGGCTCCATGGTGGTGCAGTTGGATGGCTCGGTGCTGGTGGCCTTTGGCAATGGGCAGCAGTTTGTGTTGACACCCGACCTCACCCTGGGTGCAATTCCGGCGCAGTTTGCCGCCCTGTACAGTTGGCAGGATGGGCCGCTGCACTATGGCTACCGGATCATGACCGCGCCGTTCACGCTCTATAGTCAGGGCGTTAGTGTCACTATCAAACCGTGACTCTGGCAAGGCGGCTAGGTGTCTGATCGGCGTCTAGCCCTCGTAGAATGGGCGTTATATGCTCCTATATTGGTAGCGCATAACGCCCAGGCCTCCTATCCATCCTTGTCCCGAACAATCAGCCATGCCTGCCCCATCTACCGCCTCACCCAAGCCCCTGCTCCCACTCAAGGGGGTTCGCATCCTCAGCCTGGCACTGAATCTGCCCGGACCCGCCGCGCTGATGCGCTGCCAGCAAATGGGCGCACGCTGCGTCAAGCTCGAGCCTCCAGCGCACCCCAGCGCACCCAAAGGGGCATCAGGTGATCCCATGGGCCAGTACAACCGCAATGCCTATGACACCCTGCATCAAGGTGTGCGCATTGCAACCGCCGATCTGAAGTCGGAAAAGGGGCAGAAGGCACTGCACCGCGAACTGGCCAAGGCCGATGTGCTGCTGACCTCGTTTCGCCCTTCCGCACTGCAAAAGCTGGGGCTCGACTGGAAGGCCCTGCGCAAGCTCTACCCCACACTGTCCCTGGTGGCCATCGTCGGCGCGCCTGGGGCGCGGGGGGAAGAGCCGGGCCACGACCTGACCTACCTGGCTGAAAACAACCTGGTTGGTGGGCTGGAGTTGCCCCCTACGCTGTATGCCGACATGGGCGGATCACTGATGGCGTCCGAGGCGGTGCTGCAAGCGCGTCTTCACCAGTTGCAAAAGGGCAAAGGCGTGCGCCTGGAGGTTGCACTGTCCGATGCGGCCGCCTACCTGGCCCTGCCGCGGACCTGGGGTCTGACCAAACCGGGAGCGGCCGTGGGTGGTGGCCACGCCGGTTACCGCGTCTATCCGTGCAAGGATGGCCGCGTGGCCGTGGCGGCGCTGGAACCGCACTTCGCTGCATCCCTGACAACCGCGGTGGGGCTGAAAACGTCCAACATCATGGCCATGTTCGCGCCCGAAACACACGCCGCCATTGCCGCGTTCCTGCTGACGCAGACGCGCGCGCAACTGGACAAACTGGCTGCCGACAAGGACATTCCGCTGCACACGCTGCCGGCCTGAGGCACTACCCTGCCAGTGCGGCCTGCGCCCATTCGGGTGCAGGCTTGAAATCGCAGGCCCAAGGCAACACGGCATCGGCCGGCATGGGTCGCGCAACACCGTAGCCCTGGGCAAAGTCGCACCCCAAACGGATGAGTTGGACGCCATGGGAGGTGCTTTCAACACCCTCGGCAATCACATGGCGGTTGAAGACACGGGCCAGGCCAATCACGGCACTGACCAGAGCCAGATCGTCCGTGTTGTCCAGCATGTCCCGAACAAAGGTCTGGTCAATTTTCAGGGTATCGGCCGGCAAGCGTTTGAGATAGGCCAGTGATGAATATCCGGTGCCGAAGTCGTCCAGCGCAAAGGTAACGCCCAGAGCCTGGCACTCCAGCATGACGTTGCACACATGCTGCACGTCTTCCAGCGCCGCCGACTCCAGCACTTCTATTTCCAGCAACTCCGCGGGAACGTCCGAAAAGTCGGCAAGAACAGCCTTCAGTTTCACGACAAAGTCCTTGAGTTGAAAGTGCCGGGCCGCAATGTTCACGCTGACTCGCCAGCGCTTGCCCTGCGCCAGCCAGGTCCGCAGCTGCTGCATGGCCTGCTGCAAAACCCACTCGCCGATTTCGATGATGACGTCATCGTTTTCCACCCGTGGCAGGAAGTGCAACGGCCCCAGCAAACCCTGCTCGGGATGCTGCCAGCGCAACAGCGCCTCCATGCCACAGACCTCTCCGGTGCGCATGTTGACCTTGGGCTGGTAGTACAGCCGCAGCTCCCCATCCACGACCGCACGGTGGATGCGCGTGCGCTGGATGTGGCGGGTCTCCACCTCCTTGTCCAGACTGGCGTCAAAAAAGTGACTGCAATTGCGCCCGGTCTGTTTGGCCTGGTACAGGGCCTGATCGGCGTGGCGCAACAGGGTGTCGGGGTTGACATCGTCATCCGGGTAAATGGCCACGCCGGCACTCGCCGTGAGGTGGATGGTGGAGTCATGGATCACGTAGGGGCGGGCCAGGTCGGCCAGCACGCGATCGACGCCCTGCATGATTGCTCCAACATCGGTCTGACCGCCAATCAACAGCACAAACTCATCGCCACCCAGGCGCGCCGCGCTGTCATCACCCACAGCCGCATTGCCCAGGCGCAGGGCGACCTCCTTCAGCAGGCGGTCGCCCACGGCGTTGCCCAACTGGTCATTGACCTGCTGGAAGTGGTCCAGGTCAATCAGGCAGACCGCCTGCAGACACCCGAGGTATTTGGCGCGGAAGATGGCGCGCTGGAATTGCTCCCCCAATCCGGAGCGGTTGTTCAAACCCGTCAGTTCATCGTGGTGGGCCAACCAGTTGATCTGCTGCATCAAGTAGCGCTTCTCACTGACATCCCGAAAAACCAGCACGCAACCCATGGGCGTACCATCGGTTTTCGCAATGGGCGACGCCGTGTACTCGATGGTGAAGTGCTGCCCGGCATGGCTGACCAACACCTGGTTGCTCGCATGGACCACCGTACGGACCGTGAGCACGTCACTCCACGTTGGACCCGAAGTGGATTGTCCTGGAATGTCCATCAGTTCAAACACATGTGCCAGCGGGCTGCCCAAGGCCAGGTCCGAGGTCCAACCGGTGAGCTGCTGCGCCACGGTGTTGATGGATTCAATGCGCCAACGCAGGTCGGTGGTAATGACCGCATCACCAATCGAGGACAGGGTCACTTCTGCGCGTTCCTTTTCGGCTCTCAACGCCGCCTGTGCCTGTCTGCGCAGGGTGATGTCCACCATGGCGCAAATCTTTCCTGCCGGGACGCCATCGGCAGTGGTGAATCCCGCCTGCCAGTACAGTGCATCCAGCGCCCGCCCATCGGGCGTAACCACATGCAACTCCTGTTCCGCCAGAAAGTCTTCACCCGTCTGCCGCAGCGGACTGCCCTGGGTGTCCACCAATTGCATGGTATTGAAAATATCCTGCATGGGCTTGCCCACCAGGCTGGCGGCGTTCGCGCGAAACAGGTGCTCCCACGCGGTGTTGACCCGCGTGCAGATGCCCGACGTGTTTTCCACGAACATGGGCACGGGGAATGCATTGATCAACTGCTGTGTGAAATGGAGCTGCTCGCGCTGTTGCCGCTCACTGGTCAGCACGGATTGCACCAGCGACTGCACCTCCTGCGCCATGGCATTGAACGTGCTGGCCATGGCCCGAGCCTCGGACGTGCCGGTGACCTGCATGCGCGCCGAGTAGTCACCGCTTTTGAATTGGTCGGTCGCCAGGGCCAGGCGCCGCTGCATGGCGCCCGTGCTGCGCAGTATCAGCGTCAGCAGGAAAAAGATGGTGAAGACAATGGCCGCCGAAATCTTGACCTGCACCATCAGTGTCTTCCAGACGCTGTTGACGGCGGCCACGGTGGATGGCGTCAGCCCCAGTGAGGCACGCCCGTCTCCAACCAGCGTTACCGGGTACGTAGAAACCTGGTCCCGTATCGGGACGAAACGACGAAACCATTCAGGATAGGCTGCTGTCGGCACCTCGCGATTGCTGACCTCCACAACCATGCCATCGGTCTGCCAGCGGATGGATGCCATATCCGGGTTGATGCGCAGTTCGTCCTCCAGCAAGCCTTTCACACGCTCAATCTGGCTAGGCGAAGAGAGCTGGGTCAGGTTGGGGATCAGAAAATGGCTGAGCTCGCGCATCTCGCGCGCACTGCGCGCGATGATGTCTGCACTGGTCGTATCAATCAGCAGGCTGTAGCGCACACCCGAAAAGGGCAGGATCAGCAACAGAATGGGAAGGTACAGGCGACCGAAAATCCCGAAAGTCTGCCAGTAGTGGAAGGCCCGTTTGAACGCCGTCATGCTGGCAAACGGTCAGTGGAGGGACGCGGGTAGGACTGTCGATCCTGCTCAAACACCATTGCGCCACCGCCACTGCATATCCAATCCACATTCGCCTCCTTCAAGTGAAGCAGGGACTTTAATGCACCGGCAGCCAGTTTCTCTCGAACTTTCTCAGAGTGCCCTGTAGATGTTTCGTGTTACCCGCCAGTAAGCCGTCCAAACGCCGGCACGCTTTGGCGCGCGGCTTCGTAGAGGGCCAGATATTGGACGGCGGCGGCCTGCCAGGAAAAATCCTGGGCCATGCCCCGCAGCATCAATTGCCGCCACTGTGCCGGCTGGCGATAGGCCTGCACTGCCCGTGCAATGGCGTCGGCCAAAGCCGGCGCAGTGGCCGGACCAAACTGAAAGCCGGTCGCGGTATCGGCATCCAGGGTCCGTTGCGTGGTGTCCACCACGGTGTCGGCCAGTCCGCCCACACAGCGCACCACGGGTACGGTGCCGTAGCTCAGGGCATACAACTGGGTCAGGCCACAAGGCTCAAAGCGCGAGGGCACCAGCATGGCATCAGCCCCGGCCATCATGCGATGTGCCAATGGTTCGTCATAGCGCAAGCAAACCGCCACCCGCCCGGGGTAGCGCTCGGCAGCAGCGCTGAAGGCTGCCTCCAGATCCGGGTCCCCATTGCCCTGCACCGCCAGTTGGAAGCCCCCCTCGGCCGCGCCCTGCAGCAGGTCCGGCAGGGCTGCCAGCACCAGGTCCAGGCCCTTTTGCGATGTGAGTCGACTCACCACGGCAAACAGCGGGGCCTTGGCATCCAGGTGCAGACCCAACTCCTGCTGCAAGACCGCCTTGCACTGCGCCTTGCCATCCAAAGCCCGGGAGGAATAGCTGTGTGCAATATGAGCATCCTGGGCTGGATTCCAGACACCGTGGTCCACCCCATTGAGGATGCCGCTGACCTGCCCACCCAGGGCGCGGATCACGCCATCCAGCCCACAGCCAAACTCTTCGGTGGCAATCTCTCGCGCATAGGTCGGGCTGACCGTGGTCACGTGGTGCGCAAACTTGAGACCAGCCTTCATGAACGACAGCAGACCGTGGTATTCCAGCCCCTGTGAAACCTTCAACCGCGAGGACAGGCCCAGCAGGTGGAAATCATCCATGGCAAACAGGCCCTGGTAGGCCAGGTTATGGATGGTGAACACCGTGGCCACTCCACTGCCGGGATGGCTGGCGGTGTAGGCGCAAGCCATGGCGGCATGCCAGTCATGCACATGCAGCACATCGGGTGCCCAGCCCGGGTCCAGTTCGCCAGCCGCCAGGTGTGCCGCCACCCAGCCCAACAGGGCAAAACGCTGCAGGTTGTCCGGCCAGTCCTTGCCGTCCTGCGCCAGATACGGATTGCCGGCGCGCCGGTACAAATACGGCGCATCAACGATATAGGCCGGCACGCCGTTATGCGCCATGCGCCCCATGCACAGGGTGACACGGCCGGCGCCGAACATGGCACCCAGTTCACACACCGGCGTCAATTGCTCCATGCCAGCCAGGATGGCTGGCAGACCCGGCAGGACCAGGCGCACATCGGCGCCACCGGCCACCAGGGCCTCGGGCAGGGCACCGACCACATCGGCCAGGCCACCCGTCTTGACCAGGGGAAATACCTCAGCAGCTGCGAACAAGACCCTCATGCTGAAAGCTTTGCAAGCATGCCGGCCGTAACCAGGGTGATGCCATTGGGACTGCGGTGAAAACGTTGCGCATCCAGCTCGGCATCCTCGCCGATGACCATCCCATCCGGGATGATGACACCCCGATCCAGCACCACCCGGGTCAGGCGTGCGCCGCGTCCGACTTCGGAGCTGGGCAGGAGCACCGACCAGTTGACCGTCGAATAGGAATGCACCCGGACGCTGGAAAACAGCACGGAGCGAAATACCCTCCCGGACACGATGCAGCCGCCCGAAGCCAATGACTCGATAGCCATGCCGCGCCGGTCATCCTGGTTGTGCACAAACTTGGACGGAGGCAGCTGCGCCTGATAGGTCCAGATAGGCCAGTGCGTGTCGTACAGGTTGAGCAAAGGGTCGGTGGCTGTCAAATCGATATTGGCATCCCAGTAGGCGTCAATGGTCCCGACATCGCGCCAATAGGGTTCGCTCCCCTCTTTGGCGGCGGGCACACAACTCAGCGAGAACGGGTGGGCCACCACATCGCCATTGCGCACCGCGCGGGGAATGATGTCCTTGCCAAAATCGTGGCTGGAATCCGGGTCCGCCATGTCGCGCGCCAGTTCCCGGTAAAGGTAGTCCGCATTGAAGATGTAAATCCCCATGCTGGCCAGCGACTGGTCGGGCCGACCCGGCATGGGCGCGGGATCAGCCGGCTTCTCGGCGAACTCCGTCACCTTGCGGTTTTCGTCGATGGCCATCACGCCAAAGGCACAGGCTTCGCTGCGCGGCACGGCAATGCAGGCCACGGTGCAGGGACTGCCCTTTGCCACATGGTCGGCCAGCATCAACGCGTAGTTCATCTTGTAGATGTGGTCCCCCGCCAGCACCACGATGAAGTCGGCGTCATAGCCTTCCAGAATGTCGTGATTCTGGTAGACCGCATCGGCCGTGCCCCGGTACCAGTTCTCGTTGTCGTTGCGCTGCTGCGCAGGCAGCAGATCGACGAATTCGTTCATCTCGGTCTTCAGGAAAGCCCAGCCGCGCTGCAGGTGCCGCAACAAGCTGTGGGACTTGTACTGTGTGATCACGCCAATGCGACGGATACCGGAGTTCAGACAGTTCGACAGGGCAAAGTCAACAATGCGGAACTTGCCCCCAAAATAGACCGCCGGCTTGGCACGCCTGTCGGTCAAACTCATCAGACGGCTGCCCCGTCCGCCGGCCAGAACCAGCGCCACCGCGCGTTTGGGTAAATCAAGGCTATGCGCCTGTTCGGTCAGGGTCATGTTTACTCCCGGTATTGGTGCGTTTTCACTCTGAATGTCCATCTTAATACCCCCTGCTGTAGCTTGGCTGACTGCGTGCGAAAATCAGCGTATATCTTGCGCGAGCCGCCCACCAATAACAAGGATTGCCCTGTGTCGTCTATCCCCCTGATTGCCAAACATGCCCAGGCGGCCCAGATCGAGCAGCACCTGCTCAGCACCGTCGGCGTAGCCTCCGAAGACGCGACCACCACCGACCTGATGCTGGCCGTGGCCCAGCTGGCGCGTGCACAGCTGTCCCAGCGCTGGGTCGAAACCCAGGCCCAGGAACGCGCTGACAAGGCACGCCGCGTGGTCTACCTGTCCATGGAATTCCTGATGGGGCGCACACTGTCCAACGCGCTGGCCGCCCTGAACCTGACCGGCGGCGCCGCACAAGGATTGGCCCTGCATGCCCACACCCTCGAAGATGTTGCCGAACGCGAGCCCGATGCGGCCCTGGGCAACGGCGGCCTGGGCCGACTGGCCGCCTGCTTTCTGGACTCCATGGCCACACTGGGCCTGCCCTCCTATGGTTATGGCATCCGCTATGAATACGGCATGTTCGCGCAGGGCATCCACAACGGCGCCCAAGTGGAATACCCCGACCCCTGGCTGCAAGACGGCACACCCTGGGAGTTTCCGCGTGCCGACATTTCCTACCCGGTGCGTTTTGGCGGCTGGGTCGAACATGTGGACGGCGCATCGCGCTGGCGCCATGGCGGCGAGGTGGTAGCCAAGGCCTATGACATGGTGGTGCCCGGCCACGGAACCGACCACGTCAGCACATTGCGCCTGTGGAAGGCGGTAGCACCAGCGCATATCGACCTGGGCGTGTTCAACGCCGGCGACTACGCACGCGCCGCCAACCTGAAGAACGAGTTCGAGAACATCTCCTGGGTGCTCTACCCGAATGACAGCACTCCCGCCGGGCGCGAACTGCGGCTCAAGCAGGAATACTTCTTTGTGGCAGCCTCCATCCAGGACCTGGTCAAGCGCCATCTGGCCGAATTCCCCACGCTGGACAACCTGGCCGAACAGGTCGCCATCCACCTGAACGACACGCACCCCGCCATCGGTGTGGCCGAGTTGATGCGCCTGCTGTGCGACGAACATGGAATGGACTGGGATAGCGCCTGGCAGATCTGCGGCAGAACCTTCTCCTACACCAACCACACGCTGATGCCCGAGGCCCTGGAGACCTGGCCGGTGAGCCTGATCCAGCACGTGCTGCCGCGACACCTGGAAATCATTTTCCGCATCAACAAGGAATTTCTGGAGCTGGCCTCCAACCACCGCCCCGGCGACAACGGTTTTCTGGAGCGGCTCTCGCTGATCGACGAGCATGGTGAGCGCCGGGTGCGCATGGCGCACCTATCGGTGGTGGGCAGCCACACCGTCAATGGCGTATCCGCCCTGCACTCGCGCCTGCTGACACAGACCATCTTTGCCGACTTTGCCGACCTGTGGCCCGAGCGTTTCACCAACATGACCAACGGTGTCACGCCCCGCCGCTGGCTGGCGCAGGCCAACCCGGGCCTGTCTGAACTGTTGGACGAGACGCTGGGCAAGCACTGGCGGTTGGACCTGGAACAACTGCAGGGACTCAAGGCCCACCAGAGTGACTCCGATTTCCAGGACCGCTTCATGGCCGTCAAGCGCTCCAACAAGGCGCGTCTGTCCAACTACATCGCGCGCACCACCGGCATTGCGGTCAGCCCCGACAGCCTGTTTGATGTGCAGGTCAAACGCATCCACGAATACAAACGCCAGTTGCTCAATGTGCTGCACGTGGTCACACGCTACCTGGCCATCCTGCGCGCGCCGGACGCCGACTGGGTGCCACGCACCGTGATCTTCTCCGGCAAGGCCGCGTCCAGCTACCACACGGCCAAGTCCATCATCCGCCTGATCCACGACGTGGGCAGCATCATCAACCATGATGCCCGCGTTGGCGACAAGCTCAAGGTGGTATTCATACCCAACTACGGCGTCTCGGTGGCCGAGGTGATCATGCCCGGAGCCGACCTGTCGGAACAGATTTCCACCGCCGGCACTGAAGCATCAGGCACCGGCAACATGAAGCTCGCACTCAATGGCGCGCTCACCATCGGCACCGACGACGGCGCAAACATCGAGATCCGCGAGGCCGTGGGCGACGACAACATCTTCATCTTCGGCCTGAAAACGCCCGAAGTACGCGCCCTGCGGCAAAGCGGTTATCAGCCCCTGCGCTATTTTGAGAGCGTGCCGGGGCTCAAGGAAGTGCTCAGCGCCATTGCGGACGGCCGCTTTTCACCGGACGAACCAGGCCGCTACCGCGCACTGGTCGAGTCCCTGGCATGGGGCGGTGACCACTACCTGCTGCTGGCCGACTACCAGTCCTACGTGGCCACCCAGTTGCGCGTCGATGACCTGTACCGCCAGCCGCGCCAGTGGTGCGCCAAGGCCATCGCCAATGTCGCGGGCATGGGCGTCTTTTCATCGGATCGCACCATCCGCGAATACGCCAGCCAGATCTGGAACGTTGCACCGGCAGCGGATTGACCCACACCATTTCCAGAGAACCATCGCATGCTGCAACCTGCCGACATCCAACAGATCTGTAACGGCAGTCACGGTGACCCCTTCGCCGTACTGGGACCCCATCCGCAGCCCGACGGCAGTGTATCCATCCGCGCTTTCCTGCCCGGCGCCGCGCGCGTCCAGGTGCTGGACCGCACGCACCGCCAACCGTTGACAGCCGATGCTGCACCCGACAGCAGCGGCTTCCTCGCCGTGAGCCTGCCAGCTCTGCCGGATGCGTCCTACCTCCTCCAGGTGCAATGGGCCGATGGCCTGAAATCCACACTGGAAGACCCCTACCGTTTTGGCCCCGTGCTGGGCGACATGGACATCTGGCTGCTCGGCGAAGGCACCCACCTGCGCCCCTATGAAATCCTGGGTGCCCATCCACGCTGCATGGACGGCGTGGCCGGTACCAGTTTTGCTGTCTGGGCGCCCAATGCGGCGCGCGTCAGCGTCATTGGTGACTTCAACTTCTGGGACGGACGCCGCCACCCCATGCGCCTGCGCCGCGAGTGCGGCGTGTGGGAAATCTTCCTGCCCGTCGTGGCTGTGGGTGCGCTGTACAAATTCGAAATCCTGGCCCGCAACGGCGAGGAGCTGCCACCACGTTCCGACCCCTACGCCCGCCAGGCCGAACTACGTCCGGGCACCGCCAGCATTGTGGCACCGATGCCGCCCGTACAACCGCCATCCGAACTGCGCCGCAGTGCCAATGCGCTAGACGCCCCCTTGAGCATCTACGAAGTGCATCTGGGCTCCTGGCGTCGGATCGTGGATCCCGGCACCGGCACATCACGCTGGCCAACCTGGGACGAACTGGCCAATCTGCTGGTGCCCTACGCCCAGGAGTTGGGCTTCACCCATCTGGAGCTGCTGCCCATCAGCGAACACCCGTTCGACGGCTCCTGGGGCTACCAGCCGGTGGGGCTGTATGCACCGACGGCCCGCTTTGGCGATGCCGCCGGCCTGGTGCGCTTTGTGCAACGCTGCCACGATGCCGGCATTGGCGTGCTGCTGGACTGGGTGCCAGCGCACTTCCCCACTGACCCCCATGGTCTGGGCAACTTCGATGGTACCCACCTGTACGAATATGCCGACCCGCGCGAGGGCTTCCACAATGACTGGAACACGCTGATCTACAACCTGGGCCGCACCGAGGTCAGCAACTTTCTGCTCGGCAACGGCCTGTATTGGCTGGAGCGTTTTGGCATCGATGGCCTGCGGGTGGATGCGGTGGCGTCCATGTTGTACCGCGACTACAGCCGCAAGCCCGGCGAGTGGATTCCCAACGCCCACGGTGGCCGCGAGAACCTGGAGAGCATCGCCTTCCTGAAACGCATGAACGAGGTGATCGGGCAAGAGCGGCCCAGCGCCATCACGCTGGCTGAAGAATCCACCGCCTTCCCGGCCGTATCACGCCCCACCTATTCCGGTGGCCTGGGTTTTCACTACAAGTGGAACCTGGGCTGGATGCACGACACCCTGCAATACATGGAGCGCAACCCGGTGCACCGCAAGCACCACCAGAACGAAATGAGTTTTGGCCTGGTCTACGCCTTCAACGAGAACTTTGTGCTGCCGATTTCCCATGACGAGGTGGTGCACGGCAAGGGCTCACTGCTGCGCAAGATGCCGGGCGACCGCTGGCAGCAGTTTGCCAACCTGCGCGCGTACCTGGGCTTCATGTACGGCCACCCCGGCAAGAAACTGTTGTTCATGGGCTGCGAATTTGCGCAGGACCGTGAATGGAACCACGACCAGAGCCTGGACTGGCACCTGCTGGACGACCCGGCCCACGCCGGTGTGCAGCACCTGGTGCGGGATCTGAATCACTTGTACCGCTCCAGCCCGGCACTGCACCAGCGGGATTGCTCGGGTGACGGCTTTGAATGGATAGACCACAGCGATGCGGTCCACTCGGTGCTGGCTTTCATCCGCCGCGGGGCCGACCCCACCACGCTGATCGTTGTGGTCTGCAATTTCACACCGACGGTGCAGCAGGGCTATCGCGTCGGCGTGCCACAGGCCGGCACCTACCGGGAGCGCCTCAACACCGACTCCACCTACTACGGTGGCAGCAACACGGGCACGCCGCATGGTGTGGCAGAAGCGGAGAACCTGCCCTGGCATGGCAAACCCTTTGCCATCACACTAACGCTGCCCCCCCTTGCCACGGTCATGTTCGAATGGAAAGCCTGACTCCCTCCGCACTGCAACACGGTCATCCGTGGCCCCTGGGCGCCACCTGGGACGGGCACGGCGTCAACTTTGCCGTGTTCTCGGCCCACGCCCAGGCCATGGAACTGTGCCTGTTTGATGCCACCGGCAGGCTGGAGCAGGCCCGCTTGCGCCTGCCGGCCCACACGAGCGATGTCTGGCACGGTTACTTGCCCGGCGCTGGCCCGGGCTTGGTCTATGGTCTGCGCGCACATGGCCTGTGGCAGCCAGACCAGGGCCACCGCTTTAACCCGCACAAGCTGTTGCTCGACCCTTACGCCCGTGACGTGGTCGGCCATTTCACCTGGTGTGATGAACACTTTGGCTTTGATCGGCAGAGTCCCCAGAGAATGGACACGCGTGACAATGCCGCCAGCGCACTCAAGGCCCGCGTGGTGCATGACGCTTTCGACTGGGGAGATGATCGGCCGCCGCACATTCCCATCCACGACACCGTGCTCTATGAGATGCACGTCAAGGGCTTTTCCAAGACCAATCCCGCGTTGCCCCCAGCACTGCGCGGCACCTACGATGGTCTGGCGCATCCCGCTTCGCTGCAGCACCTCCAGACCCTGGGTGTGACCACGTTGAGCCTCTTGCCGGTGCACTACGCCATTGACGAGGAACGTCTGGTGCAACGCGGCCTGTCCAACTACTGGGGCTACAACACACTGGCCTTTTTTGCAGCCAACCCGGCACTGGCCTCGGGCCAACAGTGGAGCACACCACGCGATGAGTTCCGCGCCATGGTGCGCGCCATCCACGTGCAGGGCATGGAAGTGCTGCTGGACGTGGTGTTCAACCACACGGCCGAGTCCGACGAGACCGGCCCCCACCTCAGTTTTCGCGGCCTGGACAACGCCAGCTACTACCGCCTGCACGCCGACAACCACGCGCTGTACGAAAACTACAGCGGCTGCGGCAACACGCTGGACATCCGCCAGCCGCGCGTGCTGCAAATGGTCATGGACAGCCTGCGTTACTGGGTGAGCGCCATGCATGTGGACGGCTTCCGCTTCGACCTGGCCCCGGTGTTGAGCCGCGGCGACCACGGCTTTGAACGTGGCGGTGCCTTCTTCACCGCCATCGCCCAGGACCCCATCCTGTCGCGCGTGAAGATGATTGCCGAGCCCTGGGACGTAGGCCCCGGCGGCTACCAGGTCGGCGGCTTCCCGCGCGGCTGGATGGAGTGGAACGACCGCTTCCGTGATGTCATGCGCGGCTACTGGCTGGGTAGCGCCCAGCCACCGCGCACCCGTGGCGACTTTGCGCTGCGCCTGTGCGGCTCGTCCGACCTGTACCAACACGGCCAGCGCCGCCAACGCCCACCGGCGGAGTCGGTCAATTACATCGTCTCGCACGACGGCTTCACGCTGCGCGATCTGGTCAGCTACAACGAACGCCACAACCTGGCCAATGGCGAGGCCAACGCCGACGGACATGGCCACAACCTGAGCCACAACTGTGGCGCGGAAGGCCCGACCGAAGACCCCGCCATCAACGCCCTGCGTGCCCGGCTACAGCGCGCGCTGCTCGCCACCACGCTGCTGGCCCAAGGCACGCCCATGCTGTGCGCCGGCGACGAATTCGGCCACAGCCAGCGCGGCAACAACAACCCCTACTGCCAGGACAACGACACCACCTGGCTGGACTGGGCGCAGACCGACCCGTCGCTGCAGGCCTTCACCGCCCGGGTGCTGGCCATTCGCCGCCAGACTCTCCCTTTGGGCCAGCACTGGTACAGCGGCCTGCCCGACGCCCACGGCAAGGTGGACCTGAGCTGGCTGCGCAGCGATGGCGGTGCGCTGCACGGAGAAGCCTGGCACAGCCCGCAAGACGCCACACTGGCGTGCCTGATCGGCCAGCCCGGGCGCGCCACATCGCCTTTACTGCTGCTGGTGAACCCGCACGCGCAGGATCGGCCCTTCGCTCTGCCGCCCGGCACCTGGCAGGCGCTGTTGGACACGGCGCAGGACAGCGGTGCCCCCCCCAGCCCCCAACAAAGCCAGGGACAGTACGCCGTGTCCGCCCACAGCCTCGTGCTGCTGATCGCTACCTGACCAACACCCGGATCGCTTCTGAAGCGGGAGCATCCGGTTCCCGTAGATGGCGCACGCCATTTGACACTAGACCGACCGGTCTATAGAATTATTACCATGACCACTCCATCCACAACCGAACCGGACACCCCCGCCACCCGGGACCGCCTGATCGCCGCCATGCAGGGCGCCCTGCGCAGCAAGGGCTACCACGGCGTGGGTCTGAGCGAGCTGCTGGCTACGGCCCAGGCACCCAAGGGCGTTCTGTACCACCACTTTCCGGGCGGCAAGTCCGAACTGGCCGTTGCCGCCATCCAGGCCGTCATCCACCAGCTCACCGCCGGCCTGCAACGCCTGATGGCCCGCGACCCTGACCCGGCGCGGGCGCTGGCCACCTGGATGGACAGCGCCCAGAAGGTGCTGGCCGGCAGCGGCTTTGCCGAAGGCTGCCCGCTGGCAACCATTGCGCTGGAATCCACGCCGGACGACACGCAGGTGCGCATCGCGTTGGCCCAAGGCTTTGCCGCCATCCGCCAGCACCTGGCGGGCACGCTGCACGGCGCTGGCATTCCGGAAAGGCGCGCCGCCCAACTGGCCGCCCTGATCGTTTCCGCCTATGAGGGCGCCCTGGTCCAAGCCCGCGTGGCCGGCCAGGTCGATGCCATGCGCGACACCACCGACGCGCTGGTGGAGCTGGTGCGCGCCAGCCTGCCGGACACAACCAACCCTTCCACACCGGACACCCCATCACCATGAAACCTTGCACTTCCGAACCCGAACAAATCACGCTGCGCGCGGCTGATGGCTACCCGCTGACCGCCTTGCGCTACCCCGCCACCGCGCCGCTGCGTGGCCATCTGGTCATGGCCGGCGCCACCGGCGTGCCGCAACTGTTCTACCGCAACTTCGCGCTCTATGCCGCCAGCCAGGGCTACACCATGCTGACGCTGGACTACCGCGGCATCGGCCTGTCCAAGCAGGGCACCTTGCGCGGTTTTCGCATGCGCTACCTGCAGTGGGCGCATGACGACCTGAGCGCTGCCGTGGACGCCATGGCCAGCGACACCGTGCCGCTGTTCATGGTGGGCCATTCGTTTGGCGGCCATGCCTTTGGCCTGCTGCCCAACCACGCTCGGGTGGCCCGCTTCTACACCTTTGCCACCGGTGCCGGCTGGCATGGCTGGATGCCCACCGCCGAGCGCTGGAAGGTGCTCTTCATGTGGCGCATCGTCGGCCCCATCCTGACGCGCTGGAAGGGCTACCTGGCCTGGAGCAAGCTGGGCATGGGTGAGGATCTGCCGCTGGACGTGTTCCGCGACTGGAAACACTGGTGCCGCTTCCCCCGCTATTTCTTTGACGACCCCGCCATGGCCCATGTGCATGGCCTGTTTGCCAGCGTGACCACGCCGATTCGCGCCGCCAACGCCACGGACGACCTGTGGGCGCCACCCGCTTCGCGCGACGCCTTCATGGCCGCCTACCGCAATGCCGACTGCCAGACCATCGACATTGACCCACGCACCAGCGGCCTGGGCGCCATCGGCCACATGGGCTATTTCCGCCGCTCGGCCCAGCCGCTCTGGGAAGAGGCGCTGCGCTGGTTTGGCGAACATTCCGGGCGAAAATCGGTCGCAAACTTGCTATCACATTGATAGCAAATAGCGCTTATTCCACGAGAGCTGGAGGCTCAAAAGACTAAAAATGACCTAGCGCCCCTGGCGGATGCGCTGCTCCGACAGCTCGTGCAGATACACCTCCAGGTTGGTGTAGCCAGCAACCCCCAGCCACTGCAGGGATAGCTGGGTGCCGTTATGGTCCTGCACCGACGGGTTGAGGCCGCGCTCGACTTCCCACGCGTCGGGCATGCCGTCGCCATCGCTGTCGGTGGGCGCAGCTTGGGCGATGCCGATGGGCAGTGCGCTTCCATCCCCGGCGGGATTGATGTTGCGCGCCTGCGGAGCGATCTCTCCGCGCTCGACCGCACCCATCAGGCGCTGGTCCATGGGATCACGCGGAAATGACCCGGCGCGCGCGACCGCGAGCGGCGCCAGATTCGCCGCATCGGTATAGCTGATGAACGGAAAATCGTGCCGCGCGGATGCGGCCCAGGCCGGCAGGGTGGATGCCGGCGTTTGGTCGGGATAGTCGTTGCAGCAGTACATCAGCGCGTAGTCACCGCGGCCCGGGTACAGGTTGACCCGGTTTCCCGAAAACCAGGTCGACGTCAGCGGCGACGCACCCTGCGGGGTGGCGATGTGAATCAGGCCATAGCGATTTGGCTCGGGCTGGGTCGGGCCCCGCACGATGGCCTGATTGCCCACCAGGTTCATCCGGTAATAGATGGGCTGGCCGCTGTCCGACGCCGATACCGTGGTGTTATTGACGTCGATGAAGTAGCCCATGTCCCAGTACAGGTTATTGGACAACTCCACGTCCATCACCGAACCCGCGGCAGCGGCGCTCTCACGGGAGAACTCGGGGTAGCGACCCAGAATGCGGTTGAATACGTTGTGGTGCAGGGCCAGGCGGGTCAGCGCGTAGCCTTGCGCCGGGTTGCTGTAGTTGATCAACACACCGCCACGGTCGGCATGGTCGCCCACCGTTTCGGCAATGATGCTGTTCTGGATCGTGACGTCGTTGGCAAAGGAAATCTCGACGGCCTCGTCGGTTGCGCCGCCAATCGACACCTGGTCAACGATGGCCCGGCGGGTATAGCGCATGCGCAATCCGTCGTCATGCCGCCCGTCGGGGCGGATGCGCACATGGCGCAGTATCCAGTTGTCGGCACGGCGGCTGCCCGCGATGCAGGAAATACTCTGATCGCAAAAAGGTTCCTCGGTCGTGTGGAACTGGCGAATGGAAATGCCGCCCGGTGAGGTTTGTCCGGCAATCGTGACATCCCCGCGCGTCAGGTGGATCGCCGCATCGATCAGGCCACTGACCGTGAACACCACGGTGCGCGGCCCCTCCTCATCCAGCGCAGCCTGCAGTGAACCAGGGCCGGCGGGATTGAGATTGGTGACCGCGATTACGCGACCTCCCCGCCCACCGCTGGCCTGTGCGCCAAACCCTTGAGCTCCGGGGAATGCCTGCACCGCTCCCGCCGCAGTAGCGCCTATGCGCAGGACTTCAAAGCGCGCCCCCTCGACACGCACACCGTTGTAGGCGCGGCCCTGGAACACGACACTGGGAAGGTGCAGCGTGGAACTGGACCTGTCATAGCTGAAGGAGGTGGCGCGTGCGTCATTGACCAGGACGGTAGGCATGGCAAGCACCCGCAGCGCGACGTCCCGGTAGCGCGTGGTGTCACCCGCGAGCCAGCCTTCGGCCACGGTCAGTTCGGCACGGCTGGCGTCGTAAAAGTTGGCCATGGCCTGCCCGGCCAGGCATGCGAGCGCAGCGGGGAGCAAACGATGGAATAGGCGCATGGTGACGATGGGGGGCGAATGGCTACTTTAACCTAGCGCCCCTTGCGCACTGGCTTGCCCGGCACCCGCCTGGCGCCGGTCTCGCGCGGCGGCAGCCCGGTGTGCTGGGTCAGGATGCGACCCGGCTTGGGTTTCTCCGTGACCATGGTCGGAATGGTCTGCACGGTGGAGTTCTTCTTGCGCGCGCTGTCGTAGGCGCCACCCGTCACCGGCTGGAAGGTCGGAATCAGGTGGTGCTTGCCGTTGCCGATCAGATCGGCGCGGCCCATGGCCTTGAGCGCGTCGCGCAGCAGCGGCCAGTTGTTGGGGTCGTGGTAGCGCAGAAAGGCTTTGTGCAGGCGGCGGCGTTTCTCGCCGCGCACCACGTCCACGTTCTCGTCGGCACTTTCGACCACACGGTGGACCTTGCGCAGCGGGTTGCGGCCGGAGTGGTACATGGCCGTGGCGCTGGCCATGGGGCTGGGGTAGAAGGTCTGCACCTGGTCGGCACGGAAGCCATGCTTCTTCAACCAGATCGCCAGGTTCATCATGTCTTCGTCGCTGGTGCCCGGGTGGGCGGCGATGAAGTACGGGATCAGGAACTGTTTCTTGCCGGCCTCCAGTGTGAACTTGTCAAACATCTGCTTGAACTTGTCATAGTTGCCGATGCCGGGCTTCATCATCTTGGTCAGCGGCCCGCTCTCGGTGTGCTCGGGCGCAATCTTCAGGTAGCCGCCCACGTGGTGGGTCACCAGCTCTTTGACGTACTCGGGGCTTTTGACCGCCAGGTCGTAGCGCAGGCCGCTGCCGATCAGTATCTTCTTGATGCCCTTGAGCGCGCGGCCGCGGCGGTAGATCTTGATCAGCGGGTCGTGGTTGGTGGTCAGGTTCTGGCAGATGCCCGGGTAGACGCAGCTGGGCTTGCGGCAGGCGGCCTCAAACTCGGGGCTCTTGCAGCCCAGGCGGTACATATTGGCCGTGGGGCCGCCCAGGTCGGAAATGGTGCCGGTAAAGCCCTTGACCTTGTCGCGGATGTCCTCGATCTCCTTGATCACCGACTCTTCGGAGCGGCTCTGGATGATGCGGCCCTCGTGCTCGGTGATGGAGCAGAAGGTGCAGCCGCCAAAGCAGCCGCGCATGATGTTGATGGAGAACCGGATCATCTCCCACGCCGGGATCTTGGTGGCGTGGTCATGGCTGCCGTTCTCGTCCGCGTACAGCGGGTGTGGGCTGCGGGCGTAGGGCAGGTCGAACACGTAGTCCATCTCGGCCGTGGTCAGCGGGATGGGTGGCGGGTTGATCCACACGTCACGCGCCGTCACACCTTCGCCGTGGGCCTGCACCAGCGCGCGGGCGTTGCCGGGGTTGGTCTCCAGGTGCAGCACGCGGCTGGCATGGGCGTAGAGCACCGGGTCGGACTTGACCTGCTCGTAGCTGGGCAGGCGGATGACGGAGCGATCGCGCGGCGGCACCTTGCGGCCACCGGCCAGCGCCGGGTTCGAGAAGAAGGTGATCGGCTGGATCGCCGCCGCAGCCGGTGACTTGGAGTCAAATTGGCCTGTAGCCCTCGTGGAATCTTTGCTTACAGCTCCTGAATTAGTAGCAGATTGGTCTTCCTTGGCGCAACTGCTGCCTTGCCCCGCCGCCTGTTCGCTGGTGGTCTGGTAGGGGTTGACGTGGGCCTCGACACGGCCGGGCTCGTCCACGCTGGTGGAGTCGATCTCGAACCAGCCTTTGCCCGACTCATCATCCTGGCGGCGCACAAAGGCGGTGCCACGCACATCCGTAATCTTCTGCACCGGCTCGCGCGCGGCCAGGCGATGGGCGATCTCGACGATGGCGCGGTCGGCGTTGCCGTACAGCAGCAGGTCGCACTTGGCATCCACGACGATGGAGCGGCGCACCTTGTCGCTCCAGTAGTCGTAGTGGGCGATGCGGCGCAGCGAACCTTCAATGCCGCCCAGCACGATGGGCACGTCCTTGAAGGCCTCGCGGCAGCGCTGGCTGTAGACGATGGCCGCGTGGTCCGGGCGCTTGTTGCCCTCGGCGCCGGGGGTGTAGGCGTCGTCGCTGCGGATCTTGCGGTCCGCCGTGTAGCGGTTGATCATGGAATCCATGTTGCCCGCGGTCACGGCCCAGAACAGGTTGGGCTTGCCCAGCACCCGGAATGGGTCGGCGCTCTGCCAGTCCGGCTGGGCGATGATGCCGACGCGAAAACCCTGCGCTTCCAGCAAGCGGCCGATCACCGCCATGCCGAAGCTGGGGTGGTCCACATAGGCGTCGCCGGTGACCAGCACGATGTCGCAACTGTCCCAGCCGAGCTGCTCCATCTCGGCGCGGCTCATCGGCAAAAAGCGCGACGTGCCGAAGCGCACGGCCCAGTATTTGCGGTAACTGGTCAGCGGTTTGGCGGCGCGCGGGAAGAAGGAGACGTCGACAAGGGCGTTCATATTCGAATTCGAAGCAGAACGCGCAATTGTAGTTTTTATGTCACATGGTCCTAGTAATCGCCAAATTACCCCTTCGAACAATCAAGTTGATTGCAACTGCTTGCCACTGATGAGGCGATCCTTTTCCATAGCATCGAGCAACTTTTCTGCAAAGGTCTGAAAGATCTCGTCAGTAATCTTGGAATACACAGTGGCTCCACCAACTTCAGACGAGAATGTCCAAAGGACCGTCCCAACCGGTAAACGCAATAGCTGCCCTTTCAGGACCAGATGGGGATTGCACCCCATGTCAGAACACCCAAGTGCTGCCGAAGCGATAGATATCTTCAGTTGAGTTTCAGTATTCGCTATTGAACCAATCGCAAATCCCCGCTTTTCCGCCATAGGGGGAAATTGATCTCGAAACCCATTGCGAATCACATTTGAAAGAGCCGCGACGTCCGTCTGCGCACGCTGCTTGTCTGCATCGGTGATTTTGGCTCCCGCGTAATTGGAAATCCTCTTGATCTGAATAGTCTCGGGAGGTGTTGCATCGAAAAACAGCGAAACCTTGCGAACATTGTGTTCTGTTGGCCCACTGGTCTGTAGCGAACGTACAGTACATCCGGTCAAAAGAGTAAAAATGAAAGTAAAGAAAATTACAACACGAAAGCTCACCATAATCTCCCGAAAAAGTCATTTGTCTAACGTGAAACGAGGTCTCTGAAAAGGGGTTCCTTCTCAGAAGCCTGATTACATCTTAGCTGACGCTACGGCTCCTCAAATTGGTGAATCATCGCATTAGTCCTAAGATGTACTCACTTAAATTTTCGCCAGTTCAGAAAGGCCCATCGTGCGTAAAGTTTCACTAGGTATTGCTGTATTTATCCTCTCCTATGGTGTTGCTCTGGCCCAGGGCAAAGACCTCAAGGTCGCCATTGACCCCACGTATGAGCCCTTCACCTACAAGGCCGAGGGCAAGCCGGTCGGCTTTGACGTGGACATTGCCAGCGCCCTGTGCGAGCAGATCAAGCGCAAATGCGTGTTTGTGGAACAAGGCTGGGACAGCATGATTCCGGGTCTGATGGCGCGCAAGTACGACGTGATCATCAGCTCCATGTCCATCACCGAAGACCGGCTCAAGCAAATCGACTTCACCGACAAGTACTACAACACCCCCAGCCGCGTCGTCGTCAAGAAGGACGTGAAGTACACCGGACCGGCCTCCATCAAGGGCAAAAAGATCGGCGTGCTGAAGGCCAGCACCCAGGAGAAGTATGCCCTGGGTGAACTCAAGCCCGCCGGCGTGGACGTGGTCTCCTACGAGGCACAGGACCAGGTCTATCTGGACATCAAGGCAGGCCGCCTGGACGGCACCGTGGCCGACCATGTGGAGGTGACCGGCGGCTTCCTGAGCAAGCCCGAGGGCAAGGACTATGAGCTCAAAGGCGACGAACTCTACATCCCCAAATACTTCGGCATTGGCGCGGGCATTGGCCTGCGCAAGGGGCAGGACGCGCTCAAGGGCGAGCTGAACGCCGCCATCAAGGCCATCCGCGGCAATGGCGTCTACAAGAAGATCAACGACAAGTACTTCAAGTTCGACGTCTACGGTAAGTAAAGCTCCATGAGCGCCTACGTCACCGCCATCCTGCAGGGCGCCGTGTTGACGGTGGGCGTGTCGCTGGCCGCGCTGGCGGTGTCGATTGTGTTGGGGCTGATCGGCGCCGGCGCCAAACTCTCCGGCCACCGCAGCTGGGTGGCCCTGGCCACGGCCTACACCACGGTCATCCGTGGCATCCCCGATCTGGTGCTGATGCTGTTGATCTTCTACGGTGGCACCATCGGCCTGAACAACCTGCTGGAGTGGATGGGCAGCGAAGCCACGGTGGACATCAACCCCTTCGTGGCCGGTGTACTGACGCTGGGCTTTATCTACGGCGCCTACATGACCGAGACCTTCCGTGGCGCCATGCTGGCTATCCCGAAGGGCCAGGCCGAAGCCGCCTGGGCCTTTGGCATGGGGCGCACGCAGACCTTCGTGCGCATCACCGCACCGCAGATGGTGCGCTACGCCCTGCCCGGCTTTACCAACAACTGGCTGGTGCTGATCAAGGCCACGGCTCTGGTCAGCCTGATCGGCCTGCAGGAGATGACCTACGCCGCCAAGCAGGCCAGCGCGGCCACTCGCTCGCCGTTCACCTTCTTCCTGTTCACCGCGGCGCTGTTTCTGGTCTACACCACGGTGTCGCTGCTGGTGCTGCGCAGGCTCAACGCGCGCTTCAGCCTGGGCGCCAAGCGGGGCACGCTGTAAATGAACTGGGCCATCCTGTTCGAACCGCAAAACCTGGCGCTGTTTGGCCAGGGGATTGTGACCACGCTGAGCCTGTTGGCCGCCTCCCTGGCCGTGGGCGCCGTCATGGCGCTGGTGTTCGCGCTGCTGCTCACAGGGCCGTGGGCACCGGCACGCTGGCTGGTGGGAGCCTATACCTACGTCATTCGCGGCACGCCGCTCTTGATCCAGGTCTACCTGATCTACTACGGGCTGGGCCAACTGGAGTGGATCCAGGCCCGCTGGGATACGGTTTGGCCGTGGACGCATTTCAAGGAACCCTTCTTCTGCGCCCTGCTGGCCTTCAGCCTGAACACCGCCGGCTACACCGCCGAGATGCTGGCCGGCGCCATCCGTGAAACCAGCGCCGGCGAGATCGAAGCCGCCCAGGCCTATGGCATGAACCGCGTGCAGGTGATGTGGCACATCGTGCTGCCCAGCGCGCTGCGCCGCACGCTGCCGGCCTACAGCAACGAGGTGGTCATGATGCTGCACAGCACCAGCCTGGCCAGCGCCGTGCCATCCATGCTGGACGTGACTGCCGCCGCCAGCCGCATCTACTCCGACTACTACCTGCCGTTCGAGGCCTACCTGGGCGCGGCGGCCATTTACCTCACCGCGTCCTTCTGCCTGATTGGCCTGTTCAAACTCAGCGAGCGCCATCTGCTAGCCTACCTGGCACCGCGAAAGGCCTAGTTTCACCACCATGCAACGCATTGACCACCCCCTGCTGTCGCCCAGCCTGGGCAGCCACAAGACGCTGACCAGCTTCCACTTTGGCCAGGCCGGCCGTGGCCCCAAGATCACCATCCAGGCCAGCCTGCACGCCGAGGAACTGCCCGGCATGCTGGTGGCCCACCACCTGCGCGCCCTGCTGGAGGCTGCCGAGGCCGCTGGCCAGATCCGCGGAGAGATCATCCTGGTGCCGGTGGCCAACCCGATTGGCCTGGCCCAGCGCGTGGACCACAAGGCCATGGGCCGCTTCGAGCTGGACACCTCGGAAAACTTCAATCGCCACTACCCCGATCTGGCCAAGGCCGTCTGGCCCGCCATCCAGGCCCAACTGGGCACCGACCCACAGGCCAATGTGGCCACCGTGCGCCAGGCCTTGGGTACCTATCTGCGCGATTGGAAGCCGGATACCGAACTGCAAAGCCTGCGCCGCACGTTGCTGCTATTGGCCCATGACGCCGACTACATGCTGGACCTGCACTGCGACTGCGAGGCCGTGATGCACTTCTACACCGAGGAAGGCTGCTGGCCGCAGTTCGAGCCCCTGACCCGCTTCCTGCAGTGCGAGGCCATTCTGCTGGCCAAGAATTCGGGCAGCGGCCCGATTGACGAATGCCTGTCCGGCGTCTGGTGGCGCCTGGCAGAGGCGATCTCTGCCGCTGGCATCAAAGCCCCTCTGCCCCAGGGCTGCTGCAGCTCCACGATTGAGCTGCGCGGTGAGGCCGACGTGGCCCACGCGCTGGCCCATGCGGATGCCAAGGCGCTGTTTGCCTGGTTGCAAAACACCGGCGCCATTGCCTGCGCCTACCCGCCGGATGTGCCACCCGCCGTGTGCAGGGCCACGCCGCTGGCCGGCTCCGAGACCCTGCGCGCCTCAACACCCGGGGTCGTTGTGTTTGCCGCCCAGGTCGGCCAGATCCTGCAGGTGGGCGACCTGGTCGCCGAAATCATTGACCCGCTTTCCGCGCACAGCCAGCGCGTGCTGGCCGGTGTGGCCGGCGTGTTCTACGCGCGCATTCGCGAGCGCTATGTGCTGGCCGGCGGCGAGCTGGGCAAGATTGCCGGTGCCACCGCCTTCAAGACCGGCGAACTGCTGGGCGCCTGAACATGGCATCCACCCCGCTCAAACTCCAGGTCGACAACATCCACAAGCGCTTTGGTGCCAATGAGGTACTCAAGGGCGTCTCGCTGGCGGCCCATGCGGGCGATGTGATCAGCATCATTGGCAGCTCGGGCTCCGGAAAGAGCACCTTCCTGCGCTGCATCAACCTGTTGGAAAAACCGCACGAGGGCCGCATCATCGTGGCCGGCGAAGAACTCAAACTGGTGCCCCAGCGCAACGGCGAACTGGGTGCCGCCGACCCGCACCAGCTGGCGCGCCTGCGCACCAAGCTGGCCATGGTGTTCCAGCACTTCAACCTGTGGGCCCACATGACAGTGCTGCAGAACATCATCGAGGCACCGGTCCATGTCATGGGCGTGCCCAGGGAACAGGCGATTGAGATTGCCCGCAAGTACCTGGCCAAGGTCGGCCTTGCGGCTAAGGAGGACGCCTACCCGGCCCACCTGAGCGGCGGCCAGCAGCAGCGCGTGGCCATTGCCCGCGCGCTGGCCATGGAGCCCGAGGTCATGCTGTTTGACGAACCCACCAGCGCGCTGGACCCCGAACTGGTGACCGAGGTGCTGAGGGTCATGCAAAACCTGGCGCTGGAGGGCCGCACCATGGTCGTCGTCACGCACGAAATGGGCTTTGCCCGTGAGGTCTCCAAGCACCTGATCTTTTTGCACCAGGGCCGCATCGAGGAGGAAGGCCACCCGGTCGACGTTCTGTCCAACCCCAAGAGCGAACGCCTGGCCCAATTTCTGTCGGGCAACCTCAAATAGCGCGCGTTACACTGGCCACGCGCACCAGCATCGGAGGATTCGGATTGCCCATTCACGATTTGTCCACGCTGTCCTCGTACAACTACGAGAACCTGCTGCACAACCTGCTGGAGACCATTCCTGACCGCGTCTGGCTCAAGGACCTCAATGGCATCCACCTGGCATGCAACAGTGCGTTTGCGGCATTGGTTGGGGCACGCCCGGAAGATGTGATCGGCACCGATGATGCCCACTGGTTCGGCGAACAAGCCGCCCACGACTTCCGCCAGACCGACCTGTTGACCCTGCAGGTCGGCAAGACGACCACCTTTGAAGGGCCCATGCCCTCGCCGCTCCATGACGACCCCACCACTTATGAAGTCACCAAGACCCCCATGCGGGACGCCAACGGGCGCATCATCGGTGTGCTGGGCATGGGGCGCAACATCCAGGAACGCAAGAATGCCGAAGCCTTGCTGCACGCCACACAGGCCGAACTGCAGGCCACACTGCATTCCATCAAACACCTGGCGCACCACGACCCTCTGACCGGCCTGCCCAACCGCCGCATGCTGGCCGACCGCATGGAAACCGCCCTGGCGGCCAGCCAACGCTACAACACCCACGGAGCTGTGCTGTTCGTGGATCTGGACAAATTCAAGCAACTCAACGACAACCACGGCCACGACGTAGGGGACCTGCTGCTGCAGGAAGTGGCCCGCCGTCTGCAGCGCTGCGTGCGCGCCGTGGACACCGTGGCCCGCCTGGGTGGTGACGAGTTTGTCGTGCTGATCCATGAACTCAGCGCCGACGCCCATGACGCCCACCTGCATTCGGCCAACCTGGGGAACAAAATCCTGACCAGCCTGGCCGAGCCCTATTCCCTGCAGGGTGAAGAGCACTCCATCACGCCCAGCATCGGCGCCACACTGTTCCTGGGCCAGGGCGTTACCGCCTCGGAACTGCTGCGGCGCGCCGACATAGCCATGTTCGAAGCCAAGGCTGCGGGCCGCAATACACTCTGCTTTCATGACAAAATAGGCCTCTAGCCCTCTAAAACACTACTTAGACAGCTACCAAATCAATAGCGCACCACCATGCTGTATTTCCTTCCCGCTCCGCTCCGAGGCGCCATCGCCACACTACTGATGGTCCTCAATGCACTGTTCTGGGTGCCCATCCTGCTGCTGGTTTCCGCGCTCAAGCTGATCCTGCCGTTCAAGGCGGTGCGCCTGGCCATCGACCCCGTGCTGCTGTCGATTGCCGAGGCCTGGATCTGGGGCAACAGCGCCTGGATGGGCCTGACCCAGCGCACCACCTGGGACGTGCAGGGCGTCGAAGGCCTGGACCCGCACAGTTGGTACATGGTCAACAGCAACCACCAGTCCTGGGTCGACATCCTGGTGCTGCAGCACCTGCTGAACCGGCGCATTCCGCTGCTCAAGTTCTTTCTGAAGCAGCAGCTGATCTGGGTGCCGGTCATGGGCCTGGCCTGGTGGGCACTGGAATTTCCCTTCATGCGACGCCACACCGAGGAATACCTCAAGAAACACCCCGAAATGCGCGGCAAGGACCAGGAAACCACCCGCAAGGCCTGCGCCAAATACGCCCTCATCCCCACCAGCGTCATGAACTTTCTCGAGGGCACCCGCTTCACCCGGGCCAAGCACGCCAAGCAACAGTCACCCTACCAGCACCTGCTCAAACCCAAGGCCGGCGGCATGGCGCTGGCACTCAACGCGATGGGGACCAAGTTCCAGGCGATTCTGGACGTGACCATCGTCTACCCCGACGGCGCCCCCACGTTCACCGACTTCCTGCTGGGCAAGCTGCGCCGCGTCATCGTGCGGGTTCGTAGCCTGCCCATCCCTCAGCATTTGATGCACGGTGACTACGCCCAGGACCCGGCCTTTCGCGAGGCATTCTCGCAATGGGTGCAACAGCTCTGGCGCGAGAAGGATGCCCAGATCAGCGCCCTGCTGGACGCCGCCGCTAGCCCCCCAGGCACTGCAGCACCATGAACCGCCACCGCCTGCACTTCGCTGTTCAGCGACTCTATGTCGCTGTCATGCTGTGGGTCGTGGGCCGCGCGCTGGTGGCCACCAGTCGGGTCGATGCCGGAGTCCGCGCAGAGCTGGCCCACCTGCCAGCGGGCTACCAGATCCAGATGGTGGTGTTGCCCGGCGGCCCAGGTTTCGTGGTGGAGTGTGTGGGTGACGGCACGCTGCAACGCGCCAGATCCCGCAAGTCCAGGCCGGACCTGAGCATCCGCTTCAAGCACGTGGCCCACGCCTTTCAGGTGCTGTCGTTCCAGGAGGGTACGGCCCGCGCCTTTGCCAATGACCGCATGGTGGCCGATGGCGATGTGTCGCACGCCATTGTGCTGGTGCGTTGCCTCAACACCATGGAAACGCTGATCCTGCCGCGCTGGGTTGCCAGCCGCGCCGTCAAGCGCTACCCCCAGTTGCCCTGGCTCGAAAAAGTCGGCAAGGCCCTGCGCATCTACGCGCGATTTGCCGGCAACCTGCTGCTGTTCAAGTAAACCATGACCAAGCCTTATTACGAGTTCTTCTGCCCGGTCAAGACCATTGCCGGCCACCAGGCGCTGGAGCACATTCCGTTTGAACTGGCGGCGCTGTCTTGCAGCCGCCCCATGCTCATCACCGACAAGGGTGTGCGCGGTGCCGGCCTGCTGGCATTGGTTGAGGCCGTGCTGGCCGCCTCAGGCGCACCGGCAGCCGTGGTGTTTGACGATGTGCCGCCAGACAGCAGCCTGGCCACCGTGCGGGCCGCTGCCGCCAGCTACCGCACCCATCAGTGCGACGCCATCATTGCGCTGGGCGGTGGCTCGGTCATTGACACCAGCAAAGCGGTCAACATCCTGGTGTCCGAAGGCGGGGACGACCTGCTGCAATACGCCGGCGCCCATAACCTGAAACGCCCGCTCAAGCCCCTGTTCGTGGTGCCCACCACGTCCGGCACGGGCAGCGAGGTCACGATGGTGGCCGTAATTTCCGACCTGGAGGCTGGGGTCAAGATTCCGTTCACCTCGTACTTCCTGCTGCCCAACGCAGCCGTGCTGGACCCGCGCATGACGCTCACGCTGCCGCCAGCCATCACCGCGGCCACGGCCATGGACGCGCTGACCCACGCCATCGAGGCCTATACCGGTCTGGCAGCTAACCCGATGAGTGATGCCTACTCCACGGCCGCCATCCAGAAGATCAGCCGCCACCTGCTGGCCGTGCTGGATCATCCGCAGGACGCCAACGGCCGCCTGGAACTGGCCCAGGCTTCCACCATGGCGGGTATCGCGTTTTCCAACTCCATGGTGGGCATGGTGCATGCACTGGGCCATTCGCTGGGCGCCATCTGCCACCTGCCACACGGCGTGTGCATGAGCGTGCTGCTGCCTTATGTGCTGGAGTACAACAGCGTGGTGGCAGGCGAGCGCATTGGCGAGTTGCTGCTGGCGTTGGGCGGGCCCGAGGTTTATGCCGCCACGCCGCAGCCGCTGCGCGCGGTCCGCACCATTCAGCTGGTGCGCCTGTTGCGCGACAACCTGCACCAGCGTTGCCAACTGCCGCGCACGCTGCAGGAGACCGGCAAGGTCAGTTTGGAGCAGTTGGAGGCGATTGCAGACATGGCCATCAACGATGGCTCCATCATCTTCAACCCGGTGGAGAGCGACCGCGCCGAATTGCTGTCCGTGCTGCACAACGCCTGGGGCGCGCCTCTGGCCCCGGTGGCACCGCCCGCTCCAGCCGGTGCATCAGAGTCAAATCAGCCTCTAGCCCTCGCCAAACCTGATTGAGTGGCTATCGATTTGATAGCTATTTACGCAGAACGATGTGCAGCAGAGCCAAGGCGTCTTCCATGCCGGTCAGGCTGTGCGGCACGCCACCGGCCAGGTACAGCATCTCGCCGGCGGCCAGCACCTGGGTTGCACCGTCACTGGTGAAACCAATGGAACCTTCCAGGCACTGCACGGTGATGTCACCGGCCACCTTGTGCGCCGGCATGCTCTTGCCCTTGGGCAGAAACAGGCGCATGACCTCCAGCTCGTTGGTCTTGAAGACCGCCTCGGACTGTCGCAGCCCGGAGGCATTGGCAACCGGCATGACCCCGACGGGCTGCCCCGAAATAGCGTGTTGAATGGCCATGGTGCGACTCCTTGACTGGCTGCTGGCATTGGCAACTGCACTATAGACCCGCAATGGCCTGCACCGCAACTGCGGCAGACGATGCCCCTACCGGTCAGGTTGTGGCACTGGAGTGATAGACCAGGTACCGGTTGCCACCCGCCGCCTTGGCGTGGTACATGGCTTCGTCCGCATGCCGCATCAGGGTTTTGGCATCATCGGCATCCAAGCCCAGGATACTGACACCGATGCTGGCGTGCACCTGCGCAGACTCGGCGCAGGCAAGGGGCGCACCAACTGCCGCGATGACACGGTTAAGCAAGTCTGGCAAGGCATGCTCCAACTCGATCTCGTTGATGAGAATGACAAATTCGTCGCCACCAAATCGCGCCACCGTATCGACTGCACGCACGGCCTGGGCAATGCGTTGCGCAACGGTCATCAGAACCTGGTCTCCCACGGCGTGCCCTAACCGGTCGTTGATGGGCTTGAATCGGTCGAGATCCAGCATGCAGACCGCGACACGGCCACCCGAGCGCTGCGCCTGCAGAATCAGGCGGTCCAGACGGTCGTCCATCAGATTGCGATTGGGCAAACCGGTCAGCGCATCGTGGTGTGCCAGGTTGCGAAGTTCCTGGCGCGACTGCCACAACTGAGCATTGAGATGACGCGCCCGTGCGTATTGGATGGATACAACCCCCGCTACGGCGAAAGCCAGAATGGCCAGTTGCAGCGCATAGTGCTGCATCGTTTCGGACAGATTGAATACCTGCTCCTGATCGAACGGATAAATCCGCATGCGCTGCATGAAACGATGCACGGTGAGGTACTCGACCGGGGTTGACCAGCGGTAGTAGCGACCGGCCTTGGCGGCTGGCGCATCGGGCGGCATGAGCAGCAAAGCAGCCACCACCCGATTCCTGACGTCCATGGAAACATGCGGCACCGCCGCGAACGGCCACTCCGGAAACAGGTTCGAGGAGACCATGAACGGGAAATCAGCGGTGTGCTGGGCGTGCAAGACCTTGAGATCTTCCAGCCGGATCTTGCCCTCGCGTGCCATGGACTCCAGAAGCCCGGAGCGCACGAATCCTGCATCGGCCCGGCCCTCCAGCACAGCCAGGACACTCAGGTCCTGCGGGAAGCCGAGAAAGGACGTGCTGAAGTCCTTTTCCGGATCCATCCCGTGCTCTTTGAGCAGGTCGGATTGCACGAGATACGCGGCAAACGAGGTCTTGTCCGCAGCAGCCACGCGCTTGCCACGCAGTTGGGACAGCTCGCTGACGTCGGGACGATCCGAACGCGCAAAGATCACGCCACCAAACTGGTTGACGATCTTTCCGTTCTCACTCTTGACCAGGGTTGCCACCCGGGATGCGCCGTACTTCGATTCGAAAATGATGTAGTGCAGCGGATTGGTGATCAGGAAGTCCAGGCGCCTGTTTCCAAGCTCCGTCTCGAACTCCGGCAGGTTCAGGGGAACGACTTCGAACCGTGAGCCCGGGATCTGGGTCGCGATGAAATCCATCGTGGGCTGCCACTCGTTGATGGTGGCCAACTTGTCACGAAAGGCGGTGACACCCACTCGATAGACATGTTGGTCACCCTGGGAAAAGGCAGCGCCACTTAGCATCCAGAGGATGCCCAGGATCGACAGCAAGCGCGACATCACCATTCCCTTATATTTGCGCCAGCATAGCGCAAAGTCGTCCGGTCACAGCCGATGTCCGAGCAACGCTGTCAAGCCTTCACTTTGAACGCCGGCATCTTCTCGGCGAGGCGCGCACCCATCTCCGCACCCAGGGCCTGCAGTCCGCTCAAGGGGCGGACCATGACTTCGAACTCGACAATCTTTCCGGCTTCGTCAAAGCGCACCAGGTCGATGCCCTTGAGCTGCTTGTCGCCCACCCTGGCGCTGAATTCCAGCACCACGTTCAGGCCATCGTCGGATGCCATCTGGCGGTAGTAGGTGAAGTCTTCAAACACGTTGATCACCGTGGACAGCGCCAGGATCAGCGCAGCTGCCGGCTGGTAAGGGTGGATGGCCATCGGCGAACGGAACACCGCATCGGGATGCACGATGCTGGCCAGTGCGGACAGGTCGCGCTTGGCGACCATGTCGTGCCAGGTGGCCAGGGACGCGGCGACAGCGGGCTTGAGGTGGCTGGGGGTTTGATCCATGAATGTCTCCTGGGATTGTGGTTGGCGGTCAGATGGTGGCGGCCAAACGCGTGCCCTGGTTGATGGCTCGCTTGGCGTCCAGCTCGGCGGCCACATCGGCGCCGCCAATCAGGTGCACGGTGCAGCCTGCGGCCTGCAGGTCGGCCAGCAGTTCGCGCTGCGGCTCCTGGCCGGCGCACAGCACCACGGTGTCAACGGCCAGCACACTTTCCTGATCGCCGACGCGGATGTGCAGACCGGCATCGTCAATGCGCTGGTACTGCACGCCGGGCGTCATGCCCACGCGCTTGGCCTTGAGCCCGGTGCGGTGAATCCAGCCGGTGGTCTTGCCCAACTGGTCGCCGACCTTGCTCTCCTTGCGCTGCAGCAGGTGCACTTTGCGTGGCGATGCCTCCACATGCGGCTGGGCCAGGCCGCCGACGTTGGCATAGGTCGTATCAATGCCCCACTCGGCATAGAACTTGGGCGCATCCACGCTGGGGCTGGTGCCGCTGTGGGTCAGGAATTCGGACACGTCAAAGCCAATGCCGCCAGCGCCGACCACGGCCACTTTCTGGCCCACCGGCTTGCCATCGCGCAGCACATCCAGATAGCCCAGCACCTTGGGGTGGTCCACGCCAGGGATGTCGGGCGTGCGCGGCGTCACACCCGTAGCCAGCACGATCTCGTCAAAGCCGGCGGCCTTGAGCGCATCGGCGCTGACGCGGGTGTTGAGCGAGAGCTTCACGCCTTTGAGCTTCAACTGGCGGTCAAAGTAGCGCAGCGTCTCGTAGAACTCTTCCTTGCCCGGCACCTTCTTGGCGATGTTGAACTGGCCACCGATCTCGCTGGCCGCATCGAACAGCTCCACGGTGTGGCCGCGCTCAGCAGCGGTCACGGCAAAGCTCAAGCCAGCAGGCCCTGCGCCAACCACGGCGATGCGCTTGGACTTGGCCGCCGGTGCAATCACCAGCTCCGTCTCGTGGCAAGCGCGCGGGTTGACCAGGCAGGAGGTGATCTTGCCGCCAAAGGTGTGGTCCAGGCAGGCCTGGTTGCAGCCAATGCAGGTGTTGATCTCGTCGGCCCGGCCCTCGGCCGCCTTGCGCACAAAGTCGGGGTCGGCCAGGAAGGGGCGCGCCATGGAGACCATGTTGCAGAAGCCGTCGCGCAACAGTTGCTCGGCCACCTCGGGGGTGTTGATGCGGTTGGTGGCCACCAGCGGAATCTTCACCGAACCCATCAGGCGCTGCGTGACCCAGGCATAGGCTGCGCGCGGCACCTTGGTGGCAATGGTGGGGATGCGCGCCTCGTGCCAGCCAATGCCGGTGTTGATGATGGTGGCGCCGGCCGCCTCGATGGCCTGTGCCAATTGAACGACCTCCTCCAGCGTGGAGCCGCCCTCCACCAGGTCCAGCGCGGACAGGCGGTAGATGATGATGAAGTTGGCGCCGACCTTTTCGCGCACGCGGCGCACGATCTCCACCGGGAAACGGATGCGGTTGGCATAGCTGCCGCCCCAGGCGTCGTCGCGGTGGTTGGTGCGCGCGGCGATGAATTCGTTGATCAGGTAGCCCTCGGACCCCATGATCTCCACACCGTCATAACCCGCCACCTGGGCCAGGCCTGCACAGCGGGCAAAGTCGTTGATGGTCTGCTCCACCTCTTCGGTGGTCAGCGCATGCGGCGTGAACGGGCTGATGGGTGCCTGCAAGGCGCTGGGCGCCACCAGGTCCTTCTGGTAGGAGTAGCGGCCAAAGTGCAGGATCTGCATGGCGATCTTGCCGCCCTCTTTGTGCACGGCATCGGTCACCACGCGGTGGTGCGCGGCCTCGGCTTCGGTCGTCAACATGGCACCGCCCTTCATGGGGCGACCGCGCTCGTTGGGGGCAATGCCGCCGGTCACGATCAGGCCCACGCCGCCGCTGGCGCGCTCGGCGTAGAAGGCGGCCATGCGCTCGAAACCGTTGGGCACCTCTTCCAGCCCCACGTGCATGGAGCCCATCAGGACCCGGTTCTTGAGGGTGGTAAAGCCCAGGTCGAGGGGCGCGAGCAGATGGGGGTACGTGGTCATGAAAGATCCTTTATGCAACTGGTTGCACAATTCTACGCAGAAGTTTGCCGTCTTTGCAACTGGTTGCATAAAATGGACAGATGTCCCTACCCCACGCGCTCATCACCGCCCTGGTTGAACAGCCCTCCTCCGGCTCCGACTTGGCCAGCCGCTTTGATCGGTCCATCGGCTACTTCTGGCATGCCACCCACCAGCAGATCTACCGCGAACTGGGCCGCCTGGAAGAAGCCGGCTGGGTGGAGTCGCTTCCGCCCGAGAGCGGGCGCGGACGCAAGCGCGTCTACCAGGTGCTGCCCGCCGGGCGCAAGGAACTCAAACGTTGGGTGGCCGAGCAACAAGACCCCAAGCCCCTGCGCGACGAGTTTATGGTGCGCCTGCGCGCCGAGGCCGTGGTCGGCCCCACCGGCCTGGCCGACGACATCCGCCGCCGCCTGGCGCTGCACAAGCAAAAGCTGGCGCTGTACCAGGCCATCGAAGCGCGCGACTTTGCCGGCGTGGAAGACGGCGGCTCCAAGAAGCAGCAACTGCAGCATCTGGTGCTGAGCGCGGGCATCTTGCAGGAGACGCAGTGGATTGCGTTTTCGGAGAAGGCGTTGGCGATATTGGGGGAGACGGGGGATGGTGGTACCACCCCTGTCTGAATGCCCTGAGCAAACATTTGCGTCGGAACGCAGTTCAAATCGATGGTGTCGCGTACAGCTGAAGCACCCTATCACCATCAGGATGCTGAAATGTGCGTTCAAACTGCAGGCCAAGTTTCCTCAAGAGCGCTTGTGAGGACAAGTTGTCAGTTCGGGTAGTGGCGACTAGGCGTGGCATTCCGAGATCATTTGCGGCGTAGCGAAGCGTAGCCAAGGCCGCCTCATAGGCATATCCCTGCCCCCGATGCTGGGGCAGGAACGCGAATCCTATGTCTGGATGATCCAGGTAGTCGCGTTTTGCCAAACCGCAAATGCCAAGGGCGCACATGGATTTCCTGGATTCAACAATGCAGAAACCATATCCCAGACGGTCGTACATATCCATGGGACCGACCGCAATGTACTGCCGCGCATCCTCTTCAGTTCGTACACCACGATCACCGATGTAGCGGATCCACGATGCGTCGTTCAAGAGCTGCAGCATGAACTGAGCATCTACCGTGCTCGTGGTCATCCGTCTGATGATGAGGCGGTCAGTGACAAGGGTCTTCATGGGGCATGTGCATTGCGTTGAACTGCTTGAGTGCGTGGGAGATTCCACTTTTGCTCACTCTTGAATCCGTTTCTCACACAAAGCATCTTCCCGTCGTCGCTTCACTTTTCCTCAGACAAGCGTCAAGCCGACACCCAAAGCACCCAAGAGTGCAAGCAAGACCACCGCGCCGAGTTTGTGTTGCACGTGATCAAGGCGGTCAAAGCGTTCCCAATGGCCCAAGTGCGCAGCCTTGGCTCGGGCAAACACCAAGCCAACGCACACCCCATTGGTTAGAACGGCCAGCAAGCCCAAGGCTATTTTGACGTGAAGCCAGGCGCTTGGCGTTGCCTGTGTGAACAGCATGCCACCCGTTACAACCACGGCTGCAAAGGCGGGGATTTCTATCCACACATCCACACGCTTGTGCAGGTCAGCCAGCAGCAGTTCATGCGCACGCCCCCGACCCAGCAAAGCACGCTCAAACAAGGCTTCGGTCAGAACACAACCGAGCCAAAGCCCAATAAACAAGAGATGAAGAAGTAACAACATGGTGGGGACTGTGCCAGACACAGTGCGCAGCGTCTTGAACTTTTCCGACATCGCTACACTGCCCGCATGCAGTGGGCCGACAGACTGATCAAAGAACGACGCGGGAGCGATGCACCCACAACAGCAGCCCTGTGGGCACCGCATCCTGAGCTGGCAACTTGTGTACGAGCCTACATTACCCGCAGCACGGTAGGCTCACAACTTTGCGACGCCGATCGGCTGAATCATTTTCCGGCGGCACCCACCTGCGCCATCACATGGTTCATTCAGGGCGACTATGCGCACGTGGACCTGAATGGGTGCCCCATAAGCGGTGATTTGCCCCGGCCCGTGATGTTCACGGGGCCGCACACACAACCCATCGTCAGTGCCAATCCGGGCGAAGTGGATGTGTTTATCCTGCTGATTCTTCCAGACGCCTTGCACGCCTTGACAGGACTGGACATCGCTGCGCAGCTTGACCACTACTGCTCCCCCGCTGATGTGCTGGATGCTGACTGGCGGACCATGGTCAATGCTGTTCTCCACGCCGCTGGCCACCCTGACCGCATTCAAATCATTGAAGACTTTCTGCTGCCGCGCTGGCAGGCGCTCGGCCAAGCGAGGTCATCCAATGGAAGCGCCTTTCAACATTGGGCGAGCTGCGTAGAACGCCGCGCCGCGATCCATGCACAGGGGCGAAGCGAGCGCCAGATGGACCGCCGCATCAAAGACTGGACGGGACTGCCCCTTCGACAATTGCGTGGCATGGGGCGAGCCGAGAGCACCTTGCTTCAAGCTCGCGACGCCTTGGCGGCCGATCAGTTGAAGTGGGCTGATATCGCTGCAACGATGGGCTTTTCCGATCAAGCACACCTGAGCCGCGAGTTTCGACGCGTCACTGGCTTGAGCCCTCGTGCATTGAAGGACTTACTCACGCAAGAAAGCTATTGGATGTACCGGATATGGACATGAAGCAGCATCGCCTGACTACTGATCAATTCGTGCCATAGCCCTCGTAGAATATGCGTAGCCAGCTATCAAATCAGGAGCAATCACGTTGACTCATCAGATGCTTCACCCGCTTGCCGTACGCTGGGTGCAAGGAACTGAACAAGCAAAAGCTGGCGCTGAACCAGGCCATTGAGGCACGCGACTTTGCCGGCGTGGAAGAAGGTGGATCAAAGAAGCAGCAGTTGCAGCACCTGGTGCTGAGCGCGGGGATCTTGCAGGTGACGCAGTGGATTGCGTTTTCGGAGAAGGCGTTGGGGATATTGGGCACGGCTGACGCCTGAGCCATCGAGATCCGGGAGTGTGAATCGTCGATGCACGCCCCCCATTTATGGGAGGCGCGCGGCGGCACCTTGGGAAACAATCACCGCATGTTTCTACGCCGTCTTCTGTCCCTCATCGCGTTGATTTCTCTGGTTGCATGTGGCGGGTCTTCCAGTCCGCCTATCGACGAAGCGAATGCAAGAGAAGCCGAGGCCAGATCGCTGGCATCCCACACGCCTTGCGCCTCGGACAATCAATGCGGCATGCTCATGTTCGAGCCACCCGTTGGCGGGTGCGGGTGTCCCAGTGGATATTTGGCCTACTCACTCATCGCCCCCTCGGCACAGGCGGCAAGCGCCGCGGCTGCCGAGCAAAGGAGAGTGGCTACCGTGGCGCAGAGCTATGAAGTGCGAAAAGGCATTTGTGAGTGCGCTGCCCCCCGTCCGCCGATATGCGATGCCACCAAGGGTTGCCAGCTTGTTCCGCCGCGTTGAATGCTGGGCATTCAATCTATGAATCGGCCTGCAGCCCCAGTCGAATATGCGTAAACCGCTATCAAATGCATAGTTAGTGGCGGGAGTTAGAAGTCGCCTAGATGCAAATAGTTCGGACGCAAAACCCAGGCGTATTGTCCCATGTAAATTTTTTGGCCGACGAACTCGGCTGCTGAATGAGTTTGTACAAAAACAAACCTCTCCGTCTCCCCCTTATCATTTGATGCTGATCGAAAAGACCAAATTCAGCAAAGTGCACGGGGAGACAATATGCCAGCAACAGATTCACCGCGCCCGAAGCAGCCCAAGAGCACACCGAAGCGGCGTGCTCTTATCGGGCAATTGCTGTTTCAACTAGATCAACTGTCGGCCACGAATTCGCATCACGAGTTCGAGCATATTTGCCGCCACCTGGCGCGCGAAACCATCACACCAAATATTCTGCCTGCAACCGGCCCCGTATCAGCCGGTGGTGACGAAGGTCGCGACTTCGAGACATTCACAACATTCATTCGTAAGAAAGAAGTTCGCAGCAGTCTATTTCGTGGACGCGGTGAATCGAAGCCGTTGGTTTTTGCATGTTCAATCACTGACAAGTCGAGAGTAAAAGGAAAAATTCGTGGCGACTTGGAGACGATCTGCAAAAGAGAGTCGCCGCACATCATCTACTTTTTCTCCAACCAAAATATTCCCATCGCCGCGCGTCTGGAACTTCAGCGTGATTGCGCTGAAACCCATAAATGTCGGCTAGAGATACTGGACGCACAGGCAATAGCAGAGCAGTTTACTGACCCGGCCATCTTCTGGATTGCTGAGGAATACCTACACATCTCGAACGATATGTTTCCCGAGCCACGTGTGGCGCCTAAATCGGCATACGCCGCAGCCCGCGGACGATGGTTGGACCAGGATAGAACTCCATCGACTTTTGCCGACTTCGTTAGTGTGAAGTACGGACTGCGCGCAGCTACCTTTAGGGATGAGTACAAGCCGGACCTGCGTCGTTGGATACAACTCATAGAGCAGTTCTTGGGACCTGGCCAGAACGAGGCACTGATGCGGCGTGCGAAATACGAGATCTGTGTCGCCACCCTTCGCGGGCTACACGACTTAAGACCACGCCGCGCTATGGTCGAAGAATACCTCGCAGACTGGGCGCGTTGGAAGAAAACATCCGAAATTCGGGATACAGCTCTCCTGCTGTCTTACGCTTCTTCTGCAGTAATTCACCGTGAATTCGAATTCGACAACGAGGCGCTTCATCGCTTCAGCGTCGCTATCACAGGATTTGTTGATACGGAAATTGAGGCTTCCAAAGAGAATCCGAATCGCCAAGCCGATCTTCTTTACACCCGTTCTTCGCTGGCGTCCCTACCGTTCCTTCAAGGAACTACACCCACTTCCAACCTGGACAGTCAAATCAATTTTTGGTTTCGCTTGTTGTCGGTCGCGGACCGTGCGCCTCTGTTCGAAATCGAGTCATTTGTGGATGGATTGACCAAACTGACGCCACTACTGAATGAACACCCAGACTTTTCTCGACTCGTGGCTCGTGCGGACGAGGTACTTGAGAAGCGATCATCTGGCTTTCTCGTTGCTGAAAAGTGCCGTGACCGGGCCTTTGTCCTCATGGACCAAGAAAAAATTCTATCCGGCATTTCCGAGCTTCACCGCGCAAAAGTAAAGTGGTTTACCGGTGACACGCTTCGTGCAACTCTCCTGGCGATGCTTCTACTTAGTAGTGCATACAGGCGACTTGGACTCTGCTGGGCGGCTAAGTACTATGCATTCGGCGCCGCCTTTATCGCGCACCGGGCAGACGACGACAATCTGAAACCACTGTTTGTAGCTGCGCTGCATGAGATAGCACTGTGCAACTACGGTGCTGGTGAGTGGATTTCATTCAGTGAGATGATTCCCTTGATCCTGTCCATGCACTACCAGTATCTCGATGATCCTGACAACTGGGAGGAGCATGAGAAGCTCCAAGCGACGATCTACCACTTCTACATCGCACGCGCAACTTCCAAAGCATTGAATGGCGAATCCGTGGTCACACTGATGAACACGCCGCTTGCTGATGCAGCTATGCCAGAAGACCTCAGGAACGACATTCTTACCCCTCCACTAGATCTATCTCACATCGAAAATTTTTCTTCTGCTAAGGTGCGTGAAGCCGTTCAACGAGACTTATTCGGCGTGCCGCTTTGCGATACCGGCCCAACACGCTCATACGTCTGGTCTGCACTCGGCATTCAATGGCGGATTGACTGTAAAAATGCCTATGACACTGTCCCTCAGGTAGAGCAGTTTGTTGCCATTCTTCAGATCGCACTTGCCGATTTATCAAATTTCGATCTGTGTTTACTTCCCACGAGCGCCGCAATTGAAGTAGAGCTGCGCGCCGTTCCGAGAGCAAAAATTGAAGCAATACCCGGGAACCATAACTCGGGGATGAGGGTAATCTTGCCAAATGCCAGCAAGAGCACTCCACGAGCAGTGGAAGAGATGCAGCAGGACGTCTGTAACATCGCGCTGGCAGTACTTACTCAGTGCAGTTGTCTGTCGGACAAGGACCTTTTCCGCGCCATTGACAACGCTTTTAGAGATGGCCTCCCTTCCAAGGTCTTCATCGCACGCCCATACAGTGAGCTATATGGGCAGTTTCACGACCCAGATACCTACAACACGCGCAGAAATATTTCTATGCTGCCATCGGATGCGAGCGAGTATGTGATGCCTACCTCGCCAGAGCTGTCTTGGCGGGAAACCCCCGGTCCGGGCTATTCACTAGAAAGAGCTACGGTGGCCGTGCTAAATCGCTACAGCAAGTCCGTGAGACCTATCGCCTTAACGCTCGAACGATTACGGTCGCGTCCAAGGTTCCAGGAATGGGTTGCCACACATCGTGCTGATGGACGTAAAGACTGGTGGATTCTCTTGGTCCTTATGAATACGGTCGTCAACTATCGCGCAAGAATGTTGACCGGCGGTCGTGATGTGCCTGCAATGGAAGAATATATGTCCAAGGCTATCCACGACGACGAATCAGCTGATGCCATTGAATTTCCTGAAGAAATCCTCTATGGCGAAGAAATGAAGATGTCGACAGCGATCTTTACATTTTCAACGGCTCGAACTTGGAATCTGAAACTGCGATCTCAAACACCAGATATTGATGCCGTTGAACGATTGCTAAAGGTACGCTACAGGCAGGACTCGGACGACGTTGAGCACGCCGACCCTTTTGAGAAGCTCTAATGTTCTGGGAGATTGAGGAAGCTCCCCAACCAGACCTTACCGATTGTTGCTGCGCAGGCGGTTGCGGCGCCACAGCGCATGCGCCTGCTCCGCCACGGGCGACCTGTGCTCATCACGCCACACCCGGGCAGCGGCCAGGACTTGGGCTGAGGGCTCTTTGGCCCTCGTGGAATATACGCAGCCAGCTATCAAATTCAGAGCAAATTAAGTTGACTCCTCAGGCGAATCACTCGCCTTCTGCGCAGTCAGTCGACGAATGGTCAAGGCACACCGCTGGTCGATCAAGGCAGCGACCTGGTCGACGATGGGGTGTAAGTTGGCCTGACCCTGCAACTTTGCCTGCGTGGCACGCACCAAATCTGGCAGACGCCTGGCAATATCCAGAAAAATTTCCCGATTGGGAAATTTATCGGCATTTCTCACCGACCTATATCGAAATTTCCCGAACGGGATGCCTTTGCAACACCACGTGCGTAGCCTTCTCCGTCCCCACGGATTCCACGCACGCATACCCCAACGCCCGCAGGTCCACCCCAGCAAACAGCGCCTCTCCCCGCCCCAGCAGCACCGGCGAGATGGCAATGTGCAGTTCATCAATCAGCCCCTCGCGCAGATACTGCCGGATCGTGCTCGGCCCGCCGCCGATGCGCACGTCCTTGCCCGCAGCGGCCTCGCGTGCGCGCGCTAGTGCATCAAAGATGCCGCCGGTGACAAAGTGGAACGTCGTACCGCCTTCCATCGCAATCGATTCACGCGCATGGTGGGTCAGGATGAAGGTGGGCACGTGGTACGGCGGGTTGTCGCCCCACCAGCCTTTCCAGCCCATGTCCGTCCACGGGCCGCGGTGGGGGCTGAACATGTTGCGCCCCAAAATCCACGCGCCCACGTTGTGGAAGCCACGGGCGGCAAAGTCGTCGTCCACCCCGGTGGTGCCGTCCTGGCCGAACAGAGCCCGCTGGAACGTGCGGGTGGGGAACAGCCACTGGTGCAGTTCGGTGCCGCCCTCGCCCAGCGGGTTGTTCAGGCTTTGGTTGGGGCCGGCACCATAGCCATCCAGCGAGATGGTGAAGCCCTCCACACGCACGCGGGTCATGATTGGCCTCCGCCGCGCACGGCTGCCTCAATGGCGGCCACGTCGATCTTGCGCATCGTCATCATGGCCGCGAATGCGCGCTTGGCGGCGGCGCGGTCGGTGCTGGTGTAAGCGTCGGCCAGCACACGCGGCGTGATCTGCCACGACACGCCCCATTGGTCCTGGCACCAGCCGCAGTCGTTTTCCTGCCCGCCGTTGCTGACGATGGCGTTCCACAGGCGGTCGGTCTCGGCCTGGTCGTCGGTAGCCACCTGGAACGAGAACGCAATGGTGTGCGCAATGCCCGGCCCGCCGTTCAGGCCCAGGCACGGGATGCCCATCACCGTGAATTCCACGGTGATGACATCGCCCTCTTTGCCGGATGGGTAATCGCTAGGCGCGCGGTGCACGGCGCCGACCGTGCTGTCGGGAAAGGTCTTGGCGTAGAAGGTGGCGGCGTCCAGTGCGGTGCCGTCGTACCAGAGGCAAATGGTGTTTTTGGCTGTGGCCATGGGGGGTCTCCTCGTGGAATATGAACATTCAGCTATCAAATCAGGAGTAATCAAGCACCCTCCTGAATTGCTCACAGTGCCGAACGACTACTTTCAACCCAGGACACGGGTTTCCAATACAATACCCCCATGGGTATACTCAACGCCCGTTACGCCACGAGCAAGGAAGCCAACGATGACCTGGATCAACAGCATGTTTTCAAACGCGCCCAAGGCCGCCCACCCAGGCCTCAGCAGCGACGCCATCTTCATTGATGTCCGCTCGCCCATGGAATTTGCCACGGGCCACGTTGCGGGGGCGGTCAGCCTGCCGCTGGATTGTTTTGTGGACCAGTACACAAGTGTGCTGCCAGACAAAACCCAGCAGGTAATCGTGTATTGCGCATCGGGCGCTCGCTCGGCGCAGGCGGTTCAGTATCTGGCGCAGCAGGGATACGCCAACGTGGCGAACGGCATTTCCGCGCAGAGCGTGGCGCGGCAGTTCCAGAAGACCATTGTTCAGTAGGCCGACACATGGACATCATCACGACGCTCAAGGAGCAATGGCCCCTGCTGGCGCTGATCGCCTGGTTTGGCTATAAATGGTGGAGTTCCCGGCGCGTTGTGCGCATGTTGCCCGCGCTCAAGGCGCGAGGGGCCGTGCTGGTGGATGTGCGCTCCGCACAGGAGTTTGCCGTGGGACAGGCACCCGGCACGATCAATATTCCATTGCCCGAGCTGGGTTCCCGCCTGAACGAACTATCCAAGGACTCCCCCGTGGTGCTGTGCTGCGCCAGCGGAACCCGCAGCGGCATGGCAGGAATGCTGCTGCGCAAGAATGGGTTCCGCGACGTGCACAACGTGGGCGCGTGGACCAAGTTGGCGTAGCGGGACCTCGTTGGCGGCGGGGCTGCTCGCATCACTGCTCCACAAACGCGCGCTCCACCACATAGCTGCCGGGCTTGCTGGTGCTGCCTTCGACAAAACCGCGCTTCTCCAGAATGGCCCTCAAGTCCCTCAGCAAGGGTGGGCCGCCACACAGCATGGCGCGGTCCTGCGCCGGGTCCAGTTCGGACAAGCCAAGGTCTTGTTGCAGTTGGCCGGATTCAATCAGCGTGGTGATGCGCCCTTGGTGCTGGTATGCCTCGCGGGTCACCGTGGGGTAGTAGAGCATTTTGGCTTTGACGATCTCGCCCAGGAACTCGTGCCGGGGCAGTTCCTGGGTCAGGTAGTCGTGGTAGGCCAGCTCAGCCACCAGTCTCACGCCGTGCACCAGAATCACCTTGTCAAACTTGTCGTAGGTGTCAGGGTCGCGCACGACGCTCATGAAGGGTGCCAGCCCGGTGCCACTGCCAAACAGATACAGGTTCCGGCCAGGCAGCAGGTAGTCAATCACCAGGGTGCCCGTTGGCTTGTGGCCGACGATCACCGTATCCCCCACCTGGATGTGCTGGAGGCGCGAAGTCAATGGACCATCGGGCACCTTGATGCTCAGGAATTCCAGATGGTCTTCGTAATTGGCACTGACGATGCTGTAGGCACGCAGGATCGGTTTGCCATTCTCCTGCGGCAGGCCGATCATGGTGAAGTGACCGTTGGAAAAACGCAGCGCCGGATCGCGCGTGGTGGTGAAGCTGAAGAGCCTGTCCGTCCAGTGATGGACGCTCAGCACGGTTTGGGGCTGAAATGCACTCATATTTGTGCTGTGACGCTTTGAATCAGGGTTGCACGCCCAGAATGCGGCCGGTGATCTTCCGGGCCACTGGAGCGAGGAAGAAAATAACCGGAACGCCAATCACGTAGGCGATGGCGAAGGCCTTCATCCACGCACCCAGAAACTGGGGGCCAAGGCCGACATTGACCCAGGTAATGACGAAGGTCATGATGGAAATCATCATGGCGCCCATCACCACCGAGAAGAGCATGTGAAATTTCTGGTTCTTCGTCAATTTCACTGTGATTTTTTGCTCAATCCTGGAGAATCTGTTTTCCCAAAATTTCCGGCGTGAACATGAAAGACACCGCTTTGTATGAACAGCTTCTTGGGTTGAGGACGCCGTGG
>JBAQDE010000029.1:0-221612 GCA_049294595.1 Rhodoferax sp. | reverse complement strand
GGCTGCACCGCTACAACCACCACCGGCCCCACGAAGCACTGGGGTCAGTTCCCCCAGTTGAATACCGTATGACAAAATTCCCTAACCTCTACTTCTGAGTGGTTCAGGAATTCGAGGAGGGTTCACCAAGGCTGCAGGGTCTTCTGGCGACACCACCACACCGCAGGTTTGCACCACGGTGGTCAGCTCGGTGCCGGGGTGTGCGGTGGCGACCACGGCACTGGCCAGCATGCCGGTGAGCTTGCTGGGCATCACAAGATCGGCAGCGTCGGCGCGCTGGGACAGCAGGTGAATGTCGGCCATGCCAAGCAGATCGGGCAGGCGCTCCAACAGCTGCGGGTCCAGAAAATGCACATTGGGCAGACGCGATACGCTCATCCCGTTTAAGCTATAGCTACCGGTTCATTTGCGTTCGTTCTATAAGTAGCCATTCGAATCAGTCCTGCCCAAACAGGTCGCGGGTGTAGACCTTGGAGGCCACATCACCCAAGTCAGCGGTCATGCGGTTGGCCACAATCACATCTGCCTCTTGCTTGAACTGACTCAGGTCGCGAATCACGCGGCTATTGAAGAACTTGTCTTCCTGCATAGCAGGCTCAAAGACAATCACCTCCACGCCCTTGGACTTGATGCGCTTCATGATGCCCTGAATGCTGCTGCTTCTAAAGTTGTCACTCCCCGCCTTCATCACCAGGCGGTAGATTCCAACCAGTTTGGGCTTGCGCTTCAAAATGTCAGCGGCGCAATAGTCTTTTCGCGTGGTATTGCTGTCCACAATGGCCCGCATGATGTTTTGCGGCACGGCGTCGTAATTGGCCAACAGTTGCTTGGTGTCTTTGGGCAGACAGTAGCCGCCGTATCCAAAGCTGGGATTGTTGTAATGATTGCCAATGCGGGGGTCCAGGCACACGCCCTCGATGATCTGGCGGGTGTCCAGCCCGTGGCTGGCGGCATAGGTGTCCAGCTCGTTGAAATAGGCCACGCGCATGGCCAGATAAGTGTTGGCAAAGAGCTTGATGGCTTCTGCCTCGGTGCTGTCGGTCAGCAGCACATCAATGTGTTGCTTGATAGCGCCTTGTTGCAGCAGCCCTGCAAAGGTCTTGGCGCGGTCGCTCTGCTCGCCCACCACAATGCGGCTGGGGTGCAGGTTGTCATACAGGGCTTTGCCCTCGCGCAAAAACTCGGGGCTGAAGAGAATGTTGGCATTGCCAGTGCGTTCGCGCAGCATGGCGGTGTAACCCACGGGAACGGTGCTTTTGATGACCATGACGGCCTGGGGTGCGTGGTGCATCACATCAGCCACCACGGCCTCTATGCTGGTGGTGTCAAATTGGTTGGTGGCCTCGTCGTAATTGGTGGGGGTGGCAATGACAATGAAGTCGGCCCCGGTGTAGGCCTCGGCCTTGTCCAGAGTGGCCATTAGCTTAAGCGGTTTGTGGCTCAGGTAGTCTTGCAGCTCGACGTCTGCAATGGGGCTGGTGCGCGCATTGATCTGTGCCACCTTGGCCGGCACAATGTCGATGGTCACCACTGAGTTGTGCTGGGCCAGCAACACGGCGTTGGATAGGCCGACGTATCCGGTGCCTGCTACGGTGATTTTCACGACGATACCCTTTGGCTAGCACTATTGACTGTTGACTATTCCACGCTGACGTTGACGTTGTAGCCGTGTTTCTTGAGCAGGGCGTGCTGCTTGGCCTGCGCCAGGTCGCTGGCGACCATCTCGGAACACATGCTTTGTGCAGTGATCTCCGGGAACCAGCCCAGCTCGGTCTTGGCCTTGGAGGGGTCGCCCAGCAGGGTTTCCACCTCGGTAGGGCGGAAGTAGCGTGGATCCACTCGCACGACCACATCACCCACCTTCAGCGCCGGTGCGTCGTCGCCGGTGACGGCAGACACCACGGCCACCTCGTCCACGCCCTTGCCGTCAAAGCGGACGCTGATGCCCAGCGCGGTGGCGGTCCAGGTGATGAAGTCACGCACGCTGTATTGCATGCCAGTGGCAATGACAAAGTCTTGCGGCTTGTCTTGCTGCAGCATCATCCACTGCATGCGCACATAGTCTTTGGCGTGCCCCCAGTCGCGTAATGCGTCCATATTGCCCATGTAGAGGCACTGCTCCAGGCCCTGTGCAATATTGGAGAGGCCACGGGTGATTTTGCGCGTGACAAATGTCTCCCCACGGCGCGGGCTCTCGTGGTTGAAGAGAATGCCGTTGCAGGCATACATGCCATAGGCTTCGCGGTAGTTGACAGTGATCCAATAGGCATAGAGCTTGGCTACGGCGTAGGGGCTGCGGGGGTAGAACGGCGTGGTTTCCTTTTGCGGGATTTCTTGCACCAAGCCATATAACTCGGAGGTGGATGCTTGGTAAAAGCGGGTCTTCTTTTCCTGGCCTAGGATGCGGATGGCTTCGAGGATGCGCAGGGTGCCCATGCCGTCGACATCGGCGGTGTATTCAGGGCATTCAAATGACACGGCCACGTGGCTTTGCGCGCCCAGGTTGTAGATTTCGTCGGGCTGCACCTGCTGGATGATGCGGGTGAGGTTACTGGTGTCGCTCAGGTCGCCGTAATGGAGCTTAAAGCGGGCGTTGTCAATGTGCGGGTCCTGGTAGATGTGGTCCACGCGCTGGGTGTTGAAGTTGCTGGCGCGACGCTTGATGCCGTGCACCACGTAGCCTTTTTCCAGCAGAAATTCGGCCAGGTAGGATCCGTCTTGACCGGTGACCCCGGTGATGAGTGCGACTTTGGCGGCGGCGGGGGCTTGGGTGCTGGCTTGGTTCATGACGATTTGGCGGTTAAACAGTTCGGCGTTCGGGAAAAGGGATTGCTTCGGGCGGTTCGGTAAAGCGACTTTCCAGTTGGAAAACCGGGGCGCTGTCCATATGGTCATCGCAAAAATCTGCGTATGCAAGAGCCAGGCCATCCGCCAGTGAAACCTGGGCCTGCCAGCCAAGTGCGTTGAGGCGGGAGCTATCCATCCACTTGCGGGGGGCACCATCCGGCTTGGTGGCATCAAAGGTGATTGCACCCTGGTATCCCACGGCCTTGCCGATGGCATGGGCCACTTCGGCAATGGTGACATCGCTGCCAAAGCCGACGTTGATGTGGCTGCACATTGGGGTGGTGTTGGCCTGGTAGGTGCCCAGGTCCAGGTTCATGACAAAGACGCTGGCGGCGGCCATGTCGTCGACGTACAAAAACTCGCGCTTTGGCGTGCCTGTTCCCCAGATGGCCACCCTGGGCGCGCCGCTGACTTTGGCCTCATGGAAGCGGCGGATGAGTGCGGGGATGACGTGGCTGTTCTCAGGGTGATAGTTGTCGCCAGGGCCATAGAGGTTGGTGGGCATGACACTGCGGTAGTCACGCCCGTGCTGGCGGTTGTAGCTTTCGCAGAGTTTGATGCCGGCAATCTTGGCGATGGCATACGGTTCGTTGGTGGGCTCCAGGGTGCCGGTAAGCAGCGCGTCTTCGCGCATGGGCTGCTGCGCCAGTCGAGGGTAGATGCAGCTGCTGCCCAAAAACAGAAGTTTGTGCACACCATGCTGGTGCGCGGCCTGGATGATGTTGGCCTGCATCATCAGGTTGTCGTAGATGAAGTCGGCCGGGTAAGTGTTGTTGGCATGGATGCCGCCCACCCTGGCTGCAGCCAGATAGACCTGGGTGGGTTTTTCTTCGGCAAAGAAGCCGTTGACGGCGGCCTGGTTGGTCAGGTCCAGCTGGGCGTGGGTGCGAAAGACGATCTGGCTGGGCAGCACGCCCTGTACCAGCAGGGTGCGCACAATGGCGCTGCCCACCATGCCGCGATGGCCGGCCACATAGATCTTGTCGGTCTGCAAGATGTTATCCCTCCCGAGAAATCTTGGCCGGGCCATTTCTGATGGATTGGACTTTGGTCCTTGCCCAATGTGAGTTCTAACTTAGATCACCCGGCCATAGGTATCTTCAAGCCGCACGATGTCGTCCTCGCCCAAATAAGAGCCCGACTGCACTTCAATGATCTCCAGCGGTACCTTGCCGGGGTTGCGCAGGCGGTGCACCTGGCCTAGGGGGATGTAGGTGCTCTGGTTTTCGCTGAGCAGGATGACCTTGTCGCCGTTCGTGACTTCGGCCGTGCCGCTGACCACCACCCAGTGCTCGGCGCGATGGTGGTGCATTTGCAGGCTGAGGGTGGCACCGGGTTTGACCACAATGCGTTTCACCTGAAAGCGCTCGCCTTGGTCCACGCTGTCATAGGTGCCCCAAGGCCGAGCCACGTGGCGGTGTTTTTGCGCCTGGGGCACGCCGGCCGCTTCCAGTTGGGCCACCACGGTCTTGACCTGTTCGGCGTGGGCGGCATCGGCCACCAGCACCGCGTCTACGGTATCAACGATGAGCAGGTTGCTGGTGCCCAGCGCAACCACCGGGCGGTGCGGCGCGTGGATGAAGGTGTTGGTGGCCTGCACGGCGTGGGCATGACCGTGCAGGCGGTTGCCGCTGGCGTCGGGCGCGGTGAGTTCGGCTACGGCGTTCCAGCTGCCCACGTCGCTCCACGCGGCAGCAAAGGGGACCACGGCCACGTTGGCGGCTTTTTCCATGACGGCGTAGTCAATGCTCTCGGAGCGGCAGGTGGCAAAGGCTTCCTTGCCGAGACGGCGAAAGTCGCCATCGGTCGTTTGTGCAGCCACGGCTTGCTGGCACGATGCCAGGATGTCCGGGGCACTCGTTTTCAGGGCTGCCAGCAGGGTACTGGACTGGATGAGGAAGATGCCGGCATTCCAGAAGTGCCCCCCGGCCAGCAGCAGCTCTTGTGCTTGGGCGGCGTTGGGCTTTTCGATGAAGCGCTGCACCGCATGGGCTGCGCCCCGCCCCGCCAGTGCCGCACCCTGCTGGATGTAGCCGTAGGCGGTGCTGGGGTATGAGGGGTGTACGCCAAAGGTGACTATGGACCCTGCACGCGCGGCGGCACAGCCGGCACGAATGATGGCGGCAAAGGCCTGCGCATCGGGGATGTGGTGATCTGCGGGAAGGAACAACAGCAAGGCATCTGGCGGGGCATTCAGCGCGGCTACGGCCATGGCAGCGGTGGTGTTGCGGGCCAAGGGCTCCAACAGGATGGTGCTTTGCGCGCCCGCTGCCAACGCGCACTCCTGCACCAGAAAGCGGTGGTCTTCGGCTGCCACAATGAATTGCCGGGGACTGAGCAGAGCGGCCCGCTCCAGCGTGAGCTGCAGCAGGCTTTTGCCCTGCAGCAGGGGCACGAACTGTTTTGGCAACGCCTTGCGTGACAGCGGCCACAAGCGAGTGCCGCTACCGCCACACAGGATGACGGGGATGATGGTGTCTGGCGCTGCGCGCTCTGCCGAACTCATAAAACTACCCCAAATGGCAAACGAAGCAGAGGGTATCACAGGCCGTATGGCAAACATACGGTACTGCAATTGGACTCCCATTCCCCAGCGACTGCGCAACGTCAACGGTGTATAAAGTATGGGCTGAAGGCCAAGCACGCGCTTCTAGTCCGCGGCTTTTCGTTTACATTGACAGTGCAATCAGCGATGATTGCACAGGATACTTCTACAACATCCAAGCATATTGGTTCATGGCCACTGTTGACCCCCTACAACGCGAGACATCATCCATAGCCCTTCCGGGTCTCGGCAGGGCCCTGATTACTGCGGGTAAATTGGGACAGAAATCTGCGGAAGACATCTACAGAAAGGCGCTTTCCAGCAAAAGCAGCTTTATTGCCGAACTGGTTGGATCAGGGGCGGTTTCGGCGTCTGATTTGGCGCACACACTGACCGCCGCCTTTGCGGCACCACTGCTGGACCTGGACGCGATTGACACCAACCGGCTGCCAAAGGGGCTGCTCGACAGCAAGATCTGCAGCGACTACCGGGTAGTGGTTCTGAGCAAGCGCAGCAACCGGTTGATCGTGGCGACTGCCGACCCGTCTGATCAGGCTGCGGCCGAGAAGATCAAATTCTCGACCCAGATGGGTGTGGACTGGGTGATTGCCGAGTACGACAAGCTCTCAAAACTGGTGGATGCCAATGCCACCACGGCCACCGAGGCCATGGAAGACATCATTGGGGGTGATTTCGAGTTTGACGAATCGGCCGCCGAGGCGATCATCGACAATGACAAGCCCAATACGTCCGAGGTGGAAGACGCGCCGGTTGTTCGCTTCCTGCACAAGATGCTGATGGATGCCTTCAGCATGCGGGCGTCCGATTTGCATTTCGAGCCGTACGAACACACTTACCGGGTGCGTTTCCGCATTGATGGTGAGTTGCGGGAGATTGCCTCCCCCCCTATTGCCATCAAGGACAAGCTCGCCTCGCGGATCAAGGTGATCTCGCGCATGGATATTTCCGAGAAACGGGTCCCGCAGGATGGGCGCATGAAGCTCAAAGTCGGGCCAGACCGGGTGATCGATTTCCGTGTCAGCACATTGCCGACCCTGTTTGGCGAAAAAATCGTGATCCGTATCCTGGATCCGAGCAGCGCCAAACTGGGGATCGACGCGCTGGGTTACGAGCCGGAGGAAAAGGAACGCCTGCTCAAGGCCATTGGCCGGCCCTACGGCATGATTCTGGTGACTGGCCCTACCGGCTCCGGTAAGACCGTTTCGCTGTATACCTGCCTGAACCTGCTCAACCAGCCCGGTGTGAACATTGCAACGGCGGAAGACCCGTCAGAAATCAACTTGCCCGGTGTCAACCAGGTCAATGTCAACGAAAAGGCGGGGCTGACCTTTGCGGCGGCGCTGAAGTCCTTCTTGCGCCAGGACCCCGACATCATCATGGTCGGCGAAATCCGCGACCTGGAGACGGCAGATATCTCGATCAAGGCAGCCCAGACCGGACACTTGGTGCTGTCCACACTGCACACCAACGACGCACCGGCGACGCTGACCCGGATGCGCAACATGGGCATTGCCGCGTTCAACATTGCTTCCAGTGTGATCCTGATTACGGCGCAACGCCTGGCCAGGCGTCTGTGCCCAAACTGCAAGACCCCGGTGGAAATACCCCGAGCAGCGCTGATCAATGCAGGTTTCAAGGAGTCAGATCTGGAAGGCAACTGGAAGCCTTACAAGGCTGTAGGCTGCTCCGCGTGCAACAACGGATACAAGGGACGTGTGGGTATCTACCAGGTCATGCCGATCAGCGAGGAGATGCAGCGCATCATCCTGCGCGACGGCAGTTCCATGGATATTGCGGCGCAGGCTGAAAAGGAGGGCGTCCGTTCCTTGCGACAATCGGGCCTGAACAAGGTCAAATTGGGCATGACTTCACTGGAAGAAGTGCTTGCCGTCACCAACGAATAACAAGAATACAGGAGGAATCCAATGGCAACTGCCAAGACTGCTGACAGCAAAGATGCTGTTTTTGAATGGGAAGGCAAAGACCGCAACGGCAAGCAAGTGCGGGGAGAAATCCGGGCCGCAGGAGAAAACCAGGTCAAGGCCTCGCTCAGACGGCAAGGGGTAACACCAACCAAGATCAAGAAACGCCGCATGAGTGCCGGCACGTCGATCAAGGCCAAGGAACTTGCCATCTTCACCCGACAGCTTGCAACCATGATGAAAGCCGGCGTCCCACTACTCCAGGCATTTGACATTGTTGGCCGTGGCAACCCCAATCCCCGGGTCACAAAGCTGCTGAACGACATCCGCACCGATGTGGAGACCGGTACTTCGCTCAGCACGGCGTTCCGCAAGTTCCCACTGTACTTTGACAACCTGTATTGCAATCTGGTGGAGGCCGGCGAGTCGGCCGGTATTCTGGACCAGCTGCTGGATCGGCTTGCGGTGTACATGGAGAAGACCGAGGCGATCAAATCCAAGATCAAGTCGGCGTTGATGTACCCCATCACGGTCTTGATTGTCGCTTTCGTGGTGGTCGCGGTGATCATGATTTTTGTGATCCCCTCGTTCAAGACAGTCTTCTCCTCATTTGGCGGCGAACTACCAATGCCCACTCTGGTTGTCATTGCCATGAGTGAGTTTTTTATTCAGTATTGGTACTTGATCTTCGGCGGCATCTTTGGCGGCGTCTACTTCTTCATGCAGGCCTGGCAACGCAACAAGAAGATGCAGGCATTCATGGACCGCGTTCTCTTGAAGCTGCCCATCTTTGGAGTGCTTGTCGAGAAGTCCTGTATCGCGCGCTGGACCCGAACCTTGTCAACCATGTTCGCGGCCGGCGTTCCGCTGGTGGAAGCGCTGGATTCCGTGGGCGGCGCCGCTGGCAACAGCGTGTTTACCGATGCAACCATCAAGATTCAGCAGGAAGTGTCCACCGGAACTGCGCTGACCGCTGCAATGACAAACGCCAATTTGTTTCCTTCCATGGTTCTGCAAATGTGCGCCATCGGCGAAGAGTCTGGCTCCATCGACCACATGCTGGGCAAGGCGGCGGATTTCTACGAAGCCGAGGTGGATGACATGGTTGCAGGCATCTCCAGCCTGATGGAACCCATCATCATCGTGATTCTGGGCTCAGTCATTGGTGGCATTGTGGTGGCCATGTACCTGCCCATCTTCAAGCTGGGACAAGTGGTTTGATACCGATGGAGTTGCGCTGGCTGGAGGCATCCATGGCCTCCGTTCTGGGATTGCTGATCGGTAGTTTCTTGAATGTCGTCATCTATCGCCTGCCCAAAATGATGGAGCGGCAATGGGCAGCTGAATGTGCGGAGTTGTCAGGCAAGCCGTTGGAGGCTGCTGAACCGTTCAACCTGATGCTCCCCCGGTCGCGCTGCCCCCAGTGCGCGCACGCAATACGCTGGTACGAAAACATACCGGTCATCAGCTACCTGTGCTTGCAGGGTCGCTGCTCTGCGTGCCAAACGCCCATCAGTGCACGCTACCCACTGGTTGAATTGGTGACAGGCGCACTGTTCTTCTTCTGTGCCTGGCGCTGGGGCGCCTCGTCAACGGGCTTGCTCTGGTGTGTCTTTTGCGCGGCCCTGCTCTCACTTGCACTCATTGATTGGGATACGACGCTGTTGCCTGATGACCTGACGCTGCCATTGTTGTGGCTGGGCCTGATTGCGGCAGCCATGAAATGGATTCCGGTGGATTTGAATTCCTCCTTGTGGGGAGCCGTCGCTGGCTATCTCTCGCTGTGGTCCGTCTATTGGGCGTTCAAGCTGGTGACGGGCAAGGAAGGCATGGGTTTCGGCGACTTCAAGCTGTTTGCCGCGCTGGGAGCCTGGTTTGGCTGGCAGACGCTGATTCCCATCATTCTGCTGGCCTCGGTCATCGGCGCTGTCGTCGGCATCGCCATGAAGTTCAGTACCGGCTTGCGTGAAGGGGGCTATGTACCGTTTGGCCCTTTCCTGGCCGGAGCCGGATTCGCCGCACTCTTTTTGGGGCCTGGCGCCCTGCGGCAAGCGGTCGGTCTGTAAAGTGGCAATTGCAGCGCATCGCCTGGGCATCACCGGTGGAATCGGCAGCGGCAAGAGCACGGTTGCCAATCTGCTGGCGGGTTTGGGGGCCTTCGTCATCGACGCAGATGCCATTTCGCGCGCCGCGACAGGCGTGGGCGGTGCGGCCATTCCTGCAATTCTGGCTGCATTTGGCAAGACCCTTTTGACGGCAGAAGGTGCATTGGACCGCGAACAGATGCGCGCGCTGGTCTACTCCAATCCTGGCGCAAAAAAACAGCTGGAAGGCATCGTCCACCCACTGGTTGGCCAGACCATTGCACAACAAGCACAGGACGCCGAGCAACAAGGCGCGCTCTGCATTGTGTTTGACATCCCGCTGTTGGTGGAGTCAGTGCACTGGCGCCAGTCCTTGCACCGCATCCTGGTGGTGGACTGCACCGAAGAAACCCAGGTTGCCCGCGTCGTGGCACGCAACGCGCTGCATCCGGCTGAGGTGCAGAAAATTATTGCAGCCCAAGCCCCACGAGCCCAGCGGCTTGCAGCAGCCGACTGGGTGCTATTCAATGACGGAATAACCCTCGACCAACTTGCGCAGTGCGCGCGTGAAATAGGCAGCCAGTTCGGGCTATGATTCGGCCACCGGAAAAATCAGCGTGATCCTATACGAATACCCCTTCAACGAGCGAATTCGCACCTATTTGCGTCTGGAACACCTGTTCCTGCGCTTGTCTGAACTGGTGTCCCGCGAAGATCCTCTGGATCACCATTTTGCGATTGCCACCATGTTTGAGGTGATGGACGTGGGCGCGCGCGCGGACCTGAAGTCCGATGTGCTCAAGGATCTCGACAAACAAAAGCAGGTCTTGAATGGCTACCGGGGCAACCCTGCCATTGCCGAAGGAGTGCTTGACAACATCATCCACAAACTGGAAGCATGCTTTGGCGCGCTCAATGCCCAGCCCGGCAAGGCTGGCCAGGCGCTGACCGAGAATGACTGGTTGATGAGCATCCGCAGCCGGGTTGGCATTCCCGGTGGAACCTGTGAATTTGACCTGCCAGCGTACTTTGCTTGGCAGCATCGCAGCGTCGCCGCGCGCCAGGCAGACCTGCAGCGCTGGGCCTCCACTTTGGCCCCCTTGGCCGAGTCCATTCATCTGCTGCTGAAGTTGTTGCGCGACTCCGGCTCCCCTCAAAAAGTCATCGCAGTGGGTGGACAGTTTCAGCAGAATTTGCCGCAGGGTCGCACGTTTCAACTACTGCGCCTCTCCTTGCGAGAAGACCTGAACCTGATTCCCGAAATCAGCGGTAACCGGTTGATGGTATCGATCCGGCTAATGCACCACGCAGAGGATGACCGCCTGCACACCGCCAGCGAAGACGGTGCCTTTGAGCTGACGCTCTGCTCCTGATCGCGCAGGTCGATGAACATGGACCCGGTTGACGACAGTGGCTCGCACACCCCGGTGGTGCAGCGGCTGGTGCGCTGCCCCAACTGTGGTGGTGACAGCGTGTACGCTCCCTCCAACCCCTCCAGACCATTTTGCAGCGCGCGCTGCAAAAACATGGACCTGGGCGCCTGGGCCAGCGAGAGTTTCCGCGTTGCAGCCAACCCGCAAGCCGGTGACGCGGACCTGGATGACACCAACCTGCAGTAGCACGCAAGCCAGGTGTTATATGGCCCAATCAGCCAGTAGCCCTCGTATTATTGCTATAAATATTATAGCAAAATGCAGGAACCCATCAGAAATACGCACCCGCCGCCCGTGCTGCCGCCTCGTACACCTTGGGCAGGCGGTAGCCGCGTTTCTCCAGTTTTCCGGCATGCATGGCCACCAGAAAGGCCTGCCCCTCGGTGACCGGCAGGGTCGCCACCGGGCGGCCTTGCAGCAGTGCCACCGTCAGGCGCCCGGCGACCTGACCCTGTTCCTGCGGGGATGACGAAATCGACAATGCCCCGCCGTCGCCCACAAAACCATTCTTGGCGGCCATGGGCAGGGCCTTGCTGTGGGCCTCGGTCCAGGTCAGGAGCTCGGCCGGCGGGACCACGGCCGTGTCGCCCGGCTCCCGAACCACCCCGCGGTAACCGGAAATGAACAGCACATCGGCCCGCTCACCAATGTCCTGCACGCCCGCCTGCCACTGCGCCAGGCTTTGGGCCTGCAGGCAGGGCAGCAAGCGGTGCGGCGCCCAGTCGAAGGCTGCCAGCTGGCGCGCCTCGGCGATGGACACGCCACGCGCGTCGCCCAGGCAACCGACGGTCAGTGGCTTGCCATGCCCCAGATCATTCATCGCCTCGTGCAAGGCCACCAGCGGCACCCGCTCCAGAATGCCGGTGGTGTTGGTGGACTGATCGAAACCGTGCTCCTGCAACGGCGCGTCAATGCCGGCAAACACAATGTGCAGGTCCGGCCGGTTCAGCAGCTGGGGCGTGACCAGCTCGGCCGCCATGTCATCGAACACCACCAGCACATGGGGCTCGAAGGACTCCACCGCCCGCATTGCCGACGCGGCAGCGGTCTCCTTGTGCTGGGCATTCGGTGCACCCAGGAGCCCCAGGTAGTGCGTGCGGCTCAGCACCGTGCGCGGATAACCCTTGCGCGCCTCCTGGAAGCTGGCATTGAGCGATTTGACCCAGCCATAGTTCTCGTCATAGCTGTGCACCACCAGGATTCGGGGGCTGGTGGTGTTGTAGTAGATGGAGAGCAGCAGTGCCAGCGCCAGAAACACGCTGACCAGCACCACCTTGGATGTCTTTCTCATATCAGATCCAGCGCATCCCAGTACGGGATGGATGCAAAAACGGCGGCCACACGCAGCACGGACGACGCCAGGTTGAACTTCAGGAACAGGGACTCGTTGTAACCGCTGCCGCTGGCATCCACCGCGCGCAGTTGGGTGTAGGCGCTGCTCTGGTAGGGCAGGAACCACAGGTCCGAGAACATGGCCGCCAGGAAGCCGATGATCCAGGGGTTGATGCCCGTGGCCTCCGCCAGGGGCATCAGCAGGATGGCCGACACCACCATGCCCGCCGTGATCGGCAGCGCCAGGCGGATGATGCACACCACCAGCAGCTCCAGCAGCACCAGGCGGGTCATGTCCTGTTGCAGCACGACCGCCAGGCTGTCCATCCACGGAGCGATCTGGTCCACCAGATGCAAATGTTCCATGGCGCCGGTCAGGCCCTGCAGCGACAGCAGGAAGAACACCATGGGCCAGTCCACATACTGCTGGAAGCCCTTCTTGTTGACCAGCCCGTAAAACAGCAGCGACACCAGCACAAAGCCGGCCACCCAGGGCAGCGAGATGTGGTGCCACGACACGCCGCTGGCCCCGGCCAGGAACACGCCCAGCGCCAGCAGGACAAACCGCTCATCGCGCCCCAGCGGCCCCAGCAAGGCCATCTGACGACGCACCTGTTCCTTGGAGGCCGGCAGCGCATGACCGGGACCGAAGAAAACCCGGTCCAGCACAAAGTGCCCCACGGTCACCACCAGCGCGCACACGGCCGCGGCAACAAACCAGAAGAATCCCTGGAATTCCTGCTGCAATTGCAGCGGCAACATGGCAAACACGATCAGGTTGGCGCTCTTGCTGGTCACGAACATGGGCGACATGTTCATGGAACCGGTGTAGGTGGCCGCCGCCAGGCGGGTGTGGTCCAGACCGCCGGGCTGGACCCCATCGGCCCCGCAGAAGTCGCGGTACAGCGGCACCAGCAGGCTCATGCGCGCGTTGCCCGAGGGCATGATCGGCGACAGCACATAGCCCGACGCCACCAGCGCAAAGCCGTGCCAGAACGGCGTATCCGGCAGGTGCAGGCGCATCCACAGGATGAAGCGGTAGGACAAGCCCGAGGCGACCAGCACCCCACCCAGCACATACACCCCGACAAACAGGATCAGCCCGCTGGATGCAAAGCCGGACAGCACCACCTTGGTCGGCGCCAGATCGACCAGCAGCATGGCTGTCATGGCGAACAGCGGCGGCACGAACTCGTCGACGATGGAAAACATCCACATGGACACCGTGGCCGCCAGGATTGCGACGAACAGTGTGATGGGCATCGCCCACCCCTGCGTGAAACCCAGCCCCAACAGCAGCAGCGGCGCCAGCACGGTGCAACTCCAGCCCCACAGCTCCCGCCGCGATGGGCCGGCCGCATGGCCAGGGGGTTTCGCCAGTGGCACTGGCAGCTCGGAGCCGCCCACACTGGCCAGCACGTCACGCTGGGCCTTGTGCCCCACGTCCGGCGCCTCGGCAATCAGATCCTGCAGGGCCCGGCGGGGTAACACCAGCAGCGTGGTGTCTCCGCTGGCGACGGCACTGCGGCAATAGCTGGCCTGCCCGGTCAGCGCCTCTTCGCCGGCAAGCTGTGCCGAGCCCCGGTCCTCGCCCGCGAAGGAACACACGGTGAGCGAACCGTGCAGCACCAGATACAGGTTCGCCGCTGGCGCGCCGGACTGGGCCACGGACTGGCCGGCCGCCGCATGCTGGACGCGGACCGCCCCCAACAGGCGCGCCTGGGCGCGGCCCGGCAGGGTGGCAAACAAGGGCTCGGAAGACAGCCGGGCGGCAATCTCCGTCACGGACGGCTCAATGGGCATGGTGCTGGGGCGTTGGGTCACGCGCGGTGGAACAGGGTGTGCAGGTTGGCCAACAGCCAAACCTGCGATGCTAAATCATGACCTGGATCATTCCCGGTATCGGGACCAAAGTCCTGCGGGCACCAACACAGCCTCTTAGACCGGCGGCATGATCTGCACAACGGTGTCACGGATCAGCGCGAGCGTGGCCTGCTGCGTCAGCGTGGCCGGGCGCAGCGAGCTGGTGGCCAGCGACACCCGGGTGCGCAGTGGCGGCCCGTCAATCGCCCGCACCGTGAAGGCCGAGGGGCGTATGGAATTGGCCACCGCGTTGCGGGACAGCACGGCACTGCCAGCGCCGTCCGCCACCAGGTCCAGGATGGCGGAGACACCGTCAATCTCCAGCGCAATCACCGGGCGGCAACCGATGTTGGCCATTTCGGACTCCACCTGCATGCGAATCGCGTTGGGGCGGCTGGGGATGACCAGTGGCAACCGGGCCACCTCCTTCAGCGCAATCGGGCCAGGGCCGGGGTCCTCCTGCAGGCCGGGTGGACGCCGCTGCACCAGCATCAGGTCTTCGTCCTGCAAAGGAAGGATTTCAATGTCCGGGCTGGCCTGGGCGTTGTACAGCACCGCAATGTCCAGGCGCCCATTGACCAGCGACTCCAGCATGGCCACCGACAAGCCTTCGCTGATGGATATCGTGGCATCCGGCATCTGCTGGCGAAAGGCCCGGGTCAGCGGCACCGTCAACACCCGCGCCAGGCTGGTCGGCAGGCCGACCGCCACCCGTCCGGCCAGGGCGCCGCGCACGCGGCCCAATTCCTCCTTGGCACGCTCCACTTGGTGCAGGATGCCACGGCCATGGGCCAGGAGCAGCTTGCCGGCTTCGGTGGGCACGGCACCTCGGCCATTGCGGGTCAGCAGGTTTTGCCGCAGTTCCACCTCCAGCAGGCGCACCTGGCGGCTCAGCGCGGGTTGTGCCACATCCAACGCAATGGCGGCGCGGGTGAAGCTGCCCATCTCGGCCACGCGCACAAAGTATTCCAGTTGCTTCAGGTCCATAACGGTAATTGGGAATAGCTAAGGCTTAATTATGCCGATTTGCGATAGCTGCTAGTAGTAGCCCGGTCTTCCTTGGATACCCGGCTCAGCCCAGAATTGCGTCCATGCAAACCCCTGCTAGCACCGCACCAGCGCCCCTGTCGGGCATTTCCTCCATGGCCACGCGCCAGTTGTTGGCCGAACTGACGGCGGCCTACGTCGCGCGCACCGGTCAAGCCGTTGCCATCGAGTCGGTCGGCGGCGTGGACGCCGCCAAGCGCGTGCAGGCGGGTGAAGCCGTTGATGTGGTCATCCTGGCATCCGACGCCATCGCCAAGCTCGTGGCCGCCGGCCATCTGCGCGCCGACAGCGTGACCCACCTGGTGCACTCCGGTGTGGCCGTGGCCGTGCGCGCCGGTGCGGCGTTGCCGGACATCAGCAGCGAAGACGCCGTGCGCCAGACCGTGTTGGCCGCGCCTACGATCAGCTACTCGACCGGCCCCAGCGGTGTTGCGCTGGCCCAGTTGTTTGAGCGTTGGGGCATTGCCGACCAGATCAAGGACCGCATCGTCACCGCCCCCCCCGGCATACCCGTGGGCAGCCTGGTGGCCCAGGGCGAGGTCGCGCTGGGCTTCCAGCAATTGAGTGAACTGATCCATGTGGATGGCATCACAGTCGTCGGCCCACTGCCCAGCGCCATCCAGATCACCACCACCTTCTCCGCGGCCATGACCACCGGCTGCACACGTGCCTCCGAGGTGCGCGCGCTGCTGGACTTCATGGCATCGAGCGACGCGGAAGCCGCCAAGCGGCGCCAGGGCATGGAGCCCGCACACACCCATTCGCAATAAGAACCCGAGGAGACAAGACCCATGATCATCGACTGCCACGGCCACTACACCACGGCCCCCAAGGCGCTGGAAACCTGGCGCAACCAGCAGATTGCCGGCATCAAGGACGCCTCGCTGATGCCCAAAGTGGCAGACCTGAAGATCAGCGATGACGAGCTGCGCGAGTCGATTGAGACCAACCAGTTGCGTCTGATGCGCGAGCGCGGCTCTGACCTGACCTTGTTCAGCCCGCGCGCCAGCTTCATGGCCCACCACATTGGTGACTTCAACGTGTCGAGCACCTGGGCAGCGATCTGCAACGAGCTGTGTTACCGCGTCAGCACCCTCTTCCCCGACCACTTTGTGCCCGTGGCCATGCTGCCGCAAAGCCCCGGTGTAGACCCCGCCACCTGCATCCCCGAGCTGGAGAAATGTGTCAAGGAATACGGCGCGGTCGGCATCAACCTGAACCCCGATCCCAGCGGTGGCCACTGGACCTCGCCTCCGCTGTCGGACAAACACTGGTACCCCATCTTTGAAAAGATGGTGGAGTACGACCTGCCCGCCATGATCCATGTGAGCACCAGCTGCAACGCCTGCTTCCACACCACCGGCGCGCACTACCTGAATGCCGACACCACGGCCTTCATGCAGTGCCTGACCAGCGATTTGTTCAAGGAATTCCCGACGCTGAAGTTTTTGATTCCGCACGGCGGCGGCGCCGTGCCCTACCACTGGGGGCGCTTCCGGGGTCTGGCACAAGAACTGAAGAAGCCGCTGTTGCAGGACCATTTGCTGAACAACATCTTCTTCGACACCTGCGTCTACCACCAGCCCGGCATTGATTTGCTCAACACCGTGATCCCGGTGAAGAACGTGCTGTTTGCCAGCGAGATGATCGGCGCGGTGCGCGGCATCGATCCCGAAACCGGCAACTATTACGACGACACCAAGCGCTACATCGAAGCGTCCAAGATCCTGAGCGCCGCGGACCGTCAGCAGATATATGAAGGCAATGCCCGGCGCGTGTTCCCACGGCTGGATGCCTTGTTGAAAGCAAAGGAAGCGAAATGAACAACCTCGGAATCGTCAAACGCAACATCACCCGCGCCGACCGCGCCGCTGTCGAAAAACTCTCCCGCTTCGGCGTGGCCACCATCCACGAGGCCATGGGCCGCGTCGGCCTGATGAAGCCCTATATGCGCCCGATCTACAACGAGGCCAAGATCTGTGGCACGGCCGTCACCGTCTTGCTGCAGCCTGGCGACAACTGGATGATGCACGTGGCGGCCGAACAACTGCAGCCTGGTGACGTAGCCGTGGCCGCCTGCACCACGGACAATGCCGATGGTTTCTTTGGCGACTTGCTGGCCACCTCGTTCCAGGCCCGTGGCGCCGTCGGCCTGATCATCGACGGCGGCGTGCGGGACGTGAAGGACCTGACCGAGATGAACTTCCCGGTGTTCAGCAAAGCCATTCACGCCAAGGGCACGATCAAGGCCACGCTGGGTTCGGTCAATGTGCCCGTGGTGTGTGCCGGCGCCCAGGTGAATCCGGGTGATGTGGTGATTGCCGACATCGATGGTGTGGTCGTGGTGCCTGCAGCCATCGCGCAAAAAGTGGCCGATGCGGCCGAGGCGCGTGAAGCCAACGAAGGCGCAAAGCGGGCCATCTTTGCTTCGGGTGTGTTGGGACTGGACTATTACAAGATGCGCGAAGGTTTGGAGAAGGCGGGGCTGCGTTACGTTGACTAGTGAGACGCCCGGGCGGCTGAGCGTTCTGCTCCGTGTCCCCCGCCCGCTGCGCGGGCTCCTCCTTGACCTGCGCAGAACGCTCAGCCACCCAGGCTTGCGACTATTGAACAAATCGGCATCTAGCCCTCGTGGATATTGAGCAAGCAGCTACTGTATTGATAGCAATTATCAGGAACCCTATGGAATTCACCAAGACCCCCGGCTGGCTGGACTGGTACACCGGCCCCAGCAAACCCCGCTTCCAGCTCCCACCCGGCAGCGTGGATGCGCACTGCCACGTGTTTGGCCCCGGCGACCAGTTTCCGTATGCACCGGAGCGCAAGTACACGCCGTGCGACGCCTCCAAGGACCAGTTGTTCGCCCTGCGTGACCACCTGGGCTTTGACAAGAACGTCATCGTGCAGGCCACCTGCCATGGCAGCGACAACCGCGCCTTGGTGGATGCGCTGAAGGCCTCCAACAACAAGGCGCGTGGCGTGGCCACCGTCAAGCGCGATGTGACGGACGCCGAGCTGCAGGACATGCACGCCGCCGGTGTGCGTGGCACCCGCTTCAACTTCGTCAAGCGCCTGGCCGACTTCACGCCGCGTGAGGTGCTGCTGGAGATTGCCAACCGCATCGCCCCGCTGGGTTGGCATGTGGTGGTGTACTTTGAGGCGCAGGACCTGCCCGAGCTGTATGACTTTTTCACCGCCCTGCCGACCACCGTGGTGGTGGACCACATGGGCCGCCCCGATGTCAGCAAGCCCGTGGATGGGCCTGAGTTCGCGTTGTTTGTGAAGATGATGCGCGAGCACACCAATATCTGGAGTAAGGTGAGCTGCCCCGAGCGGCTCAGCGTCACCGGCCCCAAGGCCTTGAACGGCGCGCAGCATGCCTACCAGGACGTGGTGCCCTTTGCCAAACACCTGGTCGAGACCTTTCCGGACCGCGTGCTGTGGGGCACCGACTGGCCGCACCCCAACCTGAAAGACCATATGCCCGATGATGGCCTGCTGGTGGACTTCATTCCGCAGATTGCCACCACGGCGGAGCTGCAGCGCAAGCTGCTGGTGGACAACCCCACCCGCCTGTACTGGAGCTAGGCATGTCCCTCGACAAACCCTACCTGGATGTGCCCGGCACCACCATCTTCGACGCCGAGCAAAGCCGCAAGGGCTACCACCTGAACCAGTTTTGCATGTCGCTGATGCAGGCCGCCAACCGCGAGCGCTTCAAGGCCGACGAGCGCGCCTACCTCGACGAGTGGGCGATGACCGAGGAGCAGAAGCAGGCGGTGCTGGCGCGCGACCTGAACCGCTGCATTGCCGCCGGCGGCAACATCTATTTCCTGGCCAAGATTGGCGCCACCGATGGCAAGAGCTTCCAGCAAATGGCCGGCAGCATGACCGGCATGACCGAGGACGAATACCGCGCCATGATGGTCGCCGGTGGCCGCTCGGTGGAAGGCAACCGCTACGTCGGTGAAGACGGCAGCGCCCAGGCCCACCACCAACCCCAAGGCAGCGCCGGCCAGAAAGCGAGTGCCTGACACCATGGCAAGAATCACCGCATCCGTCTACACCTCCCACGTGCCCGCCATTGGTGCGGCGCTCGACCTGGGCAAGACCCAGGACCCGTATTGGCAACCGGTCTTCCAGGGCTACGAGTTCTCCAAGCAGTGGATGAAGGACAACAAGCCCGACGTCATCTTCCTGGTCTACAACGACCACGCCACCGCCTTCAGCCTGGACCTAATTCCCACCTTCGCCATCGGCACGGCGGCCAGCTACCAACCGGCCGACGAAGGCTGGGGCCCGCGCCCCGTGCCCGTGGTGCAGGGCCACCCGGAGCTGGCCGCGCACATTGCGCAGTCCGTCATCCAGCAGGACTTTGACCTCACTATCGTCAACAAGATGGACGTGGACCACGGCCTGACCGTGCCGCTCTCCTTGATGTGCGGGCAGCCTGAAGCCTGGCCATGCCCTGTCATTCCGTTTGCCGTGAACGTGGTGCAATACCCCGTGCCATCGGGCCAGCGCTGCTTCAATTTGGGCAAGGCAATTGCCAAGGCGGTGGAGAGCTATGACGAAGACCTGAACGTGCACATCTGGGGCACCGGCGGCATGAGCCACCAGTTGCAAGGGCCGCGCGCAGGTCTCATCAACAAGGAGTTTGACAACGCCTTTCTGGACAAGCTGATTGCCGACCCGGCCGCCGCCGCGGCCATTCCGCACATCGACTACGTGCGCGAGGCGGGCAGTGAGGGCATTGAGCTGGTGATGTGGTTGATTGCCAGGGGCGCTATGAAAGACATAGCAGACCCATCAGTATCCACGAGGGCCATCCACCGTTTTTACCATGTACCAGCGTCGAATACGGCGGTGGGGCATCTGATTTTGGAAAACCAATAACCTTGCGGGACAGACCTTTAGCTCTGTCCCCAACTGGAGAGAACCATGAGCAAAACCATCAAAGTCGCCCTCGCCGGCGCCGGAGCCTTTGGCATCAAACACCTGGACGGCATCCAGAATATTGAGGGCGTGGAAGTCGTCTCGCTGGTCAGCCGCGAACTGGACAAGACCAGGGAGGTGGCCGCCAAATACGGCATTGGCCACGTCACAACCGACTTGAATGAGAGCCTGGCCCTGAAGGAAGTGGACGCCGTCATCCTGTGCACGCCCACCCAGATGCACGCCGGCCAGACGCTGGCCTGCCTGAAGGCAGGCAAGCATGTGCAAGTGGAGATTCCGCTGTGCGACATCCTCTCCGATGGCGAAGAAGTCGCTCAGGTTGCGGCCAAGAGTGGTCTGGTGGCCATGTGCGGCCACACCCGCCGCTTCAACCCCAGCCACCAGTACGTGCACCAACAAATCACGGCGGGCAAATTCAACATCCAGCAGATGGATGTGCAGACCTATTTCTTCCGCCGCACCAACATGAATGCACTCGGCCAGCCGCGCAGCTGGACCGACCATCTGCTGTGGCACCACGCGGCCCACACGGTGGACCTGTTCGCCTACCAGTGCGGCAGCCCCATCGTCAAGGCCAACGCCATCCAGGGGCCCATCCACCCGACGCTGGGCATTGCCATGGACATGAGCATCCAGCTCAAGGCCGCCAATGGCGCGATCTGCACACTGAGTCTGAGTTTCAACAACGACGGCCCCTTGGGCACGTTCTTCCGCTACATCGGCGACAGCGCAACCTACATCGCCCGCTATGACGACCTGTTCAACGGCAAGGACGAGAAGATCGATGTGTCCAAGGTGGACGTATCCATGAACGGCATCGAGCTGCAGGATCGCGAGTTCTTTGCTGCCATCCGCGAAGGCCGCCAGCCCAATAGTTCAGTGGCCAGCGTGCTGCCTTGCTACCAAGTGCTGCACGATCTGGAGCAACAGCTCAAGAACTGATCAGCCATGCGCGGCCAGCATGCGCCGCAAATGGTCTGACAGCGCCACTTTCAGTGCTTTGGGCTTGACGATGTCGAAGTCCAGATTCAGCCGCGCCAAGTCGCGGGCAAAGGCGCTCAGGTCGTCGATTTGCGCGTCCACCCGGATGCTGCCGCCCCGCTGCTCGGTCAGCGTTCCGATGCTGGCCGGAATGGCACGCCGCACGGCCGCCAGGTCCGCCCGAAAGCGCAGCACCACGGCGTGTGCACGCGCCAGCCGGGCGATGGACTCGCGCAGATACGCCAGCACGTCAAACGCGGCGGGCCTGCCAAATGACTGGGGCAGCGCCTGCACCGCCTGCACACGGTCCAGGCGGAAGGAGCGCAGTCCCTGGCGCAGGTGGCAATGGCCCACCACGTACCAGGCGCCATACAGGTAGCCCACGCCATAGGGGGCCAGTTCGCGCTCGGTGGTGCTGCCGTCCAGCGCGCGGTACACCAGGTGCACCCGCTGTGCGGCACTGGCGCAGCGGGTGATCTCGGCAAAGACAGCCGCATCACTCGCGGCCTGCGGGCGCGTCAGGTCCAGCGCCACCACACCCTGCAGATCGCCTACCTTGCGACGCAGCGACGCCGGCATCACTCGCTCCAGCTTGGCCTGCGCGCTGGCGACGGCGGGCGTCATGTCGGCCAGCCCCAGCTCGCCGGCCACACGCAGCCCCACCGACAGCGCCAGTGTCTCGTCGTTGCTGAACATCAGGGGTGGCAGCTTGAAGCCAGGCATCAGCGCGTAGTGGCCGTCGCGGCCGCGCTCGGTGCGGATGGGCACGCCAAAGCGTTCCAGCTCGACGATGTAGCGGCGCACCGTGCGGCGCTCCACGCCCACCAGGGTGGCAATCTGCGCACCACTCAGCGTGGGGTGCGATTGCAAGAGTTCCAGCACGGCCAGCACGCGCTGCAGCGGTTTTTCCATGGGACGCATGGTACGCCGATATAGGTCACATACGGTCCTATATGGCACCTAGACTGCGGCCTTCTTCACCTCCGCACGAATGGAGTCGCACCATGGCACCCGATCTCTGGCTCTACTTTCTGGCCGTGCTGGCCGTCATCCTGTTGCCCGGCATGGACATGGCCTATGTCATGGCCAGCAGCGTGTCGGGCGGACGCCGCGGCGCCATCAGCTCGGTGCTGGGCATTGCCAGCGGCGGTGCCATCCACGTGGCGGTGGGCGCCACCGGCATGGCGGCACTGATGCTGGTGGTGCCCGAGCTGTTCCGCGCCATGCTGCTGCTGGGAACGTTGTACCTGCTGTGGATAGGCTGGGGCATCTGGCGCAGTGCCGATGACGCCCCCTCATCGTCACCATCCGCCGTGGCCCCCCCATCGGGCGCGGCGATCTACCGGCGCGCCGTCACCACCTGCCTGCTCAATCCCAAGGCCTATGCCTTCACGCTGGCCCTGTTCCCCGCCTTTGTGCGCAGCGACACCCGCTCGCTGGTGGCGCAGACACTGGCCCTGGCCCTTATCACTGTAGGCACGCAAATCGTGGTCTACGGCGCCGTTGCCGCGCTGGCCGTGCGGGCACGTGACCTGATCCGCGCCCGCCAGAGCCTGATCGCGCGCACCATGGGCGGTCTTCTGATCGTCAGCGCGCTGCTGACGGCAACACGGGCCTGGGCCGGCTAGGCCGTCCCCCTACAATCACGCCCTTTGCCTGCTCTGCCCCGTCATGCACATCGTCGTCAACGAAGACCTCAAAGCCTATATCGATCCCCTCACCCCCGACGAGCACGACGCTCTGGAGCGCAGCCTGTTAACGGAAGGCTGCCGCGATGCCCTGGTGCTGTGGGGCGATGTGCTGGTGGACGGCCACAACCGTTACGGCATTTGCCAGAAGCACGGCATTCCATTTCAAACCCTGCAAAGCACGCTGTTCAAGTCCATGGACGATGTGCACCTGTGGATGATCGACCAGCACCTGGGCCGGCGCAGTGTGTCCGACTTCCAGCGCGGTGTGCTGGCGCTGCGCAAGCGCGAGATCCTGAACGACAGGCGCCTGAAGGCCGAGCCTGCGGTGGAGCCGGACAGTGCACCGCCCGCCGCCGTTGCCGCAGCCGAGCCGCTGAAAAGCCGGGACGACATCGCCAAGGCCGCCCGCCTGAGCAGCAGCCAGGTCGTGATGATCGAAAAGATCCAAAAGCAGGCGGCCCCCGAAGTGGTGGCCGCCGTTAAATCCGGGACCATCTCACTGAACGCCGCCGCAGCTGTGGCCACACTGCCCGAGCAGGAACAGGTGGCCGCAGCCCAGGGCGGCAAAGAGTTGCTGCGCCAGGCCGCCAAGCGCGTGCGCGAGAGCAGGAAGCGCACGCCCGCAGCGGAGTTACCGGAAGCCATACCGGAATCGGTCGAGGCATTGAAGACGCGGATCACCGAACTGCTGGCCGAAAACGCCAGCCTGCGCGAACAGCTGGCCGCCCTGCACGCACCGGCACGCCCCTTCTGAGGGCGCGAGCCCGGTTGGTCTAGGTGGGCCGATACAGCACGCGCGGCCCGCTGCCGTAGTAGGCAAACAGAGGCAGTTGGGCCCGATGGCCGCGCAAGGCCCGGCCCAGCTCCTGGAGCATGAATGCGGTCACGTCAATCAGCGGGTATTGCAACGCCTGCCCGATCGCCACCCAGTGAAGATGTTGCAGCTCCCCATCGCCGCCGATAGCACCTTCAAACAGTTCTTCTGGCGCGGCGAAGAAACGCGCGTGGTAGCGCACCGGACTGAACACCGGCGTAATGGCCCGGCCGATGTAGCGCAGGCTTTGCACACCCGCCTCGGCCTTCAACACCAGGCCTGTTTCCTCCCTGGCCTCACGGATGGCGGCGGTCTGCAGTGCCTGTGCCAGGTTCATGCGCCTGCCAACCCCCATGTGCTCGGCCCACGGCACGGCCTGCTGCAGTGTGGGGTAGTCCGCTGGGTCGACCGCCCCGCCGGGAAAGACGTACACGTCCGGCGCAAACCGGGCCCGCGCGTGGCGCTTGCCCAGCAGAACCTCCAACTCCCCCCCTACGGCGCGGTAGACGATCAGGCTGGCTGCGTCGCGCGGCTTGCCGGGAGATGAGCGCTTGCTTGGGTTCATCACCGCCCGGTAAAGCGGGCCGGGCGCCGCTCCACAAAGGCGCGCACGCCTTCGGCCGCGTCCTCGGAATTGGCCAGCACGCGCTGGGTTTCAATGAACTCGGCCACGGCGGCCATGGGGCCCTGCTCCACGGCCTTGATCGTGTTGAGCCGGGTTGCCACCACGGCTGCAGGCGCCTGCTCAGCAATGGTCTGGGCAATGCGCATGGCCGCCTCCAGCTCTTCCCCTGTGGGCACTACCTTCTGCACGAAGTTCAGGCGATAGGCCTCGGCACTATCAAACTCGTCACCGGTGAGCAAGTGCAGCATGGCGTTGCCAAGCCCTGCGCGCTCGGCCATGCGCAGCGTTGCGCCGCCCGTGGGCATGATGCAGCGCTTGACCTCCAGTTGCGAGAAACGGCAACTCTGCGCAGCCACCACAATGTCGGCGCCCAGCATCAGCTCGATGCCCACCGTGAAGGTGATGCCCTTGACGGCCACCACCATGGGTTTGGCGCGGCGGCGGTACCCCGGCAGCCCCATGTCATGGGGTTCCACCAGGCCCTCGGGGATGGCCTTCTTGCCCGCGCGCATCAGCGGTGCGCAGGCCGGCAAGTCCAGCCCGGCTGTGAAGTGATCACCCGCCGCACACAGCACGCCCACCCGCAGCGCGGGATCATCATCCAGCCGCGTGTAGGCCTCTGCCAACTCGCGGAACATCTTGGGCGTGAAGCCATTGCGTTTGGATGGCCGGTTGATGCCGATCAGCAGCACATGGCCGCGTACCTCGGTCTCAATGGCGCCTTCGGGGTGTTCTGCAGAAAAAAGCATGCTTGCGGCCTTTACGTGTTGGGCCCCACTGTAATGTGGCCCTGAGCATCTAGCTGTCACCCTGGCGGCTGGCAAGACCCACACCGCCCTGCACCGGCCAAAAAAAAACCGGCCAGAAGGCCGGTTTCTTGTGCTGCAGTGCAGACTTTAGTAGCGGTTACCGCCGCCACCGTAGCCACCACCGCCGCCTTCGCGACGGCCACCGCCGCCACCGCCACCACCAAAGCCGCCGGTACGGGGCTCCATGGGACGTGCTTCATTGACGACCATATCGCGGCCATCGACTGATTTGCCGTTCATGCCACCAATGGCGGCTTGGGCTTCAGCGTCGGTCGACATTTCCACAAAGCCGAAGCCCTTGGAGCGGCCGCTGTCGCGGTCCATCATGACCTTGGCAGACGAAACGGTGCCGAAGTCAGAAAAATTTTGGTTCAGGGATTGGTCATCTACCGAATAGGAGAGGTTGCCAACGTAAAGTTTCTTGCCCATTGTGGGATCTTTCAAAAATGCGCCCACGGCTTCAAAATGCCGCGCAGCGCAGGGGGAATGACGGTCTTGGTTAAAGAACCATCTCGGGATACGGTGTGTGAGGAATGACACCGGAGGTAAAGCTCGCCGCGGGGGGAGTTTGACGACCGGGAGGGCCGAGATGATCGGCCAAGAGGGTGCGGGAGCGGTGTGTGAGATACCGCAGTCCCTGTCAGACTACAGCTACTGCAAAGGTAAGCAAATCGCAGTAACAGGCGTATTTTACTCTCGAACACGAACCAGCGCGAAACTATCTACATGTTGACCTCCATTGCCCACTGCCTTCAGGCTGCGATTGACCCACCCGAAACACCCACGTTTGATGCCTGGGCACCACGCTGGCTGCACACCGCGCAAGCGACGCAGACACCCATAGACCTTGCCATTCGCACGGCCTTTGAAGCCGATCGCATTGCCTGGGCCTTCGCCTGCGCCTACCAGTCGGCCTTGCGTGCCCTGGTTCCCACCGCCCACGGCGAGGGGCTGTTGACCCTGTGCGTGACCGAGCAAACGGGCAACCGCCCGCGTGACATCCAGACCCGCATCCATCAGCTTGCCGATGGCGGTGTCAATGTCAGTGGCAACAAGCGCTGGGCGATGCTGGGGCCCCTGCCAACCACACTGCTGGTGGTCGGGGTGACTGACGCGCCGGCGCCAACGGCTACACCCAGTCTGCGCGTGGTTAAAGTGCCCCTAGGCTCAGCAGGGCTGTCGGTGCAACACACGCAGGCCACCCGCTTCGTGCCGGAAGTGCCGCATTGCGCGGTGGACCTGCAACACGTGGCACTGGGAGCGGATGCCCTCTTGCCTGGTGACGGATATCTGGACTACATGAAGCCCTTTCGCACGCTGGAAGACGTCTACGTGGCAGCCGCCACGCTGGCCTATCTCATCCGGGAGGCACGCGCCAACCAGTGGCCAACCGATTACATCGAGCGCCTGGCCACCGTGCTCACAGCCGTGCGCTCCATTGCACTGCAGCCACCACTGGATGCGGTGACACACGTCCTGCTGGCCGGAGCCCTGGACATGGTGCGAAGCCTGCGCGCCGAAGCCACTGCACTGTGGAAAGATTCTGTGGACGCCAACGCCGAGCGCTGGCGCCGGGACTGTGCGCTGTTCGAGGTGGCAGACACCGCCCGCCGCCTGCGCCGCGAGCGCGCCTGGGAGCAACTGCGCGCAGCAGGCCCGGACTAGGCACTATTTGAACTGCAGCTTGGCACCGTTCAGCGGCACGGCAGTCAGGCTGTTCTTGGGCGAGCCGTCAATCAGCTTGTCCGAGTAGGTCAGGTACAGCAGCACTTGGCGCTGCGGGTCCACCATGCGCACGATGCGCAGCTTCTTGAACAGGATCGAGCGGCTTTCGCTGAAGACCTCTTCGCTTCTGGGAATGGGCACCGTGGACGAGATGGGCCCCACCTGCCTGCAGGCAATGGACGACTCCGACTTCTCGGTGGCCAGACCCAGCGCACCGGTTACGCCGCCCGCCTTGGAGCGTGACACGTAACAGGTGACCCCCGCCACCTTGGGATCATCAAAGGCCTCCACCACGATCTTGTGGTCCGGGCCGATCAGCTTGAAGGCGGTGTCCACCTCGCCGATTTGCTGCGCGAAGGCAGCGGATGCGAAGGGGATGGCGAGTGCGGCGGCAATGCGGTGGTTGCGTTTCATGGCTTGTCCAGGGTTGTTCGTCGTGAATGTACTACTGCTCCCAGCAGCATAGCCCTGATCGCACAGAACATACGATACGTATATACTTCGTATACGTTTCACATAAAGGTTATCGATGGGTATCGTCAAAATTTCAGACCTGATGCATGAGAACCTGCGGGTGGCGGGCACCGCGCTCAGCCGGTCCATCAATGCGCAGGCGGAGCACTGGATGCGGGTCGGCATGCTCACCGAAATGCACCCCGAGCTGGACTACCGGGAAATCTGCCAGTTGTTGATTCGGGCGGAACTCGCGGGCGGGCTGGACATCGGCATGGCTGCCTCGGGCCAGCTTGGCAAACCCGGCACGGCCCCGGCTGAAAAGCACTGATGGCGCACGACGTTCCCATCCATTCTGCGGACGGCCTTGCGATGGCACGGCGTGCAGCCGGCTTGGCTGCAGAGGTGCTGGGCATGATTGAGGCGCACGTGGTGCCGGGCGTGAGCACCGAGGCGCTGGACCGCATCTGCCACGACCACATCGTGCATGTGCAGGGCGCCATTCCGGCCAACCTGGGCTACCACGGCTATCCCAAGACCATCCTCACTTCCGTCAATCAGGTGGTGTGCCACGGCATCCCCTCCCCCGACAAAATCCTGAAGAAGGGCGACATCGTCAACATCGACGTCGCCGTCATCAAGGACGGCTGGTTTGGCGACACTAGCCGCATGTTCTTCGTCGGTGCCCCCAGCGTGTTGGCCCGGCGCCTGGTGGATACGACTTACGAAGCCTTGCTGGCCGGCATTGAACAGGTCCGGCCCGGGGCGACCCTGGGCGATATTGGCCACGCCATCCAGTCGGTCGCGCACCGGGAGCATTTCAGCGTGGTGCGCGAATACTGCGGCCACGGCATCGGCAAGATCTACCACGATGAGCCGCAGGTGCTGCACTACGGGCAGCGCGGGCAAGGGCTCAGGCTGGAGGCGGGCATGGTTTTCACGATTGAGCCGATGCTCAACGCCGGCAAGCGTGAGACCAAGCAGCTTGCCGACGGTTGGACCGTCGTCACCAAGGACCGGTCTCTGTCGGCCCAGTTTGAACACATGGTGGCGGTCACGCCAGCGGGGTATGAGGTGCTGACGCCTTGGCCAGTGGGTTAACCCTGTCGGGACAGCAGTATCTTGTGCAATTCATTCAGGAAACGGGTGTTCGCAACGTCGGTGCTCCAGGGCTCCCAGGGCACTCCTCCGTACACGCTCGCCAGTGGGTCGTCCACCAGTGGTGCTACCTGAATGTTCAACACCGTTCGCACTTCTTCACGACTCCAGCCTGCCACGTGAATCGCCTCACTGGCGGCGGCCAGGATATCGGCCTTCTTGTGCTTCACCTTCTCGTCCTGGGTCCACCAGGACACACCGTACCTGGCAAAGAGCATCTTTTGCATTTGCTCCAGCAGGGCCAGGAATCCGTCCCCCAGAATGGGCTTGAGCGGAGAAATCGGATCAAAACCCAGCAGCCCCTCTTCGGCATCGTGCAGCAGTTCACGCAGCTCAGCATCGGGATCAAGCTGGCACTGCAATCGCCGTATCTGTAAGACCAGCAAGGAGTGCTGCGCAACCGACATCGGCAGCGGCCACACGGAATGACCACCCCACCGGAACGTGCGCGCCAGACCCAGTGAGAGGTCCGTGTCATCCACATCCGCGAACGTCGGATCACGCAGATCGATTCGCCGTCCCGAGGGCAGCCGCACCCAGGCTCGCTGGGTTCTGCCACTGGTTTGAATGGACTTCTTCATGGGTCACATTTTGCATGTGTCGCAGGGCACCGACGTGGCGACGGATAATAGCGGCCCCTTTACTTTGAGCACCATTTTTGAAACTCTCCCATGGAAATCAAAGTTAATTTTCTCGACAAGCTTCGTCTTGAAGCCAAGTTCGATGACTTCACGGTAGTGGCCGATCAACCTATCCGCTACAAGGGCGATGGCTCGGCGCCGGGGCCGTTTGATTACTTTCTGGCTTCATCAGCCTTGTGTGCGGCTTACTTTGTGAAGCTGTACTGCGACACGCGCAATATTGCGACCGACAACATCCGCCTGTCGCAGAACAACATTGTTGATCCGGAAAACCGCTACCAGCAGATTTTCAAGATCCAGGTCGAATTGCCGGCGGAACTCTCCGACAAAGACCGCCAGGGCATTTTGCGTTCCATCGAGCGTTGCACCGTCAAAAAGGTCGTGCAAGCCGGACCTGAATTTGTGATTGAAGCCGTGGAGAACCTGGATGCCGATGCGCAGGCCCTACTGACCTTGAAGCCGGCCTCCGACGCCAGTACCTATATCGTTGGCAAGGATCTGCCACTGGAGCAAACCATCGCCAACATGTCGGGCGTTCTGGCGGCCTTGGGCATCAAGATTGAAATCGCTTCGTGGCGCAACATCATTCCCCATGTGTGGTCGCTGCATATCCGCGATGCGCACTCGCCGATGTGTTTCACCAACGGCAAAGGCGCGACCAAAGAGAGCGCATTGGCGTCGGCGTTGGGCGAATACATCGAGCGCCTCAACAACAACCACTTCTACGCCGGCTCGTTCTGGGGCGAAGACATCGCCAACGCGGCGTTTGTGCATTACCCGAACGAGCGCTGGTTCAAGCCGGGCAAGAAAGATGCATTGCCGTCGGGCATTCTGGATGCCTACTGCCTGCAAATCTACAACCCCGATGGCGAGCTGCGTGGCTCGCACCTGATCGACACCAATTCCGGCAATGCGCAGCGCGGTATCTGCGCGCTCCCCTTTGTGCGCCAGTCCGACGGCGAAGCGGTGTATTTCCCGTCCAACCTGGTCGAAAACCTCTTTGTCAGCAATGGCATGAGTGCCGGCAATACGCTGGCCGAAGCACAAGTGCAATGCCTGTCCGAGATATTCGAGCGGGCGGTCAAGCGCGAAATTCTGGAAGGTGAAATCGCATTGCCGGATGTGCCGCCCGACGTGCTGGCGAAATACCCAGGCATCCTGGCCGGCATTCAGGGCCTGGAAGAGCAAGGCTTTCCGGTGCTGGTGAAGGATGCATCACTGGGCGGGACCTACCCAGTGATGTGCGTCACGCTGATGAACCCGCGCACGGGCGGTGTCTTTGCCTCGTTTGGCGCGCACCCGAGCTTCGAGGTGGCGCTGGAACGCAGTCTGACCGAATTGCTGCAGGGGCGCAGCTTTGAAGGCCTGAACGATTTGCCTCGGCCCACCTTTGCCAGTGAAGCCGTGACGGAGCCCAACAACTTCGTCGAACACTTTATCGATTCCAGCGGCATTGTGTCGTGGCGCTTTTTCAGCGCCAAAGCGGATTTCGATTTTGTCGAGTGGGATTTCTCTGGCCAGGGTGAGAGTTCCAATGCGCAGGAAGCCGCAACCTTGCTCGGCATTCTGAAAGACATGGGCAAAGAGGTGTACACGGCGGTTCATGACCAACTGGGCGCCATCGCTTGCCGGATTCTGGTGCCCGGCTATTCGGAAATCTATCCGGTAGACGATTTGATCTGGGACAACACCAACAAGGCATTGTTGTTCCGCGCCGATATCTTGAACCTGCACGCCCTAGACGACGCCAGCCTGGAGGCTCTGCTGGAGCGTTTGGAGAACAACGAGCTGGATGATTACGGCGACATCGCCACCTTGATCGGCATCGAATTTGACGAGAACACGGCCTGGGGCCAGCTGACCGTTCTGGAGTTGAAGCTGCTGATCCATCTCGCCTTGCAGCAATTCGAGGCGGCGCAGGAACTGGTGGGCGCCTTCCTGCAGTACAACGACAACACGGTCGAGCGCGGCTTGTTTTATCAAGCCTTGAACGTGGTGCTGGAAGTGATGCTGGATGACGATCTGGAACTGGATGATTACGTGGTCAACTTCCGCCGGATGTTTGGACATGCGCGATTGGACGCGGTGCTGGGCTCCGTGGACGGCAGCGTGCGCTTCTTCGGCTTGACGCCAACCAGCATGGGACTGGAGGGGCTTGACCGGCACCAGCGCCTAATCGACAGCTACAGAAAAATGCATACGGCGCGGGCCAGTTGCGGGTAGTCGCCAATGACTGGTGTCGGGAAGTAGGCTGAGCCCCGCTCATTCCTTGAGGCGCACCCCTAGGGTATTCAGCTTCTTTGCATAGGAGTCCCTGCGCTTCGCTGCCTTTGCAGCTGCGTCAACGGCCGCTTGGATGGCCTTGGGTCCCTTTTGCGCAGCAGCTTTGATCAATCCGAACTTGTGAGCAGCATCTTCCTCCGCCCGCTTGAAAGTGGCGAGGAGGTCGGCAGGGACGTCGGATGGATTCACGGGGGACCCTCAAATTTTGACGTTAGTGCGAAGCAAAGCTGTTCTCAATTCGCGAGTAGCAGGTTTTGAAACATCCACCTTTTGAACAGCCAGGTCGAACGGTGAACTTGGACTGATGTTAGTTGGCAGAATCCTTTTTGCGGGATTCGCAGTGGGGTACGTGCCCTGACCCGGACACATGCGAACGGAAAACCCGAATTCTTCGAGTACGCCTTTCGCATACAACTCCGCCAATTGTTGAAAGGTCACGAAGGCTGAGCGTCTAACTGCTTTAAAACCTGGCTCACGGATGTCACGAACGATTTCGAACTTGCCAAGCGTATCTCGCTGCGTATCGGTAAACGGATGCAGCAGATAAGTCTGACGAACCCCATTCTTTTTGGACACCAGCGTGTGCTCGACAGCGATATCAGTTAACAGCATATTGTTTTCCTCGTTTTCTCAGCCACAGCTCAGCCAGCCGCATTGGTCGTCATCCCCCCAAAAAGCCAGATCATGTCTTTTTAAACCGATCCACTGGGGAATCGGTGCCACCTGGAGATGTGAAGTGCTCGACATGGGCAACCCCCACCCTGTAAGCAAGGACTTTAACTGTACGGCAGCAAATGACGGATCAGTATCGCAATGTGACATACCGCGTTGAGCCGATTGGAACTTTGGGCCAGTTGCAGTTGTTGACTAGTGACCGGTATCTGGAAGCTAACATCCTTGGCAATTCATAGAATAGGACGCCCAGTAGATGAAACTCCATTTATCAGCTTGCGCGGTGCTTCTGAGCTTTGCATGCAATTCTCAGGTTCATTCGGTGGAGAAATGGCCTGTTCTGGTCAACGGCAAGCCGTCTAGCGAATGCAACGCCGCGATGCGGCTTGCTGATAGGGCTCAAAAATCAGACAACTTTTCCCTTTGGGCACCTCCAATTGTCCCAGCGGATTTTGGTAGCACATTGGTCGTTGGCCCCAGTGATCTTGACTTGTCAGGTGGTGATGCTCTCCAGGTGGATGCAAGGGTCTTTAGCAAAGTCCCCTTGGCAGACAATGCCACACGAAGTGTCTATTGGCAGACAGAAGTCGTGAAAGGCGAGCGCCTTGTAGTCGAAGAAATGCCACACGGATGGCGAGGTGATGCATATGCGGTCCGCTCCATTCGCAAAGAACTGAGTCCTGCGGATTACTTTGCAGTTCAAAGTCATTTGCGGAACAAGAGGCTTTCAACAATCATTTCCGGCGCTTGGCGTGCGCCACTGATCTTCAAGAATCATGGCGATGAAGAGCTATGGGTCATTGATGTTGGACAGCATTACGACTTTTCTCCCAACTGGAGGGTTTATGTCGCTGGCCCGAACTCGACGAGGCCAATATTGGCATGCGAGATTCAATTTCGTCCAGAGGTCAGAGACGCTGCACTCTTGCTGCCTCCAACAATCCAACAGCTTAGCGCTCTGTTGAATGAGTCGATAGGTAGCGGACAAGATGAAGGCACGCTACAGCCTACGGCGCGCATCCGCAACAAATTGCAGCAGGCATGGGCGAATGCAGCACTACGCCCGTGGGCCAAGAATCAGGCTTACAACACCCGAGATGAGGTAGTCGCTAACCTTGAGAAATGGTCTCGCCAAGGTTCGGCCCAGCAGAGGGCCTACAGATCCATTAAAGCCGAGTACCCATTTGCTGAGCGTGCCTTGATTGAGTATTACAAGCAGAACTTTCACATGTCAGGAAGCGAAGCCAAGAGCACAGCGACGGCAGTTTTGGATGGCGTCTTCCGCAGTCACTATGTGTTCCCAAAGTGAGCCGGGCAAATTTGGCACGTTCGGGTCAAGTGGGCCCCTATGCCTACACCTGAGAAACCCGACATCAACCAGACGTCAATCAAACTCCCCAAACTACATCTTTTCCAGCCGCTGCGCTGCGCTTGAGAAAATCGATAAAGGGAGAAGCCCTATGGCGCAGCGGGACGTTGCCTTCGGCAAGGTCACTGTCCATGGGAAGGTTCTCAGAATGGTTGGCTTGTGCCAGCTCATGCGCATCGATCGCTGCCTCGAGAGAAGCAACGACGACAGGCACCTGATCCACTGTGATGATCCCCTGTACGGCAGGTTCTTTGCCAACAATGGAAAGCAGTTGATCACCATCGGGCTGCAACATGATGAGTTCCGCCTCGGACTGTGATTTGAACTTGTAAAGCATGTCGATACCTCCGTGAAAACGAATGTGCTTTGTTTGGCACGCACCAAAGTTGCATTTTCTCCAGCAGATATAGCTGGAACGGTCCTGCATTTTCAAAAGATGCAAGCAAAAAGGCACTAAAGTCAGTTTTGTCTATGGCTGGCAAATGGTCTGTGCGCCAACACACGCATTCCACCTCGACCGCGCTCAGGCGACCACTCAATTGGTCGCTTTGGCTGCGGTGGCGCTATTTCAGAGAACTCAATTCACCGCCAGCTCCAAACGGGTCACGCCATACCAGAATAGCGTTTGCTCCAAATTGCATAGCAATGTAAGCATATTCCACGAGGGCTAGCACCACATTTCACTCCAATCCATCCAGCCAGCCGCCCCATCCCCTAAACTACCCTCCCCTTCACTCCCAGCCCCACCACCATGCACCACCGCACCCTCGGCCCCTTCCAAGTTTCCGCCATCGGTCTGGGCTGCATGAACCTCAGCCACGCCTATGGCGCGCCGATCGCGCCCGAGCAGGGGGAGCGGGTGCTGTTGTCTGCTTTGGATGCGGGCGTGACGCTGTTCGACACGGCCGCGCTCTACGGCTTTGGCGCCAATGAGACGCTGGTAGGCCGGGTGCTCAAGCCACACCGGAGCAAGATCACGCTGGCCAGCAAGTGCGGCATGCAGGGTGTGGATGTGAATGGCGATGGCAAGTTGGTGCGTGTGATTGACGGGCGCCCGGCCACACTGCAGAAGACCTGTGAAGACAGCCTGCGCCGGCTGCAGACGGATGTGATTGACCTGTATTACCTGCACCGCTGGGACAAGTCCGTTCCGATTGAAGAGAGCGTGGGCGCCTTGGGCGAACTGGTGCGCAAGGGTCCCATCCGCAGCATTGGCCTGTCGGAAGTTTCCGCCGCCACGCTGCGCCGCGCGCATGCGGAGCACCCGATTGCCGCGCTGCAGACCGAGTATTCGCTATGGACGCGCAACCCCGAGATTGCGGTGCTGGATGCCTGCAAGGAACTGGGCATTGCCTTTGTGGCCTTCAGCCCGGTTGCACGTGGTTTCCTGTGCAGCACGCTGACCGAGGTGGACACGCTGGACGCCAAAGACATTCGCCGCGCCATGCCGCGCTTTGCGCCAGACAACTACGCTGCCAACCGCAAGTTGCTGCCGGCGTATGCGCAATTGGCGGAGGATGTGGGTTGCACGCCGGCACAGTTGGCCATAGCCTGGCTGCTGCAGCGTGGTGAGCACATCATTCCCATCCCCGGCACCACCAGCGTGTCGCACCTGATGGAGGACCTGGGCGCGCTGGATGTGCACCTGAGCCCGCAGGTGATGGCAATGCTGGACGACCTGATCAACCAGGCCAATGTGGTGGGTGCGCGCTACAACCCGCAGAACGCGCAGGAAGTAGACACCGAGGCGTTTGCCTGACCCCGACCCTTAACCCAGACCAATGGGCGCCGGCGCCTTGGTCACGATGCGGGTAAACAGCTGGTCGTAGACCGGGTCGCGCGGGTATTTGCCGGTGAGCGGATCGCAGTTGGTGGCAAAGGCGGCGTCCAGCTCCTTCCAGTCGGCCTCGCTCAGCACCTTCATCGCGGCGGGCAGGATCACCGTTTCCTCCAGGCGCATGTGCTCCAGATAGAAGCCCAGATAGCGCTTTACCGCGTCTTCAAACGCGGCGCGGCGGGACTCACCCAGCAGCTCCCATGCCATCAGCTGGTGTTGCAGGGCGCGGATGTTGGCCTCGCCCTTGTGGTGGTCCTCGTCCAGCCGGGCAATCAGCTCGCGCGTCTCGGGCACCAGGCGCGCCACCGGGGGGAACAGCAGTTCGGTTTCCTTGGGGTGGTGCAGGCGCTCGGGAAACTCGTCGATGTAGAACAGCATCGCGCCCAGCACCTCGAAGAACCCCTTGCGGTCGTCCATGGGACCCCGCTCCACCATCATGCCGAGCGAACGCAACATGGCTGCCAGGGTGGCGTGCTCGTCGCGGATGATGTGAATGCTGGTGGGCTCCATGGAGCGTCTCCTGTAATGGTTAGTGACCGAAGTCCAGTGGCAGACCGACGTAGTTTTCGGCAATGGTGCGCGACCCGGCCTCGCTGTGGATCAAATAGTCCAGCTCGGCCTCCTGGAACTTGGAAACAATGGCGCCGTCATCGGGGAAGCGGTGCATCAGCTGCGTGAACCACCACGAGAAGCGCTCGCCCTTCCAGATGCGCTTGAGGCACTTCTCGGAATAGGTGTCGATGCCGGCCTCGCTCTTATCCTTGTAGAACTCGATGAGGCCGTTGGCCAGGTATTTCACGTCGGTGGCCGCCAGGTTCAGCCCCTTGGCGCCGGTGGGCGGCACGATGTGGCCGGCATCCCCCGCCAGGAACATACGGCCAAAGCGCATGGGCTCGGTGATGAAGCTGCGCAGCGGCGCAATGCTCTTCTCGATGCTGGGGCCGGTGATCAGTTTCTCGCGGCCCTCTTCGTCCAGGCGCAGCTTCAGCTCCTGCCAGAAGGCATCGTCGCTCCACTCTTCCACCGTGTTGGTCAGCGGCACCTGCAGGTAGTAGCGGCTGCGCGTCTTGCTGCGCTGCGAGCACAGTGCAAAGCCGCGCGGGCTGTTGATGTAGATGAGTTCGTCGTGCACCGGCGGCGTGTCGGACAGCAGACCCAGCCAGCCGAAGGGATAGACCTTTTCAAACTCCTTGATGGCGCTGCGCGGCGCGCTGGCGCGGCAGACACCATGGAAGCCGTCGCAGCCGGCAATGAAGTCGCACTCGATCTGGAACTGCTTGCCGTCCTTCTCATAGGTGACGCGGGGGTTCTTGGTGTCAAAGTCGTGAATGGCCACGTTCTGCGCTTCGTACACGGTGGGCAGGCCGGCTGCGGCACGCGCGTCCATCAGGTCCTTGGTCAGATCGGTCTGGCCGTAGACCATGACGTTCTTACCGCCGGTGAGCTTGTTCATGTCGATGCGGTGGCGCTGGCCGTTGTACAGCATCTCAAAGCCGCCGTGGATCAGGCCCTTCTCGTGCATGCGCTGGCCGACGCCGGCTTCGTCCAGCAGGTCGATGCAGACCTGCTCCAGAATGCCGGCGCGGATGCGCGTCAGCACATAGTCGCCGGTCTGGCGTTCCAGAATGATGGCGTCAATGCCGGCCTTGTGCAGCAGTTGACCGAGAAGAAGGCCGGATGGCCCGGCACCGATGATGGCTACCTGTGTACGCATGGGAATGTGCTCCTGTTTGTTATGTCCGCAAGCTTAGGTGGGACACCCGTTCTTGCCCAGCCGTCTGCGCCGCATTTGTGCGATCATTGCACGGGTTGCGCGATGATCGCGCAGCAATTGGAGAGCGCGCATGACGATTGCGAGGGCGGATTTCATTGAAGGCATGGCCAAGGGCTTGGCCGTGCTGGAAAGCTTTGACACCGAACGCCAGCGGCTCAACGCCACGCTGGCGGCGCAGCGCGCCGGCATCACCCGCGCGGCGGCCCGGCGGCACCTGCTCACCTTGGCCCACCTGGGCTATCTGGAGACGGATGGCAGCTACTTCTGGCTCTCGGCCAAGGTGCTGCGCTTCTCGGGCAGCTACCTGGCATCGAGCCGGCTGCCGCGCACCATCCAGCCCACGCTGAACCGCCTGGCCGTGCAGGCACAGGAGTCGTTCTCGGCCGCCGTGCTGGACACGGATGAAGTGGTGGCCGTGGCGCGCGCCGGCATCGACCGCAATCCGTCGGTCTCCCCCACCGGGCGGGTCACGGCCTATGGCCTGCACCTGGGTGCGCGCCTGCCAGCCCATGCCACGTCCACCGGGCGCGTGCTGCTGGCCGCCAAGAACCGAACCGAATTTGCGGCCTGGATGAAGGGCCGCCAACTGCCCCGCCTGACGCCGATGACCACCACCGACCCCAAGGCATTCCGCGCCGTGATTGACGCAGTGCGCAAGCAGGACTTCTGCCTGAACAGTGAGGAGCATGAGCTGGGCGTGCATGCACTGGCGGTGCCGCTGCGCAACAACCAGGGCACGACCGTGGCGGCGCTGAATGTGGTGGCCTCGCCCAGCCGGCTGTCCACGCAGGCCATGCAGCGCGACCTGTTGCCGCTGCTGTTTGAAGCGGCACGCGAGCTGCGCCCGCTGCTCTAATTCGCCCGCTTTACCGCGTTACCGCGCTTTCAGCAGCCGGTCCGCGTAGTCCTGCCAGAGCGCGCCCTTGGGCAGATCGGCAAACACCCCCGCCTGGTTTTGCTGCGAAACCCAATCGTGTTTTTCGGCGATGGCTGCCGCCATGAAGGGCTCAAAGCCGGCCTCGCGCACGGTGTTGGCGGCCTCGCGCATCTCCTCGGCGCGGCGCTTGCCGTGCAGGGCCACGCGGCTGAAGAAATAGGCGCCGGTCTGCTCCCAGTCGATGGACGGAAAGGTCTCTGCCAGCGTGGGAATCATGTGGCCTTCCACCCCGTAGTGGCGGGCGGTGCTGTAGCTCTCAATCACAAGCGCCTCCAGCCCCTTGATCATCACGCTGCGACACATCTTGATGGCCGAGGCCACACCGATCTCCACCGCCACCGCTTTGGCGTCCATGCCGAATGCACACAACCTCGCCGCCAGCGCCTGGGCCTGCGCACCACCCAGCAGCATGGGCACGCGGATGCCATAGGGTGGCACCGAGGTCATGACACCCGCCTCCACATAGTGGCCGCCCGCGCCGTTGATGGCCGCGGCCGCCTGCTGCTTGGTGCCGGGTGAGGCCGAGTTCAGGTCCAGAAAGATGGTGCCGGGGCGAATGTGCTGCGCCGTCTCCAGCGCCACGGCCAGCGTGTTGGACGCGGTCACCGCCGAGATGATGCAGTCGGCCTGCGCGCACAGATCCTGCAGCGAGGAACAGGCCTGCACGCCGGCCTGGGCCGCATGCGCCAGTTCGGCTGCCTGCAACGGGTGGCCCTGGGCCAGCTTCAGGTCCCAGGCGCTGACGGTCTCCACCTGGGGCTTGAGCCCGGCGCTGAAGATCTTGCCGACTTCGCCATATCCCACCAATCCGAGTTGTTTGAACTGCATGCTGCGCTTCTCCAGATCACTTTGAATCATTTAGGGCCCTAGCCCTCGTGGATATTGGGCTACGAGCTATTGAATTAGTAGCACCTTTCCATCACCAAGGGGCGATGCTCCCACTGTGCCGGCAAAGGCGCCGGGTCGCAAGCGGCATTGGCAACTCCTTGCTATAGCAGGATGGAATAGCTGACCGCCTCCAGCTCCGCGCGCAGCCAGCGGTGCGAGGCATTGAGCTGGTGGCGCATGTGCCAGATCATGTACATGGGCATGGTCGGGCACGGCACCGGCACCGGGGCATTGGCCAGACCTTGCATCAGCTGGGAGCGCAGCCGCTGCGGCGCGGTGGCCAGCAACTGGCTGCCGCGCAGGAACGGCGGCAGGCCGGCGAAACCCGGCACCATGACCGTGAAGCGCCGCTGGATGCCTTGCGCCAGCAGGTACTGGTCCAGGTCCAGCGCCCGGCGCGGCTCGTAGACCACGGTGACGTGGTCGGCGGCCAGGTATTCCTCCTGCGTACGCGGGGGGTCACGCTGGCTGGCGTCATAAAACACGCGGTACTCGTCCTCGAACAGGCGCTTTTGCAGGATGTCGGAGCCATCCGGCGGGCGCGGGCTGATGACCAGCTGGCACTGCTCCTGGCGCAGCATTTCCAGGCTGGGCACGTCGGACGGAATCACCCGCAGCTTGACCCCCGGCGCCTGCGTGCGCAGGCGCGCCATGAGGGGCGGCAGCAGCAGGTCGCGCTGGAAGTCATTAGCGGCGATGGTGAAGGTGGTGCGCCATTGCGCTGGCACAAACTCGGCCGAGGTGGCAAAGCGCTCCAGACTGGACAGCAACTCCCTCGCCTGCTCCGCCAGTTGCTGCGCATGGGCCGTGGCCACGATGCCGCGCCCGGATTTGACGAACAGCGGGTCGCCGGTGATGGCGCGCAGCTTGTCCAGCAGGTGGCTGACCGCCGACTGGGTGACGCCCAGCCGCTGCGCGGCACCGGTGATGGAACCCACCTCCACCACGGCCACCAGCAGCTGCAGCAGATGGCCGTCCAGGTCCGAATAATCGAATTTGCTCATGGGTCGCATCATGATTCATGTATTTATCTTTGGCAATGGGCATTGAATACTGGCGGCCATTCACCCCAAAACCAGGAGACAAACCGTGGCTTCCAGCAACCCCCTGCCGCCCATCCCGGGCACCACCCCCTTCGATGCCGAGCAGGCCAAGAAGGGCTACGCACTGAACAAGATGTGCTTTTCGTTCAACTCGGCCGACAACCGCGCCGCGTTCCTGAAGGACGAGGAGGCCTACATGCGCCAATACGGCCTGAACGAGGCGCAGGCCGCAGCCATCCGCGCCAGAAACGTGCTGCAACTGATTGCGGCCGGTGGCAACGCCTATTACCTGGCCAAGTTCGCCGGCATCTTCGGCCTGGACATGCAGGACATCGGCGCCCAGCAGACCGGCATGACCAAGGAACAGTTCAAGGCCAAGCTCGTGGCCGCCGGCAAATAACCCGAATCCATCAGAGAGAGAGACACAACACCATGGCACAACTCATAGGCTGCATCGGCACCTCCCACATCCCCGCCATTGGCGGCGCCATCCACAAGGGCCTGCAGCAGGACCCGTACTGGAAACCGTTCTTTGACGGCTTCCCACCGATTCGCCAGTGGCTGGGCGAGAAAAAGCCCGACGTCATCGTCATCTTCTACAACGACCACGGGCTGAACTTCTTCCTGGACAAGATGCCCACCTTTGCCGTGGGTGCCGCGCCCGAGTATCTGAACTCGGACGAAGGCTGGGGCATTCCGTCGCTGGAGCCGCTCAAGGGCGAGGTGGACTTGTCATGGCACATCATCAACACGCTGATCGACAAGGAATTCGACATCGTCTCCTGCCAGGAAATGCTGGTGGACCACGCCTGCTCGCTGCCGCTGAAGCTGCTCTACCCCGAGGGCAACTACCCCGTGACCGTGGTGCCCATCTGCATCAACACCGTGCAGTTCCCGCTGCCCAAGGCCAGCCGCGTCTACGCCATGGGCAAGGCCGTGGGTGAGGCGATTGCATCATGGGACAGCAGCAAGACCGTGGCGGTGCTTGGCTCCGGGGGCCTGAGCCACCAGCTCGATGGCGAGCGCGCCGGCCACATCAACAAGGCGTTTGACCTGCAGTTCATGGAGAGCCTGCTGAGCAACCCCGAGTGGGCCACCCAGTTCAGCATCCACGAGCTGGTGGAGAAGACCGGCACACAAGGCGTGGAACTGCTGATGTGGCTGGCCATGCGCGCTGCACTCACCGCCGGCAACAGCCCCGGTGTGCGCAAGGTGCACAGCAATTACCACATCCCGATTTCCAACACCGCGACGGGCTTGCTGGCGCTGGAAAAAATAGGCTGAGCGGGGCTTGGCCCGAGTCCTGCGCCCCGGTTGAAGCAGGACTCGAATGGCCCGTAGGTATTTCCATGATGCGCTCCCTGGGGTGGGGCGCTCAACGGTGGTCAGCTTGCCGACCATTTCAAATGTGACGCCAGATTGGAGTGCGCCATGCCGCTCATTGATCGCCGGAACTTGAAATTCTGCTTAAGACGCAAAGCGGATGTAGACATTCATAGACTGACTTCTCCAAACCTGACCGCGATGACGGGAGCGCGGACTAGTTTCTCATATCGCACCTGAATCTTCTGGCACCGCTGGCTGTTCATTAAGCAGCTCACGAATTTTGTCCACGAGTGGTTGGAAATTTGCGAATGCCTCAATCTCGGTTAAGCCCTTTACCTTTTCAGCAAACCGACATTTACTAAAAATGGTTTCCTCCTTATTCCCGCCATATCCTGTGGGAGTTGTTTTTTTGTCGTACAGATCAGGAGTGAATAGCTCCGCAGAGTAGAGATTCTCTATACCTTTATCGGCAATATTGTTCGCATAATTTTTTTCAAAGCAAAACTTATGAAATGAATCAGTCTCTGATACTCTCGCTGCCAACAAGGAAGAGTCGCAGTCCCAGACGACAAGAAACTTGCCTAAGTGATTGGCTTTGGACATGATGTCAAACGTGTTTTTGAGTTGTTGGTCTCCGCTCTTATCCTCGCTACCTTTGACCAGTTTAATTTTCTGGAGACACTCCGGGGCTAAGAGTGACAGAGCCTTTTCGATATGCTCGTAATTCTTTCCCTCAGAGAGAATCTGAAGTTGCTTGCCAGCGTCAACTTGGGCAAGGACAGACTCATACATTGCTTTGAATCTTCCATTTTCGCTGACCATCAAATCGTACACTTCTTGGTACTGCGGGTCAGTACTAGGCGTGATAACTAAGCCAGTCTGAATGTCTATGACTCTGCTTCTTTCTGGCAATAGTTCTGCCAAGCCCATATTCAAGAATGGCGAGTGAGAGCTAACAATGAATTGAATTTTCGGAAATAGGCTGAATAGCTTGGGCAGGACTTCTTTCTGAAGCTTTATATGAAGATGCTTGTCGACTTCATCTATCAAAACAATTCCCGAAACATCCGCCAAATTGGTGGTTGTAGCCGTCAAATCTGCGTGTCGAAGGATCTCCGCAAATATGCATAGCAATGCAGACTCCCCAGAAGACAATCTGAATATGGACGGGTATATAGCTTGGGGTACTGCTACTGGGACATCCTGGATAATCTGTATTCTTGTGCTTCCCAGTTGGCGCGGCCCCACACCAAACCGAAGTGCACCATGATTTTTTGACGACAAAGCGCTTGAGATGATTGTATTCAGACTGTTGAAAAGATTGTGATTTGTTCCAGCAACTTCCCGAATGTCCAGCACGACATCCATTATCCAGTTCGCGATATTGGGTAGTGATGTAAAGACCTCTAGAGGTTTGTCGAGTCTTCCGGAGTAGCGATTGTCTTTTGCGAAAACAAGACGCTCTTGATATGGTTTATTCAAGTAACTCGGAACTTCAAAGCGATAGGCGGGGAAGTAAGTAGTTACGTTTTGTGGAAATATTTTGTTGGCTAACTCTTTGGTCAAATTTGGTGAAACTGCCTTTACGTTGCCAGCGATTTTTAGGGCTTCTGTCAATTGATTGACGTAACTAATGGGGTTCTCTAGTCCCACCGCAGCTTCATACTCTTCCTGGGTACATGGGCCACGTAGATCGATGTAATCTATTGTTTGATCTTCGGCGGTGAACCGCAGGTATACGAGTGACAGTCGCGTGCCGTCAAGGTTATCGAGGGCGCTCGACACCCTGTAATATGCGTTTACAGACTCTGCGATATCGTTGAAATGGTGTTTTGTCATTTCATAGAAAGCATCAACAATGTGCGAAAGTATTGTTGTTTTTCCACGTCCATTGATAGCCGTTAGCACAGCTATCTCAGCCCCGTTCAAGCTGATGCGTAGCGCGGGAAACGGAGCACGATTGATGATGATAATTTCACTTAAATGAATTTTCATTTATCCAGCTTTCATATAGGCGTAGACGGTTTGCATTGACTGCCTATCTGTTTCAGTGCGCGACGCACGTGAGCTAGCAGTTAACTAAATGTACATTGCGCTAGTGCACATGCACTTAACCAATTGCTCTGGCTCTCGAACCTTGCCTATGTCGTTCCATATCTTTATCGTCGACCGAGTTTCTCGTGGAGACGTCAAGCCTGAGTCAAGCGAAACTGAATTTGACGTCAAGGTGCTGTTGTCCAAGTCTGGAAGCGGCTTCAACAAGTCTATTGCGCTTCGGCATCAGCTAGGGGACATGAAATGAGTGCCTGGGAGCGGCACTTGACGGATACCCGCAATCACCCCAACTCTGACCGACAAAGATGCCGTAGTCATCCCACAAATAGGTGACGGCCACCGGAGGCGTTGCATCCAGATGTTCAGGCTGAAGCGTGCCCCTACCTACCCACGTTGTTTGATGACTGCTTCGCCGGAGAACGTCAGCGGCAGCCCATCGCCGCCCAAGCTGGCCGTGGGCCGGGCTACTTGTAGATCTTCTTCAACAGGCGCACCAGGGTGTTGCGCTCGGTCGTGGTCAGGCGGCTGGTGGAGTCCATCTCCAGCTGGTAGGCCGCGGCTTCGGCTTCCACCATCAGGGACTGGCCCTTGGCCGTGAGGTGCAGGCCGGTGGCCCGGCCATCCAGCGGATGGGGCCGGCGCTCCACCAGTTTCTTGCGCTCCAGGCCGTTCAGCATGACCACCATGTTCGGTGCCAGGATGTTCAGGTGGCTGCACAACTGGCGCGAGGTGATGCCGGCGTTGTGGTGGATCAGGGACAGCACCGAGAAGTCCACCGTGCGCAGGTCAAACACCGCCATGCGCTCCATGAAGTTGCCGATGACGAACAGGGCTGCCCGCCGGGCGTTGTAGCCCACCAGCGTTTCCAGGTAGCTGGTGTCTACGGTTTCAACATAGGGCGTCTCGTCTTTGGCGGCCATGGATTCAGCTCAAAAAGGGCGAAGCATACGCAATTCCCTAGAGCCGCACCTTGATGATGGCCAAACGCATGTCGAATTCCGGCAGTATCCAGTGCGCCAGAGCCTGCAGGGGCTGTTGCCAGCGCGGTTGCAGGTCGGGCGTGTCGGGCGTCAGCGCAGCGGCGATGCGCGCGCCGGCCCAGCCCATCAGCGCCACAGCCACGGCACGCAGGTAGTCGTCGGCCACCCAGTAGGGCAGCGCCGCATCGCGGCTGGCCGTCTCTGCCAGTTGTGCGGTGAGGGCATTCAATTGTGCAAAGCGTTGCGCCACACCGGCGTCGGCCGGCACCTCGGCCGCCAGCGCGGTGAGCAGCGCAGCCAGGCTGGCGCCGCCATCGGCCAGCACCTTGCGCACCAGCAGGTCGATGGCCTGGATCTCGTTGGTGCCTTCGTAAATCATGGCCACCCGGGCATCGCGCACATGCTGCTCAATGCCCCACTCCCGCACATAGCCGTGGCCGCCAAACACCTGCAGGCATTCGCTGCCACCGTAGAAGGCCTGGTGCGTAAACGCCGCCTTGATGACCGGCGTGACCAGCGCGCACCAGCGCTGCGCCGCCTCGCGCCGCTGCGGATCGGTGTGGTGCTTGAACACATCCAGCTCCACCGCCGTGGTGTAGGCCAGCACACGGCCGCCGTCGATCCAGGCGCGCTGGGTGTCCAGGATGCGGCGCATGGCCGGGTGCTCGGCAATCACGCTGGTGTCTTTCGCCCCCGGCGCGCGCATCTGCCGGCGCTCCTGCGCGTAGGCATCGGCCTTTTGCCAGGCGGCGTCCAGCAGGCCAATGCCCTGCAGGGCGACATGCAGGCGGGCTGCATTCATCATCACGAACATCGCGCCCAGGCCCTTGCCCGGTGCGCCAACCAGCCAGCCAGTGGCATCGTCAAAGCGCATCACACAGGTGGGGCTGCCGTGCAGGCCCATCTTCTCTTCGATGCGCTCGCAGTGCACATGGCTGCGGCTGCCGTCTTCATAGAACTTCGGCACCAGAAACAGCGACAGGCCCTTGGGGCCGGGCGGCGCATCGGGCAGACGGGCCAGCACCAGGTGGACGATGTTGTCGGTCAGGTCGTGCTCGCCGCCGGAAATGAAGATCTTGGTGCCGCTCAACTGGTAGCTGTTATCCGCCTGCGGTGTGGCCTTGGTGCGCACCAGACCCAGGTCGCTGCCCGCATGGGGCTCAGTCAGGCACATGGTGGCCAGCCATTCGCCGGTGGCTATTTTTTCCAGGTATGCAGCCTTGAGTGCGTCGCTGCCATGGTGCTTGAGGCATTCATAGGCGCCGTGCAGCAACCCCGGCGCCATCGTCCAACCGTGGTTGGCAGCGCTGAGCATTTCAAACAGCGTGGTTTCCAGCACGGCGGGCAGGCCCTGGCCGCCGTCTTCCGTGGCACAGGCCAGCGCCGGCCAGCCGCTTTGCCAGAACGACTGGTAGGCATCGCGAAAGCCCGGCGGCATGGTGACCGCGCCATCAGCCCACTGCGCGCCCACCTCATCGCCCACGCGGTTCAACGGGGCCACCACCTCGCCAACAAACTTGCCGGATTCGTCCAGCACCTGCTGCATCAGGTCAGCGTCGACCTCGGCATAGGGCGCGAGCGCGCCCAACTGCGCGGGGGCGTTCAGCACCTGGGTGAAGACAAAGGCCATGTCGGCCGTGCGCGGCTGGTAGTGGTTCATATAGCTATCAACTTTATAGCTGCATGCGCAGCATTGACGAGGGCTAGGGCCCGATTTGGCTTGAAGGCGTCTGGCTGCGGGGGGCCTAGGCGGCCACCGGCTTGCGTGCCGCGCCGAGGTAGGTCTCGATGACGCGCGGATCGGTGGCCAGTTCACGCGCCGGGCCGTGCAGGGACATGTCGCCCATCTCCAGCACATAGCCGTAGTCAGCCGTCTCCAGCGCGGCGCGGGCGTTCTGCTCCACCAGCAGCGTGGTCACGCCGGTGCTGCGCAGGGCGTCGATGGTGCGGAAGATCTCACGCACCACCAGCGGCGCCAGGCCCAGGCTGGGTTCGTCCAGCATCAGAAGCGTGGGGCGCGACATCAGCGCGCGGCCCACGGCCAGCATCTGGCGCTCGCCGCCGGACAAGGTGCCAGCCGCCTGGTGGCTGCGCTCCGCCAGGCGCGGGAAGAGCTGGTAAACCACATCGAGCTGGTCGCGCCAGGCCTTGTTGCCCAGGCGCACCTGGCGAAAGGCACCCAGGATCAGGTTGTCCTGCACCGGCATGCTGCCAAACAGCTCGCGCTTTTCCGGCACCAGCGCAATGCCCAGCATGACCCGCTCTTCCAGCGACAGCGCGCTGATGGGCTGGCCGTTGAATTCAATGCTGCCCTGCGATGGCAGCACGCCCATCAGCGCATTGAGCAGTGTGGACTTGCCGGCACCGTTAGGGCCGATCACGGTGATGACGCTGCCCTGCGGTGCCTGCAGGTCAATGCCGTGCAGCACCTCGGCACGGCCATAGCCGGCGCGCAGGCCCTTGACAACGAGGAGAGGTTGTTGGCTCATGGTCGGTCTTTCGAATCAGTGTTCCACGCCCAGGTAGGCGGCGCGTACCTTGGGGCTTTCCTGCACTTGCGCAGGCGTGCCGTCCATCAGCTTGGTGCCGAACTCCATGACCACGATGTGGTCGGTCACGTCCATCACCAGGTCCATGTCGTGCTCCACCAGCAGGATGCTCATGCCTTCGCTGCGCAGCTGGCGCAGCACGGCGGCCAGCGCCTGCTTTTCCTTGTGGCGCAGGCCGGCGGCGGGCTCGTCCAGCAGCAGCAGGGCCGGGTCGCTGCACAGGGCGCGCGCAATCTCCAGCAGGCGCTGCGGGCCCATGGCCAGGTTGCCGGCCTGCTCGTGCATGGCGTGGCCCATGCCGATGCGCTCCAGCTGGCGTGCGGCTTCGCGCATCAGGCTTTGCTCTTCCGCACGGTCCAGGCGCAGCATGGATGACAGCGCATCCTTGTGGCCGCGCAGTTGGGCACCTAGGGCCACGTTCTCCAGCACGGTCAGCTCGGGGATCATCTTCACGTGCTGGAACGTGCGGCTGACACCCCGGCGGGCAATCTCACGCGACGGCAGGCCGCTGACCTTTTCGCCGCAGAACAGCACCTCGCCCGAGGTCAGACCCAGCACGCCGGTGATCAGGTTGAAGGTGGTGGACTTGCCGGCACCGTTGGGGCCGATCAGGCCGACGATCTGCCCGGCCTTGATCGAGAACGTGATGTCGTTCACCGCCGTCAGGCCGCCAAACTGCTTGCGGATGGCCTTGACGTCGAGCACGGTGTCGCCCACAGTGGGCTTGGCACGCTCGGGCAAGGGGGCGGCGTTGTGCCAGTCATCCACGCGCTGGGGCTTGGGCAGGAAGCGCCCGACCAGCGACCACACGCCGTCCGGCAAATACTTCAGCACCAGCACCAGCACGATGCCGAACACAATCACCTCGTAGCTGCCGCTGGTGCCCAGCAGCTTGGGCAGCAACACCTGAAGTTCATCCTCCAGCAGCTTGGTCATCACCGCACCGCTGATGGCGCCCCACACATATCCCGCGCCACCCAGCACCGCCATGAACAGGTACTCGATACCAAACTTCAGGCTGAACGGCGACGGATTGACCGTGTGCTGGAAGTGTGCAAACAGCCAACCCGAAATGCTGGCAAACATGGCCGCAATCAGGAAAATGCCGACCTTGTGGCGCAGGGTGTCCACACCCATGGCCTCGGCCATCAGCGTGCTGGAACGCATGGCGCGGATGGCACGGCCGGTGCGCGAGTCCAGCAGGTTCAAGAGCGCAAAGGCACCAAACAGCACCATGCCCCAGGCCAGCACAAAGAAGCTGCGGCCCTGGCTGATGTCCCAGCCAAACAGCATGATGGAAGGGATGCCCAGAATGCCGTCGTATTTGCCCAGACCATCGACATTGCCCATCAGGTAATACAGGGACAGGCCCCAGGCAATGGTGGCCAGCGGCAGGTAGTGGCCCGACATGCGCAGCGTGATCCAGCCCACCACCAGCGCACTGACCGCTGTGATGAACAGACCGGCAAACACGGTGAGCCAGGGCGACCAGCCCATGTTCACGCTCAGGTAGGCGCTGGTGTAGGCGCCAATGCCGACGAAGGCGGCCTGGCCGAAGGAGGTGAGCCCGCCAATGCCGGTGAGCAGCACCAGGCCCAGGATGACCAGGCTGTACATGGCGATGTAGTTGAGCTGGGTGATCCAGAAATCCGGCACCGGCGACACCGCATACAGCAGCATGCAGGCCACCAGGGTGACGCGCTGGGCTTTCGCGGAGTGCACCCAACGATGGAGGGTGGGAGGCAAAGTCATGTCAATGTTCCTCAGAGTGGCCGCCCGCCACAGAGCGCCACAGCAGAATGGGCAGTACCAGGGTGAACACAATCACCTCCTTGAAGGCGCTGGCCCAGAACGAGCCAAAGGCTTCGACCAGACCGACGAACAGCGCGCCCACCGCCGCCAACGGGTAGCTGTGCAGCCCGCCCATCACGGCGGCCACAAAGCCCTTGAGGCCGATCAGAAAACCGGAGTCGTAAAAGACCGTGGTGGTGGGGCCGATCAACAGGCCCGACAGCGCACCAATCAGTGCGGCCATCGCAAACGTGGTCTGGCCGGCGCCGTGGGTGGAGATGCCCATCAGCCGCGCACCCAGGCGGTTCACCGCCGTGGCCTGCAGGGCCTTGCCATACAGCGTGCGGCTGAAGAACTGCCACAGCAGCACGATCAGACCTAGCGAGACGCCAAAGATGATCATGGCCTGCCCGCTGATGTTCAGCGGTCCCAGGGGCATGCTGGCATCCCAGAACGAGGGGTTGCGAAAGCCTTCGGCGCCGAAGAACAGCAGACCCAAGCCGGTCATGGCAAAGTGCACGCCGACCGACACGATCAGCAGCACCAGGTTGCTGGCATCGGCCAGCGACTGGTAGGCCAGTCGGTAGACCAAGGGGCCAAACGCGGTGACGATGGCCACCGTGAGCAGCGCCTGCACCAGCAGCGGCAGATCGAGCGGAGCGGCCCAGATCGCCAGGCCGGACACCACCACCGGAATGGCCAGTGTGGTCAAGCCCGCCTTGAGGGCACGCTTGGCCTGGCGCGTGTGCAACCAACTCAGGCGCACATCCATGGCGGCGGCCAGCACCGCCATGATCAGCAGCAACCAGACGGTGCCGGGCACCTGGCCGGTGCGAAAAATGGCCAGGGTGAGCGCACCATAAGCCACGAACTCTCCCTGCGGGATGAAGATGACGCGGGTCACGCTGAACACCAGCACGGTGGCCAGGCCAAGCAGCGCATAGACAGCGCCGTTGGTGACGCCGTCGAGCATCAAGATGCTGACAATGGAGAAGTCCATGGTGGGCCTTAAGGTTTATTGCTCGACTTTCCAGTCGCCATTGACAACCTTGAGCATCACGCCAGTTTCCAGTGTGTAGCCCCAGTGGTCATCCTTGGTCCAGTTCAGCACGCCGTGCGCGACCACCGTGCGGCCCATGGTCTCCAGTGCGTTGCGCAGGCCGGCACGGAATTCCTTGGTGCCGGGCTTGCCGCTCTTGAGCGCGATCGGGACCGCCTTTTCCAGCACGGTCAGGGTGTCATTGCCATGGCCGGCAAACTGGTTGCGCGAACCCACGCCGTAGGCCTTTTCGTACTGCTGCACAAACTGGATGGCTGCCGCCTTGGATGGATGGCTCTCGGGCAACTGCTCGGCAATCACCGCCGGGCCGGACACCACATAGGCGCCTTCGACAGCCTTGCCACCCACGCGCATCAGGTCACGCGAAGCGGCGGCATGGGTCTGGTAAATCTTGCCCTTGTAGCCCCGATCGACGATGGCCATGTGCGGCATGGCGGCACCACTGCCGGAGGCCACCACCAGCATCGCGTCGGGGTTGGCGGCGACCAGTTTCAAAGCCTGGGCGGTGACGCTGGTGTCCGAGCGGGCAAAGCGTTCGGTGGCAATGACCTTGATGCCGTTCTTGTCGGCCTCGGCGGTGAAGTCTTTCAGCCAGCTCTCGCCATAGGCATCGGTGTAGCCCAGGAAGCCCACGGTCTTGATGCCCTGCTTCTTCATCAGGCCGATGATGGCGTGGGCCATGACCGGGTTGGACTGGGCCATGCGGAAGGTCCAGCCGTCCTTGCCGGGTGGCAGACCGATGGGCGAGAGCGCCAGCTGCACGGTCTCGGCCTCGGCGGCAATGGCTGCCATCGGGATGGCCACGGGAGTGGCGACCGAGCCGATGATGACGTCGGCCTTGTCATCGGTCACAAAGCGCTTGGCATTCTTGACGCCGTTGGTGGGGTCGGTGGCGTCATCCAGCACGATGACCTTGAGTTTCTCGCCGGCAATGGTGGCGGGCCAGAGCTTGATCTGGTTGTTCACCGGAATGCCAAGGCCGGAGGCCGGGCCGGTCAACGGCAGGCTCACGCCGATGGTGATGTCGGCCAGTGCGCCGCCGGCAACGGCCAGCGTGGTGGCTGCAGCAATCAGGGATTTGACGAACTTCATGCGATGTCTCCTTAGTAGTAGTTGGAACGGGAACGGGGAACGCAAATGGGGGGGGATGGGCAGGCGGCTCGGCTCAGGAGCACAGCGCCTTGATGTCTTCGGGCACGGGAATGGCCTTGATGCGGTACTCCTCACCGGGAACCTTGACGCAGAAGGCGCGGATCTCGGTGCCTTCGCACAACAGCTCGTCGCCGCGCTTGACCACGTGGCGGTGCACATAGGTCTTCTCGCGCCACTCCTCCACGCTGGTATGCACCTGAATGCGCTCGCCATAGGTGGCCGGGCGCTTGAAGGTGGTGTGGATCTCCAGCAGCGGGTTGCCGATGATGCCGGTGGTCTTGACCAGCTCGCGCCACGGCGGCACGCCGCACTGGCGGAAGAAGTTCAGGCTTGATGCGTCCATCCACTTGGAGAAATTCGGGAAGAACACGATGCCGGCGGGGTCGCAGTCGCCAAACATCACTTCCACTTCAAACACGACGGTCTTGGTCATATTCAGTCCTTCAACGCGGTGCCATGCGCAGGGCGCCGTCCAGACGGATCACCTCGCCATTGAGGTGACCGTTGGTGACGATGTGGGCGGCGAGCTGCGCAAACTCTTCGGGCTTGCCCAGGCGCTGCGGGAACGGAATGCTGGCCGCCAGGGACGCCTGCACCGGTTCGGGCAGCGTCTTCATCAGCGGGGTGGCAAACAGGCCGGGTGCAATGGTGCAGACGCGGATGCCGTACTGCGCCAGGTCGCGCGCCATGGGCAGCGTCATGCCGGCCACACCGGCCTTGGACGCGCTGTAAGCCTGCTGGCCGACCTGGCCGTCAAACGCGGCGACCGAAGCAGTGAACACCATCACGCCGCGCTCGCCATCTTCCATGGGGTCGAGCTTGGCGCAGGCGGCGGCAAACAGGCGCGCGGCGTTGTAGGTGCCGATCAGGTTGACATTGATGACGCGGGCAAAGTCCTCCAGCGGGGCGGCGTTGCCGTCCTTGCCGACCACGCGTTTGGCCGCACCAATGCCGGCGATGTGCATCAACATGCGCGCCGGGCCGTGGGCGGCAGCGGCTTGGTTGATGGCTGCCTGCAGGCTGTCGGCATTGGTGATGTCGCAGGCACAGGCCAGCGCCGTGCCGGCGCCATGCGCCGCATTGATGTCGGCGGCCACGCGCTCGGCGTTGGCCAGGTTCACGTCCAGCACCGCAACCTTGGCGCCCAGGCGGGCCAGTTCGCGAGCCGTGCCCTCACCCAGGCCGGAGCCACCGCCGGTGACCAGTGCTGCTTGTCCTTGAATCTGCATGGTGTCTATCCTTTGCTGTCTATAGTCGCTATCAATTCAGTAGCTATCTACGCCCATTCCACGAGGGCTAGAGGCCAATTTCGCTTAAAGTCATTGCCTCAAAGCTGGCCATCGGGGTTTTCCAGCAGCAGGGCAATGCCCTGGCCGCCGCCGATGCAGGCGCTGGAGACGCCGTAGCGCACACCGCTCTGCTGCATCTCGCGCGCCAGCGTTAGCGTGAGCCGCACGCCGGTGCAGGCCAGCGGATGGCCAAGCGCAATCGCGCCGCCATTCACATTCAGTTTGGACAGGTCCAGGCCCAGCTCGCGGCCCACGGCCAAGGTCTGCGCGCCTTGGGCCTCGTTGATTTCGAAACGGCCGATCTGGTCCAACGTCAAGCCGGCACGCTCCAGCAGCAGGCGAATGGCCGGTGCCGGGCCAATGCCCATGATCTCGGGCGGCACGCCGACCACTGCGGCAGCCACCACGCGGGCCAGCGGCTTCTTGCCGTGGGCCTTAGCATAGGCGCCGGAGGACACCACGGCGGCGGCGGCGGCATCGACCAGGGCCGCGCTGTTGCCACCGGTCTGCACGCCACCGGCGTGCACGGCGCGCAGCTTGGCCAGCACCTCCACCGGCGAGATGCGGGCGTGCGTGTCCTGCGCCACCTCGGTCACCTTGCCCTGCAGCTTGATTGAGCGGGTGGCGTAGCCGGTCAGCTCAAACGTCTCGGTGACCACCGGCACGATCTCCCCGGCGTGAAAGCCGGCCTGCTGCGCGGCCACTGCCTTGGCAAAGGAGCTGGAGGCAAAGGTGTCCACCTCCTCACGGGTGATGCCGTATTTTTTGGCCAGGTTCTCGGCGGTCTGGATCATGTTGATGCCGGGGGCCGAATCGTTCAGGGCCTCCCACATGAAGTCCTTGAATCCGACCGGTGCGCCCAACTTGAAGCCGGTGCGGTGCTCAAAGGCGCAGATGGGGTTGCGCGTCATGCTCTCCGTTCCGACGATCAGCGCCACGTCGATGCCGGCGCTTTCAATCTGCTCGCCGGCCTGGCGGAACAACTCGAAACCGGTGCCGCAGATGCGCTGCGTCATCAGCGCCGGAACTTCCTGCGGCACGCCGGCATACAGGCCGATGTGGCGCGGCAGCATGAACTGCTCAAAGTCGCCGGGTGCCATGTTGCCGGTGATCACCGAGCCGATGTCGGCGCCGGACACGCCCGCTCGCTTCAAGGCTTCGCGCGCGGCCTTGATCCCCAGATCGGTGGGCGAGATGTGGCCCAGCGCGCCGCAGTAGTCCACCATGGGGGTGCGCACACCGTCGAGCATCCACACGTCGTTGAAAGCGTTGAAAAATCCTTTGGCAGCCATGTTGGTGTTCCTGTTCAGGCAGTGGTGGTTGTGGGTTTGAGAATGGTGTGCAGGGCGTCGTCGTGCAGGGCCTTCACGGTCTCGGCGCGGTGGGTCAGCACGGCGCGCTGGTTGATCGAGCCCTTGTCGGTGACTTCACCGCGGTCAATGGTCGGCGGCTCGGCCAGCAGGCACATGCGGGCGATGCGGTTGGCGCTGCCGGTAGCGGCCTGGGCCAGGTTGTCAATGAGGGTCTGGAACCGGGCGATGACGGGCGCGCTGGCCAGCACATCGGCCATGGCGGTGTCGGCTGGCAGGCCACTCAGTGCCCGCACCGCTGGCGTGGGGAACACCATGGCACCGACTTCCTTCAGGTTCAGGCCGGTCAGCACCACGTCCTGGATAAAGGGTGCACCGGCGGCGATGATCTTGCCGCGCAACGGACCCACGCTGACAAAGGTGCCGGTGGCGAGCTTGAAATCCTCCGCGATGCGGCCATCGAATTTGAGGCCCTGGTGCACGTCGGTCTCGTCGATCCACTTCACCGCGTCACCCGAGCAGAAGAAGCCTTCGTCATCGAAATGCTCTGCCGTCTCGGCCGGTGCGCGCCAGTAACCCGGCGTGATGTTGGGGCCACGGTAGCGCAGTTCGACCTTGTCACCCATGTTCACCAGCTTGACATCCATGCCGGGGGTGGGAACACCCAGGTCACCGGCCCGGACGTCGGGATTGGTGACAAACAGCCCAAAGGGACCGGACTCCGTCATGCCCATGCCGGTGGTCATGACAATGCGTTCGCCCACCTCGGCTTCGGCGCTCTCGAACAGGCTGTCCCAGACCGGCTGCGACAGTGCGGCGCCGGCGTAGAAGAACATCTGCACGCGCGACAAGAGTGTCTTGCGCAACTGCGCGTCGGTCTTCATGGCATTGGCAATGGCCTCGAAGCCGGTGGGCACGTTGAAGTAGACGGTGGGAGCGACCTCGCGCAGGTTGCGCAGCGTCTCGCCAATCAGGGCCGGTGTGGGCTTGCCATCATCGATGTAGAGCGTGCCACCGTTGTACAGCACCATGCCGAAATTGTGGTTGCCGCCGAAGGTGTGGTTCCATGGCAGCCAGTCCACCAGCACCAGGGGCTCCTGGGTTATGACCGGCATGCTTTGCGCCATCTGCTGCTGGTTGGCACACCACATGCGCTGGGTGTTGATGACGGCCTTGGGCAGCTTGGTGGAGCCGCTGGTAAACAGGAACTTGGTGATGGTCTCGGGGCCGGTGGCGGCCATGGCGGCATCCACCTGACCGGAGACCGGTGTGGCCAGCAGGTCATCAAAGCGCAGCGTGGCGCGGCCTTCGAGTTCGCCGTGGGTCAGCACCACGGGGATGTCGCTCGCAATCGTGGCGGCAATGGCGCGGCCATAGCGGGCGGAGTCGGCGGCAAACACCAGCCCCGGCGTCACGGTCTTGATGACGTGGCGCAGCTTGTCAAAGTCCTGGCTGATCAGCGAGTAGGCTGGCGAGGTCGGCACGAACGGCACGCCAGCCATCAGGCAACCCATGGCCAGTTGCGCGTGCTCCAGATCGTTCTCGGACAGGATCAGCACGGGACGCTCGGCGCTCAGGCCTTTGTCGATCAGGCTCTGCGCAATGTGGCGGGCCCGCTCCCAAGCCTGGCCGTACGTCACATGCTGCCAGTCACCCGAGCTGCCATCGGCACGCTTTTCACGGCGCGCCAGAAAGCTGCGATCGGGCGCGGTCTGCGCCCAGTGCTGCAGACGGTCCGTCATGCGTTGTGCGTGTGACTGCAGTGGTTGCTCAGCGCGCAGGTAGTGCACGCCGGACGCGCCGTCACGCACCGTGACGCGAACCACGCCAAAGGTCAGGGGGCGGTATTGGGGGTTGCTCATGCTGGTCTCTTCGGGTCGTTGTTTTGGTGAGGCAGTGCAGCGGCTTTTTCAGCTCTTTTGCACTTTGGCGGCGCGGCCTTCCAGGAAGGCGCGCACCCGCTCCTTGGCCTCCGGCGCGGCCTGCGCAATCGCGGCCATCATGGCCTCGGTCATGAAGCCCTGGTCGGCCGGCTGATCGGCAATGCGGGGCAGCACATGGGTCAGCGCGTAGTTGGTCATGGGCGCATTGGTGGCAATGCGGGTTGCCAGTTCCAGCGCCTTGTCCAGTGCCGTTCCCTGGGGCACCAGATATTGCGCCAGGCCGATCCGCTCGCCATCGACTGCGTTGTAGACGCGACCGGTCAGCATCATGTCGGTCATGCGCGCCACGCCGATCAGGCGCGGAATGCGCACGGCACCGCCGCCGCCGACAAAGATGCCGCGCGTGCCCTCGGGCAACGCATAAAACGTGGTGTCGTCGGCCACGCGGATATGGCAGGCACTGGCCAGCTCCAGTCCGCCGCCGACCACGGCGCCGTGTAGGGCGGCAATCACCGGCACCGGGCCGTATTGCACACACTCCAGCGCGGCATGCCACATGCGGGAATGGAACACTCCCTGGCCGGCATCGCGCTCCTGCAGTTCGCTCAAGTCGAGCCCGGCGCAGAAGTGTTCGCCCTCGCCATCGATCACCGCAGCGCGCACGCTGGACGGCATTTTTTCGAACAGATCGCGCAGCGCGAGGATCAGTCCGTCATTGAGTGCATTGCGCTTGGCGCCGCGGGTCAGGCGGATCAGGGCCACGTCCTGCTGCTCGCCACGAAGTTCGAAATGGATGTGCTTTTTGCTCATGGTAGTTTTCCTCTTGGGCGAATTTTAGTTATTGTTTATAACTAAATGCAAGACATAAACCATGCCATCGAGTTGGTGTTTTCCCTAACCCGCGGAACACCAAAGGCATCTGATCTGGCGTTGAATCGAACGTCGCGCAAGGCCCCACCCTTGCCCAAAAAAAGGGCCTGATCCGGCGAAGGTCTACACTCAACTACCGCACAACCCCAAAGGAGTAAGCCGTGTTTACCAACAATCCTTTTGAAGCCATCACCAAGAACATGATGGACGCCGCCGGAAAGCTGTCATCCGACGAAGCGCAGGGAACCGCCAAGCAGATGATGGACAGCCTGCGCGCATGGGGGGATCTGGTTCAGACCCAAGCCCAGTCCGTTCAGGCCGCCAGCATGGAAACGGCCGAAGACTTCAAGGCTGTACGGGATCCGATGGCTGCGGTAGAAGCATTCAAGGCCAGCATCCAGCGGGCCATTGCGCTGAATGCCAAACACTTGCAGGAAACCACTGCGCTCAGCATCGAGCAGTTCAATGCAGGCGTGGACCTGCTGCAGGAGCGCCACCCGACACCCGACGCATTCGCACCAGTTGCCCACGGCATGAAACTGGCCGCCGCCGCCGTGGAAAGCGGCCTGCTGGCCGCCTTGAACACGGGCGTCGAGGCCAGCGGAACACAGCCCGCTGCCAAGAAGTCCCGCGCCCGATAGCCTTACGGCGTGTTCAGGCGGGCGCCGTCCAGCGTCACAGCGGATTGCGCCAGTAACCGCCCAGTCACCACGGCGCCGGTATTCAGCGAAATCAAGGTCTGACCCAAAAGGTTTCCCTTGAAGTCGGCCCCAGTCCCGAGGGTTGCCTTGCCGGACACTTGCCAGAACACGTTCTTGGCCTGGGCTCCGCCTGTCAGGGTCACCATTGCCCCGTTGCCGACGGTGAGGTCCTGCGCAATCTGGAAGATCCAAACGTCATTGGGACCACCGGACAGCGTCACGCCGGCTCCGGTGACCAGTACCCCAGTTCCCCACTTGTAGAGACCTGGCGCAAGTGTCAATCCACTGACGTTCCCGGCGCCAAGCTCTGTGAAGTCTGGAAGCGTTCTACCTCCGGCATCGGTAAACGCGGTTTGCATGTCAGCGATGGCCGTGGTCATATAAGTAGGTGACGGAGCCGCGTAGTTAGCTGCATACACTTTGCCGGTGACCAGAGAGGATCGCGCAAAGGTATTCGAGGCGTCTGCAATCAGAGCAAAGCCGGTAATAGAGCTGGCTGCCGCCGGACTCACACCAATATCCCCCACGATGGCCGTCGTTCCGGTCGTCGATATGCCAGTCTTGGCCAAGGCCACAAAATTGCCCGCCGACCCCAGATTGACGGGTGAGCGACCGGCGACTGCAGAGACCGTCAGCGTGGTTGAACCGGTCTTTGCATTGGACGTGGCGGTGATCTGGGTCGTGCCAGCGGACAACGCAGAGGCGACACCCGAGGCAGATACAACGGTAGCAACCATTGGTGAGGACGACGTCCATATTGCGGTGTTGATGCTGGCCGTTGAGCCGTCAGTGTAGGTGCCGGTGGCAACAAATGCCTTTGCATCGCCAGGTTGCACCGTTGGGTTGAGTGGAGTCACCACTATCGACACCAGGGACACGGCGGGTACGGTCAGGCGGGCGGATCCGGACATGCCACCAATCGCCGCGCTGATGTCAGCCGCGCCCGGCGACATTCCTGTAGCGATACCCGTTTTACCCTCGACGGCAACCACCAGCGGTGTATTGGATGACCACGCTGCATTCGCCGTGATATCCACGATGCTGCCATCCGAGTAAGTGGCCTTGGCCAGCAATGCCTGGGTGGCCCCAATTTGAACGTAGGCAACGGCGGGCACAACCGCAATCGAAACGAGGAATGCGGTCGTCACAGTCAGGTTGGCAGCACTGGTCTTGCCAGCGAAGCTGGCAGTGATCAATGCCACGCCACTGCCAACCCCGGTGGCGACACCGGATGCCTGCACGATGGTGGCGACACCGACATTGCCAGAGGACCAGTCTGAATACGCGGTTACATCACGGATGGATCCGTCGCTATAGCTCGCCGTGGCGGCAAAGGGTTGTAGTCCACGGATAGGGACAGTGGAACTGGTGGGGGTGACAGCCAAGGCTACCAGCGTCGCAGACGTAACAGTCACAGTGGCATTGCCGGTCCTCCCGGCAAAACTTGCTGTGATCAGGGTAGAACCACTGCCAACTCCGCTCACCACGCCTGAGGTCTGTACGACTGAAACCACTGCCGAGCTGGCCGAAGACCAACTGGTGGACGCGGTGACATCCCGGGTTGATCCGTCGCTGTAGCTCGCGATCGCAACCAAGGGCTGAATTCCACTGGTAGGAATGGTGGCAGCTGCGGGTGTCACTGCGACCGAGAGCAGAACGGGCGCGCCTGGGGTCGGCACGTCCTGGTTGCTACTGCCTCCGCAGGCAGTGAGCAAGCTTGCGATGAGGCTCCATGCCAGAAGCCATGGCATGAATCTGAAGCCGCGTATATATCTTTGCATTTGATCTGCCTCGAATTTCTCTCGTTGAAGAACTTCTGTTGCTGATCACAGTATTGGCAGGCGTCAGAATTGCGTCTGTACGCCAGCCAACCTTGGCTTTCAAAGTGCAATTGCATGAACCGGTAACCCTCCAGCATGTCGCTGAGGGGATGGGCGTCGCACGAGGTTTCCCGCTGGACGCCAATTGGCTTCAACTGTAATATTCGTGAAAACTTATATTTAGGAGCATTGCTTTGGTCACCCCCAACCATTCCCCCTCCCACTCCACGGCTCTACGGCGCCGCTCTGTGCTCGGCATGGGGGTGGGGCTTGCCGGTGCCGTAGCGGGAGGCTGGATCGCCAGCGGCGGGGCCAGCTGGGCACAACAAGTAGAAGACTTTGTATCCGGGCCACCGGTGGCCGACCTCCCTGCCCGCCAGATTTCTCCCCACGTATGGATGATTTACGCCACTGACGGCTTTCCGACCCCAGAGAACAAGGGCATGATGTCCAACATCACCTTTGTCATCACACAAGCGGGCGTCGTCATCCTCGACTCTGGAAGTTCGCTTCAAATCGGGCAAATGGCTATTCGCGTAATCCGCAAAATTACGCCGCTTCCAGTCGTCGCCGTCTTCAACTCCCACTACCACGGAGACCACTGGCTGGGCAACCACGCGTTCGTCGAAGCGTTCGGCCCACAACTACCTATTTATGCTCTGGCGCATACCCAGAAAATGATTCAAGGCATAGAAGGCAGTACATGGCGCAGTCTGATGGAGCGCTGGACCAATCAGGCCACAGTCGGTACAAAAGTCATGGCGCCAAACCGTGTTGTCGAGAATGGGCAGGTCATCACATTGGGAGGGCTTCACTTTGCCATGCACCACTACGGCACTGCCCACACCGCGGGTGACTTGTGCGTTCAGGTGGTGGAAGACGGAGTCACTGCCGTAGGGGATATAGCCATGGGCAACCGCATAGCCAATATCGATGAAGGTTCGTACCCCGGCACATTTGCCTACTTCAAGATGATCAGTGCCAAGGCACCCGGTCAGATGTGGATTCCCGGTCACGGGGAGCCTGCAAAAGATCTGCTCCAGAAATATGGAGACTTCCTCGCCGGAATTTGGGAGCCATGCGTGCGTGCTGTCAAAGAAGGAGCCCCGGAGACCACGGCAAAATCCTATGTCCTGGCGGACCCGCGGGTTGCCCGCAGAGCAGACTCAATGCAGGGATTCGCCTCCAATATTGGCAAATATGTGAGTCTGGCCTACCTGGAAGCGGAGAAATCCGAGTTTTGACATGACCCGAACCCGTTCCGCTGTAGCGGAAAGCAACCCCCTAGAGATGTTTGATCGTGCCGCCGAATTGTTCCGGGTCATGGCTGCACCGATGCGATTGCGCGTGATCAACGCGTTGTGCGATGGTGAGAAGAACGTCAGTGAGTTGCTGGAACGCATAGAAACAACGCAGCCCAACATGTCGCAGCATCTGAGCATGCTGTACACGGCGGGCGTGTTGAGCAAGCGCCGTGAAGGTGCCCAGATCTACTACAGCATTGCAGACAAGAAAATTGTCAATTTATGCAAAGCAATTTGCCTACACGTGGCTGACGATTCCGACTTTTGGACCTCTCCCTGAGCTAGGTGTTTTCACCAACTTCCGCAGGCGCCTCATTTGCGCGATATTCCATATATAAGCATTTACTTTTATAGGAAACCGCATGTTCAAGCCCGCCTCGTACGTCGCGGCCATCGTTCTGGCTCTGGCCAGTTCGGTTGCATCTGCTGCTGATCCCGCTCAGAACCGGAGCCTTGCCGCTTCCTGCTCGAACTGCCATGGCACCAATGGCCAGGCACTGGAAGGCATGGAGCCGCTCGCTGGCAAAGCCAAGGACGAGATGCTCAAGAAGCTAATGGATTTCAAGACAGGCAAAAAGCCCGCCTCAATCATGCACCAGCTTAGCAAGGGTTATACCGACCAGGAGCTGGAACGGATTGTCGAATACTACGCATCACAAAAGAAGTAAGGAGCACCCATGAAACGTCGTCAAGTCATTAATGCGTTGGGTGCAGGGGCCGCAATCGCTGGTCTGGGTCTATTGGGTGGCTGTGCAGCTCCAGCCAAGGGAAATGGGCCCAAAGTGGTTGTCATCGGTGGTGGCTTTGGTGGAGCAACCGCTGCGAAGTATGTGCGGATGTGGTCCGACTACGGCATTGATGTCACGCTGGTGGAACCCAACGAGAGCTTTATCTCCTGCCCACTCTCCAATCTGGTAATCGGCGGCAGCAAATCGATGGCCGACATCACCTCTCCATACAGCGGCTTGAGTTCCCGCCATGGTGTGCGCATGGTGCGCGACTTTGCCACCGGTATTGATATCGAAAAACGGATCGTCAAACTCCGCGGCGGAAGCGAACTACCCTACGACAGGCTTATCCTGTCGCCAGGCGTCGACTTCATGTGGGATCAGATTCCAGGACTTGTAAATGCCGCGGCCCGTGACAAGGTGCTGCATGCTTGGAAGGCTGGTGCTCAGACAATCGCACTGCGCAAACAAATCGAGGCTATGCCTGACGGCGGTGTGTTTGCCTTGGCCATTCCATTGGCACCCTACCGTTGCCCTCCTGGACCTTACGAGCGTGCCTGCCAGGTCGCACACTACCTTTCAAAAGCCAAGCCCAAGAGCAAGGTACTCATTCTGGATGCCAACGATGACGTGACCTCCAAAGGGCCTCTATTCAAGAAAGCCTGGGCAGAGCGGTACAAGGGAATCATTGAGTACCGCCCCAAACACCTGGTGACAGATGTCGACGTTGCGACCAACACGCTGAAATTCGAATTCAGCGACGATGTCAAAGCCAATGTTCTGAATGTATTGCCGCCCATGCGTGCCGGTGAGCTTGCTGTCCAATCCGGCCTGGCCACCGCCAACAAGCGCTGGTGCGAAGTGGACTTCCTGACTTTCGAATCCAAGGCGGCCAAGAACATCCATGTCTTGGGCGATGCCATCCAAGTTGCTCCCCTGATGCCAAAATCGGGCCACATGGCGAATCAACATGGGAAGACCTGCGCAGCGGCAGTCGTAGCGCTGCTGACCGGTAAAGAGCCGAACCCCAACCCGATATACAACAACACTTGCTACTCGTTTGTAAGCGATGAGGATGTTGTGCACGTTGCCAGCGTTCACCGCTACGACGCCGAAAAGAAGACCATGCTCACCGTTCCCGGATCCGGTGGCGTTTCGAGTGCTGCAAACGAACTCGAGGGGCGGTATGCCATTGGATGGGCACGCAACATCTGGGCAGACTCTCTCCTTTAATTACCATGTCAGCCAATCACTCCGAATCCAAGTCGTTGTGGCGACGTATGGCAGCACCTGCCCTAATTTGCGGGCTGCTTCTGTCGGGATCCCTGGCATTTGCACAGGCGGATCAGGCGCGTGCCAAGAAGATTGTTTCGGGTGTCTGCTTCCTGTGCCACGGCACGGACGGTGCGTCTGCCAGTGAGGTGTTCCCGCGCCTTGCCGGTCAGCACTGGGAGTACATAGCGAAACAACTTGAAAACTTCAAGACCGGCAAGCGCACGAGCACAGCAATGGCAGACATGGTGGCCAAACTGACGCCAGACGAAATGGTCGCGCTCGGAAAGTATTTTGAGAAGTTTCCACCCGGAAAAGAAGAACCGAAGGACTTGCCCCTGGCGAACGTTGGCGAGTACATCTTTCTGCATGGCAACCGCTACAGCGGTGTGGCGGCCTGCTCATCCTGTCATGGCAAAGACGGCGGCGGAACGGCTCAACTACCCCGACTGGCGGGACAGCATGCGGCTTATCTGGAAAGTCAGCTGAAAAATTTCAGTTCACGCGCTCGCAATAACGACAACGCTGTGATGCATTCGATCGTCTCCAAAATGACCCCGCTTGAAATGGCTGCGGTGTCAGAGTACCTGAGCGCGCGATAGCCCAGCAGTCTGCGTCATGGCGCGCTGGGCGCTGTCGTACCGGGTTGTTCTTGGGGATCAATCCAGCGACTGGTCATGGCAGCAGAGAACCACATCGCTACCAGTGCAATCCATGGGGTCAGCGCAAAAATGGCACCGCCCGAAAGGCCTGCACCTACAGCACATCCACCTGCCATGACCGCACCAAAGCCCATGAATACTGCACCAACGATGTAACGAACCATGCTGCGTCCATCGTGAAAACCCTCCAGCTTCCAGTCACCGCCGAGCAACACGCCCACCAGTGCGCCCACAAAGACGGCGGGCACCACGGCAGCATCAAAGCCCCAACCGTCGGGCTTGAGTGTCAATACACGCATCAGGGTGTCCGCAGATGGCCCAGCAAAGGTAAGCCCCTGCACCTGCACCACTTCAAACGACGATTTGGCTATGGTGTATGTCCCCCACCACGCAGCCACTGCGAGCAAGCCAACGCCCAAGGCGCCCGACCAGGCCCATGCACTCAAGCGCGCCCGGCGACCCAGGTGCAACGCGAGCCCCAGACTGACCAACCCCACTGCCACGGCACCCCAGCGGCCTACGCCCAGCACACTCAAAAGGTCACGGCCGGCGCCCCCTTCAATCAGCCAAAGTTGCGACATCTGGGTTCGCATGGGGCTGAGTACACCGGACATACTGGCCTGTGCGGTTACAGCGAATACCAGTCCGGTGAGAAGGGAACGCATGTTGCCTCCCGCTGTCAGTACCAACAAGCGCGTTGGGCAACCGCGGGCCAAAACCATCCCGACACCAAACACCAAGCCTCCGATGGCCGCACCGGAGACGCTCCCTTGGGTGGCGATGAAGCGGCTGGCGCTCGGGTCAAACCAACCACCTCCAACCAGCATCTGGATTCCAAGAACCGCCGATGCAAAGGCCAACAGCCAAATGGCAAGCTTTTCACCCCACTGGTTGCGTATGGTTTCGACCACAGCCGCCCGCAAGCAAAAACGTGATCGCTGAGCCATTACTCCGAAAAGCAAACCCAGTACGGCACCCATTGCAACTAGCAACCGCGTTTCACCATATTGCTCGATCAAACCATTCAATTCCATACGGACTCCACAACAAAATGCAGCTTGTTCCCATGGCCGCACCTCCCATCGCACGGCGAAGCATATTGAAGCACCTGCTGCTGACGCTGACCTTCCAGCAGGAATTGTCCTATGCGCAGGGCCGGATCACCGCATTGCCACTCAGCAATGCATTGCGTTCATCCGCACGACAGGCTGTCCAACAAAACATGCCGCTCGTGGTGATGTTCACCTTGCATGGCTGCACATGGTGTGATTTCGTGCGCAACAGCCACCTGCTGCCACTTATCCGTGAGCGCGGTATTCACGTTGTGGAAGTCGACATCAGCAACAGCTCCTTGCTGATGCAGGACTTTGACGAGGTAACCGTCACACATAAAACCTTTGCCCAGAAACTCGGCGTCAAGCGCACCCCAACGCTGTTGTTCTTCGATGCAAAAGGGACCGAAGTTGCACCTCGCCTCGTAGGTGTTTCATCCCAAGAATACTACGGTGCGTATTTGGAACAACGGATCGAAATCGCCCGACAGCAAATCCATCCCACCTAAACCAGCACAGCCATGAAACTTTCTTTCTCGACCCACCAGATTGCCACCATCGTCTTGTCCCTGACCTGCGGTCTGGCCATCAGCCAGGTTCCGTCACTTTACGCTGGCGCCGACCTGGCACAAGGCGCACAACTGATCGAAGAGCACAAGTGCAACGAATGCCACCAACGTCATGTGGGCGGCGATGGACGTGACATCTACAACCCACAGGGGCGGATCAATACATTGGGCCTATTGCGGGGCATGGTGGAGGCCTGCAATACCCAACTCAATCTGGGGCTTTTCCCAGACGAAGTGAACTCCATTGCTGCCGTACTCAACCGCGACCACTACAAGCTCAAGCAATAGCGAAGCAGCTTGCTGACACGACGCTGAATCGAGAACAAGGGATTTCCCCCATGGATATCAAAGTAGCGATTGCTTATATTCGTATTCACTGATTTACTTTACAGCCATTCGCCCCACGAGGAGCACGCATGCCGAACGACCCCACGCCGGGACGCCTGATCAAGGCACCGGAAAACTTCCTCAACAAAGAGGGAATTTCGACAGTCATTGCCGAGAGCAAGCAAGGCCGTCGCGATTTCATCACCCGCGCGTTTGCGGCTGCTGCCGTTGCTGGATTGGCGACACCGATAGCACAAGCGCAGTCCAACCCCGTGACTGCCGACGGTGGTGACTCCAACATTCTGAACCTGCCCGAGCACAGCAAAGGCCTCGGACAGGGCGTTGCGGCCAACGACGGCTATGGCAAACCCTCCAAATTTGAGAGCAACGTACAACGCCGCCAAAGCCCGGGTTTGACACAAACCACTCAGGCTTCGGTTTCGTTTGCGCCGCTGCAGTCCCTGTTTGGCATCGTCACACCCAGTGGCCTGCATTTCGAACGTCATCACCAGGGGTGGTGGGACATAGATCCATCCAAACACCGACTCATGGTCAACGGAATGGTCAAATCGGCCAAGGTGTTTACCCTTGACGAGATCATGCGTCTGCCTGCGGTTTCGCGCTTTCACTTCATTGAGTGCGGGGCAAATACTGCGGTGGAGTGGGGCAATGTCGCCGTTCCGACCGTTCAATACACCCACGGAATGCTCTCCTGTAGCGAGTTCACTGGTGTCCCGCTGATCACACTGCTCGAACACGTAGGAGCGGACTTGAAAAACGGCAAGTTCGTTCTCGCAGAGGGCGCAGATGGTTCCTCCATGACCCGCACCATTCCGATGGAACTTATCAAGTCGGGAGAGGTATTGCTGGCGTATGGCCAGAATGGCGAGATGCTGCGACCCGAGCAGGGATATCCACTTCGCTTGGTGGTTCCAGGCATACAAGGCGTCAGTTGGGTCAAATACCTGCGGCGCATCGAGGTCGGAGACAAACCATGGGCGACAAAAGACGAAGCAGTTCACTATATCGACCTTTTGCCGGACGGCACGCATCGTCAGTACTCGGGCATTCAGGAATGCAAGAGCGTGGTCACTGCTCCGTCTGGAGGTCAATTGCTTCTCGACAAGGGCTTTTACAACGTCACCGGCCTCGCCTGGTCGGGGCGAGGCAAGGTTGCACGCGTCGATGTGTCGGTGGATGGAGGTCGCAGCTGGCGCACTGCACGACTGCAAACTCCTGTGCTGTCAAAGTGCCTGACTCGCTTCAACATTGATTGGGTATGGGATGGCAAACCCACCATCATCCAAAGCAGGGCCATGGACGAGACTGGCTACGTACAGCCCAACTACCGGCAGTTGCGCGCCGTGCGAGGCACGCGCTCGATCTACCACAACAATGCCATCCAGTCCTGGCTGGTACAAGAAAGCGGGGAGGTCAAGAATGTTCAACTATCGTAAGTTATTGGCCTTCGCTGCCCTGCCTCTGTGCCTGACCATGGGCACAACTGTGCTCGCGCAGGGCAAATACCCAGGCATCGGACGCGATGCGACGCCAAAGGAAGTTTCCGCCTGGGATATCGACGTACGCCCTGACTTCAAAGGGCTCCCGAAGGGCTCCGGATCAGTGTCGCAAGGGCAAGACCTGTGGGAAACACGGTGCGCTCAATGCCACGGCTTCTTCGGCGAATCCGGTGAAGTGTTCAACCCGCTGGTCGGCGGCGTCAGCAAAGAAGATATTGCAACCGGACGCGTCGCCAAACTCACGGACCCAGCCTACCCCGGCCGTACCACCTTTATGAAGGTGGCAACGCTGTCAACCATCTGGGATTACATCAACCGCGCGATGCCTTGGACATCGCCAAAGTCCCTGCAACCAGATGAGGTGTATGCGGTAACTGCGTTCCTGCTCAATCTCAACGGCGTAGTGCCTGACAACTTCACACTCAGCGACAAAAACATCGCTGAAGTGCAGAAGAAGATGCCCAATCGCAACGGCATGACCACGGTCCATGCACTCTGGCCCGGCAAGGAGCATGGCGGCACAGCCAAACCGGACACACGCAACTCGGCATGCATGAGCAACTGTACCGCTGAGGCCAAGGTTACTTCCTTGTTGCCCGACCATGCCCGCAATGCGCATGGCAACCTTGCTGAGCAAAACCGGCTGGTCGGCGCACAACACGGCGCCGACACATCCAAACCGGAAGGGGTTGTCGGCAAGCAGTTGTCTGCGGCTCCGACTGCTACTGCCGCCCCAAAAGTGTCTGGACCCGGGAACGAAGCTAAAGCAGCAATTGCATTGCTCAACAAGCATGCGTGCACCGCATGCCACGGCATCGACAAAAAAATTGTCGGCCCTGCCTACACCGATGTTGCAAAGAAATACCCGGACAAGGCGGACTACCTCACCAAGAAAATCAAAGAGGGCGGCAGTGGTGTGTGGGGCGCCATCCCCATGCCCCCCCAAGGCCTGAGTGAGGCCGAAGCCGGTGCCATTGCAAGATGGCTGGCAGCAGGAGCGCCCCGATAGTCCCCGCGAGACCCACATCCCATTCACCCCAGAATTTCAGAGAAGGAGAACACCATGCAAACCCGTCGACAAGCGCTGAAAAGCAGCGCCGCCGTTGCCAGCCTACTGGCTCTTACCGGACTCATGCCACAGATCGCTCATGCCGCGTTCAACAAGACAGCGTTTGATGCCAAGAACATCGCCGATGCGATGAAAGCATTGGGCTCCGGCGCTCCCGTAGAAAGCAAGGATGTGACTATCGGGGGCCCCGACATCGCCGAAAACGGTGCGGTGGTTCCCTTCACACTGACGACAACGCTGCCGGGCGTGAAACAGCTGGCGCTGCTGGTGGAAAAAAATCCCTCCGCTCTGGTGGCACTGTTCCACATGACCGATGGCGTGGAAGCAAACTTCGCCACACGCGCCAAGATGGGACAGTCGTCCGACGTGTATGCCGTCGCAATCACGAACGATGGCAAGGCATTCTTTGCCAAGAAGGAAGTCAAGGTAACGCTGGGTGGCTGCGGCGGCTAATCTCGACGTTACACGATAGCGACAACACCCAATCACACCCAATTTCAGGAGAACAACATGGCAGATCCGATGCGCATCCGCGCCCAGGCAAGCGGCGAAAAGGCAACCGTACGTGTACTGATGGCCCACGAAATGGAGTCTGGCCAACGTCGTGATTCCGCCGGCAATTTGGTGCCTGCATGGCATATCACCGAGGTTACTGCAGCGCACAACGGCAAAGTAGTGCTATCGGCCGAGTGGGGCTCGGCCGTGTCCAAGAACCCTTACCTGCAGTTCAACATCAAAGGCGCCAAGGCCGGCGACAAGGTAGCGATCACCTGGAAGGACAACAAAGGCGATAGCCGAACCGACGAAGCAACTGTTTCCTGACAGTTCGCGCCGACCGAGAAACGACCAGCCAGCCACTGATACATACGGCTGGCCGCCCTCCCTGATCGTGACCGGGGGGAAAACATTTCAGGAGACATTAGTGCGCAAATACTTTCCATGTGTAGCGTTGGGACTCGTGGCAATGGTGATGCCCGCAGCCTGGGCGCAGAAGAACGCCTCTGTTCAGAGCATTGAGGAATACCGTGCCATGCTGCAAGACGGCAACCCCGCCGATCTGTTTGAAGCCAAAGGCGAGGGTCTTTGGGCGCAAAAGCGCGGCCCCAAAGGGGCCTCCCTGGAAAAGTGTGACCTTGGCAAGGGGCCTGGTGTCGTCAAGGGAAGCATTCTGGAATTGCCCCGCTACTTCGCCGATACGGGTCGCGTACAAGACCTGGAGTCGCGGCTACTGACGTGCATGGAAACCCTGCAAGGCCTGGATGCCAAAGCTATTGCCGCTACACCCTTTGGTAAGGGTGAACAGAACAACGTGACTGCATTGGCCACCTGGATTGCCGCAGAGAGCAAGGGCGGAAGATTCAACCTTCCCCAATCCCACGTTCAAGAAAAAATAACCTATGAAGTCGGCAAGCGACTATTTTTTCAGCGCGGTGGCCCACATGACTTCTCGTGCGCATCCTGTCACGGCGAAGACAACAAACGGATCCGGCTGCAAGACCTTCCCAACTTGACAAAGAACCCGGGTGATGGAGTTGGCTTCGCGGCCTGGCCGGCCTACCGTGTGTCGAACGGTCAGATGTGGGGAATGCAGCAGCGCATGAATGACTGCTACCGCCAACAACGTTTCCCCTACCCCGGCTTCGCCTCCGACGCCACCATCGCCTTGCAGGTGTATCTGGGGGTGAACAGCCATGGCTCTGCCTCGGTCGCACCAGCTATCAAGCGTTGAATCGGAAGACACTGATATGACAAGCATATTTAGACGCGCTCTGCCCTACATCAGCGCAGCATCGGTTTTGGGAACCCTCGCCGCGTGCGCGAGCCTGCCCAGCAGCGCCGACCTGGATGCATTGACCGCCCAGATCGTTAGCAGATCGTTCCGGGACGAAGGGATCGTCAAGACCAGCGTGCTGGCCATCGACGAAACCCTGGAGGCCTGCAATCAGACGGACGTATCGGGGAAAGCGATTGATGAAGCCACGGAAAAACGCCTCCTTGAAGCCAACCTGAAAACGATACGCTGGCCGTCAGACGGCAAGTTTCTGGGGAACTGGCGTGACGGTGAAAAGCTCGCCCAAAGCGGACGTGGCCTGACCTTCACTGACAGTGCCAGCACCCCCAACGGAGGCAATTGCTACAACTGCCATCAGATCACCAAGGAAGAAATCTCCTTTGGGACCATTGGCCCGAGCCTTTACAACTACGGCAAGCTGCGCGGCGTGACTGACCCCTCCAGCCCCGAAGCCCGGGCGATGGTCGAGTACACATGGGGAAAGATCTGGAACAGCAAAGCCTACAACGTCTGCTCCAACATGCCCCGTGCCGGACACAAGGGCATTCTGGGTGAGTCACAGATTCGCGACATCATGGCGCTGTTGCTGGACCCCAAATCACCCGTCAATCAGTAAGCAAGGCATAGCGAAATGAGTCTTTCCAAACGCGAGTTTCTTCAAGTGCTGGGTGCGGCAGCCACAGCAGGCTTGGCATTGGGCAAGCATGCCCAGGCCGACGCCGCAACCGCCGCACAGGCTTTGTACGACATTCCACGCTTCGGCCAGGTGTCGTTTCTGCACATGACGGACTGCCATGCACAACTACTTCCCATCTACTTCCGAGAACCCAGCATGAACCTTGGGATCGGCAGCATGCGCGGGCAGTTGCCACATCTGGTGGGTGACCACCTGTTGCAGGTCGCCAAGGTTCGCCCCGGTTCGCAGCACGCCTATGCATTGAGCTGTCTGGATTTTGAAACCGCTGCAAAACGATACGGAAAGGTGGGGGGATTCGCACATCTCTCCACGCTGGTTCAACGCCTGAAGGGCAGCCGGCCAGGCGCGTTGCTGCTCGATGGTGGGGACACCTGGCAAGGTAGCGCCACCAGCCTGTGGACGAATGCCCAGGACATGGTGGATGCCTGCAAGCTGCTGGGCGTGGACATCATGACGGGCCACTGGGAATTCACGTATGGCATGGAGCGCGTCAAGGAGATTGTCGAAAAGGATTTTGCTGGCAAGGTCGACTTCGTCGCCCAAAATGTCAAGACCACAGACTTCGGGGATCAGGTTTTCAAGCCATATGTCATACGTGAAATGAATAGCGTTCCGTGCGCCATCATTGGTCAGGCATTTCCCTACACACCGATTGCGAATCCGCGCTACATGGTGGCAGACTGGGAATTCGGTATCCAGGACCAGAACATGCAAGCCATGGTCGACGAGGCACGTGCCAAGGGCGCTCAGGTGGTCGTCGTTTTATCGCACAACGGCATGGACGTGGACCTGAAGATGGCCAGTCGCGTAAGCGGCATCGACGCCATTCTGGGTGGCCATACTCACGACGGCATGCCAGTTCCCACCATTGTGGCAAATCCCGGCGGCAAGACACTTGTCACCAACGCAGGCTCCAACGGAAAGTTTTTGGGCGTACTTGACTTTGACGTCAAAGACAAGAAGGTAGCCGACTTCCGCTACCGCTTGTTGCCAGTTTTTGCCAATATGCTGCCCGCCGACAAGGCCATGGAAACACTGATCGCCAAGATTCGCGCACCCTACGCCGCCAAGCTTTCGGAAACACTGGCCGTTACTGAGGGAACGCTTTACCGCCGCGGCAACTTCAATGGATCGGGCGATCAGTTGCTGCTTGATGCACTCATGGATGTGCAAGGCGCCGAGATAGCTTTCTCTCCGGGATTCCGCTGGGGCACCAGTCTGCTTCCAGGACAGGCCATCACGCGGGAATGGCTGATGGACATGACTGCCACCACCTACTCCTACGCCACTGTGACGGAAATGACGGGTGAAACCATCAAGACCGTGCTGGAAGATGTGTGCGACAACCTGTTCAATCCTGATCCCTATTACCAGCAGGGTGGTGACATGGTGCGTGTAGGCGGCCTGCAATACGTGTGCAGCCCCACCGCGTCGATGGGTCGCCGCATTACCGACATGCGCCTGCAAGGCAAACCGCTGGAAGCGAGCAAAAAATACAAGGTGGCGGGCTGGGCACCAGTGTCGGAAGATGCGAAATCAGCAGGGCTCAAGCCAGTTTGGGACATTGCGGAACAATGGCTGCGAGCACAAGGCGGCAAGGTCCGGCCACGCATCCCCAACGTACCCAAGCTTGAAGGTGTGCTGCCCAACCCAGGTTACCTGGGCAAGGCGTAGCAGGCTGGGATTCCTTGGGCCTAGGTGATGGCCCTCATGGCCCACCACCGTTACTCTACCGTGACACTCTTCGCCAGGTTGCGCGGCTTGTCCACATCCGTTCCGCGCGCGCAGGCCGTGTGATAGGCCAGCAACTGCAGCGGCACCACATGCAGCAGGGGTGAGAGTTCCCCATAGTGCTCTGGCATGCGAATCACATGCATGCCGTCGCCGCTCTCAATCCGGGTATCGGCGTCCGCCAGCACATACAGCACACCGCCGCGGGCGCGCACCTCGTGCAGGTTGCTCTTGAGCTTTTCCAACAGTGCATCGTTGGGGGCAACCGTCACCACCGGCATCTCGCTCGTCACCAGGGCCAGGGGACCGTGCTTGAGTTCACCAGCCGGATAGGCTTCGGCATGGATGTAGGTGATCTCCTTGAGCTTGAGCGCGCCCTCCAGCGCAATCGGGTAGTGCAGGCCACGCCCCAGGAACAGCGCGTTCTCCTTGCGGGCAAAGTCTTCTGCCCAGCTGATGATCTGGGGCTCCAGCGCCAGCACCGCCTGCAGGGCTGCTGGCAAGTGCCGCATGGCCTTCAGGTGACGCTGCTCGTCCGCCTCCGGCAAGCGCCCCTTGGCCTGTGCCAAGGCCAGCGTCAGCAGGAAGAGACCCGCCAACTGGGTGGTAAAGGCTTTGGTAGACGCCACGCCGATCTCCACCCCCGCCCGGGTCACGTAGGCCAGGCTGCATTCGCGCACCATGGCACTGGTTGCCACATTGCAAATGGTCAATGTGTGGCGCATGCCCAGACTCTGGGCGTGGCGCAATGCGGCCAAGGTGTCGGCCGTCTCGCCAGACTGGGTGATCGTCACCACCAGCGTATTCGGATTGGGAACGGACTCCCGGTAGCGGTATTCACTGGCCACTTCGACCTGGGTGGGTATCTTGGCAATGCTCTCCAGCCAATATTTCGCGGTGCAGCCGCTGTAGTAGCTGGTGCCACAGGCCAGGATCAGGACCGAGTCGATCTGGGCAAACACCCGCGCCGCGTTGGCGCCTGGCGCATGGTTCATCTGCAGGTCGAACAGCTCGGGCACGATGCCTTCGACGCCCTCCAATGTGTCGGCGATGGCGCGCGGCTGCTCGAATATTTCCTTCTGCATGTAGTGGCGATACGGCCCCAGCTCCGCCGCGCCGCTGTGGGCCAGCACCGTCTTGACCGGGCGCTGTGCGGGTGGCACCGGCTTGCGCGCCTTGTCCAGCAGCCAGTATTTGCCGAGCTGGACATCCACCATATCGCCCTCTTCCAGGTAGACGATCTGGTCCGTGACACCGGCCAGGGCCATGGCGTCGCTGGCCAGAAAGTGCTCCTGACCATCCTTGCCAACACCCAGAATCAGCGGGGACCCGGCCCGCGCGCCCACCAGCCGGTGGGGCTCGTCCTTGCAAAAGACCGCAATGGCATAGGCCCCATGCAACTGGCTGACCGCAGCCTGCACCGCCTCAAACAGGTCGCCGTTGTAGACGCTGTCCACCAGATGGGCCACCACCTCGGTGTCGGTCTGGCTCACAAACACGTAGCCCTTGGCCTTCAACTCGGCACGCAACTCGTCGTGGTTTTCAATGATTCCGTTGTGCACCAAGGCAATGCGCCCGGGCTTCTGGTGCGCCTGCGCCCCGCTGCCATGGCTGAAATGGGGATGCGCATTGCTGACCGAAGGTGCACCGTGCGTGGCCCACCGGGTGTGGGCGATGCCCAGTTGCCCCTGCAGCCCGCCGGATTCGGCACCCGGTGCCACCTGGGCGGCCAGCTCTGTTACGCGCGAGGTGCTGCGGGCCCGCCGCAGTCCCGACTGCGACGCATCGGCATTCTGGACATATACCGCAACCCCACACGAGTCGTACCCGCGGTATTCAAGCCGCTCCAGCCCCTGCACCAGGATCGGAACAATGTTGCGGGTAGAGACCGCGCCGACGATGCCACACATAGTGAACTCCCCAAAAAACACAAGATGGGCAGATGGTAGGGCAGCCAAAGAGAAATTTCTTTTATATTTTTATATACTATTCGACACTTTGTTTCATATTTTCCCCGCAATGAAATTTACTTTCACTTAGTTGCCATCTATGAGCACCATGATAATTGACGACATCGATCTTCAACTGCTGGATTGGCTGCAACGCGATGCCAGCCTGAGCAACCAGGCGCTTGCCGCAAAGGTCAACACGTCGGCACCGACCTGTCTGCGCCGCGTCAAACGCCTGGAGGACGCTGGCCTGATTGAGCGGCGGATAGCCGTACTCAATCCGGAGCGTCTGGCGGCCACCATGGGATTCGGGCTGACGGCCATAGTGGAAATCACCTTGGACCGGCAGGATGCCCAGGCGCTGGAGCAGTTCGAGATCCGTGCAGCCAATGACGCCTGCGTCCAGCAGTGCTACCGCGTGTCCCCGGGGCCGGACTTTGTGCTGATCGTGCACGCCGCCAACATGCCGGCCTACTTGGCGCTCACCCGGCGGCTGTTTGCCAGCGACACCAATGTGCGCAATACCAAGGCATTTTTCAGTATCAAGCGCAGCAAGTTCGGAGCCGAATTGCCTCTGGTGAACACAGCAACCGGTTAGACTTTATGCGGCTAGGCTTTGGGCACACCACCACATACAGGCAATCGACACCGCGATGACGAGCGCTTCCCCTCATTGGCCCCCATCGCATCTTGTCGATGCTGCGCCGACTCCCCACAACGCGGCAGACTGGCTGCGCCTGGCTTGGCGCCGCTATGACAGCGGGGACCTGGACCGCGCGATTGAAGCGGCCAGGCAATCGCATGACGGTAGTGGCAACGATGGCGAACGGTGGGACGCCTGTGCTGCGCTGTGCTGGCTGTATCTGGAGAATGGCGACATAGCGAACGCGGAAAACGCCATACTCCCCGCGCTTCCGTTCGCCGCAGACCATGCGCCCCTGCAATGGCATGCGGGCAATCTGTATCTGCGCAAGAAGGAACCCGCGCTGGCGGCGCACCACCTCTCCCGGGCGCTGGAACTCAACCCGGCCCTGGACGACGCCGCTTGCGCACTGGCCTGGGCCCTGCACGATCTCGGCAAACTCGCCGAAGCGACGATCTGGGCCCGCCGCGCACTGAACCAGCGGGTCACCCCGGTGCGCCAAGCGCAGCTGGGCTGGCTGATGTTGCAGCAGGGACTGGCATCCGACGCAGCGCCCTTGCTGCAAGCTTCTCTGCAGGCAGCACCGGATGTTCCAACCACTTACCTGCATCTTGGACGCGCCCTGGGCGAACGCGACCAGCGCCAGGATGCATTGCACGCCCTGCGCCAAGGCATATCCCGTTTCCCGGAATCCGCGGAACTGCTTCTGGCGGCAGGCTGGGTCCACCATGACCTGCAGCAGAATTCCAAGGCGGCCGCTCTGGCCGAACAGGTCCTGCAACAGCACCCCCGATCCGCCAGTGCCTGGCATCTGCTGGGTGTCTGCAAGCTGACGATAGGCTTCAGCGAGGAAGCCGCGGGCCACTTGGAGCATGCACGGCGCCTGGACGGCACCAACACCGATGCAGCCATCCAGTTAGCGATGTGTCTGCGTCGCGCACAGCAACCCGCCCGGGCGGCAGCCGTGCTGGACGCTGCAGCCCTGCATGCCCCTGAACAGGCAGCATTGTGTGCGTTGCGTGCCCAGGTATGGTTGGATCTGGATGATACGGATGCTGCCCGCCGCATGATCCACTCCCTGATTGCCCGGGAACCGGGTAGTGCCAACTTGTGGTTCCTGCTGGCGCAGTCGTTGCACAAGCGGCAGCGAACGCAAAGTGCCGGGAGAGCGGTGCGGCGCGCCTTGCGGCTGGACCCCGGCCATGCCGAGGCGTGGAAATTTTCCGCCTGGCTGGCCCTGGACGATGGCCGCCCCGCGGACGCCCGCACGGCCATCGCCCAATGGCTGAAGCTATCTCCCCGCAAGCAGGAGACCGACATTCAGGCGGCAGCCGTTCTGACCCGTTGCGGGGACCTAGCCCAGGCCAGCGCCCATGCCGAAGCGGCCGTTGCGTGCGACGGTGAATCCGCGGATGCCTGGCACGCCCTGGGGCAGGTTCGCCACTTGCAAGGACGGCTCGACGAGGCAGAGTCCTGCTTTCGGCATGCGCTGACGCTCACCCCCCAACCAGCCACGCAATACCTGCGCACGCTGGGGTGGATATTGCGCGCCCAAGGACGGCTGGAAGCGGCCACCGAAGCATTCCGGCAAGCCGTGGGCTGCGAGCCGGACAACCCGGTGGGCTGGCTGGAACTTGCTGAGGTCCTGTCGCTCAGCGCCGACATCGCAAGCGCCAGTGATACGGTCCGGCGCGCCCTGCTCGCCAGGCCCCAATGGCCACAGGCCGAACTGTTGCAGGCCCGACTGTTGGCGGCACAGGGACAGCCCCATTGGACAGCGGCGGTCGATCAATGCTGCGCCTTGCTACGACGACGCGAGTGTGTGGCGGACGCGGCCCGCGTGCTCATGGAACTGGCTGCCCAGGGCCACAACCGCGCCCACCAGGGCCTGCAGCTTCTGTCCCGGACGCAGCGTCGAGAGGCCTACCACGAGGCACTGGAAGCGGCGCAGGCCCGCTCCGCCCACGCGGTGTTCTGCCAATTGGCGGAACTGGCCCACCAGGACTTCCCGGACGATCTGCGCATTGCCACCACCGCGCTGTGCGCACGGGGAATGCGCGGCGACACCAGCGTGCCGGAACTGGCCCGTCGCACCCGCTCCTGGAACCGGCGCCTAGCCCTGTGCGCGGGTGCCACAACCACCACCCCGTGCCCCCCCCATCTCCCAGCCGCTCAGCGCCTGCGCATTGCCTACGTCGCGGCGCATCTCCATCGCTCGCTGCTGATGGGCGTCCTGGCGGCCCACGATCCTCAGGTAGTGGATGTCTTCCTGTACTGCGACATCACCGCCGACAGTCTGGGTGAACTGGCACAGACCATCCACTTGCAGCCGCTGCACGGGCAGGACCTGGTGGCATCCATGTATGCCAACCGCATCGACGTGGCCATCGACACGGTTGGCGTTGGCGGCTTTCTGGGGCAGGACCATGTGCTCCAGCAATTCGCACGCCGTGTGGCCTCGGTTCAATGTGCCTGGCTGGGCAGTTGGGCCAGCGGCGGTGGGGTCTACGACTGCCTGTTCACCGACGCCTATGCCGTACCCGAGGCGGCCTCGCCGCTGTACGAAGAATCCGTGATTCGCCTTGCGGGCGGACAGTGGTCCTGGAAGCCGCCACGCATGGCCCCGCCTGTGGCGCCACCACCATCCCAAACCCGCCAGCGCATCACCCTGGGCTGCCCGGTGCGCGCGTTTCGCATCAGTCCGCGCACGGTGCAAACCTGGGCGCGCCTGCTGGCACAGCTGCCCCAGGCCGATTTGATCCTGATGGGCGAGCACATTGGCATTGCACCGCTGCGCGCCGAACTCCACCAGGCATTGGTGCAAGCCGGTGTGGCCCCTGGCCGCGTAACGTTTCAGGCGCAGCGCCCCTACGCAGACTATCTCGCCAGCTACGCGGCCGTTGACATCGTGCTGGACAGCTTTCCCGCCAACGGCGGCCTGTGCCTGCTGGACGCGTTGTGGATGGGCGTTCCGGTGGTCAGCCTGGCCGGCCAGTGGATGGGTGAGCGCCAGGGCCTGTCCATCCTGACGGCCATAGGCCACCCGGAATGGGCCGCTGCCGATGAAGACGGCTACATCGCCGCAGTGTGCACATTGGCCCATCAAACAGAGGCCTTGCCGGCATTGCGCAAGCGCCTGCGCGACGAGATCGCTGCATCCCCCCTGGTGGACGCCCGGCGTATCGCTCAGGCCATTGAAACGGCGGGCCTGCGACTCAAACAACAGGCCAGCGACGTGGCCCAAGCGGTCTCCCACAAGGAGCGTGCCCGTGCTGTGGCGCGGCACCAGCTCGCCACCTGGTTGAGCCAGCCAAGGCGCCTCTGCCTCACATCGCCCGCCCATCCGGCACTCGGCGCCATCGACTTATCGGTGGTCATCGTGCTGTTCAACCAGGCCGGCTTGTCGCGCCAGGCGTTTGCGGCCCTGGCGGACCAGACGGGCGTGTCGTTTGAAACGATTGTGGTGGACAACGCCTCGGGCGACGCCACGCCAGCGCTGCTGGACCGCCTGGACGGGGTGACGCTGATCCGCAACACGGCCAACGTCGGTTTCCTGCATGCCGCCAACCAGGGCGCTGCCGTTGCGCGCGGTCGCCACGTCGTCTTTCTGAACAACGACGCCATCCTGCACGACCATGCACTGCGCCAGGGCGTTCACCGCCTGGACGCCAGCGCCGACATCGGCGCCGTGGGGGGCCGCATCGTGCTGGCGGACGGCAGCCTGCAGGAGGTCGGCTGCATTGCCTACCGCAATGGGTCCACGTCCGGCTATGGCCGGGGCATGGACCCGCATGCACCGCAGTTCCATTGTGTCCGTGACGTGGACTTCTGTTCCGGCGCCTTCCTCATGCTGCGCCGCAACCTCTGGCAGCAACTCGGCGGGTTTGACACGGTCTATGCACCGGCCTACTACGAGGACACGGACCTGTGCCTGCGCATCCAAGATGCAGGCTTTCGCGTGGTGGTTGACCCGTCCATCTGGCTCAGTCACTTTGAATGGGGCAGCTCCACATCCAGCACAGACGCCGTGGCCTTGATGGAAGGCCGCCGTGCGCTGTTTGCCACGCGGCACCACCAGCGCCTGGCCCCGCGGCCGCTGCCAGAAGACGCCCAGCCCGACAAGGACCGCTGGCTGGTGCACCCGCGCAGACCCCGCATCCTGCTCATCGACAATGCGGTTCCCCACATGGCCGTTGGCGGCGGCCTACCACGCGCCCGGCTGATCGTGCAGGCCCTGGCCGAGCACCACCTGACGCTGTTTCCGCTGTGGGACTTCGACGACGACTGGCGCGCGGTTTATGCATCGATCCCGGACACGGTCGAGGTCATGCTCGGCGTGGGCGCCGCCGGCCTCGAAAAGTTTCTGGAGCAACGCGCGGGGGTGTATGACTTTCTGATGGTCAGCCGCCCCCCGAACATGGCCTTTGTTGAAGCACTGTGGGCCCGACGCCCCGAACTGTTCGCCGGCATGCGCCTGGTCTACGACGCGGAGGCCATTTTTGCCCTGCGCGAGATCGGTCAGGCTGCGGTACGGGGCCAGCCCATGCCGCTGGAGAAGGCCCGGCAGCTGTTGGAAGACGAACTGGCCCTGATCCACCGCGCAGAAACCGTGTTGACGGTCTCTGCCAGCGAGACCGGAATGTTTCGTGCCGCTGGCGCGCGCCAGGTCCACCTGCTGTCCCACGCGATGGAAACCCGCCCCGGCCCACCCGGCTGGGACCGCCGCAGCGGCCTGCTGTTTGTTGGGGCCATCCACCCGGGCACCCCGAACGAAGACAGTTTGCTATGGTTTTTGGAGCACATCATGCCCATTCTGCGAGGGCTGGATGCCAATTTGGCTACTATCTCCCTGGTGGGAGACTGTACTTCCGACCGCGTAGCGCGGCTGGCGGGAGAGCACGTGCGCCTGATTGGCCGGGTGGACGATCTGACCCCCTGGTACGACCGGCACCGGGTGTTCATTGCGCCCACGCGCTTTGCCGCCGGGGTGCCGGCCAAGGTCATTGAGGCGGCCTGCAACGGCATTCCTGTGGTGGCAACGCCGCTGCTGGTGCGCCAGCTGGGGTGGGAGGATGGCGTCGAGATCGCATCCGGTGGCGAAGCTGCAACCTTTGCCCAGGCTGTGGCTATGCTCTACACCGATCAATCGCTATGGAACCGTGTGCGTCGCGCCATGGCCGACAGAACGCGCGCGCAATATGCACCGGCGCATTTCCTCGCCACGCTGCGCTCCGTGTTCAAACTGCAGGACGACTGAAACCGTGACTTCCCTTCGTACGACCGTTCAATCGTTCGACCTGTTCGACACCCTGATCGCGCGGGCCTGCGTCACGCCGGTCAACCTGTTTGCCCAGGTCGAAACGGCTCTGGGTATGCCGGGCTATGTGTCTGAACGCATGGGCGCGGAGCAGCGTGTCTATGCCCGTGGGCAGGCCTTCGGTCTGGCCGATATTTACCGGAACTTGTGCGCCAGCGGTTTCTGCGACGCGGCCCTGGCGGATCGTCTGATGGCAGCAGAGATCGAAGCGGAGTTTGACAACGCCATTCCCATCAGCGAGAACATTGCCGCCGTGCGTGACTTCGATCTGGTGGTGTCCGATATGTATCTGCCCACAGCCACATTGCGTGGCCTGCTCCAGCATGTGGGCTTGCGCCGCTTCGTGCATGTGTTTGCCAGCAATGCCGGCAAGCACCAGGGGACCATCTGGCCGGAGCTGACACAGCGCTGGCTGATCCTCCGCCACATCGGCGACAACGCACAGGCCGACATTGCCCAGGCTCAACGGTTCGACATTCCCACCAGCCATTACACGGGTGCCGGCCTCAACCCCACCGAGCAGTTTCTGGAAACCGCAGGGCTGGTCCAGATCAGCCGTCTGGCCAGACAGTTGCGCCTGGCCAACCCCTTTGCGCCCACCACGGTGGAGGCCGAGTTCTGGAACCACTTTGTGCAGTACAACTTTCCGCTGCTGTGCCTGGCAGCCCATGCGGCACGCGCGCAGCGCGAGGCAGCCGGTCTCGAACGCATTCTGTTCCTGGCCAGAGACTGCCATTTCCTGAGTGAGGTGTTCCTGACGCTGTATCCCTGCGACCCGTTTGAACTGGTCCAGGTTTCCCGCAACGCACTGGCCACCGACCCCGAAGGTTTCTCACGCTATTTGCAGGGCTGCGGGCTCCAGCAGGCTCTGGTCTGCGATCTAGTCTCCACCGGGTATTCCTGGCTGCAATTCAGCGAGACCACCCACCAGGCGATGGCTTTTTTCTCCCTGGTCTACATCGACAACTACCAGTACCAGCCGTTTGAATCCGCCCGGCTGCACCAGCCGGGTCCGTTCCGTTTTTCCTACGGGGTCAAATCCAGCGAAGTCAACGCCTGGAGCCTGGCCATTGAACTACTGAACACCGCCCCACACGGCTCCACCCTGGGCGTGCAAACCGTCGGCGGAGGTTTTTCACCCCATTTTGAAGACCGGCACGAGCTGCCCCCCAGCCTCCTGAAGACCCTGCTGCTGGCACAGGCCGCAGCCATACAATGTTTGCGCCCACACCGCGCCGCCGTGGCGCAGGAGTTGGGCCAGGTGCAGAACCCGCAACCACTCCTGTCCACGCTGGTCAGCGCCCTCTCCGGCACCGATTGGCTCAACCGATTCGCCACTGCTGCCATATGCCACCATTTGAACTGACCCAACTGGCAAACCGTTTCGGCAGTGACAAGGGCGACACGGTGCTGTGTGCCCACACCTACACACGGGTCTATGAGTCCCTGCTCGCGCCAGCCCGCGACAAACCCCTTCGGCTGCTGGAAATCGGTCTGATGCATGGCCATACGCAGGAGACCATGCAGGGCCGGCTGGACGAAGTCGGTTGCCCGAGCCTGAAGATGTGGGCCGAATACCTGCCCAATGCGGAGATTTTTGGCTTTGACATCGTGGACTTCCGGCCGCTGTCAGAACCGCGCATGACCGTGTTCCAGGGAGACCAGTCCAAACCTGACGATCTCGCCCGCATGGCAAGCGAGGCCGGAGGCCCGTTTGACATCATCATCGACGATGGCAGCCACGCTTCCCACCACCAGCAGATTGCGCTGGCAAGCCTGTTTGAGCACCTGGCCCCCGGCGGCCTGTACTGCGTTGAGGACCTGCATTACCAGCCAAGCGATCTGGAATTGGAAGACATCACCCGAACACGGGAGTTCTTGCGTGACCTGCGCTTTGGCGGCACCGGTGCTCGCATCGCCATGGAGCAACGCGACCTGGCCCGTTTGCTCGGGCAGATCGCCTCCGTCCACTTTTTTGACAGCCAGTCCGCACGCTGGTCGCTGGCCCAGCGTGAAGACGCCCTGGCCATCATCGTGAAGCGCGGCGTTCACCCCCTGCTGGGCGACGTCGTCAACGGTCTGCCACAAGGTGGTGCGCAGGCGCCGGTCGGCACGCAAAGCGGTGCCAGCGCCTATGCGCAGCTTCCCGCGTCCTTTGTCGGCCATGCGGCCATCCACGGACAACGGGTGTACTGCGGCTCCGCCGTGTCATCGCCCGATCCGCGGTATTGGGTGGCCCAGGGTGGCGGCACGCAGACTGCCATTACGCCGGCCGGTCAGCCCGCAAGCTACCAGGCGGGGGAGCTCATCGACTTCCGCCTGGGCGGCAATGCACTGCTGTACCAGCGCCAGGGTTGGGATTTTTCGTCAGCCGGGGGAACCTGGACTGTTGCGCCCACAGCACGGCTGGCTTTGAAGCTGGCGGGAGCAGCAGCCGATGGGCAAGTGGATCACATCGAAATCGTGGCACAGGGCATGGTGGGACCATCCCATCCGGCAACGCGGGCCGAACTGGTCATCAACGGCATTTCCCTGGGCGTTCATGCCTTTGGCCATGAGCAGACGCTGAAACTGCCGTTCAGTCTGCCCGAAAACGCCCTGTCGAACGGCGTCGTGGAGATGGAATTCCGGGTACTCGACCCCGTCTCTCCCCACGCACTGGGTCTGTCGGAGGACAAACGGGACCTCGGTGTACTGCTGATCCGGCTGCGTATCGCCTGTGAAAATGACTGACCCCGCAGCACCCAAGACCTGCTATATTGCTTCCTACGCTGGGCAAGCCCGTTGCGCCTGGGCCAAGCGCAACGTGTTGGCGTAACGGCATATCTTTCCGGGATCACACATGATGGACAAAAAGACACCCGTTCTGAACAAGCGCATGACTGCCCTGGCCGTCTGTCTCTCTGCTCTGACCGCGCCGGCATGGGCGCAAAACGCATCCGTTCCCAGCCATTCGGAGGTAGATCAGGTCTTCCGTGAGGTCATTGCCAACCCCTCCTCCATCGACATCCGCACCAAATACGCGTCCCTGCTCGTACGGTCCGGCAATTACGAAGGCGGCATCGCCGCGCTCGAAGGCCTGCTCCTCGCGCCCGACGCTCCCGTCAATATCCGTCTGGAACTGGCTGTGCTCTATTACCGCCTGGGCTCCTATGCCATGGCTGAAACCTACCTGCGCGATGCGCTGGCGGACCCCCGCCTGGACGCCAAGCAGAAGGATGAGGCCCAGTCCCTGCTGCGTGACGTCGTCGCACGCAACAAACCCTCGCGCTTCTCCGGCATGGTCATGCTGGGCGTGCGCACCCAGACCAACCCCACGGGCGCAACCGACAACGGCACGGTCCTCTCCCAGGGCTTGTCCGTGCCGCGCGGGGCGGACTTTGCGCCAAAGTCCGATACCGATGTGCATGCGTGGGCCCTGCTGGACCATGTCTACGACCTGGAAAAGCAGAACGAAGCCGCCATCACCACCACCCTGATGGGCTACGCCAACCATTACAGCTCGGTCGGCAGCTATTCCAACCAGGCCGGCTCCACCAAGCCCTACGATCTCACCGTTTTGGCCGGCAGCACAGGTCTTCGCTTCAAACCCGCGCCGGAAACCCAGCAGGATTGGACCCTGCGCCCGCACCTGCTGTTTGGCGGTGCCACGGCCAACGGCAGTTCCTACTTCACCACCGGCGGATGGGGCGTCAACACCGAATACCGCATGTCGGAACGCCTGACCTATGGCGGCACCTATGAAAACAGCCGACTGACCTTCCCCGCAAGGGATGACATTGCCAACTCCCCCTCGCTGGGCGGCAGCCGCCAGGTGCTGCGCCTGAATGCGACCGTGGAAACCGGCGCCAACCGTTTCCTGATGAGCGAATTCGGTTACGTGGACCATGACGGCAATGTGTCCTACACCGGATACCGCGGCCCCGAGCTGCGCCTGTCGTATATCTTCAGCTACCCCTCCCCGTTTTCCGCCACAGCGCTGCCCTGGGCTACCACGCTCATGGGCAGTGCGCTGCGCCGCGACTACCGCAGCCCCGACCCGGCCGTCAGCCTGCTGACGACCCGGCAGGACACCGAGTGGCGGCTGGGCTTGATCAACGTGGCCCCGATGTCGCGGGATCTGGCCGTGCAATTCCAGCTGGAATACACCAACACCAACTCCAACATTCCCAACTACAGCAGCACCAACACGTCCGGCACGCTGGGTGTGATCTGGAAATACTGACCACTGGCAGGAGAACGCAATGCCCCCCGCACCGATTGACATGAATGAATGGTGGCTGGCCGCCGCTGCGGCTACCAGCATTCTGGCGCCCGTATCCGCCGCCCAGACAGCAACGCAGCCCGGAACCCAGGTCGGTATCACGACAGCCGTTCGCCCGGGCGTCGTCTCCACCAGCAATGATCGCGTTGTTTATATTGGCAATTCGGTCGCGTTCGGCGAACGCTTCAAGACAGACAGCACGGGTGTGATCCACATCCTGTTCATGGACCAGTCCTCCATGACCTTAGGCCCCAATTCCGAACTGGTGATCGATGAGTTCACTTTCAACCCGGAATCGCGGCGTGGCAGCATTGCGGTCAACCTCGTCAAAGGCGCGCTGCGGGTGGTGGGCGGATTCATCAGCAAGTTCAACACACCACAAGGCTTCAGCGCAGCACGGGTGCAGACGACGACGGCAACCATTGGTATCCGCGGTGGCATTTCGACAGTGGAAAGCGACGGCCAAAGTACAACGGGCACTTTCCTGTTTGGCCAGCAGATGAGCATATCGGATCCGACTGGAAACACGCGAACTGTGACCCGCCCTGGCTTCGGCGTTTCCGTGCAAAACAACCAAATCACGGGCCCGACAAGGATACCGTCCAATCAATTGAACCAACTGATCCAGCAGTTTGGCAACTCCAATGCGGGCAGAAACCAGCCAACTCCCCCAGGTGGTCAGTTGATCAGCACTGGCAACCGCAATATTGGCAACAACCCGAACACGGGTCTGGCCCCTGACCGCACACAGCAGTCAAACAACCAGATGCAGACTCAGACACCCCAAAACACGCTGCGCAATCTGTTGGGCTCCACCCCGAACCAGTCCTGAGCGATAGCGGATGCGGGTTCTCTTCGCGTCGGTCTACCCGCATTTGCCCGACGTTATCGGGGGGTTGCAGACCACTACCGATGATCTGTGCACGGCCTTGGTGGGCATGGGTGCGCAGGCGACCGTACTGTGCGGGCTCAATGAGCACAACACCACACCCGGGCACGCGCTTCCCCGGCGCGACGACACGCTGGGCTACCCGGTTTTTCGGGTCGCCAATCCCATTCACGACCTCGCCCTGCTGGCTGCCAGTTGGGACCCCACGATCATCGTGGTGCAAAGCGGTACCACGCTGGTGCCCATGCTGATCAACGCGCTGGATACGGGCAGGCCCACGGCCGTCTACCTGCACAATGTGGAGACGCACCAGCTGGGCGGCACGTTGGTGCCAGACCCCTCCATCCTGTACCTGGCCAACTCCGAATTCACGGCCCGACGCTGGCATGCATTGTGCGGCCTGGATTGTGTGGTGGCACCACCGCTGGTGCTGCCGGAACGCTACTTTGTGCCCGAACGCGGTGACAGCGTCCTGTTTGTGAACCCAACACAGATCAAGGGCGTGGAAATCATGTTTGCCCTGGCAGCGGCCTGCCCGGACATTTCCTTTCTGGTGACCGAGAGCTGGGGATTGAACCCCGGCTGGCGAACCCATTGCCTGCAACGCGCGCGAAGTCTCCCCAACATAGAATGGCATCCGCCAACCCGTGACATGCGCGCGGTGTATGCCCGCGCCCGCACCCTGCTGATGCCCAGCCTGTGGGAAGAGGCCTATGGCCGCACCGTCGTCGAGGCCCAGATCAACGGCATTCCCGTGGTCGCCAGCAATCGTGGTGCGCTGCCCGAATCCGTTGGCGCGGGTGGCCTGCTGGTGGATGCCCATGCACCGATTTCAGAATGGGAGCAGGCACTGCGCCAGGCCTATATGCCGTCGGCTGCCTATGACGAATTGTCCACCCTGGCGCGTCATCAGGCGTATCACACAGCGGCATCACCCTTGTTGCTGAGCCGGTTCGTCTCGGCGATCTCAGCCCATGGAGGTCACCCGTGATTCCAGAGCACCCGTCAACGACTCCTGTGACGGCACCGCGCATTCTCTTTGTATGCGACGCCGACACCACCGCTGCGGTTTCGGCGCTGGAGGCCTGTCACCAGCTCTGCGACGCACTGGCTTCCGAAGGCATGCAGCCTTTGGTACTCCAGAATTGGCCAGCGTCCGCCCAGAATGAAACACGCCACGCGGCCAAGGTTCAGGAACGCCCCTACCCGGTGTATTGCTCTCGGAGCGTGGGGACTGAAGCCACACTGCTGTCCCTGGTGGAACAGCCGACCCTGGCCATCACGCTCGGTGCGGACCCTGTCGGATTGGCGCAGCCGCTTCTGGACAACGGGCTGCCATGCATCGCCTGGTTTGTTGATGCCTCGGATTTTCCAGCGCTCCCCAGTGGCGAGCTTGATCGGCGCCTGGGACTGGCAGCCGCCTCCGAAGCCCTGGCAAGCCAGCTCTTCGTGCTGGCCGGAACGCCGGTCAGCCCCCTGCTGCCGCCACTGTCCCTCCACGTGCAGCTGTCCAATGGCGGCGATGCAGTCCTGATTCCGTCCGTGCGGCGCCTGGATGGCATACAGCGCGTGCTGCAGATGGCGCGCGCACGGCCCCATATCCCGTTTGTGGCACTGGTCCAAGCCGGCCAGGCTGCGGCCGAGCAATCACTGCTCACAGCCGCTCCATCGAACGTGAGCGTGCTCGATGTTCGCCGCGCCATGCGCACAGACTTCAGGATGGCGGTCCTGCCGGCGCTGAGCGCCGATCTGCCCTGGGACATGCTGGCGCATTGCCTGGCCGCCAAGCTACCGGTGTTGGCATCCAGCGAGCCACTGCTGGAAGACGCCATTGGAGACGCCGGCATGGTGGTGCCCGCCAGTCAGCCTCTGGAAGCCTGGCTGGATGCGCTGGATCTGATGCTGCAAGACGGTATTGCCAACGCCGTGATGGCACAGTCCGCAGGCGAGCGCGCCAACGGATTGCGTCTACCGGCCCAGCTAGCCGTGCAGGAGTGCGCGCAGCTGGTCCTGCGGCATGTCAGGGCGTTGGGCCATCCGCTGACCGGCCGGATCTGAAACACAAGCGCACACTGCAGCCGGCATCCACCGCCCCCTGCAGCGTTACCGTGGCATCCATGCGCTGCAATAGCTTGCGCGTCAGTGCCAGACCCATGCCGACACCGGGGAACTGCTGGGCGCTGTGCAGTCGGCCAAACACCTTGAACAGTTTTCCTTGCAGGGCCGGATTGAAGCCGGCGCCGTTGTCACGCACCTGCAGCGTCTCGAAACCCGCCTCGCCATCGGCAACGCGGCTGATGGCCACCACGGGCTGCTCACGTCCGGCGGAAAACTTTACCGCGTTGCCCAGCACATGCCCCAATGCTTGGCGCAGCAGATGCCGATCCGCCGACACGGTGGGCAGGTCGTCGTCAATGTGCCATTCCACCATCGTGCCGGTCGAAGCCGCAGACAGGGTGTCGCTCACATCCTGAACCAGCGCCTGCAAGGACACCGACTCCAGCACCAACGGCTGAGTGCCCACACGCGACAGCTCGGTCAGCCCGTCCAGCAAGGACCCCATGTGACGGGCCGAGTCCACGATGGTGGCGAGAAACCCCTGCACCTCGGCATCGAGTTGCGGTCCCGCATCTTCCTGCACCAGTTGCGCGTAGGACACGATGTGGCGCAAGGGCGCGCGCAGGTCATGCGACACCGTGGCACTGAACTCCTGCATCTCCGCACGCACTTCGGCCAATTCGGCCTGCAGCGCCGCCAATGTGTCTGGGGTGGAATCCGTCATCGCTCACCGTCCTCGGGTCAGGCCTTGGGCAGTTTCTTCGGCCGGCTCCAGTTCGGGATGCTGACCTGCTTGCCGCGGGCCACCGTCAGTGCGCCGGCCGGTGTGTTCTTGGTGACGGTGGAGCCACCGCCCACGGTGCCGCCAGCACCCAGCGTGATGGGCGCCACCAGCACACAGTTGCTGCCCACATGCACGTCGTCCTCGATCACGGTGCGGTGCTTGTTTGCGCCGTCGTAGTTGGCGGTGATGCTGCCGGCGCCGTAGTTCACGCGCTCGCCCACTGTGGCGTCACCCAGATAGGCCAGATGATTGGCCTTGGCACCCTTGGCCAGCGTGGAGTTCTTGACCTCGACAAAATTGCCGATGTGCACCTCGGCACCCAGATGGGCGCCGGGACGCAGTCGGGCAAACGGTCCTATCAGCGCACCGGCCCCCACGGTCACGCCCAGATTCTCGCCATCGATGTGGGTAAATGGGTGGATGACGGCCCCAGCTCCGATGACGGCGTTGGCAATCACGCAATTTGCGCCAATGGAGACTCCCTCGCCCAGATTCACCTGCCCCTGGAATACGCAGTTCACGTCAATGCTGACATCACGCGCACACAGCAGGTCGCCGCGCACATCAAAACGGGCCGGGTCGGCCAGACGAACGCCCTCGTCCATCAGACGCTGGGCCTGCTGCAACTGGTAGGCCCGCTCCAGTTGTGCCAATTGCAGCGGGCTGTTGACGCCCGCCACCTGCATTGCATCATCAATCCGGTGCGCCACCACCGAAACACCATCGGCCACGGCAAACTTCACCACGTCGGTCAGGTAGTACTCGCCCTGGGCATTGCTGTTGTCGAGCCGGGCCAGCCAGCGCTTGAGTTGCGCAGCCGGAACCGCCATGATGCCGCTGTAGATCTCGGTAATGGCCTGCTGCTCGGGCGTAGCGTCCTTGTGCTCCACAATGGCCAGCACCTCGCCATCCCCACCCGTGTCGGCGCGCACGATGCGCCCATAGCCAGCCGGGTCCGGCATCTGCAAGGTCAGCAGGGCCAGCTTCTCACCCGCGCAAGCCGTAATCAGATGGAACAGCGTGGCCGGACGGGTCAGTGGCACATCCCCCGACAGGATCACGACCACACCGTCATCCGCTAGCGCCGGCACTGCCTGCTGCACCGCGTGACCGGTACCCAGCTGGGGCTCCTGGCGCACAAAACTAATGGTCAATGGGCTCTCCGCCCTCGTGTCCATTGAACAGGCTGCTTCAACTTCCATAGCACCATGCCCAGTGATCACCACCGCTTGGCGGGCCTGCAGCGCGCGCGCCGCATCCAGTACGTGGTGCAGCAAGGGGCGCCCGGCCAGCGGCTGCAGCACCTTGGGAAGACGGCTCTTCATGCGCGTGCCTTTCCCGGCCGCCATAATGACTACGTCAATGGGAAGTCTTTCCAACGTGCCGTCTTTGTCCTGGAGTTCGGAAGTCACCTGCATGTCCTTTTCAAAGCAATCCAATTTGCGATTTTTGTTTCAATCGGCACCCATTATCGGCGTGCTGGTGACCTCTTTGGCACTGGGCGGCTGCAGCGCGGTGCGCCTGGGCTACAACAACGGGCCTACGCTGACCTACTGGTGGCTGGACAGCTATTTTGATTTCGATGACACGCAAAGCCTGCGGGTGCGCGAGGGCTTGCAGGCGGTTCAGGACTGGCACCGCAAACAGGAACTCCCGCTCCTTGCGCAGAAGCTCAGGGACCTCCAGGCCATGGCCCCCAAAGCCGTCACTACCGAGCAGGTTTGTGGTGTGGTCGCCGACCTGCAGACGCGGCTGCAGGTCACGCTGGAGCGTGTCACGCCCACCATCGCCGCCATCGCCCCCAGCCTGCAGGACGCGCAACTGGAGCGTATGACCCAGGAATTTGCGCGGCGCGACCGCACCTGGCACGAACAGTGGATAGACGGCACCTTGACCGAACGCCGACAGCGCCGCGCGAAGCAGATCATTGAGCGTGCCGAGTCCTTCTACGGTACCCTGGAGGCCCCGCAACTGGCCATCGTGCGGGACCACATCAGCAAATCCAGCTTCGATGGCCCGCGTCAGTTGCGCGAAATGCAGCGCCGCCACGAGGACGCCTTGCAGGTACTGCGGGAGCTGCGCAAACCCCTGGTGAAACCCACCCAGGCCAGAGCCGAGGTCCGTGCGCTGCTGGAGCGCACCCTCAAGGCGCCCGACCCCGCCTACCGGCGGTACATGGACAACCTGACAACAGAGAGCTGTGCGGCCATGGCCGCCCTGCACAACAGCAGCAGCACCGAGCAACGTACACGACTCGTGCAAACGCTGCAAAGCTACGAAGAAGACGCCCGCGTGCTCTCCGGTGAAGAACCCAGCAACACGCCGGCCATCACGCCCTCCACATCCCCGATGTGAGCCGCCACCATGCCACCCAAACACTCCGAATTTGCCCAGTATTGTTGCGAGTTGCTCGCCAGCGCCGGCCCTTGCATCGCCAAACGCATGTTTGGCGGATGGGGCATCAGCACTGACGGACTGACCATCGCCATCATTGCCGACCTCGGGTCGGGCGAAAAACTCTGGCTCAAGGCCACGGACGACAACCGCCACCTGTGGGAGGCCGCGGGCTGCGAACGCTTTACCTACCAGTCCACCAAGGATGGTGAACCGGTCGCACGTGGCATGAACTACTACAGCGCCCCGGAAGATGCCATGGATTCAGCCAACGCCATGACAACCTGGGCCAGACTGGCACTGCAGGCGGCCCTGGCTGCCAAGGCGCCCAAACCCCGTAGTCCGGCTACCCCACGCCAGCAAAAGCCGACCCGTTTGGGCAAACCACGCGGCAAGGTCTGAACCCAAGGCCGACCAACCGGCACTAGGAGCCTGTGCCGCCTGTGCCGCGGACGACCAGACCAACCTGGCTGCACCGCCCGGGGTGCCTTCGCTCCACGCCTCCAACACGATGCGCTGCCCGCTCAGCAATGTGAGCCGGTCCCCGGCGCGCAACACCAGATCACCCCAATCGTTGGCCGCTCCAGCATGGGGACCGTCCAGCGTTGCCCAGACGCGCCCCTGCGCAATCTGCAACTCCACCGCCTTGTCAGCCTGAAACTGCAGCGCCCGCCCAGGGGTCATCTGCCAGCACAGCGTCTTGACGGGCTTCAGGGTGGATGATGATTGTTGCGAATTCAGAACGGATTTCGAGGCCATGGCATTTCTCCTGCTACTCAGTTGCCAAGCGACAAGACATCAACTTGGCAGTGAATGATCACACCAGGGTGCTTCACAGTCCAATGAAATCGCGCTACGCTATTGATGCGTTTATCGAATCAATCATCCCGGCATGCAACACCACCACACCGCCCTGCGCACCCGCAGCATTTCCGTTGGCCATTTGCGCGCCTTTCTGGCCGTGACCCAGCACCTGAACTTTCGGGCCGCCGCCGAAGAGCTGGCGTTGACCCAATCCGCTGTCACGCGCCAGATCCAGGCACTGGAGAGCGAGATCGGCGTCGCCCTGTTCCTGCGCCACACCCGCGCCGTCGAATTGACCAGCGCCGGCACCCAGTTGCTGCGCGCCGTGTCGCCATCGCTGGAGCGCATCGACAGCGCGGTGCGCTTCATCCGCCAAAACGCCGGGCGCAAGATCGTGTCCATCAGCACCTGGGCCTCGTTCGCATCGATGTGGCTGATCCCGCGGCTGGAATCCTTCCAGCGCGAGCACCCGGACATCGACATCCGCATCGACGCCACCGATGTGTCGGTCGACCTGGAAACCTCCGACGTGGACCTGGTGCTGCGCTACGCGCTGCCCACTAACGTGCCAGCCCAGGCCCAGCGCCTGTTTGGCGAGCAGCTCACGCCGGTGGCCAGCCCCTGGTTGCTCAAGAGCAGCCCGCCACTAAGGAAAGCCAAGGACCTGGCCCAGTTCGCACTGATCGAAGCGGGTGACGCCTACCGCAGCCAGCACATGGAGTGGTTGACCTGGCAGCGCTGGCTGGACGCCCAGGGGCTCAAGGGTTTTGAGCCCAAGCGCTGGCTGTATTTCAACTATGCACACCAGATCGCGCAGTCGGCCCTGACCGGCCAGGGCGTGGCGCTGACCCGCATGCCGCTGATTGCCGACAGCCTGGCCAGCGGCGATCTGGTGGAGGTGCTGCCCGGCACCCGCCTCGAATCACCGCTGGCCTATTGGCTCATGATTGGCCCACGCAGCGGCCAGCGCCCCGAGATCAAGGCCTTTTGCGCCTGGCTGCACGCCCAGGCGCAGACCACACGCACGACCATTGGCGAAGGAGGTTCCTGAATGCCACGCTTCGTCGCCCTGTTTCGAGGTATCAACGTCGGCAAGGCCAAGCGCATTGCGATGGCGGACCTGCGTGCGCTGTTGACCTCCATGGGCTACGACAACGTACAAACCCTGCTCAATAGCGGCAACGTGGTGTTCAACAGCAGCGGCACCGACTCACACCAACACGCGGCGCGGATACAGACCGCAGTCGCTGAATCCCTGGGGGTCGACTCCCTCGTGGTGGTGAGGTCCGCGCGGGACATGGCGCACGTCGTGGCCGACAACCCACTGGCAGGCCAGGCACTGGATCCTTCGCGCCTACTGGTAGTACTGACCAAGGACGAAAACACCCTCGCCGCCCTGGCAACGCTGGGCCTCACCGACTGGGGCGATGAACAGCTCCACACGGCTCAGCACGCCGCCTACGTGTGGTGTGCCGAGGGCATCCTGAAAAGCAAGGTCGCCGTCGCGCTGATGAAAGGGCTGGCCGACAACGGCACTATGCGCAACTGGGCCACGATCGAAAAGATCCACAGGATGCTGCAGTCCCCTGATGCTCTGTAAGCAAAAGTAAACCCGGTCAACTCAGCCCTGCACCCGGCGTTGTAGTTGCATGACCGGTGAATCCATCGGACTGCTTTGCAAAAACCTAAAGCCAAGAAAGTCAAGCACAGACGCACTAACAAGGCTGTTGCAAAGACTGCCGCCAAGCCAGCGGACGCTGCGACCAAGCAAGCTGCATGCAACTGTTGGTCGGTTCGGGGGCATCAGGGAAACCTGGTGCCCTTTTTCACCGCTGGTCAGCGATGGGGTTCATTTGCTGGCAGTCAGGGCTCATGTCCCCCAAATGTCATTGGCAAACGTTATATACAAACATACTCTTGGAGAAATCGGATGAAAAAACTCATAGTCCTTGCGCTCGGCGCGTGTGCCCTGGCTTCTGCCGTCGCACAAACCAATGTCGGCGTTTCCATCGGTATCAACCAGCCCGGTGTCTATGGCCGCATCGACATTGGCAACTACCCCCAACCCCGCCTCGTGTATCCACAACCCGTGGTCATCATGCAGACACCGGTTGCCATTCACCAGCAGCCCATCTATCTGTATGTGCCACCCGGCCACCAGAAGAACTGGGGCAAACATTGCGGGCGCTACAACGCCTGCGGCCAACCCGTCTACTTTGTGCAGGAAGACTGGGTACGCGAGCGCTACGAAGAACGGCATGGTCACGGTGACCAGGGCAACCGCGGCCGCGGCAAGGGCCACGGCAAGGGCAACCGGGACTAGGGCCGGCTACAGGATCGCGTTAGGGTTTTCTCCGCGCTCGTACACCACGTGCGCGCGGCCCACAATCAACGGATCAAGCTTGCCGATCTGCGGCAAGTCCTTGTTGGTGTAGGGCAGCTTGTGCAACACGTAGCGCATGGCATTCAGGCGTGCGCGCTTCTTGCAATCGCTCTTGATCACGGTCCACGGTGAGTCAGCCGTATCGGTCTCGAAGAACATGCCTTCCTTGGCGCGGGTGTAGTCTTCCCACTTGTCCAGTGAAGCCAAATCGACCGGACTGAGCTTCCACTGCTTCAAGGGATGGCTCTCGCGCTCCTTGAAGCGGCGGCGCTGCTCCTTGCGGCTCACACTGAACCAGAACTTGATCAGGTGCACGCCGCTGCGCACCAGGTGGCGCTCGAACTCGGGCGTCTGGCGCATGAATTCGTTGTACTCTTCCTGGCTGCAAAAGCCCATGACCCGCTCGACGCCAGCACGGTTGTACCAACTGCGATCAAACAGCACGATTTCACCGCGCGTGGGCAGGTGCTCCACGTAGCGCTGAAAGTACCACTGACCGCGTTCGGTCTCGCTGGGTTTCTCCAGCGCCACGACACGTGCGCCACGCGGATTCAGGTGCTCCATGAAACGCTTGATGGCACCACCCTTGCCGGCCGCGTCACGCCCTTCGAACAGGATCACCACGCGCTGGCCCGACTCCTTGACCCAGGCCTGCAACTTGAGCAACTCCACCTGCAACTGGAACTTCTGCTCCTCGTAGCTGGAGCGGCGCATGAGGTTGCGGTACGGATAGCCGCCATCGCGCCAGTCTTCGGCCAGTTCGTCATCGGGATGCAACACCCCCTTCTTGCTGGAACTGCCTTTCAGACGGCCATTCAAGGCCTCGCGCAATACGCGGGCATCGTCGGCCGAAGCCCCCTCCAGCATGGCACGCAGGCCCTTGGCGCGCTCGGCGGCCGTGCCCTGGGCATTGGGGCGCACCAGCTCCAGAGCCGCGGCAACCGCCTTGCCCTGAGCGGCCTCCACGGCCTGCTCCGCGACAAACTTGCCGATGGCGTGCACCCGGGTCGTCGGCGCAATGTCCCCTTGAGCAGCCTTGCGCGGTGTGGCAGGCTTGGCTTTCTTGCGGGCGGGGATCGGCTTGGGCAGCGGTGCGGACGCATCGGACATATTCAGATTCCTATGGCTACAAACAATCAGCCTGCGCAGCGGCAGGACGGACTTTCATGCTAAGGCGGCGCGGGGAAAAAACATTGACCACCGTCAAATGCCGCGCCGCAATGTTCACACCGGCCAGACAACGCCGTGGTTGTTCAGGATGGCATCCAGCGGCACATCGTGCGGCTCGGGCTCGAAGTCCTCCACAAAGCCCACGCCAAAACCCAGTCCCACGGTAAAAGGCTTGGGCTGCAGCGCGGCCATCATGCGGTCATAGAAGCCGCCGCCATAACCCAGGCGATAGCCGCCAGGCCCATAGCCCACGCACGGGGCAAACAGCAGGGTGGGCACAATGACCTCGGTGTCCTTGGGCTTGGGGATGCCGTACGCGTCCTCCTCCATCGGGCAGCCCGGATACCAGGCATGGAAGGTCATGGTCTTGTGCTCCTTGTTGACCACGGGAAGGCCAATGCGGCGCAACTGCGGCTGGTCCAGCAACTCGCCATCTTCCTTCCAGCGGTGCAGGGCCGGCAGGGGGTCAAACTCGCCCTTGATCGGCCAGTAGGCGCCGATCACCGTGTCGGGCCGCCCCACCAGCCAGATGCGCATGACCTGCTGCAACAAATCGGCCTGCTGTAGCCGATCGGGCAGGTTCAGGCGTTTCTCCAGCAGGGCCTTTCGCAGGGCTTTCTTGGCCGCTGCCTTCGATTCTTCCGACTTGTCCATAATCTCCACATGCAGTTTTCAGCCATTCTGACATCGATAGCGCTTACCGGCGCAATTCTGGTGTCCCCTTCCGCCACGGCCCAGCCGTCCATCCCTGATGCAAGCCGCGCCGACAGCCTCGTCCTGGAGGCCGCGCAGGCCTACAAACAGCGTGACCGCAAACGCCTGACCGCCCTGCTGGGCCAGCTGCGCGGCCACACACTCGAACCCTGGGCCGCCTACTGGGATCTGTCCGCCCGTCTGGACGAGGCCAGCACCACCGAGATTCAGGATTTCTTCACCCGCTATGCCGGCAGCTACCAGGAAGACCGCCTGCGCGCCGAGTGGTTGCTGCAACTCGGACGCAACCGTGATTGGGTAGCCTTCAACCGCGAGTACCCGTTGTACCGCATGAATGACGACAAATCGGTGCGCTGCTACGCCCTGCTGGCCGAGCACCTGAGCAGCGGCGTGGACAACACCACCCAGGTGCGTGACGTCTGGCTGGGCATGAAGGACGCCGACGAGGGCTGCGCCGCCGCCGCCGAACAGTTGGTCAAGGACCACACCACCTCCAAGCAGATGGTCTGGCAGCGCGCCCGCTTGGGGATGGAAAACGACCGCCTGCGGGTGGTGACCCAGGCGGTGGAGATTGTCAGCCCGGGTTCGGTCAAGACGGTCAACAGCATCTACCTGCACCCCAGCAAATACCTCAACGACAAGCTGACGGCCATCCAGCCCAAGACGCGCGAACTGGTGTCGCTGGCGCTGATCCGCCAGGCCTACCTGGACCCGGCCGAAGCCGCGGTGGAGATCGACAAGCTGCGCTGGCGCACCCAGCTCACACAGGAGGAACGCAGCTGGATCTGGGGCGTGATCGGCAAACGCGCCGCACAAAAACTCTCCAACGATGCGCCGGACTACTTCGCCCGCGGCCAGGCACACCACATGCATGACGACCAGTTGGCCTGGCAGGTGCGAGCAGCCCTGCGTGCCGCGCGCTGGACCCAGGTGCTGTCCGCTACCGGAGCGATGAGCGAGGGCCTGCGCAGCGACCCGGCCTGGGTCTATTGGCGCGCGCGCGCGCTGCTGCAGCAACCCACGTCCGATGGAACACGCACACAGGCCCTGCAACTGCTGCAGAGCATTGCCGGGGTACGGGGCTTTTACGAACAGCTGGCGCTGGAGGAGCTGGGCGAACGCATCACCGTCGCCGCCAAACCCGAAGCGCTGACACCTGCCGAACAGGAAGCCGCCCGGCAGAACCCCGGCCTGAACCGCGCCCTGTACGCCATCCGCATCGGCCTGCGCCCCGAGGGCGTGCGCGAGTGGAACTACAGCACCAACTTGCATGTGCGTGGCGGCATGGACGACCGGGGACTGCTGGCCGCTGCCGCCCTGGCCTGCCAGAACGAGGTCTGGGACCGCTGCATCAACACCAGCGAGCGCACCAAGACCGTCATCGACAGCGAACAGCGGTTTCCCATGCCATTCAAGGCCGCCGTGGTGGCACGCACCAGCCAGATCGGGCTGGACCCGGCCTACGTCTACGGCCTGATCCGCCAGGAGAGCCGCTTCATCATGGACGCCAAATCCGGCGTGGGCGCCTCAGGCCTGATGCAGGTGATGCCCGCCACCGCGAAGTGGACCGCCAGGAAGATCGGCCTGACCAGCTTCCAGCCGTACCAGATCACCGACCGCGACACCAACATCGCCATCGGCACCGGCTACCTCAAACTCGTGCTGGACAGCTTTGACGGTTCCATGCCCCTGGCAGCCGCGGCCTACAACGCCGGCCCCAGCCGCCCGCGCAACTGGCGTGGCCAGAGCGGAGGCCCGGTCATGGAGGCCGCCATCTGGGCCGAAAATGTGCCGTTCAACGAAACGCGGGACTACGTCAAGAAGGTGCTGTCCAACACCACCAACTACGCCGCACTGATCACCGGCCAGCCCCAGTCGCTCAAGGCCCGCCTGGGCAGCGTCGGTCCCAAGGACGCCGCCCTGCCGGAGACCGGACTGGACCTGCCCTGAGCATCAAGACCTGTTTAACAAGGAAGCAGCATGCTGAAACTCTACATAGGCAACAAGAACTACTCCTCCTGGTCCATGCGCCCCTGGGTGCTGCTTCAGCAGAGCGGCATACCGTTCCAGGAAGTCATGGTGCGCTTTGACTCCTTCGAGGCACACTCCAGCTTCAAGAAGACCCTGCAGGGCGCCACCCCCACCGGCAAGGTGCCGCTGCTGGTGGACGGCGACCTGGCCATCTGGGACACACTGGCCATCGCCGAATACCTGGCCGAGCAGTTCCCCGAGAAGCACCTGTGGCCCGCCGACAAGGCAGCGCGTGCCCGCGCCCGCAGCATCTGCGCGGAGATGCACAGCGGCTTCACCGCGCTGCGCGGCAACTGCCCGATGAACATCGAAGCGCAGCTGGCGGACACCGGCGCCCTCATCTGGCGCGACAAGCCCGGCGTGCGCGCCGACGTGCAGCGCCTGGTGGACATGTGGAGTGCCCTGTTGCAGGAGCACGGCGGCCCCCTGCTGTTTGGCGACTTCAGCCTAGCCGACGCCTACTTTGCGCCGGTCTGCATGCGCCTGAAGTCCTACGCCCTGCCGGTGCCACCGGCCATTGCCGCCTACGTGGAGCGCGTCTGCGCGCTGCCCGGTGTCAAGGCCTGGATCGACCAGGCGCTGGCGGAAAAAGATTTCCTGGACTTCGAAGAACCCTATCGGTTGAAGCCGTAGGAGCAGCGCCGATGGACTCCTACCTGGTCGGAGGCGCCGTGCGCGATGCACTCATGGGCCTGCCGGTCCAGGACCACGACTGGGTGGTGGTGGGCGCCACGCCGCAAGAGCTGGTGGACCAAGGCTTTGTGCCGGTGGGACGGGACTTTCCGGTATTCCTGCACCCAGAGACCCGCGAGGAATACGCCCTGGCCCGAACCGAGCGCAATACCGCGCCCGGCTACCGCGGCTTTGCGGTCCACGCGGCACCCGATGTGACGCTGGAAGAGGATCTGGCCCGACGCGACCTCACTATCAATTCGATAGCTGTTCATGCAGATTTGACGAGGGCTAATGCCCTATTTGATACAAAAGGACTGCCGCTGGCGGCTACCTGGGAGGCCAGCGGCGCACTGGTCGATCCCTATGGCGGACGCCAGGACATTGCGGACAAGGTGCTGCGCCATGTGACGCCGGCCTTCCGCGAGGACCCGGTGCGCATCCTGCGTCTGGCCCGCTTTGCCGCCCGCTTCACCGACTTCCTCGTCGCCCCGGAAACGATGGATCTGATGCGCGACATGGTGGCCGCCGGCGACGTCGATCACCTGGTGGCCGAGCGCGTCTGGCAGGAGATTTCCCGTGGCCTGATGGAGGCCCAGCCATCCCGCATGTTCGCCGTGCTGCGCGACTGCGGCGCGCTGGCGCACCTGCTGCCCGAACTGGACCGCCTGTGGGGCGTGCCGCAAAGCGCGGAGCACCACCCCGAGGTGGACACCGGCGTGCACGTGATGCTGGTGCTGGACCTGGCCGCCCGCTGGAAGACCCGCCTGGATGTGCGCTTTGCCTGCCTGGTGCACGACCTGGGCAAGGGCACGACGCCGGCCGACGTGCTGCCGCGCCACATCGGCCACGAAGAGCGCAGTGTGCGCCTGCTGCGCACGTTGTGCCAGCGCCTGCGCGTGCCGGTGGACTGCAAGGAACTGGCCGAGGTCGTGGCGCGCGAGCACGGCAACATCCACCGCAGCGCCGATCTCAATGCCGCGGCGATTGTGCGCCTGCTGGAGCGCTGCGATGCGATCCGCAAGCCGGCACGCTTCGCGGACGTTCTGCTGGCCTGCGAATGCGATGCGCGGGGGCGCCTGGGGCTGCAGGACACGGCCTACCCGCAAGGCCCGCGACTGGCACAGGCGCTGCAGCAGGCGCTGTCGGTTGCCACCGACGTGATCGCTGCACAGGCCCAGGCGGCGGGGGCTACCGGCCCCAAGATTGGTGAATGGATTCACCGGGCGCGGGTGCAGGCGGTTTCCCAGGCGGCCATGCCGCTCGCCTGATCAGTTCAAGGCCGAGGTCAGGTCGCCCGCCTTCTGCCGCACACCGGGCAAGGGCTGCAGGTCAAAGCGGCGGGTGATGAACTTGAGGATGGAAGTGGTGTCCATTGGTGTCGAGTCGATGGCGCCCCTCTTCACATGGGGCCCAATCAGAATCGTAGGGATGCGCGTACCCGGGCCAAAGCGGTCTCCCCAGCCGGGGCCACTGGGCGGGGGCACGTGGTCCCAATAGCCGCCGTTCTCGTCATAGGTCACCACCACCAGCATGCTCTTCCACTGCGGGCTGGCCTTGAGCCGCTCCAGCACGCTGCTGATGTGGGCGTCGCCCGTCATGATGTCGGTGTAGGACGGATGCTGGTTGTCCACGCCGGAAGGCTTGTAAAAGCTCACGGCGGGCAAGGTGCCCTGCTCCACCGCCTTCAGGAAGTCTTCGCCGTCGCGCAGATGCTGCGCGCGCTCGGCCGTTCCCGGGGCAAAACGGGCAAAGTAGTTGAAGGGTTGGTGGTGCGGCTGGTAGTTGGGCGAGCCGTCGCCCCGGTGGTAGATCACCTTGCGCTTCTGGTCCGGCGCCTGCATGCCGTCTTCCACCGCCTGGTTGTAGCCCTGGGCAAACCAGGCCCAGGACACGCCCTTGGCGGACAGCGTGTCGCCAATGGTGGTGGCGGTTTGCGGCGGTACCGGTTCACCGGATTCAGAACGGCCAATTTTGACGCCCATCGGGTTGGCCAGGCTGCGTGGACCATCCGGCGGCGGCGTGATGCCGCTGGGCTGGTAGGGTGGCTGGGCGGTGTTGACCGAATAGCCATCGGGCGTAACCTGACCGCCACCGCTGTAGAGCCTGACCGCTCCCACATTGGCAGACGGTGAGTCGGGCATCTTTTCCAGCTTGCCATGGACGTCCAGCCGCGCCCGCATCGAGGCCGGCGCCGATGCATGCCGTGGGGCACAGGCACAAATCAGGTACTGGTGGTTCAGGTAGGAGCCGCCGAAGGCACCCATGAAAAAGTTGTCGGCCAGCGTGTAGTCCTTGGCCCATTGCCACATCTTGAACTGGCTGCCGTCGTAATACCCCATGGTCCAGCCGCCCGCATTGGACATGGCGGCGAACAGGTTGTTCTTGCCGCCGTTGATCTGTTCCCTGTTGTGAAAGAAGTTGTGCACCGGGCTGGGCACGATGGTGGTGGGTGGGCGGTTGACTGGTGGCGCATCGATACGGAATGGTCCATTGGGCATGCGCGGGAACCGACCATCGGGTTTGCCGTTGGAGCCAAAGACCACCAGTTCCTTCAGCGGCGTGCCATCGTGGTCCAGTTGGGTCATCTGCTCCTGCGTGGCCCGGCTGATGCCGTTGGCGCCGGGAAACAGGCCATACAGGTTGTCAAAACTGTGGTTCTCGGCGTAGATCACCACCACATGCTGGATGCGCTTCAGATCGGGCGTCTTTGCCACGGAGTTGTCCGCGGTGGCGGCGCACCCTCCCAACAAGGCAACAAGGGGCGCAACAGCCGTCAGCAGAGTCAAGGAACGCATGAGAAATCCGGGTGGTTGGAGAGGATTCGCGACTGTACCGCTAACCCGCCACCAGAGCCAGGGCGGCCCAGTCACCAACCCGCTCACCCAGGCCGGCGGCCACCAGTTCCACCCCATTCGTCAGCGCCGGGAGTTTGCCCGCCAGGTGCGCCTGCAGACGCGGCAGCAGCCAGGCGCGGTGGTGCCAGAACACGCTGCCGCCGAGGCTGATGCGCTGCAGGTCGAGCGTGACCACCAGGTTGTACAGGGTTCGGCCCATCACCCGGCAGACATCATCAATAATGGCCACAGCCCTCGTATCGCCTGCCTGAGCAGCTACAAAAAGCGTAGCAGCATCCAGGTAACCCTGGGCGGAAAAACGCCGCGCCATGGCGTTGCCGGCCACCAGGCCTTCCACATCCCCCACATTGCCGCAGCCGCACAGGCCGTCCAGATGGTCGCTCACAAAGCTATGGCCGGCATGGCCGGCGTTGCCGTTCTTGCCGCGCAGGATGTGGCCATCCACGCACAGGCCCAGGCCAATACCGGTGCTCCAGGTCACATAGGCGCAGTGGTCGATTCCCCGCAGTGCGCCCCAGCGGCGCTCGGCCACCAGCGCGGCAATCGCATCGTTCTCGACCCGCACCACCGGGAAGGCGGCGCGCAGCGGCGCCTCCAGCGGCACCGAGGTCCAGTCATTGGGCAGCCCGCGCGCCACGCCGGCCAGGCCACCGCAGATATTGGGTGCGGCGAGTTCCACCTGGCCCTGGTTCAGCACAAAGGGGCCACAGGACGCCACGCCGACCGCGGCAATGTCGGACCCATTCAGCCCGGCCAGGGCGCAACTCTGACCAATCAAAGCGATGATTTGCTGGGCCAACGCGCCGCGTTCCCCCTGGGTGGCCGTCGCTTCGACCACGCGGGCGCGCAGGCCTTGTGTGTCGGCCACCGAGACGGCCACCTTGGTGCCACCGATGTCCACGCAGGCCACGGGGCGTGCGCCGGGTGGCAGGCGGTCGGGGGTTGGTAGGGATGGAGTTTGCATGGCGGTTTCGTCCAAATTATGGACGAGCCGCCCGCCTAGCCGCGCAGATGCGATTGCGTCCAGCGCACGATGTCGGCTGCGCCCATGGCGCCGGCCTGGCGCGCCACCTCACGCCCACTGACAAACACGGCCAGCGTGGGAATGCTGCGGATGTTGAATCGCGCGCCCAGCGCGGGCACGGCCTCGGTGTCCACCTTGGCCACGCGCACAAAGGGTTCGAGCTGTGCGGTGGCCTGCTCCAGCCCCGGCGCCATCTGGCGGCAGGGTCCGCACCAAGGCGCCCAAAAATCGACCAGCACCGGGATCTGGTTGCGCGCAACGTGCTTGTCAAACGCGGCTTCGTCCAGCGCGGTGGTGTGCGCCACAAACAGGGGCTTGTGGCAACCGCCGCAGTCCGGCGCCTTGCTCTGGTCGGCGGTCTTGACGCGGTTGGTGGTGTGGCAATGGGGGCAAACGATGTGCAGGGATTCAGTCATGGTGGGGCCTCTTTGCCTCTGCACATGGGGCGGCTGGCGGGGGAATTCAAGCCCCCCGTCCACCGGCACGAGGGATCAGCGCTTGGGAGCCACCAGGGCAAAGTACGCGCCCTGCGGGTCTGTGCAGTTCACGATCCAGCTACCGCCGGGCACCTCCATCGGTCCCATGATCACCTTGCCACCGCCATCAAGCACCTTGGCCACCGCTGCGTCCAGCGCCGCCACGTTGATGTAATACAGCCAGAAGGGTTGTGGCACCTCGGGCATCTTGGTCATCATGCCTCCCACCGGGTCGCCGCCGGTGCAAAAGAGCTGGTAGACGCCCTGCGGCCCCATGTCCATGGCTTCGCCCTTGGTCCAGCCGAACAGGCCGCTGTAAAACGCAAAGGCACCGACACCATCGCCCGCTTGCAACTCGTGCCAGCCGATGTGCCCGGGCGTGCCGGGCACGACTGGCGCAGGGCCTTCCGCACTGCTGCCCGTGAACAGCATGAAGGCCGCGCCATAGGGGTCGGCAACCACGGCAAAGCGGCCGACGCCGGGAATGTCCTGAGCCTCGCGCAACAGCTTGCCGCCGGCCCCGGTAACACGCTTGACGTAGGCGTCGACATCATCTACGCCGATGTAGCCGCTCCAGTTGGGCGGCACGCCCATGGCACAGGCGTCTGCGGGCAGCGCCATCAGGCCGCCCACTCCGACTTCGCCCGCCGACAGCATCGTGTAGTCGCCACCGGGCATGGGCTCCACCTTGGCCTCCCAGCCGACCACCGACTGGTAAAACCGCGTCGCAGCAGCTGCATCGCTGGTCATGAGTTCATACCAAACAAATTTGCCGCTGGGCTGGGACATGGCCGCTGCTCCTGTGAAGTGGAAATGAGACCGGCAAGCATAGCCAAACCGCCCTGCCACCACAAGGGTTTGCATGCCCCTTGACCTGCATCAGCAACGAAGTGCCGTTCCGTGACCATTCTGAAAGGGCCATCTTCGCTTTGGAGCATCTGTCATGAAACGCAACCGTCTCCTCGCCCTGGGTCTTGCATCGGGTCTACTCGTCTTTTCCAGCATGCCGGCGGCCCAGCCGGTGGTCCGCGATGGCATCCTGACCGACGAGGGCGGCATGAGCCTTTACGTCTGGGACAACGACGTCGCGAATTCCGGCAAGAGCGTGTGCAATGGCGTCTGCACCCTGACGTGGCACCCCTACTTGGCCAAGGACAATGCCAAGCCGGTGGGAGAGTACGGCATCATCGTGCGGGAAGACGGCGCCCGGCAATGGACGTTCCGGGGCAGGCCGCTGTACCGGTGGTTCGACGACAAGAAGCCCGGTGACCGCTCGGGAGACGGCTTCCGCGGCGTGCGGCACCTGGCACGCCCCTGAGCTACAGGCGATAGGTGCGGTCGCCCCGGGAAAATCCCATGGCGTCCCAGTAGCTTCCCTTGGTCAGGCCAATGACCTTGAAGAACTCACCCATCTCGTGTTCCAGGATCAGCTTCTGCGCGGCCACCCGCTCGGCCAATGAGGCGGCCTGCATGGCGTCCACCAGACCGCAGTTCATCAGAAAGTGCGCCTGGCAGGTGTAGCCCAGAACCTCCAGGCCCGCGTCCTGCGCGGCCACCGCGGTGCCGGTGAAATTGACGTGGGCGGTGATGTCCTTGGAACCGACATCCACCAACGGATCGGCATCGGCCAGGTGGGCGCGGTGGCACATCACGGTGCCCATGTGGCGCTGCTCATGGTAATACTCGGACTCGGGAAAGCCATAGTCCAGCAGAAAGATGGCACCGGCCTGCAAACGTTCGCCCAGGGTGCGCACAAAGGCCTCGCCCTGTTGGTGGATCTCGGTCAGGTAATCGTGTTCGCCCGGCACGTCCAGCGGCGGACGCAATTCGGTGGGGCGATCCTGCCACTGCAGGTGTTGCGTGGCCTGTGAACCGTCCCAAACCACACCGCGCTCGTACCACGTTCCTTGGACCCGCGCCAGCAGCTTGACCGGCATGGCATCCAGCACCTCGTTGCCGACCACCACGCCGTGCATGGCATCGGGCAATGCATCGGCCCACTGCACGGTACCGAGGTGCTTGCGCAACGTGGCCTGCTGGCGCGCCTTCAAGGGCTGTGACAAATCCACGATCGTGTATCGCCGCACCGGCACACCCAGCGCGTCCAGAGCATCGAGAATTTGCAGCGCCAGCGCACCGGTTCCAGCGCCAAACTCCCAGATCTCGTCGGTGCCCGTCACCGCCAGCGCTTGCGCCACCTGGCGCGCCAGCGCCTGTCCAAACAGCGGCGTGATCTCGGGTGCGGTGACAAAGTCGCTGCCCGCCCCCACCACCTCACCCGCCGCATTGCGCATACCCTGCGGCATGACGCCAAACACCGTGGCACCGCTGGCGTAGTAGCCCAGGCCAGGCGCATACAGGGCCTGGGACATGAAGTCGTCAAAACCGATCCAGCCACCTTGGGCGGCAATGTGGCGCTGCAGATGGGCAAGCATGGGGGCTTCAACTGCGGTAGCGGGCTGCGGAGATGTCATGGCGGGAGTGGAACCGGAAGATCGATGGGGGTCTGAATTGTCTCCCAACGCGGCACTTGACAGCGCCGCGCCGTCTGCCAACAATAGCGACCTGTTTTGCCCTGTACCACGTACGGGCTCTCTCAACCCACCGTGAAGGAGTACTGCCATGATTGTTCGCACACCCACTCCCTCCGTGCTGGCCGCCTGAGAGTTGAGTTCACTTCCCCGCCTGCCCTGTTTCTGTTTTTGAAATAGCCGGCGGAACGTCGCCCTGTCGCACAGGGCCGCTTGTGTCTTCTCTGTCTTGTCGGGTCGCCCGCCGGTCCCGCCTATTCCCTTTTTGACCCCAAGCCCGTGGTGCGCCTTGCGCGTGGCCGAGTGGCGGGGTCTCACCACGACATTGACTGACATGATCGAATTGCCCTTTGAAACCCTGCGCAGCCTGGGCCTGACACCCCGCCTGGCGCAAACCCTCGCATCGGTGGAAGTGCCGGCCGAGGTTCCCGACACCACCCCGCCCTCGCAGTGGATGCGCATCGCAGCCGTGCACCGCGAGACCGTTGACGTGCACGATGGCATGCTGCAGCACAGCGCGCGGTGCTCGGCACGGCTGACCCGCGACCTGCTGGACGCCCACAGTGCCCTGGCCGTGGGCGACTGGGTGCTGTGTACGCTGGACGCCCACCAGCAACAGTGGGTGAACCTGCGCATGGTCCCCGAGAACCAGATCGTGCGCCGGGATGCCGATGGCAGCCGCCACACCGTGGTCAGCAACGTGGACACGGCGCTGCTGGTCATGGGCCTGGACCTGGACTTCAACCTGCAGCGCCTGGAGCGCTACCTGGCACTGGTGGGCAGCAGTGGCGTTCTGCCCGTGGTGGTGCTGACCAAGGCCGATGTGGCATTGCAGGCCTCACCCGATCGGGTGCAACACCGCATGCGGGAGGTGCAGGCCCGGGTCGGGCGGCAGGTGGACGTGGTGGCGCTGGATGCAAGGCAGCCCGGCGCCAGCGCAGCACTGGCACCCTATCTGGCGCCCGGCCAGACCCTGGTGCTGCTGGGCTCCTCCGGTGCCGGCAAGAGCACGCTCACCAACAACCTGCTGGGCAGCGACACCCAGGACACCGGAGCCGTGCGCGAACACGACAGTCGGGGCAAGCACACCACCACGGCGCGGTCCCTGCATCGCCTGCCCGGTGGTGCGTGCGTGATCGACACCCCGGGGGTGCGCACCCTGCGCCCGGACGTGGATACCCAGACGCTGGGCCAGCTGTTCGAGGACATCAGCACCTTGGCCCACGCCTGCCGTTTCCGCGACTGTCAGCACCAGGAAGAACCCGGCTGCGCGGTGCGCGAGCAGGTCAGCCCTGCCCGCCTGAAAAACTACCACAAGCTGTTGCGTGAGAGCCGGCGCGATGCAATGGGCGCGCTGGAGCGGCAAGGCCAGTTGGCGCAGTGGAAGGCCCGCAGCCGCGCCGGGCGCGAGCGGCTGCAGGCCAAGCGTGAGGGCCGGTGAGCGTGCGGTGTGCGGATCAATCCGCGACTGCGTCGTCCAGCCCCAGCGTCTTCACCCCGGCGTCACTGTCAAACTCGCGGAAGTTCCAGCGCCCATCCACGTAGTCCACCTGGTCCGGCACGTTGCGCTGCGTGGGTGGGACACTCGCCAGGGCCTGGCGCATGGCGTCGATCCAGATCGGCAGGGCCAGCGTGGCGCCGAACTCGCGCGAGCCCAGGGAGCGTGGTTCGTCATAGCCCATCCACGCCACCGACACGATGTTGCTGGCGTAGCCGGCGAACCAGCCGTCCACGGCGTCGCTGGTGGTGCCGGTCTTGCCAGCCAGGTCCTGGCGCTCCAGCCGTGTGCTGGCCATGGCACCGGTGCCGGAGCGGGTCACTTCGCGCAACATGCTGTCGGTGACAAAGGCATTGCGCGCATCAATCGCACGGGCATCCTCGGGCGGCGTTGAGGGCCGGTCCGCCTCGAACAGCACCTTGCCCCTGGCGTCCATCACACGCTGCACCAGCCACGGGCTGATGCGGTAGCCGCCATTGGCAAACACCCCGTAGGCACTGGCCAGTTGCACCGGGGTCACCGAGCCGGTGCCCAGGGCCATGGTGAGGTTGGCGGGGTGCTTGTCGGCATCGAAGCCAAAGAGCGTGAGGTAGTCGCGCGCGTAGTCCACGCCAATGGCCCGCAGGATGCGCACCGAGACCACGTTCTTGGACTGGGCCAGCGCGTCCTGCATGCGGATGGGGCCGACGTATTTGTCGTCGTCGTTGCGCGGGTCCCACTTCAGGCTCTCGGTGGTGGTGGCGGACAGTTGCACGTCGTTGATCAGCGTGGCCGGCGCAAAGCCGCGCTCCAGCGCGCCGGAGTAGATGAAGGGCTTGATTGACGAGCCTGGCTGGCGCCAGGCACTGGTGGCGTGGTTGAAATTTTTGCGCCTGAAGTCAAAGCCGCCCACCAGTGCGCGGTAGGCGCCGCTTTGCGCATCGAGCGACACATAGGCCGCATCCACCTCGGGCAACTGCGAAACCGCCCACTTCATGTTACGGGTTTGCACGACACGGATCAGCGCGCCGGGGCGTATGCGAAGCGCCTTGGGTGCACTCGGTTGCAGCGCACTGACGGCAAAGCCCAGACCCTCGCCGCTGATCTGGATCGCCTCACCCGAGGCCAGCTCGGCCTTGAGCAGCTTGCCAGCCACTTCGGTGACCACGGCCGGCAGCAGGTCGTCGCTGGCGGGGTGCTTTTGCAGCAGTGCATCGATGGCATCATCGCGCGCGTCCGCATTGGCGGGCAGGTCGATGAAGGCCTCGGGGCCGCGGTAGCCATGGCGCTGGTCGTAGGCCAGCACGTTGCGCCGCACTGCTTCATAGGCCGCCAGCTGCTCGGCGTCCTGGATGGTGGTCACCACCTTCAGGCCCATGGTGTAGGCGGCGTCCTGGTATTGGGCCACCATGTTCTGGCGCACCATCTCGGCCACAAAGGCACCATGGTTTCCGTAGCTGGGACTGGTATTGATGCGAATGGCTTCCTTGCTGGCCTCGTCAAACTGCGCCTGCGTGATGTGCCCCAGCCGCAGCATGCTCTTGAGCACCAGCATCTGCCGCTGCTTGGCCCGCTCGGGGTTGACGGCCGGGTTGTGACGCACCGGGTTTTGCGGCACACCGGCCAGCATGGCAGCCTGGGCGATGCTCAACTCGGACAGGGACTTGCCAAAGTAGGTGCGCGCCGCACTGGCAAAGCCGTAGCTGCGCTGGCCCAGGTAGATCTGGTTCATGTACAGCTCCAGGATCTGGTCCTTGGTCAAAGCCTCCTCGATGCGGTAGGTGAGGATGGCCTCCTTGAGCTTGCGGTTGAGTGTGCGCTCCTGCGTCAGGAAGAAGTTGCGGGCCACCTGCATGGTGATGGTGGATGCACCCTGCCGCATGCCGCCCGTCAGGTCTGCCACCACGGCGCGGGCCAGGCCGATGAAGTCGACACCGCTGTGGGAATAGAAGCGCGCATCTTCGATGGACAACAGTGCGTTCTTCAGCAGGGCCGGGGTGTCGGCAATGGCCACAAAGTCCCGGTGCTCCTGGCCGAATTCCCCAATCAGCACGTTGTCTGCGGTATAGATGCGCAGCGGCATCTTGGGCCGGTAGTCGGTCAGTGCGTCCAGCGCGGGCAGGCCGGGTGCGAGCACCAGTGCGGCATAGGCCACCAGCGCGGCGATGCCCAGCGCCGCCATGGCGCCCAGACGCAAAATCCATTTCATGCGGTACGAGCCTTAAAATCTCCCATTCTGTCACCCCGGCCTGAATGGTCTGCCCATGTCGCAATCCCCCCCTGCCCCGAATAGCGTGCCCACCGTGCTGGTGACGGGTGCGGCGCGCCGCCTGGGCCGCGAGATTGCGCTGGCACTGGCCGCCGCCGGCTGGCGGGTGGCCGTGCATTACCGCGACTCGCTCGATGATGCTACAAAAACAGTAGCTGACTGCGACCAATTGACGAGGGGCGCAGCCGCTTTTCGCGCCAACCTGGATGACGAAATGGCGGTCCACGGGCTGCTGCCGACCATCATCCAGACCCTGGGCCATGTGGACGCGGTGGTCAACAGCGCCTCCACCTTCGAGCACGACACCCACGCCAGCTTCAGCTTCGCCGCCATGGAAAAGCACATGCGCAGCAATGCCGGCGCCGCCATTGTGCTGGCGCAGGCCCTGCACACCCACATCCAGCTGCGCCAACCGGACGCACCGGACGCAAGCGGCCCTCAAGGTGCCGTGGTCAACCTGCTGGACCAGAAGCTCTGGAACCAGAACCCCGATTTTTTCAGCTACACCCTGTCCAAGGCTGCGCTGGAAGCCGCCAACACCATGCTGGCGCTGGCCCTGAGCCCGCTGGTGCGGGTGGTGGGCGTGGCGCCGGGCCTGACCCTGACCAGCCACATGCTTAGCGACGCCAAGTTCGAGGCTCTGCACAAGCTCTCGCCCCTGGGCCGCTCCTCCACCCCGCAGGACGTGGCCTCCACCGTGCTGTTTGCGCTGCAAAACCAGTCCATCACCGGCACCACACTGCTGGTGGACGGTGGCCAGCACCTGATGCGCTTCGAGCGCGATTTTTCCCTGATGTGACAGCCCAACCCGACCATTCACCCCATGCAATACACCACGGGAAACCAGATCCTGACCCTGACCGGCCTGCGCTTTGACGCCAACCTGGGGATTCTGGAATCGGAAAAACTCGCGCCCCAGCCCATCCAGGTGGATGCCGAACTCAGCCTGGGCCCCCAGCCCCTGCTGCCGCACGACGACGACATCCACCATGTTCTGGACTACCGCAAGGTGCGCCAGATCATCATTAACGAATGCACGGCCGAGCATGTGAACCTGCTGGAAAGCCTGATCGGCAAGCTGGCCCACCGCCTGATGCAACTGCCCGGCGTGCTGGGTGTGCGCGTGAAGATTGCCAAGCTGGAAATCTTTGATGACTGCGAAGTCGCCATCCGCGTCGAAGCAGGTCAGTGGTGAGCGAAAATACCCCCCTTAGCCCGCCGGCATCCGGCTGGCACCTGGAGCAATGAATGAGCGCAGTCTGGATTGAAAACGAAGTGGTTCCCGCGGACAAGGCGGCCAAGATCGAACGAGAAACCCACAAGCTGGAGAAGCGTCTGTGCCGCCAGGTGGGTCAGGCCATCATCGACTACAACATGATCGAGGAAGGCGACCGCGTCATGGTCTGCCTGTCCGGCGGCAAGGACAGCTTCGGCATGCTGGACATCCTGATGAAGATGCAGGCCCGCGCCCCGGTGAAGTTTGAACTGATTGCGGTCAACCTGGACCAGAAGCAGCCCGGTTTCCCCGACCACATCCTGCCCGAATACCTGAAGAGCCTGGGCGTGCCGTTTCACATCGAGACGCAGGACACCTACAGCATCGTCAAGAAGGTCGTGCCCGAGGGCAAGACCATGTGCAGCCTGTGCAGCCGCCTGCGCCGCGGCATTCTGTACCGCGTGGCCGATGAGCTGAAGATCACCAAGATCGCGCTGGGCCACCACCGCGATGACATGCTGCAGACCTTCTTCCTGAACATGTTCTTCGGCGGCAAGTTGAAGGGCATGCCGCCCAAGCTGGTCAGCGACGACGGCGGCCACATCGTGATCCGCCCGCTGGCCTATGTGGCCGAGAAGGATCTGATCCGCTGGGCGGAGCACCGCCAGTTCCCCATCATCCCGTGCAACCTGTGCGGAAGCCAGGAGCATTTGCAGCGCAAGCAGATCGGCAACATGCTGCGCGAGTGGGAAAAGCAGTACCCCGGTCGCACCGAGACCATGCTCACCGCGCTGCAGAACGTGGTGCCATCGCACCTGATGGATCACAGCAAATACGACTTCAAAAACATCCAGGTCACCGGCGTGCCCGATGCCGACGGCGACAAGGCCTTTGACCACGAAGAAGACTTTCCAGCCGCCCCCAGCCTGCCCGGATTGCAGGTCGTAACCTTATGAGCGCAACCCGCATCATTGCCATCCGCCACGGCGAAACCGCCTGGAACGTGGACACCCGACTGCAAGGCCATCTGGACGTGGCGTTGAACGCCCACGGCCAGTGGCAGGCCCGGCGCGCCGGCCTGGCACTGGCGGATGAGGACATTGCCGCCATCTACAGCAGCGACCTGTCACGCGCCTTCAGCACCGCACAGGCCATTGCCGACCACAACCAAAGTGCCGCTGCGCGCACTGTGCGGCCCCACACCGGTCTGCGCGAGCGTGGGTTTGGCATTTTTGAGGGGCAGACCTATGCCCAGATCAGCATCGACTGGCCAGAAGAGTCCCGCCGCTGGCGCCAGCGCGATCCGCACTTCGCGCCCCAAGGCGGCGAGACGCTGATGCAGTTGCGCGAACGCATCCACCACACGGTCAACACCCTGGCTGCCCAGCACCTGGGCGAGCAGATCGTGCTGGTGGCACACGGCGGCGTCATGGACGCCCTGTACCGCTTGGCCACCCGCCAGGACATCGAGGCCCCGCGCACCTGGGACTTGGGCAACGCCGCCATCAACCGACTGCTATGGACGCCCGATGGGCTGACGCTGATTGGCTGGGGAGATGTGCGGCACCTGGATGAGGCGACGCTGGACGAGACCAGCGCCTGAACACCCAGGGGACTCAGTCCTTGTTGATGCGGTAGTAGCGCGTCACACGAGCCGCCGCCTCCTTGAACGCCTGGGGCCATTCGCTCTCGGGCATGGCCTTTGGCGTGGGGCAACTGGTTTTGCCTTCCATGCCGCACTGCAGGCGCATCAACCCATACGACGCGGGCCAGCGGCGGTCATATTGCGCGGTGTCCCGGGTAGCGTCCGCAATCCGGATACCCCGCGCTACTGCCTTGGCAGCCTCCAGTGGCTGCTTTTCCATGAAGGCGATGAAGCCGTCCTTTTTTGACATTAGGGCGCGCTTGAAGAACGCTTCATTGTTAACAATCTCTGCTCGACCACTCTCGTCGGCAAAGCGCAGCGCGTCATACCAACCCGCTGTGGCAAAGAGGGCCAACAACGCCAATTGGTCAGGAAAATTGTCTTCATTGGGAATATAGGACACCTGCATCAGGTCCATACTCTCCATGGGGGTGATGCCCGTGGGGTTCTTGTCAAAGGCGGACAGAATGTCGTCAAAAGCCTTGAAGGCTTTTTCATACTCTGTCTTGGGGGTGTCTTTGCGTTGCAGGATGCCGATGAGCTGCAGCGTACTCGTGCGACGCAATTGCCAGGCATCCTGCGGTGTACTCACCTCAATCGTTTTGCCAGGCAGCGCCTTGGCGGCAGACTGGGCATGGCCCGGAACCGCAACGGACCCCATCAGGGCAAGACAGGCTGCCAACGGCACAAGCCGTGAAAAGCTGGATGTGAATGACGTTGCCGCGCGCTGCCCCATGTTGACTCCCACAAAAAAATGCGGCCAGTATGCAGTCCAGGCACTCCAACGGTGTTGATTCGCGTCAACAACCTGCTTGCACCACAGCGCCTATATCAGGCGCAACACCGGATACCGCCGCCACTCCGGCTCGACATGGCGTTTACCGTTGGCATAGATAAAGGACAACACCGCATCCTGGTCCGCCAACAGCTGCGGGTTCTGCAGTTTCCAATCGGCAAACGCCACGGCCAGCTCGGGTTCATCGCGCAGCATCTCCAGCGCCGTGTCTTCGAACACATAGTCGGAGAAGTGTTCCTTCTTCTCCAGAATGGCGTTGAAGAATCCCCAGCGGAAGAAGCTGTCGTGCGCCTGCGGCTCCAAGGTTTCAACGGCGTAGCGGGCATGGGCTTGGTCCAGATGCAACAGCACATCGCCGGCGCGGGCCTGCACCGTCACCGCGTGGCTACTCAGGCGGACCTCGTCGTGGAACATGTGACCTTCGTAGGGGCCAGGACGTGAGGCCACGTGGGCTATGTGGTACGCCTGTGCCTGCACTGTCCGGTCGGTCGTCAATCGCTCAAGCACCACGCCATTCCACTCCAGGCGCTCAATGACCTCGCGCCAAGCTTGTGGAATCAGGTAGCTGCGTGGTGCGTTCACCACCACGTCCGCCACGCAGCGGTTGAACCAGGCGATGTCGCGCTCCCACGGCTGCTTGCGGTCATAGGCCAGGCGGCTGTAGTGCCCCAGCAGGCTCGGTCGGTGGACCGCCGCGAAACCCTTGAAGCGAAACGATGCCGGTCGGCTGTAATCCGGCTTCCACGCCACCGGCCACTGCCGCTGCTGGGCCGCCGGCTTGCGCGCCGCACTACGCAGCGCCTGGATTGTGGACGCATGCTGCACGGTGAACGCCAGCACCGATTCCACCAGCGCCCGCATGGACGTGTAACGATCGGCAAAGGGCTTGAGCATGTGGGTCTCGGGCATGAAGCCGATGGTGTGGTGCAGGGCCGCGTAGCCGGTGGAGAAGCGTGGCACTTCCAGAAAGTCCTCAATGCCATCGTCCGGCGTGACCTTGACCGGATTCACATACGGGCAAGTGGGCCAGCCGCGCCGCGCCATGTCCACGTAAATGGCCGGCAGCATGGTGTCGCGCAGGAAGCCGCCCAGGCCCTCGCCCAGCTTGTCGGTCTGGGTGTTGATCAGCGTCATCGTGTACTGGTAGTCCGCTCCGTTGGAGGTGTGGGTGTCCACCATCACGTCCGGGTCCCAGGCGGTGAAGAAGCGGTTGAAGGCCTGCGCGGCCAAGCTGTCGCACTTGATGAAGTCGCGGTTCAGGTCCAGGTTGCGGCCGTTGGCGCGAAAGCCGAATTGCTCCGGCCCCAGCTGGTTGACGCGCGACGTGGCCTGGCGGTTCAGGCAGCCGTCCACGTTGTAGACCGGGACGAACAAAAACACGGTGCTGCCCAACGCTGCCAGGCGCGCGGGCTGCAGGCAGAAGTCGCGCACCAGGGCCATGCAGGCGTCGATGCCTTCCGGCTCGCCGGGGTGGATGCCGTTGTTGTTGAAGAACACGGGCCGGCCGGCGGCGTGGATGGCGTCGCGGTCGAACACTCCATCCGCGCTGACGACGCCCGCATGCAACGGCAAGCCGGTATCGGTGGTGCCAATGGTGAAGAAGCGCAACACGGCGGGGAAGTCGCGCGCCAGCGCCTCAAAGAACGCGATGCAGGCGGCCCAGTCGGTGGTCTGGTTCTGGTTGCCGCGTTCAAACGGCGTGGGGTAGGCGTCGTGGGTAAGGGCGGTCAAGGTCTTGTGCTTTCAAGTGGCCATCAGAAAAACGCCGATTGTGGCGCGTTGTTCTGCAGCTTCTTGCTCAGCACGGCAATACCCGGGTCGCGGTTGTTGATGGCGCTCAATGCTGCCAGCTGCTTGCGCGCCGCCTCCACCTGGCCGCTGCGCCAGTAGGCCAGGCCCAGGTGGTAGTGGATTTCCTCAAACCCGGTGGTCAGCGCAGACGCCTTCTCCAGTGCGGAGATTGCGGCGGCATGGCGACCATCGCGCAAGGCGCCCAGACCGAGCCCGAGCCAGTGGTAAGGGTCTTCGTCCTGGCGCTTGGCTAGCAGGTCGGCGTAGCGCTGGGCCTCGGCAACGCGGCCCTGAGCCTGCAACAGTTGCGCCATGCCACGCAGTGGGGCATACGATGGGCCGCCCAATGCGATGGCGTGGTGCAGCAGTTGCTCGGCGGGACCCGCCAGGCCATGGCGGGCATAGAGGTGCGCCAGGTTGGTATAGAGCGGCGCGTAGTCGGGAGCCAGGCGGATGGCCGCCCGGAAGTAGGCGTAAGCGCTGTCGCGGTCATCCTGTGCCAGATACTCCGTGGCTCGGTTGTTGTAGTAGCGAGCCAGGATGGCGTTTTCGCTGAGCCAGCGACCGGTGTTGCGCGCGCCGGGTTGTGGCTCAAAGTCGATGACAAAGCCTCCCGACGAAAAGACCTGCCCGTTGAGCAGAATCTCGGTGTCGGCCCGTATGTGCAGGTTGACATGCTCATTGACGTAATCCATGCCACCGCGCCGGTCCACCAGCACAGGCACGCGCACTTCCTGCATGCGGGCCGGCAGCCCCAGGTGCTTGGCCGCTGCATAGGCCAGGATGGTCAGCGACAGGCAATCGCCGCGCTGATTGATCCAGGTCTGGGAGGCCCCCGTGGTGTGCCCACTGCCATACGACAGGCGGATCCCTGTCGGACCATACAGGCGCGATACCAGTCTGTCGATGCGCCCTTCGGTGGAGCCCGAGTCACCTTCCTGCGAAGCCAGGCTCTGGCGCAGCGCCTCGTCCAGCCCAAACACCGCCTCACGCCCCTCCACCACGCGCGCGGCGCGGTAGCCAAACACGTCGTCTTGCCACACGGCATCCGCCAGAGCGGTCTCCACCGGCTGTGTTGCACATCCGGCCAGACCGATGCAGGCCAGCCCCACCGCCACCCAAAAGCCCCGTCTGAGATCCATGGCATACCCCCAACACGGGAACCGCTCGCCCCGTGCACGCAGTATGGTGCCGGCAACCCCAAATTTCCATAGGGTTGCCCCGCATTTCACAAAGCACTCGCTCAGCGAAAATCCCACCATGAGCAAAGTCATTGTTTTCGCCACCCCCGTCTTTCTGTTGCTGATCGCCCTGGAGCTGCTGTGGAGTCGCCGCCGCGCGAGCCGCACCGCCGGGCAAACGCCTTACCGGCTGAACGACGCCATCAACAGCATCAGCCTGGGCATGCTGAGCCAGCTCACCGGCGCCTTGGGCAAGCTGCTGAGTGTGGGCATCTACGCGCTGGTTTTCGGCGCCGTGGCGCTGTTCCCCAACGAGGCGTTCTGGACCACCTGGTACGGCGTGCTGCTGGCATTGGTGCTCTACGACCTGTGCTACTACTGGCTGCACCGGGCCGGCCACGTGGTGGCACTGTTCTGGGCGGCGCATGTAGTCCACCACCAGAGCCAGCACTACAACCTCTCCACCGCGCTGCGCCAGACGTCCAGTGGCCTGCTGCTGGGCTGGATCTTCTATCTGCCCATGGCGGTGCTGGGTGTGCCGCCCGTGGTGTTTGGCATCGTGCTGCTGATTGACCTGCTGTACCAGTTCTGGGTGCACACCGAGCAGGTCGGCAAGCTGGGCTGGTTTGACCGTGTGTTCTGCTCGCCCAGCAACCACCGGGTGCACCACGCTGTCAACGACGGCTATATTGACAAGAACTATGGCGGCATCCTGATCCTGTGGGACCGGCTGTTTGGCACCTTCCAGGAGGAAACCGAGCCCTGTGTCTACGGCACGCGCGGCGCGCTCAACAGCTGGGACCCGCTGTGGGCCAATCTGGAGGTGTACGCCTACCTCGCCCGCGAGTCGTGGCGGGCCGCCAGTTGGGGCGACAAGCTGCGGGTGTGGTTCAAACCACCGGGCTGGCAGAGTGCTGCCATGGCGCAAGCCAACCCCAAACCGGCGTTCACGCTGAAAGCGGTAACCACCTTCAACCCACCGCTGACGGTTGCCCAGCAATGGTTTGCTGGCGCGCAGTTCGTGCTGGCACTCGCGGCCGTGCTGGCCTTTCTGTGGCAGGTGGACGCCATGCGCCCAGTAGAGGCCGCCATCTGGTGTGCGGCCATCGCGACCGGCCTGTGGGCGACGGGACGCTTCATGCAGGGCGAGCTGGGCATGCTGGAGGTGCTGACTGTGGAATGCGCGGCCCTGTCCACCGTCAGCGCACTGGGCATGCTGGACGGCTACATGGTCTTCAAACCGCTGACCATGGTGATTGCTATTATTTTTATAGCTGCCCGCGCTTATTCCACGAGGGCTAGTACCCGATTTAACGCTTTTCTACTTGGCGCTCTGGTGTTTTCGCTGGGCGGCGATGTGTTCCTGATGCTGCCCGGCAACTATTTCATTCCCGGGCTGGCCTCGTTCCTGGTGGCGCATGTGTTTTACATCGCCCTGTTCCGCCAGGGTCAGGTCTGGTTTCCCAATAAAGGCGCACTGCTGGCGGTGTTTGCGGTGGGCGCGGTCATGTACGGCATCGTCTGGGGCGGGCTGAACGATCCGGTGCTGAAGATCGCCGTGGCGGCGTATGTGACGGTGATCTCGCTGATGGCATCGCAGGCCATTGGCCGCGCCACGGTTCTGGGCGATACCGCCGCGTGGCGCGTGGCGCTCGGCACCTGCATCTTCATGGTCAGCGACTCCCTGATAGCCATCAACAAGTTCGTCACACCGGTGGAACTGTCGTCACTGTGGATTCTGGCGACATACTACGTGGCGCAGGTGTTGATCGTGCACAACGCGCGCTTGACCAGGGGCCCAGAGTAGACGACGTCACAAGGCCCCCTGGCAGTTGCGCATGGGTGTCGATATGATGGTCTCCGTTCAACACGGAATGCTTGGACCCGATGACAACCGAGATCGACTCGCAGTTTCCCACCAAGGCTCTGCTGCAACTGTGCAAGCGGCTGGAGCGCGCCTGGAATCTGTCGGACATTCTGAATGCTTTTTCGCCGGTTGCGCTGCAGGTGCTGGGCTATCCCCATTCTTGGCTGGCCGTGGTCAACCAGGACCGCGACTTTTGCACAATCGTCAGCCATATGACTGCGGGCGGGGAGTCAGAACTGTCGCGCCGGACACACAGCATGGAAATTCCCATCGCGGGCGATGCAATGATGCAAGAGATTGTGGGTGCCGACCACGTCGTGGTCGTGGAGGATGCCCGCACCGATCCCCGAACCAATAAGGAGATGGTGGCGCTGCTGCAAAACAGGACCATCGTCAATGTGCCGCTGGTGTTGGCAGAGCAGCGGCTGGGCGCTCTTGGCATGGGAACCCATGGGGATACAGAAGGTGTGCGTGTGCCATTGCCCTGGCAGATCGATTTCATGCAAGCCATGGCGGGCCATGTGGCTGTGGCGCTGGACCGCGTGCGCTTTATGGAGGCGCGCAAACTGGCCGAGGACGCGCTCTACCAGGAGAAGGAGCGCTTGCAGGTGACGCTGCATGCCATCAGCGATGCCGTGATTTCGACCAACGCGAGTGGAGAACTGCTGTACATCAACCCGGTGGCAGAGACGCTGACGGGCTGGCCTCTGGCCGCAGCGGTGGGGCAACCCTACCGCCAGGTGTTTTGCATGATGGACGGTGATGGCAGCGACTCACCCATTGACCCGGTGGCGACTGCTCTGGCCACCACGCAAACGCACCGATACCCCCAACTCACCTTGAATCAGCGGCAAGGCGACCGTTTTTTGGTGGAGGCTGCTGCTTCTCCCATTCAGGATGCAGACGGCGAGGTACAGGGTGCGGTACTGGTGTTTCGGGATGTGACAGAGCAGCGCCGCCTGAGCCAGGAGATCGCGTTTCAAGCCACCCATGATGAGCTGACCGGCTTGGGCAATCGCCGCGCATTTGAGCAGGCCTTGAACCAGGCGTTCGCAGACGTGCGCGATCAAGAGCGCAGCCATGTGGTCTGTTATCTGGATTTGGACGAATTCAAGGTGGTCAATGACACCTGTGGCCACACTGCGGGTGATGAATTGCTGCGCCAGATCGCCCGCCTGTTTTTCACGGTGCTGCGCGTGGAAGACCACATTTGCCGTATTGGAGGGGACGAGTTCGGCATCATCTTGACCAACCAGAATGTGGCCCAAGCGCTACTCACGGCAGAGCGCCTGCAACTCAGTCTGTCGAGCTTTCGCTTTGTGTGGCGGGAGCAGAGCTTTGGCGTAGGGGTGAGCATTGGCATGGTGGTGATGGACGCGGACAGTGAGAGCGTGGGCGCATTGCTGCAAGCCGCCGACAGCGCCTGTTACGTGGCAAAAGAACGCGGACGCGGACGCATCCATGTGTATGCCTCCGACGATCCTGCGCTTGCCCAGCGTTATGGAGAGATGGAGTGGGTCAGCCGCATTGAGCACGCGCTGCAGCACGGCCGATTTGTGCTGTATGCACAGCCCATTGTGCCCATCGGCGCCACCCATGCGCGCGGCCTGCACTGCGAGGTCTTGTTGCGCATGCGCGATGAAAAGGGGGCCTTGGTGTTGCCCGGGTTGTTCATTCCCGCTGCAGAGCGCTACCACCTTGCCTCGCGGATCGACCGTTGGGTGGTGACACATACCCTTGAATGGGTATGCGCAAACCAGGACCGCATCGAACAGTGTTCCATCAATTTTTCGGGGCAATCGCTGGGTGACACGGATTTCATGGCGTTTGTTTTGCAGAGCCTGGAACATTCCGCCGTGCGTTGCGACAAGCTGTGTTTTGAGATTACCGAAACCGCTGCCATCAGCAACATGCATACGGCCAACCGGTTTATCGCCACCTTGCGGGAGCTTGGCTGCAAGTTATCGCTGGATGATTTCGGTAGCGGCCTGTCATCATTTGCCTACCTCCGAAACCTGCCAGTCGATGTACTGAAGATCGACGGCCAGTTTGTGAAAGACATCGCCCGTGACCCGGTCAGCCTGGCCATGGTCAAGTCGATTCACGAGATTGGCTGTTTGATGGGCAAACAGACGGTGGCAGAGTTTGTGGAGAGCCCGGCCATTCTCGACTTGCTGCGGGAGATCGGCGTGCACTACGCTCAGGGCTATGCAGTGGGTCGCCCGGTGCCATTGAACCAGGTGCTGGCAATGTGATGTGACACTATGTGCGGTTCAGCGCCGCTGCGCCTGCAGCGCCGCCTTGAGCCGGCGCACCTCGTGCTGCAGGTCCAGAATCAGGGCGGCAGCGTCCAACCCCACGCCAAAGTCGCGCTGCAGGCGGCGAGCCTCCAGAGCGCATTGCAGGTCGGCACTCTGGAAGCGCCACTCCTGCGGCGATGCGGCGGATTGGTCTGCCAGGACACCCAACTCCACCAACTCCGTCACCCAGTCCAGATCAGCGCCACAGGCGTGCGCCAGATCCTGTGCGGCCACGGGATGGTCGGCGCTGATGGTGATCACGGTCTCCACGGTCACGGTGGTCTGGCTGCTGATGCTCATGGTGCCTCCACGCTCAAATGGCGCCGCGGATTGAACGGCGCAGCCTGGGCCAGTTGTTCATAGGCCTTGCGCGCCGCCTCGGTGGTGGCGGGTGGCAAGGCGATGTCGATCAACAGGTACAAATTTCCCGGCGGCTTGCCGGGCAAACCGCGTTCCTTCAGGCGCAGTTTCATGCCGCTGCGCGCATTCGGCGGAACGGTGACCTCCACCACGCCGCCGCTGGGCGTGGGCACCTGCACCTGCGCGCCCAGCGCCGCCTCGGTCGGCGTGACGGGCAGGGTCAGGTACAGGTCCCGCCCCTCGACGCGGTACAGCGAATGCAATGCGATACGCACCTCCAGATACAGATCACCGGGAGGCTCGCCACCCTGCCCCGGCATGCCGTGACCGGTGAGTCGGATGAACTGGCCGGGGTGCACGCCAGCCGGAATCTTCACGGTGAGCGTACGGTTCACAAAGGTGGGGTTCCCCTGGGCATCGGTTTCCAGGGCGCGCAGGGTGATGTCGCGCTGCACACCTTGGATGGCGTCTTCCACCGATATTTCGATGGCCGCATGGTGATCTTCGCCCCGGGCCCGGTAGGCGCGTGCCCGGGAACCCCGGTGCTCGCCCTTGCCAAAAACCGAGGAAAAGAACTCGCTGAAATCGGCATGGTCGGCCGGCCCCTGGCCGGGACCGCGGTGGAACTCAAAGCCCTCATCCCAGCCCGGTGGCGGCTGGAAGCCGCCGTCGCCCGTCGCCCCGGCAGGGCCACCGCGTGCTACGCGGTCCAGCAGGGCGTCGTAGGCCGCACGCTTTTCCTTGTCACGTAGTACGTCGTTGGCCTCATTGAGGTCGCGCATGCGCACCTGGGCGTCAGCCTCCTTGCTGACATCCGGGTGGTACTTGCGCGCCAGTTTGCGGTAGGCCTTGCGAATGTCATCTTCGCTGGCCGAGCGCTCAACGCCCAAGGTCTTGTAGTAGTCCTTGAATTCCATGGGACCAGTATGGACCTGTTTCACCGAAAATAGGTGACAGAAATCAAATCGGGCGCACATGGCCCCGACCACACCCCCATGCCCGAACCCCTGGTACCGCTGAACGAAGACGAGATCGAATGGACCGCCATTCGCGCTCAGGGTGCGGGCGGGCAAAACGTCAACAAGGTCTCCAGCGCTGTCCATCTGCGCTACAACATTCCCGCGTCCAGCCTGCCCGACGACATCAAGCAACGCCTGCTGGCGTTGAACGATCAGCGTATAACCGCGGACGGCGTGCTGGTCATCAAGGCGCAAACCAGCCGCAGCCAGGAGCAGAATCTGCTGGAGGCCATCGCCCGCCTGCAAGCGCTGGTGGACAGCGTGGCGGTTCCGCCCAAGCCGCGCAAGGCGACCAAGCCGACCAAGAGCTCGCAACGCAGGCGGCTGGACAGCAAGACCTCGCGGGGGGAAGTGAAAAAGCTGCGGGGTCGGGTGCTTTAGACGCGCTTACCTGCTTCATGCACCGACAGCATCGCATTGGCCACGCCACTGGCCGCAATGACGGCAATCCCCAGCCAGGCCCAGATGTCGGGCACGTGGTCAAACGCCAGCCAGCCCAGCAGGGTGGCAAAGGCGATCTGCCCATACTGATAGGGCGTCAACACCGGGGCCGAGGCGCGCATATAGGCACGAATCAGCATCAGGTGGCCGAACGTGCCAAAGAAACCGACCAGCATGAACCACGGCCAATACGTCAGCAGGGCTGACGTGCTCCAGTTGAACACCGCCACCGGGGTCATGACCAGGGTGCCCACCAGCCCCGTGTAAAAGTGCGTGGTGTAGGGGTTGTCGGCACCGCTGAGCTGGCTGGTCAGCACCTGGAACCAGGCATAGGCGCTCACAAGCAGCACCGGAAACAGCAGCGCCCAGCTAAACACCTGGCCGCCAGGGCGCACCACCAGCAGCACACCCAGCAAGCCGCCAGCCATCAACAGCCAGCGCCGGGAGGAGACCTTGTTCTTCAGCATCCGTGCGGCCAGCGCCGTTGAGGCCAGCGGTGCCAGCATCACCATCGCCGTGAACTCCCCCACCGGCAGATACTGCAGCCCATAGAAGGCGCATGCGCTGGTGATCAACAGCAGCACACCGCGCAGCAGCTGGAAGCGCGGATGGGCCGTGCGCAACAGCGAAAGACCCTGCACCGGTAAGCGCAGGCCAAAGGTCGCCACCGCCTGGAACAGGTAGCGAAACCACAGCAGCATCAGCACGGGGACGAGGCGGGTGGCGTATTTGGTGCAGGTATCCAGCAGCGCAAAGCACAGCGTGGCCAGCACGATCAGCAAAACGCCACCGCCCTGCTGGGTGCGCCAATAGGACCCCGATGCAGGGACTGAAGAATCCGGCGGCGCCGCACTCACTCCGCAAACAGGCCTTCGCCCGTACTCTTGGGCGCCACACCCAGATGGCGGTAGGCGGCCAATGTGGCGATGCGCCCGCGCGGTGTGCGCTGCAGGTAACCCTGCTGGATCAGGTAGGGCTCGATCACATCCTCGATGGTTTCGCGCTCTTCGCCAATGCTGGCGGCGATGTTGTCCAGACCGACTGGGCCGCCGTCAAAGCGGTGGATCACGGCCTCCAGCAGCTTGCGGTCCATCACGTCAAAGCCCTGCGGGTCGACGTCCAGCATGGCCAGTGCGCGGTTGGCAATGTCCAGGCTGATGTGGCCCACCCCCTTGACGTCCGCATAGTCGCGCACCCGGCGCAGCAGGCGGTTGGCAATGCGCGGCGTGCCGCGCGAACGACGGGCAATCTCGAAACCGCCATCAGGATCCATGGGGGCATTGAGCAGGCCGGCGCTGCGCTTGACGATGCGCGCCAGTTCCTCGGGCGTGTAGAACTCCAGCCGCGCAACGATGCCGAAGCGGTCGCGCAGCGGGTTGGTCAGCATGCCAGCGCGCGTGGTGGCGCCCACCAGCGTGAAGGGTTGCAGGTCCAGTTTGATGGAGCGAGCGGCCGGTCCTTCACCGATCATGATGTCGATCTTGTAGTCCTCCAGCGCGGGATACAGGATTTCCTCGACCACCGGAGAGAGGCGGTGGATCTCGTCTATGAACAGGACATCGTTTTTTTCCAGATTGGTCAAGAGTGCCGCCAGGTCCTTGGGCTTTTCCAGCACCGGGCCGCTGGTCTGGCGCAGATTGACACCCAGTTCGGCGGCCACGATGTGACTCAGCGTGGTCTTGCCCAGGCCGGGTGGACCGAACAGCAGCACATGGTCCAGCGCCTCGCCACGCATCTTGGCAGCGCTGATGAAAATCTCCAGCTGCTCGCGAATCTTGGCCTGACCCACATACTCGTCCAGCAGCTTGGGGCGCAGGGCGCGCTCAATGGCCTCCTCGTTGGGGGAGGTGGGCGCGGCCGACACCATGCGTTTGGCGGGCGGGGCGGCAAAGTCGTCGGTCTGGATGCTCACGGGGGTGTCTGTCGATTGCGAAATGCTGGACGCCCACTATAGCGCGCAGCAGGGCCTCCACGGTGTCCGCGTTCAAGTTGTCGCGGCAAATTGCCGATACGATGGATAGTTCCCATTTTCTGCACCCGGCCTAGCCGCCGGTGCACCCCGCCATGCACCACTACCCTGCCCTCCGTTCTGCCCTGGCCCTTCGCCCTCTGGTGTGGGCGCTGGGACTTGCCCTTGGCGCCAGTGCCTGGGCTGCCGACCCCGCAGCGGACCACGGCACCAGCCCCGCGAAGCCGACCGCATCGGCCGCAGCACCCGCTTCCGAGGGAGGCGATGTGGCTGCAAAGAAGGCGCCGGTTGAAAGCCTGCCAACCGCCAGTTCCAACCCCATGGCCGAAAAAATCCGGGCTGCCATGTCAGGCACCGTGGTCTCCAGCAAGCGCATGACCGTGACCGTGGAAAGCAAGGACACACCCACACCGGCCACGGCGCCATCCCGCAGCGCCACGCCAACGGCCAAGGCGCTGGCCAGCAAACGCTACAGCCAGGCCCGCGCCGCTGCGGTGGCCGGCCATGGTGCGGCACCCGAACCGCACGCCACGAATGCCACGGCCGGCCACGGTGGTGGAGACGTGCACTGGACCTACGAAGGTGAAACCGGCCCACAGGCCTGGGGCAAGCTCAAGCCCGACTTCAACCTGTGCGCCATTGGCAAGCGCCAGTCGCCCATCAACATCGAAGACGGCAACACCCTGCAAGGTCCGGCCGAGCCGGTGCAATTTGCCTACCAGCCCAGCAACGGCACGGTGGTAAACAACGGGCACACCATCCAGGTGGATGTGCAGGGCGACAACTCCATCACCGTGCGCGGCTCGAACTACCGGCTGCTGCAATTCCATTTCCACACGCCGTCGGAAGAACAGCTCAATTTCAAGCGGTTCCCCATGGTTGCGCACCTGGTTCACAAGAACAATGAAGGGCAACTGGCCGTGGTGGCCGTGCTGCTGGACGAGGGGGCATCCAACCCGATGATCGACAAGGTCTGGACCTATATGCCGCTGGACACGGGCGACCGGGTGCGCATGCCGCAGGGCCTGCTCAACGTCAGCGAACTGCTGCCCACCGACCAGCGTTACTACCAGTTCATGGGTTCCCTCACCACGCCCCCCTGTTCCGAGGGCGTGCTATGGATGGTGATGAAGCAGCCGGTGACCATCAGCAAGGCCCAATACAAGCTGTTTACCCAGCTCTATCCCAACAACGCCCGGCCGGTGCAGCCGGTCAATGGCCGACCGGTGCGCGAAGCGCAGTAGCGCGCCGCCTCAACTCGAAGACAGATCGGACTCGCGGGTTTCGCCATAACCCAGGTATTCAGCCAGCTTGGCGTCTTCCTTGGGGATGTGGATCAGGGACCAATCGGTGACCAGTTGCTCCAGCTCCGCCTTGAAGGCGGCATCGGCGGGCGCACGCTGGCTCAGCTTTTGCAGGCGCGCTGTGAGCGCCTGGTGTGAGCGCACATGCGCCTCGTAGTCCGGAAAGCCGGCCTTGCGCATCATCATTTCTTCATACGCAAAGTGGTGCTCGATGTACTGGAACAGATGCCCCACGCACTCCAGCAGCTCGGCATGGCTGCTCGCACGCAAAACCTGGTTGGCGATGACAAACAGGTGCCGGTGCTGGTGGTTGAGCTGCACATCACCAATGTCGTAACGGTCACTCCACTCAATGGTCATCTTGGTCTCCAGTTAGCCGTCCTACCGTTTTCATCATATCCACGCACCGGCAGCAATACAAAAGAAACTGCGGTGAAAAACAGCGCTCCAACGGCCTTAGCGTGCCAGGGCCCTGAGCGCCAGCTTGATGCCCTCACTCACGCCAATGTCGGCTGGTAGCGCCTTCAGTGCCGCCGCCGCTTCCTTGTCGCTGTAGCCCAGCGCCAGCAGGGCCTGCAAAATGTCCGCCTGCGCGTCGTTGGCGACCGTGGTCGGGGCGCCAATGTCGGCACCCAGTTTGCCCTTGAGCTCCAGCAGCAGCCGCTCGGCGGTCTTCTTGCCAATGCCGGGCACCTTGATCAGGCGACCCGCCTCCTGCAGCGTGACCGCCTGGGAGAGTTCGGCCACACTCATGCCGGAGAGCACCGACAGCGCCGTGCGCGGCCCCACGCCGGAGATCTTGATCAGTTCGCGAAACGCCGCGCGCTCCACCGCGGAGGCAAATCCATACAGAATCTGCGCGTCTTCGCGCACCACAAAATGGGTGAGTAGCGACACCGTCTCACCCGTGGCTGGCAGGTTGTAGAACGTGCTCATGGGCACCTGCACCTCGTAACCCACACCACCGCAATCCACCAGAACCTGGGGCGGGTTCTTGTCGCTCAAAATGCCTGTGAGTTTGCCGATCATCGTGTGCCCATGGTTTGTTGCCTATGATGGGGACCTTTGTCCCCCTTGATGGAATTATCAGCTTGATTCTCAGACACACCTTCACGCCGCTGAACAACGCCCGCCTGTCCCACTTGTGCGGCCCGACGGACGAGCACCTGCGCACCATCGAAACCGCACTGGAGGTGCGCATCGCCCACCGCCATGAGCAGTTCAAGGTGGAAGGCCCCAAGGCGAAGGCGCAGCGCGGCATGGACATGCTGCAAGCCCTGTACGAGCTGGCCGCCAAACCCATCAGCACCGCCACCGTGCAGCTCATGCTGTCGGGCGACGGTTCGGCCGACGCGAGTGAAGGCCCCAGCCTGGCCACGCGCCGCGCCGACCTGAAACCCCGCAGCAAGAACCAGGCGCTGTACCTGGACAACATCGCCGAGCACGACATCACTTTCGGCATCGGCCCGGCCGGCACCGGCAAGACCTACCTGGCCGTGGCCGCCGCCGTGGACGCGCTGCAGCGCAGCGCCGTGCAACGCATCATCCTGACCCGCCCGGCGGTGGAAGCCGGCGAACGCCTGGGCTTTTTGCCCGGTGACCTGAACCAGAAGGTGGACCCTTACCTGCGCCCGCTCTACGACGCGCTGTACGACCTGATGGGCTTTGATCAGGTGCACAAGGCGTTCGAGCGCCAGGCACTGGAGATTGCCCCGCTGGGCTTCATGCGTGGGCGCACGCTGAACAATGCCTTCGTGATCCTGGACGAGGCGCAAAACACTACGCCCGAGCAGATGAAGATGTTCCTGACCCGCATCGGCTTTGGTGCCAAGGCCGTCATCACCGGCGACCTAACGCAGATCGACCTGCCCAAGACCCAGCTCAGCGGTCTGGTGGATGCCGAACGCGTACTGCGCCGGGTGAGCGGCATTGCCATCACCCACCTGACCAGCGCCGACATCGTGCGCCACCCGCTGGTGGCCCGCGTGGTCGATGCCTATGACGCCGCACGCCTGAACGAGCTGCCGGCCATCGCCATCCCCGAGGAAGAGCCAGAACTGCCCCGCGTGGGCCTGCCCAAGACCCGCACGCCGGCTCGCCGCTCCCTCATCAAACCCTGAACCCCCTAGCTATCAACATGCTGCCCGAACTCACCCTCTCCCTGCAATTCAGTTCTGTCGCAAAGCCCGAACCACACCGCGCCGCCCTGCCCCGCCACCGAGTCAAGAAATGGATTCGCCACGCTCTGCAAACCAATGCCGAAATCACGGTGCGCATTGTGGATGCCGAAGAGGGCCAGGCACTGAATCGCGAGTACCGCAAGAAGGACTACGCCACCAATGTGCTGACCTTTGACTACTCACAAGAGCCCGTGATCACTGCCGACCTGGTGCTGTGCGCGCCCGTGGTCGCCAAGGAGGCGAAGGAGCAAAAGAAAACGCTGGAAGCCCATTACGCGCACCTGATCGTGCACGGCACCCTGCACGCCCAGGGCTGGGATCATGAGCTGGAGGAGGACGCCCAGGTCATGGAGCTGCGCGAGACCGAGATCATGGCCCGGCTGGGATTCAAAAACCCCTACTGAGAACACCCGGTACTACCGCCATGCACCAACTTGGCATCAAAGTTGCTCATGTGTAAATGGGTTTCTCAGGCCCTTTTCAAGCGATGAGGTTCCTGTGTTTGTCCCCCGCATCCTCCCGGATGCGGGGGATTTTTTCTTGGCCACCCTGCTTAATGGCCTTGTGAACCCCGGTGCGCCCAGGCGGTGGTGTGCTTTTCAATCACGCTGAACAGCTCATACATCACCATGGCCATGGCTCCAACCACCACCAATCCCGCAAACGCCAGCCCCATCTGCATGGCCGAGCCGGCGGAGATCAGCAGATAGCCGATGCCTTCATTGGCCGCCGTCATTTCGGACACGGTGGTACCGACAAATGCCAGCGTGATGGCGACCTTCAGTGAGCCATAGAAGTAGGGCATGGAACGCGGCAGCCCGACCTTGACCAGCACGTCCCAGCGCTTGGCACCCAGCACACGCAGCACGTCTTCCAGCTCCGGCTCCAGCGTCGCCAGGCCGGTGGCGATGTTGACCATGATGGGAAAGAAGCTGATCAGGAAGGCAGTCAGGATCGCGGGGCCGACGCCAATGCCGAACCACACCACCAGAATCGGCACAAACGCCGCCTTGGGCAGGGCGTTGAAGCCGGTCATCAGCGGGTAGACGGCCGCATAGGCCAGGCGCGAACTGCCGATCACAAAACCGAGCAACACGCCGACCACAATGGCAATCCCGAAGCCGACCATCGTCACCCAGAAGGTGCGCCAGGCGTGGGCAGCGATGATGTCCCTGAACTCCAGAAACTGGGTCCAGATGCGCCAGGGGCTGGGAAAGATGAACTCGGACACATCCAGCGCCGAGCACAGGATTTGCCACAGCAGGATAAACACCACCAGCAGGATCCACGGAGCCCACGTCTCTATCAGTTTCTTGTTCATGTGAACCCTTCAGGCAGTTGTGTGTGCACCAGTTTGGCGAATGGCACCAATGTGGCCCCGTAGCTCGTGCACGATGTCGGAGAACTCCTTGGTGTAGGTCACCTCCAGGTCTCTGGGGCGCGGCAACTCGATCTCCCGGCGCACCACAAAGCGGCCCGGGCTCTTGCTCATGACGTACACCGTGTCGGCCAGGAACACCGATTCGCGCAGGTCGTGCGTGACCAGGATCACATTGAACTGCTGCTCGGTCCACAGGTCGCGCAGGATGCACCACAACTCCTCCCGCGTGAAGGCGTCCAGTGCACCAAAAGGTTCATCCAGCAACAGCATCTTGGGCTCGTGGATCAGCGCACGGCAAATGCTGGCGCGCTGCTGCATGCCGCCGGAGAGCTGCCAGGGAAACTTGTCCTCGTAGCCCCCCAGCCCAACCTTCTGCAGCAGCTTGCGGGCACGCTCTTCATACTCCTTGCGCTTGGCTTTGAAGCTGCTGCGATAAGGCTCCACGATTTCCAGCGGCAGCAGCACGTTGTCCACCGTAGTGCGCCAGGGCAGCAGGGACGGCGCCTGGAACGCCATGCCGGAGATCTTCAGTGGCCCGGTTACCGGCTGGCCGTCGATCAGGATCTTGCCCATGGACGGCATCTTCAGCCCGGTGGTGAGCTTCATGAAGGTGGACTTGCCGCAGCCCGAGGGCCCGACGATGGCGATGAATTCGCCCTGTCGCACCTTCAGGTCAATGGCCTCCACCGCAAAGTGGTTCTGCTGCAGCAGCTCGTTGTTGTAGGCCAGCCAGACGTCCTGGAAGTCGACAAACCAGGACGCCGCCTTGTCGTCATTCACGGTGGTCATGCACGCCGTCCTACTTCTTGGGCAGGATGGCCAGTTCCGCCTTGGGCGGCAGGTAGGCGCTGCTCCACACCGCATCGGGGTTGATGCGGGTCTTGGTCGTGAAGGCATCCGACACCTGGCTGGCCATCAACGCCAGACGCGGGGCATTGACCTGGCCAAAGCCTTCGGCGCGCGCATTGGGGCTGTTGACCACGGTATCAATCGCCAGCTTGAGACGACGGGTTTCCAGATCGACATTGATGATGCCGTCGCGCGCCTTGACGTCGGCAATGGCCGCCGCCGGGTTGGCCAGCACGTCCTTCACACCCTTGGTGAAGGCGCTCAGGAAGGCCTTGACTGCGGCTGGATTCTCTTTCAGCAGCTTGGGCGACACGATGATGGCGTTGCCATACAGCTTCACGCCAAAGTCCGGGTAGGGCATGACGACCACATCAGCCGCCTTCACGCCACGCGCTTCCAGGTTCAGCAGTGAGGTGAAGGTAAAGCCAGTGATGGCATCCACGTCACCGCGCACCAGCATGGTTTCGCGCAGCGGAGGGTCCATCGCCGTCCAGGTGAAGCCCGTCACGGCATTGGCCTTGGCGAAGATGGGAAAGGCCTTGCGCCCGGCGTCAAACACCGGCGCACCCAGCTTCTTGCCGCTCAGGTCGGCGGGCGACTTGATGCCCGACTTCTTCAGCGCCATGACGGAGGCCGGCGTGTCGTTGTAGACCATCATCACGGCCACCGGTTTGTTGGGTGCGTCGGGATTGTTGGCGTGGAACTCCATCAAAGCTGCCAGATCGGCCAGCCCCATGTCGTAGGCGCCCGAGGCCACGCGCGTGACCGTGCCGCCCGAGCCGTTGCCGGCGTCGATGGTCACATCCAGCTTGGCGTCCTTGAAATAGCCCTTGGCGGCGGGCGTCAGGAACAGGGCCGAGGGGCCCTCAAAGCGCCAGTCCAACTGGAACTTGATGGGTGTGGTCTGTGCGTGGGCCAGGCTGGCGGCCAATGCCACGAACGTGGCGGCTGTGGCCTTGAGGAAACTGCGTTTTTGCATGGGGGACTCCGGGGAGGTGGGTGGTTGAAACAGGTGCCCAACCACTGAGCAAGAACGGTGCCTGATTTTGTATACACTTGGCCCGCAAATTGCATCATGACGGTGTGGATATCAGCCCACTCCCTATCAACACCACCCGGAAAACATCATGATGCACCAAATAGTTACACGCACCATCCTGGGCACAGCCGCCCTCACCTGCGCATTTGCCACGCAGGCCGCCACCTGGAGTGACACCTCCATCGGCTACCGCTACGGCACCGACTACGCCGAGCCCTTCAACGCCAATGCCATCAGCAAGGACATCATCAACCTGAACCATGTCAGTGGCTACAAGTACGGCTCCAACTTCTTCAATGTGGACATGCTGATGTCGGACAACAAGGACCCGTCCAGCGCGGGTGCCGGCACCGGCGCACAAGAGGTGTACATCGTCTACCGCCACACGTTGGACCTGGAAAAACTCACCGGCTCGCCCTACAAGTTCGGTCCCGTGCGCGGCATGGGCATCACCGCCGGCTTTGACTACAACACCAAGACCGACGCTGGCTACAACTCCAAGAAGCGCATGCTGGTGGTTGGCCCCACGTTCATGATGGACGTGCCCGGCTTCCTGAACCTGAGCCTGCTGGCACTGTTTGAGAGCAATGCACCCTACAGCACGTTCTCCCGCGTGGCCACACCGCGTTACACCTACGACTCCCACATGATGCTGGGCGCAGCCTGGGGCATTCCGCTGGGTGGCTCCGGCTTCTCGTTTGAGGGCTTTGCCAACTTCATCGCCGCCAAGGGCAAGAACGAGTTTGGCGTCGATAGCGCACCCGAGACCAACATCGACATGCAGATCATGTACGACCTGAGCCCCGTCATCGGCGCTGCGCCGAAGACGCTGAAGGTTGGCCTGGAATACCAGTACTGGAAGAACAAGTTTGGTAACAACAGCGACGGTGTTGCCGGCAAGGGCGCATTCGCGAAGACCCCGATGGTCCGCGTCGAATACCACTTCTAAACGGCATCTACCCGGTAAGCGCCCAGCGCCGCTTGCCACGCTGCCAGCTTCTGCGCAAACGAAATCGGATGCGCGGGACTGGTGGATGGCAGGCGGACACAGGCAATGCCCAGCACGCCCAAACCCGGCAGCACATACTGGTTGAAGCTGCGCTGGGCCTCGGTGCCGTTGAAGCCAATGCACCGGATCCCCGGATGCAGCGCCAGAAATGACGCAAAGTCATTGGCAACCCGTGAGCCGGCCTGGATGGAACTGTCCAGACTGCCCGGCCGCACGCAACTCTGCAAGACATCCCACACCGCAATCCCCGCACGCGTCAGCGCCTCCACCCGCTCCCCGTAGGGTGCCGTCGCGTCCAGCCCCACCATGCCGGCCATGATCGGCCAGAAACTGTTGCGTGGATGGGCGTAATACTGCTGCGCCGTGAGCGACGCAACTCCCGGCATGCTTCCCAGGATGAGCACCCTGGCACCAGGGCGCGACAAAGGCGGGAAGCTGGTGACGGCGTTCACTGCTGCATCAGTTTGGGATTCTTGCGCAGCAGCTCGATGTTGGCCTGTGTTTCCTTCGGGTACGACGCCCGCAGCTCCGCCGCCTTCTTCTTGTCCATGGCCGGCTCCATCATCAAATAGAACCCCGCATGGAAATAGGCCAGCGTCGCCAGCGCAAAGGACTGGCTGGTAAAACCGTGGCGTGCCAGCAGCGCCTTGACACCGGGCGTGGCATCCAGCGATTTGGCAAGCTCCTCCACAGTCGGCTGGTCCGCATCGTCCTTGTCGTCCGTCTTGGGCAGGACCCGCTCGCCTTCCTTGACGGCCGCCTTCAGTCGCTCCAGCACAGGCACGCTCAGCGCATGCCGCGCGGGATCCGCCGCCGCCAGGGCGTTGCCAGTCAGAAGAATAAGGGCCGCCAAACCGGCCAGGACAAAACGCACCATGTTGTTGAACTCCCGTGCAAAGGTCGGGATTCTATCTGCCTGCAACGGAGTCCGCAGCGCTAGGCCGTGTCGCCCACCCCAGCGGAATCAATTTAAGCAAAAACAGCCTATAGCCCTCGTGGATATTGACTATATTGCTACCAAAACAATAGCTATTTACAACAAAACGGGCTCGACAGATCAGCCCTGCCGGCGCGACGGTTCGCGGACGTGCAGGAACTTGGTCAACAAATCGCGCGGTGGCGCAACCGAGAGGTTCTTGAGTATCTGGCCCACATTGCCGCGATGGTAGGACCCATGGGTGAGCACATGGAACAGCATCTCCTCCCGCGTCATACGTCCTGCGTCACCATCGGTGAACTGGAATACAAGACTCTGCGCCAATGCAGGGGCATCGATCCTGGCGACATAGTCTTCGTACCAGAGGTCGGTTTCAGCAACGGCGAAGTGAAGCTCACCCAGTTCAGGTGTCTCCGGCGTATTGGTTGCCGTGTACGGGTGCGTCTCGCCAGCCAGGTGGGCGCGAAAGATCCGGTCCACCACGTAGATGTGGTTGAGCGTCCGGATCGCCGTGTGCAGCGAGGCCGCGTGCTCCGCGGAAGTGACCGAGGCCAGCACGTCAAACAGTTCGCGATTGGCCCACGACTTCTGAGCGAAAAGGGATGCAAGGACTTTTTGGGGCATGGCGGCGCGTTGAGAAAACTTGGCAGGCGCCCGAGGACGGCAGGGGCCCCGGGCGTTCGGTCCGGGCCAGTTTATCCGAGCCCGTCAATCTGCGCTGGCAACAGGGGGCACAGCAGCCAGAGGCGTCCCATCCGCCGCCAGCGTCTCCCCCTTGCGCTGCGTGATCAGCCCATAGGCCTGCGGTTGCCGGTGCAAATCAAAGTTGAAGGTGGTGCGTTTGTAGACGGCGCAGAAGTCCAGGTCGCAGCGGGCAATCGCCATCTCGTCACCCTTGGTCAGGCAGCGCGCCACCACCTCGCCGGACGGGGCGATGATGCAGCTGCCGCCAATGCTGTCCACCCCCTCTTCCACACCGGCTTTGGCCACGCCCACGACCCAGGTGCCGTTCTGGTAGGCCCCGGCCTGCATGGAGAGCTGGTTGTGGAACAGCGACAGGTCGTCGTGCTCGGGCGCGGGGGCGTTGTGCACGGGCGTGTTGTAGCCGATCAGCACCATCTCCACGCCCTGCAGGCCCATCACGCGGTAAGTCTCGGCCCAGCGGCGGTCGTTACAGATCGCCATACCCAGGATGCCACCGAAGGCTTCGGTCACCTCCCAGCCCGTGCCCGGCGTGAAGTAGCGTTTCTCCAGATGCTGGAAGCGCCGCCAGGGCTCGTGCTCCCGGTGGCCGGGCAGGTGCACCTTGCGGTATTTGGCGACGATCTGGCCGCTGCGGTCCACCAGGATGGAGGTGTTGTAGCGCACCTCGCCACCGGCTTCCTGTGCCAGCTCGGCGTAGCCCAGGTAGAAGCCCACACCCAATTCGCGCGACAAATCGAACAGCGGTTGCGTGGCGGCGTTGGGCATGGAGCGCTCGAAGAAGCTGTTGATCTCTGTCTCGTCCTCGATGTACCAGCGCGGGAAGAAGGTAGTCAGCGCGAGTTCCGGAAAGACGATGAGCTGCGCGCCCACGGCATGGGCCTGACGCATGAGATCACACAGGCGCGCCACCACCTGGGGGCGGGAGTCGGCGCGCTGGATGGGGCCGAGCTGGCCAAGGGCAACATTGAGATAGCGGGGCATAGGAGAGTCCGTCAGTAAGAGGTTGAATCAGTTGGCTCGGTTGGCCAACGCCAGCACCACCTGCAGCAGCACCTGCGCGCCGCGTTGCAGGTCGGCCGGCTCGGTGTGTTCGCGCACGTTGTGGCTCAGGCCACCCACGCTGGGCACAAAGATCATGGCGCTGGGGCAGATGCGGGCCAGCATCTGCGCGTCGTGCCCGGCCCCGCTGGGCATGCGCTGGTAGGTGCAACCCAGGGCTTGCGTCTGCTGCTCCACCAGATTGACCACCCTGGGGTCAAAGGCCACGGGCTCAAAGCGCGCCAGCGTGCGGTGGGAGATGCGCACGCCTTCAGCCTGCGCGGCCTGCTGGGCATAGGCGTGCAGATCGCGTTCGGCCTGGGCCAGCGCGGCGCCGTCGGTGTTGCGCAGGTCCACGGTGAACACGGCTTTTTGCGCGATGACGTTGACCAGGTTCGGGCTGAGCCGCACGGCGCCCACGGTGGCCAGTTGGCGGCCGCCCATGCGCGCACTCAGTGCGCGCACAAACACCGCCACTTGGGCTGCCACCAGTGCCGCATCGTGGCGCAGGGCCATGGGGGTGGTGCCGGCGTGGTTGGACTGGCCTTCCACCGTGAACTCGGTCCACGAAATGCCTTGCACACCCTCGACCACGCCGATCTGCAGCCCCATCTGCTCCAGCACCGGGCCTTGTTCGATGTGCAGCTCCACATAACTGTCCACCACAGCCTCGCCCACCGGGGCCGAGCCCTGGTAGCCGATGCGTTGCAGCTCGGCCTGCACCGACACACCATCGGCATCGCAGGTTGCCAGTGCGTCCTGCAACGGCAAGCCTCCCACATAGACCAGGCTGCCCATCATGTCGGGCTGGAAGCGCGCGCCTTCTTCGTTGGTGAACACGGCCACCGCCAGCGGGCGGCGGGTTGGCAGGCCGGCTTCGCGCAACGTGGCAATCACTTCCAGACCGGCCAGCACGCCGTAGTTGCCGTCGTACAGGCCGCCGGTACGCACGGTGTCGATGTGCGAGCCCACCATCACCGGGGGCAGGTCTTCGGTGCCCGGGTAGGTGCCGACGATGTTGCCAATCGCGTCGACCGACACCTGCATGCCCAGTTCGCGCATGCGCGCCACCGTCCAGTCGCGGCCCGCGCGGTCGGCATCGCTCAAGGCCAGGCGGTTGACACCACCACCGGGCAGCGCGCCGATCTGGCCCAGCGCTTGCAAGCTGTCCAGCAGGCGCTGGCCGTTGATCTGTGGGGTTGTCACGCTGCGGCCCTATCTACGAGGACTTGGTCAGCGCTGCGCCCTACCAACTGCTGGTACAGCGCGGGGTCGGTGTCGCCCTCGCTGCCAAACAGCAGCACGCGGCTGTCCGGCCCCAGGCCCAGAGAAGCGCGCGCGGCGCTGTCCTGCGCCGTCAGTAGTGCCGCGGCCAGGCCGGCCACGGCGGACTCACCGGCGACGATCACCGGGTCACCCCGCTGCGGGTCGGCAAGCAGTCGCATGCCGTCCACGGCCGCCGCATCGGGGATGGTGCAGAACGCATTGGCACCAGTGGCCAGGAAGTCCCAGGCCAGCAGCGAGACCTCGCCACAGGCAAGACCCGCCATCAGCGTGTCCAGATCGCCCTTGACCGCGACCACGGCACCGGCCTGTGCGCTTTGCAGCAGGCAGTCGGCCCGCTGCGGCTCAACCACCACAAACACCGGGCGCTTCTCCACGTTGCGCTCCCAGAAATAGGCGCACACCGCCGCCGCAAAACCGCCGACGCCGGCTTGCACAAACACGTGCGTGGGCCACTGCGACAGTGCGCTCACCGCCTCGTGCACCATCAGCTGGTAGCCCTGCATCACGTCGCGCGGAATGTCCATGTAGCCGGGGTAGGAGGTGTCGGAGATCACAAACCAGCCGTTCGTCTTTGCATCACGGTCAGCCTGCTGCACCGAGTCGTCGTAATTGCCACTCGTGCGCACCACCTGCGCGCCGTAGCGGGCAATCGCGTCCTTGCGCCCCTCGCTCACCATGGCGTGGATGTAGATGACGCAGCGGCAGCCCAGCATCTGCGCGCCCCAGGCAACTGATCGGCCATGGTTGCCATCGGTGGCGCAGGAGACGGTGATGTCGGCGCAGGCCCGGCGCAGTGCGGGCTCGCTCTGCAGTTCGTCATGGCTGACGCTGCGACCCAGGCGCTGGCCCAGCTCGCGGCACAGCAGGCGCGCCACGGCATAGGCGCCGCCCAGCGCCTTGAAGCTGCCCAGGCCAAAACGGCCGCCTTCGTCCTTGTAATGGATGCTGGCCACGCCCGCTTCACGCGCCAGGGCCGGCAAGGCGCACAGAGGTGTTGGTGCATAGCCGCTCCAGCTGGTGATGACGGCCCGGGCCTGCTCCAGTGCGGGCGCGCTGAGCAGGGTGCTGCGGTGGGCGCCATAGGCCTCGCCGGGCTGGAAGCGGGAGTTGGTCAGTAGCATGAAGGGGTGTTGGGGAAATGCGGACATAAGTAGCGTGGGTTTCAAAGGGATGGTTCAAGGTCGTCCAGTTGCGCATGGACCTGTTCGATGGCGGCCATGCGCGCGCGGGCTTTTTTGGGCACTTGGGCCAGCGCGGCGGTGGCCAGGTAATTGATCAGGCTGATGGCGCCCACGTAGGAGTCAAAAATGGCCTCGCCCTGCGGTGGGCAAATGAACAGGGCCTGGGCGCGCGCCGCCAGTGCCGACACGCGCGCATCGCTGACCAGCACCAGCGCTGCTCCGGCATCGCAGGCAATGCCCACCACCTGGCTCAGGCGGCGCGTGCGGCGGCGAAAGTCCATGGCCAGCAGCACGTCGCCGCGCTGGATGTCGGCCAGCAGTTCGGCGTCTTCGCCCGAGCCTTCGTTGAGCAAATGCACGTCGCCACGCAACTGCGACAACAGCGCCTGTGCATAGAAGGCAGCCATATAGCCATTGCGGTAGCCCACCACCCAGACGCGGCGCGCGCCCACCAGCAGCCGGGCGGCCTGCTGCACCCGGGTGTCGGTCAGGCCGTCGGCCAGGGCCTGCAGTTGCCGGGCGTCCTGGGCAATGTGCTGCTGCAAGGGGCTGGGGCGTGTGCCCTGCTGCACCAGGTGGCTCAGCGGCGACGGCTGCGGCGCGCCCTTGCGCTGGTGCGCCCGGAAGGCCTGGAAGTCCGCAAAGCCCAAGCGCTTGAAGAAGCGCGCCGTGCTGGCCTTGGAGACCCCCGCCAGCGCCGCCAGTTCGGTAGCGCTGTAGGCCAGCAGGTCTTTTTCATGGGCCAGCACCACGTCGGCCAGCTTGCGGTCTGCCACCGACAGGCTTGCATGCTGGGCATGGATGCGCTCGCGCAGGTGGGGCGTCTGGGTCATGGCAGAACCGGCATCGCGTTTTGGTGCCGACTTCCCCAAAACGAGGCAGCTTGCGCACCGATATGGAACATTGATTTCATATTTGTGTACGTGAGAAACTTTTTTTTCATATTCTCGCCTATCTGTTCGCAAGGGCCATACCAGGCGCGACAGATGGCACACATCTTGCGCAAGAGCTTCCGTGTCCCATCCTTTTTATTGACAGGAATCCCCATGAAATTCAAAGCGCTCTCCACCGTGGCCGGTCTGATCACTGGCGCTGTTCTGGCTTTTGCTGCCCCCGCACATGCGGATGACTCCCTGACCTCCATCCTGGCCAAGAAGTCGATCGCCCTGGGCGTGGCCTCCGACTTTCCGCCCTATGGCTACATGGGACCCGACTTCAAGCTGACCGGCGTGGACGTGGCCACGGCGCAGCTGATTGCCGACAAGCTGGGCGTGAAGGCCGAGTTTGTGCCCGTCAGCACGCCCAACCGCATCCCCTACCTGCAGACCAAGAAGATCGACCTGATCGTCTCGGCTCTGGGCAAGAACCCCGAGCGCGAGAAGGTCATCGACTTCACCGTGGCCTACGCGCCCTTTTTCCAGGCCGTGTTCGGCCCCAAGGCACTGAGCATCAAGAGCTTTGACGACCTGGCCGGCAAGAGCATTGCCGTGACCCGCGGCACCATCCAGGACGACGTGCTGCAAAAGGTGGCACCGCCCACGCTGAAGATCCAGCGCTTTGAAGACGATTCCACCACCGTGGCCGCCTTCATCTCGCAACAAACCCAGTTGCTGGCCACCGGCGCCGCCGTGGCCGCTGCCGCCGTGCAGAAGAACCCCCAGGTGCAGGCCGAGTACAAGCTGCTGCTGAAAGACTCGCCCAACTTCATCGGCGTGCGCAAGGGTGAAACCGAGCTACTGAAAAAAGTCAACGAAATCCTGTTGGCCGCCAAGGCCGACGGCACGTTGGAGAAGTATTCGCAAAAGTGGCTGGGCCGCGGCACCGGCGTGCTGCCCGAGTAATCGACGGCCACCTGCGCACCTCGCACTGATGCACCATGATTGAATTCAACTTTGTCACCGTGCTGGAACAGTGGCCCATGCTGCTGCGTGGATTGATCCTGACCGTCACCCTGACCGCCATCTCGGCGGTGCTGGGTGCGCTGTTGGGAACGGCCTGCGCCTGGGCTCGATTGCATGGCGGCCCCGTGCTGAAACGCATGGTGGGCGCCTATGTGGAGCTGGTGCGCAACACGCCGTTCATCATCCAGCTGTTCTTCATCTTCTTCGGCCTGCCCTCGCTGGGGCTGCGCCTGTCGGTGGAGGTGGCCTGTGTGCTGGCCATGGTGTTCAACCTGGGGGCCTATGCCTGCGAGATCGTGCGCGCCGGCCTGCAGACCACGCCCCGCGGCCAACTGGAAGCGGCCATGAGTTTGGCGCTGACACCGTGGCAGACCTTTTCGCGCGTAGTGCTGCCGCCTGCCTTGGCACGTATCTGGCCGGCGCTGGTGAGCCAGATCATCATCGTCATGCTGGGCTCGGCAGTGTGCGGCCAGATTTCGGCCGAAGAACTCTCGCAGGCTGCCAACCTGATTTCCAGCCGCACCTTCCGCAGCTTTGAGTCCTACATCATCGTGACCGCCATCTACCTGCTGCTGGCAATTGCGTTGCGGCAGCTGCTGTACTGGGTGGGGCCGCGCTTCATCTTCTCCAGCCGATAGGGAGCACACCACCATGGTTCAGTTTTCCCTGTGGGACATCTTCACCTTTCTGCTGGGTGCCGTACGCTGGACGGTGGCGCTCTCGCTGATCGCCTTCATCGGCGGCGGTCTGGCGGGCATGGGACTGCTGATGCTGCGCTTCAGCAAGTTGCCTGGCGTGGCGACCGCAGTGGCCTGGTACGTTCAGATATTCCAGGGCACGCCACTCTTGATGCAGCTGTTTCTCGTCTACTTTGGCCTGGCGCTGCTGGGCATGGACACCTCGCCGCTGGTCGCGGCCGCTATCTGTCTCACGCTATATGCCAGTGCCTACCTGACCGAGATCTGGCGCGGCTGTGTCAACGCCATTCCCAAGGGCCAGTGGGAAGCCTCCACCAGCCTGGCATTGACCTATGCGCAACAGATGCGCCACGTGATCCTGCCCCAGGCCCTGCGCGTGGGGATTGCACCCACGGTGGGCTTTCTGGTTCAGATCATCAAGGGCACGGCACTGGCATCCGTCATCGGCTTTGTCGAGCTGACCAAGGCCGGTCAGATGATCTCCAACGCCACCTACCAACCCTTTCTGGCCTACACCTTTGTGGGGCTCTTGTACTTTGCCCTGTGCTTTCCACTGTCGTGGTGGAGCCAGCGGCTGGAAAACCGCCGCCTGGCTTGACCCATGACCGAAACACCATCACCCAATCCCCCGTTCGCGCTGGTCGACATCCGCGGCCTGCACAAGAGTTTTGGCCCCACCGAGGTGCTCAAGGGCATTGACCTGCAGGTGGGCCGCAAGGAAGTGGTCTGCATCATCGGCAAGAGCGGCTCGGGCAAGAGCACGCTGTTGCGCTGCATCAACGGCCTGGAGACCTTCGAGCGCGGAAGCCTGAGCGTGGACGGCCAGGCACTGCAGCACGGGGACGCCAACGCCATGCGCGAGCTGCGCCAGCAGGTCGGCATGATCTTCCAGAGCTTCAACCTGTTCCCGCATCTGAGTGCCGGGCGCAATGTGATGCTGGCCCCGACCCTGGTCAAGGACATTCCCAAGGAAGATGCGAAGGTCCGCGCCCAGGCGCTGCTGGAACGCGTGGGCCTGGGGCATCTGTTTGACCGCATGCCGGACCAACTGTCGGGCGGCCAGCAGCAGCGCGTGGCGATTGCCCGCGCGCTGGCCATGGACCCCACGGTGCTGTTGTGCGACGAGATCACCTCGGCGCTGGACCCGGAACTGGTGGGCGAGGTGCTGCAGGTGGTGGAGATGCTGGCCAACGAGGGCATGACGCTGATCCTGGTCACGCACGAAATGGCCTTTGCCCGCAAGGTCAGCGACCGCGTGGTGTTCATGCACCAGGGGCTGATCCACGAGGCGGGCACGCCGGATGAGATTTTCAACCGGCCGCAGACGCCGGAGTTGCGGCAGTTTTTGTCCTAGCCTCCGTTGGAGTTGTCCAATATCCACTGCGCATACGGCGCGTAGATGTGGGAGAGCGAAATGGCATGGATGGCCGGTAACGCATAGCTGTGCAGTTCCCGGATGGCCGCTTCCACCGCGGCATACTGCGCATCCGTGGTCTTGAAGGTGATGCGGAACTCCGGCTCGTTCTGGATGGCGCCATCCCAGGTGTAGAAGCCCTCGATCGCGTCAATCTGCGCGCAGGCCGCCAGCTTGCGCTCGACCAGCGCACGTGCCATGGCCTGTGCCTCGGTGCGGCTGCCAACGGTGGTGATGACGGCGATCAGATTCATGTGTTGGAGAGGTTTATACCCGCCAATTGCCCCAGCAGCGCGGTGAGCGCGCCCATCTCGTCGGCCGACACCATGCGGGTTGCCTCCTGCGCAATCGGCTCCACGGAGGCAAGCGCGTATTGCAGCAATTGCTGGCCGGCCTCGGTAATCAGGGCGTAGCCCACCCGTGCATCCCGCGGGTCGGTCTGGCGAGCGACCAAGCCCAGTTTTTCCAGCGGCAACAGGCTGCGCGTGACGCCGGATGCCGTCAGCCCCAGTCGCTCGGCCAAGTCGATGCGGCGCAGCCGGCTGGCCGGCGCCCGGTCCAGGTAGTACAGGATCATGAAGTCGCCAAAACTCAAGCCGTGCACGCTGGACAGCGCATTGTCCAGCCGGCGCGTCAGCGTGGCATAGGCGCGGTTGAGGCGCAGGCAGAACTCCAGACTGTCGCTGGGGGCCGTCGGGGTTGCGGGGGTGGGCTCAAGCATGGGAGAGTTCCTCGAAAAAGACCCGCGAGCGGCGCACCTCGTCCGCTCCGGGGCGCTCAAAAATGTGTTCCATGGCATCGAACATGGTCGGGGTGATCTGGAAAGAGTAGGTGTCGCCCTGCTGCTGGTTGCGCTGCAGCACGCGCTGGCGACGCGTTGCCAGGCTGGCATCGACAAAGCACAGCGTGGCGGCGTGACCGCTGGCCTCGACCAGGGATTGCATGCGGTCGCGGTCCTGCTGGCGCAGCAGCCCCATTTCCAGCACCACGTTGCGGCCGCTGGCCAGAATCTGCTCGCAGGTGGCCCAGATGCGGGCCTGGCAGCGCGCCACGCGCGGCATGACCCAGGCCATGTCCATCGTTTCCGGCGTGTCCGGGCCAAACAAAGCATGCATCCATTCATCGATGGCAAAACGCACGGCGTTGTGCTCGGCCGCGAGTTGACGGGCGACGGTGGACTTGCCCGACGCGGTGGGTCCGTAGATCAAAAAAGCAGTTTGTGGATGTGTCATGACATTTGATTGCGTATTACTTGATGGTTCAAGTATATAGCAACCATATGGGTCATGCAAGCACCATCCCCTGGCGGGATACGGGCCGCCCACACGCGCATAATCTGCGGCCCGGCCCCCTCCCCGCGCACCACACCATGCATGCCCTGATCGATTTCGCCGCCGTTCACGCACCCGCACACCCCCACGGTGGTAGTGCGGCCGTGCGTGTTGCCTTCGGCGCGCCGCGCGAGGTGCTGGTCGCCCGTGAGTTGAAGGACGTGAAGTCCGTGCTGGAGGCGGTGCAACAGCGCGCCCTGCAGGGGCAGTGGTGCGTGGGCTATGTGCGCTATGAGGCGGCACCCGCGTTTGACCACGCATTGGCTGTGCACCCGGCGACCGGGCCGCTGGCGTGGTTTGGTGTACACAATGCACCGCTGCCCGATGGGGAAGAGCCCGCGTCGCCATCCACCGGTTCGGACACCGTGCGCGCCACCTGGCAACCGGGCCTGACGCGCACCACGTTTGATGCGGCCCTGGAGCGCCTGCATCAGGCTATTGGCGACGGTGAGATTTACCAGGCCAATTACACCGCCCGCACCGCAGGTCGGTTGCATGTGCCACCCGAAGATTTGTTTGCCGCCATGCGCCAGGCCCAGCCTGGGGGTTTTGCCGCCTACATCGACACCGGCGAGGAACAAGTGCTGTCCGCCTCACCCGAGTTGTTCTTCGACTGGAAGGACGGCCACCTGATCACCCGCCCCATGAAGGGCACGGCCGCGCGCGGTCGCACTCCGCAGCAGGACCAGGCGCTGGCCGAAGGCCTGCAGACCTCACCCAAGGAGCGCGCCGAGAACGTGATGATCGTGGACCTGATCCGCAACGACCTGTCGCGCATCGCCACGCCGTTTTCCGTCACCGTGGACGGCCTGTGCCGCGTGCAGGCTCTGCCCACCGTGTGGCAGATGGTGACCGATGTGCATGCCGACACGCGGCCCGGCACCACACTGGTCGATGTGTTCTCCGCGCTGTTTCCTTGCGGCTCGGTCACCGGTGCGCCCAAGGTGCAGGCCATGCGCCTGATCCGGGAGCTGGAGGGCGATAACCGCGGCGTCTACTGCGGCGCCGTCGGCGTGGTGCGCCCGGGTGGCAGCGCCACCTTCAACGTGCCGATCCGGACCGCCGTGGTGCGCGGCGACTCCATCCGCGCCGCGACCGGCAGCGGCATCACCTTTGATTCCACGCCCGAGGCCGAATGGCAGGAGTGGCGCCACAAGCAGGCGTTTCTGAACCGGGCCAGCCAGGCGTTCGAGATTCTGGAAACCCTGGCGCTACGCGACGGCGTGCTGCAGCACCTGCCACAGCACTTGGCACGCATGCAGGCATCGGCCACGCATTTCGGTTTTGCATGGCATCCCAATGCAGTGCAGCAGGCGCTGACGGACCTCTGCCGGCTACACCCGCAAGGCGCGTGGCGGGTGCGCCTGCTGCTCGATACGACCGGTCGCCTGCAGGCCCAGGCCTTTGCGCTGATCGACACGCCCACACCGGTGCGCCTGCAACTGGCTACCAGCCCGTTGGATGCGTCCGACAGCGAATTCGTGCGCCACAAGACCACACGCCGCGCCCACTACGACGCGTTCACCCCCACCGACCCGGCGGTGTTCGACACCGTGCTGTGGAACGCGCGTGGCGAAATGACCGAATGCACCCGGGGCAACCTGGCCCTGCTGCTGGATGGCCGCTGGGTCACCCCGGCTCTGGACTGCGGCCTGTTGCCGGGCGTGGGCCGCGCGCACTGGCTGGCGCAGGGTCGTATCGAGGAAGCGGTGGTACGCGTGAGCGACCTGCCGCGCGTGCAGGCCATCGCCTTTGTCAACAGCCTGCGTGGCTGGGTGGAGGCATGCGTAGCGGGATCGTCACCGGGCCATCGTTGACCAGGTGCACCTGCATGTCGGCGGCAAAGATGCCGGTCTGCACCTCGCCATGCTGGCGGCGCGCTGCGGCGACAAAACCCTCGTAGAGGCGCCGGCCATCTTCGGGCGCGGCCGCTGCCGTGAAGCTGGGCCGGTTGCCACCGCGCACATCCGCCGCCAGCGTGAACTGGCTGACGATCAACAGGCCACCCGGCGAGCCCTGTCCATCCACGTCCTGCACGCTCAAATTCATCTTGCCCTGGGCGTCGCTGAAGATGCGCAGCTTCAGTATCTTGGCCAGCAGCTTGTCGCCCTCGGCCGGGGTGTCTCCCTGCTCGGCACACACGAGCACCAGAAGGCCCGGGCCAATCGCCCCGACGGTCTGTCCATCGACATCGACACGGGCGGAACTGACGCGTTGCAGGACGGCGATCATGGGCGCAGGTACCAGTCCAGCAGCTGTTTGGCGTTGGCCGGGTTGAGTTGCAGGGCGCCATGGCCCTGGGTCTTATCCTCAATCGCCAGGGCGATGCTGCCCCCGCGTTCCTTGATCCACTCCGCCGTGCGCCGCATGCCGGGACAGCCGTCACGTCCCGGGTTGGGGTCCCGGTCACCACAGGCGGTTACCCACTGGGTGCCGGCATAGGGCGTTGCGCCAAACTCGCCCCGCACCACCAACTGAGTCGGCGGGTAGTCCAGCGAGGCGCTGCCGGAGCTGGCAACAAAGGTCGAGAAATACTGGCGCCCCTTGGTGCGGTCCAGCGCCGCCACGGCATACAGATTGGCCGCGCCGCGCGAGAAACCGTGCAGCATGGCACCGTTCTTCGGTACCCGCAGTTCATTCAGCAAGCGGTCGATTTCGCGGTAGATGTCAAACGGTGTGTAGTAGTCCCGGGTGGTATCCCCGCTGCCAAGCCACCATTGCACCACGACCAGCCCCACGTCGCGCCCCTGCAGGTGCGGGTGCCAGACGGCCAGGTCGCGGGTGGCGTAGCCACCGGTGCCGGGCAGAGAGACGATCCATTTGGCCGGCGCCGTGGCCGGGTTGGGTGTCCATACCAGCAGGAAGCTACGGCCGTCACTGGTCGGGCGGAAGCTGGGGCGCAGGGCTTCGACCTGGACGTAGCCAGATTGCGCCTGGGCCTGCTTCAGCAGCGCCTGGCTGGCGGCCGGCCATTCCTGGGCCGCGGCGCCCGCGGCGGCCAGTGCCAAAACAACGGCGCCTATGCAGTGTTTCATGCGCAGCCTCCTTGCCAAGTGATTTTCAACAAAAACAGCCGCTAGCCCTCGTGAAATAAGAACAAACAGCTATTAAACCAATAGCAGCTACGCCAACGTCACACGCGCGAACTTGCGCTTGCCGGCCTGCAGCACATAGGTTCCGGCACCCAGTTTCAAGCCCTTGTCGCTGACAACATTGCTGTCCACGCGCACACCGCCGCCGTCGATCAGGCGGTTACCTTCACCGTTGGACGCTACCAGACCCGCCATCTTCAGCAGGTTGGCAATGCCCTGTGCTGCGCCGCCGTCACCCAGCGGCAGGCTGAGTTCGGCAATCTCGTCGGGCACGCCGCCCTTGCTGCGGTTGATGAAGTCCTGTTCCGCCGCATCGGCAGCGGCAGCGCTGTGGAAGCGCGCGGTGATTTCCTTGGCCAGTGCCACCTTGGCGTCCTTGGGGTTGCGGCCACCATCTACCTCAGCCTTGAGTGCAGCAATGGCGGCCTCGCTCTGGAAGCTCAGCAGCGTGTACCACTTCCACATCAGGACGTCGGAGATGGACAGCACCTTGGCGAACATGGTGTTGGGGTCTTCGCTGATGCCGATGTAGTTGTTCTTGCTCTTGGACATCTTCTCCACGCCGTCCAGGCCTTCCAGCAGCGGCATGGTCAGGATGCACTGCGGCTCCTGGCCGTATTCGGCCTGCAGCGTGCGGCCCATCAGCAGGTTGAACTTCTGGTCAGTGCCGCCCAGTTCCAGATCGCTGTGCAGCGCCACGCTGTCGTAGCCTTGCATCAGCGGGTACAGGAACTCGTGCACGGCAATCGGCGTGCCGGCCTTGAAGCGGTCATGGAAGTCGTTGCGCTCCATCATGCGCGCCACGGTGTAGCGGCTGGCCAGCTGGATCATGCCGCGCGCGCCCAGCGGGTCGCTCCACTCGCTGTTGTAGCGGATCTCGGTCTTGGCCGGGTCCAGCACCAGGCTGGCCTGGCGGTAATAGGTTTCGGCGTTGACCTTGATCTGCTCGGCGGTCAGCGGCGGGCGCGTGCTGTTGCGACCGGACGGGTCGCCAATCATGCTGGTGAAATCGCCGATCAGGAAGATCACCGTGTGGCCCAGGTCCTGCAACTGGCGCATCTTGTTGAGCACCACGGTGTGGCCGACGTGGATGTCGGGTGCCGTGGGGTCCAGCCCCAGTTTGATGCGCAGGGGCTTGCCGGAGGCCTCGGACTTGACCAGTTTTTTGACCCACTCGTCCTGGGGTAATAATTCCTCGCAGCCGCGCAGGGTGACCGCCAATGCCTCTCTAACTTGATCTGAGACAGGTAAAGTTGGGCTGGATGCTTGATTCATAAGGGTTTTTATCAATGTGTCTGTGCGGTTGACCGCTATACTGGCGTCCCTCCTGCGACACAAGTGGAGCCAGCGGCTGGATTTTAGTCGTGCGCTCAATCGCAGTTCGGGACGCAGCACCGCGTGGTGGCGTCCCTACTCAACGGAGTCCGAATTTTGATACACCGCCTGATCCAGGCCGCTGAGGAAATGTTTGCCTTCGCCGCCGGTCTTGTCCAACGCCACCCCAAGCACGTTTCCATCGCCCTTGCCGCCCTGATGCTGGGCGGAGCCGGCGCCACCTACGCGGTGGCATCGCTGGCACCCGATGCGGCCGAACTGCCGGTCCACACCCTGGTGGAAGATGTCACTCCCCTGCCTTACCTGGCGCCGGCCGACAGTCTGCAAGCCCAAGCCCTGCGCCTGTACCGCTCGGATATCACCCGCTCCACCGATACCGCCGAAGCCCTGCTCAAGCGCTTGGGTGTGTACGACCCGCAAGCAGCGGCCTTCCTGCGCACCGACAGCACCGTTCAGCAAACGCTGATGGGCCGCACCGGCCGCAACGTCACCGTGGAAGCCAGCGAGGGCAACACCCTGCTCAAGCTCAGCGCCCGCTGGAGCCCGGAAGACGACGGCATGTTCAAGCGCTTGACGATTGAGAAGACCGCCTCAGGCTTCCAGTCCCGGCTGGAAACCCTGCCGATGACGGCTTCTTCGCGCCTGGCCAGCGGCATCATCAATTCCTCACTGTTTGCGGCGACCGACGACGCCCGCATTCCCGACGCCATTGCCATCCAGCTGGCCGAAATTTTCTCCGGCGACATCGACTTCCACCGTGCGCTGCGCAAGGGCGACCGCTTCAGCGTGACCTATGAGACGCTGGAAGGCGATGGCGAACCGCTGCGCGCCGGCCGAGTGCTGAATGCCGAATTCGTCAATGCGGGCAAGAGCTACCAGGCGATGTGGTTCCAGGAGCCCGTGACCACCGGCAGCGCCGCAGCGTCCACCGCCAGCCACACCCTGACCAAGGGCGGCTACTACACACTGGCCGGTGAAAGCCTGCGCCGTGCCTTCCTGGCGTCACCCATGGAGTTTTCCCGTGTGACCAGCGGCTTCAAGATGCGCTTCCACCCGATTCTGCAAACTTGGCGCGCCCACCTGGGCGTGGACTATGCGGCCCCCACGGGCACCCCGGTGCGCACCGTGGCGGACGGCGTGGTCGAATTTGCCGGCACGCAGGGCGGGTTTGGCAATGTGGTCATGGTCAAGCACGGCAGCAACAACATGACGGTCTACGCCCACTTGAGCCGCATCGCCGTGCGCAGTGGTCAAAGCGTGAGCCAGGGCCAGAATGTAGGCGCCGTCGGACAGACCGGCTGGGCCACCGGGCCCCACCTGCACTTTGAATTTCGCGTCAATGGCGCCCACCGTGATCCCCTGACCATTGCCCGCCAGAGCGAGTCCGTTCCAGTGGCTGCGTCCTCCCGGCCCGCCTTCAACCAGGCCGCCGCCATGGTGCGCCTGCAACTGGCCGCTGCGGCAAACATGCTGCCGGGCAGCGCCCAGTAGACCCGCTTGCGGGGCGGCATGGTATCCGGCTTGTACATCGGCCTGATGTCGGGCACCTCGCTGGACGGGGTGGATGCCGTGCTGGTGGACTTTGATGCCCCCCGCCCGCGCGTGCTAGGGCACGCCAGCACCCCCCTCCCTCCCGCACTCAAGGCCGAACTCCTGGCCCTGAACGCCCCCACCGACAACGAACTCCACCGTGCCGCCCTGGCGGCCAATGCGCTGGTCCGGGTCTATGCCGATCAGGTCCAGGCCGTGTTGCGCCAGAGCGGCGTGGACGCAAGTGCCGTGCGGGCCGTTGGCGCCCATGGGCAGACCGTACGGCACAGGCCCCAGGAGTTTGATGGCACCGGGTACACATTGCAGCTGAACAGCCCGGCCCTGCTGGCCGAACTGTGTGGCATCGCCGTGGTGGCAGATTTTCGCAACCGCGACGTCGCAGCCGGAGGCCAGGGCGCACCGTTGGTGCCGCCATTCCACCAGGCCTTCTTTGGCCCGCCGGATCAAACGCTGGCGGTGCTGAATATTGGCGGCATCTCCAATATCACGGTGCTGGACCCAGGCAAGGCCGACCTGTGCGGGTTTGACTGCGGCCCCGGCAATGCCCTGATGGACGCCTGGTGCCTGGCCCATACCGGGAAAGATTTTGACGATGCCGGCCGTTGGGCGGCCCAAGGGCAGGTGCACGCTGCGTTGCTGGAGCGCCTGCTGGCAGAACCCTTCTTCGCCAAGCCTCCACCCAAGAGTACTGGGCGCGACCTGTTCAATCCACCCTGGCTGCAGACCAAGATGGTCGGGATGGAAGGGCTGGCGCCGCAGGACGTGCAGGCCACACTGACCGAACTCACGGCGCAGGCCTGTGCGCGCAGCGTGCTGGCTACCGCCCCTGATTGCTGCACACTGATCGTCTGCGGTGGCGGTGCACTCAACACCCACTTGATGCAGCGACTGCAACAGGCCTTGCCTGGCTGTCGGGCCGTGTCATCTGAGGAATTTGGCCTGCCGCCCTTGCAGGTGGAAGCTACCGCTTTTGCCTGGCTGGCACGCCAAGCCGTGCTGGGCCAAACGGCCAGCATAAAAAGCGTTACGGGCGCCCGAGGCGCCCGCATACTGGGTGCAATCTACCCGGCCTGAAGCCGGCGAAACCTAGCTATTTATCAGGAGAAGGACGAGCCGCAACCACAGGTTGTGGTGGCGTTGGGGTTCTTGATGACGAACTGGGCGCCCTGCAGGTCTTCCTTGTAATCGATTTCTGCGCCCACCAGGTACTGGTAGCTCATCGCATCGATCAGCAGGGACACGCCATTCTTGGTCATGGTGGTGTCGTCTTCGTTAGTGATCTCATCAAAGGTGAAACCGTACTGGAAGCCCGAGCAGCCCCCGCCCTGAACGAACACGCGCAGTTTCAGCTCGGGGTTGCCTTCTTCGGCGATCAGGTCTGCCACTTTGGCCGCCGCACTGTCGGTGAACAGGATGGGGGCGGGCATTTCGGTCTGGATGTTTTCGGCTACTGCGTTCATGGAGTGACTCCGGTGAAATCGGGAATTGTGACAATACTACAGCAATTCGCTCAGGAATTCTCTTACTGGTTATTTGCCGCCAGCTTCAATGTGGGCTTTTCCTCTTCGGCCAGCAGCGGGCGCAACTGACCGGTGATCAACGCACCCTGGTGCATTTCCAGCGCGGCATAGTCCACATCCCCTTCGATCCGGGCCTTGGGCTGGAGTTCCAGCATTCTGCGGGCGTGGATGGGGCCCTTGACATGGCCATTGATGATGATGTGGTCGGCGACGATTTCACCGGTAACGGTGGCGATCTCGGAAATCACCAGGATGCTGGCCACGTCATCGCCTGCGTGGATGTTGCCGGTGATGGTGCCATCGACCCGCAGGCCGTCGGTGAAACTGATGTTGCCAGTGATCTGGCTGCCTTCGGCAATCAGGCTCTTGATGGGCGGCTGCTTTTTCTTGTTGAACATGAAAAACCTCGTTGAATGACTACAACTTGATGGATTGCGTGGCCCGTGCAACAGCGCCATCCATCACCCTGGCCGAAACCCCTTTGACCTGCACCTGGGCAGGCACCTCGAACTCGCCGCCCATGCGACCGTATTGGCGGACCTTGATGGCAGGCAACTCGCCCGGCAGCACAGCAGACCAGGGTTTCCCGTTTTGAAAGCCGGTGAAAGTCAGCTCCAGGCGACCGTTGAACTCCCCCGGGTTCTTGCCCGACTGGATCACCAGCACCTGCCATTTTAGCTTGCTGGCTTCGGCCATCTCGGCCTGCAGACCGCGAATAGCCAACCCGTCCACGCCGCTGGCGGGAATCAGTTTTTCAAAGAAACCCAGATCATCCCGCAGCGAGCGGTTCTCCAGCTCCAGCTGCTTGGTTTGAGCCACCAGCCGCTCCTGGGCAGCCTTCTCGGCTGTCACCAGGGTTCCGGCCGTGTTGGCAACCGATTGCGCCTGGTCGCGCTGGGCTTTGACGGCGGCAAGCTCCGTATGCAGCTCAGCCACTTCGGTGCGCAGGCGCATCAGCTCTTCCTTGGAGCCCCGCTCCAGGCCTGCAATGTCCTTGCCGAACTCGAATGCCCACAGCCCAATGGCAGCACAGAAACCCAGCACGATGGCCAGCATGGCCCAGCGAAACGGCCACGGCAACGCACTGCGCACCGCCATGCGCGGGGCACTGATGGTCAACCGGCGGCGCAACAGACGAAAACGCATGAAGCAAACTCCTCCAGAAACAAAAAAACCGCCCAAGCAAAGCCGGGGCGGTCTCGATTCGGGGTGTGATCCGAATCAGCGCTTGGAGAACTGCTTGCGACGGCGGGCGCCGTGGAAGCCGACCTTCTTACGCTCGACTTCACGCGCATCACGCGTCACGAAGCCGGCTTTGCTCAGCTCGGGCTTGAGCGTCGCATCGTAATCGATCAGGGCGCGGGTAATACCGTGGCGCACTGCACCGGCCTGGCCGGACTCACCGCCACCGGCCACATTGACCATGATGTCAAAGGTTTCGGCGTGGTTGGTCAGCATCAGGGGCTGCTTGCAGATCATGATCGAGGTTTCACGACCGAAGAACTGCTGGATGTCCTTGCCGTTGACGACGATTTGGCCGGAGCCTTTTTTCAGAAACACACGGGCGACGCTGGATTTGCGACGGCCGGTGCCATTGTTCCATTCACCGATCATTTGGCGGCCTCACGTTTCACTGCATTGGCAGAAATACCGGGGATGTCCAGAACCTTGGGCTGCTGGGCTGTGTGGGGATGCTCAGCACCACCGTAAACCTTGAGCTTCTTGATCATGGCGTAGCCCAGGGGACCCTTGGGCAGCATGCCCTTGACGGCTTTTTCCAGAGCACGACCGGGGAAACGCGATTGCATGTCACGGAAGTTGGTGCTGGAAATGCCACCGGGGTAACCGGAGTGGCTGTAATACACCTTGTCCAGCGACTTGGCGCCAGTGACGCGGAGCTGGGATGCATTGGTGACGATGATGAAATCGCCGGTATCGACGTGAGGCGTGTAAATGGCCTTGTGTTTGCCGCGCAAACGGAGAGCAACTTCGCTGGCTACTCGTCCGAGGACCTTGTCGGTCGCGTCAATCACAAACCACTCGTGCACGACCTCAGCGGGTTTTGCGCTGAAAGTAGACATGAGAATTTCCTAGAAAGGAGTTGGTTTGGCGGGCTCTTTTCCACGGTCGGCGTTCCTCTGATGGGAATCTCTTAGGTGGAGATACTCGGCGCGCGGTCGCAAGACGTTACTGAGAGTGCTTCGCCGCGGAGCCACAAAATCGCTGCGAAGCCCACCATTATACAAAAAGTTGGGGAATTGGGCAATTCGGGGGTTGAAGGGTTACCATCGACGGATGTTCAGTTACCGCCACGCCTTCCACGCCGGAAACCACGCCGACGTCCTCAAACACACCGTTTTGCTGGCCATTTTGCGTCACATGGTGCAAAAAGACACACCCATGACGGTGTTCGACACCCACGCCGGTGCCGGCCTCTACCGCCTGGACGGCGACTACGCCCAGACCAGCGCGGAGGCAGCCGAAGGCTTTCTCAAACTGGTTGCCAGCCCGCCGCCTGCGCCCATTGCACCGGCGCTGCAGGACTACCTGGACCTGGTCGCCGGCTTCAACAACAAGGGCAGCCACAAGGTCTACCCTGGCTCACCCTTCATCATCCAACGGGTGCTGGCCGACCGCGGACGCGACAAGCTCAAGCTGTTCGAACTGCATCCCACCGACACCAAGACGCTGACCGCGAATATTGCCCAGCTCGAAGCCGGGCGCCAGGTCGCCATCCTGCGCGAAGACGGTTTTGAGGGCGTCAAGAAGTTCCTGCCGCCGCCATCGCGCCGCGCGCTGTTGCTGTGCGACCCCAGCTACGAACTGAAGACCGATTACGGCCGCGTTGCGGAAATGGTTGCCGACTCCCTGCAGCGTTTTGCCACGGGCACCTATGCGGTCTGGTACCCCATCATCCCGCGGCCCGAAGCCCACGATCTGCCCAAGAAGCTCAAGACCCTGGCCAACAAGGCTGGCAAGAGCTGGCTGGGCGCAACGCTCACAGTCAAGTCCAGCAAACTGCTGCAGGATGACGCTGGTGAGGTGATCCGTCCGGGCCTGCCCGCCAGCGGCATGTTCATCATCAACCCGCCCCACACGCTGAAGGCAGCCCTGCAACTGGCGCTGCCGCAAATGGTGGCGGCCCTGAAGCAGGACGCCAACGCCGGCTTTACCCTGGATTCCGGCGGTTGAAATGGCCCCCACGCTCCACCGCTACGCGGGTCGCTGCCCCCCGAGGGGGCTAATTTCCCTTGGGGCGGCCCGGCGGGAGATTGACCCTCACTACCCCGCCAATCCCAGGCGCTCGCACAGCGCAATGGTCGCCACGCTCTGGTTCATGGTGTAGAAGTGCAGCGCCGGTGCGCCACCGGCGCGCAACTGCTCGCACAGCCCCTGCACGACATCCAGGCCAAAGGCCTTGATGGACGCAGTGTCGTCACCAAAGCTTTGCAGGCGCAAGCGAATCCAGCGCGGAATCTCGGCGCCGCTGGCGTCGGAGAAGCGCATCAACTGCGTGGAGCTGGTGATGGGCATGATGCCCGGCACCACCGGCACATGCACACCCAGCGCGGCCACGTCATCGACAAAACGGAAGTAGGCATCCGGGTTGTAGAAATACTGGGTGATGGCCGAGTTGGCCCCTGCGCGCACCTTGGTGGCAAAGGCCTGCAGGTCGCTCTCGGGCGACTTGGCCTGGGGATGCACCTCGGGATAGGCCGCCACTTCGATGTGGAAATCGTCACCGGTCTCCTGGCGGATAAATGCCACCAGTTCGCTGGCGTAGTGAAACTCACCACCGGCGCCATAGCCGCTGGGCAGGTCACCGCGCAGGGCCACCAGGCGCTTGACGCCCATGGCCTTGAGCGTGGCCAGTTGTGCCCGCACGGTCTCGCGCGTGGCGCCGATGCAGGAGAAGTGCGAGGCCGCGCTCACACCTTCCGCCAGGATGTCGGCCACGGCCTTGAACGTCCCCTCCTGCGTGGAGCCGCCAGCGCCAAAGGTCACCGAACAGAACTCCGGCTTGAGCGTGTACAGCTGCTGGCGCACAACGCGCAGCTTCTCAACGCCCTCGGGCGTTTTGGGAGGGAAAAACTCCACGCTCACGGGGATGCGGGATGTTGGGTTCATGCTTGCTTTCTCGCACAAATGAAGAATTCGCGGTTGCCGTCGCCCCCTGCAATCGGCGAGTCAAACCACGCAGTCACGGTCAGGCCCAGGTCGGCACAGGTATCACGCAGGCGCTGCTCCACGATGGCGTACATCGCCGGGTCCTTGACGATGCCACCCTTGCCCACCTGACCTGGCTGCAGTTCGAACTGCGGCTTGACCAGGGTCAGCAGCGTGCCGCCATCTTTCAGCAGCGGCACGACTGCCGGCAGCACCAGCGTCTGCGAGATGAAGGACAGATCGCCCACCACCACGTCAAACTCCGGCACAAACGGCTCTTCGCCATGGACTTCAGGATCAAACTGGCCACCAGCCCCCGTGTAATTTACACATGCCGCTATCAAATCAGAAGCATCCAATGCACGGGCGTTGACGCCTTCCACGCACAGCACGCGGCCGTCTTCACGGATGCGCGGGTGCAACTGGGCTGACCCGACGTCCACACCCACGACCATGCGGGCACCGTGCTGCAACAGGCAGTCGGTGAAGCCGCCGGTGCTCTGGCCCACGTCCAGGCAGGCCAGGCCGTCCACGGACAACTCCACCTGCTTGAGCGCAGCTTCGAGTTTGAGGCCGCCGCGTGACACGTAGCGGGCTTCGGAGTCGTCCAGCAGGCGCAGTTCGGCATTTTCGGGAACGTCGTCGCCATTCTTGGCGACACGTTTCCACACCTCGCCCTGCAGCCATTCCACCCCATCGGCGATCAGGCGCTGAGCCTGCGAGCGGGTGGTGGCCAGGCCACGTTGGACGAGTAGTTGGTCAATGCGCATGCGGTGCGATCAATAGCGGTACGTGTCTTTTTTGTACGGACCGGCCTTGCTCACGCCAATGTAGGCGGCCTGCTCGTCGGTCAGTTCGGTCAGCATGGCACCAACCTTCTTCAGGTGCAGGCGGGCCACCTTTTCATCCAGGTGCTTGGGCAGCACATAGACCTTACCGACCTTGTATTCCTTGGGCTTGGTGAACAGCTCGATCTGGGCGATGGTCTGATTCGCAAAGCTGGACGACATCACGAAGCTGGGGTGGCCGGTGCCGCAGCCCAGGTTCACCAGGCGGCCCTTGGCCAGCAGGATGATGCGCTTTTCAGGCTTGCCGTTCTTGCCCTTGGTGGCAGGGAAGATCACGTGATCCACCTGGGGCTTGATCTCTTCCCACTTGCACTTCTCCAGCGACGCCACGTCGATTTCGTTGTCAAAGTGGCCGATGTTGGAAACGATGGCCTGGTCCTTCATGGCTGCCATGTGCTTGTAGGTGATGACGTTCTTGTTGCCGGTGCAGGTCACAAAAATATCGGCCTTGTCGGCGGCGTATTCCATGGTCACGACCTTGTAGCCTTCCATGGCGGCCTGCAGGGCATTGATGGGGTCGATCTCGGTCACCCATACTTGCGCCGACAGGGCACGCAGGGCTTGGGCGCTGCCCTTACCCACATCGCCATAGCCAACCACGCAGGCAACCTTGCCGGCGATCATGACGTCGGTGGCGCGCTTGATGGCGTCCACCAGGGATTCGCGGCAGCCATACAGGTTGTCGAACTTGCTCTTGGTCACCGAGTCGTTGACGTTGATGGCGCGCAGCTTCAGGCTACCCTTGGCGGCCATTTCTTCCAGGCGCATCACACCGGTGGTGGTCTCTTCGGTCACGCCGATGATGTTCTTCAGGCGGCGGCTGTACCAGGTGGGGTCCACCTTGAGCTTGGCTTTGATGGCGTTGAACAGGCAGATTTCTTCTTCGCTGCCGGGCTTGGCCAGGACCTTGATGTCCTTCTCGGCCTGCACGCCCAGGTGCATCAGGAGCGTGGCGTCACCGCCGTCGTCCAGGATCATGTTCGGGCCTTCGGCGGCCGTGCCCTTCTTGCCGGCGAATTCAAAGATGCGGTGGGTGTAGTCCCAGTAGTCCACCAGGGTCTCGCCCTTGTATGCAAACACCGGTGTGCCCTTGGCCACCAAGGCAGCCGCTGCGTGGTCTTGCGTGGAGAAGATGTTGCACGAAGCCCAGCGCACTTCGGCGCCCAGGGCTTGCAGGGTCTCGACCAGCACGCCGGTCTGGATGGTCATGTGCAGCGAACCGGTGATGCGTGCGCCCTTCAGGGGCTGGCTCTTGGCGAACTCTTCGCGGATGGCCATCAGACCGGGCATTTCGGTCTCGGCAATGGTCAGTTCCTTGCGGCCCCATGGGGCCAGGCTCAGGTCGGCAATCTTGTAGTCTTCGGTCTTGGCAGGCTTCAGTGCGCTCATGGCGGGCTCCAAAAAGTCAATTTTTTGAAAACCACTGCGCTGTGCGGGAACCGGAGAGAAACCAGGGAATGGGCTCACCACACAGAACAGTGGGTGAGCGTCGTTGACTAGCGCAGCCCCGTGGGGTCCGCGTGTTCCGAGCCTCGTTCACCGGGGGTGAACTGCAACGCTCCTCGAAAACCCCGGATTATACGGAGCCTTGATCCAGACTCCAAACATGGGCCTTTCAGGTGTCACCTGCGTGGCTGACCAGGGCAGCGGCAGCCTGGACACTCTCCTCCCTTAAAGGAGCACTCCATGGACATCCGAGACAAAGTTGCCATCGTCACCGGTGGCGCCAGCGGCATTGGCCGCAGCATTGCACAGCGCTTTGCAGCCGACGGTGCGCGCGCAGTGGTCGTGGCCGACCTGAATCTGGAGCGCGCCCAGGCCGTGGCCGCCGAAATCAACGGCCTGGCGGTGCGCTGCGATGTGAGCCAGGAGGCCGACATCCAGGCCCTGGTCGCCACTACGCGGGAACACTATGGCCAAGTCGATGCCTACATCTCCAATGCCGGCATCCTGGGGCGCATGGGCGGCCTGGACCTGGAAGACGCGCTGTGGAACAAGATGTGGGAAGTCCACAGCATGGCCCACCTGTGGGCCGCGCGCGCCGTGGTGCCCGAGATGGTGGCACGCGGCGACGGCTTCTTCATGGTGACGGCGTCGGCCGCCGGGCTGTTGACGATTGTGGAATCCCCCGCCTACGCGGTGACCAAGCACGCGGCGGTGGCCTTTGCCGAATGGCTGCGCATTGCCTATGGCCGCAAAGGCGTGCAGGTGGCCTGCCTGTGCCCGCAGTCGGTGCAGACCGACATGACCGCCGGCACCGACGGCGGCTCCGCAGCGGTGAACGGCATCCTCGCGCCGGAAGCGGTGGCCCAGGAAGTGGTCACCACCATGGGCAACGGCCAATTCCTGGTGCTGCCGCATCCCGAGGTGGCGCAGTATTTCCGCAACAAGGGCCAGGACTACGAACGCTGGATTGGCGGCATGCAGAAGATGTATGCCCGCCACACCGAAGGCGGCTGACCCCAGCCAAGACCCTGAAGTTGATCTTGGTCAACACACCGCAAGAATCCGGAATCTCAGGGTATACCCGCCGTAGGATGGTCGCACTTCGGCCTTCCAGCGACCCGCTTTGGGGTATCGCCCGGCCGTGCAAACGACGACGCAACGAAGTCTTTCGCCATGGCCCAAGCCGCACTGCAGCCCCGAGACGATCACATCAACCACGCCCTGGACGCCATGGACCAGGGCTTTCTCTGGCTCGACCAGAATCTGCTGGTGCGCCAGCACAACCGGGCCTATCGCCACCTGCTGGAGATTGACGGCGAGGACCGGTTCGTTGGTCAACCCTACAGCGATCTGCTGGCCTATCTGCACACCCGCGGCGAATTTGCGGAACAGGGCGACACCGAAGACTTTGTGGCCGAACGGCTCAAGGCGATGGCGGCCGGTCAACCTTACCGCATCAAACGCGTGCGGCCCAACGGCGTCCTGCTCAGCGTGGCTGCCGTGCCGCTGGCGACCGGTGGTTATGTTTACACCTACCTTGACGTCACCCGAGAGGGCCGCGCGCTGGAGGAAGTCCAGCGCACCGCCAAGGCCACCGTGGTGGCGATGGCCAACTTTGCCGAACACCGCGACACCGACACCGGCGTGCATGTGCTGCGCGTGGCCCGGCTGGTCGGCCAGATTGCACAGCGACTCAAGGCCAACGGCGAGTTTCCCGACATTGTCGATGACAGCTATGTCGAACAGGTGCGCATCGCCAGCATCCTGCACGATGTCGGCAAGATTTCCTCGCCGGACCGCATCCTGCTCAAGCCAGGGCCCCTGACCGACGACGAGCGCCGGACCATGATGCTGCACCCCGCCATGGGCGCCCAGTTGCTGCAACAGGCACACCTGATGATGGGCGAGAGCAGCTACTTGCGCATTGGCGCCGACATCGCACTGACCCACCACGAGTGGTATGACGGCAGCGGCTACCCCGCCGGCCTGGCCGGTGAGGACATCCCCCTGGCCGGTCGCATCTGTGCCATTGCCGACGTCTTTGATGCGCTGATGTCGCGCCGGCCCTACAAGGCGCCGTGGACCTCCGAGCGCGCGGTTTCACACATTGCCCAGCAACGCGGCACGCAATTTGACCCCGCCGTGACCGATGCGTTTGTGGAAGTGATACGCCAGCGCGAAGCGGTTTCGCTGGTGCAGTGGACGGACTCGATGAGCGTAGGCAATGCGCACATTGACGAGCAGCACATGATCCTGATGGACACCATCAACCAGCTCGCCACGGCCGAGAGCCAGAACGACCGCCCGTTGGTGGCCATGATCATTGATGAGCTGATCAGCTACGCGTCCTTCCACTTCTATTTTGAAGAACAGCTGATGGCCGACGCCGGCTACCCCGACCTGGAAAAGCACAGGCGCATCCACCAGGGCTTCAGCAAATGGATTACCGATGTGCGGGAGGATTTCATCCACCGCCGGCGCACGCAGGTGGGGGAACGCATTCTCAACTTCCTGCGCGACTGGCTGCGCAACCACATCCTGGACGAAGACCAGCTCTACCGCGGCTACCTGGGCCAACCGAAGTAACGGACCCCGGGCTTGGGCGGCCTCCGGTAAAATCCGCCCCTTCCGGGCGAACGCCCGCGCGGTGCGGCAGACCCTGCCTGCACCCGAACCACCTTCTGGAATCCCCTGTGTCATTTCTCGCCGAAACCCGCCGCCGCCGCACGTTCGCCATCATTTCCCACCCGGACGCCGGCAAGACCACGCTGACCGAAAAGCTGCTGCTGTTCTCCGGCGCGATCCAGATCGCCGGCAGCGTGAAGGCACGCAAGGCCAGCCGCCATGCCACCTCCGACTGGATGGAGATTGAGAAGCAGCGCGGCATCTCGGTGGCATCGAGCGTGATGCAGATGGTCTACCGCGACCACGTCATCAACCTGCTCGACACCCCCGGTCACAAGGACTTTTCGGAAGACACCTACCGCGTGCTGACCGCCGTGGACTCAGCGCTGATGGTGATTGACGCGGCCAACGGTGTGGAATCGCAAACCCGCCGCCTGATCGAGGTCTGCCGCCAGCGCGATACCCCCATCATCACCTTCGTCAACAAGATGGACCGCGAAGTGCGCGAGCCGCTGGACATCCTCGATGAGATCGAGCGCGAGCTGGGCATGCCCTGCGTGCCCATGACCTGGCCGGTGGGCCAGGGCAAGGCGTTCGGCGGCATCGTGAACCTGCGCACCCAGGCCATGACCGTGTTCGAGTCGGGCAGCGAGCGCCGCCCGCAGGACTTTGACACCGTGCCGCTGTCCGATGCCTCCTCGCTGGAGCAGCGCTTCGGCCACGAGTGGACCACTGCCATGGAGAGCATGGAGCTGGCCACCGGCGCGTCGCCCGCCTGGGACCACGCCGCCTTCCTGGCCGGCAAGCAGACCCCGGTGTTCTTCGGCTCCGGCGTCAACAATTTCGGTGTGATGGAAGTGCTGGACGCGCTGGTCGATCTGGCGCCCTCGCCCGGCGCGCGCACCAGTTCCTTCATCGTCAACAAGCAGCCGGTTATCAAAGAGGTCCAACCCGAAGACGACGCCTTCAGCGGCGTGGTCTTCAAGGTGCAGGCCAACATGGACGCCAACCACCGCGACCGCATCGCCTTCGTGCGCGTGGCCTCCGGCAAATACACACCGGGCATGAAGCTCAAGGTCATGCGCACCGCCAAGGAACTGCGCCCCACCAGCGTGGTGACCTTCATGAGCCAGCGCCGCGAGGCGGTGGAAGAGGCCTATGCCGGCGACATCGTCGGCTTCACCACCCACGGCGGCGTGCAGCTGGGCGACACGATCACCGACGGCAGCGTCAACCTGCTCTACACCGGACTGCCCTTCTTCGCGCCGGAAATGTTCATGACCGTGGTGTTGCGCAACCCGCTGCGCACCAAGCAGCTGCAGCAGGGCCTGGCCCAGCTGGGCGAAGAAGGCGCCATCCAGGTCTTCAAGCCCGAGATCGGCGGCAACATGCTGCTGGGCGCCGTGGGCCAGTTGCAGTTTGAAGTGGTGCAGCACCGCCTGAAGGGCGAGTACGACGCCGACATCCGCCTGGAAGGCTGCCAGTACACCGGCGCGCGCTGGATCACCGCCGACACGCCGAAGGAACTGCAGGAGTTCATCAACGCCTACCCGCAGCGCATGGCGCGCGACGCGGCCGACACGCTGGCCTATCTGTGCACCAGCCCGTATGACGTGCGCCTGGCGCAGGAGCGCTTCCCCAAGATCCACTTCCATCCGCTGCGCGAGCATGCGGGGTTGGCGTTGCAAAGTGCCGGCTAATCGGGAGGCGGGTCTACGACCGCTGGCCGACTGGCCGCTGACCGAGCGCCGCCAAATCGTCGGCGTGTTCACCGACATCGATGACACGCTGACCAGCCACGGCGCCATCACCCCTGACGCGCTGCAGGCCCTGGCCGATCTCAAGGCCGCCGGCCTGATCGTGATCGCCATCACCGGTCGCCCGGTGGGCTGGGGCCAGCCGTTTGCCGCCAGCTGGCCGGTGGACGCGCTGGTGGCCGAGAACGGCGCCGTGGCCCTGGTTCCCCAAACGGTTTTTGGTCAAAATGGCCTACAGCCCTCGTCGAATATGGCCAGGCCGCTATCAAAACTATATCAACAGGACGCCGCCACCCGCGCCACCAACCACGCGGCGATGCAGGCCGTGGCCGAGCAGGTGCTGCGCGCAGTGCCCAGCGCCCGCCTCTCCGATGACAAGGGCGGCCGCGAGACCGACCTGGCTTTTGACTATGCCGAATTCAACCAGCAGCCACCCGAGGATGTGCAGCAGGTGCTGACCCTGCTGGAACAGGCCGGCATGCACACCACCATCAGCAGCATCCACATCCATGGCTGCTTTGGAGACTTCAACAAATGGATGGGCGCCTGCTGGATTGCCCGCGAACTCCTGGGCCGCGATCTGGCCAGTGAGATCGACCGCTGGGCCTTTGTCGGAGACTCCGGCAACGACCAGGTCATGTTCCAGCACTTCACCCACAGCTTTGGCGTGGCCAATGTGCGCCGCTTCACGCAGCAGCTGACCCACCTGCCACGCTACATCACGCCCAGCGAACGCGGCGCGGGTTTTGCCGAAGTGGCGCGGGCGATCACGGGTTAGCCGGCCAGCGCGGGGCGCTCAACGTCGCGAGCGCACCACCAGCTCGTCATACCCGGTTGCCGCGTCCGGCTCACGCGCAAACTCCCACTGCGGCAACAGCGCCAGCAACACCTCCGCCGTGGTCCGCACAAAGCACCCCGCCGCCACATGCCCGCCCAGAACCTGGCCGGTAGGTGTGCTCAAAGCCATGTGCAAGTGCGAACTGCTCTTGGCCCCATCCCCCGCCACCGAACCCGACAGGCTGAGGATTTCCATGTCGCCCGTCAGACGCTCAACCCGATCCGCCCCGGCAAAGCGCAGGCCGGCCATGGACAAGCTGCCGATACCCGAGAGCACAAAGGCGGCGCGGCAATTGTGGCTGTGCACGGCGGCCTCCAGCGCCAGGCGCAGGTCCTGGCCTGGGGTCAAGCGGATGGGAAGGGTTTGCATGGTGGTTCCATATTCAATCAGCCTCTGGCCCTCGTGAAATATGCGCTGGTAGCTATCAAAATACTAGCGATTTGCTGGTTTGCCGGTCACATCCGCCGTAAACCCGATTGGGCGGTTAGCAGGTTTGGGCTGCGCCATCAGAGCACGAATGGCGTCTATGACTTCAGCCAACGAATTGTCGTGGTGCGAAACCCGCCGCTCCAGCGCAGCCAGCTTGTCGGCCAGCGCCTTGTGGTCCAGCAGCACGGCGCGCAGTTGCACAAAGGCGCGCACCACATAGACGCTCATCTCCACCGCGCGGTCGGAGTTGAGCACGCTGGCCGCCATGATGGCGCCGTGCTCGGTGAAGGCCAGGGGTAGCTTGCGGCGGCCGCCCCAACTTGATGTCGCAAATTGCGACTTCAAGTTTTCAAACTCCTCGCTGGTCAGCTGAAACATGAAGTCCAACGGAAACCGACCCATATTGCGTTTGATTTGCTCATTGAGCCGGCGCGTCTCCACTTCATACAACTGGGCCAAATCCGCATCGAGCAGCACCCGCTGCCCACGAATTACCACAATGCGCGCGGCAAGCGCCTGCGGCGATAGAGCCGCCAAAGATTCATTCATGCCATGCCCCAGAAGTCAGGGTTTCAATTTACCAAATAACTGTATTTATGCACAGTCATTTTATGATCAACTTGAAGTCACAATTTGCGACCTCAACCGCCCGGATCCATTGCCGAGACATCCGCTGAATACAACTGATTCACCAAGTCCGTCACGATCTCAATAGTGCGCAGCACTGTGGGATGCAGCATAGAGCTGCCGTGGGCGAAGGTATTGCGATCCGCTGGGAGGGCCTCTATGAATATGGACAATGAGTCTGCGCAAGGCAGCGTCCGACACGCGCTCCCGTGCTCGCTGCATGGCCCACCGCTCGGTAGCACGCATACCCGAGTTTGAAATCAAGCCGTCTTTACGTGCGTTTTCCAGCATTTTCGACAAACCGGGAATCCAGCGTGGCCAACGCTTGCTGCTCCGCCAACGCGACCATGGAGAAGGAGCCTTCACAGCCAATGACAACGGTCCCGCGTGCTCGACTGTCGGGCTCAAGAGCTGTAGTTGCACTACGCAATTTGTCAGCGGAGACGACCAGCTCTTTAGGCAAGTTCATGCGTCAATCACTGCCAGCAGCGTGTCAATGCTGACTCTGTTATTTTTTCTGGCGCTGCTACTTCGCGTTCAAATCATCATTCTTGAAATACTTGGTGCCCTGGATGGTGGCCTGCAGGGCCAGACCGTTCTCGGTGAGCTGGTACAGGGTCACACCGGGGGCCACGGTGATGGCGCCGGTGGCGGCACCGCCCTTGTCGCCGGCCTTGGCGGCAGCGTCGGCCTGGGCGTTGGCCTCCCAGCCGCTGTTGGTGAACTGCTTGAGTTTGTCGGTGGTGGAGAACACGAACACGCCGCGAAAGTCTTTCACACCCAGGCCAATGCCAAAGCCGCCCGAGACCATCTTCATGTAGACGTCCTTGCCGCTGCGGTTGTCGTGCGCGACGCCCGAGCCACCAGCGGCCGACAGCAGGATCAGGTTGATGCCGACGTTGCTGAACACGGCGTAGCCCGCCGCCTTCTGCACATCGTCGCGCGCGGCCGGGTGTACCTTGTACAGGCGCTCCAGCGTGGTGGCGCGCATCTTCTGGATTTCGGCGCGCTGTTCGGCCACGGTGGCGGCCAGGGCGCTGGCGGCGGGAGCCAGCAGGCCCAAGGCGAGGAACAGGGTGGCGGTGGCACGGCCGGCCAGGTGGCGACGCTGCAGCAGCATGATCAGTCTCCGGTGAGGAATCAGGCGAGAGAAATGGCGTCAGGTGCCGTGCAGGGCAGCAGCAGCGTGAACGTGGTGGCCACGCCCGGGGTGCTCTGCACCGTCATCTGGCCACCCAGCGGACCATACACCATATTGTGTGAAATGTGCAGCCCCAGCCCGGTGCCGCCCTGCCCCAGCCGGGTGGTGAAGAAGGGGTCAAAAATCTTGCCCAGGTTTTCGGGCGCGATGCCAATGCCGTCATCGGTGACGGTGATGCACGCCTGGTCGCCCTGGCGCGCGCAGCTGACGGTGATGGTGCCGGGCTGCACATCGTGAAAGCCATGGTGCACCGCATTCATGACCAGGTTGGTCATCACCTGGCCCAGCGGTCCGGGGTAGCTGTGCATGGCGATGCCGCTCTCCAGGTGCTGCACCATGCGGATCGGCGTCTTGGACAGCACGTGGGAGATGACGGACAGCACCTCCTCGGTCTGCGTGGCCAGGTCAAAGTCGCGCAACTGGTCGGTGGTCTGGTCCACGGCCACCTGCTTGAAGCTCTGGATCAGTTCGGCGGCGCGCCGGGCACTGCCCAGGATCAGGTCGGCGCCCTCGGAGATGCGCGCTGCCGACGTGGTCAGGGACTTGCGCGTCAGCGCACCGTGGGCCACCGCGTGGTCCAGTTGGCGTGCCACCTCGTGCTGGGTGCTGGCCACCATGACGATGTTGCCAATGGGCGTGTTCAGCTCATGGGCGACACCGGCCACCAGCCGGCCCAGCGATGCCATTTTTTCGGCCCGCACCAGGTTCTCCTGCGCGGCCTGCAGGCTGCGCAGCGCGGCGTGCGCCTCTTCTTCGGACTCGCGGCCCGCCTCCAGCTCCCTGCCCAACCGGGCGGTGATGGTGTTGATGCTGTGGGTGATGGCGCCGAACTCGTCATGGGCGGTCACCGGCAGGGCCACCATATCAGTGGCCATGTCGCCACTGGAGGCATGGTCCAGCGCCTGCTGCAACTGGCGCATGCGCCGGAAAATCAGCCGGTTCACGCCGATCCACACCACGCCCAGCAGCACCACGCTCACACCCACCAGCTGCGCCAGCGCCAGCAGCAGCGTGGAGTTGAGCGCGCTGCGCAGCGCGGCGTCGGACCAGGCCACATCGATGCGCCCCAATTCCTGCCCGTCCACCGGCGGAATTTGCATGGACAGGACCTGCACGTTGGCCGGCAGCGTGCCGCCCGCCACCGGCAGAGCCTGCCCCTGCTGTGCCACCAGCTTGCCGGAATCATCCACCACGGCCATGCCCAGCACCGAGCCACCCAGTTCGGCTTGCAGAATGGTTTTCAGGCCCGGCAGGTCATACACCCACAGCGCGCGCGACACCGGCGGCCCTATGTGGCTTTGCAGGCGGGACCACAGCTCGTCCCGCTGCCCGGACAGGCGCTGCTCGGTGATGACATAGGAGCCGGCCGCAAACAGGCCCATCAGCACGGTCAGCGCGATGAACCCGATCAGGGCCAGCTTGGCGCGCGCCGATCGGGGCTCCAAAAGCTCAATGTGCATCAGACGGACCGCCGTGTGGCCCGGTTAGCCATGCAGAAAGCCTTCCAGCACGTTGACCGCGTTGACACCGACCTCGGACACCGCGTAACCGCCTTCAAACACCAGCACCGTGGGCAGGCCCAGCGCGGCCAGCGTCTTGCCCACGCGCAGGTAGTCGCTACTCTGCAGCGTGAAGCCGGAAATCGGGTCACCGACAAAGGTGTCCATGCCCAGCGACACCACCAGCGCCTGTGCACCAAACTGCTGGATGCGAGCCAGTGCCGTGTCCAGCGCGCGCAGCCAGTCATGAAAACCCGTGCCGCGCGGCAACGGCAGGTTCAGGTTGAAGCCCTCGCCAGCACCCACACCCACCTCGTCCGCATGGCCCAGATAGAACGGGTATTCGGTGCGCGGATCACCGTGGATGCTGGCAAAGAACACGTCCGGTCGGTCGTAGAAGATCGCCTGCGTGCCATTGCCGTGGTGGTAGTCAATGTCCAGCACTGCCACCTTGGCCATGCCGGCATCCCGCAGGTACTGCGCGGCCAGCGCGGCGTTGTTGAGGAAGCAATAGCCGCCAAAGAAATCGGCCCCGGCATGGTGGCCCGGCGGGCGGCTCAGGGCAAAGGCGGCGCGGTCGCCCGACAGCACCTGCTGCGCCGCACTCAACGCGCAGTTGGCACCAGCGCGCGCGGCAACCCAGGTGCCGGCGGTGAACGGCGAGCCGGCGTCATACGAATACAGGCCGACCTTGGCGGCAAAGTTGTCGGGTTCGATGTCGGTGCGGAAGGTGCGCGTGGGCCAGACCGAAGGCAGGATGTCCTTGTCTGCATTGGCCGGGTCCAGCGCCACCCACTGGTCCCAGGCTGTGGCCAGAAAGTTCAGATAGCGCTGGCTGTGCACCGCCCGCAGGGCCGCATCGTCAAACGCATGCGGCTGGCGCACGCTGCCCAGTTGGCGGTGCGTCAGCTCGGCCAGCACATGGTCGGCACGGGCCGGCACTTCAAAGCACGGCACCAGCGCGCCGCGGAACATCTCGACCTTGCCCCGGTGCTGGGCGTGCAGGTGGTTGTAGAAGGTGATCATGGGATTGGGTCTTCGGTCAGGTCGGCTGCAATCAGCTTGAACTGCTCCAGCGCGGCCTGCAGGTCTTCCACGATTTCCAGCGCAATCACGCCGGGTGCAGGGAGATTATCGCTATCGGCCAGGCTCTCATCCTTGAGCCAGAAGATGTCCAGGCTGGTCTTGTCGCGTGCCACCAGCTCGTCATAGCTATAGGCGCGCCAACGGCCATCCGGATTCTCCGTTGACCAAGTGGCTTGCCGCTGGTGGCGGTTGCCTGCCTGGTAGAGGTCCACAAACTCGTTCAAGTCCGCCCGGGTAAGCGGGCTGGTCTTGAGCGTGAAGTGCTTGTTGGTGCGCAGGTCGTAGATCCACAGCCTCTTGGTCCACGGCGTTTCACTCGCGCCCTTTTTCTCAAAGAACAGCACATTGGCCTTTACGCCCTGCGCGTAGAACAGGCCGGTGGGCAAACGAAGGAGCGTGTGCACATCGCACTCGTGCAGCAGCTTCTTGCGGATGGTCTCGCCCGCGCCGCCCTCAAACAGCACGTTGTCCGGCAACACCACCGCAGCGCGGCCGTGGGTCGCCAGCAGGGTCTTAATGTGCTGCACAAAGTTGAGCTGCTTGTTGCTGGTGGTGGCCCAGAAATCGTCGCGCTCGATGGTGTCTTTCTCGGTGCTGGTGCGGCCGTCTTCGCCCACGATGACAGTGCTGCTCTTCTTGCCAAAGGGCGGGTTGGCCAGCACTACCTCAAAACGCTCGCCGGGGTCGGCTGCCAGTGCATCACCGACTATCACTGGCACTGATTTTTCAGAACCAATGCCGTGCAGCATCATGTTCATCGCACAGACGCGGGCCGTGCCTTGCACCAGCTCGTAGCCCGTGAAGGCTTTTTCCTTCAGGTGTTTGAGTTGCTCGCGCGTCAGGCTCTTGTTGTGGGCCGTGATGTAGTTGTGCGCCGTGAACAAAAAGCCGCCCGTGCCGCAGGCGGGGTCGGTAATGCGTTCACCCGGCTGCGGGGCGATACAGTCCACCATGGCCTGGATGAGCGCACGGGGCGTGAAGTATTGGCCCGCACCGCTCTTAGTGTCTTGCGCGTTCTTCTCCAGCAAGCCTTCGTAGGCGTCGCCTTTTACGTCTGCGCCGAGGATGGTCCAGGTCTCGGCACCAATCAGGTCAACAATCACGCGGCGCAGCTTGGCCGGGTCCTGGAACTTGTTTTGCGCCTTGCCGAAGATCAGGCCCAGCGTGCCCTTTTGCTGGCCCAAGGCCTCCAGCACATGGCGGTAATGGTCAAACAGCTCGTCACCATCCTTGGCCAACAGTGACGGCCAGGAATAGGCCCCTGGCACGATGCTGGCTTGGTTGTAGGGCGGCTGCGCGCGCTCGTCGGCCATCTTGAGGAACAGCAGGTAGGTGAGCTGCTCCACATAGTCGCCGTAGCTCATGCCATCGTCGCGTAGCACGTTGCAGTAGTTCCAGAGCTTCTGGACGAGGGTGTTGGTGGTGGTGTTCATGGTTTTACTAATTGTGCAATCTGCATCAACCGTGTTTTGACGGTCTGCTCGCGCTCCGGGTCGCTCAGCAAGCCCGGCAGCGCATTGTGGAAGGCCGGCAACTCCAACAGCGCTGCCACTGCTTGTCCCACATGTTGGAGTATGGCTTTGTCGGCTGCAGTCAACTCTTGCACCACTACGGCGCGCCCCTCCATCACCGTCATGATGTCTTCCAGGTCATGACTCAGGTACACGTCGTTTTGACCGCGGTTTTTGAAGGCTTCGAACTTGGTTGCCAGGAAGTGTGGCGCAGACAAGTGCCGCAAAAGTAACCCGCCCGCTAGCTCTACCGACATAGCCGCCTCAAAACCCACGCGGTACCATGGATTGGCAAAGCCCAAAACCTTTTCGTCCAGGGGCACCAAGTCAAGCTGCATGCGGTTCCAGTACCAACGAAACGGCGGGGTGTTGTCTGCCATGGTTTGCTGGAAGCCACGCTGCATCAATTGCTCTGCCAGACGGTGGTATTCGGCCAAGGAAGCCACTTCCACAATGGCGTCCACGTCTTCCGTTGGGCGCACGTCCATCAGGTCTGCGTTGTCTATCAGCAGGCCTGTGGCACAGCCGCCCACGAACACCACCTGCTCGCACAGCGGCCCCATGGCCTGCGCCATGGCTATCAAGAGGTCCAGGTTTGGATTAGCCATACATTGGCCCCTTCAACGGCCGGGGGGCATTCGGGTCGATCAGCGCCTGCAGCCGCTCCAGCGCCATACCGCGCTCACGCGCCTTGCCCACCCGCAGCGCGTCGAACAGGGCCAGCATTTCGTACAGCTTGGCGTCTTGCATGGCGGCAAAGGGCACGGACGGGTGCAAGGGCTCAACCCCCACACCACGCACCGAGCCATTGGGGTGCGGCCACACAAAGTCTGTGCTGCCCGGCGCAAACACACCGGCAAACGCGGGGGCGCTGTGGCTGGTGGGCACGCCCACCACCAGCGGCAGCTTCACCGCCGGGAAAGCATATTTGGCGCCGTGCAAGGCAAACTCCGCCAGGTTGTGCGCATGCGGCCGTACAGCGTTGTCGGCAGGTGCATCGCTGTCTGGCAAAGCAGCGCGGCGCGCGCGCTTGCGAGTGATCCGGTAAATGGCGGGGGGCTCCTGCGCGTCAAGCGCAGCAACACTGCCGGCATCGACAGGCCGCGGCGGCGACTCCCGGTTGGGCAACAGCAGCCCCGCCAGCAGACCGCGCTTGATGCAGGCATGCGCCTCGGACACGCTGATACCCAGCTCCTGCGCCAGCCGCGCATACGTCCAGCGCTGCTCGCCCCAAGCCACAAGCTTGAGGGCCACCAGGAAGTCTTGGGGTTTGAGCTGCATTTACATTCAATATTCGTGAATCGCGAATATTGAATGTAAATGAATTGCCATGCAAAGGCAAGTTATGAATGAAATTCACCTCCAGCCCCCGTGGCATGTGCGTAGGCAGCTATCAAAACTGAAGCAGATTACTTGGGGTAAGTCACCACTGTGCCCTGCACCTGTACCACACCCTTGTCTTTCAGTTTCTGCACCATAGCTTCGGCGTCTGCAGATGTGCTGTCTTTGTCCAACATGGGCTTTAGCGCATTGAGAAATGACTTGAGCTTGGTGGGCGCCTTGTCGCCCATTTTGGCCAAGCCATTTGTGATGCGGTCAAGCAGCTTGGCTTCGGGTGTGGCTACAGGTTTCGGGGTGGGCTTTGGCATCTTGGCAGGCACCACTGCTTTGGCGGCCTTGGGTGCAACGGCTTTTTTTGTCGCCGCCTTTTTGGCTGTGGGCGCCTTTTGTGCAGCAGCCACCTTGGCGGGCGCTGCAGGTTTAGGTGCAGCCTGTTTTACCACTGCTTCTTTCGCCACGGCTTTCTTGGCTACAGCCTTTTTGGCCGCCAAGGGCACAGCGGCTGCCACAGCGGGTTTCACCGCAGCAGCCTTCTTGGCAGCAAGCGCCTTGTAGCCAACGCGCCGGGCGCGAAACTCAAGCATGCGGGCATGGGCCAGCATGGGGTCGTACCCACGGTCGTTGGCTACCACCACCAGCTCGGCACTCGGGTGCTTGGCCGCTACATAGCCCAGGTAGAACGCCACATGAAAGTCCAGCGCATTGGGCCCCCGGCCCGAGCGCGGCACCAGCGTCACCCGTTCGTGGCCGGCAGCGTAAGCCTGCGCCTGCTTGGCTTGGTGCGGGCCATGGAACAGCCACACGTCGGTAAACCCCGGTGCCAGCTTGGCCAGCGCCTCTAGTGACGGCTGGACGTTTTCATAGTCCAGCAGTACGTGCAGCTCTTTCATGCTCTTCCTCCCAGAAGAAATCGGGCTCTAGCCCTCGTAGTTATTGCACAAGAAGCTATCAAACTAGGAGCAAAATAGCTAGCGTCGTACTGGTGACTACTTGCGCAACTCCGCCAACGGCACCCACTGGTTGCCCTTCTTGTAATGCCAGAACCTCCATCCATTCACAGTTCGCCCCACAATGACTTTTGCGGCGGCAGTCGGTGACGTATGCACTTCACCTGCGCGCGAGATATGACCGTCCTTGCGCAAGGTCGCGAGATAGCGCTCACCCTTGTAATCCGCGCGAAGCTGAATACGGCGTTCCACTGAACCCGCAAGGATCACCGAACCCTTGGCCGATGCCGCCTTCTTGCGCCGGCGGCTTTGGGCCATAGCCCCGCCCAACAATCTGGCCCGTTCATCAGCCTGATGATCAGACACTTTGCGGTTCAAGTCCTTCTTGAGATCTTTCGAGCCCGGTAACCGGCCCTTTACCCGATTGCCTGGCGGATTAACGATGCGCAGTAGCAAGGACTCAATTGGCTTGATGTGCTCGTCTTTATTGGTGAGGTACACGCTAAAGCGGTTCCACTTGCGGGCGTGTCGGTCTTTCAAATGGTGCTTAACTCGCCCCATGAGGTTGCTAGCCAAACCAACGTAGTAAAGACGTTCCTCTTTGTAGAGTGCATAGACGCCAGCGTGGCCTCTGATCATGCCCGCCACGATAGAACGGAAGTGGTCGCTCTCCAGCACAACCCCATCAACACGCTCCAGGTATTCGCTAACCAATGCGTCTTTGGCGTTTTTCATTGCTATCCCCGTGTATCTGTATTCAAAGCGCCTGGAAAGAGTTCATTGACTAAATCCATCGCGGTTTCAAAGGTTCCCAAGACCATGTTGTGCAACATGGAGGTACCGTGGGCGTACGTGTTCCGAATCGAAGGCAGCGTCTCAGCGTATACAGAAAGCACATCGGGATAATCCTGCGGCTTAGGACGCGCACTCTTGTAATCGACCTCTACCACATCCAGATTTCCTTCTATGAGCAAGCGCATTGCCTCATCAGAAACCCGCTCCTGAGCCCGTCGCAAAGCCAAGCGGTGGCAAGCACTGAACCCGTGGTTGGAAATAAGGTTTGCAGCTTTCGCCTTTTCAATCAAAACCTTCAGACCCGGGGAGCGATCCAGCTGGGTGCCGAACATTTGAGGAAATAGGGGTCTCAGCCGTTCGCACAACGCAAACTCGATCGTTGTCAGCGCGTGTTGCTCCGCCACCGGATAGAACCGATACACAAACCACGCATAGAGATAGACATTCTTCGCCGTCTCGAAATGCACGCGAACCGAATACGGAGCTGAATCTGATACCTGAAACTGCGCAATCTGCTGACGGTGACTTTCAAGCGTTTCGCCGGGTGGTGTTCTGGGGTCTGGATTCAGCGCGGCATCGCTTTCCCGCAATCTGTCTGCCAGGTGAACAACCTCGTGCGTACTCATGGCAAACCACCTGCGTTCATCATTCAGCCTCTATGCGAAAAGCTCACCAGATGCAGTATCTGCCGTCCCGCCTGCTGTCGGGCGCCCGAAGCCTACCGGGGCGTAGCCCCAACCAGTGATCTTAAGCATCATTTCCGCGATCATTTCAGCAGAGAACTTCTTCTTGCTTTCATGCCAGTGGTTGTGCACCTGGTCGGCGACAGCTTGCACGGTGGGGCTCTGGTTCCACAAGATCAAGTCATTCCACGCAGCATAGACGGTAGAAAACAGCTCACATTGCTCCGTAGACCATGTGCGCATCAATTGGTTTAGATCGTCAATCACTTTTTTCTGATCAGGCGCAAGCACGCTGAGATGTTGCTTGTAGTCGTCTGCATTGGTTAGCGCGGAATAGCTGTAGGCTTTGCCGCCGTGCAACTTGTCCGCACGCTCGGTCTCGCGGAACCAACCCAGTTCGTTGAGCCGCTTGATAGCGCCGTGCAGCATGGACATATCCAATGGCCCGGCTTGCCTGCGTGCATATGCGTCATTGGTAGCGATCTGGCCGATGTAGGTTGCTAAGTGCAGCCGCTTTTGGAGGCCAACGCGCCCAAATGTGGGCTCGCCACAGTTTGCTGCAATGATGCGAGCGGCCATCACAACAGATACGGGTTCCAAGTGCTGTAAGTGGCCCGCAACCTTCACTTTTGTTGCATCGGCCTTCGACTCCCCAGCACCTTCCACAGTCATTTCACCGGAGAAAGCCCGCTGAACCACCGACTGCCGCAAGGCCTGTGCGCGCTGGAGGTTGGCGTCAACCTCGGCTTCGACTTCGCGGATGATGGACAGGTGGCGGTCGACTTCGGCGACGATACGGGATTGCTCTGCATGGGGCGGTACGGGCAAGGCAATTGAGCTGAAGTTCGCCAAGTTGACTTTCAACTGCGCTACGCCCTTTGTGATTCCCAAGATTTGGTCTTGAACCGTCCGTGAGGCCATGGCGTACTCAATGAATGCCGGATCGATGCCGAGTTTGGTTAGCCGTAACTTGATGCAATCGGCAGTAATCACGGCAGGTGGGCGATTCGCCGGATAGCGGCACACATCCCCTGGGGGGTCACCCATCTTCGTCACAAGAATGTCACCAGCCTCCACCGAATGTGCCGACAGCTCAGCGGCCTTTCCAGCGGTAACGTAGACAGTGTTTTCACCACCGAACGCACCAGAACGGATATTGCGCACAAAGACCAGAGGCACGCCTTCGGTTTTGTAGTCGCTCACCTTCAAACTGCTACCGAAGGGGCCAATGGCTAATGAATAGGGCTCTCCAGCAGACAACTGCTCGGGCGATGCCCACACCCAGCCTACAGTCAGTTCAGGCAGTGCCTCGGTTTCTGGAGTCGCGGGCTCGCGATACTTTCGCTTGCCTACCCACTTCGCCCGCCGCTCATCAAGAATCCGCTGCAAAAGCTGTTCGCCGATCTCGTAGGTGCGGCCTTCGCGGCGGGCCAGGGTGGCTTCGGTTTCTACGAGGCGGCCTTCGACGGCGGCTTTGAGGACGGAGGCTTTGTAGCGTTTGAGGTTGGTTTTGACGCGCTGGAGGTTGGCGACGGCTTCGTCGAGGCGGGAGAACTGTTTTTCGAGTTCATCCACTATTGCCAGTTGCACAGCCAAGGGGGGAAGTGGAAAAGCAATCCGCGAAAGATTCCGACGCGAAATGCGCAGACGTGTGCTGCCGCTCTGCAGCGATGCAACCGCGTTGCGAAACGCCATTGAATTGATGCGATGCATCAGCCATCGGCTGTCCACTTCAGGGTTGTTTGGGCGAATAATCGCGACATCTACAACGGTAACTGCCCGCTTCTTATCGCCAGGAAAAAGGCATGCTCGCCCAAGGGGATCAGGCATTCGGGCAACCAAGATGTCACCGCGCTGAAGAAATGTGCAAGAGAGCGCCGAAGCACGTTCGCTAGTCAGATAGCGATCAGAACGATCGCGATAGACCGCCACTCCAATATCGGCCAACTGAATCAGGCGCACATCGCCATTCGGGTCTTGATCTTTGCTCTCTACCCAATCACCGTCACAAAACAAGCCACCGTCGGAAATTAGCCCTTCGAGAGTTGTGATCTCCCAGCCATCAGGCAGTGGCTCTGCTTCGTCATGCACATGGACAAGGTCTTGCTCAACGATCACGCTGCCAACTCCCGATTCAATTCCTCAATCACCTTGGGCAGTTCCGCGCCAAAGAGCTGGTGCACTTTGCCCAGGCCGCCTTGGGCGTTGAAGGGGGCGTATTCGAAGTCGTCTATTTCAATGCCGAGGTTGGCGGCGATGTGGTCGCGGATCATTTCCAGCCAGTGTTGTTGTTCTTCGGTGAACGGGTTGTTGTCTGCCTGCTGGTGCTGGGCCAGCCAGGCTTTGAAGTTGGCCTGCACGCGCTCGGGGTAGGGCACCAGCTCGTTGGTCTGCTGCATGGCAAAGCGCACCAGGCTGACCAGGTCGGTGAGCAGGCGGCGCTGCGTGGCGCCTTTGACCTTGTCTTTGCGCAGGGTGGCATAGGCCTGCCACAGGGCGCCTTCGTCAATGTTGAGCGGCGGGGCGTGCAGGGCGTTGGCCAAGGCTTTCACGTCTTCAAACCTGAGCGGCGCACGCGTGGGGCGGCTGTACAAGATTTGCAGGGCGGTGATTTCGTCTTTGTGCTGAGTGATGAAGTCTTCAAAGCTTTGCACCAACGCGGTGGCGCGGTCGCTGCCCTCTTTGAAACCGAAGTCCAGCAGGCGGTCTTGGGTGACGGTGTCGATCACCAAGTCCGCCTTTTGCTTCATTTTTAATAGCTGCTCGCGCAATGTTGGCGAGGCGAAGGGCTTGGTTGCATCCCTTAGGCGCTGGTCTGCCTCGGCGGGCGGCATGTCTTGGGTCGCGTCTATGTTCAGCGCCTCCACAATGCCGCGGGCCAGGTCGCGCAGGGTTTTGCCGCCGCTCAGCTCCACCACCTTGGCGCGGTCGGCATCGCTGGCGTCTTTGTCCAGCCGGGCCAGGCGGGCGGCGATGCTGCTCAGCACCTCGTCCTCCACATTGCCCAGGCTCACGGCTTGCAGCAGTTTGTCCAGGGGCACGCTCTTTTTGGTGTCCAGGGGGCGGCTGTCGGTTTTGTCGCGCTCGCACACGCCCACGCAATCGACGATGACGAAGTGGTCTTTCTTGATGTGTTCGCCGGGGTTGACGGCGGCCAGGTCGGTGGGGTTGCACACGCGCACGCCACGGCCTTTCATCTGCTCGAAGAAGCTGCGGCTTTTCACGCTGCGCATGAAGACGACGATTTCCACCGGCTTGATGTCGGTGCCGGTGGCGATCATGTCCACGGTGACCGCCACGCGGGGGTAGTAGCCGGTGCGGAAGTCTTTAATCAGCTGCTCCGGGCTGGTGCCGCCGCCCTGGGCGCTGCGGTAGGTGATCTTTTGCGCGAACTCGTTGCCGCGGCCAAACTCTTCGCGCAGGATTTCCACAATTTTTTCGGCGTGGTTGTCGTCTTTGGCAAAGATGAGTGTCTTGGGCAGCTCGGTGCGGGCGGGGAACATGTCGGCCTGCCAACGGTCGCGCAGGGTGCGGACCACGGTGCGGATCTGGTCGGGCGTTTGCACGGCGCGGTCCAGCTCTTCGGGCTGGTATTCAAAGTCGTCGTCCAGCTGCCAGGCGGTTTTGCGGCGGGTGGCTTTGTCTTGCGTTTCCAGCCAGAAGCCTTTGTCCACCTTGGCGCCCTGCTCGCTCACCTCGGTCTTGATGCGGTAGACGTCGTAGTTGACGTTCACGCCATCGGCCACAGCCTGGGCGTGGCCGTATTCCATGACCAGGTTTTGGTTGAAGAAGCCAAAGGTTTGTTTGTTGGGCGTGGCGGTCAGGCCAATAAGGTACGCGTCAAAGTACTCCAGCACCTGGCGCCACAGGTTGTAGATGCTGCGGTGGGCCTCGTCGGTGACCACAATGTCAAAGCTCTCGATAGGGATGGCCGGGTTGTAGCCAATGGGTTCGGGGTCTTTGAACAGGCCTTCAATGCGCTCCGTGCTTTCTTCGTCCACCTCTGGCGCCAGCTCGCGCCCCTTGAGCATGCTGAACATGCGCTGGATGGTGCAGATGACCACGCGGGCGGATGTGTCCAGCTGGTTGCTCTGCAGGTGCTGGACGATGTATTCCTCGCCAAACTTGTAGTTGTTGTAGGGGCTGGCGTAGGCGTCAAACTCTTTCTTGGTCTGGCGGGCCAGGTTGCCCCGGTCTACCAAAAACAGCACGCGGCGCGCACCGCCGAACTTGATGAGGCGGTAGATGAAGCCGATGCTGGTGAAGGTCTTGCCGCTGCCGGTGGCCATCTGGATGAGGGCCTTGGGCTTGTTGGCGGCGAGGGACTTTTCCAAGTTGGTGATGGCGCTGATTTGGGCGGGCCACAGGGAATAGTGCGCGCCGCCGCTGCCCCACTCCGTGACCAGCTGGGGCATGCTGCGCATGCGGGTGAGGAAGGTGCCAGCGGCTTCTTGTGCTGCGTTGCCGTTTGCTGGGTTGGGCAGGTAGGCCAGCCAATGCACCAGCAGCTCGGGGCGGAAGAAGGCGAACACGGCTCTGGCGCGGGGCTCGGGGTCCAGGCCGTTGGTGAAGTGGGTCTCGATGCCGGTGCTCTCCCACACAAAAGGCAGCGGGCGGCGCCAGGCGGGCAAGGCGGAGGGCAGGCCCTGGGCGTAGCGGCTGCTTTGCAGCTCCACGCCGGTGAGGGTGGCGCCCTCTTTCTTGGCCTCGATCACGCCGCAGGCCTTACCGTTCACATAGAGCAGGTAGTCGGCAAAGCCGAAGCCGGAGTTGAGGGGGAATTCGCGGATGGCCACGCCTGTTGATGCGTGGATGTTGGCGTCAGAGACATTGCAGACGTGCCAACCGGCCGCGACCAACAGCGCGTCGATGCTGACTCTGGCTTTTTGCTCTGGCGTCATGGCTCCTCCTTGCTGGGCATTCTAGGGGACGCCCATGCCGCCACTAACGCCGGCCTACCGCTCGGTGTATTTGGCGCTGCGGCCCCGTGCAGCATCCACCGGGTATTTCTCGCGGTTACGTTCCAGCTTGGCGTGCGCGGCGGCCATCAGGTCGATGTCGAGCTGGTCGCAAAACTGCAGCAAGTACAGGAACACATCGGCCGCTTCGGCGGCGACCTCGGCCTTCTTCTCTTCGCCAAGGGTGCGGCTTTGTTCCTCGGTCAGCCACTGAAAATGCTCCAGCAGTTCCGACGCCTCCACCGACAGCGCGCAGGCCAGGTTCTTGGGTGCGTGGAATTGCCCCCAATCACGCTCCTTCGCAAACGTGCGCAGGGAGGCTATCAGCGGCTGCAGAGGGCTGTTCATGCCAGAGTCCTTTGAAAGAAATCAGGGCCTGGCCCTCGTGGAACGTGCGCCAAGCGCTTCTATTTTGATAGCATAACGCCTTTATCGCCTAGCGCGCCAGCACTGCCGCCAGAGCCACACCGGTGTGGGTGCCCAGGCGCACCACGGCTTCAGGGGAGGCTGCGGCCACCACCTGGCCACCGGCATTGCCGCCGTCGGGCCCGAGGTCGATGACCCAATCGGCCTCGGCAATCACATCCAAATCGTGCTCGATGACGACCACGCTGTGGCCGGCGTTGACCAGGCGGTGCAGCACGTGGATGAGCTTCTCCACATCGGCCATGTGCAGGCCCACGGTGGGCTCATCCAGCACGTACAGCGTGTGCGGCGACTTCTGGCCGCGCTTGCCGATGTCGTCGCGCACCTTGCTGAGTTCTGTCACCAGTTTGATGCGCTGCGCCTCGCCACCGCTGAGCGTGGGCGATGGCTGGCCCAGCGTGAGGTAACCCAGCCCCACATCCTTGAGCAATTGCAGCGGGTGCGCGATTGAGGGCATGGCGGCGAAGAACTCCACCGCCTCGTCCACCTCCATCTGCAGCACATCGCCAATGTTCTTGCCGCGCCAGGTGACGGCCTGGGTCTCGGGGTTGAAGCGCGCGCCCTTGCAGGTCTCGCACAACACCTTCACGTCCGGCAGGAAGCTCATGCCGATGGTGCGAATGCCCTGCCCTTCGCAACCGGGGCAGCGGCCCTCGCCGGTGTTGAAGCTGAAGCGGTTGGCCGCGTAGCCGCGCGCCTTGGCCTCCAGCGTATCGGCAAAGAGTTTGCGAATGGTGTCCCAGAAGCCGATGTAGGTGGCCGGGCACGAGCGCGGTGTTTTGCCGATGGGGGTCTGGTCCACTTCCAGCACGCGGTCGATGGTCTCAAAACCGTCGACGCCTTCGCAGCCGGTCCATGGGATTTGTTCGCCAGCCTCCAGGGCATCACGGCCCGCCTTGGTGCTGCGTTTCTGCACGGCAACCTGCACGTTGGTCAGCAGCACGTCTCTTGCCAAGGTGGATTTGCCGGAGCCGGAGACACCGGTGATGGCGACCAGGCGTTTGAGGGGCACGTGGGCGGTTACGTTTTGCAGGTTGTGGAGTTTGGCGCCCTTCACCGTCAGCCAGTTGATCGTTTCGGTTCTTGCCTGCCCCGCATCGGAAGCCCTTGGGGCAGGCTCCTCATGCACTCGCTGCGCGATTGCCAAATCGTCGCCCACCCCAAGGGCTTCCGCTGCTCCATAGAGTGCGGACACGCGTTCGCGCTCAAGGAACTCTGCATTTGCGGACACACTGGCTGCAGCATTCGCCGCCGCAACAGCCGCAGCCTTGGCCGCCTTGCCCCGTGGTTTTTTAGGACCTTTGCCGTCAACGCCATCGGCGGGGGAAGCCGGTGCGCCGGGTGCCGATTTGGCGGCCGCATCGCGGACGTATGAGGCACCCGGCGTACCGGCTTCCCCCGCAGCGAGAGCCACAGACTCCGCATACGAAACCACCGACCGCCGCACCACCAACGGATGCTTCATCGCATGCAACAGATACCGCCCGGTCTGCGACTCGGAAGCCGCCTGCACATCCGCCACCGAGCCCTCGGCAACCAACCGCCCACCGCGCTTGCCCGCACTGGGGCCAATGTCGATGATGTGGTCCGCATGGCGAATGGTGTCCTCGTCATGCTCCACCACCACCAGTGTGTTGCCCTTGTCGCTCAGTGACCGCAAAGCGCCCAGCAGAATCTTGTTGTCCCGCGCGTGCAGGCCAATGGTGGGCTCGTCCAGCACGTAGCACACGCCCTGCAGATTGCTGCCCAACTGCGCCGCCAACCGGATGCGCTGCGCCTCGCCACCGCTGAGCGTGGGCGCGCCCCGGTCCAGCGTCAGGTAGCCCAGGCCCACCTCTTCCAGAAACTCCAACCTGCTCTTGATCTCCGGCACCAGATCGCGGGCGATGTCGCCCTCGCGCGTCGTCATGCCGCCAATCACCTGCAGCGTCTGCACCCACTTGCGCACATCAGTCACGGAGAGACGCGCAATGTCCGCAATGCCCACGCCGGCAAACCGCACGGCGCGGGCCGTGGCGTTCAGCCGCGTGCCCTGGCAGGTGGGGCAGGTGGTGTCATGCAGGTCTTCGATATCGGCTTCGATAAAGGTCTGCTCGCGGCCCTTGTTGTCGTCGTCGCGCACGGAGTCGTCAAACACCTTGCGCTGGTCCTTGGTCAATGCCACGCCCGTGCCCACGCAGTCCGGGCACCAGCCGTGCTTGCTGTTGTAGGAGAACAGGCGCGGGTCCAGCTCCACATACGAGGTGGAACACACCGGGCAGGCCCGTTTGGTGGAGAACACTTCGACCCTGCCAATGCCCGCAGCCGACGTGCCCGCCAGCATGGCTTCTTTCAAACCGTCCATGCCCGAGAGCACATGCACGACACCCTTGCCATGCACCAGCGCCGTCGTCAGCGCCTCGCGCAGTTGCGCCTCCTGCGCCGGATTCACATCCAGACTGGCCACGGGCAGTTCGATGTTGTGTTCCTTGAAACGATCGATGCGCGGGAAGCTGGTGGTGGGCAAAAAGTTGCCATCCACCCGCAGATGCGTAAAGCCGCGCGGCCGCGCCCAGTCCGCCAACTCGGTGTACACGCCCTTGCGGCCCGACACCAACGGCGCCAGCAACCCGATGTGCTGACCGCGAAAATCTTTCAACAACTGCGCCGCAATCCGGTCCGCCGACTGCGGCTCCACCGCCGCGCCGTCATGGATGCAATGCTGCGTGCCCAGCTTCACGTACAACAGACGCAGGAAGTGCCAGACCTCGGTGGTCGTGCCAACAGTCGACTTGCGCCCACCGCGCGACAGCCGCTGCTCGATGGCCACCGTGGGCGGAATGCCATACACCGCATCCACCTCCGGCCGCCCCGCCGGCTGCACGATGGAGCGTGCATAAGCGTTCAGCGACTCCAGATAGCGGCGCTGGCCTTCGTTGAAAAGAATGTCAAACGCCAAGGTTGACTTGCCCGAGCCGGAGACACCGGTGACCACATTGAACTTGCCCCGCGGAATATCAACCGACAGCGACTTCAAGTTGTGCTCCTTGGCGTTGACGATCTGAATCGACCCCGCCCCGCCCACATGCTGTTGACCCGCCGGCGCAACGCCAGCCCCGGCAGCGCGCGCCAAGTAAGCAACGGAAGGCTCATCCACCACATGCACCACCCCCATAGCCGCCGCATACTCCCGCAGCGCCTGCCCGGTATGCGATGTGGCGTGCAGCATCACGTCTTCCGGTGTGCCGTGGGCCACCACTTCACCACCGGCGTCACCCCCCTCCGGCCCCAGATCAATCAACCAGTCCGATGCACGGATCACATCAAGGTTGTGCTCAATCACCAGCAGCGAATGCCCCGCATCCAGCAGCTTGCGCAGCGCACGCATCAGCTTGGCGATGTCGTCAAAATGCAGCCCGGTCGTGGGCTCATCCAGCATGAACAAGGTGCCACGCCGCGCCAGTGCCTGGCGGCTGGCGCTGCTGGCCTTGGCCGCCTCGGCCAGGAAACCGGCCAGCTTCAAACGCTGGGCCTCGCCGCCCGACAGCGTGGGCACGGGTTGGCCCAGCTTCACATACTCCAGGCCCACATCCACGATCGGCTGCAGGGCGCGGATCACGTCGCGGTCGGCACTGAACAGATCGGCCGCTTCGCTCACCGTCAGATCCAGCACATCGGACACGTTGACACGCTTGCCCTTGCGCTCGATGCTGACCTCCAGAATCTCGGGCCGATAGCGCTTGCCATCACAGTCCGGGCAGCGCAGGTACACGTCACTCAGGAACTGCATCTCGATGTGTTCAAAGCCCGAGCCACCGCAGGTGGGGCAGCGGCCATCGCCGCCGTTGAAGCTGAACTTGCTGGCGGTGTAGCCGCGCTCGCGCGACAGGTCGGCACCGGCAAAAATCTCGCGAATCGCGTCCCACGCGCCGACATAGCTCACCGGGTTGGAGCGCGCCGTCTTGCCAATCGGCGACTGGTCAACGAACACCACCTCGCTCAACTGCTCGGCACCCAGCAGGCGCTCATGCGCGCCGGGTGTTTCGGTGGCCTTGCCGAAGTGGCGCAGCAGGGCCGGGGCCAGCACGTCCTGCACCAGCGTGGATTTGCCGGAACCGCTGACGCCCGTGATGCACACCAGGCGCTGCAGCGGGATCTCGACGTTGACGTGCTTCAGGTTGTGCTCGGTGGCGCCTTCCAGGATCAGGCGCGGCGTGCTGGGCGCAACCATGCGCTTGAAGCCCATGCCGACCTGCTTGCGCCCGCCCAGGTAGGCGCCGGTCAGCGTGTCGGCGCTCTTGAGGGCCTCGGTACTGCCGTCAAACACGATCTGGCCGCCCTTCTCTCCCGGGCCGGGGCCCATGTCGATCATGCGGTCGGCGGCGAGCATCACGGCCGGGTCGTGCTCCACAACCACCAGCGTGTTGCCGGCGTCGCGCAGGCGCTGCATGGCGACGATGATGCGGTTCATGTCGCGCGGGTGCAGGCCGATGCTGGGTTCGTCCAGCACGAACAGGGTGTTGACCAGCGAAGTGCCCAGCGCAGTGGTGAGGTTGATGCGCTGGACCTCACCACCGCTCAGCGTGCGGCTCTGGCGGTCCAGGGTCAGGTAGCCGATGCCGACGTCGCACAGGTATTTGAGGCGGGTGCAAACTTCTTCGAGCAGCAGCTTCAACGTCTTGGCTTCGGCCTCGGGCTGCGCCAGCGTGAGGTTCGCCTGCAAGGCGTCGAAAAAGCGGCGCAGCTTATCCAGCGGCATCAACATCAAATCGTGCAAACACAGCCCGGGCAGTGCCTCCAGTTGCTCGCGCGACCAGGCAACCCCCTGCGGCATAAACCGCTTGGCAGGCGCCAAGACCGCATCCGCCTGCTCCTTGGTCCCGATGCGCCACAGCAGGCTCTCGGTCTTCAGCCGGGCGCCGCCGCAGGTGCCGCACGGTGTATAGCTGCGGTACTTGGACAGCAGCACGCGGATGTGCATCTTGTAGGCCTTGGTTTCCAGGTACTCGAAGAAGCGCCGGATGCCGAACCAGTGCTGGTTCCACTTGCCGTTCCAGTTCGGCGAGCCGTTGATGACCCAATGCTGCTGCTCGGGCGTGAGCTTGTACCAGGGCGTGTCGCGCGGGATGCCGGCACCTTCGGCGTGGCGCATCAGGTCGTCCTGGCATTCCTGCCAGGCCGGGGTCTGCATCGGCTTGACGGCACCGGCACGCAGCGTGAGCTTGTCGTTGGGAATGACCAGCCCCATGTCCACACCGACCACCCGGCCAAAGCCGCGGCAGGCCTCGCAGGCGCCCACCGCCGAATTGAAAGAGAACAGCGAGGCAATCGGGTCCTGGTAGCGGATGTCACTCTGCGGGCAATGCAGGCCAGTGGAGAAGCGCCAGGTGGGGGTCACCACATCCGCTATTGTTTCAGTAGCGCCTTGTGCAGTATCCACGAGGGCTGGAGCCTCATTCACCACATAAACGTTCAGCCGGCCGCTGCCGCGCTTCAAGGCAACCTCAATCGCCTCCAGCGCGCGGGCCTTTTCCACGTTGGCCATGCGGAAGCGATCGGCCACCACATCCAGCAATTTTCGGGTGCCACCGATGGTCGCCACCTCGCGCTCGGCATGCACACGGGTGAAGCCGCTGGCGGACAACCACTGGGTCAGCTCTTCGGCCGTAGTGCTGGCCGGCAATTCCACCGGAAAGGTCAGGACCAGGCGCGGGTCTTCTGACTGCGCCGCGCGGCGCACCAGCTCGGCGTAGATGGTTTCGGGTGTGTCGTGCTGCACAGCCAGCGCGGTCTGGCGGTCAAACAGATTGCCGGCGCGGGAGTACAGCAGCTTGATGTGGTCGTTCAGCTCCGTCATCGTGCCCACGGTGGAGCGGCTGGAGCGCACCGGGTTGGTCTGGTCGATGGCGATGGCCGGGGGCACGCCCTCCACCTTGTCCACGGCCGGCTTGTCCATGCGGTCCAGGAACTGCCGCGCGTAGGCGGAGAAGGTTTCCACATAGCGGCGCTGGCCTTCGGCGTACAGCGTGTCGAACACCAGACTGGACTTGCCCGAGCCGCTGGGGCCGGTCACCACGGTCAGTTCGCCGGTGCGGATGTCCAGGTCCAGATTCTTGAGGTTGTGCTGGCGTGCGCCGCGAATGCGGATGGTTCCCTGGGTCATGGTGCGGTGCTTTTTGAAATGAGGCCAATCATTCTAGGGATTTACCCCGACAGCACACGCAGCGGGGTTATGGGTGGTCAAGGGCAAACCCGCATGTGGAAGTCCACAACTGGCGCTGGGGCTCGCGGGTTCGCACAATCGCTCACCCAACAACCTGGAGAATTCCCATGAAACTGGCCCAACCGTTCTGCGCCGCATGGCTCATGGTCCTGATGGCAACCCAGCCAGCCCTGGCCCAGTTGCGCATCGGCCAGCCCTCGGGGTTCACAGGATCGGTGGCCGCCGGCGTGAAGGAAAACACCGACGGGGCCAGACTCTATCTGGATGCCATCAACCGGCGCGGCGGCGTCCACGGCCAGTCGATCGAGCTGATTTCCGTGGATGACCAGTTCGACCCCGCCAAGACCGTGGAAGCGGCGCGCAACCTGATCACCCAGCAGCACGTGCTGGCGCTGTTCCTCAATCGGGGCACGCCCCACGCCCAGGCGTTGCTGCCGCTGCTGGCGGAACACCGCGTGCCGCTGGTAGGCCCCAGCACCGGCGCGATGGCGCTGCATGAGCCGGTCAACCCCTGGGTGTTCAACGTGCGCGCGCCTTACCAGCGTGAGGCGATCAAGGCCGTGGGCCATCTGGTGAGCCTGGGCATGACCCGCATTGCCGTGCTGCAGACCGACGATTCCTTTGGCGCTGATTCCGCAACGGGTGCCGAGAAAGGCTTTGCCGCCGCCAACCTCAAACCCGTGCTGTTGCAGAAATTTCCACGCGACAAGGCCGACTTTGCGGCATTGGCCGCGCAGGTGGTGCACAGCGAGGCGCAGGCGGTGATCTACATCGGCGCATCGGCCACGGTGGCCAACGGCGTCAAGGCGCTGCGTGCCGCCGGTTCCAGTGCCCAGGTGGTGACCCTGTCCAACAATGCGTCAGAGGGTTTCATCAAGCTGCTGGGCGAGCACGCGCGCGGGGTCGTCGTGACCCAGGTGTTCCCCAACGAACGGGCCATGACTTACCGGCTGATCAAGGAAGCCCAGGAACTGGCCAAGGCCAAGGGAATGCCGGGTGTGTCACCCGCCATGATGGAGGGCTTTGCCGCCGCCAAGGTGCTGGTGGAGGGGCTGCGCCGTGCCGGACCCAAGCCGACGCCGACAGGCTTACGCGATGCCCTGGAGGGCATGCAGAAGTTTGATTTGGGAGGGCTGGATGTGAGCTACAGCGCCACGGATCACAGCGGGCTGGATTTTGCCGAACTGTCCATCATTGGCAGCGACGGCAAGTTCAGGCGATAGGGACATGGCCCCTATTGTGTGAGGGCGCGCTCCAGCTCCACGCAAGCCTTGGCACCGGCAGCATCCTTGATTTTGGGCAAGAGCGCCAGCAACTCCTCATAGCCGCCAGCGGACTCCACGGCCAGATTCAGGCGAAAGCCCCGCAGCCCCAGGGCGGCGGTGAGCTTGGTGGCAATGGGCTTGGCCTCTTTGTACCGGTCCTGGGCGGAGTGCGCCTTGAAGGAGTCGGCAACGGACTGCTCGGCCGCGACCTGCACCGCATGGGCCTGCGCGAGGGAGACTTCACCGGGTGCAGGCGCCAGAAACTCATGTGCCACCATATGCTCCACGTCTTCCGGGGTCAGCCCCAGACCGGTAGCAGCGGCCAGCACCTGCTCAACAGACTTCTGGCCATCAAACATGATGAAGGCCGTGCGCTGCCGCGCAGAAAACAGAGGCGAACGCGCCTTGAAAGCCTGTTGGCCAGTCTCTGTTTTAATGAGTTTCATGGATGCACCTTGCTCTGGGATCAGCGCCTAGTTGTACCACGCGCCGTCCGGATCATATAGGGCGATCACCCTCTGGAAAACCCTTATTTGCTGGCGCCGGAAGCCGGTGCCATTGCAGCGGAGGCGGCAGCTGCAGGTGCTGCACTGGCGGGTGCCGACGCGGCTTCGGCCGGGGCTGCGTGCGTGGCTTCGGCGCCATGCTTCTCACCACCCATGTCAATATCACCACCCTTGCTCAGGATGAACAACGCCAAACCGGCAAACACTGCGAATCCGACAACAATTTTCCACATACTCATTTTCCTAAAAAAAAGACCCCGGAACCACCATGGCCCCGGGGTCGTCAACTCACTCGGCCATCAATCGTTGGCGTAGATATCCACGTCCTTGGTTTCCTTGACGAACAGCATGCCGATCACGAAGGTCATGCCGGCCACAATGATGGGATACCACAAGCCGTTGTACATGTTACCCGTCTGTGCCACGATGGCGAACGCCGTGGTGGGCAGCAGGCCACCGAACCAGCCGTTACCGATGTGGTAGGGCAGGCTCATGGAGGTGTAGCGGATGCGGGTGGGGAACATTTCAACCAACATGGCAGCAATGGGGCCGTACACCATGGTCACCAGAATCACCAGGTAGGTGAGGATCAGGATCACGGTGACCTTGTCGAACTTGGCCATGTCAGCCTTGGCGGGGTAGCCGGCAGCCTTCAGTGCATCGGCCAGACCCTTCTTGAACTCAGCAGCCTTGGCAGCAGCATCTTCCTTGGACAGACCCTTCATGGTGTAGCCCTGGATCACGGTGGTGCCCACGGTGATGGTGGCGGTTGCACCAGCAGGTGCCACGGCGTTGTCATAGCTCACCGAAGAGCTGGCCAGTGCCTGCTTGGCAATGTCGCAGGAACTGGTGAACTTGACCGTACCGGTGGGGTTGAACTGGAACGAGCACTCAGCGGGGTTGGCAGTCACGATCACCTTGTTGGCAGCTTGTGCAGCAGCCAGGTCGGGGTTGGCGGCCTTGGTCAGCGCCGTGAACACGGGGAAGTAAGTCACCACAGCCAACAGGCAACCGGCCATGATGATGGGCTTGCGGCCAATCTTGTCGGACCAGGCGCCAAACACGATGAAGAACGGTGTGCCGATGATCAGTGAGATCGCAACCATGATGTTGGCGGTTGCGCCGTCCACCTTCAGGGCTTGGGTCAGGAAGAACAGGGCATAGAACTGGCCGGAGTACCAGACCACGGCTTGGCCAGCGGTCAGTCCAACCAGGGCCAGAATCACGATCTTCAGGTTCTTCCACTGGCCGAAGGACTCGGACAGGGGGGCCTTGGAAGTCTTGCCTTCGGCCTTCATCTTGGTGAAGGCGGGGGACTCATTCATGCTCAAGCGGATGTAGACCGACACGGCCAACAGCAGGATGGAGACGATGAACGGAACACGCCAGCCCCAGTCAGCAAAGGCTGCTTCGCCGATCATGGTGCGGGTACCCAGAATCACCATCAGGGACAAGAACAGGCCCAAAGTGGCTGTTGTCTGGATCCAGGAGGTGTAGGCGCCGCGCTTGCCTTGTGGTGCGTGCTCGGCCACATAAGTGGCTGCACCGCCGTACTCACCGCCCAGCGCCAGGCCTTGCAGCATGCGCAGTGCGATCAGGATCACGGGAGCAGCAACGCCGATGGTGGCGTAATTGGGCAGGATACCCACGATGAAGGTCGACAGACCCATGATCAGGATGGTCACCAGGAAGGTGTACTTGCGACCGATCATGTCACCCAGGCGGCCGAACACCAGCGCGCCGAAGGGGCGCACGATGAAACCGGCAGCAAACGCCAGCAGCGCGAAGATGAAGGCGGAGCCTTCATCCAGTCCGCTGAAGAACTGCTTGGCGATGATGGCTGCCAACGAACCGTACAGGTAAAAGTCGTACCACTCAAAAACCGTACCGAGCGAGGAAGCGAAGATCACTTTCTTCTCTTCCGCCGACATCGGGCGTGGGGCTACTGTTGCCATAGTTTTGTCTCCAAATTTAAATAAATACGACCAACCGATACGGCTGGTTGGACGGACTATGGAAGCCAGTTCTGACCTAGTTCTGACACCCTCCCAACAGCAACTGACGGCTAACTGAACACAGGCTTACTCATTCAGTACTAACCCGTAGAAGAAATTTCCCATCGTGAGAAGAATTGGTGTTTGCGACACGTCACCCCTGGAAAACGCTTAAGGGAAAGTCCCTGTATTTCCGAGTGATGCGTAAGGACTTCGTCAGACCCCACGCACATGATCGCGCCCCAGCAGCAGCCGTTACCGGCTGTTACCGAAGCTGAATTCCACTGCAAAAGGAGAGACATGACCGACCCCATCGTGGCCAAGATCGAGGCCAATCCGAAATACCATGAGCTGCGCAGAAAGCGCAACACGTTTGGCTGGCTGCTGACCATCGTCATGATGGTCGTGTACTACGGCTACATCGCGCTGATCGCCTTCAACAAGCCGTTCCTGGCACAGCCCATTGGCGCCGGGGTCACCTCGCTGGGCATTCCCATCGGCATGGGCGTGATCATCTTCACCATCATCATCACGGGCATCTATGTGCGTCGCGCCAATGGCGAATACGACCGTCTGACCGCCGAAATCCTGAAGGAAGCTTCCAAATGAAGGTCGGACTGCAATTTTTCATCGCGCTCGGCGCACTGCTCGCGGCCGCCGCGGCACAAGCCGCCGGCGCCGACCTGGGCCAGGTGGACAAGCAACCCACGAACTGGGTTGCCATCGGCATGTTTGGCACCTTTGTGGTGGCCACGCTTTTCATCACCAAGTGGGCCGCTGGGCGCACCAAGTCGGCTGCCGACTTCTACACCGGCGGTGGCGGCATCACCGGTTTCCAGAATGGCCTGGCGATTGCCGGCGACTACATGTCGGCAGCGTCCTTCCTGGGTATTTCCGCCGCCGTGATGGCTGCAGGCTATGACGGCCTGATCTACTCCATCGGCTTCCTGGTCGGCTGGCCCGTCATCACCTTCCTGATGGCCGAGCGTCTGCGCAACCTGGGCAAGTTCACCTTTGCCGACGTGGCCGGCTATCGCTTCCAGCAGACACCGATCCGCATTTTTGCTGCGTCGGGCACGCTGGTGGTGGTGGCGTTCTACCTGATCGCCCAGATGGTGGGTGCCGGATCGCTGATCAAGCTGCTGTTTGGCCTGGAGTACTGGATGGCCGTGGTCATCGTCGGCGCGCTGATGATGATTTACGTGCTGTTTGGCGGCATGACTGCCACCACCTGGGTGCAGATCATCAAGGCCTGCCTGCTGCTGGCCGGCGTGAGCTTCATGGCCTTCATGGTCATGGCGGAGTTTGGCTTCAGCTTCGAGGCACTGTTTGCCAAGGGCGTTGAAGTCAAGACCCTGATCGCAACCAACACTGGCAAGACGCCGGAAGAGGCGGCCAAGATCGGTCTGTCCGTCATGGGCCCCGGTGGCTTCGTGAAGGACCCGATCTCCGCCATCTCCTTCGGCATGGCGCTGATGTTCGGCACGGCCGGCCTGCCCCACATCCTGATGCGCTTCTTCACCGTGCCCGATGCCAAGCAGGCCCGCAAGTCGGTGTTCTGGGCAACCACCTGGATCGGCTACTTCTACGTGCTGATCTTCATCATCGGCTTCGGCGCGATCACCCTGGTGCTGACCAACCCCGAGTTTGCCAACATTGCTACCGGCGTCATCAAGGGCGGCGGCGGCTCGGCCAACATGGCAGCCGTGCTGGTGGCCAAGGCCGTCGGCGGCAACGTGTTCTACGGCTTCATCTCTGCCGTGGCCTTCGCGACCATTCTGGCCGTGGTGGCAGGTCTGACGCTGTCCGGCGCCTCCGCCGTGTCGCACGACCTCTATGCCACCGTGATCAAGAAGGGCAACGCCGATAGCGCTTCCGAGCTGAAGGTATCCCGCATGACCACACTGGCACTGGGCTTCGTGGCCGTGGTGCTGGGCATTGCGTTCGAGAAGCAGAACATCGCCTTCATGGTGTCGCTGGCGTTTGCAATTGCCGCATCAGCCAACTTCCCCGTGCTGTTCATGTCCGTGCTGTGGAAGGACTGCACCACCAAGGGCGCGGTCATCGGCGGCTTCCTGGGCCTGATCTCGTCCGTGGGCCTGACCGTGGTGTCGCCGTCGGTGTGGGAAGCGGTGCTGGGCAATGCCAAGGGTTCTGCCCTGTTTCCCTACTCCTCACCCGCCCTGTTCTCCATGACCATCGGCTTTGTGGGTGTGTGGCTGTTCTCCATTCTGGACCGCAGCCCGCAAGCCCAGAAAGAACGCGAGATGTTCAAGGTCCAGCAGGTTCGCTCCGAAACCGGCCTGGGTGCCTCCGGCGCGTCTGGCCACTAAGCCAGCCAACTCCTGTCAAAAAGGCCGGGTCATCCCGGCCTTTTTTGCGCCCAAGTATATTTGCCCAATAATCAAAAAAACAGATTGCAACTGGAGGAAGCGTGTATGGCAAACCCCTGTGGCGCAGGTCGGGCGTGGTGCGTATCCATTGCCGCAACAGCAACCTTTCTACTGCCGTGTGTGGCAAAGGCTCAATACCCTGCCAATATGAACCGCGTCGAGGCAGCCCGTGCAGACTGCGTGTTTGACTGGGCGGAGCGCACTTACCCCCATGCGCTGACACCGCCTGCCATGTCGCAGGTCCAGGAACCCTACTACTACCGCAGTTATCCCACATGGTGGGCCTATATTGGCATCTCAACGGCCGATGGCAATGGCTATCTCCTGGACGTAACGGGCATGCAGAACCTGGGCCCGCGCGATGGCTGGTTGGTTTCCTCGGGATGCCTGTTTGATCCACGCGTTTGGCAAACAGGGTTCGAACAGCAGTCGGACTTCAGTGGGTTCTACATCACGCCCCAGACCCACCTCGGAACCACTTCGCAGAACCTGGTCTCCGACACCGTGCGCAGTGGCGCCAAGGCGCATGCGGCCTGGATCACCGGTGCCAATCCCAAGCCCGCTCCCGGGGAGAACACCAACCACCGTGGCTATCCGACCATCCAGTTGCACAAGACTTCGGGCGGGGGATACCGCACCCCGGTACTGGTCGAATGGTGGGTCTGGCAGGACATGGCGCTGGAATCGCCCGCGTCACCCGTTGGCGGCAACGCCTGCGAATGGATCAGCTATGCCACGCTGTCGCTGGATAAAAGCGATGCCTGGAATCGCGTGGTTCTGCTGAACCAGGGCTGGGAAGGGTTCGCCCACCTGATGCACCTCAAGGCCCAGGAAGACAAGAGCTGGACCTATCAGGACAAGGCGGTCGCGGTACCTCAGCGCCAGTGGACCCGGTTGACCTTTTGGCTGGATGCCCGTGCCAGTGGGGGCCGGGCGCGCATATGGGTCGACGGAAAACTGGCCAGCGAAGGGCCGGTATTGGGTGGCAATGGCCTGCTCGAGCAGGCGCACTTTGGCCTGTACGCGGATCCGGACTGCCGAACCGGCAAGGTTGTCAATGACGACCTGACAATCTACGAGGCCGGAAGTTTCACCACACCACCGGAGGGCGCAGGCTTTTTGCCAGAGCAATCACGGCGTTGATGCGAGAGATCAGCGCAACAACTCCCGCAGCTTCAAGAACGCCAGCGCCGCCATCACCGCGTCGTTCAACGCATCGTGTGCCGGCCACAGCGGCAGGCCCAGGTCGCGCATCAGCGTGTCAAAGCGCAGGTCAATCGCCGGGTTGTCGCGCGCGGACGATGGCAGTTGCCGGTACTTGTAGTCGTAGTACAGGCCAGAGACCTCGATCTTCTCCTGCGGCAGGCCCATGCCCAGGATGGGAAACAGCACGCGGTTGATCATCGCCACATCGAACTCGAGGTAGTAGCCCACCAGCGGGCGGCTGCCGATGAAGTGCATCAGTTGCATCATGGCCTCATCGGCACTCACGCCCTGGGCCACGTCCTGCTGGCGCAGGCGGTGCACGCGGGCACTGTCGGCGGTGATGCGCTGCTTGTCCGGGCGCACCAGCAGTTCCAGGCGTTCGCTGGTCATCACGCGGTTGCCACGGATGCGCACGGCGCCAATGGCGATGATGTCATCCGTCTTGGTATTCAGGCCCGTGGTCTCACAGTCCAGCGCCACCCATTCATCCTGTGGCGGCGCGTCCCACATGAAGCGAAAACGCGGGTCGCCCAGGTGGTAGAGCATCCACTCCCGCTTGAGGGCGGCGACCCATCTGGCCAGCGGAAAATCGGCCGCCATTACAGGGCTTCCAAATGGAAGCGCTGGTGGAGCAGCAGCTTGAAGAGTTTGACTACCTCAAGCGTGTCCTTCAGCAGGTCGCGGTCCAGGCTGCTGAGCTTTTCCATCTGGATGCCGCCCGACACGGCGTGGCCGGTGTCCAGTTCCTGCAGGCCGACCTTGAGTTTGAGCCCCATGAAGAAGTGCAGGCTGTCGATCAGGTCGGCGGCCAGCTTTTGCGGCAGCTTGCCGGCGGCGGCCAGCGCCTCGATGCGGCCGGTGGTCGTGACTTCGGTCAGGCGGTGCGCCAGCGCCAGGCTGCGAACACCGTGCACCAGCGGGAAGGTGCCCACTTTTTTCAGGTCTAGTTGTTCGCCATCCTTGTCGCCCAGGGCCAGCAGGCGGTTCCACCAGCCCTGGCTGCTGCCAAAGAAGTTGATGGCCGACGCAAACCGCGCCAGCATGGCATCGTTGCCGCTGGTCAGGTCAAACACGGCACCGCGCACCTGCTCCAGCAACGTGGTGTCGCCACAGACAGCGTGCGCGTCCAGAAAAATCGCCAGCTCCATCAGGCTGTCCGGATTGGCGGTGACCGACCACAGCCGCACCATCTGGCTGAAGTCCGACACGCTCTGGCGCCAGTGCGGGTTGCTGACCATGATGTTGCCCGGACACGGCGGGTAGCCAAAGTCGGCCAGCGCCGTCGAGAAGCGTTGGCACACCTCGGCCAGATCGACCGAACACACGTAGCCGTCGCGCAGCACCAGGCCGTTGTCCTGGTCGGTCTTGAGCAACTGCTCGCCACGCCCCTCGCTGCCCATGACGAACAGACAACTGTTGGCCAACAGATCGGGCGGTGCGATGAGTTGCCAGGTGCGCTCAAACAGGCGCAGGTTCAGCTCCTGCACCAGGCGGGCAATCAGGCTGACCTTGGTACCGTTGCGGTGCAGCAGTGCAATCAGCCGCGTGATCTGGCCGGCGGCAAGCTTCAGGGCGTCCACATCCCGGGCCGCGATGATCTGCTCGTTGATCTGGTAGGACTGGTTGGACAGGAAACCAAACAGGTCCAGCGCTTCCAGCACGCCGGTGATCGCGTCCCCATCGGCCACCAGCAGGCGGCGCACGCGGTGTTTGATCATGGTGGCCAGCGCATCGCCGACCAGGTCATCCGGACGCACGGTGATCAGCGCAAAGTTGGCCAACTGGCCCACGGGCAACTGGTCTAGCGGCGTGCCGTCCAGAATGGCGCGCTGCAGCCCGGTGGTGGTGAAGATGCCCAGGGCGGGCGGGGTTGCGCGCGTGTCGCGCACCAGCACCACGCCAATGCGCTCCGCCTGGAACGTCTTGACCACATCCAGAATGCTGGTGTCGGCATCAACGAAATGCGGGGGGTGGATAAAGGCCGCATCGACCCGCGCCATGGCCAGTGACTGCAGTTCGTGCTGGCTTTGCCGCTCCGACAGCGCATTGAGCTTGTTGGACAGGTCGGAGAACAGCAGCGCACCAAAGGTGGCGTTGTCGGCAATCAGGTCGCTGACCGCCTGCTTGGCCAACTGGTAGGCCACCACCTCCTCGGCGGCCACGAAGCGGCTGCTGACCTTGCCGGCCACCAGACCGCGACCGTCGAAACAGTCGTCCGGCCCATAGGTGGTGATGACTTCGTTGCCATCAAACTGCTGGACATAACCCTTGATGATGACAAACAGATGGGTGGGCTGGGAGCCCAGGTCCAGAATCGTCTCCCCCTGCGGGAAGTAGGCAATATCGACGCTGTTCTGCACCAGCCGGCGTTGCTCCGGCGTCAGGCAGTCAAAGGGGGAGGCTGAGAAGTTGAAAGCGCTGGGCATGCGCTATTTTTTCATGCCCACCCTGCACTTTACTGACGCGCCGAATTGATACGCCCTACTACCGGGATGTGCCCACCGGCAGGCTGGCTGCGGCGTCCCAGTGCGGACCGTCAAACCAGGCATCGCCCTGCAGGTAGGCGCGCAGCATGGGAATGCCATCCAGCCCCCAGAACACCTTGCCGTCGACTTCAAATGCCGGCACCCCAAAGACGCCCCTGGCAATGGCCTCTTCGGCGTGCGAACGCAACTGGGCCTTGACCGACTCGTCGCCCGGGTCGCGCGCCGGGGCCAGCTGCCGCGTGAGTGCGGCCAGCCGCGTCGGGTCGGCCGCGTCCTGACCGCCTACCCACACATGCCTGAACACGGTCTCGCAGACATAGCGGTTGGGCTGCCCATTCGGGTCGGTGGCAATGGCCAGACGCAGCAGACCCAGCGGGTTGAACGGGTGGGCAGCGGGCATGTCCAACGTGCGGCCCTTGCTGTGGGCCAGCCACTGCACCTGGCGGTAGGTCCAGTCGCGCTTGGCAGGAATCTCCGCCGGACCCAACTGGCCGTGGTGCTTGAGCAGGGCCGCAAACAGCAGCGGCTTGTAGGTCACGGAATAGCTCAGCCCCATCAGCGCCTGGGGCAGCTCCTCAAACGCCAGCCAGGCGTAAGGCGAGATGAAGTCCAGGTAGCAGGCAATGTGTTTCATGGTGTGGCGGCCAGGCGCGTCATGCGCTGGGCAATACGCTCCCAGACTTCTTTCTTCTCGGCGTCGCTATTGGCGCTCCAGAGGCGGATTTCATCCAGGCTGCGCAGGCAGCCTTCGCAATAGGCACCGCTGCCATCCAGACTGCAGACCGAGACACAGGGTGATGGAACATTTTCGGCGCTAGCCCTCGCCAAATCGAGGCGTTCAGCTAGCATTTCAATAGCATTCATGGGCATCTCAGGGTTTGGGGCTCTGCGTGACATTGGCCGTGGGTGCATCCGCCAGAACCGCCAGATCATGCGGGCGCAGCTTGAACACACCGTGCGGGTGGCCTGCGGCGGCCCAGATTTCCTCGAAGCGGAACAGCTCCTCATCCACCAGCGTCACCGGCGCTTGCGCATGCGCCAGTGGCGACACGCCGCCAATGCTGAAGCCCGTCTTGGCCTTGACGAAATCCGCGTCAGCGCGGCCCAGCTTGCCCACCAGGGCCTCCACTTTTTTCTCGTCCACGCGCCGGTCACCGGACGTGATGACCAGCACGGCCGCGTCGTCCTCCTTGCGGCGGAAGATGATGCTCTTGGCAATCTGGCCCAGCGCAATACCCAGCGCATCGGCGGCCTGTTGCGCGGTGCGGGCGGCGTCATCCAGCATCACCGGGGCATGGGGGTGGTTCTTGGCCTTCAGGGCGGCAGCCACGCGCTGCACGCCTTCGGGCAGATTCTGCAATGTCGGGTCTTCCATGGACCCGATTATCCCAGCCGCTTGTTCAGCAGCGCCGTCGCCGCCCGTGAGTTGGGCTTGCGCTGCAAGAAGTCGCTGATGAACTTCCCGGCGTCCACCAGCTTGTCCAGGTCGATGCCGGTCTCGATGCCCATGCCGTGCAGCAGATAGACCACGTCTTCGGAGGCCACATTGCCGGTGGCGCCCTTGGCGTAAGGGCAGCCGCCCAGTCCGGCCACCGAGGTGTCGAACTGCCACACGCCCATCTGCAGGCTGGCCAGGGTATTGGCCAGGGCCATGCCGTAGGTGTCGTGAAAGTGGCCAGAGATCTGGTCGACGCTGTACACCGTCAATGCGGCTTCCAGCGCCCGCTGCACCTTTAACGGCGTGCCAACACCAATGGTGTCGGCCACGCCGACGTGCTGCACGCCAATCTCATGCATCAACCGCGCCACCAGAGCCACGCGCTCGGGCGCGATCTCGCCCTCATACGGGCAACCCACCGCGCAGGAGATGGCGCCACGCACCGTCAGCCCTTGCGCGAGCGCTGCCTGCACCACAGGGCGGAAGCGCTCAATGCTCTCGGCGATGGAGCAGTTGATGTTCTTCTGGCTGAAGGCCTCGCTGGCCGCACCAAACACCACAATCTCGTCAGGCTGCGTCTTCACTGCGGCCTCAAAGCCCTGCAGATTTGGTGTCAGCACCGAGTAGCGCACGCCGCTCTGGCGCTGGATACCGGCCATGACTTCGGCGTTGTCAGCCATCTGCGGCACCCACTTCGGACTGACAAAGCTGGTGACTTCAATTTCTTTCAGGCCGGCTTCCTGCAGGCGGTGCACCAGTTCGATCTTGACGGAGGCCGGCACCGGCTGCTTTTCATTCTGCAGGCCGTCACGGGGACCGACTTCGACCAGTTTGACGCGGGAGGGAATAGTCATAGTTTTCTCTTCAAGGTAATCGCAATGCATCTTGGATAGGCCGGAATCTTGGCACACTTCCAAAGGCCCTGCGCATGCAAAGCCTCACCGGAACTTGGCTACCAACGCCGCCAACCGGTCCCACACCTGGGAGCCCGGGTAGGCGCGGTGCACATCCGCCAGCACCGCGTCCCACTGCACTTGCGCCGCGGGCAGCAACTGGGCGCGCAGGGCCCTGTGCGTGCGCAATAACTGACCCAGGCTGTCCAATATTTCCCCGGACGTAGAACCCGTGGTCACCGCTTGCACCAACGCATCGGCCACCGCGTCAGCACCGATGCGGCGTACGTCCGCAATCACTGCATCCAGTGCGGGCCAGGACACTTCTGACGGTGTTGCGCTCATGGGTGGTTGTGTTGTGTCAGTACCCCTGGCCGCGGTCCACCACCCCCGCAATGGGTTCACCACGCCGCAGGGCTGCGATCTTGCCGGCGATCTGGGCAATGCTCTCACTGCGCAGGGTGCGGGCAGACGTATGCGGTGTGACGGTGATCTTCGGGTGTGTCCAGAACGGATGGCTGGCCGGCAACGGCTCGGTGCGGAACACATCGAGCGTGGCGCCGGCGATGTGACCACTATCCAGCAAGGCCAGCAGGTCGTCTTCCACCAGTTGGGCGCCGCGCGCGACGTTGATGACATAGGCAGCGGGCTGCAGGCGTGACAGGCTGTCACGGTTCATGATGTCGCGCGTTTCGGGTGTCAGCGGCAGCAAACACACCAGCACGCGGCTGGCGGCGAGAAAGTCGTTGAAACCATCCGCACCCGAAAAACACCGCACGCCGTCAACCGCCTTGGGTGATCGACTCCAGCCGTTGACTGGAAATTCAAACTGCGCCAGTGACCGCGCCACGCGTGCACCCAGAACGCCCAGCCCCATGATGCCCACGGGAAAGTCGGCACGATCCCGCGGCTTGCGGAAGGACCACTTGCCCTGGCGCGTGTCGGCCTCATAGGCGTCGAACTCGCGGAAGTGGCGGATCACGGCATGGCATACGTACTCGGCCATCTGCACCGACATGCCGGCATCGTCCAGCCGCACGATCCTGGCCTGGGGCGGCAGGCGCAGCTTCAACAGCGCATCGACGCCGGCACCGATGTTGAACACGGCCTGCAGTTGCCCCTGCTCGTCAAAGAACGCTTGAGGCGGCGCCCACACCACGGCGTAGTCGGCCGACGGCGCCCCGGGCTCCCACAAGGACACGTCTGCGCCCGGTAACGCCGCACGCAGGCCTTGCAGCCAGGGCTCGGACGCGGTATCGGTGCAGCAGAACGTGATGCGCATGTCAGCCGGCAACTTCCAGTTTCAGCAACTCGGCACCCTCGGTCACCTGGTCGCCGGGCGCAAACAGCAGTTCGGCCACCGTGCCATCGGCCGGGGCGGCTATGGTGTGCTCCATCTTCATGGCTTCCATGACGGCCAGGGCCTGGCCCTTCTTCACCGTATCACCGGCCTTGACGGCGAACGACACGACCTTGCCGGGCATGGGGGCGGTCAGGCGGCCACCTTCGGCATGCACCTCGCCAGCATGGGCCAGCGCGTCGATTGCCACGATCTGTGTCGCACCCTGCGCTGCGAATACGTGGGCCACCTCGCCTCTTTTATACAAGTGCACGGTGGAACGCAGGTCGCCATAGCGCACATCCAGCGCGCCACTGGCCACGGGGATGTAGTGCAGCGCGGCCGTGTTGCCATCAATCGTCAGTTGCAGGCCGCCATCGTGCAGGCGGGTGAACAGCGCGGTGTGCGGCTCGCCGTGGAACTCCAGCTTGAACTCCCGGTTGGACGCGCCATGCGAGCGCCAGCCGTCCCGCTGTGCCCAGGGGTCGATCCAGCCATGGATATTGGCCTGCTGCGCCAGCGCATGCTCGCTGACCAGCATGTCGGCCACCATGGCCGCGGTCGCCATCTGCAGGCCGACCTTTTCCTGGTTGAACAGCACGGCGGTCTCGCGCGGGATCAGTGCCGTGTCGAGTTGCGCCTGGGCAAACGATGGGCAGGTGGTCACATGGCGCAGGAACTGCACATTGGTCGCCAGGCCCACGATGTGGGTCTGTGCCAGCGCCGTGTCCATCCGAGCCAGGGCCTGTTCGCGGGTGGCACCGTGCACGATGAGCTTGGCCACCATGGAGTCATAGAACGGGCTGATGGTGTCGCCCTCACGCACACCGGCGTCCACGCGCACCGCGTTGTCGGCGCGCTCAAACGTGGTGCAGGCTGGCAATCCGTACACATGCAGCGTGCCGGTAGCGGGCAGGAAGTTGTTATCCGGATTCTCTGCGCAGATGCGCGCCTCGATGGCGTGACCATGGATGCGCAGCTCGTCCTGTTGCAGCGGCAGTGGTTCGCCGGATGCCACGCGCAATTGCCACTCCACGAGGTCCTGGCCGGTGATGGCTTCCGTGACCGGGTGCTCCACTTGCAGGCGGGTGTTCATCTCCATGAAGAAGAAGTTCATGGAACCGTCATTGCGCTGCTCCACGATGAACTCGACCGTGCCGGCTCCGACGTAGTTGACGGCGCGGGCGGCGGCCACGGCGGCCAGGCCCATCTGCGCGCGCATCTCGGGCGTCATGCCGGGCGCGGGAGCCTCTTCCAGCACCTTCTGGTGGCGGCGCTGCACCGAGCAGTCGCGCTCGAACAGGTAGACATAGTTGCCCTGGGTGTCGCCAAACACCTGGATCTCGATGTGGCGCGGGCGCTGCACGTATTTCTCAATCAGTACCGCATCGTCGCCAAAGCTATTGATGGCTTCGCGCTTGCACGATGCCAGCGCTGCGGCAAAGTCCTCGGACTTGTCCACCGCACGCATGCCCTTGCCACCGCCACCGGCGCTGGCCTTGATCAGCACGGGGTAGCCGATGCGGTCGGCCTCGGCCTGCAACAGCACCGGATCCTGATTGGCACCGTGGTAGCCGGGCACCAGCGGCACGCCGGCCTTTTCCATCAACTGTTTGGACTCGGCCTTCAGGCCCATGTCCTTGATCGCTGAGGGCGGCGGACCAATGAAGACCAGACCGGCATCGGCACAGGCCTGCGCGAACTCTTCGTTCTCGCTCAGAAAGCCATAGCCGGGGTGGATGGCCTGGGCACCGGTGGCCTTGGCCGCGGCAATGATTTTTTCCCAACGCAGGTAGCTGTCCTTGGGCGCGCTGCCACCGATGTGGATGGCCTCGTCGCAGGCTGCGACGTGCTTGGCACCGGCATCGGCATCGGAATACACGGCCACGGTTTTGACAGCCAGGCGGCGGGCGGTGGCGGCAACGCGGCAGGCGATTTCGCCACGGTTGGCAATCAGAATTTTTGTAAACATGGGTTGGTCCTCATTACATCCGGAACACGCCGAACTTCACATCCGGGATCGGCGCATTCAGCGTGGCCGACAGGCCCAGCGCCAGCACGCGGCGCGTGTCTGCCGGGTCGATGATGCCGTCGTCCCACAGGCGCGCCGTGGCGTAGTAGGGGTGGCCCTGCACTTCGTACTGCTGGCGGATCGGCGCCTTGAAGGCTTCTTCCTCGTCCTTGCTCCACGCACCGCCCTTGGCTTCAATGCCGTCACGGCGCACCGTGGCCAGCACGCTGGCCGCCTGCTCGCCACCCATGACGCTGATGCGCGCGTTCGGCCACATCCACAGGAAGCGGGGCGAGTAGGCGCGGCCACACATGCCGTAGTTACCAGCCCCAAAACTGCCTCCAATGATGATGGTGAACTTGGGCACATTGGCCGTGGCCACGGCCGTGACCATCTTGGCGCCGTTGCGGGCGATGCCTTCGTTTTCGTACTTGCGGCCGACCATGAAGCCGGTGATGTTCTGCAGGAACACCAGCGGAATCTTGCGCTGGCAGCACAGCTCGATGAAGTGTGCGCCCTTCAGGGCCGATTCACTGAACAGAATGCCGTTGTTGGCGATGATGCCCACCGGCATGCCTTCGACGTGTGCAAAACCGGTGACCAGCGTGGTGCCGAAACGCGGCTTGAACTCGTGGAACTCGGAGCCGTCGACGATGCGGGCGATGATCTCGCGCACGTCAAAGGGCTTGCGGGTGTCCGTGGGTATCACGCCGTACAACTCTTCTGCTGCAAATTTAGGAGCAACAGGCGCTTTAAGCGCGAGGGCCAGCGGCTTCTTTTGGTTGAGGTTGGCAATCGCGGTGCGGGCAATCGACAGCGCATGCAGGTCGTTTTGTGCCAGATGGTCTGCCACGCCGCTCAGCCGCGTGTGCACGTCGCCACCACCCAGGTCTTCGGCCGTCACCACCTCACCGGTGGCGGCCTTCACCAAGGGTGGGCCACCCAGGAAGATGGTGCCCTGGTTCTTGACGATGATGGTCTCGTCACTCATGGCCGGCACATAGGCGCCACCGGCCGTGCACGAGCCCATGACCACCGCGATCTGCGCAATGCCCTCGGCGCTCATGTTCGCCTGGTTGAAGAAGATGCGGCCAAAGTGGTCGCGATCCGGGAACACCTCATCCTGGTTGGGCAGATTGGCACCACCCGAGTCCACCAGGTAGATACAGGGCAGGCGGTTCTGCTGCGCAATCTCCTGCGCACGCAAATGCTTTTTGACGGTGACCGGGTAGTAGGTGCCGCCCTTCACGGTGGCGTCGTTGCACACGATCATGCAATCCACGCCCGACACGCGGCCAATGCCAGCGATGACACCGGCGCAGGGTGCGCTGTCCGTGCCATCACGGTCGGGGTACATGCCCATGGCCGCCAACGGCGAGAGTTCGAGGAAGGGTGTGCCAGCGTCCAGCAGGTTGTGCACGCGGTCGCGAGGCAGCAGCTTGCCGCGGGCCGTGTGCTTGGCGCGGGCGGCGTCGCCACCACCCATGGCGGCCTTGTCGGTCTGGGCGTTCAGGTCGGCCACCAGGGCGCGCATGGCGGCGGCGTTAGCCTGGAAGTCCGCCGAGCGGGCATTGAGTTGGGTTTCGAGGATGGGCATATGAGCGTCTCTTCTTTCAGGCGGTTTTGTCTTCTTGCAGCCCGAGCTGCTGTTTCATTTCATCACGGATCTTGAACTTCTGGATCTTGCCGGTCACGGTCATCGGGAACTCCGACACGAAGCGAATGTAGCGGGGGACCTTGTAGTGCGCAATCTGCCCCTTGCAGAAGGTGCGGATGGATTCTTCGTCCAGCGTCTGCCCCGGGCGAACGATGATCCAGGCGCACAGTTCCTCGCCGTACTTCTGGTCGGGAATTCCGACCACCTGCACGTCCTGCACCTGGGGATGGCGGTACAGGAACTCTTCCACCTCGCGCGGGTAGATGTTCTCGCCGCCGCGGATCACCATGTCCTTGATGCGGCCCACGATATTCACAAAACCCTCTGCGTCCATCGTGGCCAGGTCGCCGGTGTGCATCCAGCCGTCGGTGTCAATGGCCTCGGCTGTCTTCTCCAGGTCGCCCCAGTAGCCATGCATCACCGAATAGCCCTGCGTACACAGCTCACCCGAAACTCCCACGGGAACGATGGCCCCACTCTCCGCGTCCACCACCTTGACCTGCAGGTGCGGCTGCACCTGTCCCACTGTGGAGACGCGCCGCTCCAGTGGCGTGGTCGTGCTGCTCTGGCAGCTCACCGGGCTGGTTTCCGTCATGCCATAGGCAATGGTCACCTCGCCCATGTGCATCTCGCTGACGACCCGCTTCATCACCTCGATCGGACACGGGGAGCCGGCCATGATGCCGGTGCGCAGGCTGGACAGGTCAAATTCGGAAAAACGCGGGTGGTCCAGCTCGGCAATGAACATCGTAGGCACGCCGTGCAGGCCGGTGCAACGCTCGTCCTGCACCGTCTGCAGGACCGACAGGGCATCGAAGCCGTCATTCGGATACACGATGGTGGCGCCGTGCGTGAAGCAGGCCAGGTTGCCCAGCACCATGCCGAAGCAGTGGTACAGCGGCACCGGAATGCACAGGCGGTCAGCGGGCGTGAGGCGCATGGCCTCGCCAATGAAGAAACCGTTGTTCAGGATGTTGCGATGCGTCAGCGTCGCTCCCTTGGGGAAACCGGTGGTGCCGCTGGTGAACTGGATGTTGATCGGCTGCGTGGCCTGCAGCGTCCTGGCGATGGTGGCGATGCGCGGGTCAGCAGCATTGCCATTGGCGAGCAGGGCGGAGAAGCGCATCACCCCGGTGCCCTCATCGGCCTGGCCGGGCTCGTCGATCCACACCACGGTGCGCAAAGCGGGCAGGCGGGCAGATTGCAGGGCGCCGGGCTGGGCGCTGGCCAACTCGGGCGCCAGTTCATGCAGCATGCCGAGGTAGTCGCTGGTCTTGAAGCGTGGCATGGCGACCAGCGCCTTGCAGCCGACCTTGTTCAGTGCATATTCCACTTCCGCCACCCGGTAGGCCGGGTTGATGTTGACGAGGATCAGCCCGATCTTGGCGGTCGCCAACTGCATCAGCACCCACTGGGCGTTGTTGTGCGACCAGATGCCGATGCGGTCGCCCGGCTCTAGCCCCAGCCCCAGCAAGGCACTGGCCAATTGGTTGCTGGCAGCCTGCAACTCGCGGTAGGTGTAACGCAGTTTCTGGTGGACGCTGACCAACGCCGGATGTTCCGGCTGGCGCGCCACCATGGCATCGAAGAAGTCGCCCAGCGTCTGCTCGATCAGCGGCACATCAGTCGCGCCACAGGACAGACTGCGGGTCAACAAAGGGGTGTCGGCAGGCGCGGTTGCCGGCTCAAAAGGCATCATGGCGGGGTCCAGTGGTGAAGGAAGTCCAGGGAACAAACTCTGTCTCAAAGGATAGTGCGCACGCTTTGCCGGCAGCAGACACCAAGGTTGCAAATTGCGCCAACTTTAGGCACAGTACGGTTTGTGCAAAACGTTTCCAACAGCTGCTCTCCATCTCCACGCACTCCTGGCATTGCCGCAACGCCCATCGCCTTTGTTCGTGCCATTCTGCTAGCTTATGCCCGCTACGGAATCGATCCGCAGCGGGCACTCAAGAAGGCACAGATTGCGCCAGACCTTCTAACCGATCCACAGGCGCGCATCACCGCCCTGCAAATGGAGATGATCTCGGACGCTGCGATGCAGGAACTGGACGATGAAGCCCTGGGCTGGTTCGGCCGGCGCCTGCCGTGGGGCAGCTACGGCATGCTGGCGCGCGCATCCATCAGCGCTCCCACGCTGGGTGTGGCTCTGAAGCGCTGGTGCCGGCACCACGGGTTGCTCACGAACGACATCGCATTGAACCTGCAGGTGGCCGGTGGCAGCGCCAGCATCACCATTGCCGAGCGGGTGGATCTGGGCGCACTTCGCGAGTTCTGCCTGGTGTCGGTGCTGCGCAATGTCCACGGTCTGGCCTGCTGGCTGGTGGATTCGCGCATCGCGCTGCAGCAGACCCATTTCCCATTTACCGCTCCACCACACCAGGCGGCGTATGCCGTGCTGTTCTCTGGGCCAACGCAGTTCGAGGCCGGCCCGGCCAGCATCCACTTTGATGCGCAGTACCTGAATCTGCCGCTGCGCCGGGACGAAAAGGCACTGCGCCAGATGTTGCAACACGCCCTGCCGCTGACCGTGCTGCAATACCGACGCGACCGATTGCTGGTGCAGAGGGTGCGCCAGACCCTGTCCAGCCACGCCCAACAAACCCACAGCGCCGAGGCGCTGGCTGCCTTGCTGCATGTGTCGCCACGCACGCTGCACCGCCAGCTCAAGGAAGAAGGCGCCACCCTGCAGGGCCTGAAGGACGAGGTGCGCCGCGCCCGCGCGGAGGAGTTGCTGCACCGTTCGGAGCGCCCGATCAAACAAGTGGCCGAGGCTGCGGGCTTTCAAAACGAGAAGAGTTTTATCCGGGCCTTCAAGAGCTGGACAGGGCTCTCGCCCGCCGAATTCCGGAAGCAGTCTTTGCCATCGGATTGAGACGCCGCTGCCCTCAGCGGCGCCCTAGCGCCGAGTCGCCGTCAGTCCTTGGTAGCTGGTCCCAATCCGATAGAAGTAGTGATCGGTACGGTCATTGACCCAATCGGAGGAGCCCAAACCATCGGGTGCAGGAGTTAGCACCATGTCTGGCACCAATACGACCTGCGATCCGTTCAGCCGCGTGAGCACTGCGCTACCATCAACCTGAATGGCAAGAACACCACCCAATGCTACGCTCACGATCGATTGCAAGCCTGAGGGGTCATACCATCCAGGATGCAATACCTGCACCTTCCCGGCACCATCCGTAAAGCGCAGCACACCATCATTGCCAAACTGCAGACGTGGTGCTCCAGCAGCGGTCCCGTGGGTGACAAAGTAATCGGGGCGCACAACATATACCCTTCCATTGACCGTTGCCGTGATTACGCCGTGGGCATTGATGTGAACACTCAAACCCATAGAAGCCAACGCTTCGCCCAAGTCAGTGAGGTTTGCCACGGCCGGGGTGACGGTAAGTGAACCGCAACTGGTTCCGACACCCATGGAGTGCGCGCCACCCGCGACAACACCCGATCCTTGACTCGCTTGCGTAGTTGCAGCCAGTGGGTGAAAGCTGATGGTCTGCCCGCCGACTGCAATCAGCGCAGCGCCATTGGGCGTCTGGCCCAAATAGCTGGCGTTGGCACCCAGCAATTGCTTGATCGTGCCGAGCAGACACGCGGTGATGCTGGGGCCGCTGCCCTTGGACATGTCCACCACATTGATCGCGGAATTGATGCCAGGAACCTTTGGTTGATCGCCCAGATCGGGAATGGGTGGGGGGGTGGGTTTCGGCGTTGGAGTCAGTGCAGGGGTTGGTGCCGGAGTCGGTGTAGGCGCTGGCGCTCCCGAGACCACCTGCAACACAACGCTATCGGCGTTGGCACCCGCCCCAAATGACCAGGTATGTGTTCCGGGCGTAATGCCCAAGTCTGCCAGTGTGTAGCCATTCCATGTGGCACTCCCACTGAGAGGAGCGCCAGACACATACCCTGATTTGATATAGATCACCGTAGGGGAAGTAAACACTGCATCGCCGGAAGCGCTGTCCACTGTACGGCCCCAGGCCGTGCCGAAAGACGATGGACCGGAGACACCGCGGTAGAGGTCTGCCGTCCCAGACCCAACGGTGACCATGCCCCAATTTGGAACGAGAGAATTGCTGCTGTTCCCACTCCCATCCTTGGTCAATCCCGCCGTGTTGATCGTGCCACTGCCGGTGGCGACCAAATTGCCCCCACTCTCTGTCAGTACGATGGTGAACGTTGCATGTGCGGGTGACACAGCCATCATCAAGCCTGTTATGGACGCAATGGTCCACGCCTTTAATTTTCCTGTCCCTTGCATACCACTCTCGCTGAATCGCCTCCATTCTCGTGAAGGCCTGTTTGTCTAAGTCGTTCGCGATCGCGTTCTGACCGATGAATTGCCATTGGCAGATTGCCTCAACCTCGGCGGGTTGACTGTACATGATTGACTCAAGCCGTCGGACTGTTGGCGTGATTTGTCCCTTTGGTGGCACACGCGAGGCCAACACTGTTCATAGACTATGGGCCACCATGATTGCCATTGACGACACCACCACGATAGGCGACGCATTCCAGCGCGCCGCGCAGGCCTACGGCCCCAACAGCCTGCTGGCAGTTCCCGCCAACCCGGCCCGCGCCTACGACCCAACGGGACGCGAGATCAGCTACGCGCAAGCCGCCACTGCGGTCAACGCACTCACGGCGCTCTACCGCGCCGCGGGCTATGGGCTGGGTCACCGCGTGGGCCTGTTCCTGGAAAGCCGCCTTGAGCACGTCTTGCACAAGCTGGCACTGAATACGCTGGGCGTGTGCTGCGTGCCGATCAACCCCGATTACCGCCCGCGGGAACTGGCCTACCTGGTGGACCATGCCAAGGTGGACCTGATCGTGGCGCTGACCAGCCGCCAGGATGCGGTCCAGGCCGCACTGGCGCTAACCCGGCACCACCCGCCGGTGGCGCTGTTGGAAGACATCGCACATCAGCCCCTGCCCGCAGCTGCCACACCCGCCCAGGCCGGTGAACCGACAGGCGACACCCCCGCCAGCATCCTCTATACCTCCGGCACCACCGGCCAACCCAAAGGCTGCGTGCTGTCCCATACCTACGAACTGGCAGCCGGCCACTGGTATGCCCACCAGGGTGGCCTGGGCACTGTGCGAGAAGGACAGGAGCGCCTCTACAACCCGCTGCCGCTGTTCCATGTGAATGCGTCCATCCTGTCCTTTTATTGCATGCTGCTCAGCGGCGGTTGCCAGGTGCAGACCGACCGCTTCCAGCCCAGCCGCTGGTGGACCGAGGTGGTGGAGAGTCGCGCCACCATCGTGCACTACCTGGGTGTGGTCGTGCCCATGCTGCTGTCTCAGCCGCCAAGCCCGCTGGAGCGCGCGCACTGCGTGCGCTTTGGTTATGGCGCGGGTGTGGAGCCGCAGTTGCATGCGGTGTTTGAAGCGCGCTACGGTTTCCCGCTGCTGGAACTGTGGGGCATGACCGAGATGGTGCGCCCACTGTGCGACTGCCAGGAACCACGCCAGGTCGGCACCCGGGCCTTTGGGCGCGCCCGCCCCGGGCTGGATGCCTGCGTCATGGATGAACACGGTCAGGTCGTGCCGGATGGATCGCCTGGCGAGCTGGTGGTACGGTATTCAGAAGCCACGCCGCGGCGCCATTTTTTCACCGAATACCTCGACAACCCCGAGGCCACCGAAGAGGCCTGGCGCGGCGGCTGGTTCCATACCGGCGACATCGTCACGCGCGCACCTGACGGCATGTTCCACTTCATGGACCGGCGCAAGAACATCATCCGCCGCTCCGGCGAGAACATTGCCGCCGCCGAGGTGGAGGCGCTGCTGTTGACGCACCCGCTCGTCGCCAACGTAGCTGTGATGGCGCTGCCCGACGCGGTGCGCGAAGAAGAGGTGCTGGCCTGCGTGGTGCTGAAGGACCGCAACGCAGCGGAAACCGCAGAGACGGCCCGCACCCTGTTTGATTTTTGCCACCAGCAACTGGCCTACTACAAGGCGCCGGGCTGGTTGTGGTTTGCCGCCGAGATTCCCACCACGGGCACGCAGAAGATCCAGAAGCACCGCATCTTTCCCGAGGGCCAGGACCCGCGCACCCTGCCTGGCATGCATGACCTGCGCGCATTCAAGAAGCGCCAGTAGGCGAGCCACCACCGTGGCAACCACCACCCCTCACACCTGACCACGACCATGATCACCCTCTACCACTGCGTCAGCGCCCGTTCCTTCCGCCCCCTGTGGTTGCTGGAGGAGTTGGGCATTCCCTACGACCTGCGCATGCTCCCGTTTCCGCCGCGGGCTCTGGCGCGGTCCTTCCTGCAGGAGAACCCTCTGGGCACCGTGCCACTGATGCTGGATGGTGACACCCGCATGACCGAATCCACGGCCATCTGCCAGTATCTGGCAGCACTGCACAGCCCCGGCGTGCTGGATGTGCAGCCCACCGAGAGCGCTTACGGCAGCTACCTGAATTGGCTGCAGATGAGCGACGCCACCCTGACCTTTCCGCAGACCCTGGTGCTGCGCTACACCCACTTTGAACCGCCTGAGCGCAAGCAGCCCCAGGTGGCCGAGGACTACAGCCGCTGGTTCCTGGCGCGCCTGCGCGCGGTGGATGCCGCCGTGCAGCAGCAGGATTACCTGTGTGCCGGGCGCTTTACCACCGCCGACGTGGCGGTGTCGTATGCGCTGATGCTGGCCGGGCATCTGGGTCTGGATGCACAGTTCACTCCCGCGGTGGCCGACTATTGGGCACGCCTGCGGCAACGCCCCGGCTTCCAGCTGGCCATGACCGCGCAACACCAGGCCGCACTGGACCAGGGCGTGCCGACCACGCCGGCGCCCGACATCCGACCTTAGGCGTGTTGTGGCTTGATGCGCACCGCCCAGGCCACGCCAACCAGCAGCAGCCCGACACCAACCAGCGTCAGCGGCTGCGGCCATTGACCCCGCAGCAGGTAGGCATAGCTCAGGGCGGCCAGGGTTTCAAACACGATCAACTGTCCCACCAGCGCGGTGGGCAGGCGCTGGCTGGCCTCGTTCCAGCAATGCGTGCCCAGCCAGGAGGCAAACAAGCCGATGGCCAGCATCAGCCCGACAAAGGCCAGCGGACGCGGGCCAAACGGCATGGGAAACGCGTCACCGGTCCCGGCCGTCCAGCCCCAGAAGGCCACATAGCCGATCACTGCCAGCGGCAAGGTTGCTAGCCCCTGGGCCGTGGCCCAAGCGCGCGGCTTGCGGCCCGGGTGCTCACGCAGCCAATTGGCGTTGCGCAGCGGATACCAAGTCCAGCACGCCACAGCCACCGCCGCCAGCACGGCACCGCTGGCGTAGCGTGCGGTATCGGCCTGGGGATCGCTGGACAGCGCCGCCATCTCGACGTGGTTCACGCAGGCAATCCCCGCCAGAATGGTAGCCAGGCAAGGCGCCAACCGGCTCCAGGGCAGGCGCCCGTCGCGCTGGTGGTTCAGCAGGTTGGCGCCAATGGAAATGACCACTGGCAGCGTGCCGATGATCATGGTCGGCAGAGGCCCACCGGCGCGCTGGATGGCGCTGGCCAGGCACAGGTAGTACAGCACATTGCCGATGGCGGCCAGCTTCAATGCCTCGATCCAGTCGGCACGCGTCATGCGCGCCAGCTCGGAGCGGTCCAGCCAGGCCAGCGGTATGGCAATCAGCCCGAACGCCAGGTAACGCCCAAACGCCTGCAGCGCGGCCGGGTACTCCGGCAACAGCAAGGGCCCGACAAAGACCAGCCCCCACATAATCCCCGCCGCCAACGCAAACGCAACACCTGCCAACATGAACAACCGCCCTTGAATCAATACGCCCTGCAGTGTCGCCCGAATCGGTGGGGGCGTCTTGTACGAGATTGCGGTTTGCAGGAGCGTGGGGGCCTAGTTGCGGACCTGGCGCTGGTAGCGAGCGGGCGCCACCCCATAGCGTCGGCCAAAGGCGCGGGTCAAATGGGCCTGGTCAGTCAGACCGGCCCTCATGGCCACCTCCGCCGGCGCCATACCCTGGGCCAGCCACTGCTTGGCCGCATACAGGCGCCGCGCCATCAGCATCTGGTGCGGGGTGACGTGGTACTGTGCCTGAAACTGCCGCAAAAAATGGAACGGGCTCAAGCCCGCCACCGCGGCCAGATCGTCCAGCACGATGCGCTCCTCCAGATGGGCCTGCATGTAGTCGATCACGTCGGTGAAGCGACCCGCGGACCGCTCCGGCGCGCCCGACGGACTGTGCGCATACGGACGCAAGCCGGCGACAAACTGCGCCAGCAACCCGTCAAAGGCCAGCGGGTCCTGGGTCTGCCACAGCGCCTCCAGCAGCCGGGAGAGGTGCTGACCCTGTGGGCGATCGCGCTCCACCACCGCATCGTCGAACCACCAGCCGGCGTCGCCGGTGATATCCGCCAACAGCGCCGGCTCGATATAAACCATGCGGTAGCGCCAGCCGCCCAGCGTCTCGGCGCGCCCGGTGTGCAGCACATCGGGGTTCATCAGCACAATGGAGTCGGGTGGTGCCAGATGGTCACTGCCCTGGTAGCGAAAGCGCTCCACGCCCTGCTCGATGACGCCAAAACCATAAGCCTCATGGGTATGCGGCTCAAAAGCATGGCGCACGATGTGGGCCCGGTACAGCTCGACCCCCGCGCGCCCGGGCAGCGCGCGGAACTCGGCGCGGTCGGTAGCAAATTCGAAGTGCTCAGGGACGGCTTGCATGACTGTCCCGCATGGTACCCAAATGCCGCCTCCGTCGCCCACGGTGGTGGCATGGCGGTTTACAGTGATGGACGCTAACCACACCATCAAACCAAGATACCGCCATGAAACTGGAAGTCCCCGAAGACAAGCGACTGATGCACACCCTGCTCACCCCCATCCGCTGGGGTGATATGGACGCCATGGGTCACGTCAACAACACCATCTACCTGCGCTACATGGAAAGCGCCCGCATCCAATTGATGGAAGACAGCGGGTTTGCGGTCAATCCGACGGGAGAGGGGTTTGTGGTTGCCAACGTCTTCTGCAATTTCATCCGGCAACTGGAATACCCGGGGGAGGTGCTGGTCAGGAGCTACGTCGGCGCCATCGGCCGCTCCTCGTTCGACATGTACCACGAACTGCTGCGCACCGATGACCCCAGCGGTACCGTGTACGCCAATGGTGGCGCAACCCTGGTGTGGCTGGATTTCCCCAAGCAGAAGTCCTTGCCGATGCCGGATGGCCTGCGCCGCTGGTTGCTCGGCAGTTGATACCAAGCAAGGGTTTTCCCTATAAACGGGTTAAGCTTTGCTCGCGTGCCCCAGTGGGTGGCAACGCGCTATTCCTGGAGTGGACACCGTGGCTTCTGTTTTGATCGGCATTCTCGTTTTGGTTATTGCCGTTGGGGTTTATCTGTCGCTGCGGTCCAAACCGAGCCGGCCTGTTCCAACACCAGCAGCAACGCCCGAGTTGCCCCGCACGCCACCCAAGGCGCTTGCTGCAACCGCCAGTGCCCCGGCCACCACGGCTCGGCCGCCCTTGGCCCGTGCGCGACAGTACCGTCTGCCGGACGCATTGAAGGTCTTTCAGTTTGTCCGCGCATCCGAACTGGAGGCAGCAACCCGGGAGGGCATTGCAGCCAGGCTGCGAACCGTTCCCCGGCCACCCAAGGCCTTGCACAAATTGGTGTCGGCCGAATTTCTGGCGCATGCCTCGTCGGCTGATCTCAGCGAGATCGTGATGGGCGAGCCCGAAGTGGCCGCCAAGGTACTCGCCGTCGTGAACTCACCCCTGTACTCACTGCAGAATCCGGTGGGCAACATCGGGCAGGCGGTGACCTTTCTCGGCATGAACAAGGTTCGCGGCATTTGCCTGCAGTACATGCTGGATGACTCCTTCCGCGCCAGCAGCCCCGAGATGCAGAAGGTCTACCAAGTGCTGTGGAACGAAAGTGCACTGGCCTGCGAACTCTGCTTCAAACTGGCGCAATTGTTGAAGTTCGAAGACACCGGCACGCTGGTGACGCAAATCGTGCTGTCCTACCTCGGACGGCTGGCAACCTATGCACTAATGGACCCGCAGGACGTGTTCGACATTGCCACCAAGGGCCTACTGGAGCGCTCCATGGTCGAGCAGCAAAAGCTCGGCCTGGCGTCGGCCGAAATTGGCGGCCTGCTGATGCAGGACTGGGAGTTGCCCCCGAGCATCATCAATGGTGTGAAGGAAATTGACTCCGTGCTCGTGACGCCCGTGGACCAGACCAGCACCAGCCGTCGCACCCGCCTGGCGCTGTGCTACCTGTGTTCCCGCCTGGCCGAGGGCCTGGCAACCCAGGGCATCCGCGAGCTGGCCTCATTCGACATTGCGGCCCAGGAGGACGCAGAGTACTTCCATCTGCATGCCTACATGGACGTGGGAGAGATGGTGCGCGTGGCCGACCTCATTCGCATGCCGGACATCACATCCTCCATCCAGCACATGGTAGAAACCATGCAGGCGTAAGCCTGAGGGAAACGACATTCCGTTATGCAGACCAAGACCTTCACCAGCGGGCGCATCCGCAAGGCCGACTATGACCCCGCGTCGCAGCAACTGGACCTGCACTGGGACAACAAGACCATCCTGGCCTACAAGCACGTGCCGGCGGAAGTCTATCGACGGCTGTGCAGCGCACCCAATCCGACGACGTATTGGGAAGACCGGATCGCCGAGGAGTATCCCAAGGGAACGCCGATGACGTCCAGCGCCGCCGCAGATGCCGCCCAAAAATTCAACGACTTGTTTGGCAGCGGCGATTGAGCCGCTACCGGGACCAAAGGGCGTAACTACAGCCGCGGCATCGCCCGCGCAATGATGGCTGCACAGTCGGCCCCCCGCGGCAGGTTGCCAAAGGTCAGGCCGCTGCTGGCGCCCGTGAGGCGCGAGGCACAGAAGGCGTCGGCCACCACCGCGTTGCCGTTACGCACCAGCAGAGAGCCCTGCAGGGCCAGCGCCATTTTTTCCACAATGCCGCGGGCGCGGTATTCGATGTCGCTGAGGTCTGCCAATTCGGATCCGAGTTGCGCCACATAGGCGTCCAGGCGCCGATCCGCACCGGACGCAGCTTGAACCTCAGTCATATAGGCTTCGACCGAGCCGGGGTTGCGGCTCATGGCGCGCAGCATGTCCAGGCACTGCACGTTGCCGCTGCCCTCCCAGATGGAGTTCACCGGCGATTCGCGGAACAGGCGCGGCATGATGCAGTCTTCCATGACGCCGCTGCCGCCGATGCACTCCATCGCCTCGTAGGCGTGGGCGGGTGTGCGTTTGCATATCCAGTACTTCCCGACGGCGGTGCCGACGCGCACCAGCAGCTTTTCGTGCTCGTTCGCGGGGCCGGCATCCAGCGCGCGACCCATGCGCATGGTCAACGCCAGCGCGGCCTCGTGCTCGATGACCAGATCGGCCAGCACGTTTTGCATCAGGGGTTGGTTGACCAGGCGCTTGCCAAAGGCGGAGCGGTAGTTGCAGTGGTGCAGCGCCTGGGCCACGGCCTGGCGCATGCCGGAACTCGAGCCGACCATGCAGTCAAAGCGCGTCATGGCCACCATGTTGATGATGGTGGCCACGCCGCGCCCCTCGGCACCCACCATCTGCGCCCAGGCGCCGCGCAGCTCGGTCTCACACGACGCGTTGGCCACGTTGCCCATCTTGTTCTTCAGGCGCTGAATCTGCATGGGGTTCTTCGTGCCGTCCGGGCGCCAGCGCGGCAGCCAGAAGCAGGACAGGCCGCTCTCGGTCTGCGCCAGCACCAGAAAGGCATCGCACATCGGTGCCGAGACGAAGTACTTGTGACCCACCAGCTCATAGGCCTGGCCAGGACCACCGGCGCCCAGAGCGTGGGCGCGCACGGTGTTGGCGCGCACGTCGGAGCCGCCCTGCTTCTCCGTCATGGCCATGCCCACCGTGATGGCGGACTTTTGCTCCATGGGAATGTTGCGGTGGTCATATCCCAGCGCGGTGATCTTGGGCAGCCATTGCGCGGCCAAGTCCGGCTGCTGCATCAGCGCCGGCACCACGGCCGAGGTCATGGTCACCGGGCAGCCGTGCGCGGCCTCCACCTGCGCCTGCAGGTAGAACTTGGCGGCACGCGCCACATGGGCGCCCGCGCCCGGCTGGCGCCAGTGGGAGGCATGCAGGCCGTTCTCCAGCGAGACCTTCATCAACTGGTGGTAGGCCGGGTGGAAGCGCACCTCGTCAATGCGGTGGCCGTAGTTGTCGTGCGTGTAGAGCACGGGCTTGTTCTCGTTGGCCTGAAAGCCCAGCTCGATCATCCCGGCCGAGCCGGTGAGCTGGCCAAAGGCCTGCAGGTCGGCCTCGGCCCAGGCTGCGCCTTCGCGCGCCACGGCCTCGCGCAGGGCCGCGTCCTGCTGATAGAGGTTGGTGTCGCGCAAATGCGGTGGCTGGTTCTCCACGATGTGGGTTTCGGCCAGATGGCCGATGGAGGCGGCCACGGCGGTGGCGGGGGCGGTGGATTGCAGCATGGTGTCTCCTTGCGTGGCGCGGCACCGACCCGGTCCGGGTCAGCGCATTCAAAACGTGAATCAACATTCACCTTATGGCGCGCAGTACACCATAGTGCTAGGGCGCTGTCAATGCCGACAACCACCCCATGCCAACCCGTTATGGGCAAAATCGACCACCAGCCCTCGCCAGATATGCGTGCCGAGCTATCAATACAATAGCGAATCTGACGCCCAGTCCCGGCACACGTTCAACACCCGTTAATCACCGATCTCCATGGCATACCGGCCCACCGAAAAAACCCAAGCCCGAAAGGCCGAAGTGCGCCAGCGCCTGGTCGATGCCGCGTTGACAATGGTCAGCACCGGCGGTTTTGGAGCGCTGACGATTGCCGGTGTGGCGGCCCAGGCCGGCATTGCCACCGGGGCGGTATACAAGCACTTCGAATCCAAGGCCCAGTTGTGCGCCGAGGTGTTTCGCATCGCCACCGAGAAAGAGGTGGCCGTGGTGCGCGACACCGCACAGGGTGCGGGCAGCGCCAGTGAGCGCTTGCAGCACGCCGTTGCCGCCTTTGCCGAACGCGCCCTGCGCAACCCGCGCCTGGCCTTTGCGCTGATCGCCGAGCCGGTGGATGCGCTGGTGGACGAACAGCGCCTGCGCTACCGCCAGGCCTATGCCGAGGTGTTTGTGGGACTGGTGGAGCAAGGCATGCGCGCCGGTGAGTTCGCCGAGCAGGTACCCAGCGTCAGCGCTGCGGCCCTGGTGGGGGTGATTGCCGAATCCCTGACCGGCCCGCTATCGCCGCAGCATGGGCAGGATCCGTTGGCCGGTGGCCCGCTGATTGCCGCCATCCAGGCGTTTTGCCTGCGTGCCGTGGCGCAACCCACTTCGTCGCGCGCTACGGACTAACTTTTGGCGGCGGCGCGGCGGGCCTTTTGCGCTTCCAGCGTCTCGGTGGGGGCGCCCTGCTTGACCCATTCGGTGTAACCGCCTTCGATGTGCGCCACATTGGTCATGCCCATGTCCTGCAGCGCCTTGACGGTGAGCGCGCTGCGCCAGCCGGCGCCGCAGAACAGGATGTACTCCTTGGCATCGTCGCCAAAGATGGGCTTGTAGTAGGGCGAGCCCGGGTCCACCCAGAACTCCAGCATGCCGCGCGGCGCATGGAAGGCGCCGACGACCGTGCCGTCGGCCAGCTCGCGGATATCGCGGATATCCACGAGCTGGGTCTTGGGGTCACCCAGGCGGGCCACGACGTCGGCAACGGGGTAGGTGCGGATTTCTTCCATGGCCTCGTCGACGAGGTCGCGGGACGATTTGGTAATGGGCATACGGTCTCCTGGTGTTCTGGGTGATGGGGGTTAGCCCCATGTTGGCATGGGTGCTTTACCGCGATACTACCGCGCGCAACGGCCTTGCCGCCGTTGCTCCCGCCACTTTGCAGAACAGGATCCTCCTTTGTTCCACACTTCCATGTGCCCGCGGGTGCATTCACGGTATGCCCTACCCCTGGCATGCCTGGGTGCACTGGCATGGGCAACGGCTTACACGCCGGCATTCTCGCAAACAACCACCCCCAGTGCCAATAGCACGGACGCAGCCCAGGAGCGTTCACAGCGCCAGTCGGACAGCGTCTACCGCTGGATCCGATTGCATGCCGAACCGGCGCGCAAGCCCGAAGTGCCCAAGCCGCGCGGCCGGCCCGAGGGCAATGCCGCAGCTCCCCGCAAACCGGACGCCCGCCCCACCAACACCACGACAGAGCCTCAGCAAGCCGCGGCGGGAGCCGCGGCCCAGTCATCCCCCCAGGACACGGAAGTTGCCACGGACAGCCAGGCAGCCGTCGTGCCTGCCATGCAGAGTGCGTCGGCGCCGCCCGCAACCAGCAACGATGCACCGGCGGCTGTGGCTTCCGCGCCGGTTGTCGAGGTCGAGATCGATCTCAAACCCCTCTTCCAGCCACAACCCGAGATACCACGGGACATGCGCGCCAGCATCGCCAACGGCCGCGTGGTCCTGGGCTTTACGGTGCAGCCCGACGGCACAGTCATCGAGGCGTCCATCCTGCGCACCACCAACCGGCGCCTGGGCAAACCCGCGCTGGATGCCGTGTCCCAGTGGCGGTTCGAACCAATCCGCGTGGCGCGCACGGCCCAGGTGGAAATCGAGTTCAACCTGCAGCAATGAATCACGCGGCCAGCGCGCGCTGGATGATGATCTTCTGCACGTCGCTGGTGCCCTCATAGATCTGGCAAACCCGCACGTCGCGGTAGATGCGCTCCAGCGGGAAGTCGCTCACATAGCCATAGCCGCCCAGCGTCTGGATGGCGGCGCTGCACACGCGCTCGGCCATCTCGCTGGCAAACAGCTTGGCCATGGCGGCTTCCTTCAAACACGGCCGACCGGCATCGCGCAGGCTGGCGGCATGCCAGATCAGCTGGCGAGCCGCCTCGATCTGGGTGGCGCACTCGGCCAGACGAAAGCCGACAGCCTGGTGGTTGAATATCGCCGTGCCAAAGCTCTGGCGGTCCTTGGCATAGGCCACGGCCACCTCCAGCGCGCTGCGCGCCATGCCCACGCTTTGGGCGGCGATGCCGATGCGCCCGCCCTCCAGCCCGCCCAGGGCGATGCCGTAGCCCTCGCCCTCCTTGCCGATCAGGTTCTCGGCCGGGATCCGGCAGTTGTCGAAGTTGATCTGCGCCGTGTCGCTGCTGTGCTGGCCCAGCTTGTCCTCAATGCGGGCCACCACATAACCCGGTGCGGTGGTGGGCACCAGGAAGGCGCTCATGCCGCGCTTGCCGGCGCCCTTGTCGGTGACGGCGATGACGATGGCCACATCGCCATTCTTGCCACTGGTGATGAACTGCTTGACGCCGTTGATGACGTATTCGTCGCCTTCGCGCACGGCGGTCGTGCGCAGGCTGGAGGCATCGCTGCCCACATGCGGCTCGGTCAGGCAAAAGGCGCCCAGCAGCTTGCCCTGCGCCAGCGGCTCCAGCCACTGCTTCTTCTGCTGCGCGTTGCCAAACTTCATCAGGATGGCATTGACCGGGCAGTTGGTCACGGAAATCACCGTGCTGGTGCCGCCGTCACCGGCCGCGATTTCTTCCAGTACCAGGGCCAGCGTCAGGTAGTCCAGCCCCGCGCCACCCAGCTCTTCGGGCACGCAGATGCCGTAGGCGCCCAGTGCGGCCAGTCCCTGGTGGGCGGCCTTGGGGAAGTGGTGTTCCTTGTCCCACTTCGCGGCGTTGGGCCAGAGTTCGGCCTGTGCAAAGGCACGAACCGCGTCGCGCACCATTTCCTGGTCTTGGGTCAACAACATAGTCAAGGTCTCCTGAATTTTTCTACTGTGGATTTACCAGCCCGCCATGGGCTGGCCATCGATGTCGAAGAAGCGGCCACTGTCGGCCGGTGTGAGGCGCTCCAGTGTGGCGCGCATGGCGGCCACGCTGGCGTGCACGGTCAATGGCGCGCCGCTGCCACCCATGTCGGTCTGCACCCAGCCGGGTGACAGCGCGACCAGAATGGCCTGCGGGTAGTCAAACCGGGCGGACGCCACGGCCATGTTCAGCGCCGCCTTGCTGACGCGGTAGGTCCAGCTGTAGCTGGACGGCACCCCGGCGATGTGCCCCATTTCGCTGCTGATGAAGGCAAAGCGCCCCTGCGCCGCCTCCACCAACGGCGCCACCTGCGGAATGGCCTGCATGGCGCCCAGCACATTGGTGTGCATCACGAGATCAAAGTCCGGCTGGGTCGGCGGCGCCAGGGCATTGCCCCGGCTCATGACGCCGGCCACATAGATCGCGATGTCGATCTTCTCGCCATCGAGCTGCCAGCTCAGGCCGCTGATGCTGGTCGGGTTGGCCACGTCCAGCATCAAAGGCAACGCCCCCAGCTCACGCAGATGCTCCAGCGCCACATCGTCGCGCGCCGTGGCGATGACACGCTCACCCGCGTCCAGGTACTGGCGCACCAGCTCCAGGCCAATGCCGCGGGATGCGCCGATGACGAGAACATTCATGGTTTATTAGGCCTCCAGCCCTCGTGGAATCTGCGCGAACAGCTCCTGAATTTATAGCATTTCCAGTGCCACGGCGGTTGCCTCACCGCCGCCAATGCACAGTGTAGCCAGGCCCTTTTTGAGGCCGCGGGCTTGCAGCGCATACATCAGCGTCACCATGATGCGCGCGCCGGATGCGCCGATGGGGTGGCCCAGCGCGCAGGCGCCGCCATTCACGTTGACCTTGTCGTGCGGCACGTTCAGCTCCTTCATCAGCGCCATGGGCACCACGGCGAAGGCTTCGTTCACTTCCCACAGATCCACATCGCCCACGGCCCAACCGGCCTTGGCCAACACCTTCTGCGTGGCGCCCACCGGGGCGGTGGCGAACCATTCGGGTTCCTGCGCGTGCGTGGCGTGCGCCACGATGCGGGCCAGCGGCTTGCAGCCGAGCTTGGCTGCGGTGGACGCCTTCATCATCACCAGGGCGGCAGCGCCGTCGTTGATGCTGGAGCTGGATGCGGCGGTGATGGTGCCGTCTTTCTTGAACGCGGGTTTGAGCGTGGGGATCTTGTCCAGCTTGACCTTGCCGGGACCTTCGTCGATGGAGACGACGACATCGCCACCACGGCCCTTGACCGTGACGGGGGTGATCTCGGCGGCAAACGCACCAGACTCGGTAGCTGCCTTGGCGCGCTGCACACTGGCGGTGGCAAAGGCGTCCTGCTCGGCGCGGGTGAAGCTGTATTTGGCGGCGCAGTCTTCGCCAAAGGTGCCCATGGAGCGGCCGGCCTCATACGCGTCTTCCAGACCGTCCAGCATCATGTGGTCAAAAATGCGGTCGTGGCCGATGCGGTAGCCACCGCGGCCTTTGAGCATCAGGTAGGGGGCGTTGGTCATGCTCTCCATGCCACCGGCCACCAGCACCTCGTGGCTGCCGGCGATCAGCATGTCGTTGGCAAACATGGCCGCGCGCATCGCCGAGCCACACATCTTGGACAGGGTCACCGCACCGGCGCTCTTGGGCAGTCCGCCCTTGAAACCGGCCTGGCGCGCAGGCGCCTGGCCCTGGCCCGCCATCAGGCAGTTGCCAAACAGGACCTCGGTCACCAAATCAGGCGAGACACCCGCGCGCTCAACCGCCGCCTTGATGGCCGCGCCACCCAGGTCATGGGCCGCGAGGCTGGAAAAGTCGCCCTGGAATGCGCCCATGGGGGTGCGGGCTGCGCCGACGATAACGATGGAATCCGACATGCTGGTTTCTCCTAAACAGTGATGGACAAGGATTGTAAATAGTTGACGTTTACGTAAACGTCAATTGTGACAGACTTGGTAACCACTGAGCACGTAGACAAACGCCTGCACCACCGTGCCATCCTCCAGCGTGGCCTGCACCGGCACGCGGGCATAGCCCTCGCCCTCGAAAGCGTCCAGGCGCTTCCAGTGCGCGGGCAGTTCGTCCGACGTGAACACCAGCCCCGGCACTACGCCGCCTTTGGCATCCAGCACCAGACCCGGATACCCCGCCGCCGGACCCCAGGTGACGTGGTGCACCGTGCCGCGCACCTGCGCAGGTTGCCAGGTGCCGGGCACTTCGGCCAGCACATGGGCGTTGGAGCGGCCGGGTGCCAGAGTGCCGTAGACGAACAAACGGTGGAGCATACGAAGTCCTCAGCGGCCTGCTTGAACCAGGGCTTGCGGGTTGGGCGCTACTGACGCTGGCATGAATTCCTCATAGGTCCACACGACGCACAAGCCCGCCACAAGCAACCAGATCACGACAATGACAGCCCCTGCAACCAGGCTTGTGGGTTTGTCGTTTGCCATGCTCTCGTGCGCCCGCGCCCTGCACTCGGCCAGTACCGATGACGGCACTAGCTTGACAGCCAAGGCAATACCCATGGGGATCAGCACCAGATCGTCCAGGTAACCCACGATCGGAATGAAATCCGGGATCAGGTCAATGGGACTGAGGGCATAGGCCACAATGGCCGCAACCAGAAGTTTTGCGTACCACGGCATGTCAGGATGCCGCGCAGCCAGATACAGAGCGAATACTTCTGCCTTGAGTCGCCGCGCGCGTTGTTTGAGTTCTTCAAGTAATGGCACCGAGACTCCTGACATCCAACACAGAGTCAAATGGATGCCGGTATTCTGGCAGACCCGGCGCGGCGTTGGCTTTTCTGTGTTTGCGCAACTGCTAAAGTTGAAAGCGTCGGCCCCCCAATAGAAAGAAACGGCGATGCTTCCCCCTTCCCCCGCACACGACTCACAGGACATGTTCCGCGATCTGCTGCGGCGCGCCCGGGAAGCCGGGGTTGCATTGCGCCCGCCGCCGCCCGAGCCGACGACCTGCTGCGGGCGCGGCTGCAACGGTTGCGTGTGGGAGGGGTTTTACGCGGCGGCCACCTTCTGGCAGGAGGACGCCCTGGCTGCCTTGGCCGAGGCGCAAGCCATTCGCTAATCCAACAGCGCGGCGTGGATGGCCGCAGCCATGGCGGCCACCGCCCTGCGTGACTCGGCAAAGGCCATCGCGTCCGACATGCCCATCGTCCCGCTGTGCTCCAATACCTACATCAACAGTAGGCGGCTGAACCGCTGGCACTGCGGCAGGCTGATCATCCGCGCGTACAGCCCATTCCCACTGCAGAGTTGACGCAGGACGATATGCCGGCATTGAGGAGATGTGTCGCGAGCAGATGGCGGCCTGCACTGACGCACCGGACCCGGCAGCAGAAGTCGATTTGCAGCCGAACTGATCCAGCTATTGCGTCCAATTCACCTGCCCACGCAGGGCCGGCACGGCCCCTTCGCAATGCTGTTCGAACCGCAGTTTCAGCAGGGACAATGCGCCATTGGTATAGGCAATGTCATCAACAACAAACCAGCCGGTCAGCCCGTTGCACCCCCGTATACCGGTCCAACTCAATCCTCCCTTTGCAGGATTGTGAAACGGGTAGCGTCGGAGATCGCCGTAGTACCCGCGCCGCAACTGACTGACATTGTTCATTGCCTTAAACGTGGAAGACCACCATTCCGAGCCGACGGCCACATTGACACTGACCGCGCCACCGGTAGAACTGGTTGAAAACTGTCCTCCGGTATAGGTGTATGGAAGGCCTGCACCAATATAGTCCCCACTGTCACTCACCAGGTAAACATAATTTCCGCTGGCGGGAACTGCTCCAGGGCTAGGGGTCCACAGGCTGGCCGGTGGCGGATTGACAGGGCCCGGCGGGACTGTGGAGTCACTCGCACTCCAGAGAATCTCGCCGCGCAAAGCCGCCTGCGCACCTTCGCAATGCTGTTCGAAGCGCAAGACTATCGAATCCAGCAAAGCGCCAGCATAGGTTACGCGGTCAACGGCAAATGAGCCCGAAAGGATGTTGCATCCACGGCCTTCCCCAGACCAACTCAGTCCCCCCATGGTGGTGTTGTGGAATGGGTAGCGCTGAAGGCCGGTGTATTGCCCAACCTGAAACCTGCTCACCCCAGCCGGCAGCTGAAACGACCCACTCCAGCTCTGATCACCGCTGACGGATACCGACAACAAGCCTCCACTGGTCGTCACCGAAACAATAGCATTGGCAGGGGTGTAGCTGTAATTTCCACCGCCGCCAATGTAGTCACCTGCGTCACTTCGCAGCGAAATTGATATGTGCTGCAAATCCCTGGGAGTGACGTTCAGCGACGCCGATGGTGAGCCGGTACCAGCCCTGTTTGAAGCCCTCACGGAACAGGTATAAACCTCACCGTTGCTCATCCCGGACAGGGCTATGGGGCTGTTTGCAGCGCTACCAACGACTGTGGAGCCGACTTGCGTGGTGCAAACGGCGTCATAGCTTGTTGCCGACCCCCCGCCATTTGCAGGCGCTGGGGTAAATGCAATACTGGCACCGCCATTCTCTGCTGTTGCAGAGACAATGGTCGGCGCCTTGGGAGCCGAACAATTCCTAGGCGATGCATCGCACGTGTAATCTTCCACATGCCCAACCCGAGTCAACAGATTGTTCGTCAATGGCCCAAGAACAAAGACGTCGCCTTCGGCAACGCCAAGGTAGTTTTTCGACCCTGGGTAGTAACGGTATTCATACGGGGTAAAAAAACCAGTGGATTGGTGTGCAGGCCAAAAATACTGTGGAAAGTTGATTTCGGCCCAATCCATCAGCGCATCGGTCGTCATGGCAGACGCACCACCCAAAATCGAACTCTGCAGGTCAGTCGCACGCAACGCCGAGGTGCTCCGAAAGCACTGGCCGTTGATCCACTGAAACGAACCACCAGATAGAGCGTCCGGAGTACAAAGTTCATTGCTGACTATTGCGGTGCTTGGCCTAGGCAAAGAAGCACTCTGAAGCCCAGACCCGGTACTCGAACCGCTCCCCCCGCCGCATCCGGCCAACATGGATATGAAGACAAAGCACGCTCCAGTGCTTTGCAAGACACGTTGAATCATGATTTTCCTCCCTCACTGGATTTTTCCCAGCGTTTATGGTCGCGCTTGTACGCTCGATTTTATCGGCCCAGCCAGCGTGCATTGAAGCGAAGGAAATTCGCGTCTCTGCTACGCGACCCTGCCCCACTACCCATGCGCGTGACATGCGCGCTCAATTACCACAGCCATGGCGGCCACCGCCCTGCGTGACTCGGCAAAGCCCAGCAGCGGCCAGACGTGGACCATGTCGGGCTCCACGCGCAGGTCCACCTCGCAGCCATGGGCCTGCGCCTTGGCGGCAAAGGCGATTGCGTCCGGCCCCAGGATGTCGCGCCCGGCGGCAAACAGCGTCATCGGCGGCAGCCCGTGCAGCGCGCCGCGCAGGGGGCTGATGGCCGGGTGCGACGTGGGCAAGGCTCCCGCATACATCTGCCCCGCCAGCCGGGTACCGACGACGGCCAGCATGGGGTCGTGTGGTTCGATGGCCGGTGCGTCCGGGTGCGGCAGCTCTACGTCCACCCACGGCGTGAGCAGGATGAGGCGCCGTGCGGCCACCATGCCGTGGTCGCGCAAGGCGGCCGCCACGGCCAGGGCCAGCCCGCCACCGGCGGAGTCGCCCATCAGGAACAGATGCCCGGATTGCGCGGACTCCCGCTGGTGCACCTGCAGGGCAAAGTCCAGGGCCGCAAGGCCATGGCTCTCCGGTGCTAGCGGATACAGGGGCACGACCAGCTCGCCACCGGTGGCATGCGCCAGCGCCGCCAGAAAACGCCAATGAAACGTGGTGATGGGGCGCACATAGGCACCACCATGGAAGTACAGGATGCGGGCTGGAGACTGCGCGCGACGCTTCGAGCGCAGACGGTAGACATCCTGCCCGGCGAATGTCTCCTGCGCAATGTGGAGGTCGCGCGCCAACTGAGCCGATGGTCGCGCCGGCCCGGCCTGGCGCGTTTGCCGGATGCCCTGCGTCAGCCCCTGCTTGGACGCGTAGATGCGCTTGCGCCGGATCAGGCGCAGCAACAGGATGGTGGCCCTCGCTCCAAGACTGGCAGCCATGTGCGAATCACTCCTTTGCGATGGAACGCGCCATCTTAGTGGGTCGACACAGGCCGATCAGCTGAACGGTCTTACAGCGTCGGCCGCGCCCGCACCGGCATGCCTTCTCGCGCCAGGCCACGACCCCGTTCAAACTCTGCCATCAGTTGCCTGCACGCGCCGTCCGGGTCTGCCGCGCGCGTGATGGCTGTGATCACCGCCGCGCCGGCCACACCCTGCGCCGCCACCTCCGTCATGTTGCGCGTGTCAATCCCGGCAATGCCCACCACCGGCAATGGCAACACACCCGCCCAGTAGCGCAGGTTGTCCAGCCCCTGTGGAATCCACGGCATGTCCTTGCTCCGCGTGGCGAAGATGGGGCCGCAGGCGATGTAGCTGGGGCGCTGCGCCCAGGCGCGGGCCACCTCCCAGTAGCTGTGGGTGCTGATGCCCAGTCGCACGCCGGCCTGTCGCACCGCGTGCAAGTCGACCTGCTCCAGGTCTTCCTGGCCCACATGCACGCCGTAGGCGCCCAGGCGCAGGGCGAGTTGCCAGTGATCATTGATGAAGAGTTGTGCGCCGGGGGTTGCGTCGGCCACGGCGATGGACTCGCGCACCTGCGCTTCCAGCGTGGGGTCTTGTGGGTCCTTGATCCGCAATTGCACGGTGCGAACACCGCTGTCCAGCACGCGGCGCACCCAGGCGGCGCTGTCGACCACGGCGTAGACGCCCAGGTCGGCGTGGCTCAGCGCGGGAAAGGCCGCCGCATCACGCGGCGCCGACAGCGCGGGCAGGTTGATGGCGTGC
>JBAQDE010000028.1:0-108724 GCA_049294595.1 Rhodoferax sp. | reverse complement strand
GCCGGGGCCGCTGCGGCGGCGCGGGGTGCTGGTGCAGGACGGCGCGGTGCGCTCTCGTAGCCACCTTCGTCGCCACCTGCGGGCTCACCCATGCCTTCGCGGCCACCCAGCATTTGCATCTCGTTGGCAATGATGTCGGTGGCGTATTTTTCGACGCCGTCCTTGTCGGTGTACTTGCGGGTCTTGATGCGGCCTTCCACATACACGGAGCGGCCCTTCTTCAAGTATTGACCCACGATCTCGGCCAGCTTGCCAAAGAACGTGACGCGGTGCCATTCGGTCTCTTCCACCATCTCACCGGACTTGTTCTTGTATTTGCTGCTGGTCGCAATGGTGATGTTGGCCACCGGCTCGCCGCTGGGCAGGTAACGGATTTCCGGGTCGCGCCCCAAGTTGCCGACCAGAATGACTTTGTTTACGGATGCCATGGTGTTCCTAATGGGTTGGGGCCAGTGTCCGCCCGGCGCGCAGGCAGCGGAGGAACCGGCAGGGTCTCAAAGTATGGGGAGTTTAGCCGGCCTTGGGCGTCTTCATGGGCCAGGCGATGACCAGCCAGGCCACCATGGCAACGGCACAGGTGCCAAACAGGGCTTGGGGTCCGGCGCTCTTGACGAGCCAGCCGCCCAATGCGCCACCGGTGAAGAGCCCCAGCGACTGAAGGCTGTTGTAGACACCCAGAGCCGCCCCACGGGCGTTGCCCGGCGCAATGCGCGAGGCCATACTGGGCTGACTCGCTTCCAGCACGTTGAAACCGCAAAAAAACACAAACAGCAGCACCGCCAGCTCCATGACCGTGGGCGCGCTGGACGCCGCACCCAGCAGGCCCAGTTGCACCACGGCAATCAACCCCACCGATGACAGGAACACCGCACGCAGATAGCCCCGGCGTTCCAGCGGGAACAGCGTCGCCCCCATCACCACAAAGGAGCCGAGCACGGCCGGCAGGTAGACCCACCAGTGGTGGTCCTTGATCAGCCCTGCCTGCACCAGCAGGGTTGGCAGGGCAACCCACATGGCCAACTGCACCGCGTGCAGCACAAACACCCCAAAATACAGGCGCAACAGCGCCGGGTGCCGCAGCACGGCGGCCAGACTCGCCGACAGGCTGACAACGGCCTGCTCTGCATGCTTGGTGGGTTCCGCCGGAACCCACCACAACACGACGACAATACCAGCCAGCGCCAACACAAAAGTGAGCGCAAACATGCCACTCAGGCCCAACAGGGCATTCAACAAAGGCGACAGCACCAGGGAGACGGAAAACACCAACCCGATGCTGGCGCCCACAATGGCCATGGCCTTGGTGCGCACGACATCCCGCGTCTGGTCCGCCAGCAGGGCCGAGACGGCAGCCGAAATGGCACCCGCACCCTGCAGAGCCCGCCCGGCCAACAGCCAGGCCATGGTCGGCGCCAAAGCCGCCATCGCGCTACCGACCGCAAAAATGGCCAGACCAATCACCATGACGCGCTTGCGACCAAAACGGTCGGATGCTGCACCAAAGGGCAGCTGCAAAAGCCCCTGTGTCAGGCCATAAATGCCCATGGCCATGCCCACCAGCGCCGGATCATCACCCCCCGGGTATTTGCGCGCCTCCAGCGAAAACACCGGCAGCACCAGAAACAGCCCCAGCATGCGCAATGCAAAGATCAGCGCCAGCGAAGCACTGGAGCGGCGCTCCTGCGCGGTCATGGCGGTGGAAACGGGGGGCGCCCCGGCGTCCGGGGACAAAGTAGAAGTCGAAGACAAAGCGGGTATTCGTGGGCTGGCGAAAAGGGATCCATTGTCGCGCATCTCCCTGCAAACGCTTGACGGGACACTAGAAAGGCGCAGGAAGGAGTTGCGGCAATTGCGCTGCCTATACGATAGCGGCTAAACCAAGAACATTTGTCTGGGGAGCTCCATGGATTGGTCACGGGAAGAAGTAGAAGCAATTGTTGCCGACTACCTGCAGATGCTCACCATGGAACTGGCTGGGCAAACCTACAGCAAGACCGAGCACCGTCGAAAACTTCAGTCCCGTCTAAACAACCGATCCGACGGTTCCATTGAGTTCAAGCACGGCAATATCAGTGCGACGATGATTGACCTTGGGCTTCCCTACGTTCGGGGATACAAGCCCAGAGCGAACTACCAAACACTTCTTGCCATCGTCGCAGACGAACAGGTGCGCGGTAAGACAACCTTGGACAAAGTCGCGCTTGCAGCGGTAGAACAACCAGCGATTCTGCCGACCGTGACGGACTTCGCCAAGGTGAAGTCCGAAGCGCCCCAGCGCCAATTCCGGGTGGCGGAACCAATCAACCCATTACTCTTCAAAGGCACTAAACGTGACTACCTTGAGCGCGAAGCGCAAAACCAGTCTCTGGGTCTGGCCGGCGAACAGTTCATCGTTCAATTTGAGCATTGGCGCTTGCTTGCGCTAGGGCAGCCCCGCCTGGCCGACAAAGTTGACCACATCTCCCAATCGAAAGGTGATGGACTCGGCTTCGACGTCCTCTCGTTTGAATCAGATGGGAAAGAGCGCTTCATTGAAGTCAAAACCACAACGTTTGGGCGCGACACACCATTCTTTGTATCTCGCGGTGAACTCGCCCTCTCCAGTATTGCAAAAGACCAATTCCACCTATATCGACTCTTTGAGTTCAGGAAGGCTCCTCGCCTCTTTGACCTACCAGGCGCGTTGAGTCAGCATTGCACCTTGGACTCCGTGACCTACCGCGCCAGCTTTGGTTGAGGGCGTCAAAACATGCCCCGCATCGCCGTCATCGACTTCGAAACCACCGGCCTGTCCCCCGCCATGGGTGACCGCGCCACCGAGGTGGCCATCGTGATGCTGGAAGACGGCGAGGTGGTCGGGCGTTTCCAGAGCCTGATGAACGCGGGGGTTCGGATTTCGTCCTTCATCGAGTCGTTCACCGGCATCAGTAACGCCATGATCCAGGCCGCACCACCCACAAGCGAGGTGATGGCTGCAGCCAGCCGCTTTGTCGGCGACGCGCCGATGGTGGCCCACAACGCTTCGTTTGACCGGCGCTACTGGGTAGCGGAGCTGGCCCGCCTGGACCTGCCGGCGCCGCAGCCCTTTGCCTGCACGGTGCTGCTGTCGCGTCGGCTCTACCCCGAGGCCAGCAGCCACTCGTTGGGCGCCTTGGCCGCACTGCACCAGCTGCCCAGCGCCGGGCGCGCACACCGGGCGCTGGCGGACGCCGAAGTAGCCGCCGCACTGCTCAAACGCATCCAGGCCGACCTGTGCCAACGCTTTGACCTGCCAGAAGCACAGCACCCCTTGCTGATGAAAGTGCAAGCCAGCCCCAGGCACGCAATCGCCGGGGCCATCAAAAAGTACCTGGCTGCCGCATAAATCGCTCCCGCCGGGCGAATACCGCGGGCAAACGCTCAATAGCGCCAGATTCCAACAGTCACTATCATGGTGGGTTTCCCCAACGCCGTTCATCCTCTCTCTTCCGTGGGCCACGACCTTGAACTCTCCTACTGACGGCACCTACCTTGCCCGGGCACTGCAGCAGCAGACCATCAGCATCCGGGGTGCGCGCACGCACAACCTCAAGAACATCGACCTCGACATCCCGCGCAACCAGTTGGTGGTGATTACGGGTTTGTCCGGCTCCGGCAAGTCCAGCCTGGCGTTCGACACGCTCTACGCCGAAGGCCAGCGCCGCTACGTGGAGAGCCTGTCCACCTACGCCCGCCAGTTCCTGCAGCTGATGGACAAGCCCGACGTGGATGTCATCGAGGGCCTGTCGCCGGCCATCTCCATCGAGCAGAAGGCCACCAGCCACAACCCACGCTCCACCGTGGGCACGGTGACCGAGATCCACGACTACCTGCGGCTCTTGTTCGCCCGCGCCGGAACGCCCTACTGCCCGGACCACGACCTGCCGCTGCAAAGTCAGACCGTCAGCCAGATGGTGGATGCCGCGCTGGCGCTGCCGCAGGACACGCGGCTGATGATCCTGGCGCCGGTGGCGCGCGAGAAGAAGGGCGAGTTCCTGGACGTGTTCGCCGAGATGCAGGCCCAGGGCTATGTGCGCTTCCGGGTCAACGGCGCCATCTATGCGTTCGACGACCTCCCCACATTGAAGAAAACCGAAAAGCACGACATCGATGTGGTGATCGACCGGGTCAAGGTGCGCGCCGACCTGCAGCAGCGCCTGGCCGAGAGTTTCGAGGCCGCCCTGCGCCTCGCCAACGGTCGCGCCATCGCCGTCGAGATGGAGGAGAGTGTTATCGAAAATGATAGCGCCTCACCCAGCATTTACGAGGGCTACAGGCCAAAAGAGCACTTATTCAATGCCAAGTTTGCCTGCCCGGTGTGCAACCACTCCATCTCGGAGCTGGAGCCGCGCTTGTTTTCGTTCAACTCGCCGGTGGGCGCCTGTCCGAGCTGTGACGGCCTGGGCCAGCAGGACTTTTTCGACCCGACGCGGGTGGTGGCGTTTCCCACGCTCAGCCTGGCCAGCGGTGCCATCAAGGGCTGGGACCGGCGCAACGGCTACTACTTTTCGATGCTGGAGAGCCTGGCCAAGCACTACAAGTTCGACATCGATGCACCGTTCGAATCCCTGCCCGCCGCGGTGCAGGCCGCGATCCTGCACGGTTCCGGGGACGAGGACATCAAGTTCAGCTATGTCATGGACTCCGGCGCCTCGCAGGGCAAGAAGCTGACCAAGAAGCACCCGTTTGAAGGCATCCTGCCGAACATGGCACGCCGCTACCGCGAGACCGACTCGGCCCTGGTACGAGAGGACTTGGCCCGCTACCGCAGCACCCAACCCTGCCAGTCCTGCAACGGCTCGCGCCTGCGGCTCGAAGCGCGACACGTCAAGATTGGCGAAGGCGACCAGGCCCGTGCCATTTACGAGATCAGCCGCGCCACGCTGCGCGAGAGCTACGCCTACTTCCAGACCCTGACCATGCACGGGGCCAAGGGCGACATTGCCGCCAAGGTGGTGCGCGAGATTGGCCTGCGTTTGAAATTTCTGAACGATGTGGGCCTGAACTACCTGAGTCTGGACCGCAGCGCCGAGACGCTCAGCGGCGGCGAGAGTCAGCGCATCCGCCTGGCCAGCCAGATCGGCTCCGGCCTGACCGGCGTGATGTATGTGCTGGACGAGCCCAGCATCGGCCTGCACCAGCGCGACAACGACCGACTGATCGACACCCTCAAACACCTGCGCGACATCGGCAACAGCGTGCTGGTGGTGGAGCATGACGAAGACATGATGCGCGCGGCTGATCACATCATCGACATGGGCCTGGGCGCTGGCGTACACGGCGGACGGGTCATTGCGCAGGGAGACTTCGATGCCGTCAAGGCCAACACCCAGTCGCTGACCGGCCAGTACCTGGCGCAAACGCTGAAGATTGCGGTGCCCAAGCGCCGCACACCGTGGCTGCCGACCGTGGCGCCCAAGCCAGGGGATGAGGACCGCTTCAAGTCGCGCCATGCGCCCAGTCCCGCTGCCGTGCGCCGCGCCGAGCGGGAAGCGCACCACCGTGCCACGCAGGGCGAGCTGCAAACCCTGCGTGTGGTCGGCGCCACCGGCCACAACCTGAAATCCGTGAGCGTGGACTTTCCCGTGGGCCTGTTCACCTGCGTGACCGGCGTTTCCGGTTCCGGCAAATCCACGCTGGTCAACGACACGCTGTACGCCGCAGTGGCCCGCACCATCTACCGTGCCCACGAGGAGCCTGCGGCGCACGAGGCCATCGAAGGCATCGAGCACTTCGACAAAGTCATCAATGTGGATCAGTCGCCGATTGGCCGCACGCCACGTTCCAACCCGGCCACCTACACCGGCCTGTTCACCCCGATCCGCGAACTGATGGCCGAAGTGCCCACGGCGCGCGAACGCGGCTACGGCCCCGGGCGCTTCAGCTTCAACGTGGCCGGTGGCCGCTGCGAGGCCTGCCAGGGCGACGGCATGGTCAAGGTGGAGATGCACTTCCTGCCCGATGTGTATGTGCCCTGCGATGTCTGCGCTGGCCAGCGTTACAACCGCGAGACGCTGGAGGTGTTGTACAAGGGCAAGAACATTGCGCAGATTCTGGAACTCACGGTGGAGGCCGCGTTTGATTTCCTGCAGGCGGTGCCCACCATTGCCCGCAAACTGCAGACACTGCTGGATGTGGGCCTGAGTTACATCAAGCTCGGCCAGGCCGCTACCACGCTATCGGGCGGTGAGGCGCAGCGCGTCAAGCTGGCGCTGGAACTCAGCAAGCGCGACACCGGGCGCACGCTGTACATCCTGGACGAGCCGACCACTGGTCTGCACTTTGCCGACATTGACCTGCTGCTGAAAGTCTTGCACCAGTTGCGCGATGCCGGCAACACCATCGTTGTCATCGAGCACAACCTGGACGTCATCAAGACCGCCGACTGGCTGATCGACATGGGGCCCGAAGGTGGCTCCGGTGGCGGCACCGTACTGGGTGTGGGTACGCCGGAAGAGATTGCGGCCAACCCGGCCAGCCATACGGGACGCTACCTGCAACGCCTGCTCTAGACCGCCACGGGCGCATACCGTGCTGGCCTGGGTCTGGCCTGCACATGCTATTGTTCGCCCCCGACCTGGGCGATTTATCATGCTGCCCATCCACTGGACTTCACCAGGACTGCACGCCATGCAATTGTTCGAGCGCAATGTCGAAGTCGACCGCCTTGCAAGCGCAATGGAGCGCGCAGGCCCATCCGGTACCGCACTCCCCCAACAGGTTGCACTCGCCTGGTATTTGCGCCAGCGCGACAACGCGCGTTCCCGCGCGCTGGCGGCCCAGGCCTCCAACCTGCTGGACCCATCCCCTGCCGCTTCTGCAGAAGTTCGACAGATGCGCGCCCGCCTGGATTTGGTGGAGGCAGAGTCGCTGTGGCTGTTGTCCGACTTCTCCCGGGCCATGGACACCACCCAGGCCGCGCTTGCCAGCTTCAGCAGCCTGGATGACCACTCCGGCTGCGCAGACGCGCACGGCCTGCTGGCGTCGGTTTACTCCAGCATCGGCAACCTGTCACTGCGCGACGCCAGCTTGGCCGCAGCAGTGCAGAGCGCCCGCCAGAGCCACGACGCGCAGCGCGTGGACTACTTTGAAGCCAATCAGGCGCGCTACGCCGCCCTGCGCGACGTCCAGGAGTGCAACGCCCGCTGGAGCCAGCGGTTCCCCGAAAGCGCGTCCGGACAGGCGCCCTGCGTATCGGCCAGTGTCCATGCCTATCTGGCAACGCGCGATTACAACAGCGGAAACTTTGGCAGCGCCCTGACCCAGTTTGACCGGGCCTTTGAGGCGGCCCACGCATCTGGGCAACTGGTCACCGCGGTCGTGGTGGCCGTCAACGCGGGCAGCGCCTATGTCGTTCTGAACGACCATGACGCCGCCCTGGAGTGGTTGCAGCGCGGGCTGGACCTGGCGCGCCCGACCGGCTGGTCAATCACGCTGGGGCCCTGCCTGCGCCAAATGGGAGAGGCCATGCGGGTGATGGGGCGTCTGGACGCCGCCCAGTCCCTGCTGGATGAAGCGCTGCAGGTTTATCAGCCCCTGCGCCATTCGCGCAATTTTGGTGGCCTGCTGTCAGCCATGGGCGATCTAGCCCTGAACCGGGGCGACTCGCCCCGTGCCCTGGACCTTTTTCGCCAGCAGACCGAACGCGCCCAACAGATGGCGCAAACCGACCAGGCCATCGAAGGTCGTATCGGTATCGCCAATGCCTTGCTGCAATTGGGTGATGCTCAGGAAGCCCAGCACGAGGTTCTGGAGGCCTTGCGTCTGGCACAGAGTCAGGGCGCCACCGTGTGGGAGATCAGTGCACTGCGCCTGTTGGCAGGCATCCACGCGGGCCGTGGAGACCATGCACTTGCATTGCAGCACCTGGAACAGGCGCTGGCCACGGCCCAGCGGATTGACGGCTACCTGATCCCCGGCGACTTGCTGTTCTCCCTGGCGGAAGAGTATGCGCAGGCCGGTCGCCACGCCGATGCCTACCGGACAGCCATGGAGGCCGCACAAGCCCGGGAGCGTGTCGTCAACCAGGAGGCATCCAACCGGGCGACTGCGATTCAGGTGCGACTGGGGACCGAACGCTCCCGCTCCGAGAGTGAACACCACCGGCGCCAGGCCGAGGCCGAGGCCCGCCGCGCTGCGCTGTTGCAGCAGACCAGCGACACACTCAAGCTGCTAGGCACCATTGGGCAGGAAATCACCTCGCAACTCGACACGGAGCATGTCCTTGAGACCATCGAGCACCATGTGCATGGCCTGCTGGATGCATCCAGCTTCACCATATACCTAATGGATGCGGATGGCCAGGGACTCACCTCGGTCTACGACATCGAAGAGGGCGTGCGACTGCCCAGCGACCACGTACGGCTGGACGATGAGAAGTCGTTTTCAGCCCGCTGCGTACGCGAACGCCAGGAACTGCTGATTGACTTCACCAACGCCGAGCAGGTGCCCAACTATGTGCCGGGAACCCTGGTCACTGTCAGTGCGCTGTTCGCGCCGTTGACGGTGGCCGACCGGGTGCTGGGCGTGATGACGATTCAATCCACCCGCGCCAACGCCTATGCTGAAAACGAGCGCCTGATCTTTCGCACGCTCTGCGCCTACACAGCCATTGCGCTGGACAACGCGGTGGCCTATACCCACCTGCGCGACGCCAAGGACCAGTTGGTCGTGCAGGAGAAGCTGGCCGCGCTGGGCGCCCTGGTGGCGGGCGTGGCACATGAGCTCAACACCCCCATCGGCAACAGCCTGTTGACCGCCAGCGCCCTGCAGGAAAACACCCGGGCGCTGGAGGCAGCAGCCGCCAGCGGCAGCATGCGCCGCAGCACGCTGACGGACTACATCGGGTCAACCCACGAGGGCCTGGAACTGGTGGTTCGGGGTCTGCAATCGGCCAGCGAGCTGGTGCAGAGTTTCAAGCAGGTCGCTGTGGACCGGGCCACCGAACAACGGCGCCCCTTTGTCCTGCTGCGCACCAGCCAGGAAATCGTCGCCACGCTGCAACGCAGCATCCACATGGCAGGCCACCAGTTGCAGTTGGAAATACCATCCGACATCGAACTGGACGGCTACCCCGGCCCCTACGGCCAGGTGCTGACCAACCTGATCAACAATGCCTTGCTGCACGCCTTTGACGGCCGCAAGGGCGGGACCATGCGGTTGCATGCCGAGCGGCTGCGCACCACCCATGTGGAGATCCGGTTCACGGACGATGGCGTTGGCATTGCTGCGGAGAATCTGGGGCGCATCTTCGACCCGTTCTTCACCACCAAGCTGGGTCAGGGTGGCAGCGGACTGGGCATGTCCATCTGCTACAACATCGTCACCTCCCTGTTTGGTGGCGAAATGGAAGTCAGCAGCGCGCCTGGGCAGGGCAGTTGCTTTCTGCTGCGCCTGCCCCTGCAGGCCCCGTTCCAGTCCAGGAGCACCCCGCCCATCCACCCCCACCAAGCGTAGGAGCGTAGTGGGGCTTACTTCGCCGCAGCGCTGGGACGGTCAGCCACGCGATCACGCCAGGCCTGCAACGCCAGCATGCCTTCCTTGCCGGGATGGAACTTCATCAGGCGCGCGAACTCGATGGCACAAAACGCCGTGATGTCGGCAATGGTGAAACGCTCGCCGGCAATCCACGGCTGGCGTTCCAGCACATGGTCAAACCAGGCCGCCACCTCGCGCACCTTTTGTGCCTGGGAATGGCCATAGTCCGGAAACTGGGGCTGTTCCAGCGGCGCCAAGCCCGGGTGCGTGTGGCGCACAGTGTTCGCAATGCCGGCCAGCAAATACAGCTCGGCCCGGCGGTCGGCCATTTCGATGAAGGCGCGCTCCTCAAAGTCCTTTCCCATCAGATTGGGTTCGGGATAGCGCCCTTCCAGATAGGTGCAAATGGCGCGGGTTTCCGTCAGTACCCGACCGTCGTCCAGCTCCAGTGCTGGCACCTTGGCCAGCGGACTCTTGGCCCGGTAGGCCTGGCCCTTGTGTTCCTGTGCATTGAGGTCCAAGCTGACCAGATCAATGCCCGTGATGGCCTTCTCCACCATGAACATCATGACCCGCCGAGGGCTGGGCGCGCCGGGTGAAATAAACAGTTTCATGCTCAGACTCCTGATTGGCTGGACTGGCCCATTTCTACCATGGTGCGGGCCTGCTCGGAGAACTGTTTGGCCTTCTCGTCACCATCGCGCGCGAGGTCCATTTTGGACGGCGGGCTCTCGATCCCTCTTTGCACCGCAGGCCGCGCACGGATGGCGGACAGCCAGCGTTTCAGGTGTGGCAGATCATCCACCTCCACGCCCGACCAGCGGTGCGTGCGCACCCAGGCCCAGTTGGCAATGTCGGCAATGGAATAGTCGCCAGCCAGGTACTCATGGTCTTTCAGATGCCCATCCAGCACACGGAACAGGCGCTTGCTCTCGCCCTGGTAGCGGTCGATGGCCGGCTGGATCTTTTCCGGAAAGTAGCGGTAGAACACATTGGCCTGGCCCATCATGGGACCAATGCCGCCCATCTGGAACATCAGCCACTGCATGACACGCGAACGCCCTTTGACGTCACTTGGCATGAGCCGCCCCGTCTTCTCGGCCAAGTAGACCAGACAGGCGCCGGACTCGAACACGGCAAAGTCATCCGCATCGCGGTCGACGATGGCCGGTATGCGCCCATTGGGGTTGATGGCCAGAAACGCGGGTGTCTTTTGCTCGCCCTTGGCCAGGTCCAGCACTTTCAGTGTGTAGGGAAGCGCCAGTTCCTCCAGCGCAATGGAAACCTTATGGCCGTTGGGGGTGGCTGCGGTGTAGAGATCAATCATGGCCCCAATTAGGCCATGAATCCCAGATTCGCCGGGTAATCTGGGCGACCGGCCGCCACGCCAAAATGCCGCAGATTGGGCAGGATGCCAGCCAGTTCCCCGTCAGCCACGCCAAACCAGTTGGCCAGCGTAGCCGCATACTGATCCACCGATGTGGACGGCAACAGGCGCCCCTGGCCCACATGCCACTGGTCCTGTGCCGCCGCCGTGTTGGTCACGCTGACCGGTGGCGGCGTGCCGTAGAAGGCCGCCCCCCGGACCGCTCCACCCACCATGAAGTGGTGGCTGCCCCAGCCGTGGTCGGACCCATCCCCGTTCGACGCCAGCGTGCGGCCAAAATCCGATGCGGTGAAGGTGGTGACCTGGTTGGCAACCCCCAGTTCCACCGTGGCGTTGTAGAAGGCGGTCATCGCATCACTGACCCGGCCCAGCAAGCCGGGGTGTTGCGAAATCAGGTTGTCATGCAGGTCAAAGCCGCCAATCGACACCATGAACACCTGGCGCTTGGCGCCCAGTGCGTTGCGCGCACCGATCAATCGGGCGACCATCTTGAGCTGGTCTGCCAGCGAGTTGCTCGACGGGAATACCGTTCCCAGCGAAACACCCGCCAGGCCCGAGGTGATCTGGGCCTCCGCGCCCACGGCGCGGGCGGTCACCCGGTTGTATTCGTTCTCCAGCACGTGGGTGCGTGGCTGCTGAACCAGCCCGGCCAGCGCGGTCTTGACGGCGGCCGAGCCATAGACATTGTTCTTGACGGCATTGATGGCCACTGCGCCACCGGTGCTGACCTGGTAGGACAGGGCACTGTCACCCGACAGAAACACGGCGTTGCCGGTGACATTGATGCAGGTGAACAGGGAGTTGGCATTATTGGACAAGGCCAGGTCCCCCATGTTGCCGCCCCAGCCAATGGTGGAGCCTTCCGGCGATGAGGACTGCCAGATGGACTGCTGGTCGTTGTGCGAAAACAGCTTGGGTGGCAATGGATAGTTGGCGCGGTCCGAGCCACTGTATTGCGCCCGGGTCAGTGGCACCACCAGTGGGCCGACATTGAGCTGCACCGCCGCCTTGCCAGCGTTGAACAGGTTGGCCAGCCCGGTCATGGCCGGGTGCAGCGCGTACTGGCGGCCACCGGGAAGCGGGGTGGACGGATTGAGCAGCGTGGGCGCCAGGGCCGACTTCGCCAGGGCAATGCCGCCGGCGGTCTGGCCGGCGCCACCACCGCGGATGGTGTTGTACTGGTTGTAGCTGGCGTCGTCATACGTGACCACGGTGTTGGCGTAGTCATTGCCACCATAAAAGAACACACAGACCAGGGCCTTGTAGTCGGTGGCATCAAAGGCGGCGGCCTCGCCGATGGCTGCCAGATTGAGGGCAAACGGCAGCGCCGTGCCACTGAGGGCCAACTGGGCACTGCGACGCAAAAAGGCACGACGACTGTGGTTCTCGGGCTGGAGCAGGTGCATGGCAGTTCCTATTTCTGGATCAGGTATTCGCTGGAGGCCATGACCAGCAGCACCGCTGCGGCCACGCGGTTGAGCTTGGCACTCTCCGTGCTGCTGGCGGTCAGGGCCGTGGCGCTGATGGCACCCACGATCAGCGACTGATTGGCTGCCGACATCTGCCCGGCGCATAACAGCAGGTTCAGCCGCCGCACCAGCGCCGGCGGGTCCAGCACCAGCGCCAATTCTGCGGTGTAGGCCGCCGTGATGTCATAGCCATTGGTCCCGTTGCTGGCGTTTTGCGGCAGGTCCGGTGCATTGACAAAGATGCCATTGCGGATGACCCCTTGCATGTAGTTGAGGTAGCCACCCACGCTGCTTTCATTGACCAGCTGGAACTCTGGCGCGGGCGTCTGCGCCGCGCTCAACGCTGTGCTGGGCGGCACGTAACCGGGTCGAAAATAATTGAACACACTGGGGGAACGCAAAGGGCTCTGCCCCAGTTGCGTTGCAGGATTGCTGAGATCGCCGATCTTCCAACTGCCGCGCGCCGATCGGATACCAAAGCTGCGCCCCCACTGCACCATGCGCAGCATGGGCTCGCGCAGCTTGCCAAAACCGGGCTGGGTGAGACCGGCCGGACCGCGGGCCTCGTCATCCAGCAGCACGGCGGCAAACACGGCCTGCAGGTCGCCGCGCACGCCAGCCCCATTGTTGTTGAAGGCACTGGCCACGCGGGCCACATAGGCCGGACTGGGGTTGCTGGTCACCAGTCGCTGGATCATCTGGCGGCCAAAGAAGGGGCCGACATTGGGATGGTTGAACAGCGTGTCCAGCGCGGTGCGCAGGGCGCTCAGTCCATTGGTGTTGGCCGGGATGGTAGTGCCCAGGAACGTGGACGCCAGCGTGGAGTGGTTGGCGTCTGTGAGCCGCATCGGTATGCGGGTGAAAACCGTATTCGGGATATTGCGGTTGTTCACCGGCTCCAGCGTCATGACGTTTTGCGTCTGGTCGAAGTCCCAGCCGGTGAACACCCGGGCGATGTTGGTGATATCGCTCTGCGAGTAGGTCTCGATCTTGTTGCCATTGCCGTCGCGCTTTTCGGTGCCGTCCAGGTTGAGTTGGTACAGGCCCAGGGTGAACAGCTGCATCACCTCGCGACCATAGTTTTCATCGGGCGCACGGCCGGTGCGGGTGTTTTCCTTCAGGTTTCCCTTGGTGTTGAGGTAGTAGCCCATGGCCGGATTGAGCGTGACGTCCTCCAGCAACTTGCGAAAGTTGCCAAACGCATTGCCGCACAGCATGTCCCACCAGGCAGCAATGGCGTAGCTGCGCCAGCTGAAATCCAGCCCCGACAATGACACCACGAAGAACTCCGACAGCGCCAGGGCGATGCGCTTGCGCACCGCATCACCCGACGTCATGAGCTGGTTCCAGATCATGACGTCGCCGGGATAGCTGGCGTCGTAGAAATTGGTGCCGCTGTTGATGGTGCCGTAGCCACGCACGTTGAGCCAGTCAAAGCCGGTCTGCCCGGGTGGTGCGGCAAACTGCTCGGTCAGCCAGGTGGCGTAACCCTTGCTGCGCACGGCCGCAATGTCGCCATCGGAAGCGGAGAACTGGGCCTGCAGCAGGAAGCGCGCGGCCTCCTCGTCCGTGGTGGCCTGTGTGAAGTTGCGCCCGGACCCCTGATCGGTAGACCCGTTGCCGCCAGGCGTGGTGACGGTGGTTCCGCCACCTCCACCGCCGCCACAAGCGCTGACCAATGCAGATGCCGCCAGAACCGCAGCGAGGGCGGATGGGTCGGCGGGATCGGTCGGGGCGGCCACCGCGGGTTCGCCATCCGTGAGTTCTGTGACACGCATAGTGTTTGCACCTGTTTCAACAAGGAAAACAGCTTAAGCGTAAACACCGCCGTGGTTGGCCACAAATGCGCCGCCGGGCGCCCCCCAAGTGTTACGGCGTGTAACGGGCTGCCGCGAGCAGATCGCGGGTGCGCAAGGCTTCCCGGCGTGCCGCGTCGGCGAAGTCGGCACCCCCACCGGCGTAGAGGATGGCACGTGACGAGTTGACGACGATAGGCGCCACGGTCTGCCCGTCCTGCTGGCGCCAGCCGGCCTTGACGGTGGCCACGGCATCGCCACCCTGGGCACCGACGCCGGGAATCAGCAGCGGCACGGTGGGAGCAATCGCGCGCACGCGCTCGATCTCCGCCGGGTAGGTGGCTCCCACTACCAGACCGAGCTGGCCATTCAGGTTCCATGGCCCCTGGACCAGGCGCGCAATGTGTTCGTACAGCAGCGGCTGGCCATCCACCGACGACAGACGCTGCGACTGCAGGTCGTCACCACCCGGATTGGAAGTGCGGCACAGCAGGAAGGCACCCTTTCCGTGGTACTTCAGGTACGGCGCCACCGAGTCAAAGCCCATGAAGGGCGACAGCGTCACGGCGTCAGCACCGTAGCGCTCAAAGGCCTCGATGGCGTACTGCTCGGCCGTGCTGCCGATGTCGCCACGCTTGGCATCCAGAATGACCGGCACCTGGGGTGCCACGCTGCGGATATGCGCCACCAGGCGCTCCAGCTGGGCTTCGGCCCGGTGCGCGGCAAAGTAGGCGATCTGCGGCTTGAAGGCCATGGCCAGATCGGCCGTGGCGTCGACGATGGCGGCGCAGAAGTCAAAGATGCGGCTGGCGTCACCGCGCCAGTGCTGGGGGAACTTGGCCGGCTCAGGGTCCAGCCCCACGCACAGCAGGGAACCGTTTTGCTGCTCGGCAGCGCGCAATTGTTCTAGGAAGGTCATGGCCTGCATTGTAGTTTTTGAGGGGTCAGGCCGATGCTTCAAGCAGATCGAGGGCCAGACACAGGTCGGCCCAGGCCTTGGCCTTGTCGGCACTGGCGCGCAGCAGCACCTTGGGGTGGTAGCTCACCACCACCGGGATGCCCTGGTAGCGGTAGACGGTGCCGCGCTGTTTGCCCAGCGGGAGTGCGGCCTGCTCCGGGTGCTCCTGCAGCAGCAACTGCGTGGCAAAGCGCCCCACGGCCAGAATGACCTTGGGCCGCACCAGCGCGATTTCCCGCTGCAGAAACTGTGCGCATTGCGCCAGATCGGCCCCCTGGGGCACGCGCCCCACCGGCGGGCGGCATTTGACGACATTGCTCAGGTAGGCGCCCTGGCGCGCCTGGCCACTGCGGCTGGCACCCACGGCCTTGAGCATGTTGTCGAGCAATACGCCGGCCTGCTCGGCAAAGGGCTGGCCCAGGCGGTCTTCGTCCTCGTCCGGCGGATCGCCCACCACCATCCAGTCGGCCTGGATGGTTTGCCCCGGATCGCACAGGGTGCTGTGTTTGCGGCCTGTGCACAGGCCACAGGCCTGGCAGGCGGCCGCCGATGCGGCAAGAGCCTCCCAATCCAGCGACTGCAGGGCCAGGGGTTCACCCGGCAAGGCCCGTGCAACGGCCGGCGCCTGCGAGACGTCCGCCACCGGCCGCGCTGCTGCGGAAGTGGCGGCAACGACAGGTGCTGGCGGCGTGCGGCTGACGGGAGCTGCCACCGGCTGCGCCACGGGGGTATCGGCCACCACGCCAGTGTCGGGCAGCCAGACGCGCACGCCCATCTCCAGCAGCATGGCGCGTTGGCGGGGGTCGAGTTCGAGTTCCATGGGTTCAGTCAGTTGGAGGCTGGGCCAGTCGCAGCCCCATGACCACCGCATCCTCGCGCTGGCCGTGGCCGGCTGGGTAGTATGCCTTGCGGTATCCCACCCGCTGGTAGCCGTGTGCTTCGTACACCCGCATGGCCCGCGCGTTGCCAACCCGCACCTCCAGCCACAGCCACTGCGCCGCGCGACCGCGCGACCACAGGGTCAGTGCATCCAGCATGACGCGCGACCAGCCCTGGCCCTGGTACTCGGGCGCCACGGTGATGTTGAGCAGGTGCACTTCCTCCACCCCCTCCATGGCCACGAAATAGCCCAGAACCACGTCGCCCGCCACCAGCATGTTCGCCTGGTAGCCCGACTGCAGCGCATCCAGAAAATTGATGCGGTTCCACGGGTGGGCATAGGCGCGCTGCTCGACCGCCAGCACCGCATCCAGGTGCTCGGGCAGCATGGTCTGGAACTGCGCCTCCACCGCTGGCTTGACTCCCCCCATGTTCACCCCTGCGCCCCCGCCGCCAGCGCGGCCTTTTCCGCCATGCGTTCGGCCGTGGTCTTGGCCACCTTGTCGCGGATGTAGCTGGGCCAGGCCTGATCGGCCGGAACCGTCTTGCCCGCCGCAATCAGCTGTGGCGCCAGCCGCAGCATCGCCGTGGCCGTGGGAAGGGCCGCCACACGCTGCGCGGTGGCAGCTGCCGGGTCACCGGTGGCCACGCGTTCACCGTACACGGCAAACACATTGCCGGCCAGCAGCCAGGGCGTTGTCGACGGCTGCGCGGACTGACGCGCCACGCTTTCCGGACGCACCAGGTTACTGGGCTGCAGTTCGCTCCATTGGCCGTGCGCATCCCAGGCCCAGGTGGCGCTGTAGAGTTCGTCCATGCGGGCGTCCAGCAGGGCCGTCACCACACCGCCGGGCTGCTGCCCCCAGGCCGTGTGGCGCGCCTCTTCGGCCACGGCCAGCAGGGAGTCGACCGGCAGTACCACCACGCCGGCGCCGAACGCCAGCCCCTGGGCCACCGAACACGCGGTGCGCAGGCCGGTGAACGAACCCGGCCCGGCGCCAAAGCAGATGGCGTCCAATGCCTGCAGCTGCAGGCCCGCCTGCTGCAGCAGGTCCAGGATGGCGGGAATCAGGTCGGTGGACGCCTTGGCGCCACCCGCAGCGCTGTGCTGCCACAGGCGCGTCTGCCCATCCACCGTGCGGGCAACGGCAATGGACAGGATTTCGGTTCCGGTATCAAACGCCAGCAGATTCATGGTTTGCGCCTATCACTTTCAATCATTTCAGCTTCTAGCCCTCGTGGATATTGCTTCAGTAGCTACTGATTTAATAGCAATTTTTGACCCTGCTCGCACCCCGAAAACGATGCCGCAGGTCACCAGGGCCAGACCCGCCCACACATTCCAGACCAGCGGCTCACCCAGAAAGATCGCGGCCGACACGGCCGACAGCCCCGGCACCAGGGCCGTGATCATGGTGGAGCGCACCGGGCCAAAGTGCTGGATCATCTTCGTAAAGCCAATGCCCGACACCACCACCGAACCCACGCCCTGGAAAGCCATCTGGAAAGCCATGTCGTTCCAGGGCGCCACCAGCGCCTGCCCCGGCACCAGGCGCAGCCACAACAGCAGCGTGTAGACCGGGACGTAGATCACAAACGACAGGACCGTGATGGCAATGGTGGCACGCACGGCGTCCAGCGCGAAGCGGCGCGCCAGCACGCTGTAGGTGGACCAGGCCATGGAGGCCAGAATGAACAGCACATCGCCGCGCCAGATGCCGCTGCCATCCAGCGCGTGCAGCAGACTGCTGCCACCCACCAGCAGGTCGCCGCCCACAATCAGGGCCAGCCCCAGCGCGCGCGTCGGCGTGATGCGGTCACCCAGGATCAGCACCGCCAGCAACGCCGTCCACAGCGGCAGGCTGCCCGGCATCAGCACCGAGGCGTGGGCCGCCGGCGCATAGACAAAGCCGCTGTAGGCCAGCATGGCGTACAGCATGCCGCCAAACAGGCCAGTGATCAGGGTCTGGCGCAGCGGCAGCGGCGACAGGCCCAACACGGAGCCGGCCCAGGGCTGCGTGCGCCGGTCACGGCGCACCAGCCACCAGCCCCAGGGCAGCAGGATGGCGCCGGCACCCAGCAGCCGGGCGTAGACGATGTCAAACGGGTTGAGCACGCCACCACGCGTGGGGTCGGCCGAGGCGCGGGCGATGACGATGAACGAGGTCCAGATGGTGACCGTGACCACCGCCGCAATCACGCCGACCGCCTTGGGTGACAGCGCAGCGAAAGGGTTCTTGAACGCGGTGGACATCGCGTGGATTATCGGGGAAGGGCCAGCGCCACGCCGTGCGCCGGATAATCCCGCGCATGCTGTCCACCGCTTCACGATTCCCCGCCCTGCGCGCCTCCATTGCAGCCCTGATCGGCTGGGTGGCCATGGCCACCCACGCCCAGGGCTTGCCGCCCGAGGTGGATGCGGCCCTGACCCGGGCCAAGGTGCCGCGCGATGCCGTGTCCGTGCTGCTGGTGGATGCGCAGGGTCGGGCCGCCCCGCGCATCAGCCACCGCGCCAGCGCGCCCATGAATCCGGCCTCGGTCATGAAGCTGGTCACCACCTATGCCGCGCTGGACCTGCTGGGGCCGGCCTACACCTGGAGCACGCCGGTGTTCATCGACGGCGCTGTGCGCGATGGCACGTTGTACGGCAACCTCACGATCCAGGGTCAAGGCGACCCCAAGCTGGTACTGGAGCGGCTGTGGCTGCTGCTGCGCCGCGTGCAGGGCCTGGGCATCCACACCATCGCCGGCGACATCGTGCTGGACCGCAACGCGTTCGAGGTGCCGCCCACCGACCCCGCCAGTTTTGACGGCGAACCACTGCGCCCCTACAACGCCGCGCCCGATGCGTTGCTGATCAACTTCAAATCCGTGGTAATGACGCTGACTCCCGAGGCCAGCAGCAATGTGGCCCGTGTGCAATACGACCCGCCGCTGGCCGGCGTGCAGATGCAGGCCACGGTGCCGATGCTCGCCGGTGATTGTGGCGACTACCGCGCGGCGCTGAAGGCGGACTTCAGCGATTCCACCCGCATCCGCCTGGCCGGGGGCTACCCGGTCAGTTGTGGCGAAAAGGTCTGGGCCGTGGCCTATGCCGACCCGGCCAGCTATGCCACCCGTGCCGTGCAGGGCCTGTGGCAGGACATGGGTGGCAAGCTGGTGGGCAGCGTGCGCCTGGGCAGCCTGCCCGCGCCCGCCAAGGCACTGCGACCGGCCTTTGAGGTGCGCTCCGCGCCGCTGGCCGAGATCGTGCGCGACATCAACAAGTTCAGCAACAACGTGATGGCACAGCAGGTGTATCTGACGCTAGGCCGCGTACTGCCTAGCACCACGGGTGATGCCGGCGAGCCACCTTTGCGGCCCGGCAGCTTCGACGCCTCACGCGCCGTGGTGCACCGCTGGTGGAAGGAGCGCATGGGTGGTGCTGACATGCCGGTGCTGGATAACGGCTCCGGCCTGTCGCGCAGCGAGCGCATCAGCGCGCTGGCGCTGGGCCGTCTGTTGCAGAGTGCCTACGCCTCACCGCTGATGCCGGAGCTGATGGCCTCGCTGCCCATCACCGGTGTGGACGGCACGCTGCGCCGGGTCCAGTCGCGCGCCAGCGGCAGCGCCCACCTCAAGACCGGCAGCCTGGTGGATGTGGTGGCCGTGGCCGGCTATGTGCACGGCGCCGGTGGCAAACGCTGGGTGCTGGTGGCGCTGGTCAACCACCCGAACGCCCGCGCCGCACGACCGGCGGTTGACGCACTGGTGGAATGGGCTGTCAAAGAGCGCTGAATTTCGCGCATCGACGGTCTTCTCTGCACAATTAAGCTGCCAGCTCCAAACCCGGTCAGTGTTTACCCCATGGTCCACGTGGGCCTTCCATTCTATGATTTATCGTTCAAAAACGAACGGTCGTTCTATTTAATGGAGACAAGAATGAAACAATGGAAATGGGCAGCGGTCGCAGCAAGCTGCGCGGTGGTCTTGGCAGGATGCGGCGGCGCCAGTGACGGCTCCAACACCACACCCAAAACCGTGGCGCCTTCGGTCAAGGTCTTTGGTGACAGTATCATGGACAGCGGCACCTTTGGCTACAAGTTCACCATCCAGAGCGCCAATGCCGCAGCACCGTTCCTGATCTTCCCTGAAGTGGTGGCTGCCAACTTCGGTGTGAGCAACCTGTGTGCCTTCTTCCGTTTCAACGGCACGACCTTCGTCCCCAACACCGCTTGCACCAACTTCGCCGTGGGCGGCGGTCGTGTGAACAACCTGACCAACGCGTCGGCACCCAGCAACACCGTGCCGTGGTCCATCACTTACCAATTGGCCACCGGCTCCGCCATGCTGGCGGCGACCGATCTGGTCATCGTCGATGGCGGTGGCAATGACCTGGCCGACCTGACCGGCGCCTACCTGGGTGCCACCACACCCGCTGGCGTGGCCACCTACATCAACCTGCTGAGCACCTTGCTACCACCGGCCACGGTGTCCGCCATCATCGGCAGCACACCCACACCCACCAGCCTGGGAACCGCCGCCGGTGCCTATGCACAGGCCGTGGGCCAGACACTGGCAGCCTCCGTGAAGGCCAATGTGGTGGCCAAGGGTGTGAGCAAGATTGTGGTCGTCAATTCGCCCGACATCACCGTGACCCCCCGCTTCATGGCGGTGCTGTCCGCCGTGGCAGCCGCCGGTGGCACGGCACAACGTGACGCTGTGCAGGCCGCCGTGCGCGCCTGGACCGCCGCCTTCAATAGCGCCTTGGCCCAAGGCCTGGCCGGGACCAACGTGCAGCTCTACGACCTGAACACCGAAGGCGGCAAGATCAGCGCCAACCCGGCCCAGTTCGCCTTGACCAACATCACCACACCGGCCTGCCCCAAGGTGGCCGGCGGTCTGGACAGCACCACCGGTCAAGCCAGCCTGAGCCTGGCGCCCACCGTGGCAGCCTGCAATTCGGCCAGCATGTCGGCCAACATCCCCGTGGGTGAGACCGCCGCCGACTGGTGGACACGCTATGCCTACTCCGACAACTTCCACCCCACACCGGCACTGCACAAGCTGATCGGCCAATCCATCAACCTGCAACTCGCCAAGGCGGGCTGGCTGTAATTCACGGAGTACACCCATCATGAAAAATACAACAACCGTGAAATTCCTCCTGATTCCCGCCCTGCTGGCCTGTGCGGCAGCGGCCCAGGCGCAGACGGCCGGCACCTGGCTGGGTCGCATTGGTGGCACCACCATCACACCCAATGTCTCCAGCGGCGACCTGACCGCCCCCAGCCTGGCCGGCACCAAGGCCAGTATTGGCAGCTCCAGCCGCTTGTCGGGTGGCATCACCTACATGGTGAGCGACAACTTCGCAGTCGATGTACCTGTGGCCGTGCCGTTCCAGCACGACATCTCGGGCGATGGTGCCATCCTGGGTGCCGGCAAGATTGGCGACGTGAAGGCACTACCCGCCACCGTGCTGGCGCAATGGCGCTTCCTGGACGCCAATGCACCCGTGCGTCCCTATGTAGGCGCCGGCATCACCTACGCGGCCTTCTACGGTGCCAAATCCACCTCCACGCTGACCGCGCTGACCGGCGGCACACCGGCCAACCCGACCACGTTGTCGGTGGACTCCAAATGGGCGGCGTCCTTCCAGATCGGTGCGAGCTTCCAGCTCAAGGGCGGCTGGTTCGTGGATGCAAACTACACCTACACCCCGCTGAGCACCCGCACCCATCTGTCCAGCGGACAGACACTGGACGCCACGCTGAACCCCAGCTCGGTGAGCCTGACCGTTGGCATGCGCTTCTGATCCCGGGCGTTTAGCCTCACCCGAAAGCAGCCTGCGGGCTGCTTTTTTTTCGGCGCTATGCTGGCACCCATGTATTCGCAACATTTCGGCCTGACCCAGGATCCGTTTTCGATTGCCCCCGATCCGCGCTACCTGTTCATGAGCGAGCGCCATCGGGAGGCGCTGGCGCACCTGCTCTATGGCGTGGCCGGGTCCAGTGGCACGGGTAGCGGATCGGGCGGCGGCTTCGTGCTGCTGACTGGCGATATCGGCACCGGCAAGACCACCATCTGCCGCTGCTTTCTGGAGCAGATTCCCGCCGGCTGCCATGTGGCCTACATCTTCAACCCCAAACTCACCGTCACCGAACTGCTGCAGTCCATCTGCGAGGAGTTCCACATAGCGGTGGCAAGCCCATCGCCGCAGCCGCCCACGGTCAAGGCCTACATCGACGCACTCAACGCCTTCCTGCTGGAGAGCCACGCCCAAGGCCAGAGCTGCGTGCTGATCATCGACGAGGCGCAAAACCTGCAGGCCGACGTGCTGGAGCAGTTGCGCCTGCTGACCAACCTGGAAACCAGCGAACGCAAGTTGCTGCAGATCGTGCTGATAGGCCAACCCGAGCTGCGCAGCATGCTGGAGCGCCCCGAGCTGGAGCAGCTCGCTCAGCGCGTCATCGCCCGCTTCCACCTGGATGCGCTCAGCGAAGCCGAAACCGAGCACTACATCGCGCACCGCATGGCGGTGGCCGGCCACCATGGCGCGCTGCCGTTTGAGCACGCCGCACTGAAACGCATCCACCAACTGGCGCGCGGCGTGCCCCGGCGCATCAACCTGCTGTGCGGGCGGGCGCTGCTGGGGGCCTGGGCCAACGGACTGCACCAGGTCAGCCGCCCGGTGGTCGACCAGGCGGCTGCCGAGGTCTTTGGCACCACCCCGCCCGCGCCTGGCATCGCCGGTGTAGCACCGCGCACTTTGGCCATTGGCGGAGCCTGCCTGCTGGCCGGAGCTGTGCTGACCGGTCTGGCACTGTGGCCCGCGCGGCCCGTTCAGCCGGTGCCGACTGCAAGCCTGGCTGCCGCTTCAGCACCCCGTTCCGCACCACATCACGCCGATCAGCCCGCCGCCCCGGCCTCTGCTGCTGCGAGAGTCACCAGTTCCGTTGAGTCGCCCGACCAGTTGCTGGCACGGCTGTCGGGTGACATGCGCTCCGCCTGGCGTGAGTTGGCCGCCGTATGGCACATCCCATTCCAGCCCGGTGACGACCCCTGCCAGACCGCCGCAACGCAGCCGCTACAGTGCTACCGCACGGCCAACCTGACCGTGCCCATGCTGCGCCAACTCGGGCGCCCAGGCATCCTGACCCTGCAGGCCGACGCAACAGCGCCCAGCTATGCCGTGCTGGTGGGCCTGGGCGAGCAGACCGCCACCCTGCAAATTGCTGGTAAACAGCACACCATCGGCCTGATTGCGCTGGGCCACCTGTGGCGTGGCGACTTTGCCACCTATTGGAAGGCGCCTGCCGGCTACAGCCCCCTGTCACGCGGCGGCAGCGCGGGAACCACGCTCCAGGAGCTCTCAACCCGAATGGACCAGTTCGATGGCTTGGCGCCGCGACCACCCGCGTCGGCCCCCGACGCCAAACCGCTGGTGCTGGACGACGCATTGAAGGCCCGTGTGCGCGCCTTCCAGCGCACGGTGGGGCTGAAGGCCGATGGCCTGCCCGGCCCCCTGACCCTGATGCACCTGGAAAATGCCGTTGGCGCCACCGAGCCGCGCCTGCTGACCCGCACCCCTTGAACCATGTCCTACATTCTTGATGCACTGAAGAAGGCCGACGCCGAACGCGAACGGGGCAGCGTGCCCGGTCTGCATGCGCGCCAGGTCACGGCAGCAGCGGCACCGCGAACCGCAACCGGACACACAGCCACCTGGTTGGCACTGGTGGGCGGCCTGGCATTGGCCGGGGTGGCAGCCCTGGTGTGGGATGCACGGGCGCCGGTTGCAGCGGTCGCCCCGATGCCCGCACCCATGGCGCAAGCGCCTGCACCGGCAATTGCACCCGTACCCGCATCGGCGGCCGTGGCGCCAGCGCCCACGGTGGTCGCCGCTGAGCCAGCCCCGCCACCACCGATTACCAGGACCGAGCCGCGCACGCCTCCCAAGCCTGTAGGCGTGCCCGTGGCCAGCCCGAAACCCGCATCAGCCGTGTCCTCCGTCGCTACACCCACTGCGACAGCAGTGGCCCCACTGCTCAACGAGCTTCCCATCGACGTCCGTAGCCAGATTCCGGCGCTGGCTATCAGCGGCAGTGTCTACTCGGACAATCCATCCCAGCGGCTGCTGCTGGTCAACGGCCAGGTGCTGCCCCAGGGCAGCCAGGTCGCAGCCGATGTGACGCTGGTGGAGATCCACCGCGGCAGTTCGGAGTTCAGTTTCCGGGGGATGCGGTTCCGTCTGGCGCATTGAGCGCCGCCGGGCGCATCTAGGTCGCGCTGGCCCGCTGCAAGCGGTCGCGCACGCCTTCCCACTCCTGGGTGTCGGGCGGTGTCTCCACCCAGATCAGCTTGACGCCCGTGGCGTCGAACGCGCGCAGCACGGCAAACAACTGCTGGGCGGTGGCGGCGGCATCGTCGGGCATACGCCGCAGCGAGACTGACAGCGGGATCTTCTTCAGGGCGGCGCGGGCGTACACGGCGATGGTCGGCCGGGTGTTGGAGCCGTCCGGGTACATCACGTCCCCCAGCAGATCCAGCGCGGCCTGCAGGGACTGGGCATCCATCAGGCGCACCTGCGCATTGGGCGCGTAGTGCGACTCCAGGGTGCCTGAAGCCTTTGGGGCCGCCAGCCCTCGTGCTTCCTGCTCGATTAGCTCTTCTTTTGATAGCAATTTTCGGCCACAGGCCTGCTCCACCTGTTCCCGCGTGATGGAGCCTGGGCGCAGCAGCACCGGGGCGCCCCGCGTGCAATCGACGATGGTGGACTCGATGCCCAAGTCGCAGGGACCGCCATCCAGAATCAGTAAATCGGGACCGAGTTCGCTGTCCACATGTGCGGCCGTGGTCGGGCTGACGCGGCCAAAGCGGTTGGCGCTGGGCGCGGCCAGCCCCCAGACCGGCTCCACGCCTGCGGGCGCATCGTGCAGTGCGCGCAGCACCGCCTGCGCCGCCGGGTGTGATGGACAGCGCACGCCCACCGATGCTTGCCCGCCAGCGGCGGCAGTGCCCACGCCTGCGCGGCGCGGCAGGATCAGCGTGAGCGGACCGGGCCAGAAGGCCGACATCAACTGCTGGGCAAACGGTGGTACCTGGGACGCAAAGTGCGCCACGCCGGACATGCCGCCGTCCTGCGCCGACACATGCACGATCAGCGGGTGATCGGCCGGGCGGCCCTTGGCGGCAAATATCTGGGCGACGGCGGCATCATTGCCCGCATCGGCAGCCAGGCCGTAGACGGTCTCCGTGGGCAGGCCGATCAGCCCCCCGGCGCGCAGCGTGTCGGCGCAGGCCGTGATGGATTCCGGTGCGGATGCGGGGAGGATCATGGTGCGGGCTGCAACAGCAGCGCTCAAAACGGCGCAATGCCGAGCAGACCAGCGGCCTGAAGGGCGGTGGCGCGCACCTGCTCCAACGTGGCGCCGGTGACGGTGAGGTGGCCCATCTTCCGGCCCTTGCTGGCTTTGGCCTTGCCATACAGGTGCAGATGCGTGCCCGGCAAGGCCAGCACCTGCGCCCAGGCCGGCGTGCCACCGTCGGGCCAGATGTCCCCCAGCAGGTTGAGCATGATGGACGGGCTGTGCATGCGCGGCTGCGTCAGCGGCAAACCGGCCAGGGTGCGCACCTGCAGCTCGAACTGCGAGACATCGCAGGCGTCCATGCTGTAGTGGCCGCTGTTGTGCGGGCGCGGCGCCATCTCGTTGACAACCAGGCTGCCGTCTTCCAGCACAAAGAACTCGACGCACAGCACGCCCACATAGCGCAAGCCATTCGCTACAGATTTTGCAGCAGCCACCGCACGCTCCACGAGGGCTGGAGGCAGATTTCCTTCATAGACCTCGGTCACGGCGAGGATGCCGTCGCGGTGCAGGTTGCGCTGCACCGGAAGATTGACGCAAGCGCCGTCGGAGCCGCGGGCGACGATGACCGAGCACTCCAGCTGCAGCGGCAACATCTTTTCCAGCACGCAGGGCACGTTCTTCAGGTCGGCCCAGGCAGTCGCCAGCTCGGCCTGGGTGCGCACACGCACCTGGCCCTTGCCGTCGTAGCCCATGCTGGAAGTCTTCAGAATGCCGGGAAGTAGATCGTTGCTTACCGCTTCCAGATCCTGCGCCGTGCGGATCACCGCATGCGGTGCCACCGGCACGCCACACGACGTGAAGTGCGCCTTCTCCCGCGCACGGTCCTGGGCAATGGCCACGGCTTCGGCGGCGGGCGACACGGTGCGGGTCTGCGCCAACTGCGCCAGCGCCTGGGCCGGCACGTTTTCGAACTCGGTGGTGATGGCCACGCAGCGTTCGGCCAAGGCCTGTAGGCCCGCCGGGTCGGTGTAGGCGGTCTGGATGTGGTGGTGGCTGACGCGCCCGGCCGGGCTCAAGGGATCGGGGTCGAGCACGGCAGTGAAGTAGCCCATGCGCTGGGCGGCGTGCACAAACATGCGGCCCAACTGGCCGCCGCCCATGACGCCTAGCGTCACTTCATTGCCGGCACCGGGTGTGATCGCGTTGCTCATAGCGCAGGCGGTAGCGTCATGCCCCGGGCCACTTCGGTCTGGTGGGCGCGGAATGCGTCGAGCTTCTGACGCAGTTCGGGATGGTCCGCCGCCAGCATGGCCACGGCAAACAGCGCCGCATTGGCCGCACCCGCTGCGCCAATGGCAAAGGTGGCCACCGGAATGCCCTTGGGCATCTGCACGATGCTGTGCAGCGAATCGACGCCCGAAAGCGCCTTGCTCTGCACCGGCACGCCCAGCACCGGCACCGTGGTCTTGGCAGCCAGCATGCCCGGCAGGTGGGCCGCGCCGCCGGCACCGGCGATGATGGCCCGCAGGCCGCGGCCGACGGCAGCCTCGGCGTAGGCGAACATGTCATCCGGCATGCGGTGGGCCGAAACCACCTTGGCTTCGTGGCTGATGCCAAACTGTTGGAGAATCTGGACTGCATGTTGCATGGTGTCCCAGTCGGAGCTGGAACCCATGACGACGCCGATTTGAATGTTTGTCATTCTTTAATTTTACTTTTTCGCCCCAAGCTAGCCCAAATGATCAACGTCACCATTGAAAACTTCGAAGCCGAAGTGGTCGCCGCCTCTACCCAGGTCCCCGTTCTGGTCGATTTCTGGGCGCCCTGGTGCGGGCCCTGCAAGGTCATCGGGCCGATCCTGGAACAACTGGAAACCGAGTACGAGGGTCGCTTCAAGCTGGTCAAGATCGACTCCGACGAACAGCAGGAACTGGCTCAGGCATTTGGCATCCGCTCCATCCCGACTTGCGTGCTGATGGTGGGCGGCAAGCCGGTTGACGGCTTCATGGGCGCCAAACCGGCGACCGAGGTCAAGGCCTTTCTGGACAAGCATGTGCCCGGAGAAGCCGCACTGGACGCGGCCTCCGACGCGGACGAGGCCCAAGCGCTGCTGGAAGCCGGTGACCCGCAGGCCGCGCTGGCCAAACTGGCCGATGCACTGGCCCTGGACCCCGGCAATGACGAAACCCGGTTTGAATACGTCAAGCTGCTGATCAGCCTGGGTGGACTGGAAGAGGCCGGCGCCCTGCTGGCCCCCAAGCTGGCCGAGGTGCCCCGCAAGCTGCAGTTTGACGCGCTGGCGCATTGGCTGGGCGCCATGGTGTTCTCGACCAAGCCGCCCTATGACAGCTGGACGGTGGAGCAGTTCGACGCGCAGATCGCCCAGAACAAACGCGACTTTGACACTCGCTTTGCCAAGGCTCGTTTGTTGATGGCCGCCGGTGAGTGGGTGGCCGCCATGGACGAGCTGCTGGAAATCATCATGCGCGACAAGGCCTGGGGCAATGAGGCCCCGCGCAAGACCATGGTCGCCATTCTGGAGCTGCTGACACCGCCCAAACCCAAGGCCGACCCCACCGCCAGCAACAAGACCGCCGGCGGCATCGAGATCGCAGGCAAGGCCGTGGCCGTGGAAGATCCACAGGCCCAATTGGTATCGAGCTACCGGCGCAAGCTGAGCATGATGCTGAATTAGCGCACCGGACCACGCATGGCATCATCCGTCCCGCAGACAAAAAAAAAAGGGAGCGGACCATGGCCATGTTGCTGGAAGGTGTTGGGATCGTGCTGCTGGCAATCGCCAGCATGGGCCTGCTGATGGTCCTGGTCGTAGTGCTACGCCTGATGCGCCTGCGCTGGCAGCCCGTGCATTGCCGCACGGTGGTACGCGACGACATTCCTGCCAATATCCGCCACACGCTGGACCTCGGCGGCCAACCGCTGGCCGCGCTGGGCTTTACCTACGGTTACAGCGGCGCAACCAGCCGGGCCCTGGTCACACCGCAGGACGCGCCCCAGTTCTTTGATGTCTACCAGCACGCCGAGGGTCACACCCATGCCATGGTGTCCCCATCCACCGAACCGGAGCCGCACCAGCCCTGCACGGTTCAGCTGATCACCTGCCTGACCAATGGCAACAACTGGACCACCCTCAACTGCTACCGCCACATGTCCCCCATGGAGGTACCCCGCTGGCGGGTGTTTGACGACTACCTGCCCACCTGGGACCTGGCCTGGCAGCGCCACCTGGAGCGGGTGCGCTTCGCCCAGGCCCGTATCTGCACGGACGGCATTGAGGTCCGCCGCCGGCTTCTGCGGGCCTTCGACAAGCTGATTCCTGCTCTGGTGCACCAGGGGCGGCTGGTGGTGGCCGATGGCGGCCCGCACTACCGCCTGCGTGCGTCGGCCGCGTTGCGCATGGGACTGGATATTTTGCTGGGCCAGGTCCGCAGTGCCTGGGCCCGGCGTGGCCAGACGCCGGCACGGCCAGCCGCAGTCCAGGCCAGCGCCGATGCGACCGTTGGTACTGCACCCCATGGCGTGGAGGCAGACCTGCGAGCCTATGAAGCGCAGCGCGCCCTGGTCCGCGCCACGCCCACCAGCGCCCGGCGCAAGTGGCTGGTGTTCCTGGTCTCGGGCCTGCTGTTCCTGCTGGTGGGCGGGTGGTGGATGTCCTGGTCGCTGGTGCCCATCGTGCTGGCGGTGGTGGCGCTGCACGAGGGCGGCCACTACCTGGCCATGAAACTCACCGGCTACCGCAACCTGTCGGTGTTCTTCCTGCCCGGGCTGGGGGGGCTGGCCATGGGGGAGAAAGCGCATGCCACGCCGTTCGAGAAGCTGCTGGTGTACCTGGCAGGGCCGGTGCCCGGCATCGCCCTGGCGGGCCTGGCATTCTGGCTCTCGGCGGCCGGCTACTGGAGTGGCCCGGCCTGGCTCAACGAATTCCTGCTGGTGTCTCTGGTCATCAACTACCTCAACCTGTTGCCGCTGGTTCCGCTGGATGGTGGGCGGGTCATGGAGACGCTGGTGTTTGTGCACCACCCCCGCCTGCGCTTCGCCTTCGCCGCCATCTGCTGTGGCCTGCTGTTTGGACTCGGCCTGCTGCTGCAGGACACGGTGTTGCAGGTCGTCGCCGTGATGATCGCCCTGGGCCTGCCATCCCAGTGGCGGCGCATGCAACTGGACCAGACCATTGCGCGCGACAGCCAGACCCCGCTGGACGAGCAGCAGGCGCTCACGCACATCTTTACAGCCCTGCAGTTGCCCCGGTTCCAGGCCTGGTCCTTTAACCAGCGCAGTGCCGCTGCCACGGCCCTGCTGCCCGAACTCATGGGCCGGCGTGCCCGCGCGGCGGAAGCTGTTGGCGGGATGCTGGTCTACGCAGCCTGCCTGGCTGGGCCTGTTGCGGTCGCCCTGGTGGCCATGCCGCAACTGGTGCCGGCACTGTCACCCATGGTGCAGGCCGCACGCGTGCCTGCCGATGACGTAGACCCCACACCGGTACCGGCCGCAGCCCATGCGCCAGTCGACTGGTCCGCCAAACTGGCAGGCGTCGCCGCATTGCCCGCCGAGGCCCAATTGGAGACCTACCTCGGTGCCGCCCAGCAGGCCAACGATGCCGAGGACACCGATGCGGCATTGCGCCACTACCAGGCCGCCTGGGCACTGGCGCAGGGCCTTCCGGCGCGGGATCTGCGCCGCATCGATGCCATCCAGGGGCTGGCATCCCTGACCGAAGACGAGGCCCAACGCCGCGCCTACCTGCACCAGATCATCACCGCGCTGGAGCAGCCGGTCGGCCAGGAACGGCTGCGGGTTGCGTCCGCCAAGGAACAGCTGTCCTACGGCGACATCCCTCCAGCGGAACGGGTGGGCCTGCTGCGCCAGGCGCTGCAGCTGCGCCAGGTGGCGGTGGGCACGGACGATGCCATCGCCAACACCCGTCTGATGCTGGCCCGGGCTCTGGATGACAACGCCGACCGTGCCGAAGCGGAAGTCCAATTGCGTACGCGCGCTGCGGAGCTATCCCCACCACCTGCCCAGGACCGCTCCCGCCAAGCGCTGAATCAGCGTGTGCAGCGGGTGTTGTACCAGGTGGACGTAGTCTGGTTTCTGATTGGCCACGGGCGGGCCGCGGAGGCACGCCAGACAGCAGAGCAGGGACTGCAGGAGGTGCCGCCCAGGATCACGGCGAGCTGGATCTACCCACAGCAACAGGCACTGGAGGCAGCCGTGTGGGCACAACTCCTGTCCCAGCCCGGCCCGGGTCTGGCTGGGCATTGGGAGGCCTATGACACGGCGCGCCGCAGTGGCTACGGCGGCGACCGTAAGCTGCTGGTGCATGAGGCGGATCGCGCGCTGGTGGCCCAGGCCTTGCGTGATGCAAAGATGCAGAAGCAGGCCCAATCCGGCATTGACGAAGCCTTGTCCAAAATGCCTCGCCAGGCGGCCGTGCTTTGCAAGCCCCTGCCGGACAACGCGGGCACGAACTGGCGCGCTGGACAGCACGCTGCGCGGCAACGCATCCTGACTGAACTGCGGGCCTGCGGCCCTTCCACCTGACTTCCAACTGCGCGACCACCCTCACGGGCTTTCTGGGCCATACTCCTCGGGTGCGATAAACCCCTCTACCGACTCAACGGGCACTCCCAAGGCCGCGGTTTGGATGGAATACCTGACAGGAGTGCTTGGATGGCACGCGGAAACTCTCATCTTCCTTCGATATGGCTGGCCGACTTCGCCAGCAAGGCCGAGTTCGACGCCCTGGCGTCCGAATTGGGCACCCAACTGGAAGTCATTGCCGAAATCGATGATCGGATGTTGCAGTCCAGACATCCGTTTGACATCAAGGCCTGGTGTTCCGCGTGCAACGCGGTCACGACGATGCGAATCACCTGGCACTACTGCGGAACCGATGGAACGGGCTCGGTGCACCCTGCGTGGACGGAGACCTGTGCCTGCAACCAATGCGGTCTGAACAGCCGCATGCGGGCGCTGGTGGATTTCCTGTTCAGCAAACTGAAGGTGCCCCGGTCGGCGCGCATCTACATGGCCGAGCAGACCACCGTTTCATACACCGCCGTCCAGAAACTGTTTGACCAAGTGATCGGCAGCGAGTATCTGGGGCCTGACTACCAGCCTGGTGAGGTTGCGGCGGATTTCAAGCACCACACCCAGATCCGGCACGAAGACCTCAGCCGGCTGTCATTTGCTGATGGCAGCTTCGACATCGTTCTGACCCAGGATGTCTTTGAACATATTCCGGACTATCAGAAGACCTTTTCCGAGTCGGCGCGCGTGTTGAAGCACGGTGGGGAACTGGTCTTTACGATCCCGTTCTTCTACGATCTGGAGCAGACGCGAGTTCGCGCAACCGTCGATGCGCAAGGCGCTGTTGCGCACATTCTGCCACCAGAGTTCCATGGCAACCCGGTCTCGAACGAAGGCTCACTGTGCTTTCAGAATTTTGGCTGGGACCTCTTGGATGCGCTGCGCAGTGCAGGCTTCACGCAACCCAAGGCCCACATGTACTGGGGGCCCTGGGCGGGTCACATCGGGTTTCCGTTTTTTGTGATGAGCGCCCACAAGGGCTAGTACTATGGTGAATGCACGCAGCGCCTACCGGACCAGGTCACGGCCGCAGTAATAGTCGTCCAGCACCACTTCACGCAGCAAGGCGACTTCCCGCTCGGAAGGCTGCTTCACCAGCACCTCGTAGAGCTGTCGTCCCAACGCTGTCGGCACCACAAAATCCCCATGCAGCCGGGTCCGCGTGTCGATGGCATCTTCGACAAATTGCATGGCTCCCTTTCGGATTTCCGCCCGGATCGGTTGGCACAGCACTTCATCGCGGCTCAGAACACGCGTTTCGGGAACGACCGCACCGCCTGGCGCTAGCTGGTAGCGAATGATCTGGGCCTCGTCCGAACTCAACAATTTTTCAAGATCGAAACTTTGGCGCAGCAGGGCCGTGACGTCCTGTGTGAACTGAACGTAATGACCAAAGCACCCCTGAACCGTCACGTCGTACCGATTGGCGACCAACTCCGCACGGCTATCGGTCAGCATGTAGTAGCCGTGGGTCTTGCTGCCCAGCAACTGGTTCAGCCCCCCCTGGATGGTTGCGGAATAGCCCACATCCACCACCGCGGCTTTCTTTCCGTCGTTCAAACCCATCGCATCCAGATAGGCCATGGCGCCGGGAAGTTCTGCCTGGGCCTGCGCAAATATGCGGGGAGCCAGGGCAGCCAGCAATGGCTTCAGATGGTCAATCTGACCGTCCACCACTTCCACCTGTCGGTCTGCACGCAACAAGCCCTGGCGCGCCAGCGTGGACCACTCCAGGTCGGAGAGCACCAGCCCATAGCGCTCCCGCACAAAGGAGGCAACGCGGTTCTCAAAGTAGCGCGTGCGTGCGATGGCCTCAATCGCACCGATCTCACGGATCGTGGGAACGATGACCGCGCGCCGCGACAACACCAGGTACTCCGACGGAGGTGCACCATCCACCTGCTGCGCCCATCGGTCATACACCGTCTTCAGGAACTCACCTTCGCGTGACAGGAAATACAGCCGCTCAACCCCATCGCCTGCCGCTTGCTGCACCAGCCATTGAACAAACGACAGTGCCAATGGCCCCAAGACCGAATAGCCCAGCGCTTGGTAATTGGGTGGGACCATGTCCTGCGAACTGAACTGGCTGTAAAACGCGGGGCTCAGATTGGCGCGCAGCAACAGGCCCAAAGCCAGCTCTTCGTTCAGATCCTGGTGATGCAGTGCCTGCTTCACCAGGGGACCCAGGCGCTCGCCCGCATGGGCCATCTCGACCGGACGCATCACGTGCCAGACCTTCATGCCCATGTCACCGGGTATCTGGACGTCGGAGTGCTCATTGTCACCCACCATCAACATCTGCCCGGGTGTTGCCTGCTCAGTTGCCAGGATATGGCAATAGAGTTCCCCGGTGTCCTTGCGCAAGCCAATGTCCGACGACAGGTAGAGCGCGTGCCAACCGAAAATTCCGTTCGCCGCCAGCATGGATTCAATGACCCGCCGGGGCAGGTACATGTCACTGGCGAGCACTACGCGCTTGCCCTGCGCCAGTGCGAAATGCAGCATCTCGACGACGTCGGGTCGTGCAGCAACCGCTGCACACTCAACACTTTCCTCCAACCCGCGCAGCCGGTTGACCGCGTCATCGGACAGCCCTGACAGTGCCGCGAATTCCACAAAGATGGCATGCAGGTCCACGTCCCGCCCGGCTTTTTGGCGGGCCAGCCCTTCTGCCTCGGCCCTGAAGAGCAGGTACGCCTTTGCAGTGTCTCCGCCCACCTTGTGCGCGACGATGGCTTTGGTGCTCTCCGGATCCAACAGCGGGCGCAACAGCAGCGTGTCAAAGATGTCAAAGATCACGACCTTTAGTTCAGCACTGGACACCAGGGCCCGCACACTGTCAGCGGTTTGCACCAAATACTGGTCAAAGCCCCACGCCGACCATCGTGGGGAAGCTGTATCGCGCAGGATGGCTGTTGCAAAGCCACTGCGCCTGGCGGTCAGGGCAAACAGCCGTTCCAGGCAATGCGCAAGCGTCGCGTCCTGTTGCCCGGTCTCCACGGGGAAATCTTCCAGTGTCAGACCGGCATCCAACAAGGGCTTCAAGGCGTTCGTGCGCGCCCAGAACATCGAACCGGCCGGGTAATCGAAATAGCCATTCGGCATGTCATCAATGCCCAGGCGCTTGCACCACGCGCGCGCCATCGGCTTGTTCGACAGCCAGGTGTTGGCCCAGTAGGGCAGCTTGGAATAGTTTTGCGGATAAACAAAGCCAATGTGCGTGGACTCGCCCAACAACGCAAAGATCTTCCGAATCTGCAACGGACTCCCGAAGAGTTGATCGAGCAGGTATTCCCTCCAGCCCCGGGTCGCACCATCGTTGTACAGCGACTTCTTGGTGTGGATATGCGCCAGGTAGTCGTAGTGGCGCAACTCCTCGCCGAAGGTACAAAACAGGGGCGCCACATCACGGCCCTGGTTGGGGACCACGACGATCTTCATACCCACTGACGTTGGCAGGCGGGCCCGTAGTGCCGCCTCGCAGGTCATGCGAATCTCCTCGGATGGAACCGATACAAACAGATCAAATGCATACGGCATGCGACTGAGCGATTGCGCAAACTCGGGGGCAACATCGGCATAGAAGATGTGTGCATGCACCGCAATGCGGCCAACCGGCGTGCCGTCCAACGGTGCGACATCCTCCATGTCCACCATGGCAGATGTGCCGGAAGACGCCAGGAATGGCTGCGCTGAAGCATCGCTTGGCGAATCGGGTACACGGGCAACCGAGTCGCCATTTCGTCCCAGCGGCATGCGAACACCGACACGTTTGGCCACCGCGGCCAGACGCCAGCGCACGCTCTCCATGGCCTGTCGATGCTCACCGCGCGCGATACGCGACACGAAGCGCAAGAGGCCGGTGACTTTCCACGACGTGGAGCCCAGCAGCGCATCCACGGTTCCCTGCAGTACTTCGGCACGTGCCGCATGCCTGGCTGCAAGATCCTTGGCCGCCCCGCGTTGCCAGTTCAGGCGTTCCATGTCCGAGCGCATGGTCACCGCATGTGCCGTAGCCGCGTCCAGTTCCAGCTGCAGTGCGGCAAGCCCCGCCTGGCTGGTGCCCAGGCGCATCTCCAGTTGACGGTTCTCGTGGGAGCGATCCAGTGCCATTTGGTAAAAGTGGCTTCGTGCATTTTCAAACCAGTGAATGGAGCTCACCCATTCGCGTGAGGTAAACCGGGGGAGCCAGGCGTCGAATATCCGTGCGCGGTTGGTGATGTGCTTGTCGGCGTCGGCCTGCGCCGAAAGACCCGAGAGGCCGAGACCGATGCGGTACACCGCGCTGACCTCAGGCACATGCTGGAATGGCGTCAATGCCGCAATCTGCAGCCAGAACTCCCAGTCTTCCAGACACTCCAGATCGTCCCGAAACCGGCATCCCTCGTCCAAGAGCGAGCGTTCAAAGAGAACGGCGTGGATGGGCAGAAAGTTGGCGGCCCGCAGCCGGTCCACTTCCCAGGGCTCATCCAGAACCAGAACGGTTTGCCCCTCGCTGCCGACCAACTGCACGCCGGTGTAGCACGCGCGAGCCGAACCCTGCGTCAGGGCACGACCCAGTTTTTCGAGGTGGTTCTCGAGGAAAAAATCGTCGTCATCCAGAAAGATGAGGTAATCGCCCTTGGCGCTTTCCATGCCCAGATTGGCAGCTGCAGAGCGCGTCAGGGCACCGGCACCTTCAACCAGTCGCAGGGGGAATCGGCCACAGCAGTCTCCCAAGGCGCTGTGCGGGTTGCCGGTTGCATTCACCACCACCACTTCCACATTGGCATAGGTCTGCAACGCCACCGATCCCAGTGCGTCTTGCAGCATGGTGCGATCCATGCTGCGGACGATCACACTCACCAGTGGCAGGGTCTCCACAACCGCTGCCAGGTTTGAGTTGCGTTGGTGGGGGGATTGCGATGCACGCAAATCAAGCGTGCTGTCCTCAAGGTCATCCAGTTGAAACATCGGGTGAGTTTCCCGAGTACTGCACGATCGGTCAGTGCGCTACCGTACCGACCCCTGACAGGGAGTTCGACTAATGCTTCGCTCGATGGACTCGCTGTGCGGCACGTGATGGGCGCCAGAGGCGCCCGCCTATGCCGCCCGAACCGCAAAACCGGACGATGCGACCGGGCTGCGCTCGGTGGCCAGCACGCGCTGGGCGTTGAGGCTGCTGATGGGAATGCTGGCGTCCTGCGGGATGCCGCCCGAGAGCTGCAGCGCCAGGTAGCGCCCGCAACACACGCGCAGGAAGGACGCGAAGTTGTCCACCTCGCCACGCTCCTGCACCAGCTCGTCATAGAGCTTAGTGCACAGCTGCGGCACCGACATGCCATCACGCGCGGCAATGTCGGCCAGCACGTTCCAGAACAGGTTTTCCAGCCGGATGCTGGTGGCAACTCCGTGCAGGCGCACGGAGCGCACGCGGCAGTCGTACAGATGCGGATCGGCGCTGATGAAAACCTGGCACATGGCTTGTCTCCTGCTGGGTCGCTGGGCCCACCATCATGCAGCGCGGGCCAGACCCCGTCAATGCGTGATCTTCGTGCCGAGCACCGCCAGAAACTGCGCAATCCACGCCGGATGCGCGGGCCAGGCAGGGGCCGTGACCAGGTTGCCATCGGTGTGCGCGGCGTCGATGGCAATGTCGGCATAGGTGCCACCGGCGCGCTCCACCTCCACGCGGCAGGCCGGATAGGCCGAGCAGGTGCGGCCCTTGATCACGTCCGCACCGGCCAGCAGTTGGGCCGCGTGGCAGATGGCGGCCACCGGCTTGTTGGTGTCAAAGAAGTGCTTCACCATGGCCACAACGGCGGGGTAGGTACGCAGGTACTCAGGGCCGCGGCCACCGGGCAAGACCAGTGCGTCATAGTCCTGCGCCTTCACATCGGCAAAGGTGGCGTTCAGGGCGAAGTTGTGGCCGGGCTTTTCGCTGTAGGTCTGCGCACCCTCGAAATCGTGGATGGCGGTCTTGATGGCATCGCCCGCTTTCTTGTCCGGGCACACCGCGTGCACCGTGTGCCCCACGGCCAGCAGCGCCTGAAACGGCACCATGGTTTCGTAGTCTTCGCAGTAGTCACCGCAGATCATCAGAATCTTTTTCGCTGCCATGTCGGTCTCCTCATGTGGTTGAAAGGCAGACCGATTGTTGGGCGCAGTGGCAGCGCCGTGGTGGTAGCGGGTTGTGACATGGTGCAAACCCGTAGAGAGCCGATATCGCTATATATTCAATAGCAGTATAACCAATATCCACGAGGGCTAGATGCCGATTTGGCCAAAAATCATTTGGCCAAGCGGGCCGCATCGCGGGCAGCGACCCGACCTTCGTCAGTGGGCACCACCCAGACTTCCACCGCGCTGCTGGGCGCATGCACGGCCAGGGTCTCGCTACCGACAGCAGCCTGGTTCAGCGTGAGGTCGATCTGTACACCCAGGTAGGCCAGGCTGGCGCAGACGTCGGCGCGCAGTTGGGCGTCGTGCTCACCAATGCCGCCGCTGAAGGCCAGCACATCCAGGCCGCCCATGCAGGCGGTCAGGGCTCCGCTCTCGCGCACCACGCGGTGGGTGAACATGGCGATGGCTTTTTGTGCTGGCGCCGAGCCGTCGGCACGCAGGCGCCGCATGTCGGCCGAGATGCCGGACACGCCCAGCAGGCCGCTCTGTTTGTACAACAAGGTCTGCAAGCGCTTGTGGTCCCAGCCCTGCTCCAGCAGGTACAGCAGCACGCCGGGGTCCAGGTTGCCGGTGCGTGTGCCCATCATCAGGCCATCCAGCGCAGAGAAGCCCATGGTGGTAGCGCAGCTTTTGCCCTCGCGCGCGGCGCACAGGCTGGCGCCATTGCCCAGGTGGGCCATCAGAACACGACCCGGGGCGCGTGGGCTGCGCTCCAGCAAGGAGTCCATGATGAACTGGTAGGACAGGCCGTGAAATCCGTAGCGGCGCACGCCCTGTTCGGCCAGGGACTGCGGCAGCGCAAAGGCGTAATCCACCTCGGCCAGCGTGGCGTGGAAGGCAGTGTCGAAGCAGGCAATCTGTGGCAGCTCGGGGAAGGCCTGGCGGAAGGCGCGCACGCCCTCCAGGTTGTGCGGCTGGTGCAGCGGCGCCAGCGAGTTCAATTGGGTCAGACTCTCCAACACTGCGTCGGTAACGACCACGCTGGCGCGGAACTCGGCACCGCCGTGCACCACGCGGTGCGCCACGGCTTCGATGCGTGGCACGCCCGGCTCACTGGCCAGCAGCGTGCGCAGCGCCTCCAGCGCGCGGGCGAATGAACTGCCCGCACCGTCGGCCAGCGCCTGCTGGTGCGATACGCCGTTGAAGCGCCAGCCCATCTCGGGCGCGCCGCCGGGCTCCAGCCCTTCGATATTGCCGGTGAGCACGGCAGGCAACACATCGGCGCCATGGCGTGGGTGCAGGGAAAACTTCAGGGTCGACGACCCGGCATTGACGGCAAGGATGGCCATGGGTGCTCCGGGCGCTCAGGCCTTGTTGTTCCAGTTCTTGCGGGCGTGCGTGCGTCGCGCGTTGTGTGCGGCCAGCAGGGCCAGCAGGGCGGATGCCACGCGGTTGGTCGGGCCGTCGGCACGGCTGGTGAGCGCAATCGGAATGCGTGCGCCCAGCACCAAGCCGGAGCCGGATGCCCCGGCGAGGTATTCGAGCTGCTTGGCCAGCATGTTGCCGCTTTCCAGATCGGGCACGGCCATGATGTCGGCATGGCCGGCCACGGGGGAGTTAATGTGCTTGATCTCGGCCGCCTCGCTGGAGATGGCGTTGTCAAAGGCCAGCGGGCCATCCAGAATGCCGCCGGTGATCTGGCCTCGGTCGGCCATCTTGCACAGCGCGGCCGCGTCCAGCGTGGACGGGATGCTGGGGTTGACGGTTTCCACCGCCGACAGGATCGCCACCTTGGGCTGATCCACGCCCATGATGCGGGCGAAGTCGATGGCGTTCTGGATGATGTCCACCTTTTCCTGCAGCGTGGGGTGGATGTTCAGCGCAGCATCGGTGATCAGCAGCGGCTTGCTGTACAGCGGAATGTCGAAGCGGAACACGTGCGACATACGCCGCCCGGTGCGCAGCGTCGGGCGCTTGAGCACTTCGTGGATCAGCTCGTCGGTGTGCAGGCTGCCCTTCATGATCACCTCGACCTCGCCCTTGGCTGCCATCTCGGCTGCCATCTCGGCTGCGGCGTGGCTGTGGGTCACGGAGATGATTTCCACACCGGTCAGGTCAATGCCCCCTTCTTCGGCCAGGTGGCGGATGCGCACCTCGGGGCCGATCAGCACGGGGATGATCAGGCCGTAACGGGCCGAGTCCATGGCGCCGCTGAGCGAGCCGATGTCGCAGGGGTGGACCACGGCGCAGCGCACCGGCTCCAGGTCCTTGCCCATGGCCAGCAGGTCCTTGAAGCGCGCTTCGGGATCAAACAACTGGATCTTCGGGCCACTGGTCTTTGGCAGGCGCACCTTCCTGGTCGGCGCCAGCACGCGGGCCGTGCCGTGCAGCACGCGCTCACCCTTCTGGTTCACCAGCTGGCAGTCCATCTCCACCACCTTGTTGGCGTCGTCCTTGCGCGTGACGGTGACGGTCACCGAGATGGTGTCGCCCACCCGCACCGGCTTGACGAAGTGCAGCACCTGGTCCTGGTAGACGGTGCCGGCACCCGGAAACTGTGTCCCCAGCAAGGCCGAGATCAATGTGCCGCCCCACATGCCGTGGGCCACCACGCCCTGGAACAGGCCATCGCTGGCGTATTCGGGGTCCAGGTGTGAGGGATTCGTGTCGCCCGATACGGCGGCAAAGGCCTGGATATCACCCACCGTCAGCGTGCGCAACATGCGTGCGCTGCGGCCAATGGTGAGCTCGTCATAGGTGACGTTTTCGACAAATTCTTCAGTGGGAATCATGTTCATGGCAGCGGTAGTAGGTGGCAGTGCGGACCATTGTGCCAAAAGAAGTTCGGGTAAACCCTAGGCCAATCTACCCAATGGCGAATTCGCCACATGGTAGCTTGACTTACATCAAGCAGACGCCCTCGGAGGACGGAGGTTGTCTCAGTTCAGCATGGCTTCCAGGCCTTCGGTCAGCACCTGGAGCGCGGGCATGGCGTCGTCGCCCGCATCGCTTGAGTCACCCACATGCACAGGGGCCCAGTGCGGCTTCAGACTCAGGCGCCGTGCCACGTCAGCCGGGTAGGTGGCCAGCGCGTCATCGTCCTGGATGGCCAGCACCTCGGTGCGGGCGCGCCAGGCACCCAAATGCACCCAGCCTGCCGCTTCGGAAAATTCCGGCAGGGCCAGCGGCTGCGGCACCGCCTGCAGTGCGGCGATGATGGGATCGGGAAAGTTCCAGAGTCTGGCCAATGCCGCCGCCACGTCGCCATGGTGAAAGCCCAATGCCTGCTGCTCCAGCTCGGCGCGCCGGGCATCGAGCACATGGCACTTCTTGTCCAGCGGGACCATGGCCTCGGGTGCGGCAGCGTGCAAATGCAGTTGGCCAATGCCGTGCATCAGCCCCACGGTGAAAACCAGATCGCCGTTGACACCTTCACGGCTGGCCAGCCAGCGCGAGGCGCAGGCGGTATAGAGGTTGTAGCGCCAGAACTGCGGCAGGTCCATGCCTTTGGTATTGCGAAAGGCGGCGGTCATGCTGTTGCCCAGCACCAGGTTGCGCACCATGACAAAACCCAACATGCGCAGGGCATCGTCCACCGTGCCAATGGTGCGCGAGAGGTGGAAGTAGGCCGAGTTGGCCAGGCGCAACAGCTTGGCACTCAGGGCCGGGTCGGCCGACAGCTGGTTGGCAATCTCGTCAACGGATACATCTTCGGAGCTGAAGCTCTCGATCAACTGTTGCGCCACCTTCGGGATGGTGGGCAATTTGTTGGGCTGATCCAGCAGGCTCTTGAGTTCCATGGGTGACGGTCCCTCCACTGTTTGTCTATATACTGAGTTTGCCACCGAAACCGTAGATGGCTTCCATCTGGCGAATTTATTAGGGACGCTATCGTGACCTCGCGCAAAGCCCAAAACTCCCAGGCGCAACCCGCCCCCTTCCCAGGCGCGTTCCTCGGCGCCGACACCTACCTGACCGACTTCGCCCAGCGCACGGCGCTGTTTCTGGACACCCTGCTGGACCGCGGCAACGCCTACCGGGAACACCTGGAAAAGGGCACCCCGCCACTGCTGAAATTCGACTTCGAGACCGTGCTCGACGGGCGCGACCTGAAAGACCGTTGCAACTACGCCCTGCTGCACCTGCTGCCCCCGACGAGCATGCCGGTCAACCCCGCGCTGCGCCCGGTGGTCGTGGTGGACCCGCGGGCCGGCCACGGGCCCGGCATTGGCGGCTTCAAGTTCGATTCCGAAGTGGGTGTGGCCATGAAGGCCGGCCACGCGGTGTACTTCATCACCTTCCGCCCCCAGCCCGAAGAGGGCCAGACGCTGTTCACCGTGATGCATGCCGAGGCACGCTTCATCGAGGAAGTCATTGCCCGCCACCCGGACTGCAAGGCCCGACCCGTGGTCATCGGCAATTGCCAGGCCGGCTGGGCCATGATGGCACTCAACGCCACGCGACCCGAACTGTTTGGTCCACTGATGGTGGTGGGTGCGCCGCTGTCCTACTGGGCGGGAAGCTCCACACTGAACCCGATGCGCTATTCCGGCGCCGCGCTGGGCGGCTCCTGGCTGGCATCCATGACCGCTGACATGGGTGCAGACCGTTTTGACGGCGCCTACCTGGTGGAGAACTTCGAAAAACTCAACCCGGCCAACACGCTGTGGAACCGCTACTACAAGCTGTGGTCCAACGTCGATACCGAGGCCGAGCGATTTCTGGAATTCGAAAAATGGTGGGGTGGTTTTTTCCGCATGACCGGTGCCGAGATTGAGGCCATTGTCGAGAACCTGTTTGTCGGCAACCGCTTGGCCCGCGGCGAGGTCATGGATGGCGACAAGGCCATCAACCTGCGTGCCATCACCTCGCCCGTCGTGGTGTTTGCCTCGCACGGGGACAACATCACGCCGGTGCCCCAGGCCCTGGACTGGATCATCGACACCTGGGGCGACGAGCGTGCAATTGCCGCAGCCGGGCGCACCATCATCTACGTACTGCACGAGAGCGTGGGCCATCTGGGCATCTTTGTCGGCGGTGAAATCGCCCGCAAGGAGCACGACCAACTGGTCACCTCACTGGACGTGATTGAGAGCCTGCCCCCCGGCCTGTACGAGATGAAACTGGAGGCCAAGGCTGGCAAGGAATCCCTGCGCTGGGAACAACTGGAGCCGGGCGACTACACGGTGCACTACGAACACCGCACGATGAAGGACATCCTGGCATTGAACCCGGAAGGCCGCGAAGAAGAGGCCCTGTTCTCCACCATCGCCAAGGTGTCCGAACTCAATGCCACACTGTACAAGTCGCTGGTGCGCCCCTGGGTGAAGCTGGTGACCACCCGCCCGGTGGCCGATGCCCTGGGCAAGATGCACCCCTTGCGTCTGCAGCGCGACCTGTTTTCCGACGCCTTTCCATTGGCGCCCTTCATCCGCGAGCAGGCACGCCAGGCGCGCGCCCACCGTGTGACGGTGGACGACGACCATCCCCTGCGCCAGATGGAGAAGAAACTGGACGCCCAGATCAGCGAGACACTCAACAAATACCGCGATGAGCGCGACGCGGCCTCCGTGGAACTGGCGCGTACGCTCTATGGCCCCATGGGCCTGGGCGCCTGGTTCAAGCCGGATGCGGCGGATGCCGAGAAGGCCCATTCCCGCGCACTGCAGGAGCTGGAAGCGGCCCGTCAGGCCGTGCTGGGACACATTTCCGAGGGAGGCTTTGCCGAGGCCGTGTGCCGCATAGTGCTGGCCGGCATGGTGTCGATTGGTGCGTTTGAGCGGCGCAGTTTCCGCCTGGCCAAACTGCTGGCCCAATTGCCGGCCGGCACCATCGGCGCAGCGGCCGCGCAAACCGACTGGCCGGCCCTGCTCAAGGCCCAGGCCCGCATCACCGCCGTGGCACCGGTGGAGGCCCTCAATGCACTGGAGCAAATGCTGCCCACACCCACCAGCCGCGAACGGGCGCTGGCAGTGGCGGCGGCGGTCATGATGATCGAGCCCACCTTGCACAACCCGCGCTCGGAAATCATCGAATTCCTGATTGGCACGCTGGGTGTGGACCCGACTCGGGTGATGGACATGGCCTGCCAGCTGACCGGGACGTTTGAAGTGGCTCCCAAGGCACCAGCAAAGCCCCCTGCGAAAAAGTCACCGGCAAAGAAGGCGGCGGCACCCGCACCCGCGAAACGCGCGGTGCGTGGCAAGCGAGCAGCCTGACGCTGGCGACTCAGGTCGTCAGGCGCTGAAGGGCTTCCTGGTATTTGGCTGCCGTCTTGGCAATCACCTCATTGGGCACACGCGGTGCCGGTGGCGTCTTGCTCCAGGGCTTGCCGTCCACCAGGGCCTGCTCCAGCCAGTCGCGCACAAACTGCTTGTCGTAGCTGGGCGGGTTGGTGCCTTCCTGGTAGCTTTCCACCGGCCAGTAGCGCGACGAATCCGGTGTCAGGACCTCGTCCATCAGCGTCAGCGTGCCGTCGGTGTCCAGGCCGAACTCGAACTTGGTATCGGCAATGATGATGCCCTTGGTCAGCGCGAACTCGGCAGCGGCCTTGTAGATCGCAATGCTGATGTCACGGATGCGGGTGGCCAGGTCCAGGCCGATCATTTCCACGGTTTTCTCGAACGTGATGTTCTCGTCGTGGTCGCCCACGGCCGCCTTGGCAGCCGGGGTGTAGATGGGCTCGGGCAGCTTGGAGGCGTTCTTCAGGCCGGCCGGCAGCTTGACACCGCAGACCGCACTGTTTTCCTGGTACTCCTTCCAGCCGCTGCCGGCCAGATAGCCGCGCACCACGGCCTCCACGGGAATGGGCTTCAGACGCTTGACCAGCATGGAACGGCCTTCGACCTGGGCCACCTCGTCGGGCTGGACGGCGCTCTCCGGCGCGTCACCGGTCAGGTGGATGGGGCACAGATTCAGCCCCTTGGGCCCCAGCTTGTCGAACCAGAACAGCGCCATCTGCGTCAGCAGCTTGCCCTTGCCGGGGATGGGTTCACCCATGATGACGTCGAAGGCCGAGAGGCGGTCGCTGGCGACCATCAGGATGCGGTCGTCACCCACGGCGTAGTTGTCGCGCACCTTGCCACGGGCAAGCAGGGGCAGAGAGTGCAGGGCGGAGGTGTGTACGGTAGAGGTCATGGTCGGGACGGAATGGGACATCACACAAAGAAAAAGGCCCGCTGAACAGTCAACGGGCCTGGAACTATTCCGGAGAATTATCGCTTACTGGACCACTTGCGCCAGCTCGCCCTTGGCGTACTTGGCGGCCATGACCGAGAGGCTGTCGCCCTTGACCTTGGCGCCCTGGCCTTCGCAGCCAAACTCGATGTAACGCTGCTTGCAGATGGCCTTGGCGGCTTCGCGGGCGGGCTTGAGCCATTCACGGGCATCGAACTTGTCGGGGTTCTCGGCCAGGAACTTGCGCACCGCGCCGGTCATGGCCAGACGGATGTCGGTGTCGATATTGATCTTGCGCACGCCAAACTTGATGGCTTCCTGGATTTCCTCGACCGGCACGCCGTAGGTTTCCTTCATCTTGCCGCCAAACTGGTTGATGATGGCCAGCAGGTCCTGTGGCACGCTGCTGGAGCCGTGCATCACCAGGTGGGTGTTGGGGATGCGCTTGTTGATTTCCTTGACGCGGCTGATGGCCAGGATGTCACCGGTGGGCTTGCGTGAAAATTTGTAGGCTCCGTGGCTGGTGCCGATGGCAATGGCCAGGGCGTCGAGCTGGGTGGCCTTGACGAAGGTGGCGGCTTCCTCGGGGTCGGTCAGCATCTGGCTGTGGTCCAGCTTGCCGACGGCGCCGATACCGTCTTCCTCGCCAGCGTCACCGGTTTCCAGATTGCCCAGGCAACCGAGTTCGCCTTCGACCGTCACACCACTCTTGTGCGCCATTTCGACGACCTTGCGCGTCACTTCCACGTTGTAGTCAAAGCTGGAAGGTGTCTTGCCGTCTTCCATCAGCGAGCCGTCCATCATCACCGAGCCAAAGCCCAGGCCAATGGCACCTTCGCAGACCTTGGGGCTGGTGCCGTGGTCCTGGTGCATGACCAGCGGGATGTGGGGATAGGCCTCGCAGGCAGCCTGGATCAGGTGCTTGATGAAAGGCTCACCGGCGTACTTGCGGGCACCGGCGCTGGCCTGCAGGATGACCGGCGCGCCCACTTCGTCGGCGGCAGCCATCACGGCCTGCACTTGCTCCAGGTTATTGACGTTAAACGCCGGAATGCCGTAGCCATTGGCAGCGGCATGGTCGAGCAGTTCGCGCATGGAAACGAGAGCCATGATGATGTCCTTGAAGAAGTTGGTAACCGGTTTGTAACTGGTAGCAATTTTAGCGCCCAGGCTTGCTGCAGGCTGAATCTGCACAGCGGGGCGCATTTAAGACCGCATTAATCTTGCGGGATCAGGATGGGGACCTTTCCCACACACAAGCACCCCATGAAGCCCCAGATTCCCCTACTTGCGAGCCTGCTGGTACTGCTGCCAGCTATCGGGTTCGCACAAGCCGGTACATCCGGGAAGACAGCCTCTGCCCCTACAGCTGCGTCTTCCGGCTATGCCCGCACGGCAGGCGGCACGGTGTGCACCACGTCCCCGCGCACCGAATGGTTCCCCGAGGATGAGATGCGGCTGCTGGCGCAGCACCGGGGCTACCGCATCAAGACGTTCAAGGTGGCCAACAACAGCTGCTACGAGGTCTACGGCTTTGACCGGCACGGCCGCATCGTCGAGGCCTATTTCAACCCGGTCACCACGCGCCTGGTGCGCGAGAACATTGCCCGTTGAAGGCCTTACTCCACGCGGCAGATCTTCAGCATATTGGTACCACCGGGCGAGCCCATGGGTTCGCCGCAGGTGATGGCGTAGACGTCGCCGGTCTGCACGATGCCGCGGGATTTCAGGTAGCCCTCGGCTTCGCGCAGGGCGGTGTCGCGGTCGGCACTGGTATCGGCAAACAGTGGGCGCACATTGCGGTACAGCGCCATCTTGCGCTGGGTGGCAACCTTGGAGGTCAGGGCATAGATCGGCACGCGGATCAGGTGGCGGCTCATCCACAAGGCTGTGGAACCACTGTCGGTCATGGCCACGATGGCCTTGGCGCCTAGGTGGTGGGCCGTGAACAGGGCGCCCATGGCGATGGTCTGGTCAATGCGCTGGAAGGTCTTTCCGGTGAAGTCGGCTTCCAGCTCAAAGTTTTCATGGCCTTCGGCGGCATGGCAGATCTTGGCCATTTCGACAATGGTCTCCAGCGGGTATTTGCCGGCGGCGGTCTCGGCCGACAGCATCACCGCGTCGGTGCCATCGAGCACGGCATTGGCCACATCGCTGACCTCGGCGCGGGTCGGCACCGGGTTGGTGATCATGGACTCCATCATCTGGGTGGCGGTGATGACCACACGGTCGTGCTCACGGGCCAGCTTGATCATGCGTTTCTGCAGACCCGGCACGATGGCATTGCCCACTTCCACCGCGAGGTCGCCGCGGGCCACCATGATGCCGTCGCTGGCCAGCAGGATTTCCAGCAGACGGGGAATTGCTTCTGCGCGCTCGATCTTGGCGATCAGACCCGGCTTGTGGTTGAACTCGGCTGCTGCCACATTGCACAGCTGGCGCGCCATTTCCATGTCGGTGGCGTTCTTCGGAAAGCTCACGGCCACGTAGTCGGCCTGGAAGCTCATCGCCGTGCGGATGTCATCCATGTCCTTGGCCGTCAGGGCCGGGGCGCTCAGGCCGCCACCTTGCTTATTGATGCCCTTGTTGTTGGACAACTCACCGCCCAGCTTGACGGTCGTGTGCACCGCTTCACCCTTGACAGCATCCACGGTGATGACGATCAGTCCGTCGTTGAGGAGCAGCACGTCGCCAGCCTTGACCTCGCGCGGCAGAGCCTTGTAGTCCAGCCCCACGGCGTCAATATCGCCCAGCTCGGTGCGGGCGGCGTCCAGCACAAATTTCTGGCCCGGCTCCAGCATCACCTTGCCTTGGGCAAACTTGCCGACGCGGATCTTGGGGCCCTGCAGGTCGGCCATGATGGCCACTTCACGCCCGGCGCGCTGGGCGGCCTCGCGCACCAGATGGGCGCGGCCAATGTGGTCCTGTGCGGTGCCGTGGCTGAAGTTCAGGCGCACCACGTTGACGCCGGCCCGAATCATCTGCTCCAGCAGTGCGGGATCGCTGGAAGCAGGACCCAGGGTGGCAACAATCTTGGTAGCGCGACGTGGCATGAATCAGTCTCCTCTAGTGTGAGGGCCATTTTCACACGGAACCCCCTGCGCCCCGGTTACACGCGGACATCAAGCGGCCGGCTCCAACTGGCGCGGCCGCACTGGCCGGTCCACAACGTTGCACCGCTGCCACGCCCGGACGGCTGGCCGAACGTGGCGGTGCACAAGCGGGTCAGACCCGCTTCTGACTTTGTACAAGGTGTGGTTCAATGGATGACCTGCCCCGACAACCGTGCCGCTGCCCCTCGCCCATGATCACCCTTGAAACACCAATGGACGCGCTGCTGGACAGCTCCCATGGCAAACCCAAGCTGCTGGTAGTGGACGATCAGCCCATCAACATCCAGGTCATGCACCAGGTATTCGGAAGTGACTACCAGGTCTTCATGGCCACCAGTGGCGCGCAGGCCCTGTCCATCTGCCAGACCAATCCGCCGGATCTGATCCTGTTGGACGTGGTGATGCCCGGCATGGACGGCTTTGAGGTCTGCTCCCAGCTCAAGGCCAGCGACACCACCTGCAACATCCCCGTGATCTTTGTCACCGCCCACACCGATGCGGCGCAGGAGACCCATGGCCTGAGCCTGGGTGCGGTGGACTTCATTGCCAAACCCATCAACCCGGCGGTGGTGCGTGCCCGGGTCAAGACCCACCTGACCCTGAAGTTCCAGTCCGACCTGTTGCGCAAGCTGGTGTTCCTGGACGGCCTGTCGGGTGTCTTCAACCGGCGCTACTTTGACCAGCAATTGCCGCTGGAATGGGCGCGGGCCACGCGCGCCAACGCCCCCCTGTCGGTGATCATGCTGGATGTGGACCATTTCAAGCCCTTCAATGACCGCTATGGGCACCAGGCCGGAGACGATTGCCTGCGCCAGATTGCCAGCACCCTCAAGTCGGGCCTGAAACGCCCGGCAGATCTGGTGGCCCGCTATGGTGGCGAAGAGTTCGCCTGCATCCTGCCTGACACCCCGTTCGACGATGCCATGGGACTGGCCGTGGAACTGGAACGCCAGATTCGTGCCCTGCATATTCCCCACGCGCTGTCCAGCCACGATGGGGTCGTCACCGCCAGCTTTGGCCTGGCCACCCGGACGGTGGAGTCCGTGGGCGATGCCCAGGCCCTGGTCAGGCTGGCGGACCAGCAACTCTACACCGCCAAACAGACTGGCCGGGGTCGGGTGTGCGGTGCAGCCCTGGATTAGCGGGATGGCACACTGGTACCCCTGTTGTCTAATAGCGTGCCATGGAACATAGCGCATCCTCCCGCTCGACCCGTCTGGTTGACCATCTGGTTCGCCTGAGCGGACAGCGTCGCCGCGACGAACTGCTGACGGGCATCACACAGGCCCTGGCGGAGACCGTTGACACGCAGCAGGTGGAGCTGTTCAGCCTGGTGCATGACGAAAACCAGCGCTTCTGGCTGGCCCTGACCCAGGCCAGTGCCGGCTTGCCGGTGCGCATGCTGTCGGACCCCATGCGCACCGAACTGCACATGATGAGCCCCCTGGACAGCGAACCCGAGCGCGTGCGCTGCCTGGACCATGTGGAACAGGTGGTGAGCCCCCCCACCGCAGATCAGCCCTATTACATCAGCCGCTTCCCGGGCAGCCTGGCCGAAGGCGCCACGCCCTGGGGCGTGGCAGAAATCCGCAGCGCGCAGGCACTCACCCAGCAGGACGTGGTCGCCGTTACCCGGCTGCTGGCCATGTACGGCAATATGCTGGAGATGCTGGATTACAGCGAATGCGATGCGCTCACCGGGCTGTGGAACCGCAAGCCGTTTGACGACCTGTTCTACAAGACCCTGCGCCCGACGGAGCCACTGGACACCACCGACGTAGCTCCGGATGGGACCGAACACCGTGCCACCACCTCACCCTCCAACTTCTGGCTGGCCATGGTGGACATCGACCATTTCAAGGCGGTCAACGACACCTACGGCCACCTGATTGGCGACGAGGTGCTGATCCTGGTGGCGCGCCTGCTGAAGACCTCGTTTCGGGCCTATGACCGGGTCTACCGCTTCGGCGGCGAAGAATTTGTCGTGGTGCTGCGCAGCGGCGCACACGATGCGGCCGTGGCCGCGCTGGAGCGCTTTCGGGTGACCATGGCGAACTTCGAATTTCCGCAGGCCGGACGCATCACCGCCAGCGTGGGCGTGACCGAAATCCTGGCCGGTGACTCACCGGCGGCGGCCTGCGAACGCGCCGACCAGGCCGTGTACTACGCCAAGCACCACGGGCGCAACCAGGTCTGCAGCGAATCCGACCTGGTGCGCCGCGGCCTGCTCAAGGTCGACCTCAAGGTGGGCGACGTCGAGCTGTTCTAGACCGCCAGCGGCAATGGTTTAGAACAAAAATAGCCTCTAGCCCTCGTCAATATTAGGCTATAAGCTATTACTTTTATAGCATATCAACCAGCAAAGCGGCGTGACAGCACCTCGAACGCCGGCAGCGTCTTGCCCTCCAGCACCTCCAGGAAGGCGCCGCCGCCGGTGCTGATGTAGCCCACCTGCTTCTCGATGCCGTACTTGGCAATGGCAGCCAGGGTGTCGCCGCCACCGGCAATGGAGAACGCACTGGATTCAGCGATGGCCTGGGCAATCACCTTGGTGCCGTTCTCGAAGGCGGCAAACTCGAACACGCCCACCGGGCCGTTCCAGACGATGGTGCCGGCAGCCTTCAACTGGGTGGCCAGCGCCTGCGCGGTCTGCGGGCCGATGTCCAGGATCAGGTCGTCATCGGCCACGTCGGTGGCAGCCTTGATGGTGGCGGGTGCATCGGCGGCAAAGGTCTTGGCGGTCACCACATCGGTGGGGATGGGCACGGCCGCACCGCGGGCCTTCATGGCTTCGATGACGGCGGTGGCCTCGGCCAGCAGATCCGGTTCGGCCAGGCTCTTGCCGATCTTCAGGCCGGCGGCCAGCATGAAGGTGTTGGCAATGCCGCCACCGACGATCAGCTGGTCCACGTTGGCAGCCAGGCTCTTCAAAATGGTCAGCTTGGTCGACACCTTGGAGCCGGCAACGATGGCCACCAGCGGGCGCTTCGGCGCCAGCAGGGCCTTGGAAATCGCATCCATCTCGGCGGCCAGCAGCGGGCCAGCGCAGGCAATCGGCGCGAACTGGGCAATGCCATAGGTGGATGCCTCGGCGCGGTGGGCGGTGCCAAAGGCGTCGTGTACGAAGATGTCGCACAAGGCGGCCATCTTCTTCGCCAGCTCTTCGTTGTTCTTCTTCTCGCCCTTGTTGACGCGGCAGTTCTCCAGCAGCACCAACTGGCCCGGCGCGACGCTCACGCCGTCCACCCAGTTCGCCACCACGGGGATGTTGCGCCCCATCAGTTCGCCCATGCGAGCGGCCACGGGGGCCAGCGAGTCCTCTGGTTTGAAGTCGCCTTCGGTCGGACGACCCAGGTGGGACGTCACCATGACGGCAGCGCCGGCCTTCAGTGCCATTTCGATGCAGGGGACGCTGGCGCGGATGCGCGTGTCTTCGGTGATGGCGCCGCTGTCATCCTGCGGCACGTTCAGGTCGGCACGGATGAAGACGCGCTTGCCGGCCACTTGGCCGCTGGCGCACAGATCGGAGAAACGGATGAAGTTCATGGTGGTACCTCGGAGGGATGGAAAAAGGCGGTGCGCCGCGCAAGCGGGCTATTCCCCGATTGTAGAAGCGGCCCCTGTCGGCCGGATGTCAGCTACCAGCCAAGGCCTACGTGCAGCGGCAGGTAGACCGCCATACCGACCATGATGGTGCCCAGCACCACCTGCCCGGCCCCCTTGCGCCAGAAGAAGTAGGCGACACCCGCTGCCGCCGCATACAGGCGCGCATCCTGCACGGTGTGGATGAGGATGCCCTGCGTCATCACGACCTCGGGCACGATGACCGCCGCCAGCGCGGCAATCGGCGCGTATTGCAGGCCGCGCTGCACCCACTGCGGCAGCGGCCAGTCCTTCTCGGAAATGAAGAACAGGGAACGCGACAGCACGCTGATCCCCGCCAGGGCGACGATGGTGAGCAGCGTCCAGCCGTCGGTTTCTCCGATAAAAAAGTCGCTCATGTGCTCTGCCTTGGGCCAGGCTGCGCGGCGCGTTCCAGCGCCAGGCAGACCAGCACTGCTGCCGCGATGGCCACCAGAATGTTGAGCTTTAGCGGCAGCGCAAAAGCAGCGACGGCTGCCGTGCCGGCGACGGCCGCGGCCACCCAGCGCAAGCGGCTGGAGGCCAGCGAGCACAGCATGCCCAACAGCGCCAGAATGCCGGCAAAACCCAGACCCCATTGCGTGGGAATGGCATTGGCCAGCACCACGCCCAGCACGCTGCACACCGTCCAACTGATCCAGTTGATGCCGCCATTGCCCACCAGGTAGGCCATTTGCCCGGTTCGCTCGGCATCATCCGCGCCGGGATGGGCAAAGCGCTTGACGAACAGCACGTAGGTCAGGTCACCGGTCAGGTAGCCTGCCACCAGCCGCTCCCACAGCGGCAGGTGCATGACATAGGGCCGCATGTGCACGCTGAACACCACGAAACGCAGGTTCACACACAGTGCGGTGGCCAGAATCACCCAGATCGGCGCACCGGCCAGGATCAACGGGATGGAGGCCAGTTGCGCGCTGCCGGCAAACACGATGGCCGCCATCAGCAGCGCCTCGACCGTGCTCATGCCGGACTTGACCATGGCCACGCCGGTCATCAGCCCCCAGGCCGCAATGCCCGGGGCCACGCTGAGCATGTCGCGCACGCCCCGCTGGAACTCGGGGTGGCGGTGGTGCGCGCGCGCCAGGATCATGGGTGGGGCTCAGGAGCGGGAAGCGGTTGCAGGTCAAAGCGCATGCCGACGCGCACGTCGAAGCCGCGCAGGAAATCCGCGACCGCCAGACGCTTGCCGCCAGGGCGCTGCAGCTCGGTCAATACTGCTATTGAATTCTTAGCTGCAACACCAATACCGTCGAGGGCCACTGCCACTATTTCTCCACAATCACCGGCCGGAGAGGCCGCGTCCGACGCAGCGCCCACGCGGGCGCCCCAGACCTTGATGGTTTCACCGTTGAGACTGGCCGTGGCACCCGGAAACGGATTGAAGGCGCGCACCCGGCGCACGATGGCGGCGGCGTCCAGCCGCCAGTCGATGGCGGCCTCATGTTTTTCGATCTTGTGCGCGTAGGTCACGCCCTCCGCCGGCTGGCGCACGGGTTTGAGGTGACCGGCCGCGGCCTGCTCCAATGCCAGCACGATCAGCTTGCCACCCAGGTCGGCCATACGGTCATGCAGGGTGGCGGTGGTATCGGTCGGCGTGATGGGCATGCGGTGCATCATCAGCATGTCGCCGGTGTCCAGGCCAGCATCCATCTGCATGATGGTGACGCCGGTCTCCGCATCGCCGGCCTCGATGGCGCGGTGGATGGGCGCCGCGCCACGCCAGCGCGGCAGCAGGGAGCCGTGGATGTTCAAACAACCATGCTTGCCCGAGGCGGCCATGTCGTCGAGTACCCAGTGGGGGAGGATCAGACCATAGGCAGCCACCACCATCACGTCGGCATTCGCGTCGGCAATGGCCTGGCGCGCGGTTGCGGCGTCTTCGGGGTATTTGCCGTCCAGGCGCAGGCTGCGCGGCTGCGCCAGTGGCAGGTCGTGGTCCAGGGTAAATTGCTTGACTGCGGAGGCCTGCAGCTTCATGCCGCGCCCGGCCGGGCGGTCCGGCTGGGTCAGCACCAGGGCGATGGTGTGGCCGCTGGCATGCAGGCGCTCCAGTGCGACACGGGCAAACTCGGGTGTGCCGGCAAAGATGACCCTCACCGCGCTTCCTCACGTTGGGCCTTGAGCATCTTTTTCTTGATGCGGTCGCGCTTGAGGGGTGACAGGTATTCCACAAATACCTTGCCCATCAGGTGGTCCATCTCGTGCTGGATGCAGACGGCCAGCAGTTCGTCGGCCTCGATGGTGCGGCCCTTGCCGTCCAGGTCCAGCGCGCGCACGTGCACGGCATCAAAGCGCTCCACGCCGTCGTAAATGCCAGGCACGGACAGGCAGCCCTCCTCGTTGAGGTGGGTGGTCGGGCTGGTCCAGACCAGTTCGGGATTGATCAACACCAGGGGTTCATCACGCTCCTCGGACACGTCGATGACGATCACGCGTTCATGCACATCGATCTGGGTGGCCGCCAGGCCGATGCCCTTGGCGTCGTACATGGTTTCGATCATGTCGGCCACAAGCGTGCGGATGCGTGCGTCAACATCGGCCACGGGCTTGGCAACCTTGTGCAACTTCGGGTCGGGATAGCAAAGAATGGGGAGTAAGGCCATGGTTTTCTTCAGGGTGGCCGCGCTGCGGGCGGCGGCGGGTGGGTCCCGCCAGAGTTAGCAAATGTGGCTATTTTCGCCACTTTTGGGCGACGGCGCAGCGGCTTAAGGCTAAAAACGTTGCCGAATCAAGGGCTTGAGCGCAAAATCGCGCGTAACTTATCAAGTTATTTCCTGGAACCATTGCACGATATGACGACACACCTGATGGCCAAATCCACCGTAGCGCTCGGCAAATTGGCCACGCTGACCGCCATTGCCAGTGCACTGGTGGCAGCACCGGCGTGGGCTCAGCACTACTCCGTCACACCGGCACAGAAGCAGACCGCCAATGCGGTGGCGCAAAAGGGTGTGCCCCTGAACGAACTGGCCGCCAATGCGCCGGAGCGTTACACCATCCAGTCCGGTGACACCCTGTGGGCCATTTCCCGCCTTTACTTGAAAAGCCCCTGGCGCTGGCCGGAACTGTGGGGCATGAACCTGGACGACATCAAGAACCCGCACCGCATTTACCCCGGCCAGGTTCTGGTGCTGGAACGCAAGGATGGCCTGGCCAGCCTGAAGCTCGAAGGCAGCCAGGAATCGGCCGAGCCGCCTACCGTGCGGGTGTCGCCCCGCACACGCTACGAACTGTTGTCCGACTCGGCGTTGCCGACCCTGCGTTCCAACATCATCGAAGCCTTCCTGGCCGAACCCATCGTGGTGGATGACGCCGGGCTGCGCGCTGCACCCCGCATCGTGTCGGCGCTGGAAAGCCGGGTCCTGATCACCCGTGGCGACCGCGTCTATGCGCGCGGGCCGGAAGGCAGCCCGCTGCTGGATGACCAGAACAGGGAACAGCACTTGCGCATATTCCGCAATGCAACACCTCTCAAGGAGCCCAACACCGGTGAAGTGCTGGGTTATGAGGCCCAATACGTCGGCAAGGCAATATTGGCCCGTGGCGAAACCACGGCCGAAGTGGAAAACCGGGATGGCAGCCAAAGCGTGACCCTGGTCCCTGCCACGATTGACATCATCGGCGCCAAGGAAGAGATTCGGGTCGGTGACCGCCTCCTGCCCGAACCCCCACGGCAGATGCAGACCTACACGCCCCACGCACCCGACGGCAAGGTCGAGGGCCGCATTGTGTCGGTCTACGGCAATGCCGTGGTCAACGCCGGGCAAAACCAGGTGGTAGCCATCAACAAGGGCACCGCGGACGGCATGGAACCCGGCATCGTGCTGGCGATCCTGAAGGATGGAGCGCGCCTGATTGACCGTTCGGATGACAACCACACGGCGATGAAATTGCCCGATGAGCGCAATGGGCTGCTGATGGTGTTTCGCACCTATGAGCGCGTCTCCTATGCGCTGATTCTGGAAATCACCGACGGCGTACGGGTCGGCGACCGTCTCGTCAACCCGCGCCCGTAATTTACTTACGCAGGACTATTGGCAGGTTCACGCCGCGGCCGGCGCATCGCGTTTCACCATGGATAGGGAAGAACTCGCGTCCTGGCTGCGCCTGGAACTGACCCCTGGCGTTGGCAATGCAACTGCCCGGCGTCTGCTGGCTGCCTGCGGTCTGCCGCAGCAGATCTTTTCCGCAAGCCCGCATGCCCTGGAACAGGTCGTCAGTGCGCAGCAAAGCACCGCCCTGCAAAGCACCCCGCCGGGGCTGGCCGACCTGCTGGAGGCCACCTGGCAATGGCTGGCGGAAAGCCCGATGCAACGCCGGGTGATGACACTGGGCGACGCCATCTATCCGCCTTCCTTGCTGAACATGGAAGACCCGCCCTTGCTGCTGTATGGCATGGGTGCTGAGCAGGTTTGGACCCATGGCGCCCTTGGGCAAAACGTGGCACGCAGCCTGGCCGTGGTCGGCAGCCGCAATCCGACACCGCAAGGCGCCGTCAACGCCCGACAGTTCTCACAGGCACTGGCCGAGGCCGGCTTGACCATTGTGTCGGGACTGGCACTGGGGGTGGATGGTGCCGCACACGAGGGTGCGCTGGACGGGGCACCAGACGGCCAACTGGCAACCATCGGGGTGGTCGGAACGGGTCTGGACCGGGTCTACCCCCGGCAGCACCGCGATCTGGCGCACCGCATCGCCCAGCGGGGCGTTCTGCTCAGCGAATACCCCCTGGGCACGCCTCCACTGTCGGCCAATTTCCCCAAGCGCAACCGCATCATTGCCGGCCTGTCCAGCGGCACCCTGGTCGTCGAGGCCGCGCTGAAATCCGGCTCTCTGATCACGGCGCGATTGGCATCTGAACAGGGAAAAGAAGTGTTTGCCATTCCCGGATCCATCCATTCCACGCAGGCGCGGGGCTGCCACGCCCTGATTCGCCAGGGCGCCAAGCTGGTTGAAAACGCGCAGGATGTGCTGGAGGAGCTGTTACCGGGCGCACTGGCCTCCACCGCCCGAACGGCAGTACCCGACGACACGGACATGGACGACACCGGGGACAGCCTGTTGCAGGCACTGGGCTTCAGTCCCGTCGGCCTGGACGCCTTGCTGGCCCGTACCGGGTTGGACACGCCCACACTGCAAGCCCGATTGATGGCGCTGGAAATCGAAGGCCAGTTGACGCGCCTTCCCGGGGGCCTGTTCCAGCGCATGGCACGCAGCTAAGGCGACCTTTTCCAGTGGGAGACACCCCCTAAACGAGAAATAAGGGGGAAAGTCGGACCCCGCAGACGATGCCCGTTTTTCTGCGCTATATTGGCACCATGTTTGAAGTGCTTGTCTTCGTTTACGAAAACTACTACGCAGGTGACAGCTGCCCGGAGCCCGCCCATCTGGAGCGAAAACTCAATGCCGTTGGCTTTGAATCCGACGAGATTGACGATGCGCTGACGTGGCTCAAAGGCCTGAACACGGCGGCCCGGGGATCAACCGGTTTTGCCGGTACTTCCCAGCTGGTGGCACCCGAGCCTTGGCTGCGCGAACCCTGCGCAACCAGCGTGCGCATCTATCCGCTGGCCGAACAAGTCCATCTAGGCCCCGAATGCCTGGGCTTCATCAGTTTCCTGGAGTCCGCCGGTGTGTTGCCGGCCTCCATGCGTGAAGTGGTGATTGACCGGGCCATGGCCGCGCCTGGCGCGCCGGTATCACTGGATGATCTGAAAATCATCATCCTGATGGTGTACTGGAGCTTTGGACATGAGCCCGATGCGCTGGTGCTGGACGAACTCTGCGACGACAGCAGCGACCGCATCGCGCACTGAAGCCAACTAGCCCCCCGCTCAGTCGCTGAACAGGTCGCCGGTCAAGCCAGCAGGCGTTCCGGGTTGGCTTCGATCTTGGACAGGGCATCGCGCGTGGCGCGCACGGTGAGAGTCTCTTCTTCCTGCGGCAACAGCAGGCCCGCTTGCAAATAGGCTGCCAGGCGCCCGCCCTGGATCAAAAAGCTCTTTCCCGACGTGGCGGCAAACAGGTTCAGGTGCTTGCGGTCACTGCGCCAGGCAAACTGCACCTGCGTGATCTGGTTGTTGTGGTCCAGTGTGAACCAGGAACCCAGTTGCAGTTCCTGCGCCCAGGCCATCATCGCTGCGGTTGGCTTGGAGCCACCATTGCCCACCACCTCGATGGCGGAGGCATCGATGCCCAGCATCATCTCGATGCTTTCAGCATCCAGAGGCAGATCGCCCATCCCATCTTCTGATACGAAATCTTCCAGATTGCCCAGACGTTGGGCCATGGCGTCGATCTTGGCCTGCGGTATGGCCTGGGTCTTGGACAGGAAGGCATCGGCCAGTGTGTCACTGACGGTCTTGATGTGCGCATCCTGCTCGCTTGGCGCCATGGCCAGCAGGGTCATGCCCGAGCGCAAGCGCAACAGCAGGTTGGGCAAATCCTGGATGACCCGCGCGCGGTCCGCCCGATTGGGCTTGGCGCTGGCCGCCCACACCAGATCGGTGGCCGACTTCTTGAGGGTGAGCGTGTCCTTGTGCTGTGGGCCCTTGCGCACTGCGGCGACGGCCAGTACTTCGGCCCAGACCTTGAACAGGAATTCGCGGATCTCATCGCGCACCGGCATGTCCTTGAGCATGTTGCGCATTTCGATGGTGTACTGGATCGCCAGGGTTTCCTTCTGCTCCACCTGCTGGGCGACGCTGACCACCTTTTGCGTAGCGCCCTTTTCGGTCAGAAACTTGGAGAGGAACTTCTGGAATTCCTCGTACACCACCTGGTAAACCTTCTTGCCGGTCTCCGGGTACTGCTCGATGACCTGGACGATGCGCTTGATCTCCAACTCCATGGCATTGCCCTGCACGCCAGCGGAATCAAAGCCCATTACCACCGACCCCATGCGGTCGATCAGCAGCCTGGCCGGGTGGGTCGTGGTGCCCAGGAAGTCGGGATCCTCCAGTGCCACCCGCAACACCGGCATCTGCAAGCGGGCAAACCACACCCGAATGCCCGGTGGAATACGCTCCTCGGCCAGAATGGCCTGGAACATCAGCGCAACAATTTCAATGGTCGCCTTCTCACCCTTGGTCTCGGCCTTCTTTTTCAGTTCGGCGGTTTTCTCGCGCAGATCGCCTGCCACCCGGGCCACACCGGCGGGACTGTAGTCCTCATACAAGGTGCCACCCGACGCGTAGGTTCCGGGCTGGCCGGGTTGCGGCGGTGCGATGGCCGCAGCCAGGGCCGGCGAAGGCACATGGTGGTGCTGGGTACCGGAAAAGTCCCCTCCGCCATGGCTGACAAACAGGCGCCGTATCTGCCCGATGACCCCCTGCGCACGGCTGCGCGCGCGCGCCATCGGTGTGGCAGCGGTCATCATGCGGGTTTCTTCGGAGGCCGAGTGGGCCTGCTGCATGCCAGTTTGCATGCCGGAAGATTGTTTCCAAAAGGGCGTGGGAGATGACGAGGACCCAGGGCCTGTCGATGCAGCGCCATCAGGCACACCACCGCCACCACCCGACTGCGCAGCGGGTCGCGCACCCCAGCCCAAGCGTCCGCCGAAGAAACCGCCACCTGAACGCTCAGGGGCACTGCCGCCTGCAGGCTGCATGCCGTGCGAACCATGTCCGGTTGCAGGTCCTGCATAGCCTGTATTGCCACCCGGAATTTGTCCGCCTGGGGTTTGTTGTCCCCCGCCTTGCCCGTACCCCCCCTGCCCAAAGTCACCGTGGCCACTGGCACCACTCTCTGGCTGCTGTGGAGTATTGGGGGCAGACGCGCCTGCCGGCGGTCGTGCTCGTGGAGGCGCTCCACTGCGGACCGGACTCTTGACTCGGTCCTTGAGTTCAATGGTGGGCATGACGCCCTTTTTGATCAGAATCTCGTTGGCGTTGGCGTACGCGATCTTCAGGCGTTCGATTAGCAGTTTCTGGACCACTTCGTTGACCATGGACCAGGAGTCACCGCGCATGCCGGAATTGGCCCATTGTTCGACCATCAGCAGCACCAGCACCTCGGGCCGCAACAGATCGTGGCCAGGCAGTTCTTCCGTTCCCTCCAGGAACTGCATGCGCAGGCGAAGGTCCTCCAGTTGCGCATGAACCTTATCCGCAACTGCCATGACGAGGCGGGAGGCCAGAATCTTGTTCTCGACCACATCCGTACCGACCAATTGCAGGCCCTCGGACTCCAGGTCCTGGGTCTTCTTTTTCTTTGGCGGGTCCAGGCACTCGGTCCACACCTTCATGGTGCCTTCCAGCCACAGGGGACGGCACTTCTTGTAAGCCATCCAGGTATCCCGCCGCTCCTGGCTTTCGCGGGCATTGCAGGGCTCGTCCATCAGGATCGTCAAGTGATCCTGGACTGCCGCGCCAATCTCGGTCATGGCCCGGCCAACCTCGGCCAGAAAGCGCTCGCGCACCGCCCTGGCAAACTGCTGCCGGGGGGAAAGACTGGAGGAACCGGGGTGAGCAGTGGCCATGGGTCAGTCAGAATTACACTGTGGCGCCCGCGTTCGGGTCGGTCGGGTCGCCGTCCTTTTTCACCGGTCCCTTGATGAGGTCTTCCCGCTGAATGCCCAGCCACATCGCAATGGCGGCGGCAACAAACACCGAGGAGTAAATGCCAAACAAAATGCCGATGGTCAAGGCCAGGGCAAAGTAGTGCAGGGTGGCGCCGCCAAACAGCAGCATGGACAACACCATCAATTGGGTGCAACCGTGGGTAATGATGGTCCGGCTGATCGTCGATGTGATGGCACTGTCGATGATCTGGATGGTGTTCATCTTGCGGAAACGGCGGAAGTTCTCACGAATCCGGTCAAAAATCACGACCGATTCATTCACCGAATACCCCAGTACCGCCAGCACCGCAGCCAGTACAGGCAAGGAAAACTCCCACTGGAAGAACGCAAAGAATCCAAGAATGATGATCACGTCGTGCAAATTTGCAATGATGGCAGCGACGGCAAACTTCCACTCGAAGCGAATCGCCAAATACAGCATGATGCCGGCAACCACACAGGCCAGGGCCTTGAGCCCATCTGCAGCCAGTTCATCACCCACCTGCGGCCCGACAAACTCGGTCCGGCGCAAGGTCACGCTGGCATCAGCAGCAGCCAGGGTGGCCATGACTTTCTCACTCTGCGCGCCAGAGCTGCTGCCCTTTTGCACGGGCATCCGGATCAGTACGTCCTGAGCCGTGCCAAAGTTCTGCACTTGCACATCATTGATACCCAGAGCTGCAACGCTGTTGCGAATGGCATTGAGGTCCGCGGGCTGGGAGTAACTGACCTCCATCAGCGTGCCACCCGTGAATTCCACCGACAGATGCAGGCCGCGCGAAAACAGGAAGAAGACGGCCGCCAAAAACGTGATCAGCGAAACCAGATTGAACACCAGTGCATGCCGCATGAACGGAATGTCGCGGTGGATTTTGAAAAATTCCATGCCGTTTCCCTTTAGTTTGTCGTGACCTGATTGTCAGAATCAGGCCGCCAAACCGTGCCTATGGAGACACTCTTGAGTTTCTTCTGCCGACCGTACCATAAATTTACCACGCCCCGCGAGAAGAAGACCCCGGAGAACATGCTGGTCAAAATACCCAGACAGTGCACCACGGCGAAGCCACGCACCGGACCGGAACCGAAGGCCAGCAGGGCCAAACCGGCAATCAGCGTGGTCACGTTGGAGTCGATGATGGTGGCCCAGGCACGGTCATAGCCGGCATGGATGGCGGCCTGCGGCGAGGCACCGCTGCGCAGTTCCTCGCGAATCCGCTCGTTGATCAGCACGTTGGAGTCAATGGCCATGCCCAGTACCAGCGCCATGGCCGCCATGCCCGGCAGCGTCAACGTGGCCTGCAGCATCGACAGCACAGCCACCAGCAGCAACAGATTGACCGCCAGCGAAATGCTGGAAATCATACCGAACAGCATGTAGTACAGGCACATGAAGACCGCCACTGCGACAAAACCCCAGGTCACGCTGTCAAAGCCCTTGGCGATGTTTTCCGCACCCAGGCTGGGGCCAATGGTGCGCTCTTCGATGATTTCCATGGGTGCGGCCAGACTGCCTGCGCGCAACAGCAAGGCCGTATCGGCGGCCTCTACCGTCGTCATACGACCCGAGATCTGCACCCGGCCACCACCGATTTCGGAGCGGATCACCGGCGCGGTCACCACCTCACCCTTGCCTTTTTCAAACAACAGGATGGCCATGCGCTTGCCCACGCTTTCACGGGTCACATCGCGGAAGATGCGAGCGCCCTTGGCATCCAGTGTCAGGTGCACGGCCGCCTCCTGGGTCTGGTTGTCGAACCCGGGTTGCGCATCGGTCAGGTTGTCGCCGGTCAGGATCACCTGCTTCTTGACGATCACAGGAGCGCCGCTGCGCTCCAGATAGCGTTCGGAGCCAAAAGGAACGGCGCCGGTTCCCTGCTCAGCGGCGCGGGCTTCGGTGCCCTCGTCCACCATGCGGATCTCCAGCGTGGCAGTGCGCCCCAGAATGTCCTTGGCCTTGGCGGTGTCCTGCACACCGGGCAACTGCACCACGATGCGGTCCAGACCCTGCTGCTGGATCACGGGCTCAGCGACGCCCAGCTCATTGATCCGGTTGTGCAGGGTGGTGATGTTTTGCTTGATGGCCTGCTCCTGCACCTTGCGTGCCGCCACCGGCTGGATGCTGGCCACCATCTTGACGTCGGTGCCTTCCGCGGACTGCACCGTGCTCAGCTCCATGAACTGGTCCTGGATGATGCCCCGGGCGGTTTCAGCAGTGGCAGCATCCCGAAAACGGATTTCAATGGTCTGGCCACTGCGGTTGATGCCGCTGTGGCGCACATTCTTCTCGCGCAGGGTGGTGCGGATATCCCCGGCGAGTGACTCGGCCTTCTTCGACAAGGCTGCCTGCATGTCCACCTGCAGCATGAAGTGCACGCCACCACGCAGGTCCAGGCCCAGGTACATGGGCGAAGCGTGCAGGGATGTCAGCCAGGCCGGCGAGCGCGACAGCAGATTCAACGCAACCACATAGGAGGGGTCATTCACGTCAGGGTTGAGTGCCTTCTGAATAGCGTCCTTGGCCTTGAGCTGCACATCGGTACTGGGAAAGCGTGCCTTGATGGACGTACCATCCAGTGCAACGGCGTCGGGCGTGATGCTTGCTGCCTTAAGGGCATCCTCCACACGGGCCAGCGCCGCGGCATCCAGTTTCATGGTTGCCTTGGCAACCGAAACCTGGACTGCTGGAGCCTCACCAAACAGATTTGGCAAGGCGTACAGGCCACCCACCACCAGTGCGATCAGGAGGATCGCGTATTTCCACACCGGGTAACGGTTCATGATCGCACTTCAGACAGGAGAAAACGTTGCAGGAAATTACTTGATGCTGCCTTTGGGCAAGACCTGGACCACCGCGCTGCGCTGGATCTGGATCTCGACACCATTGGCCACTTCCAGGCCCAGGTAGCTCTCGCCGAGCTTGCTGATCTTGCCCAGCACGCCACCAGCCGTCACCACCTCGTCACCCTTGGTGATCGCGTCAATCATGGCCTTGTGCTCTTTCTGCTTCTTCATCTGGGGGCGAATCATCACAAAGTAAAGCACCACAAACATCAGCACCAGTGGCAGCATGCTCATCAACGAGGATTGCATGTCGCCCCCGGCTGCAGCAGCGGGAGCGGTTTGGGCAAAGGCAGAGGAAATAAACACGGGCTAACTCCACAAAACAGGGGATAGAAACGAACCCGCCACCTCTTCTAAGGCGGCGTATACCCAATGGGGCAACCCTTGATTGTAATCGGGCAGGCGTCCGTGGGGTCTTTCAGCCACCCGTGAATCCACACTACTCCGGGCGGTGAAACTGCTCCAGCAAAACCGGCCACTGCTGGCGTGCCGCTTTGAGATGGCGCGCCTTGACATGGCCAAAGCCGCGGATCTGCTCCGGCAGACGGGCAAAGGCCGTCGCCGCGTCGCGGTTGTTGGCGTTCAGCAGGGGCAGCATGGCCTCCAGTGCGGCGCGGTACTCCTGCGCCAGGGCGCGCTCCTCGCGACGTTCGGCGGTGTAGCCAAACACATCCAGCACTCCGCCCCGCAGCACCTTCAACGGCGCCAGCAAGCGGAACGCCGTCTGCATCCAGGGGCCATAACTGCGTTTTTGGAGTTCGCCTGCGGCATTGCGTGCGGCCGACAGGGGCGGTGCCAGGTGGTAATGCAGCTTGAAGTCGCCGTCAAACTGCGCCACCACCTTGGCCAGGAAGGCCGTGTCGGTGTGCAGGCGCGCGACCTCGTACTCGTCCTTGTAGGCCATCAGCTTGAACAGGTAGCGGGCCACGGCCTGCGTCAGTGGCAGGGCGGCGGGCTTGCCCGAGCCGTTGGTGGGGGCGGCGCCTGTCAGTCCTTCTTCGGTGCGGCGCACTAGCTCAACAAAGCTGGAATACTGCGCGGCATAGGCGGCGTTCTGGTAACCTGTCAGGTAATCGACCCGCTTGGCCACCATCGCATCCAGCGATTCCTTTACGGGCAACGCAAACTGCACCACCTGGCCCGGGTTGAGCAATTTCTGCACCGCCGGCCAGTCCAGCGCCGCCTTGCGGCCCCAGGCAAATGCAGTCTTGTTGTTGTCCACCGCCACGGCGTTGAGTTCAATCGCACGTTCGAGAGAGGCCAGTTCCAGCGGAATCCAGCCCTTTTGCCAAGCGTAGCCCAGCATGATGGGGTTGGTGTAAATGCTGTCGCCCAGGAACTGCACGGCCATGGCATCGGCATCGAACGCGCCGACGCCGTCGTTCCCCACCACCTGGGCGATGTCCACCAGGCACTGCTCGCCCGGATTGACCCAGTTCGGGTTGGCGACAAAGCCGGCCGTGGGCGCGCTGTGGGAATTCAGCGCCACATGGGTGCGCCCCGGGCGCATGCGCAGCGTGGTTTCCTTGCCGGCCACCACGATGGGGTCGCAGCCAATCACCAGATCGGCCGCCGCCATGCTGACGCGCGTGGTGCGGATATCGTCCTGCGTGGCGGCGATCAGCACATGGCTCCAGGTGGCGCCACCCTTTTGCGCCAAGCCGCCTGCGTCCTGCGTGACGATGCCCTTGCCCTCCAGGTGGGCGGCCACGCCCAACAACTGGCCGATGGTGATGACGCCGGTACCGCCGACGCCAGCCACGATGATGCCCCAGGCGTTGTCGCCCAGCGCCGGCAACGCCGGTGCCGGCAAGACGGTGCTGTCGCCTGAGGCGGTGACCCCACCCTTGGCCTTCTTGCGCAACTGCCCACCTTCCACAGTCACGAAGCTCGGACAAAAGCCCTTGACGCAGCTGAAGTCCTTGTTGCAGGTGCTCTGGTTGATCTGGCGTTTGCGGCCAAATTCGGTTTCCAGCGGCTCGACGCTGACGCAGTTGCTCTGCACGCTGCAATCGCCACAGCCCTCGCACACCAGCTCGTTGATGACGACGCGCTTGGCCGGGTCCACCAGCGTGCCACGCTTGCGCCGGCGGCGCTTCTCGGTGGCACAGGTCTGGTCGTAGATGATGACCGTTGTGCCCTTGATCTCACGGAACGCTTTTTGAATGGTGTCCAGCTCGTCGCGGTGGTGCACCGCCACACCTTCGGCCAGCTCCACGCCCTGGTATTTCTCGGGCTCATCGGTCACCACGACAATCTTCACCGCACCTTCGGCGCGCATGCTCTGGGCGATCTGCACCACGGAGTGACCCTCAGGGCGTTCACCGACCTGCTGGCCACCGGTCATGGCCACTGCGTCGTTGTAGAGAATCTTGTAGGTGATGTTGACACCGGCCGCAATGCTCTGGCGCACCGCCAGCAATCCGCTGTGGAAGTAGGTGCCATCGCCCAAGTTGGCGAACATGTGCTGGTCATGGCTGAAGGGCTGCTGGCCGACCCACGGCACGCCCTCGCCGCCCATTTGCGTGAAGCCCACGGTGGCGCGGTCCATCCACACCGTCATGAAGTGGCAACCAATACCGGCCATGGCACGCGAACCTTCGGGCACCTTGGTGCTGGTGTTGTGCGGGCAACCCGAGCAGAACCATGGCTGGCGGTCCCCGGTCTTGATCTCGGCCTTGGCACGGCTGATGTCCAGCGCCTGCATGGCGCTTTCCTTGGCGGCCAGGATGGCCAGTTGGGTGTCCAGCCGCGCGGCGATGTCGGCGTCCACGCCCAGGTTCTTGAGGCGCTGGGCAATGGCGCGGGCGATGAGGGCCGGCGACAGGTCCGCATTGGCGCGCAGCAGCGTGTTGGCGTGCGGATTGGCCATGCCCCACTCGCCGCCACTGCCAAAGCCGGACGCATCGGACTCTGCCTCGTTGAATTTGCCCAACACGCGCGGGCGCACGTCGGCGCGCCAGTTGTACAGGCCCTCCTTTAACTGGTATTCAATGACCTGGCGCTTCTCTTCAACCACCAGAATCTCCTGCAGGCCGGTAGCGAATTCGCGCGTGAGTTGGGCTTCGAGAGGCCACACCACACCGACCTTGTGCAGGCGGATGCCGACACGGCGGCAGGTGGCGTCGTCCAGCCCCAGGTCCAGCAAGGCCTGGCGCGTGTCGTTGTAGGCCTTGCCGCTGGCGATCAAGCCCAGGCGATCATTCGGGCCTTCGATGACGTTGTAGTTCAGGCGGTTGGCGCGGATATAGGCCAGGGCGGCGTACCACTTGTAGTCGAATAGTCGGGCTTCCTGCTCCAGCGCGGCGTCGGGCCAGCGGATGTGCACACCGCCGGGGGGCATCACAAAATCGGTGGGGATCTGGATCTGCACGCGGTCCGGGTCGATCATCGCCGTGGCGCTGGACTCCACAATCTCCTGGATGGTCTTCATGCCAGCCCAGACGCCGGAAAAGCGGCTCATGGCGAAGGCGTGGATACCCAGGTCCAGAATCTCCTGAACATTGGCCGGGAAAAACACCGGTGTGCCGCACGCCTTGAAGATGTGGTCGCTCTGGTGGGCCGCAGTGGAACTCTTGGAGATGTGGTCATCCCCCGCCACCGCGATCACGCCGCCCCAAGGTGTGGTGCCAGCCATGTTGGCGTGCTTGAAGACGTCGGAGCAGCGGTCCACACCCGGGCCCTTGCCGTACCAGATGCCGAATACGCCGTCGTACTTGTTGCTGCCCTTGGGTGCGAAACCCAATTGCTGCGTGCCCCACAGCGCGGTGGCGGCCAGTTCCTCGTTAACGCCTGGCTGGAACACCACGTGGTGGGCCTTGAGGTACTTCTCGGCCTTTTGCAGCGACTGGTCGTAAGTGCCCAGGGGCGAGCCACGGTAGCCGCTGATGAAGCCGGCCGTGTTCTTGCCCACCCGCTGATCCCGCACGCGCTGCAGCATCGGCAGCTTGACCAGCGCCTGCACGCCGCTCATGAACGCGTGGCCATAGTCCAGCGCGTATTTGTCGTCCAGCGTGACGGTCTGCAGCGCTTTGAGGATGTGGTCGGGCAGGGGTGCATTCATGGGGCGTTGTCTCCGGAGCTGGCGTTATAGGTTGCCAATCAGTGTAGGGAGTTCTGCCTGATATGTCTTTGCGTTGTGTGCCCGATCAAGGCTGGTTGGAGAAAGGATATTGCTGCAAAATGCCTACAAATGGAACAACTTGACAAATTCGACCTGGCAATCCTGAACGAGCTGCAAAACGACGGCCGCCTGAGCAACACCGAACTGGCGTCGCGCGTGGGACTGTCCACCGCCCCGTGCTGGCGCCGCGTGCGTGCGCTGGAAGAATCCGGCTTCATCAAGGGCTATCGCGCCGAACTGGACCGGCAGAAGATCGGCCTGGGTGTGCTGGCCTTTGTGCGACTGGACGCCGAACGCAACACCGGGGATTCGACCCGCGAGCTGGAGGCCGCCATCCAGAAGCTGCCCGAGGTGGTGAGCTGCCACTACATCAGCGGTGCCGGCACCTTCGAGCTGCAGGTGATTTGCCAGGACCTGGACAGTTTTTCGCGCTTTGCGCGCGAGAGCCTGATCAACCTGCCCCATGTCAAAGACCTGCACACCAGTTTCTCGCTCGGCGAGGTCAAGGCCAGCAGCGCCTTGCCACTGGGCCACCTGAAGCCCCGCCCCTAATGACGCCCAGGAGGCACCACCCATGACCCAGCCCGATCCCGCACGCCCAACCCGCGCCCGTCAACGCCGTCTGCTGGCCATCGCTTTGTGCACATTTTGGCTTCCAGCCCTCGTGGTTACTGCGCAGCCAGCTATTAATTCAGGAGCAAGCGTGAGCAAACTCCCACTGCGCAACATCCAGATTGAGGTGCGCCAGGTGCAGCGCAGCAGCCAGGAACGCAGTGGCGTTCAGGCCAGCGGCAGCATCGGACTGGACAGCCGTGGCAACAGCGATGCGCAACTGCGCCTGCAAATGGGCGACCGGCAGGACCAGCGCAGCAGCACCGCGCAGCAACAGGTGCTGGTGCTCAACGGGCGCAGCGCGGCCATTGCGCTGCGCAGCAGCACGCCGTTTCGCCTGATGCAGACCCAGTTCCGCAACGGCGTGCCGATCCAGGTGCCCGGCGTCGTGCTGCTGGATGCATCCACCGGCTTTAGCGCCATCCCCCGCTGGGACGGCTCGGACGTGATGGAGCTGGAGCTGTCGGCCACGCAGGCCGGCGCCGCATCCAGCCTGGGGCGTGGAATGCCCCCGACCAGCACCAACAGCGCCAGCACCGTGTTGATTCCCGTCGGTGAGTGGGTGACAGTGGCCCAGTCGGACCAAGGCAGCCAGGGCAGTGGCTCCGGCTGGGGTGGTCAGGGCGCGCAAAGCGCCCAACAATTCAGCGAGCTGCAAGTGCGCTTGACGGTGCGCTAAACGGCTCAGCCCTGGCGGGCCAGCACCTGCCGAATGGTGGCGCCCAACTCTTCGGCCACGAACTTGGCGATGTAGGCATCGGCGCCGACGCTCTTGACGTGCCCTTCGTTGGCGGTTCCGGTCAGTGACGAATGGATGATCACCGGGATGCCCTTGTACTTGCCATCCTGCTTGATGTTGCGGGTCAGCGTGAAGCCGTCCATGACCGGCATTTCCAGGTCGGTCAGCACCACGGCGACCTTGTCCTGCACCGTCTTGCCTTCGGCCGCGGCCTTGGCAGCAATGGATTCCAGCGTGTCCCAGGCTTCCTGGCCGGTCTTGGTCATGATGTAGGGCACGCCCATGGCCTTGAGGCCCTGCTCGATCATCATGCGAGCCACGGCCGAATCGTCGGCGGCCAGCACCACGGTGCCGGGTGGCAGCTTGACCGCGCCCACCTGGGCTTCATCGATGTCGGACTTGTGCTCATTGGGCATGACGTCGCGCAGGATCTGCTCCACGTCCAACACCTGGGCCAGCCGGGTGTTTTCGGCGTTGCCGTCCAGGCGCGCAATGCTGGTCACCAGACCGCCACCGCTGCTCTCGGCGGACAGCACGTGTTTCCATTCCAGGCGCACGATTTCGTTGACCTCTTCCACGGCAAAGGCCTGCGTGGTGCGGGCGAACTCGGTCACCAGCAGAATGCCCAGGCCCTTGGTCGGGTTGCAGCCCACCACCTTGGGCAGGTTGATCACGGTGATCATCTGGCCGCGGATATTGGCCACGCCCATCACGGTGGGCGGCATGTTGACCATGGCGGTGATCTCGGGCATGACCAGGATCTCGCGGACCTTGAACACATTGATGCCAAACAGCTCGCGACGCTGGCTGCCAGGTGCCTCCCCCAAACGAAACAGCAACAGTTCAAACATGCTGTTGGCCGCCAGATTGGTGCGTTCGTCAATGTCCCGCATGGTGGATGTCGTCATGGCGTTTTCCGTGAAAAAGGGGCTGAAACAATTAGTGTGACCATGGTAACGTCATCTGGCCTGTTTTGGCCACAACGCCCACAACTGAAGCGGCTGGCGCAAGCGTCCGGCCAGCTCCCCGGCCTCCTGCCCCCAGCCGACGAAATAGTCGGCCCGCACCGCACCGGTGATGGCGCTGCCGGTGTCCTGCGCCAGCACCAGCTTTTGCAGGCTGGTCTGCGGACCGCTGGAGGCCAGCCACAGCGGCGTTCCGTACGGAATGCTGGCCGGGTCCACTGCAATGGAACGCCCCGGCGTCAGCGCCACGCCCTGGGCGCCGCGCGGGCCGTCGCCGGAGTCGCGGTCGCTGATGGCTTCCTCGCGGAAAAACACCATGCGCGGATTGCTCCACAGCAGCTCCTGCTGGCGCTGCGGGTTCTGCGCCAGCCAGGCCTTGATGCCGGGCCAGGAGGCATCCCGCACCAGCCCCTGGTCCAGCAGCCAGCGGCCCACGCTGCGGTAGGGCTGGTCGTTGGTGCCGGCATATGCCAAGCGCACCCAGCGCTGGTTGCCGTCGGGCTGGCTGATGCGGATGCGCCCGGAGCCCTGGATCTGCAGCACCAGGGCGTCCACCGGATCGGCCATGTAGGCAATCGCGCGACCCTGCAGCGCGGCCTGGGCCTCGGGCAGGGTGTCCATCTCCTGGCGGGTGTACCAGGGCTTGCGCTGGGCCAGACCGGCGGGCGGCTGGTACAGCGGCACGTTGAACGTGGCCGTGGGCAGGCGACTGGCGTCCATCATGGGCTCGTAGTAGGCGGTCAAGAGGCCGGTGGCCTCGCCCTGCGGCGACTCGATCCGAAACGGCTGCAGGCGCTCCATCATCCAGGCGCGCTGCTCGTCGGCACTGCCGATGCTCAGGCGGCGCACGTCCCCGCACAGGGTGGCCAACGGTCCGCCGGGGCGCTCGCAGCTCTTGAGCCAGGCGTTCCAGGCGTCAAACAATGCATCGTCGGCAAAGCCTGGCAGGTCGGACCAAGCGGCGGGCACCCAGCGGCTCTTGGCCTGGTACAGGGTTCCCGGCACCGGGCCGACCACGGACGGTGTGGGCGAGGGGGCGGGGCGCAATACCTCGTCCACAGGCGCCGTGGGGCGACCCAGCGGCGCGCTGCCGCAGGCGACCAGGCTTCCTACAATCAGCGCCATTCCTCCACAGGCCAGGAGCCGGTTCATCATGACATTGCTATTGCTCGAAGCCCTGGGTGCGGGGCTGATTCTCGTTGGGATCATCTGGTGGACCATGTTCTCGGGCCGCAAGCATGGCGAGCTGGCGGAGCGCGATGCCAGCGACTCCAGCCAAGAGGTTTCTGATAAAAACAGCCTCTAGCCCTCGTGGAATAAGACTGAATAGCTACTAATTTCATAGCAAGTTCAGGCTACTTGAAAACCGCCACTACAGCACCCGGTGCTGCAGGGCCGGCAACTGGGCACGGCATTGCACCAACTGGGCATGGTCCAGGTCGGCACACACCACACCCGGTTCCTGCGCCTGCTGGGCCAGGATGTGGCCCCAGGGATCGACCAGCAACGACTGGCCCCAGGTGCGCCGGCCATTGGGGTGCGTGCCGCCCTGGGCGGCGGCGGCGACAAAGGCCAGGTTCTCGATGGCGCGCGCGCGCAGCAGCACCTCCCAGTGGGCCTGGCCGGTAGTGTGGGTGAAGGCGCTGGGCACCAGGATCAGGTCCACCCCGTCACGCGCATAGCCGCGGTACAGCTCGGCAAAGCGCAGGTCGTAGCACACACTCATGCCGACCTGCCAGGTGTGGCCGTCCTTCGACGGCAGCGCAAAACGGGTCGGCTGCGCACCGCGGTCCAGCACACGGGATTCGTCATAGGCCTCGGTTCCATTGTCGAAGCGGAACAGGTGGATCTTGTCGTAGCGTGCCACGCACTGCCCTTGCGGGTTGAAGGCCAGTGAGCTGTTGAAGACCCGATCCGCACGCGAGGCGGCAATCGGCATGGTGCCCCCCACCAGCCACAGACCGAGATCGCGCGCCGCACCGGAAAGGAACTGCTGGATGGGGCCGCTGCCAAACGGCTCCTGGATAGCCAGTTTGTCGGCATCGTGCTGGCCGATCAGGCAAAAGTACTCCGGCAACACGGCCAGTTCGGCACCGGCCTGTGCGGCCTGTTGTAGCAGATCGCGGGCCTGCTGCAGGTTCTCGGACAGGGTGCCGGTGGACACCATCTGGATGGCTGCGACCTTCATTGGGACTCCTGGGGTTTGGCCGGCGAGGCGGCGGGCGTGGGTGGCGGCACCGGCGCCGACTTGTGTTCGACCTTGGTGACACGGGGATCGACCCAGGTGCCGTCAATCAGCAACTCCTGGGTGGCGGCCTCCATCAGGGGGCGGCGCAGAATCAGCTGGGCCAGGAAGGTGGAGAGGCCCACCACCGGGTTGATATAGGACGCCAGCAGCGACGCGCCGCCGGCATTGATGTCCGGCACCACCACCACCTTGATGTTCTGCGTCTCGTGGGCGATGTCGGCCTGGCCTTCCATCAGCACCGCGGCGTTGATGCCCTTCATCTGCAGGTTGTTGGTGTGGGCTATGCCCTGGGCAATGGTGACATCGCCGCGGATGAAGTCAAAGGCAAAGCCCTCGCTGAACACGTCACGGAAGTCCAGCGTGAGGCGCCGTGGCAATGCCTGCAGGCTGAGCACGCCCAGCAGCTTGCCAATGCCGGGGTCGGTCTTGAGGAACTGGCCCGACTCGATGTTGACATTGAAGGTGCCGCCCAGGCTGGGGTAATCCAGCGTGATGGGCGAGCCCATCCAGGCCACCTGCCCCTCCACCAGACCCTTGCCCTTGCGCACCACCCCCTTCATGCCGAAGCGGTTGAGCAGCTCGCCGGAATCGGCAATGTCGAGCTTGAAGTTCATCACCGTGCGACGGCGCTCCTTGATGGCGCGGGGTGCCGCCGCACCACCCTGCGCACCGATGGGGGTCCAGTTGCCGCTGCCCGTCAGCACCGCCTCGGGCGTGATGATGTTGAAGCGGTTGAGCCGCCATTCGCGCGGCACATCGCGCGCGGCCGCCGCGGCGGATGCACCCAGGTTCACGGCCTCGATCTCGACCCGTCCGAGTTTCTTGCCACGCAGCTCCAGGTCTTCCACCACGATGTCCAGCGCCGGAATGCTGGCCGGCTGCTCGTCCAGCACGCTTTCCACATCCTGCGCCGTGCTCGGGGCAATGACCAGGCGCGCCAGACGCCCGTACAGGCGCCCTTCACTGGTGGCGCCCTGGGGCTGGCGGTATTCCACATAGCCATTGAGTTCAGACGCATCCACATTGGCCCGCCACAGGGATCCATCCCGCCCGCCGCCAACGACGACGTTATGGAGCTTGCGCCCGCCCACCGTCAACTCGCGGGCCCGCACGGCCAGGCTGGTTGGCAAGTAGCCGGTGCTGACATGGCTGGCCGGGCTCGTCAGGTTATTGGCCGACAGGTCCGCTCCGGCCGCGCGGGAGAGCACCTCCGACCAGGCATCGATGTCCAGTGCGTCGAGGTTGAAGTTGGCCACCACACCATCCGCCGGCAGCGGTGCGGTCTCGTCTGACGCCAGCCCCAGGCCAATGGCGCCGCGCAGCACCCGGGCGTCGGCGCCGGACACATCGCGCACGTAGACGATGTTGAGCAGCTTGCCCACGTCCAGTTGCAACTGATCCTGCTGGCGCACGGCTCCGTCAGCAGTGACCGGCACCGCACCGCGCGCGGCCGCCATGTCCAGGCGCACCGGCAGCGCCGTATCGGCGGTCTTGGCAAACGGTGCCGGCAGGCTCAAGCCCATGCCGACCAGGCTGCTGTTGATCTGCAGCTCGGGTATGCCACTGCGGAACCCCAGGGTGGCGGTGTAAGGCGCCGAGCCGCTGGCATACTGCGCCAGCCGGGCGGCAAAGCCCAACTCACGGGCCTGACGCAGGCCTTCGGCCGTGGCCGTGCCCTGCATGCGCAAGACCTGGGACACGGCCGACTTGCCCGTTGCGGGGGTTGGCCCGTTCCCAGACAGGGAGTTCAGCCCTCCGTCAATGCGCACATCGCCACCCAGGGATTTGGCCTGCACACCGGCCACCGAGAAGCCGGTTTCGGAAAAGGCAATGGTGCCGCGTGTGCGCGTCAGGCGTGGCGTATCGGGCGTGATCTGCAAATCGTTGCCCGCCAGGGCGATGGAGCCGCGCACGGTGGCGCGCTCCACGGCGGCGATCGGAAAGTCCAGCTTGAAGCGGTAGTCGGCCGAGCCGCTGGCCGTGGCGCGTTCCAGTGTCTTGCCCATGAGGCCGCCCAGGGGGGAACCATTGACGACGCCTGCCAGCAAGTCGCTCACAGGCCCCTGAGCCTCGGCGGTCACCGCCACCGTGGCTCCGTCATAGAGATGATCCACCACGCCATCGGCTCGGACCACGCGCAGGCCCGCAGCACCGGCTACGCGGCTGCGCGCACCCTTGACCTGCAGGACCGCCCGGTCGATCACCAGCTCGCCGGAGAGCTGCGTCAGGGCCGGCCACTGTGGACTGTCCTTGGGCAGCAGGCTGGCCGGAACGTAGGCGAAGGTGGCGTTGTGCACATCGGCCGATATACGGAAGTCACCCTGCTTGGCCGTGGTGAACGGGAAGTCGTGCAGATTGCCCTTAACCTTGAATTTGACGCCCGATGCCGTGCCCGCCACGACGGCATCGCGCACATAGTCGCGCACATCCCGGGGCAGTCCCAGGGGTAGGTAGCGGTAGACACGGGTGCCGTCGGCCCGGCTCATGCTGCCCTGCAGGTCCAGCAGGCCCGGATACGCGAGCGCAGCCTCTTTGCGCGCGGCCGTGTCAGCGGTTTGCCACTTGACCTGGGCTTCGCCCTGCGCGTCGGCATTGCTGAAACGCAGGTTGGGCAGACTCAGGCTGATCTGCTGGCCGTCTGTCTTCCATTGCACATCGGTGCTCAACTGGTCAAAGCGCAGCAGCGGATCCTCGAAGACACCCGGAAGGTCAATCGCGCCGCCATTGAGCACCACACTGGCCCTGCCGCCCGATTGGGTGACATCAAAGTCGACGTCGGCACCCGAAAAGCCCGGCCAGGCACCGCCCTCGGTGGCGCGGGAAGCGATCTCCAGGTGTGCTACCCGGCCCTTGGCGCTAAAGCGATTGGGACTCTCCCGCAGGCCCTGCCAACTGGCTTGGACCTGCTCGACCAGCCCCTTGGGCGCCAACTGTTCCAAGGTGGAGCGTGCGTTTTCCGGCAGTGGCAGGCGCTGGGCGATCTGGGACATCGCAGCCAGGTCCAGGCGATCGGCCACCAACTCGCCACGGGCGGGCTTGCGGGTGTCGGCTTCCAGCAGCGTCAAGCGCACATTGCCACCTGGCCAGTGCAGGCCATCTTCAGTATCGAACTGCAAAGCCTGGGTGGAAAATTCGCCTCCCCCTTCCACCGTCCTGGCGCCAAGCCGGCCGGTGATGCCCCGCAGGGCCAGCGGCTGCAGCTGGGGACTGAGGGTGACCCGCACGCCGTCCAGCGCCAGATCGGCGGTGGCCCCCGTCACTGCGCCGCGGTTCACATCGACCCAGGCGCGCACCGAACCTGCTCCCTGGGCCAGGTCCACGCCCAGATCGGCATAGCGGCGCAGTTCGGCCAGATCGACCTGCGTGAAGTTGGCATAGAGCTGACCTTCCCACTCCCGCCACCGGCTGTCATGCCGCGACAGCAGGGGTTGTTTGAAGATACCGGTCACACTCAGGCGCGCTCCCCAATGGGTGGGCGGGTTGGCATCCAGCCGCATGGAATGGGTGCGGTGCTGGTTGCGTAGCACCCAATCCACATCGGTCAGGGCCAGGGGTGGCTCGCCACGGAGTTCGTCCGTCCAGGTCACGGTGCCATGGCGAATCACCAGCTCGGGCTGGGAAAAGACCCAATCAGCCCCCGGACCGTCCACATTGTCCCCACTGGACAAGAGGATACCGGCCACCCAGATCTTCCCGTCTGACGAACGCCGCACGTCCAGTTCGGGGCGGTCTATGGTCAGCTGCTCCAGGCCCAAGCCCATGATGGAACGCGCCGACAGGGCGGCCAGCACGGACGGCAGCTTCAGACTCTCGCGTCCCTGTGCATCCAGCAGACGCACGTCGCTGAGCTCCAGGGAAGGGATCAGTCCGTTGGAGCGGGTCTCGATGGCCCCGATGCGAACCGTCACACCCAACAGGCGGGAAACCTGCTGCTCCAGCGTCGGACGGAACTCCGCGATTCGCGGCACAATCACGAAATGCAGCGCGCCCCAGACTATGACTAACGCGATCCAGGCTGACGCCACCAACCAGAAAGCTGCGCGAACGGCGAAAGCGCCGACCCTGAGCAGGGGCGAAGGGTTTGGGGTCAATTCAGTCATCGCAATCGGAACACCATGTCAGGAATTATGACCCGCAATGGACACCCAGATCTGACCGAGGGTTCCCGTTTCGCCCAACGCATCCGCCGCCGCTACGCCCTGCAATTGATCCAATTGCCGCCGGGAACGCCGACGCGCCACACCATGCAGGCGCTGTACGGAGAACTCCGGTCCAGTGGAAACGACACCAGCGCCAGTCTGCGGACCATCCGCCAGCTCGTGGTGGAGCGGCTGATCTGTCTGGATTGCGTTGAAAACGCTCCCCTGTCGGCCGTGACCGGCGCCATGACAGAACTGGCCGAGTTCGCACTGGACACGGCCTACCAGGAGAGCTGCAAGACCCTGGATGCCCAGTACGGCACACCGATGACGCCGCAAGGCAACCGTGCCGAACTGTGCATTGTCGGCATGGGCAAGCTGGGCGCACGCGAACTCAACGTTTCCAGTGACATAGACCTGATCTACATCTACGACCAGGACGGTGAAACCACGGGTGATGCCGATGGTCGCGGACGGATTTCCAACCAGGAGTATTTCGGCAAGATGGTGCGTGCCATCTTTGCCCTGGTGGGCGAGACCACCGAACACGGTTTTGTGTTCCGCGTCGATCTGGCCCTGCGCCCCAATGGCAACTCCGGCCCGCCGGTGGTGTCGCTGGGCGCGCTGGAAGAGTACTTCCACGTCCAGGGACGCGAGTGGGAGCGCTTTGCCTGGCTCAAGAGTCGGGTGGTCGCACCGACGCAAGCCGTGGGTTCGGCCTGTGCCCAAAGCTTGCGCAGCATCGTCGTGCCTTTTGTGTTCCGCCGCTACCTGGACTACAACGTCTTTGATTCCCTGCGCATCCTGCACCGCCAGATCCGCGACCACGCTACCAAACGCAGCGCCGGCAAGCCCGAGCGCAACAACGACGTCAAGCTCTCGCGCGGCGGCATCCGCGAAATCGAATTCACCGTGCAACTGCTGCAGGTGGTGCGCGGTGGCCAGTTTCCCGAGCTGCGCACACGCCCGACCCAAAGCGCCTTGCAGAAACTGGCCCAGGCCGGCCTGATGCCCCAGACCACCGCCGACGCGTTGGCACGGGCCTATGTGTTTCTGCGCCAGGTTGAACACCGCATCCAGTATCTGGACGACCAGCAGACCCACGTGCTGCCCACGGCGGACGCCGAACTCGAATGGATCGCCCACACACTGGGGTTCGATGGCAGCTGCATTTTCCTGAGCGAGCTCGACCGCCACCGCGAGCTGGTGGCCCAGGAATTTGACGCCCTGCTGGGCGGGCCCCAGAAAGAGTGCAAGGGTTGCGGTGGTGCAAGTCCTGCACGGGGTGGCGGCGATTTCGACGAGTTGCTGGCGCAGTTGGGCGGGCGTTTTCGCGAACGCGTCTCCAGCTGGCGCGAGCACCCCCGGGTGCTGGCCCTGCGCGAGGAGTCGCGCTCCCGGCTGTCACGGCTGGTGCTGCGCACCGCACAGTGGGTCGCGCAAGGTCAGGTCAGCGAAGACGCCGCCGTGCGCCTGGCCGACTGGATAGAGCCGCTGTTGCGACGCGAGAGCTACCTGGCCCTGCTGCTGGAACGCCCCAATGTGCACCAGCGCCTGCTGCACATGCTGGGTGCGGCCCGCTGGCCCGCGCGCTACCTGCTCAAACACCCTGGCGTCATTGACGAACTGGCCGGCAACGCGATGTTCGAAGAGCGTTTTGATCCGGCAGACTTTGAGCAAGAGCTGGAGCGCCGCCGTCTGGCACTGCAAAGCAGCGGGGAAGACGACGACGAAGCCCTGCTCAACCTGCTGCGCCGCGCCCACCATGCCGAGGTGTTTCGCATTCTGGCGCGCGATGTGGAAGGCCGATTGACAGTGGAGCAGGTGGCCGACGACCTCAGCGCCCTGGCCGAGGCCGTACTGCGCATCACCACCCGCTGGTGCTGGGACCGCCTGAAGAACCGCCACCAGCCGGAATGCCGCTTCGGCATCATTGCCTATGGCAAGCTGGGCGGCAAGGAGCTGGGCTATGGCAGCGACCTGGACATTGTTTTTGTGTACGACGACCCGGATGAGCGCGCCAGCGAGGTGTACGCCGCCCTGGTGCGCAAACTCATCAACTGGCTGACGGTCAAGACCGGTGAGGGCGACCTCTACGAGATTGATACCGCCCTGCGCCCCAACGGCAACTCGGGACTGCTGGTCACCAGCTTTGACGCCTATTCCAACTACCAGCAGCAGCGCGGCAGCAACACCGCCTGGACCTGGGAACACCAGGCCATGACACGCGCCCGCTGTGTGCTGGGCGACGCAGCGTTGCACGCACGCTTCGACGCCGTGCGCGAAGCGGTGATTTGCTCACCGCGCGACAGCCAGGGGCTGGCCACCGAAATCAGCGCCATGCGCGACAAGGTGCGCGGTGCCCACCCGGTACGCGGCGCGCAGTTTGACGTCAAGCACAGCGCCGGCGGCATGGTGGACGTGGAGTTTGCGGTGCAGTTTCTGGTTCTGTCCCAAGGCTACAGCCACCCGGAGTTGCTGGCCAACGCCGGCAATATTGCACTGCTGCAACGGGCCCAGGCCTGCGGCCTGCTGCCGGCTCCGGTGGGGGATGATGCGGCCCAAGCCTACCGCAGCCTGCGCCAGATCCAGCACCGGGCGCGCCTCAATGAAGAGGCCACCCAAGTTGACCAGGACGCGGTGCCGACCGAACGAGCGGCCGGTCTGGCCCTGTGGCATGCCGTGTTTGACAGTGCCCCCTCGCCCCAAACCGCCTAGTGGTGGGCGCGGATTCTTTGCAACAAACGGGTGGTTGAGTAGCCCTCGACAAAGGGCAGAGCCTGGGCGCGACCGCCCCAGGATTGAACCAGTGCGGTTTCCGGCAGCTTGTCCATGTCGTAGTCACCACCCTTGACCAGAATGTCGGGACGAATCTCACCGATGATCTCAACCGGCGTGTCTTCATCAAACCAGGTCACCAGATCGACCGCCTGCTGGCTGGCCATGACGATGGCCCGGTCGGTCTCCTGATTCAGCGGCCGGTCATCCCCCTTGCCCAGACGGCGCACCGAGGCATCGGTATTCAGGGCCACGATCAGGCTGCCACCCAACGCCCGGGCCTGCGCCAGATACATCACATGGCCACGGTGCAGAACGTCAAACACGCCGTTGGTAAACACCCAGGGTTTGGGCAGATCGGCCAGACGCCGGGGCAAGTCCTTGCGATGGCAGATTTTGGACAAAAATACGGGGGGAAGTTCGTGGGCAGGCATGGTCACTATGCTAGCAGGCGCTTGTGCCGGCTCAAGACTTGCGCCAGTCTGCCGATCTGTTAGGCATAATTGCCACCCACCCATGCACCTAGTCCCTGTCAGCGTCGAATCCATTCGCATCCACCAGCCTCTGCCTTTTCCTTTGATGGACAAGAACGGCGTGCTGCTGGCCAAACGCGCGTTCGTCATCGACTCCCGTGAAGATCTTGCCTCCATGGCACAACGGGGTGGTGGTCTCTACATCGACGTGGCGGATTCCGAGGCGCACCACCGCGCCTATGTGGAAAACCTGCACAAACTGGTGCGCAACAACAAGTCACTGGGCGAAATTGCCAACGCCCAGATCACTGCCGACATGCTGGCCGTGCGCAACGCCCAGGAAAATGACCGTCCGGACTGGCTGGATCTGCAAATGCAGGGAAACACCCTGCTGCGCGACACCAACGCCACCCAGTTCATGGAGCGGCTGCTGCGGCTCAACAGCCAGTTGAACCGGTTCTCGCGCCGCAATCCGGATGGAACCCTGTTTGCCCTGGTGCACCTCTCGGCCACCGAGATTCAAATGTACAGTGCAACCCACAGCATGCTGGTCAGTGTGATGTGCGGTCTGGCTGCCCGCGAGGTGCTCAAGTGGCCGCAAGAGCGTGAGTCGCAATTGTGCATGGCCGCCCTGACCATGAATCTGGGCATGACCGTGCTGCAGGACCAGTTGAACCGGCAGATCGAGGCGCCGACGCTGGCCCAACGCAAAGTCATCGACGCGCACGCCACCCGCTCGGCCGACATGCTGGCCGAGATGGGCGTGGATGACCCGGTCTGGCTGGAAGCGGTCGTGGGCCATCACACGCAAATGCCAGGGCCCCTGCAGTCCCGCACGCCAGCACAACAGATTGCCCGGCTGATCCAGCGCGCCGACATGTTTGCCGCCCGTCTGGCGCCACGCGCCTCGCGCACCCCGATTTCACCGGCGGCGGCCATGCAGGCCTGCTACTTCGATGAAAACCGCCAGGTAGACGAGGCCGGTGCCGCGCTGATCAAGGCGGTTGGCATTTACCAGCCCGGCACCTTTGTGCGGTTGGCCACCGACGAGATTGCCGTTGTCATCAAGCGCGGCCTGAATACCAGCACTCCCCGCGTCGCGGTGCTGGTCAGCCGCAGCGGCATGCCCACCCTGGAGCCCACCATCCGGGAAACCAGCACGCGCGACTACCGCATCGTGGCCAGCGTGCCACATCGGGAAGTGAAGGTGCAGATCAATCTGGAACGGCTATTGCCGCTGACAGCGGCGCCTGCGTCTGACCGTCCCTGGTAGACCGGTTTAACTGGGGAAGGAACTGGGCTGGAAATCCGGCGTGCGGCGGGGTTCCCACCAGGCGCGGATGGTCGCGAAGATGTTTCTGCAGCCGGTGCATTTGTACTCACCCGTGGCCTGCAACACCCCGTTGGGCGCGCGATCAATCACCCGCTGGTAGCTGGTGGCGCCGCATTCGCGGCATTTGTAGACAGTCTTGTAGGTGGTTGCCATGCGCCGCACACTGTAGTACCAAGTGCGCGGTTTGGGAAGTCCCAAAATGTAAAGCGATGTGAAAAGGGCGGCCATGTTGCACCGCCACCGCGCGGGAAAACCCGGATATCAGGCCGGTACGGTGTCTGCAAAACTGGCGCGCTGCATCAGCTTGTCGTGCAGGCGGACCAGGTTGGGATACTCGGAGCGCCAGTCGATCTGCGGAAAACGGAAGTCCAGGTAGCCCAACGCGCAACCCACCGCCACATCGGCCAGGCTGAAATGGATGCCGCCGCAAAAAGGCTTGTCGCCCAAGCCACTGCTCATGGCCTTGACGGTTGCATGGACCTTGTCCAGCTGGCGGTCTATCCAGGCCTGGCTGCGCTGGGCCTTGGTGCGCCCGGTCCAGGTGGCTTCCAGGCGCGCCAGGATAGCAGCGTCCATCAGGCCATCGGCCAAGGCTTCCCAGGTTTTGATTTCGGCGCGCTCGCGGCCCACCGGCGGAATCAGCTTGCCAACCGGCGACAGGGTGTCCAGGTATTCCACGATGACACGGGAGTCAAACAGGGCCTCGGCGCCCTCCATGATCAGGCAGGGCACCTTGCCCAGCGGATTGGACTCGGAAATGGTCGTATCGGCACTCCAGACGTCCTCGTTCACAAAGGCGTAGTCCAGCTTCTTCTCGGCCATGACAACGCGCACTTTGCGAACATAGGGGCTGGTGGTGGATCCGAGTAATTTCATGGGAGCTCTGCAGTTTCAGGAGCGTTCATTCTATCCATTGGGGGGTTACGCGAGCCTTTCGGGAGCCAATGGTGGCGTACAACCTACAATTCGCCCATGACTTTTTCATCCATTTCCGCCCTTTCCCCACTGGATGGCCGTTACGCCGCCAAGCTGGCTTCCCTGCGCCCCCTGATGAGCGAGCAGGGCTATATGCACCGCCGCGTCCAGGTCGAAGTAGCCTGGTTCATCGCCTTGAGCGATGCCGGTTTTGACGAATTCAAGCCGCTGACGCCCGGAGCACGTACTTACTTGCTGGGCCTGGTCAAGAACTTCTCGGAAGCCGACGGCGAGGCCATCAAGGCCATCGAGAAGACCACCAACCACGACGTCAAGGCGGTGGAGTACTGGATCAAGTCCAAGTTCGAGGCCCGCCCTGAACTGCTGGCGGCCCAGGAATTCGTGCACTTTGCCTGCACCAGCGAGGACATCAACAACACCAGCCACGCCCTGCAGCTCAAGGGCGCACGCGACCTGGTGCTGCTGCCGGCGCTGGACGCCGTGATCACCAAGCTGCGCAGCATGGCGCACGGCTTTTCCGACGTGCCCATGCTCAGCCGCACCCATGGCCAGACCGCCAGCCCCACGACCGTGGGCAAGGAAGTGGCCAACGTGGTGGTCCGCCTGGCCGCCGCCCGCGAAAAAATCGCCAGCATCAAGATCATGGGCAAGATGAACGGCGCCGTGGGCAACTACAACGCCCACCTGTCGGCCTGGCCCGATTTCGACTGGGAAGCCTTCAGCCGCAAGGTGATCGAGTCTCCCGAGCCGCTGGGCCTGGGACTGACCTTCCAGCCGTACAGCATCCAGATCGAGCCGCATGACTACATGGCCGAGCTGTTCGACGCCATCGCCCGTGTGGACACCATCCTGATCGACTGGTCGCGCGACGTCTGGGGTTATGTGAGCCTGGGCTACTTCAAGCAAAAGCTCAAGGACGGCGAGGTGGGCTCTTCCACCATGCCACACAAGGTCAACCCGATCGACTTCGAGAACGCCGAAGGCAACCTGGGCCTGGCCAACGCCTTGCTCAAGCACCTGAGCGAAAAGCTGCCGATCAGCCGCTGGCAGCGCGACCTGACCGATTCCACCGTGCTGCGCAACATGGGTGTGGCCGTGGGCTACGCCGTGCTGGCCTACCAGTCACTCTTGACCGGCCTGAACAAGCTGGAAATCAACGAAGCGGCGATAGCCGCCGACCTGGACGCCTCCTGGGAAGTGCTGGCCGAGCCGATCCAGACCGTGATGCGCCGCTTTGGCCTGCCCCAGCCCTATGAGCAGCTCAAAAAGTTCACCCGCGGTGCGGCGATGACGCGCGAACTGATGCAGGGCTTTATCGCCGGCCTGGACATTCCCCAGGCTGAAAAAGACCGCCTGCTGGCCATGACGCCCGGCAGCTACACCGGCAAGGCATCCGAGTTGGCGAAACGCGTCTGATGGCGCTCAAATCCACGATCTTCAAGGTCAATCTGCAGATTGCGGACATTGACCACGGCTACTATGCCGACCATGCGCTGACGCTGGCACGCCACCCCAGCGAGACCGACGAGCGCATGATGATCCGCCTGGCCGCGCTGGCGCTACACGCCCACGCGCTGCAGGACGTCTGCAACGGCGACGGCACGCTGGCCTTTGGCGCCGGTCTGTCGGACCCGGAAGACCCGGACGTGTCGCTGACCGACTTCACCGGCCGCAAGCGCCTGTGGATCGAAGTGGGCCAGCCGGAAGACAAGCCCTTGCTCAAGGCCTGCCAGAAGGCCGACCAGGTGGTGGTCTACGCCTTCAACCATGCGGCCGAAGTCTGGTGGAAGGGTATTGAAAACAAGCTGACCCGGCTGGACCGCCTGCAGGTCTGGCGGGTGCCGACCGAAGGCGCGCAGGCGCTGGCCAAGCTGGCCCAGCGCAGCATGCAGTTGCAGGCCACGATCCAGGAGAACATGCTGACCCTGGGCGATGACAAGGCCACGGCCCACATCGAAGCCATTCGCTGGAAGTAGCCCAAAGTCTTTTTGGTCGAATCGGCCTCTAGCCCTCGTAAAATAAGGCTTTCAAGCTATTGGTTTAATAGCTATTTGTCAATTCCTTCCGCCGCCCGTTCGGCATATTTGTTGAACCGCCAGGCCGTGCCCTCGGCGGTGATGCGCCGCCAGGTGGCCCGTTTTTCCACCGGATGCATCTGCGGCCAGAGTTGCACCTCCTCAAAGGTGCGGCCACAGCCCTTGCACAGTGCGTCGCCCTGGCTGGTGGAGCAGATGGCGATGCAGGGCGTGTCCGGCGTGCTGGCATACCAGTCCAACCAGGCGGACCGTGCCGTCTCCGTCAGGGTGGCCTCTTCCACCAGCACGGCGTGCGCATAAACCATGCGCGCATAGACCTCCGCCAACGCCCGGGTGTGGACCGGCAGCGCCACCCCATCGGGCGAAGGCTCACGCTCGCGCCAGAAGTTGATGGCCGATTCGATGTCGGTGATGTGGATGCTTGTCAATGCTGCCTGCCGATAGTCAAAGTGCTATTCTCGCCGCATGAAACTCATTGCGAAATGGCTGCTCAGCGCGGCCGCCTTGCTGGCAGTGGCGTACCTGTACAGCGGTGTCGAAATCAAGAGCTACTCGTCAGCCCTGATTGCGGCGCTGGTGGTCGGCCTGTTCAACACCATCCTGCGGCCCCTGCTGGTGATCCTGACGTTGCCGGTGACCGTGGTGACGCTGGGCCTGTTCCTGTTTGTCATCAACGCGCTGATGTTCTGGTCGGCCGCCGGTATTCTGGAGGGTTTCAACGTGACCGGCTTTGGCGCGGCACTGATCGGTTCACTGATCTATTCGGTGCTGGGCGTCGTCATCGACTCAGCGCTCCAGCGCCTGTTCCCGAACCAGTGATTCCACCTGCCGGGTACGGGTGTCCACGATGGACGCCTCATAGTGGTCGGTGCCCGCGCCTTCCTTGCGGGCCCATTCCTGGGCCGTCTTGAAACGGCTCAACGCGGCCGGGTAGTCGAGCTGGGCGACGTTGATCTCGGCCTGGGCCCGAATCGAACTCAGGGTACGGCCTTGTGCGGCATAGGCACTGGACAACAGTTGCCAAGCCTGGGCATCCCGCGGATGGTCGGCCACCCAGGTCTGCAGGCTTTGCGTGGTGGCCGTCAGAGCGGTGGACGCGCCCAGCGCCAATTGGGCCTGGGCCGCAAAAAACAACTCTGCTCGACTGGCCTTGCCCGCCGCTACGTCACCCGCCTGAAGCAACTGGACGGCCTGCTGGTTGTCTCCGGTTGCCAGCATCAGTTCCACACCCAGCAGGCGGGCCAGACGCGCGGCGGCGGCATCCTTGCGCACACTGTCGGTCAGGCGTTTCCACTGTGCCTGCGCCTGTGCATGGTCACGCAGCTTGATGGCGGCCAGCGTGGCGCCATAGAGTGCCGCTGCCTGCTGCGGCGGTGTCAGTCGGCGCAGCAGTGCAGGCTCCACCTCCTGCGACCAGGTGCGCAGGGCATCAACCGTGGCGTTCGACAGGACCCGGGCGCGCGCGGCCATCATGGCCTGGTCGGTTTCCTGCGCATTCTGCCGGGCATCCGGCCGGGGCGGCGTTTCGCCCGTGGGCAGATCAATGCGCGACTGCATGTCGGACATCCGCTCCGTGCTCAAGGGGTGGCTGCGCAGGTACGGGAAGTTGCCAGCATCGTTGAGCCGGGAGGCCTGCTGCAGCTTGGCAAACATGCTCACAAAACCTTGCTGTGCAAACCCTGCCTGGGTCGAGACACCAAAGCCCACCCGGTCGGCCTCGCGCTCCATGTCGCGGGAGAAATTGAGCTGGCTCTGGGCACCCACAGCCTGGCCGCCCACGATCATGGCGTTGGCCGCATTCGGGCTCTTGCTGGCGGCCAATACGCCCAGAATCATGGCACCCAGCAACCAGGGGGCCTGCTGGCTTTGCCGCGTCATCATGCGGGCAATGTGGCGCTGCGTGACGTGGCTGAGTTCGTGGGCCATCACCGACGCCAACTCATCACGGCTGGTCACCACCCCGACGAGTCCCAGGTGCAGACCGAAGTAGGCACCGGGCAAGGCAAAGGCATTGACGGTGCGGTCACGCCCCAGAATGATTTCCCAGGCATACGCATCGTCCAGCTCGGGCGTCAGATCACCGCGCTGGCGGGCTGCGGCCAGCAAGGGCTGCCAGATACCCTGGATGTATTCCATGAGAACCGGGTCGTCCAAATAGTCCGGATCGCGGTACAGCTCGCGGGCGATGCGGTCGCCCAGGCGGCGCTCCGCGCTCGGCGTCATGTCGGTGCCGTCGCCCAAATTGGGCAACGCAGCACTGGCTGTGGTGCCCGACCGGCCGCCCACGGTTTGTGCAAGTGCATCGGCCGACCCCAGGGATGCTCCCAAAAATATAGCAGCTTGCGCAATAGTGGCGAGGGCTAGTGCACGATTTGGCTTGGGACACCAGTTCAAAATGAATCCAATGGCAGGGTGGCAACGATTTGGGCGGTGACCGGATCGAGGAAGACAGTCCAGACGGATTTGCGACCGACCAGGGGCAAGTACACCACGTTTTGCGCGGTTCGGCCCACATCGGCCAAAACCCGATCAATGTCCACCACCTGCTTCGGGAACCGTGTCTGCAACTCCGTCGCCGGTTTGGCAGCCTTCAGAATGTCAGGCAGGCCATTCGCGTAGGGCTGCCACAAGTCCGGGCGGGCGGCCAGCGACACGCCCTGCATGGCCGCCAGTGTCGCATCCAGCTTTTCCTGGCTGTCCTTGAAATGGCGCAGGGACAGCAGCGTGGGCCCGGTCAGCGGCAAAGCCGTAATGCCCTGCGGCGTCTTGTTCAGAAACTCCGACGCAATGTCTGCTGCATGGACGGCGCTGAAACGGTCGTATTCAAAGACCAGATGCACGGGACGCGCCACGAAGACCGTCCACAGCCCGTAACCCAGCGCCACCAACTGCAGGATGGCCACGATGGCGAGATCACGCCGCAGCACCGGCCAACCTTTGGCCAGATTGAACACCGCCAGAGTAATGAAGGGCCCCAGAATGACGTCGACCGTCACCAGAATAAGGAACAACTCCCGGCCGCCCGAAATCTCCCGGTAGGGATAGGGGTACCAGACACCAAAGACCAGTGCGCCAGCCAATGCGGCAATGGTCAGACTAATCAGGAAGTGGATGCCGCTGGCCTTGAGTCGATCACGCCAGAATGCATATGAATTGAGAGTCAATTGCATAAGTAAACCAAGGTTAATCGGCGCGTGCGCCTGTTTGGGTTAAGGTCAGGTAAAGTTTATCGCCCCAGAATGTGGGATTCCCGCAGCCAATTTTCAATACCCCGACATGTCGTCCCTCACCCACTTCGATTCTCAAGGCCAGGCCCATATGGTGGACGTTGCCGCCAAGCCGGCCACCCACCGCACTGCCATTGCCAGCGGACGCATCGAGATGCTGCCCGCCACGCTGACGCTGATTGAATCCGGCACCTCCAAGAAAGGCGATGTGCTGGGTATTGCCCGCATTGCCGGCATCCAGGGCGCCAAGCGCACCAGCGACCTGATTCCTCTGTGCCATCCCATCGCACTGACCCGGGTGGCCGTGGAATTGTCCGTTGTGCCGCAGACCCCTGAACAGGCGGCACACGTCGTGTGTTCGGCAACGGCAGAAACCGTGGGCCCGACCGGTGTGGAAATGGAAGCACTGACCGCCGTGCAGGTCGCCCTGCTGACCATCTATGACATGTGCAAGGCGGTAGACCGGGGCATGACCATCTCTGGCGTGCGCCTGCTGGAGAAACACGGTGGCAAGTCAGGGAGTTTCGTCGCGGCCTGACTCCCGCATCCAGTCTGCATAGGACAGAGGAAACGCGACCTTGTAGCGTTCGGCATAGAACCGGGCTTCTTCGACATCGCCCAGCATGGCGGCGCTGTCGATCAGCTTCTGGACGACCCGGGGTTCCGGCGAAAAGTGCACCAGCCGCCGCGCCATGGCGTTCAGGTATTCGGCATTCTCGGGCCCTAGGCGGGTGGTCGTGAGTTCCGCAAACTCCACCTGGTCCCTGAATAGCGACGAGCCACGGACCTTTTCCAGGGTACCTTCCCGGTAGGCCTCAACGCGGGATTCAGGCGCCAGATACAACTGGCTGACACGCCGGTAATCCCAGGTTACGAAGCCGAGAAATGCTATGAAAATGCTAGCAATAACGCCAATAAACACAAGGGCTATACCGTGTTTTATTGAAGAATGATCATCTGAAACCCCGGCGCGTGCCTCGCGCCACAACAACCACACGCTCAGCCCGACGGCCATCTGGAACGGCCCGTACCACAAGGGATATTCCACCAGGCTGTGGAGCGCAATCACCGCCAGCACACCCCATGCCAGTTGGCGTGTCGCGCCCACCGCCCGCCAGGGCTTTGCGACCCAGACCAGCCAGACCAGAGCAACGCAGGCCAGCACCGCCAGCGGTGCACCCAGTTCCGCCGCCAGGTGCAGGGGCAGGTTGTGCGCGTTGTCCAGAATGTCGCAAAAGCGCTCTCCGGGATACAGCGTGGCGAAATGGGCAAAGTCCAACTCCCCCCAGCCCCAACCCAACCACGGCTTTTGTGTAACCAGATGCAAGACATTGGCCCACAGGACGCGCCGGCTGCTGCAGCCCACGTCTTCCTGCAAGCGCCCGAGCAAACCGGTGGCGCGAAAGCCGGTAGTCGTCTCCAGCAACCAGGGCAATCCACGCACCGCTGCCAGATACAACGCCAACGCTAACAACCCCACCGCCAGCACACGCCCCTGCGTTCTCGTCCGCCATATTGCCAGCAGCAGGATCACCAGACCCCACTGCATCAGTCCCGTGCGCGAGCCGCTGGCTGCATTGCCCAGGGCCAGCAGCACCGCCGCTACCAACCACAGCAGCCAATAGGCCGCCGGCGCCATTCGCTCCACGCCTGCTGGGCGCCACTGCGCCACGTGCCACAGCAAGGCCAGCAAGCCCAAGCTGGTCAGGGTGGCGAACTGGTTGCGCTGGCGCAGGTTGCCGAAAGCCTCCCCCATGCCGGTGCTGCTCACCCATTGCCCGAATGCCTGGGTCTGACCAAAATACTGCAACAGCCCTATCAGACAACTGAGCAGCGCGGCCCACAACCACGCGCCCGCGATGCAGCGCCCGGGCTGATCGGTGAACGCTGCGCGCGCACGCAAGGCCCACAGCACGGCCAGTATGGCAACGCACAGCCAGGAGAAGAGCAGCGGCCCCACGCTGGGGGTGGGGCCGGGTGCAAACGGGTTCAGCCAGGGCAGCACCATGGCGATGAATGCCAGGCACGGTAGCCTATGATTGCCAAATGATGAAAAGAAGCGCGCCATGGATGTAGTTGCGGTCGTCGGCCTGGGCTATGTGGGCTTGCCCCTGGCCGTTGCGTTCGGAAAAGTCATGCCGACTATAGGGTACGACCTGGCCCTGCCGAAACTGGAGTGCTACCGCCAGTGTGTGGACCCCAGTGGCGCGCTGAGTGAAACCGAGATGCGCGCCGCAGCCAAGCTCTCGTTCACTGCAGACGCGAGCGCCTTGAGGGATGCAAGCTTCATCATCATCGCAGTTCCAACTCCCATAGACGCGGCCCGCAACCCGGATTTCGCGCCACTGATCAGCGCCAGTGAGAGCGTTGGGGCGCATCTCCAACCCGGCACTACGGTGATCTATGAGTCAACCGTCTATCCCGGCGCAACCGAAGAGGTGTGCATACCCGTGCTTGAGCGGGTGTCGGGACTGCAGTGGAAGCGCGACTTCCATGTGGGTTATTCCCCGGAACGCATCAACCCGGGCGACCAACACCACACACTGATCAATACCGTCAAGGTCGTTGCCGGGGACACCCCCCACACTCTGAATCGGGTTGCGGCCCTGTATGAAAGGGTTGTGGCCGCTGGCGTACACCGGGTTTCCTCACTGCGAGTGGCCGAAGCCGCCAAGGTGATTGAAAACACACAGCGTGACCTCAACATCGCCCTGATGAATGAGCTGGCGGTCATCTTCAACCGCATGGGTCTGGACACGCTGGAGGTGCTGGAGGCGGCCGGAACCAAATGGAACTTTCTTCCTTTTCGCCCCGGACTGGTGGGCGGCCACTGCATCGGAGTGGACCCCTACTACCTGACCTACAAGGCAGAAATGCTGGGCTACCACCCCGAAGTCATCCTGGCCGGCCGCCGCATCAACGACGGCATGGGCAAGTACATTGCCGAACAGACCGTCAAGCTGATGATCCAGGCGGGTAGTTCAATCAAAGGCGCCAAGGTCAATGTGCTGGGGATCACTTTCAAGGAAGATGTACCGGATTTGCGCAACTCCAAGGTTTGGGATTTGATTGCCGAGTTGCGCGCCTATGGAGTGGAGGTTTTTGTGCATGATCCCGTGGCGGATGCAGCGGAGGCGCGCAGTGAATATGGCTTGGAACTGATGGATTGGGATGCGCTACCTCTGGCAGATGCCGCGGTAGTGGCGGTCGCCCATAGCGCCCTTTTGGTGAACCCGATTTCATCCTATAGCGCGTTGCTCAAGGCTGGAGGGTGCTTTGTGGATGTGAAAGCCCGATTCAGTGAAGCCGCATTGCGTGGAGCTGGCTTCCACATATGGCGCTTGTAACGGCGTTACGATACCCATGACTCCATCGACTCTTGTTATTGAACCCGGAATGACCGAGCGCCACTATTGGCGCGATCTCTGGCGGTATCGGGAGTTATTCTTGGTTTTGGCGTGGCGCGATGTTTCTGTGCGCTACAAGCAGTCTATTTTTGGCGTCGCATGGGCACTGATGCGCCCATTCCTGACCATGGCGGTGTTTACGGTGGTGTTTAGCAAGGTAGCCAAATTACCCTCTGAGGGCTCGGCACCCTATGCATTGATGGTGTTCGCAGGGCTGCTTCCGTGGCAGTTTTTTGCCAGTGCCCTGACCGATTCGTCCAACAGCCTGATCGGCAACGCCAACCTGATTAGCAAGGTCTACTTTCCAAGGCTGATTGTTCCCACAGCTGCCGTGGTGACGGCTTTCATGGATTTCCTGATTAGTTTCATCATCCTGATTGCCTTGATGGTGTGGTACCAGTTCTTGCCTGGCTGGCAGATGCTCACCTTGCCATTGTTTGTGATCATGGCCTTTATGGCCAGTCTAGGGCCCGGGCTTTATATTGCAGCGCTCAATGTGAAGTACCGCGACTTTCGTTACATCATTCCCTTTGTAGTGCAGTTAGGTCTCTATGTGTCGCCGGTGGGATTCAGTTCGACCCTCGTGCCAGAAGAATGGCGCTGGCTATATGCGCTAAACCCCATGGTGGGTGTCATCGACGGGTTTCGTTGGGCCATACTTGGCAGTGAGTCAAGCCTGCACATGCCAAGTTTTCTAATGAGCTGGATGCTGATTGTTTTTTTCCTTTGGCTGGGCATACGCCAGTTTCGAAAGATGGAAAAAAGCTTCGCCGACCTGATCTGAATCCCATGTCTGATGTTGTCATCTCCATTGAGAACCTGAGCAAGCGATATCTTGTCGGCCACAACACAACCCACGCGGAACACAGTCCCGACTTTCGGGAGTTGATCAGTCGCAAGGTGAGCCGTTTCGCGCGCAAAACGCGGGACATGCTGAGTGGCAGCCCCCTTGTACAAGGCGATGCGGTAGAAGAATTTTGGGCTTTGAATGACGTTTCATTTGAGGTCAGGCAAGGCGAAAGGCTGGGCATCATTGGCCGCAACGGTGCGGGCAAGTCCACACTCCTAAAAATATTGAGCCGCATCACTGAACCCACAAAAGGGCGCGTTCGTATTGCCGGGCGGGTGGCCAGCCTGCTGGAGGTGGGGACCGGCTTCCACCCTGAACTGTCAGGCCGGGAGAATATCTACCTCAATGGCGCCATGCTGGGCATGAGTCGCACAGAGGTTCACCGCAAGTTTGACGAGATTGTCGCGTTCGCTGAAGTGGAGCGATTTCTCGATACCCCCGTCAAACGCTACTCCAGTGGTATGTACGTTCGACTCGCGTTCGCCGTCGCAGCGCATTTAGAGCCAGAAATACTGATTGTTGATGAGGTGCTAGCTGTTGGCGATGCGCAATTTCAAAGAAAGTGCATGGGTAAGATGGAGAGTATCGGCAATGAAGGCCGAACCGTGATCTTCGTCAGCCACAATATCGCAGCTATAACAGCGCTATGTACGAATGCAGTATTGTTGAATCAAGGGGCATTGACAACGGGCGGTGCAACTGCCGACGTTGTTCGCCAATACATCGCGATGGGCCAAGAACAAACTGGCGCGGTGATTTGGGCAACGCAATCTAGTGCGCCCGGAAACAGCAATATTCGGCTACATGCAGTCCGAACGATTTCAAACGGTACGGTATCGGGAGAAATTGAAATCGACCAAGATCTGCAAATAGAAATCGAATTCTGGAATTTGAATTCTGGCGCGGAGATTACAGTAAGTATTCATCTTACCAATGATATGGGCGTAACCGTTCTTGCTTCAGGAAACATGCACTCTGCGAACCGAATTCGAGACGATTGGTATGGGAAACCATTTGAAATTGGACTCTATAGGTCGGTTTGCACAGTACCAGGCAATTTCTTAAATGTCGGTCGCTATGCAATCAACGTAATTGTGCTCACAAATGTCACCAACCCTCAGGTCTATGAAAAGGAAATATTATGTTTCTCAATTCATGAGACTGGAGAAATGTGTAAAGAATTCAATGGTGTGTGGATCGGCGTTGTGCGCCCTAAATTGGCTTGGTCAACCAAAATGATTGAGGAGTAATATGACTGCCGCGTGGCGCAAGCTATTCAATAAAGCAGTCAGGACTCAAAAGATGTATGAAATTATCAATATGCATTCCAACTTATAACCGAATAGCTGATTTAAAGATCTGTTTAGTTTCTGTAATCGGAGCCATAAATCTACTAGATAGCCCGGATATTTTAGAGATACTGATTAGTGATAATGCCTCTAACGATGGCACCGCTGAATACATTCACTCGCTACCTAGAACTGCAAGCAATTACATTCTCCACACTTGGACAAATGAATTCAATGTGGGCGGCGTTTGCAACGTAAAGAAGCTCATGGAAGCAGCCACGGGTGAATATTTTTTGATGCTAACAGATGATGACTATTTAACACCGAACGCGCTACTGACTATATATAAGTATTTGGATTTTGGTTACGATTTTATCAAAACTGCAGTAATTACAAATCTGATAAAAAGTAAGAGCTGTTCATTTTATGGAACAAAGGAAGATTTAGCAGATACTGTCCATTTTGAGAACTTCGTTGAAATAATGAAGTTCTCACACGTTCTTTCGGGCTGCATAGTTAGGAATCGTGCATCGGTGCTACTTGCAATGAAAGATAGTCGCAATGCCTATCCCAGCATTGAGATGTGTGCCTTGAGTGCGGGCAAGTGCATTTCAATTGCCGAGCCACTCGTTGTTCATCAATGGGAAAACCCCATCTCCTGGGAAGTGGATGTTGACATGTCATCGGAGAGTTCCCGAACGAGGCATTTGGAGCGTGATGCACAATTGGCCTTGATTCATCTGGACGACAGTTTTTTCAATATACAGCAGGCCAGAATTCTCTGTCGATTTTTTCTTGACCGTTATGGTTACATTGAACCTGCGATTCATGAGAAATTTGTAAAGTCTGCAACGATTGAACTAAAGCAATTCAAGCGAAAGCAGTTCTTAGGCAATCTGGCACGGTCATTTAACTTGCGTCGTTGATTTTCGCAATGACTGATGCGATTTGAAGTAATAACTCTGAATCCTGGAACCTTCAAAGAAATGAATTGCATATTTTTCAGAAGATGACTATTTAGGACCTAAGCATTCATACTAAGAAGTCGACCTTACTTTTCGTCGACATTTAGCTCGATGCAGAACACGTCATCGTGAGTTCTAATGACTTAACGAATCAGCATCCCTCTGACTTGGATAGTAATTCATTGCTTGTGCTGCCTCCTCAGACCATTTATGCGATCGAGCCACAAATCCCTCACTTTTCGCACTACTTTGATAGAAGTGCAGACCCAATAGAACAGGGCTAAATAGATGCAGCGCATTCTGCAAACAATCAGAGATTTTGTATCCAAAGATCAGGGTAGATTAGGTGGCGGAAAATCGTCCCCGTTAGCGGGTTTCGTTGATCGGTCACAACTCCTAGCGCCACATGACTTGATGCGTCTCGGAACGCAGTACGGGGGCTGGATCATTCCGAAAAACCATACGCTGACAGTCGACAGCATTTGCTATTTGGCGGGTGCGGGCGAGGACATCAGTTTTGATTGCGCACTCGCAAAGCAGTTCGGCTGCAATGTTCGAATAGTGGACCCAACACCGAGGGCTATTCGGCATTTCGAAGATTTGTGTCACTCTGTTGAAGAGCGACGTCTGTTTTCAATCAACGGAAGTGATGTCGACTTCTACGATATAGGTTCTCGAGAACTTGCACGAATGTGTTTCTTGCCGTTTGGGCTTGCTGACAAAGACGCTTCGATGCGTTTCTACATGCCAAAAGATCCGGCGCATGTATCGTGCTCAGCCATGAATCTGCAAAAAACTGAAGAGTACTTCTCTGCACAATGCTACAGGTTGACAACACTCAAGGAGCAACAGGGTGATACCGAAATTGATCTACTGAAGATGGATATTGAAGGTGGGGAATATGCGGTGATCAAGGATTTGTCGAATACCCGCCTGCCACCTCGCATTCTTTTGATCGAATTTGATGAAGGTCACAGCCCACTTGACAACTATGCGGGTGAGAGGATTAGGGAAAGCATAGGCCTTCTGGCAAAGTTGGGCATGCGCTGTATTGCGCTGGAAGGTTGCAATGCCACTTTCGTTAGGCGGAGTAGTTAAAAGTAATGATGCGCCTATTGAAAAAGCTTCGCCTAATTGGCGGCGAAACGAGGGCGATCCCCGGTGGAATCACCAAAGCAATTGATCGCAGACTAAGTGATTTAACCGCTTCAGGTGCTTCTGTGAAATGCAACCTCGGTTGTGGTAAGCGGCACCATCCAGAGTGGATAAACATTGATTTCCATGGCGATGGTACTGTCGTCCATTCATGGGATCTGCGTGACGAACTACCCTTTCCCCCTCAAAGTTGCGATGTCGTTTACTCATCCCATGTCATCGAACACTTTGATCGGGCTGGCGCCATGCGGTTCCTCGTGGAGTGCCGCCGCATACTCAAATCGAACGGTGTCATGCGCATTGTTGGCCCGGACTTGGAAGCTATTTCTCGGTCCTACCTCTCCTGTCTAGACGGTGCGCTGAAAGGCGAGCCAGGCGCGGACGCGAGGTACGAGTGGGCAGCCATTGAACTGCTGGATCAGATGGTCCGGCACCAAAGTGGCGGAGAGATGTTAAAGCACTGGAGTCAGCCGACGGTACAAGCGGAGGATTTTGTGGCCCATCGCGTCGGTGCCGAGTACTGGCACGCAAGAGATCGCGTCAGAAATCAGGTTGCGAGGATTGCCCCTTGCACGGCCTTGGATGTTGGTGCATTTCGGCTCGGTGGCGAAGTTCACCAATGGATGTATGACCGGTACTCACTTGGAAAGTTGCTGGTGCAATGCGGCTTCAAGGACGTGCATCCATGCCAGGCCGAGGAGTCAGCAATTGAAAACTTTGCCATGTATCGACTTGATACGGAGCCGGATGGATCCATTTATAAGCCGGACTCTTTCTTCTTGGAAGCCGTGGCCCCCTGATACGTGAATCGCATGCCCATTCCAGTTGCCGTTTTTACCTACAAGCGTGCGACGCATGCCAAAGCGACGTTTGACGCGCTGGCATCTAACGCACTGGCACCGCACACTGACTTATTCATATTCAGCGACGGTCCCAAAAGTTCTGAGGATGCGTCCGCGGTTGAAGACGTACGCACTCTGATTCGTGAGGTTCGCGGCTTTGCCTCGGTTACCAGAATTGAACGCCCATCGAACATGGGCCTGGCCCAGTCAATCATTTCCGGAGTATCTGAACTACTGGAGCGCTTCGAAGCCATTATTGTTCTAGAAGATGACCTTGTAACAACAGGCAATTTCCTCAGTTACATGAACGATGCGCTTCATCACTATCGCAGCGATGCATCCGCATTTTCTGTCACAGGACATACTTTTCCAGCAGAATATCTGTCTATCCCTACAAGCTACCCATACGACACATATGCGGCATACAGGTGCTCGTCGTGGTCATGGGGAACATGGCGCAATAGATGGGCCCGAGTAGACTGGGGTATGGGCTATTTCGACAATTTCAGCCACGACAACGAAGCGCAGATCGAATTCAACCGTGGTGGTCGGGATATGACAGATATGTTGCGTTTGCAGCATCATGGGCAAATTGACTCATGGGCCATTCGTTTTTGTTACGCCCACTTTGCCAATCAAATGCACTGCATCTATCCCATCAAGACACTTGTCAAGAATATTGGATTGGACGACTCAGGAACGCATACCAGTTACGACCCGCGCTTCTTTCACAGGACTCTGGATGCAGCATGGCGCCCCAAGAGATGGAGTCCAGCCTCGCGCCTGGACCCAGAGATAATGAAGCGTTTCCGTGCCATTTGGGATGACCCAGGAAGTGGAGATGCCCGACAGACTCACCGCATGCATTCGGTGAAATTGGCCAGTGCAATGAAGTGGATTAGGGGTCTCCGCGGGAACTCCAAATGATTTTTCACAGTCTGAACTGGTTTGAACGAAGCTCCACTGTCTGTGAACTGATAAGACTAGGGAGCCTATGCTTTTGAAACCTTTACTGCTTAACTCATACGACACTGCTGGTGGAGCGGCAATTGCAACCAATCGACTTCATCGTGGTTTTCTGTCAGTTGGAGTTGACTCGCGATTGCTGGTGATGCACCAAAGCTCAGGTGACCCGTCTGTCATCATGCCTGATGCCCGGAATCTTCTACAAAAAATTTACGCATATATCCCAGCACATTTGGATGAGCGGATTACAAGACAATTGCATGCAAGCGGAGCCGGTTTGTTTTCGCCAGCCAGACGGCCCGACCAGTTAGCAGCCCATATCCGCAAGCTGAATCCCGACCTGATTCATCTGTTCTGGATCAATTCTGGATTTGTTCAAATTGAATCATTGAAGAGGTTCAACAAGCCCATAGTCTGGACACTGCATGACATGTGGCCCTTTACCGGGGGGTGCCACTATGACAATGAATGCCGTATGTTTCAAAAGATGTGCGGGTCTTGTCCAGCGCTCGCATCGAACAACGAACGTGATTTATCCCGCCAGATTTGGAAGCGGAAGTTCAGTGCTTGGAAGGACATCCCAATTGTCGTAGTGGCTACCAGTAGGTGGATCGCTGAAATGGCGCAATCGAGTTCCTTGTTCAAGGAGCGGCGGATTGAAGTCATCCCGAACGGGATCGACACCCAAAAGTACAAACCGCTGGACAAGACCACTGCGCGCGCTGCCTTCAATCTGCCGGTCGACAAGAAACTGTTGCTTTTCACAGCTTTCGGCGCAACGACTGATCGACGCAAGGGAAACCATTTCTTGGAGGCGGCACTGAAGAGATTATCTTGGGAGGGATGGTCAGAGAGAATTGAACTGGTGGTTGTTGGAGCCTCTCCATACGAAACCCCGCCCGACCTTGGGATGAAGGTGCACTTCTTGGGCAATATGCAGGATGAAGTGAGCCAAGTCTTGCTTTATTCTGCGGCGGATGCCACGATTGCGCCTTCTATGCAAGAAAATCTCTCCAACGCAGTCATGGAGTCTCTTTCCTGTGGAACACCAGTCATCGCCTTTGATATTGGCGGTATGCCTGACATGATTAGTCACCTAGAAAATGGCTACTTGGCGCGGCACTTTGTCGCAGATGAATTAGCCGAGGGAATAAAGTGGGTCCTAGAGAGCGGTTCACGCCACGAGAGGCTTTCGCGCGGCGCGCGCCAGACTGTCTTGGATCGGTTTGATGTGACAGCCGTTGCACACCGTTATTTGTCGCTGTACCAGACACTCATTCACTAGCCATGCGTAATATGGACCGCTAGTGCCACCAAGGCCGAGGAGGTGTTGCCACAAGCTTTCGCGCTGACTAAAGCAATTCAAGGTAGGTTGCCAAGTACAGACTTTCTGCATGCCAGATTGAATTACCCTTTCACAAGGAATGGTGGCATTGGTACTCTGAATAGTTTCACAGATACGAACTATATTTTTAGACGTCGCCAAAGTGCTTGGTGGATGAGATCCTTGGGGCCCTCGATTGACTGAACTACCAAAAATAACTGTCGTGACCCCAGTCTTCAATGGGATGGAGCATATCGCTGCAACGCTGAACTCTGTGCTCCGGCAGGACTATCCGTGTCTGGAATACATCGTCGTAGACGGAGGATCAACAGACGGGACGATGGACATTGTTCGTGCATACCAAGTCAGGTGTGACCTGGCACACCGGATATCGCTTGTCATCTCCGAGCCCGACCATGGCATGTACGATGCAGTTGCAAAGGGACTTGAGCGCGCTACGGGGGAGGTCTGCTGCTACCTGAATGCTGATGACCTGTTCGAATGTGGTGGTCTTCGATCCGTGGGCGAGTACTTTGCAACGCATCCAGAGACGGATGTGATCTATCACGAGGACACCGTTCTGGTGGACGGCTGGAAGTTCCCTAACGTAAGGCAACCGAGCGGTGTCCAAACGTTAGACCTTTTGCACGCGCACATCCTTTTCCAGGACGGCGTTTTTTGGCGGCGCCGGGCTTATTGCGCTGTTGGCGGGATGCGCAAGGACTTGAAGCTAGCGGGAGATTTTGACCTTTGGCTACGCTTATCGACACACTTTAAATTTGTCAGGCGTCCCGGGCATGTCAGCTGCTTCCGCGTTCGCCCCGGCCAATTGAGTTCCAGGATGGACCAATACTACCGTGAACTAGAGCGGTCGAAAACTGAATTCTTGGAAAAAACCCCACCCGTCAGGCGTGCTTTGTGGGAGTGTCAGTGGCCATTGCAGTGGGCGCGTAGAAAGTGGTCATCAAAATGTGGAGCCGAAAGGCTTTTCTTTCCGATTGATTTTGCCAATCTTCCTCCACCCGCATGCACGATACCGGCGGGCGCAATGGAGTTACCGCGGAGTCCAATTGACGGTGACCCGGCCGAACGACTGTTGTTTACCTCGCCCGATACACGGTTTGGGGGACATGAGGCCAACTACATCTACCTCGATGAGCGCCACGGCATTGCCATCACCCATCCCAAGATTGCAATCGAAAAGTTGGACGCGATGTACGAAAGGAATTACTCATTCCCTTCCCGCTCCATAAAGCTACCAGGCGCAACATCGCCATACAAGAATTTCAACAGACAGCGTACATGGGAAAAGGTTCTATTCCGACTCCCGGTCGGTCTTTTGGCTCGGGTCTTGTTTCCTTCTGCATGGGCAGACAATACCTTTCTCGAGTTAATGCAGGTGTTAAGAGAATCAGGCGTTAACACATCCAAGAAAATGCGCTTTCTCGATACCGGATGTTTCGAAGGGCAGTTGTTGGACCAAATCCGAGATGCCACTTGTTGGGAGTATTCTGGGCTGGAACCAAACAATCATGCGGTAATCGTTGCAAAAGGTAAGGGTCATCGGGTATGGTGTGGGCACGCAGAAAATGCCGATTCATTAATCCCTGCCGGGACAGAATTTGACATCATTTACTTAGGGCAAAGTATTGAGCATGTAGACGACCCTGCAAACGTACTCGTCCACCTGAAGCCATTGCTAGCAAAGGGGGGCGTTATCGTTATGAGTACGCCCAATCTTGATTCTCGCGAGATCGACTGGTTCGGACCGACTTGGGCGCATTGGCACCCGCCTTACCATCGGCATATATTTTCGAAAAAAGGACTCTTCAGCTTAGCCAAAAAGGTTGATTTGTTGCCAATTTGTTTTAAGACGTTTTCGCACCCATATTGGACCAGCATGTCGCTGGCTCACAATTGCCTGGGCCTGGGTGGCAGTGTTTCACACGCTGTAAATTTCCCTCCCGCGGTAACCAAAAAAGCACAAGTCATCAATTTTTGGAAAAAAATGATCTGGAACCGTCTCGAAAAGGGCGACTACTCCTTCCTAGTCATGAAGGAGTTCGTCAGTGGCTGACATATAACCAGCCTCACTGATCTTAGTATTCATGACTAATAACGAATCAATTGCAAGTTCAGTCGCCGAGGCGGATGAGATACGCGTCGCCAGATTGGAGCGGGATATATTGAATTTGAACGCTCAGTTGGCTAAAAAGGATGGTTGTATCCAACTCCAGCGCAACATCATTGAGCAGCAACTGGATGAACTCAAACACAAACAACGGTTGAGCGAAGAAATGCTCGTCTTCTTCTATTTCTTCCGGCCTCTTATATTTCCACTCATGTGGCTTGTGCGTCCGCTATATAAAGCGCTGAGACCCAGATTAGGAGTTCTTGAGCAGTATCCGCCTCAACCGTTGCGCCTCCCATCAAAATTCAAAGGAGATTTACCTCTTGGAGCAGCGCCCAAAATTTCCATCGTTACACCATCATTCAATCAATCGGTATTTTTGGAGCGCACACTCGAGAGCGTGTTTGAGCAACACTACCCCAACCTCGAATATTATGTGCAAGATGGAGGGTCGACAGATGGAACAATGGACGTCCTGCGGCACTATGAAAGCCAACTGACTGGGTGGGTCTCAGCACCGGACAATGGGCAATCCAATGCAATAAATATCGGATTCAGCAAGACATCCGGTGAAATCATGGCATGGCTAAACTCTGATGATATTTTATTACCCGGCACTTTGGCTTTTGTTGCTGATTTTTTTTCGCGCCATCCTGATGTCGATGTGATCTATGGTCACCGAATTCTTATTGATCAAGAAGGTATGGAAATAGGACGCTGGATGTTGCCACATCACGATCACAACATTCTTTCGTGGGCAGATTTCATTCCACAGGAAACAATGTTCTGGCGACGGTGTATTTGGGAGAAAGCTGGTGGAAAGATTGATGAATCTCTTAACTTTGCCATCGATTGGGATCTACTACTGCGTTTCCGCGATGCTGGGGCTCATTTTTCCAGAGTAGATCGTTTCTTGGGGGGCTTCCGCATTCACCCAACTCAGAAGACATCTGCCGAGAAATCAACTGGTTTTCAGGAAATGAGTCAAATCCGAGAGCGCACGCTGGGGCGGCTTCCCTCTAAGAAGGAAATCACTAGAGCCGTGTATCCTTACCTCTTGAAGCACGTTCTAATTGATGTTGGTTGGCGCATCCGGAGTAAGCTGGGGCTAACGTGAGGACTCCGCTTAGGCCGATCGTAAGCGTTGTCACGGTTGTGCGTAACGGTGGTGAAACAATTTTGTCCACAATCGACAGCGTACGACAGCAGAGCCTATCGGATATAGAGCATGTGATTGTCGATGGAGTTTCGTCTGACAATACGATTGAACAAATTAGAGCGCACCAACATGAAAGATTGCGCTGGATATCCGAGCCCGATCTTGGCATCTACGATGCAATGAATAAAGGGATCGCCATGGCTCGTGGTGAATGGATACTCTTCTTGGGCGCTGACGACCAACTTGCGGATAGCGGTGTACTCCACGATCTGTTTTGGGATGCTAGCCTCTCGACCCATAAGTTGCTGTGTGGTCGCAGCACTTATCTATGGGGGAAAAAATGCATTGCGCGTATAGACTGGCGTACGCTCGTGTTCAACACAGCCCAGCATCAAGCCGTTTTTTATCATCAATCCTTATTTAATAGTTTTCGTTACCGCATCGATATACCAATCATTGCTGACTATGAGTTGAACTTTTTGGCCTACTACAACAAACTACCCACATTAGTGGTTGGCCGGGAAATTTCCGTTTGCGGAAATTTCGGCGTCAGTCAATCAGCTAACCAATTGGAGTCGCAAGTCGATGCCTTCCGGATTCGAAGTAGGTATATTAACCCGATATTCAATGTCGCTCTACTGGTGGTTGGAATTGCCAATGTATTTGCAACCAAGATAAGACGTATTCCTAGACACCGGCAAAAAATCAGATAGTTTTCATCGTAGCAGTTGGCATGGTCTCCATATATATTCGACCTGCATGAAATTTATGGTTTAAGTTACCCTCAGATTTGAGCATGAAAACCCCAATCGCATCATTTCGGATCGTCCAACATTAACCATTTTCTATTACATGGGCCTAACCGGCTTTGCAAACCATCTATTACGCCAACTGCAAATGCGCGCACCTTGCGAATCCGATACTGTTCCAGTAAGGCCATCTCGATGAGCCCCAAAAACAAACGCACTAGTCGTCGAAGACTCCAAGCTGGCTCAGTGCGCCAATGGGTCACAACTGTAACTATGGTGTTTCGGGCGATGTAGTACTTTCGTATTGGTGGATGATTCGGTAAAGTGCCGAGAAATGGGAGTCGCACCCCCCCGGGCATACCAACACTATGTGTCATCAAAGGCTGACAGCTGATGAGTATGGCGTAACCGCGCGCTCTGGCTCGCAGACAGAACTCATGATCAACTTGATCAATGAAGTAGTCATCCCGAAAGCCCCCTATTTGCAGGGCTCGGTGGACATGAACCAAGCTACCGGAAGTGATAACGGTTTTTTGCTCCAAATAGTCATCGCCTCTATTCCCACTGGGGACCTTAGTTCGATTCGCCTGGGGGTCGAAATAGTTACTGCCAATCACAACGGGGGTCGCATCGCAAGCCCTCGCCAATTTGAGAAGCGTCGAAACCATTTCTAAGTTGGCCTGTGTGTCCTGATCAAGCGTGACTATCCATTCGTAGCCTTCAGCGGCAGCGTACGCCAAGCCCTGATTCAGCGCTGCTGCAATTCCTAAATTGAAACGATTTTCGATAAGCAATACTTGATGTAACTCTTGGATTGCTCCCTTCACATCGAACGTCCTACTTTTGGATGGAGTGTTGTCGATGATCAGTAGAGTAGTAACCTGCGGTAAAATTCGTTTCAGTCTGCCAATAAATTGAACGTCAGGAAAATAGGTTACGAAGACTGCGCAAACAGACTTGGATAATTGTTCAGTCATGTACTTCTCATCACAGCGCTACCAATACTCCCTTCGCCGGGGTCAGACGTACTCTTCAGCCAATCAACAGTGCGGATAACTCCGTGGGGAAGCCCGAATGTCGGCCGCCAGCCCAGTCGGTTGCTCAGTCTGGATATGTCCAACACCACAGTGCGAACATCTACACCTCTCGGTGGTCGATTGATTGTTCTCAGTTGAACGCGACACGCCGCTTCGACAACGCCTTTGACCTGATTGACGCTATAGCCTATACCGCTCCCCAAGTTATAGGTCCCCATGTCTTCGGGCAGCTGGATCAATTTCAAAGTAGCTTCAACAATGTCATCGATATAAATGTAGTCCCGCATGTTTTCCCCGTCGCCCCATATTTCGAGTGGCGTTCCCTGGCGCGCGTGTTCAAGCATAGTGCGGATTAGACCAAAGCCGCTGCGCAGACTCTGCCCTGGTCCGTAGGCATTTGATGGTCGCAGGATAGTTACTGCATGACCAATATCTCGCAATCCCAGACAAACATATTCTTGTGCAGCCTTGACCTGCCCGTAGGGAGATAGCGGAGCAAGAGTATCCTCTTCGGTTACCGGTAATTGTGCTGGATTGCCATACACAGCACCACCTGACGAAAAGTAGATGAGGTGGGTTTCCGGCTGCGCTTTTAGGCACTCAACCAAGTGCCGAGTCAAGTGGAGGTTGCTCTGTTCCAACGCCGGTTGTTCAGAAGACAAGCCAGGGGTGGTTGCACTCGCAAGGTGAACTACGGTATTGCAGCTTGGTAATACCTGCTCCAAGCGATCTACATCAGTGCGTCCGACCACCAACAGGGGCACTTTCTCCTTGCCCAAGCGGTGGGCCAACGCATTTCCAATGAAACCTGTGCCGCCCAACAACAAGACACGTTTATTGTTCACACCGACGGCTCCTGCAGATCCCGATAGGCTTGGACGTATCGGTTCGCACAGTCATCCCACGTGCCAATAGTGGCTTTGACCCATTGACGCGCCAACTCGCCAGATAGTCGGCTATTCTCCGGTCGCTCGCACCAGTTCAACCCTTGCTCAACCTCGAGGCGGGTAGTAGCCAACCAGCCCGTCTGCTGGTGTCGCAGCATATCCCGATGGGCCGGCAAATCGCTGGCTAGTACTGGCAACCCAGCCGCCATCGCCTCCAGCATCACCTGTGGGCGGCCCTCATCGTGGCGGCTCAAAGTGAGCAGACCACTCGCCATGGGAAACCACTTCTGCAGTAATTCTTCCGGATGAGTGGGCCCATGGTAGTGCACCCACTGCGGAACATCCATGTCCTCTTGCATTGGGCCAAACAAGTGCAACTGCCGCGTTGGACCAAAAAACCCCTCTCCCCAGGTGAACAACTTGCCGACTTTGGCGTGCGTAAGACGTGTTATGGCGAGCCAGCGCTGCACATTATCTGCGGCGGGAGCGCGAACCACACTAAACCACGCATCATCCACCCCAAAAGGTATGCTCCGTACTTCGACCAAGTCCCCAAACATCTGACGCAAGGTGGGTTCCATCCATTCGGCATTGGGCGCCAGAATGGCGCGCCGCTGACGTAGCATGGCGCGCAGAACAAGACACATGCCCGGAATGCGCAACAAGCCAAAGTCGCTCCCCAGCACGGAAATGAGTGCGGGAGTTTGGGTGCCCCACAAAGGAAGCGCGTTTTGCAGCCAGTTGGCATGCACCACGTCAATGGAGTCACGCCGGTAAGCTCTGCGCAAGCGCAACAGAAATGCAAGCACTGTGCCTATCGCTAACACCCGGCGTGTGCGCAGCAGGTGCGCCATTCCGCCTTGGGCGGCTAAACTTGCAAGCCAAGCTGCATCTGAAGTCGTACCCGCCTGCGTAGCATTTTTCGGCAAATCGCCAGGAGGCGCCCATACTGAAAGACTAAGACCACCCTGCCTTGCCAAGGCCGCCACCATATTGGCAATGAAACGGCTGCGCCAATCCTGTGCGTTCTGCGGGTAGGAGGAACTGCTCAGGAGTACGTTCACACTACAGGCCTTCGGTGTCGTTGGTGTCGCTTGTGTCTATATCTTTGAAGTGCAGCGCCGACACCTGTTCCGACACGATACCCACCAGAAAGGTGAAGATCGCCGAGATAAATAGCAAAGCACTCATATTGGTGAAACGCCCGGTACTGAGGTAGGTATATGCGTAATACCCAACCCCGGTCAAAAAGAAGCCTGCACTGACCGGTAAGAACAACCGTTGTGGTGAAAACAGAGTGCCGATCTTGATAATGATTAACAGGAATCGCACACCATCGCGCAACGGGTGAATGTGGCTGCGACCACTGCTGCGACGCGGTGAGTGAATGGGGACATAAGCCACGCTGTAGCCCGCCCGAAAGAAGCTCATGGTGATGGTTGTGGGGTACGAGAACCCGTTTGGCAACAAATACAAAAACTGGCGAAACCGTCGTGCCCGAGCGACACGAAAACCCGATGTTAAGTCCGCAATAGGTTGCATGACCATCCAGCTGGCGAAACGACTGAAGACATCGTTGGCTACTGCGCGATGCAAACCTGCTTGGGAGCCGGTCTGCCGTGCGCCGACGACCATGTCGTAGCCTTCGTTAAACTTATTCAACAACTCGATAATGTCTTCAGGTTGGTGTTGCCCGTCTGCATCCATGAATACGATGACTTCACCCTTAGCGGCGCGGGCTCCTGTTTTGATAGCTGCTCCATTGCCCTTGGGGTAAGGATGGCTTACAACCTTTATGCCTTTCACACCAGCACAAACCGATAAGGTTTCGTCGGTTGAGCCATCATCCACCACTACTATTTCCGCAACACCTAAGTGCTCAACAAGTCTTGGCAAAATGGCGCGTAGTCCGGTCGCCTCGTTGCGTGCGGGGATAACAACAGTAATGCGTGACGCAGGAACCATGTAAATCTTTGTTTAATGATGATTGATGTTAATCTCTGCCAATAACTCCGTCAGTGTCTTGCGCTCCTCGCCGGAGAGATTTTCTTCGGTCAACTCAAGCAACAACTGCTTTGCTGCTATCTGTTCGCCGGAAATGTACAGGAGCTGTGCCCATTTGAGTCGATTGCTTGGGTTCTCAGAATTCAGTTCGAGTGATTTACCCACAGCCGTTCGCGCCGCCACCAAATCGTGTTGTTTTAACCAAAGATAGTCGGCATGCCATGAATGCATGATCGCCTTTGCTGTGTCAACTACCCGAGGGTTACCAATGGCAGCCGCAAACAAACCATCAACCTCCGACCGGGTTAGGCACATTGGGCCAGCAATCTCCATTTCCTTGACGCTGTAGAGCACGTTTCGGTCTCCTGGAGCGAAAATTGTCACCCCCAGGCGTTTGTTCAGATCCGCGACCCAGACTGACTCCACCGGTACACCGGCCTGGCAGTTCAAATGGATGAGCCCGAGCAAACACATCTTGGCATTCAGATCAAGCGTGCAAGCCCTTTTGTAATGCTCGCGGGACAGAGCAAAGGTTTGTGAACTTGGATTAGCCGCGTCGATTTGCTCAGACAACACCCGACCGGCCTCATGTTGGGCGCGGCTTGAATTGGGATGGTGTTGAACTTCGTATTGCGTGCGCAGGATGCTATCTTTGAATTGCTGTACCCGAAGAGATGTGACCAAGACAAGACAGCCTGCGAGCCCAATCACCAAAGAGATTCCGAGCTTCTTGTACCCTGTGCCACTTTCTAGTGCGCTAACAAAAGCCCATCCGGCGACGAGCAAAATACCGAATAGAGGGAGATAGTTGCGATGCTCGTGGGCAATTTCCAACGGTAAAACGGTCGATTCAAGGAGATGCCCGATTAGGAACCAGAGTATCCCAAACGAAAGAAGTGGTGCGCGTATTCTCATACGCCAAGAAAAACACACCAGGCCTAGCAAGCCCATGATTGCTGGCACGGTTATCCATGGGCTGAACAGGTCGTTGGAGATATCAATGTCGTCGTGGTACAAGCCGAACATTGCAATGTCTGGCGTAAAAATCATTCCCAAATAGAGCCAGAGCACTCTGGCTTCTGTCATCAGGCGCTCTGCCATGGAAAACGGACGAAAGCCATAGCCAGACCAAAGCCAATGTGAAATCGAAGAGCTTAGATAGGCCACACTCACCACCGTCAGAAGTACATTAAGAGCAAGAAGCCCCCATCCAATGCGATCCAACTTACCAAGGTAGCTTCTGCGAAGAATGAGTTCCCATGCCAAAACAAGCAAGGGAAAGAGTAGTCCGGTTTCCTTGCTCAGAACGGAGAGCGGCCAAACTACACACCACGCCAGCAGAAGCATTCCCACACAGAGCACACCCTTTTTCTCCCGCCCACGAATGTGAAGGAGAAAAGCGGCAAGAAGAAAGAATGCAGACAAACTGGTCATCCGCTGCACAACATGCAAGACGGGTAGTACTTGTAACGGATGCATCAGCCAAAGCGCCACGACTGCAAAGGACGCAAAGACGATGTTGCAAGGTTTTGCGATAGGCAGCACCTTTGCCAACAAATCACGCGCCAGCCCAAACACCAGCGCGCCGCAGCCAAGGTGAATGGCAAGGTTGGTGGACTTGAATACAAAGGGGTCGAAACCGCTAAAAAAATAGTTGAGTGCGAAACTCAGCTGCGCGACCGGCCGCCCAGAAGGGCTTGCCCCACCACCAACCAGTGCTGCATGAACGGCATCATATGTAAACTCATGCAGCCGCACGCTCTCGTTTTGGAGGATATTTCCAAAATCATCAAAGAAGAAACCGCCATTCAGACCAGGCCAGAAAACTGCCAAAACAGCAGCACTAACAGCCAACGTTGAGAGCGCTATCAAGAATACATTTCGCAACATGTGCTCACTCACCAAAGAAAAAGCCCCTTGAATCAAGGGGCTTTTTCTTTGGTGGCCCGAAGGGCTTAGAAATCTTTGCAAGAACTGGGCAGGTACTTGCGGGGCATCGTGGATGTGCCACAGGTCCATGCAACAGTTCCGGTGCTTGTAGTGCCACTACCTTTGAGAATCATAGAAGTACTTGCCGCGGCAGACAAACCAGTGTCAGCCGATGCCGTCACAACAATATTACCTTCCGTAGCGCTTACGGGTAGGTAAGTCACGGTAGACACATATTTTGACGCTTGATTCTGCACACCCATGGATCCGGCTGATAAATTCATTGTCGACTTTTGCGAGAAGGTCTCAGACACTGCAGTACGGCCAGAAGATGCAGCCAACACGACCTCAGACACCTTGGCGCGCACCATGTAATCTTGATACGCAGGCAAAGCCACGGCCGCCAAAATGCCAATAATTGCAACCACAATCATCAATTCAATCAGGGTAAAACCTGTTTGCATGTAACGCTTCATAAAGAGCTCCTAAATCAAAAAAGAGAAAAAACACGAGACGCCACACACAGAAAGCAATTTTTAGGCCATGAGAAAATTGCGTCATTTCACTCAAAATGCTGCAGCCATCTAGGGAAAAGACAAAAAGTGCTAGAAATTTCGCTCTTTCAACAATGAACGAGTGACAATTTTGTCACCCAATTCTTTAAAAATGAGCCATGGCTGAGCAGCTACTTTAATTGCAACATGAGCCAATTCGTCAATTTGTCAGCATAGTCGGTCGAGACGCCTGCATCACGTAAAGCCCACTTGAACGCGTTCCCTAGTTGGGCTTTTTTATAGGTGTTCAAATTGTTTGACTGTTTGAAACGTGCTATCTGCCCATCCATTTTGAACAGCACCTTGTCAGCTTTCAAAGTAAATGCTTTGTCCCCGAGCTGCGAAGCCAGGGGAATCCGTTCGAGAAAGAAACGTGCCAACAACTCACCAAACTTTTTCGCTTCTGAGGCGTCGAACCAACTTAGCATCATGATAATTCCTGCAGCCATTCATCAGAAATGGATAACGCACCAATTGATTATCACAGAAGGAGTGGCACACCGATGGGTTTGCTTGATCGTTTTCTGAGGCCCAGACTGTCACAGGATTCCGAGGCCCGGCTTGACATGACCCCGGTGCACATGGGCGCTGCGCAATTGCTTGAGGAGGGACTGTCACTTGAACGAAATCAATTGGTCGCTGAAGCTCTGAGTAAGTACGAAGCGGCAATTGATCTCTTGCCGGAATTTGCGCAAGCTCACTTTCAGCGCGGTAACCTCCTGCTCGAAAAAGGCGAATACACGAGCGCCGTTGACGCATATGCCACAGCAATACGGCTCAAACCGATATCAGCATCGACCCACTTCAACATGGGCAACGCCTACGCAGCGTTGGGCAGGTATGTGGAGGCCTCGAACGCATTCCAACAAGCCATCAGACTTAAGCCAGACTTCGCGGACGCAGAGCTGGCTTTGGGAAGTGCACAGGAGGAACTTGGTCAGCTGAGCGCAGCAGTCGACTGTTATCGACGTGCGCTGATGATCGACCCCAATTACGCTGAAGCGCACTACAACCTTGGCCTTACTTTGAAGGAGCTTGGAAAGCTCACCCTGGCAGTAGAAAGCTTTCAGCGCGCCGTAGAAATAAAGTCGGCCTTCTTCAGTGCACACAACTGCTTATTATTCATTCACAATTATTTGAATGATCGAGCTACATCTGTGATGTTGAACGAAGCGCGCCAGTTTGGTTTTTTGGTTGCACGACACAGTACTCCTGCAACCCAATGGGGCAATCCGCCACAAATATTTCGTACCTTGCGCATTGGTCTGGTGTCTGGGGACCTACGCAATCACCCAGTAGGGTACTTTCTTGAAAGTGTACTAACGGCAATGGCGGCTAATATGACCAAGCTTTCCGTGCATGCATACCCTACTTACAGTTGTGACGACAATACCGGTGCGCGCCTCAAGAGCCAATGTGCTAGCTGGTGTTCAGTTGTGGGTTTATCAGATGAGCAGTTGGCCAATCGCATCCGTGAGGACAAGATAGACATTCTTATCGATCTGGCAGGCCATACCGCAAACAATCGGCTTGCCATGTTTGCATG
>JBAQDE010000027.1:0-68021 GCA_049294595.1 Rhodoferax sp. | reverse complement strand
TCGAGCTGCCACAACGGCAGTGCCGCAGCCGGCAAGACCGCCCAGCACATTCCCACCAGCGTCAACTGCGTGAACTGCCACAGCGTGACGGGCTGGCGCCCGACCAAATGGAACCACAGCCAGATGCCGGTGACCAACCAGTGCACCAGTTGCCACAGCGGCGCCTATCCGCCCGCGGACGGCAAACCCATGAACCACATTCCATACCAGACCCTGACTGGCGTGGCCATCACCAACTGCGACAGTTGCCACAAGTCGGGCTACGCCAGTTGGAATCCGGGCCTTTTCCACCGCAATGTGTCGATCACGACGCAATGCGCCAGCTGCCATTTGACGGGCGCGTATGGCTTGGCCAGCAAGCCCGCCACGGCAACCCACTCCAGCGTGACGGGCAACTGCGAGAGTTGCCACCGCTCCACCAGCAGTTGGCTGAGCGTGCAATACGCCCACGCACCGGCCAACGCGGTGGGTACCGGAACCTGCGACAACTGCCACAACGGCAGCAGCAGCGCGAAGTCCAAACCTGCCACGCACATACCGGTCCCGGCCGGCACCGCCAAGTGTGACTCCTGCCACCGCTCACAGGTGAGTTTTGCGACCTCGGTCACCATGAACCACAGTGTGGTGGCGTCTGCCACCTGCAAATCCTGTCACAACGGCAGCTACCTGTCTGCAGGTGCACAGGGGGCATTGGCCAAGCCCAGCAACCACATACCCGAAGCCCAGCTGACCGGCGGTGCATCCATGGACTGCAATGCCTGCCACAGCAGCACGACCAGTTGGATGACCGAGCGCATGAACCACAACTCGACCATGGGCAACGGCGCAGGCTGGTGCAAGTCGTGCCACCAAAGCGGAGTCAGTTACCTGGGAACGGCCGACAAGAAGTCCCTCAACCACCGCAACAAGACCCCCGCGCCTACCGATTGCTCGCAGTCGGGATGCCACCGACCACTGGGCAACACCGGAGCCAGTTATTCGAAGTGGGACTGATGTCGTTCCACACCATTTTTCAACGTAACACCTTCATGCACATGCGCAATATTCTCTGGCCTCTGGCCGTCACAGGCCAGTTGTGTCTGGCAACCCTGGCACAGGCCCAACTGATGGACGACATCGACATTCGCGTCGATGGCAAGGATGCCGTGGCGGTCGTCCGCTTTTCGGTGCCGGTGCAATTCCAGCGCTCGGTGGCGGCACGCTCCGGGGATCTGGTGCAGGTGTTCTACAACACCCTGCCGCGCAAGGACTCCACGCTGACCCAGGTGGGTGAGCGGCGCATTGCCGGCGGCAGTGGTTTGCCGCAACTGGTGGTCACGGACGAAGCGGTGTCCAACGACGACTTGTTCAAACGCAAGCTGCTGGTGCGTCTGAGCAAGGCCACGCCGATCAAGGTCCGTGCGGGGCGCAACAAGGAAAGCCTGGAGATCGTGCTGGAAGGCCTCGGGTCGCAGGTGACGGCGCCCACACAAAAGCTGTCCAAGGCCCTGGAGCCGGGCAAGCAGTTTGCCGTGCTGCTGCAGCACTCCAGCGACCCGGGTGAACAACTCAAGGCATCGATTCCCGCCATCCTGCAAGAGGCCGAGGTGTTCACCTCCAGTCGCGTGGAAGATGGCAAGACCCGCTACGAGATCGCACTGGGCTACTTTGCCACCCAGGCCGAGGCAGACAACGCGCAGCGCATTCTCGTCAAACGCTTTCCCGACGCTGCCGTGATCAGCCTGCGCCAGGCCCCCGCGTCCGCGGGGCCTGCCGTGGTGGCGCGTGCAGCAGAACCCGGCGATGCCGCACCCCCTGTGGCGTCGGGACCGGAAGTGGAGGCTCAGGCCGCCAAGCTGATGGCTGTCGCCAATGCGGCCAATGACCGTGGTGACTACCAGGACGCCATCACCGCGCTGGACTCCCTCTTGAACCTGCCACCCAACACCCGCACCCGCAAGGCCCAGGAACAGATTGGCATCACGCGCCTGAAGGCGGGCGACAACCAGCGGGCGCGTGGCGAGTTTGAGACCTTCCTCAAGCTCTACCCCAGCGGCGAGGACAGTGAGCAGATCCGCCAGTACCTGGTCAACCTGCCCGCCGAATCTACTGTGGCCAAGCGACGCACGAGTGCCGATCCGGTCTCCACCACCAGTGGCTCGGTTTCGCTGTTCTATTACGGCGGTCAGTCGCAAACCCGTTCCCAGGACTTCGTGGATTCGCCCATTGGTGGGCTTCCTGTGCTGCAGTCCGAAAGCAATCTTTCCGGGACCGACCAGAAGCAGGTGCAGACCAATGTGGACCTGAACTGGCGCTACCGCGATGCGGAAAAAGACATGCGCTTCGTGCTGCGCGACACCTACAGCGCCGACCTCATGCCCAACCGGCCGAACAAGAATCGCCTCTCGGCGCTGTACTTCGACCAGCGCTCCCTGACCAACGGAACGGCCTTCAAGGTCGGGCGCCAGTCACCGATTGGTGGCGGTGTGCTGTACCGGTTTGACGGCATCCAGGGCTCCTACACGTTTGCGCCGAAATGGAAGCTCAATGGCGTCTATGGCGTGCCCACCGACTTGTTGCTCGACAGCCGCCGCTACTTCTATGGCGCCTGGGTCGATGCCGACGCACTGGCCACCAACATGAGCGGTAGCGTGTACATGAACCAGCAGATGATCGATGACCAGATCGACCGTAGCGCCCTGGGTGCCGAACTGCGTTACTTCAACGATGGTTTGGCCCTGAGCGGGCAGGTGGACTACGACCAGGTTCTGCGCGGCCTCAACATTGCCACTGTGCAGGGCTCGTGGCAGTTCCCCGATACCACCGTGATCAACTTCCTGCTGGACCGGCGCGCCACGCCGGTGCGCTCGCTGGGCAACATCCTGTTCTTTCAGGACCCGATGCTGCCCACACCGGCGCGCAGCCTTTCCGAACTGCTGGGCACCACGCCCATCGACATGCTGCGTGACCAGGTCAACGGCATCACCTCGTTCCAGACCCAGGGCATGGTGGGCTTCACGATGCCGGTGGCGGCCAATTGGCAGGCCGGCGCCAACCTCAACTACACCAATGTGGACGAGATCAAGCCGATTGCCGTCATCCTGCCCAATGGCCAGCCTAGCACCGGTGACCTGTGGAGCCTGGGCGTGCAGCTCATCGGCTTGAACCTGTATTCGGCACGGGACACCCACGTTTTCAACGTCAACTACCTGACGGGCCCGACCTACAAGGGCACCCTGCTGTCGTACAACAACCTGACCGGCATCAACGAGGACTGGCAGGTGGAACCGTCCCTGCGTCTGTATGTGCAGGAGGACAGCCTGGGCAACAAGATGAAGCGCTGGACACCCGGCATCCGCATGACCTACCGCATCATCAAGCGGGTTTCCCTGGAGACCGAGCTGTCCTACGAGATTGCCGACTCCACCGGCCCGACCCGCAACGAATCCTCCCAGCGCATGTTCTATTACCTCGGTGCGCGCTTCGACTTCTAACCGACCCAACTCCCTATTCCCGACATGAACGAATCCATCGACAGCCTGCGCCAGCAGTTGCAGCAACTCCAGGCGCAATTGACATCCGGGGTGTTGACCCCCCAACAGTACGACACCGACAAGGCCGCGCTGGAGCGCCGCCTGCTGGACCAGGTGCTGACCCAATCGCCGCAGGACAACAACGCGCGGCTGGTGTTTGCCGGCATTGCAGCGCTGGCGCTGGTCGTGGCGGGTGCTGGCTACTGGGCGTCAGCCAGGCGCGTGCCAGCCAGTCCGGCCGTAGTGGCCCACGCCGGCGTCGCCAGCCCGGGCGCGGCCACGATGGGTGCGACTTCGATGCCCTCCACGACGCCCTCCATGCCCGCCAGTGCGCCGCACGGCACCAACTCGGACCAGGTGGTGTCCATGACCGACCGGTTGGCCGAGCGTCTGAAACAGCAGCCCGGGGACGCTGAGGGCTGGGCCATGCTGGCGCGCTCGTACAGCGTTCTGGGCCGCCACCCCGAGGCGTTGAAGGCGTACGAGAAGGCCGTGGCACTGCGCAAGGACGATGCCAACCTGCTGGCCGACTATGCCGACTCGCTGGCCATGCAGAACAACCGGGTGCTGGCCGGCGAACCCCTCAAGCTGGTGGAGCGTGCGCTGAAAATGGACCCCCGCAACCCCAAGGCCCTGTCCATGGCCGGCTCCGAAGCCTTTGACCGGCAGGACTACGCCCGGGCAATCCAGTATTGGCAACAATTGGTGGACCAGGGGCCCGGCGATAGCCCCATGGTGCGCCAGATCCTGCCCGGTCTGGAGCAGGCCCGGCAACAGGTGGGTCAAACCAGCAAGAGCGTCAAGTTGAGCAAACCCTGAGTGCGTTGAGTCGGGCCGGGTAGCCCGTCGTTGGAACCATGAATTACATCCTGATTTACGTCGCCATCGTTGTGCTGGTGATGACCCTGTATCTGAGGCGGCAGCGGCGCATCCACGCCACCCACTCTGCCGAATTGCAGCAGGCCGTGCAGGCCGGTCTGGTGGAACCACCGTCGCTGCACCCGGTGGTGGACCCGAGCCGCTGCATGGGTTCGGGTGCCTGCACCAAGGCCTGCCCGGAAGGGGCGCTGGGTGTGGTCAATGGCAAGGCGGTGCTGGTGAACGCTGCAGCCTGCATCGGGCACGGCGCCTGTATGGCGGCCTGCCCGGTGGAGTCCATCAAGCTGGTGTTTGGCACCGAGAAGCGCGGAATTGACATCCCCAACGTGACGCCGCACTTCGAGACCAATGTGCCGGGCATCTTCATTGCCGGCGAACTCGGTGGCATGGGGCTGATCCGCAAGGCCGCCGAGCAGGGCCGCCAGGCCATGGACTCGATCCGCAAGAAGAAAGGCTCCAAGGCCGAATTCGACGTTTTCATCGTTGGCTGCGGCCCGGCCGGATTGTCGGCTGGCCTGTCGGCCATCCACCACCAGATGCGCTACAAGCTCATCGAGCAGGAGGACTCGCTGGGGGGCTCGGTCTACCACTACCCCCGACAGAAGATTGCGATGACGGCACCGGTGGAGCTGGACCTGATCGGCAAGGTCAAGTTCAACGAGGTGCAGAAGGAAGCGCTGCTGGAGTTCTGGCAGGGCGTGGTGCAGAAGACCGGCCTGCAGATCGGGTTTCGGGAGCGCATGGAGTCGATCGAACGCCAGGATGGGCACTTTGTGGTGCAGACCAACCGTGGCAGCTACACCGCGGGCGCCGTGCTGCTGGCCATGGGCCGGCGTGGCACGCCGCGCAAGCTGGAGGTGCCCGGCGAAGAGTCGGCCAAGGTGGCCTACCGGCTGACCGACCCGGCGCAGTATGCGGGCCAGGCGGTGCTGGTGGTGGGTGGTGGCGACAGCGCGCTGGAGGCCGCCATTGCGCTGTCCCGGGAAGAGGGGACCGACGTCACGCTGTCCTACCGCAGCGCCGCATTCTCGCGCGTCAAGCAGAAGAACCGCACGCAACTGGAGCAGCAGCAAAAGGCCGGACGCATCCGGGTGCTGCTGCAATCCACCGTGCAGCGCATCGAAGAACACCACGTGCACATTGACCACGACGGTGTGGTGCAGCGCTTCAAAAACGATGTGGTGCTGGTGTGCGCCGGCGGCGTGTTGCCCACGCCCTTGCTGCAGCAGATTGGCATCCAGTTCGACACCAAGTTCGGCACCGCCTGAGTCCCTGCTCGGTGGTTGGATGGCGGCGTTGCACAATCCCCCCATTCCTATCTACCGCTGGACCTATGAAAGTATTTGGAATCGCCGGCCACTCCGGCATGGGCAAGACCACGCTGCTGGAGCGCCTGATCCCCGAGCTGACCGGGCGTGGCCTCTCGGTCTCGCTGATCAAGCACAGCCACAAGTCCATCGACATCGACCGCCCGGGCAAGGACTCCTACCGCCTGCGCGAGGCTGGCTGCGGCGAGGTGGTGCTGCTGGGCAACGAGCGCTGGGCGCTGATGCACGAACTGCGCGGCGCGCCCGAACCCTCCATCGATTACCTGCTGGGCCGCCTGGCCCCCTGCGATCTGGTGCTGGTCGAAGGCTTCAAGCACGGCCCCTTCCCCAAGATCGAAGTGTGGCGGGCCGAACTGCAGCGCACCACGCTGTGGCCGCAGTGGCCCGGCATTGTGGCCATCGCCAGTGACGGCCCGTTGGATGCTGCAGCGCTGCCCGCCGGGGTGGCACCACCGGCCTGGCTGGACCTGGCGGACACGCGCGCCATGGCCGACTGCGTGCTGCAGCACGCCACCGCCCTGTAGACCGATGAAGGCTGTCGGAATTTTCGTTGCCCGGCGTCTGGGCGGCCAAGCGTTTTGCTCCGTGTCCTCCGCCCGCTGCGCGGGCTCCCCCTTTACCTGCGCAAAACGCTTGGCCACCCAGACGCCTAACGTCAGTTCGAGGCCCTCCTGATGGACCGCCGCCACTTTCTGCTCACCGGCCTTGGCACCGCCTTGGGCGCCACCGGTTGCCAGAGCGCGTCGGACACGGCCCACATCACCGGCGGCTTTATCGGCATCGACCAGCAGCGTGGCCACTGGCTGCGCGATGGCCTGCAGGGCGGCAAGCCGTGGCCCGCGCCAGCCAAGGTTTTCAAGACCCGGGTGGTGATTGCCGGTGGCGGCGTGGCGGGTCTGGCGGCCGCGCGTGCGCTGCGCCTGCGGGGCGAGGACGACTTTGCGCTCTTGGAGCTGGAAGACACGGCCGGCGGCAACAGCCGCGCATCTGCCATTGCCGGCCTGGCCTGCCCGCAGGGCGCGCACTACCTGCCCTTGCCGGGCGACGACGCGCCCGAGGTGCAGGACCTGCTGGAAGAACTGGGCCTGCGCACGCGCGTGGCTGGGCGCTGGACGTATGACGAGCGTCACCTGTGCCACAGCCCCCAGGAGCGCCTGCTGTTCCGGGGCGAGTGGCAGGAAGGGCTGTTGCCCGCGCAGGGCGTGGGTGCAGAGACCCTGGCCCAGTACCAGAAATTTGCCACCCTGGTGGAGCAGGCGCGCAGCGCCGCCCGCTGGAGCATCCCGGTGCAAAATGGGGCACCAGCCCTCGTGCAAAGGACGTTGGCAGCTATCACTTTCATAGCGTATCTGGAGCAGAACGGACTGGATGATGCCCACCTGCGCTGGTACCTGGACTACTGCTGCCGCGACGACTACGGTGCCGGCATTGCCACCGTCTCGGCCTGGGCCGGCATCCACTACTTTGCCAGCCGCCATGGCTTTCACGCACCGGGTTCGCAGGGCGCAGAGCGCGAGGGCCTGCTGACCTGGCCCGAGGGCAATGCCTGGCTGACCCGTCGCCTGGCCGCGCCGCTGGGGGAGCGCCTGCACACCGGGCGCGTCGTGTTGCGCATCGCCAGTGGCCGCCACGGCGTGGAGGTGGATGCCTTCAACAACGCCACCCAGACGGTGGAGCGCTGGCAGGCCGAGCAGGCCATCGTGGCGCTGCCGGTGTTCGTGGCGGCGCGCGTCGTCCACAACCCGCCCGAGTTTTTGCGCCAGGCCGCCCGCGCGGTGGCGTATGCACCCTGGCTGGTGGCCAATCTCCACCTGGCCAGCCCGTTGCACGACCGCCCCGGTGCGGCGCCGAGTTGGGACAACGTGCTGTACAACGAGGGTGGCGATGGTGCCGGCGCAGGTCTGGGCTATGTGGATGCCACGCACCAGACTCTGCAGGCGGTTGCAGGGCCCACAGTGCTGACCCACTACCGGGCGCTGGGTGATCTGGCAGGCACGGCACCCGGCGCCGCCGTGGGGACAGGCGGGCGCAAGCTGCTGCTGGAGCGGCCCTGGTCCCTCTGGCGCGACCAGATCGTGGCTGAGTTGTCGCAGGCGCACCCCGATCTGGCGGGCAAGGTCACGCGCATGGACATCACCCGCTACGGCCACGCCATGGCCATTCCCCAGCCACAGCTTGGTGGCCAAATTGGCCACTGGCCCTCGCAGAATAAACGTAGTGTGCTATCAAAACAGAAGCGCTATCCGGCCCGACCGGTGCTGGCCTGGGAGCGGCTGCGCTTCGCCCACAGCGACTGGGCGGGCTACTCGGTGTTTGAAGAGGCGTTCACCGCCGGCCACGCCGCAGTGGGCTAAGCCGCACGCGGCGCCTGGGCCGGCAGCCACTCGCTCAGGAAACCCAGAAAGGCCCGGGTGCGCGCAGGCATCAGCTTGCGCGAGGGCACGGCGGCAAACACCGTCAGGCGGCCATAGATCCAGTCCGGCAGCAGGTGCACCAGTTCACCACTGGTCAGGTGCCGCTCGGCCAGCAGGCGGGACAGCACGGCCACGCCAGCACCGTCCAGTGCCGCGCGGTACAGCACGTCAATGCTGACCGATTGCAGCGCCACCGGCATGTCCACTTCCACGGCCTCACCGTCACCCTGGGCCGGGCGCAGGCGCAGCCGGCGGTTGCTGCTGCCGCCACCCTGCTGCCAAGGGAATTTCAGGTAGTCGTGGCGCTGCAGGTCCGGCGGCTGCAGCGGGGTTCCGGCGCGCTTCAAATAGGTGGGCGAGGCGCACAGAATCCACTCGGTGGTGACCAGGGGTCGCGCCACCACGTTGGCGTCATAGCCCTCGTCCACGGCCATGAAGGTCACGTCGAATTCGTCCACCCGCGATTGCGGAAAGGGGTCGATGGCAATTTCCAGCGCCACCTTGGGGTAGCGCTGGCGCCATGTGGCGATCAGCGGTGCCAGAAAGTACGCCGCCAGCAGTGGGGACGCCAGCAGGCGCACCGTGCCCTGCAACTCCTGCGTGCTGGAGCCCACCGCCGCCTCGGCATCGGCGATTTCGTTGAGGATGCCGCGCACCCGCAGCAGGTAGACCTCGCCGGCCTCCGTCAGGGCCAGCTTGCGGGTGGTGCGCTGCATCAGCCGCGCGCCCAGGTGTTGCTCCAGGTCGCCAAACAGCCGGGTCACCGCGGCGGGGGACATGTCCAGCGCGCGGGCGGCGGCGGCAAAGCCCCCTTCGTCCACAACCTTCTGGAAGACCCGCATCGACAAAAGTCTATCCATGGCAGCAACAAATCGTTTGGGTTTTCATGATTGTTTCATTTTACGCAATGGTGAATTACTGACCAGATGGTTTGTAATTTGACCCAATCGGCCTAAAGTTCATCCCATCGATGAGCCGAAACCCACTGAGACGACTCACCGAGGCTGGACAAGCCGGGGCGCACCGCCCCAGACCTGCCCGGAACTGTCTATCAACTTTTGAAGGAAACATCATGAAAAACACATTCGCAACCACCGCCGTCATCCTCGCTGCAACTTTGTCCGCCGGTTCCAGCTTTGCTGCCTACAGCGCGCCCCAGACTGCGCTGAACAATGTGGCGACCAGCTCGTACTTCGCCCAGTCGGCACCCAGCGTGCGCAGCCGCGACGAAGTCAAGGCGGAGGTCATGAACGCCCTGCAGGCCCGTGCCGGCAAGAACACCAAGGAAACCAGTTCCCACTTCGCCCAATCGGCACCCAGCGTGCGCAGCCGCGACGAAGTCCGTGCCGACCTGGTGCAGTCCCAAAAGTCGGGCAACGTGTTTGCCGTGGACTACCGCGGTTGATCTCTACCGATTGACCGGAGCCGGGTGTTCCCGGCACACCGCAAAACAAAACCCGCAGCTGGCGGGTTTTTTCACCTTCAGCCGCTCACCGGCTGCGCGGCCGGGCCACGCTCCGCTTCTTCGCGGGGACCTTGGCCTTGTCAGTCGGGGCCCCTGCAGCGGCTTTCCTGGCACCGCCGGACTCAAACGGCACGCCCAGCAATTCCTCCAAGCGGCCAATCAGCTCCAGCGAGTGGTCCACCATGTCGCTGCGCTCGCCCACGACAAAGTGGATCCACTCCATCGCCTGCCGGCGGGCATCCGCGGTCGGCAGCAGGGCTGGCAAGGTGTTCAGGGCCTGTTCGCGTTCGAACTCCACCAGAATCGACTGCTCATGAATGATCGTGGCACGCCGCTCTGCACCCATGGCGGCAAACGGCTGCGTGTCATGCAGCAGCTTGGCCGAGCGCTCCAGGCGATCCTTGCGCACTTCGCCGCGTGATTCGGCGAGCAGGATCAGCATGCGGATCACGGCCGCGGCCACGTCCCCGTGCTTCATGCCGTTCAGAATGCGCTGCACCTCGGGCAGATTGCGCAGCTCGGTAGCCTGGTGCATGCTGCGCCGCTGCATGCTGCGCTTTCCAAAGTCGCGCATCAGTGGCAGGCCATAGAGACCGAGGAAGCTCGATTCGTAGAACGCATCGCGCAGATCGCGGTACAGATCCAGGCTTTGCGTCACGCTGTTCGCAACGGCTTTCTCCAGGTGTTTGAAGGGATTGTCGGGCTGGGCCGGCTGGCGTTTCTGGCGGGCCACGTCGGCGAGCTTGTGCACCCATTGCATGGCCGGGTTGGTGTCCGAAAACGCCTTGCGCAGTGCGCGGGAGGAATGGGCGTTGCGAATTGCGTTGGCGACTGGTTCACTCACCACACCCTGCACAAACGGCCGCACGGCCAGCTCGTAGGCGGTGGCGCCGGCCTCGGACAGGCGGGCCACGGTGGCGAATTCCGTTTCCAGTTCACGGTCGTTCTCCACGGTGGCCAGCACGTCGGCCACCGTGCGCTCGTGAAAGCTCACCAGGAAGTGCTCGTTGCCGGAATCCTCCAAGGTCTCGTCGATGGACATCTCGTACAGGCCCGGCTGCAGGGCTTCAATCGCCTTCAGCGTGGACGTCACCTCTGAGTGCTCCTTGCGGGCAATGGACGACGAGACAAAGATGCCCAGGTGGCCCACCTTCTCGTGCACCATGTAGATGATGCGCTGGCCGCGGATGCGGATCTCCTGCTCGTCGACAAACGTGTCGGCGATCCAGTTGAGCGCCTGCTGGGGTGGCGTGATGTTGTCGCCCCGGCTGGCAAAGACGATGATGGGTGACTTGATGGTCTTCAGGTCTACCGGCATGCCAGGCTCCAACTGGGCCGATCCCTGCGAAAGCCGGTTTCCGATAAACAGCTGTTCGATGATCCAGCGGATCTCTTCCTCGTTGGTGAAGTGGTAGGCACCCCACCATTTCTCGAATTCCAGAAAGCTCTCGCGATCGGTGTCGATGTTGGCAAAGAGGTCGTAGTACTTCTCGAACAGGTTGCGTCCGGGGTTGAGCACCTCGAAGTTGGACACGAGGTGGGCACCATCAAACTCGCCGGCACCCAGATCGGACATCAGCAGCGCGGGCACCACGCCGCCCAACAGCCCACCGTTGTAGCGCATCGGGTTGTCACCGATTTGCCCGGACCAGGTCGCCACCGGGGCGCCGTTGATAACGAGGGGGCCAGTCAGATCCGGGTAGGCCGCCGCCAGCAGCAGCGTGGCCCAGCCGCCCTGGCAGTTGCCCACCACCACCGGCTTGCGCGCTTTGGGATGGCGGCGCGCAATTTCGCGCACAAAGCCGGCCTCGGCACGGGTCACATCGGCCAATGTCTGGCCCGGTTCCGGATGCTGGCGAAAGACGACGAAGTACACCGGATGCCCGGCCTTCAGGGCCACACCCACCTGGCTGTCGTCCTTGAATCCGCCAATGCCTGCACCATGACCGGCGCGGGGGTCGATGATCATGTAGGGCCGCTTTGACTCCACAACGTTGATGCCCTTGGGCGGAACGATGCGCAGCAACTGGTAGTTGACCGGGCGCGCGAGCGTTCTGCCGTCCACCACCACTTCGTAGTCGTACTTGAGCACCGGTGGGGCGCCTGCCGCCTCGTGCGCCATGTCGGCGTTGCCGCGCTCGCGCAGCGTGTCCAGCGTCAGCCAGTAGCGCTGGCTGGCGTCAAAGACGTATTGCTGCCAATCGGTCCACACCGCACCGGTCTTGGCCGATGCGAACAGTGCGTGACCAAAGGCGGACAGTTGCTCGGCAACGGCCTGGCTGGCCTGGCGCTGGTTGCCGGCAATCTTGGCGGCGTAAAGGCTTTGGCTCGACAGCAGGCGGGAGAACTGCGCCGTGTCGGCGCGAATCTCGTCGGAGTAACGCACATCTGCGTTCTGACGGCGTTGTGCTTGGCCCATAGCGGCTCCTGTGAACGGTGCTTCATTGGAAGCGACAGTTCGATTGCACTACAGATCACCGTCCAGCGACAGTGTGCGGCGTTCCCATATCGCGGGTTGATTGATGTGAGTCAAAGGACATGTGCGGCAGCAAAGAAAGGGTCGATTCGCCGGGATTGTTCCGATTTCTGGAATGGTGAATTACTGACCGGGTGGTTTTTAATTCGACCCAATCGGCCTAAAGTTCATCCCATCGATGAGCCGAAACCCACTGAGACGACTCACCGAGGCTGGACAAGCCGGGGCGTACCGCCCCAGACCTGCCCGGAACTGTCTATCAACTTTTGAAGGAAACATCATGAAAAACACATTTGCAACCACCGCCGTCATCCTCGCTGCAACGTTGTCCGCCGGTTCCAGCTTTGCTGCCTACAGCGCTCCCCAGAACGGCCTGAACAATGTGGCGACCAGCTCGTACTTTGCCCAGTCGGCTCCCAGCGTGTTGAGCCGCGCTGCCGTGCTGTCGGACCTGCAGGCTGCCCAGAAGGCCGGTACGGCACCTGCATTGGGCGAGCGCGACGTGGTGCGTGACAGCAGCGCCCCCAGCACGCTGAGCCGCGAAGCCGTGAAGGCTGAGGCTTACCAGGCCCAGCGGGCCGGCGCCGCTCGCTTTGTGGACTACCGCGGTTAATCTCAACCGCGCCACCGCAGCCGTGTGCTCCGGCACACGGTTCACCCAAATCCCGCCTCTGGCGGGATTTTTTTGGCCTGGCAGGTGGGTGACTACACTGGAGCCCTGTTCAATCGAAGCCTGTAGCGGTCATGGAAATTGCGGTTCTGTTGTTGGTGGTGGGGTTTGTGGTGCGCGGCTTCCAGACCCGTGACGAGCACCGGCGCATGGCCCTGCTGGGCGCCCACCTGGGCCAGTACCAAATCGAAAAACTGATGGCCACCTTGACCGAGGGCTATATGCGGGCTCTGGGCGAAACCGACCCCGCCCGCCAGGACCAGATCTGGAGCATGCTGACCACGGCCGAGGCCGCATTGGGTGAACAGTTCCAGCGCTTTGCTGCCGATTTCGCCGCGGTGGATGCCACGCAGGCCCGCGTCAGCCGCCTGCCCGTGTCCATCTTCTACACCGGCGGGCTGTTTCCCGGCGCCACATTCGACCTGCGCCAGGCCTTTGCCATCCATGCCAAGGGCATGCGCCAGGCGGCCACCAACAGCGAGCAGCGCGCGCCCAAGGACAAGGCCTTCACGCTCCTGGCCGAGATGTTCCTGATGCAGCACACCTGCCACTGGTTCTGCAAGTCCAAGGCCGTGGCCTCGGCCCGGCTGGTGCTGCGCCACCAGACGCCCTACGCCAAGGTGCTGGAATCGGTGGCGCCGGCTACTCGCCAAGCCTATTGCGCGCTGGTTGCGGGCTGAGCCCCCGCTAAACTCGGCCCACCCAGGCACTCTTTGTGCTTGCTTCTTTCGAATTCTTTCTTCCAGGGCCCAACCCATGCAGCATGTCGTGTTCAACCAAAAAGGTGGCGTAGGCAAATCCACCATCACCTGCAACCTGGCGGCCATCAGCGCCTGGCAAGGCTTGCGCACGCTGGTGATCGACCTCGACTCCCAGGGCAATTCCACCCGCTACCTGCTGGGCGCCGACATGCCCGAAGGGCTGCCCAATGTGGCCGAGTTCTTTGAGCAAAGCCTGAAGTTCACGATCCGTGACAAGGGCGCCTCGGAATTCATCGTCAACACCCAGTGGGAAGGCCTGGACGTGATGCCGTCCAGCCCCCTGCTCGACGAGTTGCACGGCAAGCTGGAGTCGCGCCACAAGATCTACAAGCTGCGCGACGCCCTCGAATTGCTGGCCGAAGACTACGACCAGATCTACATCGACACGCCGCCGGCGCTGAACTTCTACACCCGCTGCGCGCTGATCGCCGCGCAGGGTTGCCTGATCCCGTTTGACTGCGACGACTTCTCGCGCCGCGCGCTCTACACCCTGCTGGAGAACGTGCAGGAAATCCAGGCCGACCACAACTCCGAACTCAAGGTCGAAGGCATCATCGTCAACCAGTTCCAGTCCCGCGCCAACCTGCCCCAGCGCATGGTGCAGGAGCTGATCGACGAGGGCCTGCCGGTGCTGCAGCCCTACCTGCGCTCGTCGGTGCGCATCCGCGAATCGCACGAGCAGTCGCTGCCGATGATCTTTCTGGACCCCAACCACACGCTGACCCAGGAGTTTGTCGCGTTGCACGACGCGCTGGCCTGAGAGGTTCAGAGTCTCTCAGGCCTCTAGTCCTCGTGAAATGGACTTCAATAGCTACCAATTTTGTAGCATCGTGAAGCTGCAACAGGACACCCCTGCAGCGCCCACGGCACCAACCAGACCAATGACCGAACAGCATGTGTTTCACGCACCATTACGCATGGGTAGGTTACGCATGAAGTGCAATCAGCTTTTCGCTCCCGCTGGATGGACGTCTGCTATCTGTGCCATAAGTCTTGGGATGGGAACATGCACTGTGTATGCGGAGCCGGTCATGCCGCGCAACGACAGCCCAGTGCAAGGGAACACGACCCCCAGCCGTCTGCAATGCTCCCCGGTTACGCCTTATACCAAGGTGCCATGGATAGAAATATCTCAATTGCCCGATGTATCCAAGGACAGTGCGTACTTTGAGGCCTGCTCCGATCTGGATTCCGCCTGGACGACCCAGAGCTTTCCCAACCTGAAGTACGTGCCCGAGCGGACACCCGAGCATGAAACCCGTGTGGGTCTGTTGTTGCAGGGTATCAAGGACTATGTGGCGGCGGAGTCGGATGACTGGGTGGCTTATGTGAATGGCTGGTTGGGTTCGACATTGCCGCCATCCAAGATTGAAAGTAAAACAAATCCTGGCGGCGACTCAACAGTATGGTTTACTTCCTTTCTGAAGGACCACGCGCTGACAAACTTTGGGGTCAGCAGCAAAATTCTGGGTGTATATGGCAGACGCTATGTTTCTGCCCAGGGTGAAGTTTCCAAAAAGAAAGATCTATCTATTTCTGGCCTGACCTCTGATCCAGAGTGTCTTATTTTGGGTGAAGGTTCAGCTGCCTATCGTGCGCACTGCAAGATGGGTAGGGCTGCAGAGAAACTATGCATCACCCCGATTGATGTGCAAAAAGCCTTTGAAAACAAACCCGGCTACTTGTTCCGACCCATGAGCGTGCGCACTTCCAACCGCAGGCCCAATGTCCAGGAGCTGGCCGAACTGGGTGGCCAGTGGTTTGGCTACGAGGTACATGTGTTCGATACACACGCCACTGGGGGGTACTCAGGCTTGATGATGTTCGGGTTTGGCTTCAAGCCCTGCGCTAGTCGAATTCAGATTGACCTTAAGAAAAACTTGCTGTCGACACCCAACGCGAAGTAGGAAACGAATACGGCTATGGGGAAAGCAAAGAATTCAGCGATGCTCACCAGATTCATGTCAGTAGTAGTGCTGACGGTGACACTGACGCTAGCGGCCTGTGCGACGGGTGCACAGCAGGTATCACATGACTTCTCGTTTGACGGCCAATACGATGGCTGGGCGAAGACCATTGACCTTCTGGAGTACAGCTACGGTGACAAGTATTTTGCAACTCGAAACAGTCTTGCAAGCCGTAATGACTCCCTCTACAAGGGAGAAAGTTCATTGGGCGCTAGGAAAGGGGTCAATGGCCCGATGCCCGTTGGTGATTTCATGTACGTGAAGTGGCGAATCAAAGTCACCGGTGAAATATTAGAAGACAGAGTTGACCTGCGTGACCGGCTACCCCGCGACATGAAGGACCATGGTCTAACCTTTGTGATTGATGGCAAACAGCTATACCTGTATGTGCTAACGCCTCAAGTGAAAAAATCAAAGGGGGAACTTCCGATCTTACGAACTTGGCTGTCTAAGTACAACGTCGGATACGAAATCTACCCCACTTCCCCCAAACGCTGAATCAGGAAACTGAAATTGAAATAGCAGTGACCCACACGGCCGGGCCTATTGCATCTGCGGAGTTGTGGCGACGCTGCTGGGTGTTACGCACAGATGTAGCAGACCGGTAAGTCAATCCAAGGAGCAGTCCGGCGCAATGGCGCCACGTTGCAGCGCCTGGTGCAGCACCTGCTGGGGTGCAAACAGCGCGATCAATGCATCCATCAGCGCATGCGCCTTGGCCGAGTGGTCGGCGCCGAAATTGCACACGTACACATCCACCGTGACGCCCGCCTGCTCGGGCCAGGTGTGCACGCACAGGTGGGACTCGGCCAGCAGCACGGTGGCGGTCACGCCGCCGGGGCCGTGGTCGGTGGCCGGGAAGCTGTGGGCCAACTGATTGACGGCCTGCAGGCCGGCGGCATCGACTTCATGCACGCAGCGCGCCAGCAACGGGGTGGCGTCGGTCAGCCAGGTGGATGCGCACTGGCAGTGGCTTAAATCGGCGGTGAGGTGCAGGCCTTGCATACAAGTAACTGTAGATCAAATTCGAGGGTGTTTTTCCGCAGGGCCGCCCCAAGGAAAAATGCGCCCCCCCGGGGGGCAGGGAGCCACACAAAGTGGGCGACCGTGGGGGCCATATTTCTGGCCAAGTAAAATACCGGGTTTTCCCCAGTCTTCACCTTACCCGGAGTCGCCCAGCCCATGGCCACCAACCCCAACACCCAACAAATGGCCAGCGCCATCCGCGCCCTTGCAATGGACGCCGTTCAGGCCGCCAATTCCGGTCACCCCGGTGCGCCCATGGGCATGGCCGACATGGCAGTGGCTTTGTGGGGTCAGCATCTGCGCCACAACCCCAGCAACCCCAACTGGCTGAACCGCGACCGCTTCGTGCTGTCCAACGGCCACGGCTCCATGCTGATTTACGCGCTGCTGCACCTCACCGGCTACAAGCTGCCCATGGCCGAGTTGAAGAACTTCCGCCAGCTGCACAGCAAGACCGCCGGCCATCCTGAAGTGGGCGTCACCCCCGGCGTGGAAACCACCACCGGCCCGCTGGGACAAGGCATCACCAACGCGGTCGGCATGGCGCTGGCCGAGAAGCTGCTGGCCTCCGAATTCAACCGCGAAGGCCACGCCATCGTGGACCACCACACCTATGTGTTCCTGGGTGACGGTTGCCTGATGGAAGGCATCAGCCACGAAGCCGCCGCCCTGGCCGGCGCCTGGAAGCTGGGCAAGCTGATCGCCCTGTACGACGACAACGGCATTTCCATCGACGGCCAGGTAGCCCCCTGGTTCATCGACAACACCGCCCAGCGTTTTGTGGCCTATGGCTGGAACGTGATCGGCCCGGTGGATGGCCATGACGCCGCTGCCGTTTCCACCGCGATTGCGGACGCCAAGAAGACCAGCGACCGCCCGACACTGATCATCTGCAAGACCCATATCGGCAAGGGCAGCCCCAACCGCGCCAACACCGCCAAGGCCCACGGCGAGCCGCTGGGTGCCGAAGAAATCAAGCTGACCCGCGAGTCCATTGGCTGGAGCCATGCACCCTTCGTCATCCCCAAGGAGGTGTACTCCGACTGGGACGCCAAGGAAGCCGGCAAGGCTGCGGAAGCCGCCTGGAAGGAGCAGTTTGCCGCCTACCAGGCCGCGCACCCCGCACTGGCCAAGGAACTCCTGCGCCGCATGAAGGGCGACCTGCCCAAGAACTTCGTGCAGACCGCCGTGGACACCGTGATTGCCGCGCACCAGAAGGCCGAGACCGTGGCCAGCCGCAAGGCCAGCCAGCTGGCGCTGGAGTCGTTCACCGCCGCCCTGCCCGAGATGCTGGGTGGCAGTGCCGACTTGACCGGCTCCAACCTGACCAACACCAAGTCCACACCGAACCTGCGCTTTGACGCCATGACTGGTGCCGTGGTGAAGAACGAGGCCGGCCAGGGCGGTCGCCACATCAACTACGGCGTGCGCGAATTCGGCATGGCCGCCATCATGAACGGTGTGGCCCTGCACGGTGGTTTCATCCCCTACGGCGGCACCTTCCTGACCTTCAGCGACTACAGCCGCAACGCCATCCGCATGGCTGCGCTGATGAAGCAGCGCGTGATCCACGTGTTCACCCACGACTCCATCGGTCTGGGTGAAGACGGCCCCACGCACCAGTCCATTGAGCACGGCGCCTCTCTGCGCCTGATCCCGAATCTGGACGTGTGGCGTCCGGGCGATACGGCCGAGACCGCCGTGGCCTGGACGGTGGCCCTGCAGAACAAGAACAAGCCGACTGCGCTGCTGCTGTCACGTCAGAACATCAGCTACGCACCCAAGGCCGAGTCTGCGCTGGCACCGGACGCCTGCGGCCTGGACGCCATCAGCAAGGGCGCCTATGTGCTGGCCGAACCCACGGAAGTGGGCCTGAAGAAGAAGCCCCAGGCGGTCATCATCGCCACCGGCTCCGAAGTGCAACTGGCCCTGCATGCGCAAAAAGTTCTGGCCGAACGCAAGATTGCCGTGCGCGTGGTCTCCATGCCCAGCACCACCACGTTCGACAAGCAAAGCGCCGACTACAAGTCCGCCGTGCTGCCCGCTGGCCTGCCCCGCGTGGCGGTCGAGATGGGCTCCACCGACGGCTGGTGGAAATACGGCGTGTCGGCCGTGGTCGGCATCGACAGCTACGGCGAGTCGGCCCCGGCTCCGGTGCTGTTCAAGCACTTTGGCTTTACGCCCGAGAATGTGGCCGATACGGTGCAATCCGTGCTGGCAAAGAAGTAAGCGGCTTTTCGATTGGCAGATTATTTTTTGAAGGAAACCACCATGACGATCAAGATCGGTATCAACGGCTTCGGCCGCATCGGACGCAACGTGTTGCGCAGCGCCCTGCAGAACTTCAGCGACATCGAAGTCGTTGGCATCAACGACCTGCTGGAGCCGGACTATCTGGCCTACATGCTGAAGTACGACAGCGTGCACGGCCGCTTCAAGGGCGAAGTGTCGGTGGACGGCAATACCCTGGTGGTCAATGGCAAGAAGATCCGTCTGACGCAAGAGCGTGATCCCGCGAACCTGAAGTGGAATGAAGTCGGTGCCGACATCGTCATCGAAGCCACCGGTCTGTTCCTGGACAAGGCGTCTGGTGAAAAGCACCTGGCTGCCGGCGCCAAGAAGGTCATCTTCTCCGCCCCCTCCAAGGACGACACCCCGATGTTCGTGTTCGGCGTGAACTCCGACACCTACGCCGGCCAGGCCATCATCTCCAACGCATCCTGCACCACCAACTGCCTGGCTCCCGTGGCCAAGGTGCTGAACGACAAGTGGGGCATCAAGCGCGGCCTGATGACCACCGTGCACGCTGCCACCGCCACGCAGAAGACCGTGGACGGTCCTTCCAACAAGGACTGGCGCGGCGGCCGCGGCATTCTGGAAAACATCATCCCCTCCAGCACCGGCGCTGCCAAGGCTGTGGGCGTGGTCATTCCCGCACTGAACAAGAAGCTCACCGGCATGTCCTTCCGCGTGCCCACCAGCGACGTGTCCGTGGTGGACCTGACCTGCGAACTGAATTCTGAGGCCACACTGAAGGACATCTGCGCTGAAATGAAGGCCCAGAGCCAGGGCGCCTTGAAGGGCGTGCTCGGCTACACCGAAGACAAGGTCGTGGCGACCGACTTCGTTGGCGAGACCTGCACCAGCGTGTTCGATGCCGATGCGTCCATCGCATTGGACGGCACCTTCGTCAAGGTCGTGGCCTGGTACGACAACGAATGGGGCTATTCCAACAAGTGCCTGGAGATGGTGCGCGTCGTCGCCAAATAAGCCTTCGCTGCCTCCGAGCGAGACGCGCCTTCGGGCGCGTTTTTCTTTCCACCCTCACTGTCCTTACCCATGCAAATCGGTGTTGTCTACGCGGCCCTGGCTTATACGCTGTGGGGGCTGTTCCCGTTGTTCTTCAAGCAACTGGCGGGTGCTGGCGCGCTGGAGGTGGTGCTGCACCGCCTGGTGTGGTCGCTGGTGTTTGTGCTGCTGGTGCTGGCCGTGCTCAGGCGCTGGGCCTGGTTGCGCGCGGTGTTCCAGACGCCGCGGGTAGTGGGCACGTTTGCGCTGTCGGCCACGCTGCTGGCCAGCAACTGGCTGGTCTACATCTGGGCGGTGAACAACGACCATGTGCTGGACGCCAGCCTGGGCTACTTCATCCTGCCCCTGGTGAATGTGGCGTTGGGTTATGTGTTTCTGCACGAGCGCCCGCGCCGGGTGCAGTGGCTGGCGTTTGCCATTGCCTGCGCCGGCGTGCTGTGGCTCACGGTGCAGGGTGGGCGTCTGCCCTGGGTGGCGTTGACCCTGGCGCTGACCTTTGCCCTGTACGGCCTGTTGCGCAAGCTCGCACCCCTGGGGGCGCTGGAGGGGCTGTCACTGGAAACCCTGTTGTTGGCGCCGCTGGCCATGTTGGCGCTGGGCTGGATGACTTGGCAGGGCCAGGGCGTGATGGCCCGCCACGACACGGCCCTGCTGGCCTGGCTGATGGCGGCCGGTCCGGTCACCGCCATTCCGCTGCTGCTGTTTGCGGCGGGTGCGCGGCGCATTCCGCTGTCCATGATGGGCATCCTGCAGTACATCGCACCCAGCATTCTGGTGCTGCTGGGCGTGTGGCTCTACGGCGAGCCTTTTGCCGGGCCGCGGGTGTTGGGCTTTGTGCTGATCTGGACCGCGCTGGCGCTCTACACCGCCGAGGGCTGGTGGGTCAGTCAGGCGCTTAAGAGGAAAATTGGCCTCTAGCCCTCGTGGGATATCGTCATGTTGCTATTGATTCAATAGCAATCCGAGTGCCGCCGATCAAGCAGGCCCCACTCCATAGGGCGCTGGCACCATGGAAACGATGCGGGAGAACAGCGTCCGGAACTCGCCGGTGGGGCCGGACCAGGGGTCCTTGTTGGCCTCGAAGGCCGCGTCGATACCGGCCCAGTCCTGCGGCGCCAGTTTTTGCCGCGCGACGGGCAGCAGCTCGGTTTCCTCGCTCACCAGGTGCTTGCGCGAGGACTCGATGTAGCGCAGGGCGGCGGCATCGAATTCGGCAAAGCCTGCGGCGCCTTGCGCCTGATAAACCTTGAGCGCCTCACGCAAGGCTTTTGTGCTGCGTGCGCCCATCACGTGCTCGTGCTGCAGCTTGGCTATCAGGGGCGCCAGCTCGGGCAACACCTCCAGAATCTTGACGAACAGCACATCGTCTTCCTTGGGGTGGTGCAGCCGGTCCGGCACCTCGGTGATGTATTCGATCAGCGCGTCGAGCAGCACATAGTCGGGTTGCATGGTGCCGGCGCGGATGCCGTCCAGCACAAAGCGGAAGGCCTGCAACACGGCGCTCAGGGCGCGGTGTTCGGCGTGGATGATGTCGATGGCTCGCATGGTGGTTCTCGTCGGGTGTGCGGTTCAGTGGCTGGAAACGCCCAGCCAGCCGTCGAGCAGGGCGCTGTCGTCCAGCAGGGGCTGGCTGGGACCCTGGTAGACACCCTTGCCACGCTCCAGCACCAGGGCCTGGCGGGTCAGCGGCAGGATTTGGCGCGCATGCTGCTCGACCAGAATGACGGCCATGCCGCTTTCCTCGGTGAGCTGCTGGATGATGCTCAGGAGCTCCTGCACGATCAACGGTGCCAGGCCTTCCAGCGGTTCGTCCAGCAACAGCAACTTGGGGTTGAGCATCAGGGCGCGGCCCAGGGCCAGCATCTGCTGCTCGCCACCGGAGAGCTGGTTGCCCAGGTTCAGCCGGCGTTCCTGCAGGCGCGGGAACATGGCGTACACCTTGGGCAGGTCCCACGGCCCCTTGGTCGCGACCACGGTCAGGTTTTCTTCCACCGAGAGGGAGGCGAAGATGTCGCGCTCCTGCGGCACCCAACCCAGACCCAGGTGAGCCCGCGCATGGGGAGCGACCCTGCTCAGGTCCTGCCCGGCAAAACGCATCACGCCCGAGCGGTAGTTGGCGGCCCCCATCAGGGTGGACAGCAGCGTGGTCTTGCCCATGCCGTTGCGGCCGAGCAGGGACAGGCTGTCGCCCTCGTTCAAGGTAAAGGACACATCCTCCAGCACCACGGCGTCGCCGTAGCCGGCCCAGAGTTTGTCCACATGCAGCAGCTCAGCCATGGACGGCCTCCCCGAGGTAAACCTCTTTGACCTTTGGGTCATGGGCGATTTGGTCAGGTGTGCCTTGCGTCAGCAGCGCACCGCTGACCAGCACCGAAATCTGGTCGGCAAATCGGAATACCAGGTCCATGTCGTGTTCGATCAGAAGAATGGTTACGTCACGCGGCAGCGCGGCGATCGAGGCAAACAGTTCGCGGCTCTCGGTGGTCGGCACACCGGCGGCGGGCTCGTCCAGCAGCAGCACCTGCGGCTTGGCGGCCAGCGCCAGCGCGATCTCGATCAGCCGCTGCTTGCCGTAGGCCAGGTTGCGGGTGCGCTCGTGCGCCACATCCGCCAGGCGAAGCGTCTCCAGCAGTTCGGCGGCCTCGCGCAAGGCCTGCTGGTGGGCGCCGACAGGGCGGAAGAAGCGGGCACCCAGGCCCAGGCGTTCGTTCACCGCCAGTACGACGGATTCCAGCACGGTCAGGTCGGCAAACAGGCGGTTGATCTGGAAGGTGCGGGCCAGCCCGCGTTTGACGCGCTGATGCTGTGCCAGCGAAGTGACGTCATCGCCCTTGAGGATGACTTGGCCGCTGGTGGGTGTCAAAAAGCCGGTGAGCAGGTTGATCAGCGTCGTCTTGCCGGCGCCATTGGGGCCGATCAGCGCGTGGCGGGCACCGGCCTCCACATTCAGGCTGACATCGTTGGTGGCCACAAAGCCACCAAACTTGCGCACCAGGTTGCGCGTCTGCAATGCATAGGTGCTCATTGCGCACCCCCTTCCAGGCCCAGGCGGCGTGCGGCGGCGCGCACACCGCCCATGACGCCGTCACGCGCAAACAGCACGATGACCAGCATCAGTGCACCGAGCCAGAACTGCCAGTACTCGGGGTTCATGTCGGACAGCACATGGTGCGCGGACATGAACACGATGGTGCCGAGGATGGCGCCATACAGGCTGCCCGAGCCGCCCAGCACCAGGATCAGCAGCAGCTCGGCCGAACGGTTGAAGGCCAGCACATCCAGTGCGACGAACTGCGTGGTCTGTGCCATCAGGCCTCCGGCGACACCGGCATAGGCCGCGCCGATGGTGTAGATGGCGGCCAGGCGGGCATTGATGGGCGCACCCAGCGCCGGCATGCGCGCGGCGTTCAGGCGGATGCCCTTGACGGAGAGGCCAAACGGGCTGTGCACCAGCTTGCGCGCGGCCCAGAACAGCAGGAACAGCACGCCCATGGCATACCAGTAGGCGGTCTTGCCATACATGTCGAATCCAAAGGTTCCAAACAGCGGCTTCATTGCTATGCCTTGCAGGCCGTCCACACCACCGGTGATGAAGGTCAGCTTGTTGGCCAGTTCGAACAGCATCATGGCCACGCCCAGCGTCACCATCAGGCGGGTCAGGTCGGCGCCGCGCAACACCAAGAGGCTGGTGACAAAGCCCAGAGCGGCGCAGACCACGGCCGCGACCAGCAGGCCCGACACGGGTTCGCCCCAGCCGTGCGCGGCCAGCAGACCGGCGGTGTAGGCGCCCACGCCGAAGAAGGCGGCATGGCCTAGTGACACGATGCCGGCGTAGCCCAGGATCAGGTCCAGCGACAGGCAGAACAGCGCCGTGATGGCAATCTGCGTGAGCAGCACCAGGTTATCGGGAAAGAGGAAGTAGCCGACAAAGGGCAGCAGCCAGAAGGCCAGCTCGGCCGGTCGCCAGCGGTCGGCCCGCTGCAGTGGTGTGAGGTCAATGGAAGAGGTTGCCATGCTTGTGTCCTAACGCGCGGTCATGCGACCAAAAAGGCCTTGCGGACGGAACACCAGCATGACCACCATCACGGCATAAATCACGAACGAGCCCACTTGCGGCACGTAGTACTTGCCAGCTACGTCCACCACGCCCAGGATCAGGGACGCCACCAGCGAGCCGGCGATGCTGCCGCTGCCGCCCACCGCCACCACGATCAGGAAGTAGACGATGTATTTCACGGGAAAGCCGGGGTCCAGGCCCAGCATCTCTACCCCCATGGCCCCACCCAGACCGGCCAGTGCCGAACCCAGCGCAAAGGTGAGGGTGAAGACGCGCTCCACATTGATCCCCATGCCGCGCGCGGCCCGCGGGTTGTCCACCGAGGCGCGCAGTTGCGCACCAAAGCGCGTGCCGCTGACCATGCGCTGCAGGCCATAGGCCAGCAGCAGACTCACCGCAATCAGGAACAACCGGTAGACACCCATGTCCAGCCCTGGCAGGTTGATCTGGCCCTTGAGGAAGTCCGGCAGATTCAGCGGCTGCTGCTGGGCGCCGAAGAAATACTGCATGGCCGACATGGACATGAACACCAGGCTGATGGAAAACAGCACCTGGTCCAGGTGGGTGGCGGTATAGAGGCGCCGATACAGGGTGCGCTCCAGCACCACGCCCACCGCCGCGGTGGCCAGTGCGGCCAGCGGCAGGGACAGCAGGAACGGCACCCCGGCCTTGTTCAGCAGGGTGACGCACACATAGCCGCCCACCATGGCGAAGGCGCCGTGGGCCAGGTTGACGAAGTTCATCAGGCCCAGCGTGACCGACAGGCCCACGCTGATCAGAAACAGCAGCATGCCGGAGGCAATGCCGTCAAAGAGTACGGTCATGACAGGAGTCGGGTCTAAAGAAGGCTGGGCCGGAAGCGGTGCGCAGGTTTACTGCTTGCCCGGGTCCTTGACGTTGGGGATGGACTCGAACTCCATGTTCTGCAGCTTGCCGTTCACCTTTTCCACCTTGCGGATGTAGATGGTCTGCACGATGTCGCGGGTCTGCGGATCGATGCTCACCGGGCCACGCGGGCTGGTCCAGGCCATACCCTTGGCGGCCGCCATGAACTTGTCGCCCGTCGCATCACCACCGGTTTTCTCCAGCGTCTTGGCAATCAGCTGCAGGCCGTCATAGCCACCCACCGACATGAAGTCCGGGCGGTCCTTGGGATAGGCCTTGTAGTAGGCCGCCACATAGGCCTTGTTCTCGGGCGAGTTGTGGGTCTCGGAATACTGCATGGAGTTGACGATGCCCAGGGCGTTGTCACCCACGCCGTCGATCACGTCTTCACCGGTGAGGTCGCCTGTGGCGATGATGCGGATACCGGCCTTGGCCAGGTCGCGCTCGACAAAGCCCTTGGTGAAGGCAATGGTCTGCTCGCCCGGGGGCACAAACAGGAACACGGCCTGGGGCTTGGCATCCTTGATTTTTTGCAGGAAGGGGGCAAAGTCCGGGTTCTTCACCGGAGTGCGAACCTCGCCCACCACCTCGCCGCCGGCTGCGGTAAAGGTCTTCTTGAACTGCGCCTCGGCGTCATGTCCCGGGCCGTAGTCTGCTACCAGGGTAAAGACCTTCTTGATGTTGTTCTTCGCCGCCCAGGTGGCAATCGGTGCGGTGACCATGGGCAGCGTGTGCGACACGCGCAGGATGTAGTCGGACTTGGTGGTGATGGCCGAGGTGGCGGCGTTCATCACGATCATGGGTTTCTTGGCTTCGGTGGCGATCGGGGCCACGGCAAATGCCGAAGGCGTCAGGCCAAAGCCGGCCAGGATGTCCACCTTGTCCTTGACCACCAGTTCCTGGGCGGCGCGTTTGCTGATCTCGGGGGCAACGCCGGTGTCGTCCTTGATGATGAGCTCAACCTTGCGGCCGGAGAAGGTGCCACCGCTTTGTTCCAGATACAGTCGCGCACCATGTTCAATCTGCTTGCCGTAGGCGGAGAACGGGCCGGACATGGGCAGCACCAGCCCGATCTTGAGCGGCTCGGCCGCCTGGGCAGCCAGGCTCAGTGCGCAGGCCGCCAGCACGGCAGTGAGTTTGAAGGTAACGGTGGGTTTTGTCATGCTTGTCTCCAGGTTTGTGGTTATGGCCGCATCTGCCGTTGGGCAGGCGGAGGTCTTCCGTGGGAAATTCTAGGGATATGCCTGTGCTTTGTCCCGTTGGGATGGTGGCTAGCTAATATATAAAAACAGCATAACTGCAAAAGTGTTATGCCGCATCCGGTTGAACTGCGGGTGCAGCCCTCTGGAAGGCGCTCAACTGGCTGCAGGCCCGGTCAATGCCCTGAATGTGGGGGTAAGGCGCAAGGTCCACCTTGAAGCGCCGGGCACTCTCCACCTGGGGCACCAGGTAGACATCGGCCAGCGAAGGCATGTTGCCAAAGCAGAAGTCGCCACGGTTTTTGTCCGCCACAAGCAGCGCTTCCAGTGCTTCAAAGCCGGAGCTGATCCAGGTGGCGCACCAGGTGTTGACGGCGGCATCGTCACAACCCAGCACGTTGCGCAGGTATTCCAGCACGCGACGGTTGTTGATGGGATGGATGTCGCAGCCGATCAATGCGGCGAGTGCCCGCACGCGGGCACGATCCTCGGGGCTGGCGGGCAACAGGGCGGGCGACGGATGGCGCTCTTCCAGCCACTCGATGATGGCCGGCGACTGGGTCAGCACGCTGTCCCCATCGACCAGCGTCGGCACCAGCCCCTGCGGGTTCAGCGCCTTGTAGGCCGCGCTCAGGTGCTCCTGCTTGCCCAGGCTGACCGCCACGTACTGGTAGTCCAGGCCTTTGAGGTTCAGCGCAATGCGCAGGCGGTGCGAAGAGCCGCTGCGGAAGAAGTTATGGAGTTGCAGCATGGTTCAGTCAGTGGCTAAACAGTTGCCGACATTCCAGCCATAGAGCCACTCCATCGCGTCATAAAAACGCTCGGGCGTGCGGCCCTTCCACAGGCTGTTGCGCACCAGGCGCTCCACGCCCTTGGCGTGGTACAGCCGCCCCATTTCGCGGCCGGACAGCACGATGCGCGCCGTGCGGGCCACGCGGGAGCGCTGGTACAGTGCCAACGCTTTGGGCCAGTCGTTGCCATGCACGCGCAGTGCCTCGCCCAACGTGACCGCATCTTCCAGCGCCATACAGGCGCCCTGGGCCATGTACTGCGTCGTGGGGTGGGCTGCGTCGCCCAGGATCGTGGCGCGGCCATGGACCCAGGTGTCGATCGGTTCGCGGTCGGCCGTGGCCCAGCGCTTCCAGGTCCTGGGCAGGTCGATCAGCTGGCGCGCCTTGGGGCAGATGCCCTGGAAGTAGCTCTGCACTTCTTCCTTGCTGCCATCGGTGACACCCCATTCTTCCGGTTTGCGGCTGTGGAAGGTGACGACCACGTTGTACTGCTCGCCGCCACGCAGCGGGTAGTGCACCAGGTGGCAGTTGGGTCCAACCCAGATGCTGGCGGCGTTCCATTGCAGGTTCTCGGGAAAGTCCTTTTTGTCGATGACGGCGCGGTAGACCACGTGGCCGGTGACGCGCGGCGGATCGTTGACGTACTGCTTGCGCACCACGGACTTGCCACCGTCGGCACCGATCAGGGCCACACCCTTCCAGGCTTTGCCATTCTGATCAAACACGGTGACCGACGAGTCGTCCTGTTCGACCCGTTCGATGCGGGTGCTGGTGTGGAATTCCACCTTGCCGGTCTCCTGCGCGCCTTCGAGCAGCGAGAGGTGCACGTCCACGCGGTGGATCACGGCATAAGGGTTGCCAAAGCGTTTCAGGAACGCCTCGCCGGTGGGGATCTTGCCGACCTGGTATTCGTCCAGCGCGTCGTGCATGACCATGTAGTCAGTGTAGACGGCGCGGCTTCGGGCCTTGTCGCCCACGCCCAGCGCGTCAAAGGCATGGAATGCATTGGGGCCGAGCTGGATGCCGGCGCCGATCTCGCCGATTTCGGCCGCCTGCTCCAGCACCTGGACGGTGAAGCCCTGGCGCACCAGGGCCAGCGCGGCGGCCAGGCCGCCGATGCCACCGCCGGCGACGATGACTGGAAGTTGTGATGGTTGTGTCATGGTTTTGTCTCCTCAGGCTGGAACGTTCTTACTCTTTGGCGCCTATCGTCAGCGCCACGCTTCCCACTGCCTCGACGGAGCCGGTGATCACATCACCGCTCTGCACTGCGCCCACGCCCTCGGGCGTGCCGGTGTAGATCAGGTCGCCGGGTTGCAGGTGGTAGTACTGGGACAGGTCGGCCAGCAATTCGGGGATGTTCCAGATCAGTTGGCCCAGATCGGCCGTCTGCTTGGCCTGGCCATTGACTTGCAGGTTGATCGCACCTTTGTCGAGCACACCCAGGTTCCCAATGGGGACGATCTCCGAGCACACGGCGGACTTCTCGAAGTCCTTTCCCAGGTCCCAGGGGCGTCCCTGGTCGCGGGCTACCAGTTGCAGGTCGCGCCGGGTCATGTCCAGCCCGGCAGCGTAGCCGTAGATCAGGCTCTGGGCATCGGATTCCTTGACGCGAAAACCGGGTGCGCCAATGGCCACCACCAGCTCCATCTCGAAGTGGTAGTTGCTGGTGCCGGCAGGGTAGGGCACCGTGACACCGGATTCGACCAGCGTGGAGGATGCCTTGGTGAAATAAAACGGCTTGCTGGTGGATTTATCCACGGGGCGGCCCATCTCCACCGCGTGGGCGTGGTAGTTGCGGCCCACGCAGAAGATGCGGTTCACGGGGAAGCGGGCGTCCACACCGCGCACAGCCAAAGAGGGGACGGGGGCGGGAGCGAAGAGGTATTGGGTCATGGTGGCGTGTGTGTTTTGAGAAGGAGCAGATCAGACGTTGCGCGCGTCGCGGACTTCGTAGAGCCCCAGCTTTTTCTGCAGGGGTGCGTCGTCGGCAATGAAAACAAAGGCCGGCTGTGTGGCTGACTGGTTGGCCAGCGTGATGGGTGTATAGCCGGGGATGCAGCAGGTGTCGGCCTCGGCCAGAGTGAAGCGGCTGGCGTCCGCCGTTACAGATGCGCTGCCTTCGATCTGGTGGAACACCATGGCGGTGGAGCGGGCGGGCAGGTTCAGCGTTTCGCCGGGGCGCAGCATCAGGGCCGAGAAACCCAGAATCTTCTGTGCATCGCCACCGGTTTCGGGGTTGATGTAGGCCACTTGCACGGCCTCGATTTCGGGCTGGGTTCGGGCCAGGGTCTCCAGTGCAGCGCGTACATCCACCCAGGGGTAGCGCAGCATGGGAAAAGCCGTTGGGGTGCGGGCAAACACCGGTGCCGGCACCACGCCGCCGCGCTGGTAGGCCAGGCCTGCGGCGTCGCTGTTCACGGTTTGGGCCTTGCCTTCGGTGACGTAGGACGTTTCCATGAAATAGACAATGGGCAGGTCCAGCACGTCCAGCCAGACCACGGGCTTGTCGCCGTCATGGCCGTGCTCGTGCCACAGACCGGTGGGGGTCAGGATCAGGTCTCCGCGGGACATCAGGCACTTCTCACCGTCGACCGTGGTGTAGGCGCCCTCGCCTTCCACGATCATGCGCACCGCGTTCGGTGTGTGGCGGTGCGCGGGGGCCCACTCACCCGGCAGCAGCAACTGCATGCCCAGGTACATGGTCGAGCTGGCCTGCATCTTTTCCAGGCCGTGGCCCGGGTTGGCCAGCACCAGCACGCGGCGCTCGGCCTTTTCCATGGGCGTGAGTTCTCCGGCCTGAAGTAGCAGAGGGCGCAAGTCCTGGTACGGCCAGCAGGTTGGCTGGGTCTTGATGGCGGGCTTGAAGGGCGGCAGCACCGCACGCAGGCTGGGCCACAGCGGAACCAGGTTCTGCGCGGTGAGCGCGGCGCGGTAGTCTTCGGGCAAGTCTTCCAGGCGTCCGAGTTCTTGCATGATTCTTGTCTCCTCCATCGGGGTGTTGTGCGATGGGGTGGATCGTAGAAGTCGACCAAAATGCTGTAAATCCACGCGGCGGAATACGCCTTATTCGAAATTCGAATACAACCGGGGCATGCATTCCATCGATATCCGCCTGCTGTCCGTGTTTGACGAGGTCTACAGGACCCGCAGCGTGACCGCCGCTGCAGTCGCGCTCGACCTGGGCCAGCCCGCGGTCAGCGTGGCCCTGTCCAAGCTGCGCCACCACTTTGGCGATCCGCTGTTCGTCCGCACTTCCAGCGGCATGGAGCCAACCCCGTTCGGAGAAGGACTGGTGCGCCCCATACGCGCCGTGCTGGAGGCGCTGGATGCGGTGCTGGGCCATCGCGATGCATTTGACCCGGCTACCTCACAGCGCACCTTTCGCATCTGCATGACCGACATCACGCAACTGGTGCTGCTGCCCCGGTTGTGGGAGACGCTGCGCGTGGCAGCGCCCGGCATTCATATCGAGATCATCCCGTTGACCGCCGACATTGCCCGCATGCTGGAAAGTGGGGAGGCCGATCTGGCGATTGGCTTCCTGCCCCAGCTGGAGGCGGGCTTCTACCAGACCGTGCTGTTTGACCAGACCTTTGTCTGCATGGTCAGCGCCCAGCATCCCCGCATCCGGGACGAGCTGACACTGCAGCACTTTGGCTCGGAAAACCATGCGGTCATCAGCTCGTCGGGTGCGGCGCCGCTGCTGATTGACCAGGAGATTGCCCGACTGGGCCTGAAGCGCAAGATTTCACTGAAGATTCCCAACTTCATCGGGGCCGCGTTGGTGGTGGAGCACACCGACCTGATCATCACCATCCCTGCCCGGCTGGGCGATGTGCTGCGCGGCCGCGGTGCGCTCAAGACCTTTGCCGTGCCGTTTCAGTTGCCGCAATATGCCGTGAAGCAACACTGGCACGAGCGCTACCACCATGATCCGGGTACGCGCTGGCTGCGGCGCATCATTGCGCAGCTCATGACCGGACGCACCGAATCAGACTGAGGTGGTATTGCCTCAGGACTTCAGCAGCCTTTCCACTTGCATGCGCCCGTCCGGGCTGGCCATCAGAACCAGCGCGGTGCCTGCAGTGATGAGGTGATCATCGGGCGGGTTGAAGACCCACTTGCCGTGCTCATGGGTCGCCATGACCAGGTAATCCCGCGATTTGGGCACCAGCTCTCCCAGTGGGGTGGAGGCAAATCCGGCGGGCACGACAACCTGTTCCACGCGCAGGCTCTCATCGCTGTGCAGCATCTTGTCCATGAAATTCACGACGTGCGGTCGCACCATGGCCGATGCGATGCGCATGCCGCCAGTGAAGTCGGGAGAGACTATTTCGTCGGCGCCGGCGCGCTTGGCTTTGTTGGTGTTGCGGATGTCGTGCAGGCGCACCACCACGCGCGCCTTGTGGTTCAGCAGTTTGACCGACAGCGCCACCATCAGGTTGTGGCCATCGTCCCCGGTAACGGCAAATACGCCGGCGGCGTTGGCCAAGCCGGCGCGGTGCAGCGCATCGTCATCGGCCGCGTCATCGTGCAGGTGCGGTGCGCCGGGGTGGTGCTCCAGCCAGCCGTCCAACACCGAACGGTCCTTTTCAATCACCACGTAGTTGCGCTTGGTCTTCTCCAATTCGTGGGCCACGTTGGACCCCACGCGCCCAATGCCGCACACGATGTAATGCCCCTTCATCTGGGCGATCTGCTTTTCCATGCGTCTTTTCCTCAGGTCTGCGTTGAGATCGGCATCAATCAACAGGGCCACCAGCGTCGAGAACAGGTAGCTCAAGGTGGCAATGCCCACCACCGAGATGCCCACCGTGAACAATCGTCCCATGGGGTGCGTGCTCAAGTCCACCACCTCACCATAGCCAATGGTGGCAATGGTGATGAACGTCATGTAGAAGCTGTCGATCCAGGTGGCGTTCGGCTCGCCGATGGAGTGGTAGCCGATGGTGCCGGTGGCGGTAACCAGAACCAACAGGGTGCCACCATACAGCAGACCCCTGAAATGCCTGCTGCGAACGATCTTCCTTAAACCACCGGGCCCAATTTTCATGTCACCTGAAATTGTATAGAGGGCACCATGGCGGGACTATTCGGCGTGGAACTGGTCTGCGTTTTTGCCTTTGAAGGGTGCGTAGAAAGCCTTGATGGCGCGCATGTCGGCCTCAATGTCGCCAGTTGGATGGAACACCGGACCCAGGCCGCTGATTTTGCGTTCGTAATCCATGTAGGCCATGACGATGGGCACTTGTGCGCCGACGGCAATGTAGTAGAAGCCGGTCTTCCAATAGCGGGTTTTGCCGCGCGTGCCCTCGGGCGGAACGATGAGCTGCAGTGGACCCTGGGCGGCTTTCATGGCCTCGACCGAGGCGGCCACCAGGTTGTTGGACGTCTCCCGCGCCACTGGAATTCCGCCCAGCCACATCATGGTGTGGCGGAATGGAAAACCAAACAGCTGGCGCTTTCCCATCCAGTACACGTGCAGGCGCAGTGCGAAGGCCACCATCAGCGTGTAGGGCAGATCCCAGTTGCTGGTGTGGGGCGCGGCAATCAACACGCACTTTTCGCCATTGGCGGGCAACTGGCCTTCCACTTTCCAGCCGGTGAGTTTCAAAAACGCCAGGGACAGGGCGCGCAGCAGGGTGTTGACAACCGGCGTGTCAAAAATGGTGTGGTGCATGGGGAGCGGATTGTCGCTGGATTCTTGCGTGGATTCCCTTACAGTTCAGCGCTTGGATCGAGCAATAAACGAAAGTCTGATGTGAAACAAATCGCCTGTCCCTGCGGTAGCGGACTGGAACTGTCCGCCTGTTGCGGCCAGTGGCATAGTGGTCTGGCAATAGGCGTGCACGCACCCACGCCGGAGGCGCTGATGCGTTCGCGCTACAGCGCCTATGTGCTGGGCCTGATCGAGTACCTGCTGGCCACCTGGCACCCTTCCACCTCGCCGGGCGAGCTGGAATTGCAGCCGGTCAAATGGCTGGGGCTGGAGGTGCGTGACGCCGCCAGCAGTGGCGACGCCGGCGTGGTGGAGTTTGTGGCGCGCTGCCGCAACAGCCTGGGCCGTGCCGAGCGCATGCACGAGGTCAGCCGCTTTGTGCGCGAAGGCGGCCGCTGGTACTACATCGACGGGCAGTTTCCCGCCGACGCCGATTGAGCTGCTGGATCAGGCCGACAGGTGCTTGCCGACAATGCCGGCCAGCTCGAACATCGTGATCTGGGGCTTGCCAAACACCGGCAGCAACTTGGCGTCGGCATTGATGGCGCGCTTGTTGGCGGCGTCCTGCAGGCCATTGGCCTTGATGTAGTCCCACAGCTTCTTGACAACCTCGGTGCGGGCTACTGGCGCGTCACCAATCACCGCAGCCAGTGCCGCGCTGGGCTGCTTGCCGCTGGCGGCCGTGGTCTTGCGCGGCGCCTTGGACTTGGCGGCTGCGGTGCCGGTTGCAGCTTTCTTGGCAGGGGCTTTCTTGGCGCTAGCCCTCGTGGACGCTGATTTTGTTGCTCCTGTTTTGGTAGCGATTGTGGGTTTTGCAGCAGTTTTGCGCGGCGGGAACTTGCTGGGTGCAAACTCGAAGTTCACCTTACCGGCCTCGGCGTCCCAGGCCAGCATGGCCTTGAAGGCGCGGCGGGTGCGCATGGACACAAACTTGTCCAGCAGATCCGTCTTGCCGGTGGCCAGCAGCTTTTGCATCTGCGCGCGCTCTATCGGCTGCTGCAGGATGATCTGGCCGCTCTTGAAGTCGCAGGTGGGCGTGGGATGGGCGTGCGTGGGCACGGAGCGGTCGCACACGTAGTTCTTGCCGTGCTCAAACACCGAGCCACCGCACTTGGGGCAGGTGCCCAGCGCTTCCTGGCCGCTGAAGTCGATGATTTCGCCCGACTCCTCACCGGCCTTGTCGTCGCCAAAGTCAAATTCCAGTTTGTAGTTTTTCGTCTCGTCATCGAACTTGATGACCATCTCGGCCACAAACGGCCAGCCGGCCTTGGAGCGGAAACCGTCCAGCGGACCGATGTGCTTGTCGCGCAGGAACTGCTCGACCTCGGCCTGCTCGAAGGTGCGGCCAGCGGGGGATTTGCCAAACGAGAAGCCGCAGCCCTCGGAGTCACCGCTCTTGCCGGTGCAGGTGTAGCGGCGGTAGTTTTCCTTGACGATGCCGCCGCAGTTCGGGCACGGCGCGGTCAGGGTCGCGTAGTCGCCCGGGATGGTGTCGCGGTCGTATTCCTTGGCTTTTTTGACCATGCGCTCGGTCATGGCGGCAATCTCGGCCATGAAGCTGGTGCGGCTGAGCTTGCCGTGCTCCATCTGGGCCAGCTTGTATTCCCATTCGCCGGTCAGCTCGGCCTTGGAGAGTTCTTCCACGCCCAGGCCGCGCAGCAGTGTCATCAGCTGGAACGCCTTGGCAGTCGGAATCAGCTCGCGGCCTTCGCGCAGCATGTACTTCTCGGCAATCAAACCTTCGATGATGGAGGAGCGGGTGGCTGGCGTGCCCAGGCCCTTTTCGCCCATGGCTTCACGCAGCTCGTCGTCGTCCACGGTCTTGCCGGCGTTCTCCATGGCGCCCAGCAAGGTTGCTTCGGAGTAGCGCGCTGGCGGCTTGGTCTTCAGGCCCTTGGGGTCGACAGGGTCGCCCTTGACCTTTTCGTTCGGTTGCACCGGCACCAGGTTCTGGCCCTTGTCGCCGTCCTTGGCGTCGGCGACCTCGTCGGCCGCTTCCTTGCCGTAAATGGCCAGCCAGCCCGGCTTGACCAGTACCTTGCCCTCGGTCTTGAAGGAGTGGCCGACGGCCGTGGTGATGCGGGTGGTGACCTGGTATTCGGCACTGGGGAAGAAGATGGCCATGAAGCGGCGCACCACCAGGTCGTAGATCTTCTGCTCGGCCTCGCTCAGGCCGTGGGGCGCCTGCAGCGTGGGGATGATGGCAAAGTGGTCGCTGACCTTGGCGTTGTCGAACACGCGCTTGGTCGGTTTCACGTAGTTACCCTTGACCGCCTGGGCGGCAAACGGGGCCAGGTGCTTCATGCCGCTGTCGGCCAGCATGGCCAGCGTGTCCTTGACCACGGGCACATAGTCTTCGGGCAGGTTGCGTGAATCGGTACGCGGGTAGGTCAGGGCCTTGTGGCGCTCGTAGAGAGACTGTGCGATGGACAACGTGGTCTTGGCCGAGAAGCCGAATTTGCCATTGGCCTCGCGCTGCAGGGATGTCAAATCAAACAGCAGGGGCGACGCCTGGGTGGTGGGCTTGCTTTCTTCGGTGACCGTGGCCGGTTGGCCGCGCACTGCGTCGGCGATTTGTTGTGCCTCGCGTTGGGTCCAGACACGGTCGGCCTTTTTCTCGGCGTCGTCTGCATCTTTTTTCCAGGCCGGGTTGAACCACTTGGCGGGGTATTCACCGGCCTGGGCATGGAAGGAGGCGTGGATTTCCCAGTAGTCGCGGCTGATGAACTTGCGGATCTGCTCCTCGCGTTCCACCACCACTGACAGCGTGGGTGTCTGCACCCGACCCACGGTGGTCAGGAAGAAGCCGCCGTCGCGCGAGTTGAAGGCGGTCATCGCGCGCGTGCCGTTGATGCCCACCAACCAGTCGGCTTCGGAGCGGCAACGGGCCGCGTCGGCCAGCGGTTGCATCTGCGCATTCGTGCGCAGGTGCTCAAAACCGTCGCGGATCGCCTGCGGCGTCATCGACTGCAGCCACAGGCGGCTGACCGGCTTGCCCAGCGGCTTGGCTCCACCGGCGTACTGCTCGATCAGGCGGAAGATCAGTTCCCCTTCGCGGCCCGCGTCGCAGGCGTTCACGAGTTTGTCTACGTCCTTGCGCTTGGCCAGCTTGACGACGGCGTTCAGGCGCGTCTTGGTCTTGTCGACCGGTTTCAGATCAAAGTGCGGCGGAATCACCGGCAGGTTGGCAAAACTCCACTTGCCGCGTTTGACGTCAAATTCCTCGGGGGCCTGAATTTCCACCAGGTGGCCCACGGCGCTGGATACGACATAGGTGTCGCTCTCGAAGTACTCGTCGTGTTTCTCGAATTTGCCCACCTGGGGCGTCAAGGCCCGCACGATGTCCTGGGCAACCGACGGCTTCTCTGCAATAACCAATGTTTTCATCTGACTACAATCCAGTTCTCGCGTGCGCGCAGGCGCGCGCTCACATACGCAGGCGCGCCCACATGCGCGCCCATACGATTCACCATACCAAATTTTCGAGCCGTGGCCAAAAAACCCGAGATTCCTGCTCCAGCTTCGTCCAACCGCCGCATCCAGACCCGTCGCTCCGGTGTGCATGGCAAGGGGGTGTTTGCCTGCCAGGACATTGCCGAGGGGGAGACCATCATCGAGTACGTGGGTGAGATCATCAGCTGGGCCGAGGCCCAGGATCGCCACCCGCATGACCCGGCAGATCCCAATCACACGTTCTATTTCCATGTTGACGAAGACCATGTGATTGACGCCAAGGTGGGGGGCAACTCCTCGCGCTGGATCAACCATTCGTGCGACGCCAATTGCGAGGCCGACGAGGTGGATGGCCGCGTCTTCATCAAGGCCCTGCGCAACATCCGGGCCGGTGAAGAGCTCAACTACGACTACGGGCTGATCATCGACGAGCGCTACACGCCCAAGCTCAAGGCCGAATACCCCTGCTGGTGCGGCACCAAGAAGTGCCGCGGGACATTGCTCGCGCCCAAGCGCGGTCGGCGCTGATCGCTGGGTGAACAGCGTGCGGCTGACTCCTGTGCAATGGCGTGCCGAAGCCATCTGGGAAGCGGTGGCGCCGTTGCTGCCAGCCTTCTCGGTCGAAGTACTGCCGGAGATTGACTCCACCAATACCGAATTGATGCGCCGTGCCCGCGCCGGACAGCTGGACCCGGTGCTGCTGGTGGCCGAGCGCCAGACTGCGGGGCGGGGCCGACTGGGACGTACCTGGTCCAGCGGTGGCGATGGCGCCAGCGTGCACGGCGCCCCACCGTCCCTGACTTTTTCGCTGGGCCTGCCGCTGGCGCCGGCCGACTGGTCGGGACTGTCCCTGGCCGTTGGGCTGTCGGTGGTGGAAAGCCTGCACCCGGCGCTGCAACTCAAGTGGCCCAACGATGTCTGGCTGCGGGATCGCAAGCTGGCCGGCATCCTGATCGAAACTGCCAGTGTGGGTGAGCAGCGCTATGCCGTCATTGGCGTGGGGATCAACATCGAGGTACCTCAGGCCCAGGACCTGCGTACCCCACCGGCAGGCTTGCGCGAGGTGTTGCCGGAGATCGACGCTACGGGCGCCCTGGCCCGCGTGGCTGCACCCCTGGTGCGTGCCATCCGGCAATTTGAGGCCGATGGCTTTGGACCGCTTCGCCAAGCCTTTCATGCACGCGATCTCCTGTATGGCCGCGAGGTGGCCTGTAGTGACGGGGTGGTCGGCATGGCGCGAGGCGTGGACGCCGGCGGCGCCCTGTTGGTGCATACTGAAAACGGTTTGCGAAAGATCACCAGTTCCGAGGTTAGCGTGCGGCCGGCGGCTGGGGCATAGCCTGTTCACGGTTCCTGAAATTCCATGTTGCGACTGCTTGTACTCGTATTGATTCTTGCCAATGGGGTGTACTTCGCCTGGAGCGATGGCTGGCTGCGGGCCTATGGTTTTGCCCCGGCCCAACAAAGCGAACCCCAGCGCCTGGCGCAGCAGATCAGACCCGAGGCGCTGCGGGTGCTGACGCCGGCCGAGTTCCGGCGTGTGGAGGCCCAGGTGCAGGCCGATCTGGTCCCCAAGGAGTGCCTGAAGGCCGGACCATTTGACGATGCCCAGACGGCTGTGCTGCGACGTGCTCTGGAGTCTGCTCTGCCGTCGGGCAGCTGGCAATTGGATTCGGTGACGGTGTCGCCGCGCTGGATTGTCTACATGGGCAAGTTCGCCAATGCGGAAGCCCTGGCCAAGAAACGCGGCGAGTTGGCTGCCATGAATATCGTACCCCAGACCGTGGGCAACCCGGACCTGGAGCCGGGATTCTCGCTGGGCGGATTTGACTCCCAGGCGGCGGCGAACACCGAGTTGTCGCGGCTGATGAGCCAGCGTGGCATCCGTACCGCCAAGGTGGTGCAGGAGCGCCAGGGTGGGCTGCAGCACGAGTTGAAGCTGCCAGCTCTGACTCCGGAACAGAAGGGTCGATTGAACGACGTCAAGCCGGCATTGGCCGGGCACGCCCTCAAGTCCTGCGGATAGTGGCAGGCCAGCCTGAAGCGGCTCAGTCGAACTGAGCGAAACGCACGGTGAAGCAGGTTCCCGGAGGTGATTGGCCCGGACGGCTGTCTTCCAGCGTGATGCTGGCGTGGTGTTGGCGCGCAATTTCGAGCACGATGGGCAGGCCCAGGCCGGAGCCATCGGCCTCAGTGCCCAGCACGCGGTAGAAGGGCTGGAACACCAGCTCCCGCTCGGCCGCCGGGATGCCGGGGCCGGAGTCTTCCACCTGCAACACCAGCACCTTGCTGAACGGGTCTTTCAGGATGCGCGCGGTGATCATGCCCGGCTTGTCGGCGTTGGAGGGCGTGTAGTTGATGGCGTTGTCCATCAGGTTGCGCACCATTTCCTTGAGCAGCGTGGGGTTGCCCATCAGCGTCACGTCCTCGCTGCCGGGCTCGGCGCCTTCGTAGCCCACGTCGATGTGCTTGTCCATGGCGCGTGGCACACAATCACGGATCACGTCCATCGTCAGTCGCACCAGGTCACAGGGCTGTTGGCTCATCGCCGTGCCGCTGCTCTCGGCGCGGGCCAACGCCAGCAGCTGGTTGACGGTGTGGGTGGCGCGGATGCTGGAGCGGCCGATCTGGCGCAGTGACTGTTTCAGATCCTCCGCGTTGGCACCTTCGCGTTGGGCCAGGTCGGCCTGCATGCGCAGGCCCGCCAGCGGTGTCTTCAACTGGTGCGCGGCATCTGCCAGGAAGCGCTTTTGCGTGGCAATGGAGTCCTTGAGTCGCATCAGCAGGTCATTCACCGAGGACACCAGGGGGGCCACCTCCAGAGGCACGGCCTGCGCGTCCAGCGGGCTCAGGTCATCCGGGCTGCGGGCGCGGATGCGCTCCTCCAGGTGATTCAGCGGTTTGATGGCCTGCACCAGTGCCAGCCAGACCAGCAGCACCGCCAGCGGCAGGATCACAAATTGCGGCAGCATCACGCCCTTGACGATTTCAGTGGCCAGCACCGAGCGCTTGTCCATGGTCTCGGCCACCTGCACCAGGGCCGGTTTGCTGTTGGGTAGTTCCAGTTTGACCCATGTGTAGGCCACCTTGATGCTCACGCCGCGGAACTCGTCGTCGCGCATGCGCACTTCGCCGGGGGAGAGCTTTTCTTCCTCCGGGGGGAGCGGGAGATTCTTCTCGCCACTGAGGTATTCGCCGTTGCTGCCCAGAACCTGGTAGTACACCGTGTCCGCATCATCGGCGCGCAGCAGTTCACGTGCTGGCAGTGGGAGCACAAACTGCGCCCGGTTGTGGTTGACTGTGACCAGTTGGGCCAGTGCGCCCACGTTGTATTCGAGCGCACGGTCAAACGGTTTGCCAGCAATGCCCTGGGCCACGAGCCAAGTCAGTACCAGACTCACTGGCCACAGCAACAGCAGCGGCGTCAGCATCCAGTCCAGGATTTCCCCGAACAGGCTGCGTTGCTCGCGCTGGAAGATTTTCAAGGGTTGATCTTTTCCAGGCAGTAGCCCAGGCCGCGCACGGTGGCGATGCGGATCGGGCCCTTCTCGATTTTCTTGCGCAGGCGGTGGATGTAGACCTCGATGGCGTTGTTGCTGACCTCTTCGCCCCACTCGCACAGGCGCTCCACCAGCTGGTCCTTGCTGACCAGGCGGCCGGCGCGCTGCAGCAGCACTTCCAGCAGGCCCAGCTCGCGCGCCGACAGTTCGACCATCTTGCCGTCGATGGTGGCCACACGGCCGGCCTGGTCGTACACCAGCGGCCCGTGCTTGATGCTGCTGGTGGTGGCGCCCATGCCGCGGCGCACCAGGGCGCGCACGCGGGCTTCGAGTTCCTGCAGGGAAAAGGGCTTGGCCATGTAGTCGTCGGCACCGTAGTCCAGGCCCTTGACCCGCTCGTCCACCGCATCGGCGGCGGTCAGGATCAGCACTGGCAGCGAGGAGCCACGGCCGCGCAGCTTCTTGAGCACTTCCAGTCCGTGCATCTTGGGCAGGCCCAGATCCAGGATCAGCAGGTCAAACTCGGTGTTGGTCATCAACGCCGCGTCGGCCTCGGAGCCACTGGCCACATGGTCAACAGCTGCCCCGGCGCCACGCAGGGCACGCAACAGGCCGTCGGCCAGTACCTGGTCGTCTTCGGCGATCAATATCCGCATGTCTGCTCCTTGTTGTCAGCACAACGGCGTCCAACCGGCCGCTGCGCTTGGTGTTTGTTGCCATTCTAGGCGCGCCATCGGGTGTGTGCGGCTCCATCGGTGCAGATACGGGGAGTCGGTGCTCACCGGCTGCAGTAGGCCTCCAGCCCCAGGGTGATCACGGTGGCCACTTCGTCGCCGACGGCTTGGCGCAACTCGGCCTCGGCCTGGGCCACGGCGTCCCGGTAAGCGCCGAGCCAGGCTAGCCCGGTGGCAGTGAAGCGCACCTGGCGGGCCCGGGCATCGGTGGGGTCGGGCTCGCGGGTGACCATGCCCCAGGCTTCGCACTGGTTCACCAGCGTGCCCATGGCCTGCTTGCTCATGCCGGCGCGGTGGGCCAGGTCGGTGAGCCGGGAGCCCTCGGCTGCCAGGTGGCGGGTGATGTGGATGTGTGCCGCCCCCACCTGCTCCCGGGCCACCAGGTTGGCCAGCCCCAGAGGAACGGCCGTGTGACGGGCCATCAGGGTCATGACCCGCGCATCGAATTGTTCGAGGGACAGGCGCAACCAGTGACCCAGGTGGGTCTGGCGCCAGGTGGCAGGGTCGAAGGTGGGTATTTCGGGCACGCCAAAATAGTAATGCAAACTGACTAAAAAATCTATTTACCAGTTTCAACAAAGCCCATTAAACTACTGTTCAAGCATCCAGCCTGTAATTAATCCCAAGCGCCGCTTCGCACCTAACCGTTGATTTTTAAGGAGATTTCCATGGACGCACCCGTCAAGAACCCTGGCAACCTGAATGGCGCCAACAGTGAAAAAGCCAAGGCCCTGCAGGTAGCGTTGGCCCAGATCGAAAAGCAGTTCGGCAAGGGCACCATCATGCGCTTGGGCGAAGGCGAGGTGATCGAAGACATCCAGGTCGTCTCCACCGGCTCGCTGGGGCTGGACATCGCACTGGGCGTGGGCGGCCTGCCCCGTGGCCGGGTTGTCGAAATCTACGGACCTGAGTCGTCCGGCAAGACCACGCTGACGCTGCAGGTGATTGCCGAGATGCAGAAACAGGGCGGCCAGTGCGCCTTTGTCGATGCCGAGCACGCGTTGGACATCCAGTACGCGCAAAAGCTGGGCGTGAACCTGCAGGATCTTCTGATCAGCCAGCCCGACACCGGCGAGCAGGCCCTGGAAATTGTCGACAGCCTGGTGCGCTCCGGCGCGGTCGACTTGATCGTCGTCGACTCGGTGGCGGCGCTGACGCCCAAGGCCGAACTGGAAGGCGAAATGGGCGACTCCCTGCCCGGCCTTCAAGCCCGGTTGATGAGCCAGGCCCTGCGCAAGCTCACCGCCCACATCAAGAAGACCAACTGCATGGTCATCTTCATCAACCAGATCCGCATGAAGATCGGCGTGATGTTCGGCTCGCCCGAAACTACCACCGGCGGCAACGCGCTGAAGTTCTACGCCTCCGTGCGCCTGGACATCCGCCGCACCGGCACCATCAAGAAGGGCGACGAGGCCATCGGCAACGAAACCAAGGTCAAGGTGGTCAAGAACAAGGTCAGCCCGCCGTTCAAGACGGCCGAGTTCGACATCCTGTTTGGCGAGGGCATCAGCCGCCATGGCGAGATCATCGACATGGGCGTGACGGCCAACATCCTGGAGAAATCTGGCGCCTGGTACGCCTACAAAGGCGAAAAAATCGGCCAGGGCCGCGACAACGCCCGCGAGTTCCTGCGCGAGAACCCTGCCCTGTCCACCGAGATCGAAAACAAAGTGCGTGAATCGTTGGGCATTCCGCTGCTACCGGTGGCCGTTGAGGCCGAAGTCAAGCCCAAAGCTTCAAGCAAAAAAGCCGACTAGCCCTCGTGGAATCTTTGTAGGTTGCTATAAAACTAATAGCTGTATTGGTCATGGCCACCCCACCGTTGTCGCTCAAAGGCCGGGCGTTGCGCCTGCTCGGCACCCGGGAGCACTCCCGCGCCGAATTGGAACGCAAGCTCATTCAGCACGAGGAAGAGCCCGGGAGCCTGGCCAAGGCACTGGACGAGCTGCAGGCCAAGGGCTTCATCAACGAGCAGCGGGTGCTGGAGTCGGTGTTGCACCGGCGTGCGGCCAAGCTGGGTACCACCCGCATCCGCCAGGAACTGCAGGGCAAGGGTCTGGCACCCGAGGCCGTGCTGGAAGCCGTGGAGCAGTTGCGTGCCACCGAGGTGGAGCGTGCGCGCGAGGTCTGGCGCAAAAAGTTTGGCGAACCACCCCTTGATGCCAATGAGCGCGCGAAACAGATGCGCTTTCTGGCGAGCCGGGGGTTTGGTGGCGAAGCGATCCGCCGGGTGGTGTCAGGTGGTGGTGACGATTAGTTGCCTGCGTTCGCCCGATGCCGGCACGGAGCAAAACGTGCCGCCCTGCCGGTCCGGAGCGAGCTTTAAAGCCCCAGCATCAACTTCAAGTTTTGTACCGCGGCTCCGCTGGCGCCCTTGCCCAGGTTGTCCAGACGCGCCACCAGCACCGCATGGGCAAAACCGTCGACTTTGGCGTCGTTCGCAAACACGCGCAGCTCCATCTTGTTGGTGTCAGCCAGCGCTACGGCGTCGAGCTTCTGGTCCGCCGTGGCGGGTTCCACGGTCACCCATTCGCTGCCGACGTAATGCTTTGCCAGTGCGGCATGAAGATCTTGGGCGCTGGGCCGGCCCGGTAGGGTGTCCAGATGCAGCGGCAACTGCACGAGCATGCCCTGCTTGAAATTACCCACCGATGGCACGAACAGCGGGCGGCGTGTCAAACCGGTGTAGCGCATGATTTCTGGAATGTGCTTGTGCTTCAGGCCCAGGGCATACAGCTCCATGGCTGGGGCGTTGCCGGTCTCGTAGGCTTCAATCATCGTGCGTCCGCCACCGGAGTAGCCGCTGATGGAGGGCAGGCAGACCGGAAAATCAGCCGGCAGCAACCCCGCATCAACCAGTGGGCGGATCAGCGCGATGGCGCCGGTGGCATAGCAGCCCGGGTTGGCCACGCGGTTGGCCTGCACCACCGCTTCGCGCTGGCCGGCGGCCAGTTCAGGGAAACCATAGACCCAGCCCGGTGCCGTGCGGTGGGCCGTGGAGGCGTCGATGACCTTGGGGCCTTTTCCGTCGTTAGCCCTCGTCAATGAATCGATCATTGCTACAGATTCAATAGCTGCATCGTCGTGCAGGCACAGAATGACCATATCGACTTGGGCCATCAGCGCCTGCTTGGCGCCGGCGTCCTTCCGCAGCGCCGGGTCAATGCTGATGAGTTCCACGCCGGCCATGGTTTGCAGGCGTTCGCGGATTTGCAGGCCGGTGGTTCCGGCTTCGCCATCGATAAATATTTTTTTCATGCCATTGCCGCTACGGCGGCTCCACAGTGAGAAGCGAATCGGAGCCCAAACCGGGCTGTAAGGCAGCTACAAGTTTGGTGCGTTGCAACATGATACATTTCGAAGTTGATGTGTCCAGTGTCAGATTTGCGGCAGATTTATGTTGCAAACTGATGAACATTGTCCAGCCCCCAAAGAGACGTCATGAAAATCCACGAATACCAAGGCAAAGAAATTTTGCGCCAATTCGGTGTGCCCGTACCCCGCGGCATCCCGGCCTTTACAGTTCAAGAGGCGGTGGAAGCCGCTCAAAAGCTTGGCGGCCCGATCTGGGTCGTGAAGGCGCAGATTCACGCCGGTGGGCGTGGTAAGGGCGGCGGCGTCAAGGTGGCCAAGTCCATCGATGACGTCAAGCGTCTGGCCGGTGAAATCCTGGGCATGCAGCTCAAGACCCACCAGACTGGCCCCGAAGGTCAGAAGGTGCGTCGCCTGTACATCGAAGACGGTGCGGACATCCAGAAGGAATACTACGTTTCCGTGGTGACCGACCGTGCATCGCAAAAGGTGGCATTCATCGCTTCCAGCGAAGGCGGCATGGACATCGAGGAAGTGGCCCACTCCACACCCGAAAAGATCATCACCGAGTTCATCGATCCCCTGACCGGTCTGGGCGATGAGCAGGCCAAGAAGATTGCTGATGCTATCGGCATGCCCGCAGGCTCCACGGCACAGGCCGTAGACATCTTCCAGAAGCTCTACAAGTGCTACATGGACACCGACGCGTCCCTGGTCGAAATCAACCCGCTGAACCGCGATGGAAAGGGCAATGTGATTGCCCTGGACGCCAAGTTCAACTTTGACGCCAACGCACTGTTCCGCCACCCCGAAATCGTGGCCTACCGCGACCTGGACGAAGAAGATCCGGCTGAAGTGGAGGCTTCCAAGTTCGACCTCGCCTACATCAGCCTGGACGGCAACATCGGTTGCCTGGTGAACGGTGCCGGTCTGGCCATGGCCACCATGGACACCATCAAGCTGTTCGGCGCAGAACCTGCAAACTTCCTGGACGTGGGCGGCGGTGCCACCCCCGAGAAGGTCACAGAAGCCTTCAAGATCATGCTGAAGAACCCCAAGGTCAAGGCCATTTTGGTCAACATCTTCGGCGGCATCATGAAGTGCGACACCATTGCCACCGGAGTGATCACCGCCTGCAAGGCCGTGAACCTGTCCGTGCCGCTGGTGGTGCGCATGAAGGGCACCAACGAAGATCTGGGCAAGAAAATGCTGGCCGAGTCCGGTCTGCCCATCATCAGCGCAGACTCCATGGCCGAAGCGGCCCAAAAAATTGTGGCAGCGGTCAAGTAAGGCGGAGCACGAATATGTCTATCTTCATCAATAAAGACACCAAGGTCATCACCCAGGGCATTACCGGCAAAACCGGACAGTTCCACACGGAAAAGTGCCAGGAATACGCGAATGGCAAGAACTGCTTCGTGGCGGGCGTGAACCCCAAGAAGGCTGGCGAGTCCATTTTCAATATCCCAATTTACGCTTCGGTCAAGGAAGCTGCATCGGAAACCGGCGCAACCGTGTCGGTGATCTATGTGCCGCCCGCAGGCGCTGCTGCGGCCATCTGGGAAGCGGTTGAAGCTGACCTGGATCTGGCGATCTGCATCACCGAAGGCATTCCTGTTCGTGACATGCTGGAAGTGCGCAACCGCATGAAGGCCAAGGAGGCCGCTGGCGGCAAGAAGACCTTGCTGCTGGGTCCCAACTGCCCCGGTTTGATCACGCCTGACGAAATCAAGATCGGCATCATGCCCGGTCACATCCACCGCAAGGGTCGTATTGGCGTGGTAAGCCGCTCCGGCACGCTGACCTATGAAGCCGTGGCGCAGCTGACCGAAATCGGTCTGGGCCAGTCTTCTGCGGTTGGCATCGGTGGTGACCCCATCAACGGCCTGAAGCATATCGATGTGATGCGTGCCTTCAACGACGATCCCGATACCGACGCCGTCATCATGATCGGCGAAATCGGCGGACCCGATGAAGCCGAGGCCGCGCGTTGGTGCAAGCTGAACATGAAGAAACCCATCGTGGGTTTCATCGCCGGCGTGACGGCTCCTGCCGGCAAGCGCATGGGCCACGCCGGTGCGCTGATTTCTGGCGGCGCCGACACGGCGGATGCCAAGCTGGCCGTGATGGAAGAGTGTGGCTTTACCGTCACACGCAATCCGTCTGAAATGGCTAAATTGCTCAAAGCCTTGCTCTAGCATGGTGTGAGCCGGTCAGCGTCTCATGCGTTGGCCGTTCAAGCAGCCATAATGCACGCCGGATTTCCGAAAGGGAGTCCGGTTTTTGTTTTTCTGCGGCCCAACCGGTCGCCGGCGCCAATGCTCAAGGGACCCCATGGAAGAATTTCTGACCGCCCATTTCTGGCTAGCCGTTGGCCAGATCATCATGATCGATATCCTGTTGGGGGGCGACAATGCCGTGGTGATCGCCCTGGCGTGTCGCCAACTCCCGGCTCATCTGCGGCTTAAAGGGATACTGTGGGGAACGGCAGGCGCAATCGTGCTGCGGGTCATACTGATAGCGTTTGCACTGACGCTTCTCCAGGTTCCATACCTGAAGCTGGTGGGTGCAGCGCTGCTGCTGTGGATTGGCGTGAAGCTGCTGGCGCCACAGGACGAAGACGGACATTCCAATATCCAGGGTAGCGACAAGCTGTGGGCGGCAGTCAAGACGGTCATCGTGGCCGACCTGGTCATGAGTATCGACAATGTGATTGCGATTGCCGGTGCCGCAACGGGCGCTGGTGGATCGCACCAGCTGCCACTGGTGATTTTCGGTCTGCTGGTCAGCATTCCGATCATCATCTGGGGGAGTCAGCTGGTACTCAAACTCATGGATCGTTTCCCGTTGATCATCACGGTAGGCGGCATGTTGCTGGGATGGATAGCCGGCACCATGGCGCACAGCGATCCGGCCGTGCGCGAATGGTTGCCGCAGACCGCCGCATGGAATTACGGCCTGGGCGTCGCGGGTGCCTTGGCGGTGTTCCTGGTGGGCATGCTGTTGAAGCGACGCGCCCCACAGCCCGCCTGATGCCTGTTCTGCATGATTTGGTGAAAAACCCACGCGTGTGAACAAGTGCCTTGTCGGCAGCTACGTCATGTGCTAACGTCACTTCCTTCCTCGGTTTCTTGACCGGGAGTCATGGTGGTGAGCGCTGCTGAGTGAGAGCGGCTGCATATAGGGGTAGGGCTGGCACGTGGCGAAATCTTTCTCATCGAAATCGGGTGCCTTCTGGAAGGCCGATTGGTTCGCTGGCGTGGCGATCGTCGTTGCGGCTATCGTGCTCCACTTGACGACCGACTTCATCAGCACGCTGGAACGCCGCTTTTACGACTTTGCCAGCACCAGCACCTCCCGACAACCCTCGGATCGCATCGCCGTCATCGCCATTGACGACCAAAGCATTGCAAACCTGGGCCGCTGGCCCTGGCCGCGCGACATTCACGCCAAGCTGATCGATCAGTTGGCCGCCGCCAAGACCAAGACCATTGCCCATACAGCGTTCTTCTTCGAGCCACAAGTCGATCCGGGTCTGGTGTTCATCCGCAAAATGAAGTCGGCACTGGGTACGTCGTCGGACCCGAATGCAACCAATGAACAATTGAATCAGTTGATTGCCGAGGCGGAAGTGGCCCTGGATACCGATGCGGTGCTGGCGGACAGCATCAAGCGGGCGGGCAATGTCTTGTTACCTTCCTTTTACGTGCGGGGGGACCAGCAGGGAAAGCCGGACAGTCCCCTGCCCCCATTTGCATTGAGCAGTACGCTGGACGATCCCAGCGGATTTTCCATCCCCGCCACGCGCGGCCAACAGCCCATTGCCGTGATGGGGGAGGCGGTTGCCGGTATCGGACATTTGAATCCATTTCCGGACGTGGACGGCGCCGTGCGGCAGGAACCCCTGTTGGTGAATTACTATGGCAAGGCTGTTCCGTCCATGGCATTGCTCACAGCGGTCAAAAGCCTGAATCTGTCGATTTCCGATGTTCGCCTGAATGTGGGGGACTCCGTACAGATCGGCAAGTTGCGCGTGAAGACCGATGGATCAGCACTGATGCGGCCGCAGTTCTACAAGGGCAAGGATGGCCGCCCGGCTTTCGCAGTGGACTCGTTTTATGATGTGCTGACCGGCAAGATTCCCACATCCAAGTACACCGACAAGATTGTCATCATCGGGGCGACGGCAGCCGGGGTTGGCGTGCAGTTCCCCGTTCCCGGCAATGCGGCCTTGTCACCAGCGGAAACCATTGCCCACATCACTTCCAGCATTCTGAGTGAGCATTTCATCGTTGAGCCTACTTGGGGTGTCTGGGCCAGTTTGGGCGTGTTTCTGCTGGTAGTGGCCTATATCGTTGCCGCTTTGCCGCGCCTTTCTGCAGGGATGGCAGCGATTGCAACCCTGTTTTTGTTTGTCGGGTTATTGGCGACGGAATTTGGCATGTTGTCTGCCGCTGCAACCTGGTTGCCCTTGGTGTTTCCAGCGGCCCTTCTGGTGCTGGGACATCTGGCGCTGACAACCAAGCGCTTCCTGATGACCGAGGCAGGCAAGGCGCAGGCGGACGAAGAGTCGGCTGAAACCAACCGGATGATGGGGCTGGCCTTACAAGGCCAAGGGCAGTTGGACATGGCTTTTGACCGGTTCCGTCGGGTCCCCATGAACGACGCCGTGATGGGCAATCTGTACAACCTGGCCATGGACTTTGAACGCAAGCGTCAGTTCAACAAGGCAGAAGCGGTCTATACCCACATGGCGGCCTTCGATAAGGGCTACAAGGATATTCAGGCCAAGCTCAGCCGAGCCAAAAATTTGTCGGAAACCGTGATGTTGGGTGGCGGAGGAGGGCACCCGGGTGGAACCATGCTGTTGGAAGACGGTGCCGTGGAAAAACCCATGCTGGGGCGCTACCAAGTTGAGAAGGAACTGGGCAAGGGTGCCATGGGCGTCGTGTACCTTGGCAAGGATCCCAAAATCGGGCGTGTGGTGGCCATCAAGACCATGGCATTGAGCCAGGAGTTCGCTGGCGATGAACTGGTGGATGCCCGCGAACGATTCTTCCGTGAAGCCGAAACGGCCGGGCGCCTGCAACACCAGAACATTGTGACCATCTTTGATGCCGGAGAAGAGCACGATCTGGCCTATATTGCCATGGAATTCCTCAAGGGCAAGGACCTGGCGGATCATTGCAAGAGTGGTCAATTGTTGCCAGTGCCGGTGGTGTTGAGCATTGTGGCGCGTGTTGCCGAGGCATTGGCCTATGCGCACAAGCAGCACGTTGTCCACCGGGATATCAAACCCGCCAATATCATGTACGAGTCCGAAAGCGATACCGTCAAGGTGACCGACTTCGGCATCGCGCGGATCACGGATTCGAGCAAGACCAAGACCGGACTGGTTCTGGGGACTCCGAGCTTCATGTCTCCCGAGCAATTGGCGGGCAAGAAGGTGGATGGGCGCTCGGACTTGTACTCTTTGGGTGTGATGCTGTTTCAGATGCTGGCGGGCGTATTGCCATTCCGTGGCGACTCGATGTCAGAGCTGATGTACAAAATTGCCAATGAAGAGGCCCCGGACATTCGCATCATCCGCCCAGAACTCCCGCAGGCGCTGGCGGATGTGGTGGCCCTATCATTGAGCAAACGACCGGAAACCCGTTACCAGACGGGTGATCAATTTGCCGCGGATTTGCGCAATGCGGCTGGGCAGCTGACAGGGGCGACTGCGGGGTTGGCACAGGTGCCACCATCGGCACCCGAGAATCGGGTGCACAGTGAAAAGACCGTGGCATTTTCAGCGACGGTGCCGGCCCATGCCGCCGATCTACCGAAAAAGGTCGATTTTGCAGAGACGATTCCTGCAACGGCTGCCACTTTTGAAAAAACTGTCATCCAGAAGGTGATCGTGTCAGGAGACGCTGGGTCGGCCAGTGGATTGGACCCAGAGAGATAAGAGCAACATGAATTACCAATTTTGTGCAAAGTCCGACCCGGGAAGGGCGCGAGACAACAACGAGGACTCGGTTGCGTTCGATGAGGCCACCTTGACCGCCGTCTTGGCCGACGGAATGGGCGGATACAACGCCGGCGAAATTGCCAGTGGGATGGCGACTGCCTTCATTAAGTCCGAGCTCAGTCGCTGGTTGATTGAGGCAGGCGATGGAGCCAAAGCCAAGGAAGTGCGCCGAGCCATGGAGATTTGCGTCGACAACGCGAACCGTTCCATCTTCAATTCCGCCAATTCCAATGCGCATTACGCCGGCATGGGGACGACACTCGTAGTGGGTGTGTTTCGAGACGACCGGTTGGTGTTGGGACATATCGGTGATTCGCGGTGCTACCGGATGCGTGCGGGGACACTCGAACAGATCACCAAGGACCATTCCTTGCTGCAGGAGCAGATGGATGCGGGGCTGATTACCCCCGAACAGGCAGCTACCTCGTCGATCAAGAATCTGGTAACGCGGGCTTTGGGTGTCGATGAGTCGGTTCTGATGGATGTCAACGAATACGTAGTTCAGGTTGGCGACATCTATCTGATGTGTTCAGACGGACTCTCCGACATGATTGACGATGTTGCTATCGCTAAAATTATTGCGGACGATATCCCGTTGGAACAAAAAGCCACCCGTTTGATTGACTCTGCCAACGAAAATGGCGGGCGGGACAATATTTCCGTGCTGATGGTCGAAGTACTTGAGGCGACGGAAAAGCGCGGTCTAATCGCGCGATGGCTAGGGAAGTAAGATGCACAAACGTTTTCCAGAAACACATTACAGGAAAAGGAGTCGATCATGCCGAAAATGATCGTTTCGATCGATGAGGTCGTGATCAAAGAAGTACAACTGACCAAGGACAAAACTACCTTGGGGCGCAGACCGTACAACGACATTGTGATTGACAACCTGGCCGTCAGCGGTGAGCACGCGGTGTTGCAGATGACCGGTGGTGAAGTGTTCCTGGAAGACCTGAACAGTACGAACGGCACCTACCTGAACGGAAAAGCCATCAAGAAGCAGCAGTTGCAGAATGGTGACAGTGTTGAAATCGGCAAATACAAAATCAAGTTTGTCGGGGATGGTGAGGCGGACAATTTTGACAAGACCATGGTGGTCAAAGCCAGGCCCGCAGTTGCCCCACAACCGGCGCCGCGGGCTGTGTCTCCAGGCACCCCTGGTGACTCCGTAGGTTTGGGCGCATTTCATGCGTCCATCAAGGTGCTGTCGGGCGCTGCTTCCGGTCGTGAGGTTCCATTGACCAAAGTCGTGACTACCATCGGCAAACCTGGCGTTGCGGTGGCCGCCATCACTCGACGCCAGCATGGGTTTGTGGTGCACCATGTGGAGGGCGCCGGGAATCCTACGTTGAACGGAACACCTATCAAGGCCGAACCTGTTGCGTTGAAAAATGGGGATCTGATCGAGCTGGCCGGAACACAGATGCAGTTTGTGCAGACCTGACGGTCTGTGGTCTTTCGGTGGTGCCCGTTGCGTGCCAGTTTTCAAGGTGATGCAGCATGAAAACAATAGCGAAGCACTGGCAACGGATCGCAGTCACGCTGATTCCGCTGGTTTTTGCGCTGCTTCACGCCATTGGCCTTGCGCCCATTGGCGTTCTGCAGCGGCTTGATGACATTGTCTACGATGCGCGTTTGCGGGCAACCATGCCAGGCACGCTTGACGAGCGCATTGTCATTGTTGACATCGACGAAAAGAGTCTGGCCGAGGTGGGCCGCTTTCCATGGGGACGCAATAAGCTGGCGCAGTTGACGGATGTCCTGTTTGACCAGCAGAAGATAGCACTACTCGGTTTTGACATTGTTTTTGCTGAACCTGACGATAGTTCGGGGCTCAGCCGTCTAGTGGAACTTGCGCGCAAAGAATTCAAGGACCAAGCGGGATTTGCTGAGCGGGTTCGACAACTCCAGCCTGAACTAGATTACGACGCAGTCTTTGCCAAGGCGTTGGAGAAGCGGCCTGTCGTTTTGGGGTATTACTTCTCCAACGATGGTGAGGGGCGTACCGCCGGCAACTTGCCGGCGCCGGTAGTCACGAAAGACGATTTGAAGGGACGTCTTGTTTCCGCATACTCCTGGACTGGCTACGGTGCCAATATCGGTGTTCTTGCGAACGCTGCCCCGGTGGCGGGGCACTTTAACCCGATTGCTGACGGTGACGGGGTCGTTCGTTCACTACCGTTGTTGGCAGAGTACAAGGGGAAATACTACGAGTCGCTTGCGCTGGCCATGTTCCGTTATCTTGTAGGTGCACCGCGGGTCGCCATGGGATTCTCCGATGAAAAGTGGTTGTCGCGCAACTACCAAGGCTTGGATCGGATTCTCTTGACGGAAGGCAAATCTGCGCTAGCCATTCCAGTGGACAAGCATGTTGCAACCTTGGTGCCCTACCGAGGGCCGGGTGGCGCCAAGGGAGGTTCATTCCGCTATGTTTCGGCCTCAGATGTGTTGTCGGGGCGTTTGCCCCCAGGGAGTTTGAAAGACAAGATTGTGCTGGTGGGCACCACGGCACCTGGCTTGTTGGATCTGCGGGTAACTCCGGTTGGAGAGGTCTATCCTGGCGTAGAGTCCCATGCGAGTTTGATCTCCGGCTGGCTGGACGCCAAAGTCACTCTTAGACCTGACTATGCGTTGGGCTACGATGTATTCATTCTGTTACTTGCGGGTTTGGTATTGGCAATCGGTCTGCCCCTGCTGTCAGCGCCACGGGCCGTTGTTTTGAGTCTTGGTGTGTTGGTGTTCGTGACGGGCCTGAATATGTGGCTGTACATATCGTATGGTCTGGTTATGCCGCTGGCAGCCGCTGGCGTCATGACGGTGACGGCCTTTGCATTGAACATGAGCTATGGCTATTTCGTTGAAACACGTTCTAAGCGGGAGCTGGCGAACTTGTTTGGCACCTATGTACCGCCAGAGCTGGTAGATGAGATGGTCAAGGACCCAGACAGCTACAACATGAAAGCGACCAGCCGGGAGCTGACGGTCATGTTCTGCGATATGCGCGGCTTCACGAAAATGTCGGAGCACATGGAGCCTACCAAGCTGCAAGAGTTGCTGACGGGCGTCTTTAGCAGTTTGACAAGTGTGATTCGTGGCAATCGCGGCACGATCGACAAATACATGGGTGATTGCGTGATGGCGTTTTGGGGCGCACCGGTCGAGACACCCGATCATGCCCATCTCGCGGTGAAATCCGCCATGGAGATGGCCAATGCGGTGCGGGATATCAACCTGGATCACCGGGCGCGGGGTTTGCCGGATATCGGTATTGGTATTGGGCTCAATACGGGAACCATGTGCGTGGGCGATATGGGCTCCAACATTCGCCGAGCTTACACAGTGATTGGCGACGCCGTTAACCTGGGTTCACGACTGGAAGGCTTGTCCAAGGTATATGGTGTGGACATTGTGGTGAGTGAAACCACGCGCAAAATGGCCCCTGAATATGCGTGGCAAGAGTTGGATAGGGTTCGGGTGAAGGGCAAGGAGCAGGCTGTAGCAATATTCTGGCCAATGGCACCAGCCGGGCAATTGAGTGAGGCATCCAGCACCGAGCTCAAGACGTGGTTGTCATTTGTAAGGGCGTACCGGGCGCAAAACTGGGATCAGGCGGATGTGCTGCTGATCAATTTAATGCGGATGAATGCCAACAAATTCCTTTACCAGCTCTATGCGGAACGGGTAGCCTCCATGCGTCTACTGCCATTTGATCCTGAATGGGACGGTGCAACCAATTTCGTAACCAAATGAGGCTCTTGCTGTGAAAGTACGCGTACTGGGATGCTCGGGTGCCATTGCCAAGGATTGCAGGACTACATCGTTTCTGATCGACGGCGAGATTTTGGTCGATGCGGGTACCGGGGTAGGGGACCTGACTTTGGAGGAGATGTGCAAGGTAGACCATGTTTTGCTCAGTCATTCGCATCTCGACCATGTCGCCGCCCTACCCTTGATGGTGGATGCTATTGCCGCTCAGCGTAAGGTGCCATTGAAGATCTATGCATTGGCAGGAACTATTCAGGCTTTGCAGACGCACATCTTCAACAACGTCATCTGGCCGGACTTTTCCCGCATCCCAACACCCCAAGCGCCGTTCATCAGCTTCCATGAAATCCGGGTTGGCCAGACATTCCAGTTATCAGACAAATATATTGAGGTGTTGCCGGCAGTGCATACGGTTCCTGCGGCCGGTTTTGCCATTACATCTGGGCATGGCTGCTGGGTGTTCACCGGGGATACCGAGCGCAATCAGGCATTCTGGGACCGGGTCAATCAGTTGAATGTTGCCATGCTCGTCATAGAAACTGCGTTCAGCAACCGGGAAAAGGACTTGGCACGGCGCAGTCTGCATCTCTCGCCAACGGTGCTGGCAAATGAACTGGACTGTATTGCCAAGGGAAAGAATTACCCCATCTATATTACCCATACCAAGCCCGCCGAGACGGAACTCATCATGGCGGAGATACAGCGGTTTGACCAAACCCAGCCCTTTGGTCCCAACGTAACGCACGACATACGCAGGATGCGCGCGGGACAGGAGTTTGAAATATGAATGCCGTTTTGCCGACAGGTTCGTCGGAAAAAGCAACAGAACAGGCTTTTTTCGAATCGCAAAAGCTCCCATCCCAGAAGAGGGGAATGACCTTTGAGGCGCTTTTCTATCGCCAGTTGCACCACGTTACTGCACGTATCCACGACACCGAAAACCTGGAGCAGATCATGCTTGAGGCGAGTCAGGACATTTGCAAGCTTCTCAATGCGGATCGCTTAACCCTCTATGCAGTCAATGAAGACCAGACGGCCATTGTTTCCAAGATCAAGACGGGGCTCAACAGCAGCAGTGACCTGAAGCTGCCGATATCGCCGCAAAGCATTGCTGGCTATGTGGCGTTCAGTCGAAAGTTGTTGAACCTGCCAGACGTATATGACGATGAGGCGCTCAAGCAGATTCACCCTGCACTGACCTTCCTGAAAGTCGTGGATAAACGCTCCGGGTATCGCACCAAGCAAATGCTGGTTGCCCCCATTTTGGAGGGCAATACGCTGCATGGTGTGCTGCAGGTCATCAATAACAAGAGCGATGAACCATTTGGCGACTTGGAGGTCGATGGGGTTGCCGAACTGTGCAAGACGTTGGCCACGGCTATTCGTCAGCGTGCCAACGGTGCGAATGCCGCACCGCGCAAGAAGGCAACCAAATACGATGGGCTGGTTGCAGATGGACTTCTGACTGATGACGAGTTAAGCCAGTGTATTCAGGACGCGCGTGCCGAGGGCAAGTCGGTAGAGCATCTCCTGATGGCGCAGTACAAGATCAAGCCTGTGCAGATTGGTCCTTCGCTGGCCAAGTTCTTCGGTGTGCCTTATGAAGCGTTCAATCCTGGGCGCATTCGCTCAGAGATGCTTCATGGTGCTCTCAAGAGGGAGTTTATTGAGGAGCAGGGCTGGATTCCACTGGAGGAGGCACCAGAGGGGCTGGTCATCATGTGCATGGATCCAGAGGCGGTGCGCGGCTCCCGCGTAGTGCCGCAGGTCTATCCCCGCATTGCCAAGTTTTCCTATCGCGTCACCACGCAAACGGAGTTTCAGGAAACGCTGGCCCAGTTATTTGGTGCGAGTGCGGACGGGACCACGGTAGATGAGTTGCTTGCTGGCATGGACGGGGGGCCGATTGACGATGGTACTAATGACGAGTCCCTGGAGTCTGCGGCGGCAGACAACGAATTGGTCAAGTTCGTCAACAAGGTGATCATTGATGCCTACAACCAGAAGGCCTCTGACATCCATATCGAACCTATGCCAGGCAAGTTCAAAACGGGCATCCGGTTTCGTATCGACGGCAGTCTGGTGCCGTATGTGGAAGTCCCTGCGCATTTCCGACAGGCCATGGTTACACGTCTCAAAATCATGTGCGACTTGGACATCTCGGAGCGCCGCAAGCCTCAGGATGGCAAGATCAAATTCAAGAAATACGGACCGCTGGACATTGAACTGCGTGTGGCCACGATTCCTTCAGCGGGTGGCGTCGAAGATGTGGTCATGCGCATCCTGGCCGCTGGCGAGCCCATTCCGTTGGAAAAGCTGGGCCTTACCCCGCACAACAAGGCGCGCTTGGAAGCAACTGTCAGCAAACCTTACGGCTTGTTTTACGTGTGCGGTCCGACTGGTTCCGGCAAGACGACAACGCTGCACTCCATCCTGAAATTCCTCAACACTCCGGATACCAAGATCTGGACCGCGGAAGATCCGGTTGAAATCACCCAAAAAGGACTGCGTCAGGTTCAGATCAACAAGAAAGCAGGCATTGACTTTGCGCTCATCATGCGGGCGTTCTTGCGCGCCGATCCTGACATCATCATGGTGGGCGAATCACGCGACAAGGAGACTGTGTCGATGGGGGTTGAGGCCTCGTTGACTGGCCACCTGGTTTTCTCAACCTTGCACACCAACTCGGCACCAGAGTCCATTACACGTTTGATGGATATGGGCATGGACCCATTCAATTTTGCCGATGCTCTGTTGGGCATCTTGGCGCAGCGTTTGGCAAAGAAGTTGTGCGACTGCAAGGCGGCGTATGTGCCCGATCCAGATGAGTTCAGACTCTTTGTGACGGAGTACGCTGAAGAACTGCGTCATTCAAAGGCTTGGATCGCTGACCCTGAAGGTGAGAGAAAGAAGCTGATTGATGGATGGCTCAAGACCTATGGTGAGGATGGGCACATCAAGCTCTATAAGGCGGTCGGTTGCGACAAATGCAACAAGACCGGCTACAAAGGGCGAGTTGGCTTGCACGAGCTCTTGGTTGCTGATGACGGAGTCAAGAAACTCATTCAGGAGCGGGCGCGTGTGGCGGAGCTGTTTGCCTCTGCCGTGGAGGGGGGCATGCGCACCTTGAAGATGGATGGCATGGAGAAGATCATGATGGGACTGACGGACTTGAAGATGGTGCGGCAGGTGTGCATCAAGTAGTGCACTTTGTAAATTTTGTCATAGCTTGGATGCATATTTGAATTGACGATCAACTCTGGAGCAATCGGGATTGAATTGCATAAGCGAGCACAAGTAACGCAGCGCCAAGCGCTCCCAAAAGCCAGCCTACGAATCTTCCTGGCGTTTGATAGTCGAGTTCGACGGAATGTTGTCCCGAAACAATCGGAGCAGCCAACATCCCGAAGTTCGCCCGGATTGTTTGGGTATTAACGCCATCAATTTTCAATGCCCAGCCTCTGTCAAACGGAATAGAAAAAACAAGAACACCTGATTGGTTTGGAGAGACGCTTCCTCTGATGTGAATGTCGGAGAATTGATCTATTCGTAGGCCGGTGCTTTGCAGGCGTTGCGCAGGAGTGATGTAGTTGTCTCTCAGGGACAAGTTCGTAGAACGCAACAACTCGTCTAGGTCAAATGGAAGGCCATGGCCAGCAATAATCTCATCTACGACTACGGAGTTGATCATGACTGCATCGCGGTATGTATTGGCATTCGCAGGTGAAAAGACTGCGAGTTTGGACAATTCCGCTCTAGTTATCTGGTTTATTTGAACTACACCAATAGGTAATGCAAAATCATTTCGATATATTTGCAATCCGTCGACATTTCGAACCAACTGAAAACCAGGCCAATTTAAACTAGATCTTGAAATCATATATTTCACTCCCAATAGCGAGTTCAGCATATAGCGAGTTCCTGCGTTGGGTAACCAGTTCGTAAAGTTCAGTACATCTGATGTTGGAGCAATCAGTCCAGTGCCGATAAAGAAATCTACCAACCCGCGACTGTGCAATGAGTATGACTTGATACCCATGTAATCTTGTGCAAGCGAGTCCGCAAGAGACACAGAATTGAAGGTCTTCTCGACGCGAAATATGCCACTATCCATTCCTCGAATCGCTCGAAGTGCAGCTGGCGTTCCGTCATCGTAAGCCCGTAACTCGGGCGGCACCATGGTGCGTCCTTCAATGTAAGACGGTCGCGCGATCACTATGATTTCGATTGCCACAATGGACATCAGTACCAGCGGAACTTTGTTCTGAGTCAATAGATTCTTTTGTACCAGCACTAGAACAATCGCTGAAACGAGTGCAAGCCCACAAACCATTGCAACGTGTGGCATCCAAACCCGATCACCCAACTGCCCCAAAAGGACAACGGACAGCAAGGCCCCATAGGCGGCGACTCCAAATGCAAGAGGCTTAACCTTTATTCCTCGACAGATAACTAGATCTAGTGCTCTAGCAGCCAATGTCAAAAGCGCAATCGACACCCACAGCGTGGAGATCCTGAAGTACGGTGCCGCAAACCCCATAGCGGCAAAACGAAACACCGGGAAGAGTATGTATCCGGTGATTCCAATTGCTGAGACGGTGACAAGCTTTCTATCCAAGCGCGCGCCTTGCCAAGCCTGTGGAATCAGAAGCATAAGCAGTACCCCAACAAAGAAGCCTGGTCCTTCCAAGTAGTTAAAGTAACCCTTATAGGCGCTACCAATCCCAAAAATGTCCTTATGAAATAGGCCTCCTATCTCCGCGAGTATCAATGAAGTGTCATTCACACTGAGACATTGACTTAGTATGCGATGAATGTGAGACTCTGAGCCGCTGACGCGAGAGCTATCGATGAGTTGAAAGATGACTGGCAGTAGATAGGGGGCTGCAAGCAAAAAACCAATAGCCACAAGCGGGAATACTCGCAAGATCCACTGTTTGGCTGCAACTCGAGGCGTATCGCTACAGCCCACAAAGATGATGCACGTAAAGATCAGGAAAACCCCCAAAGACACAAAGAATGTACCAAACCATAGTGCCAAACCTATGGAGACAGGAAGTAAAACCAAGTTACCGGTTTGCAGATGTTTAATCAGTGCCCAAAGAATAAATGGATAGAAAACGAATGCGGTGGCTTGTATATCCCACTGGCCATCAATGACCATGTAGCCACAGAAAGAATATGACAGAGCACAAATGACGGCACTCTCCCAATGCGTAACGTAGCAACGGATAAAAAGCAAGAAGAATGAACCGCCGAGTATTATTTTCAATATGTAGAACCAAATACGGCTAGGAAGTATTCGATTGGCGCTAACCGACTGAACCAGCATACTGGTCATATCCCCGAACATTGCGGACGTTGGTCCACCAAGCCCAATGTGAAATGACCATCCATCAAAACTTTGTTGGGCCACGGTGCGAGCCAAGTACATGGCGTAGGGGACCACTTGAAAATAGCTGTCGCTTCCTATATCAAGGTAGGCAAAGTAAAAATTCCCCGACAAAAATTCAGAAAAAACAAGCAGTGAGACAAGTGCTTGCAAGACCAGCAGAATGCACCAAGATTTGAATAAGTCAGATTTCATAGAGATTCACTTCGAAGATCAGTCAATAACACTGCTTGACGTATGACCACCGTCAATGCATCCGAAGATGTTTGCTGACGAGTAAGATCAGGTTATGGAGAGGGTCTGACTGTGCAACCATTTGAGGCAAGACTGTGGAAAACTCAATGAAACGTAATCTTCGGCAAAGGCTCAGCGCAGAAACAGTGACCGCCGCGCGTAAGCGCCTGCTGCAGATGCACTTCGAGAGTGGTGTCGGGCATATTGGAGGAAACCTTTCAGCGTTGGATGCAATGCTAGTGGTGTTCCATGAATTTCTGGGCGAAAGGGACCATTTTGTTCTTTCCAAGGGGCATTCGGCGGGCGCTCTTTATATTGCTCTATGGAGCAAAGGTGAACTGGAACAGGATGATTTGGCGACGTTTCATCAAGACAACACCTTACTTGCCGGGCATCCGCCAGCGCACGGTATTGCCGGTATTTCGTTTGCCACTGGAAGTCTGGGACACGGTCTATCTTTGTCGGCCGGTACCGCTCTAGCGTTACGGTTGAAGCGTCAAGATGGACGGATATATTGCTTCATGTCGGATGGCGAATGGCAAGAAGGCTCGACTTGGGAAGCACTCATTCTCATTTGCCACCAACGACTGGAAAATTTGACCATCCTAGTTGATCACAACAGTCTGCAGGGTTTTGGTTGTACACAGGAGGTCGCATCCATGTATCCCCTATGGGGCAAGCTTCAAGGATTTGATATTGAAGTTCAGGTTGTAGATGGGCACGATCTGGATGCTGTTCGCAACGCACTCATCCACCGATCCAATCGGCCACAGATCATCGTTTTGGAGACCACGAAAGGGCATGGGGTCAGTTTTATGGAAAATCAAATGGCTTGGCACTATTTGCCGCTAAATCCCGAGCAGTTTCAAATAGCGATGCGAGAGATTGGGGCTCTATGAGGAATCAATTATGCGAAGCTTTGCAGAAACGGTCCGCCAAGCCAAATGTGACTTTCCTCACGGGTGACTTGGGTTTTATGGCTTTGGAGCCGTTGCGAGGAGTCATGGGCGATCGATTTATCAACGCGGGCGTTGCAGAGCAGAATATGTTGTCTGTCGCTGCCGCTATGGCCAAACAGGACTTGGAAGTCTGGGTCTACAGCATCGCACCATTTTGCTACGCCCGCCCGTTTGAACAGATCAGAAATGATATTTGCTTTCACAAACTTCCGGTCAACATCATAGGAAATGGGGGAGGGTATGGATATGGTGTGATGGGACCCACCCATCACGCGATCGAAGACTACGGTGTACTGCTTACCTTGCCCAATATGACTGTTTTTGCGCCCGTATTTGATGAGGATGTGGATGTTGTCATTTCCCGTGCTGGCGACTCCTCCAGCGCAACATATGTTCGACTGGGAAGGGGGGCCCCCCCCCCGGGGTACGCTGTTCCCGCTTATGAACCCTGGCGCCAATTGTGTGTTGGTTCTGGGCCGGTGGTCATTGCTGTCGGGCCCCTGGCTGGCACCTATGTTGATGCCTTCGTCAGAATGCCAACTTCAACACGCCCCAACCTTTGGGCAGTTGCTGAACTTCCAATTGAGCGGAATCCAATCCCTGAGGCATTGATGTGCCAGATTGAGAACTCTTCATTGCTTTGCGTTGCTGAAGAGCACGTGCGGCGCGGTGGCGTTGCCGCTGAGTTGGTGCTTCACTTGGCGGGGCTCGGTGCAGTCATTCCACGCCTACTTCATCTGTATGCCAGGGCTCACCACTATGACCGCTATGGCTCGCAGTCATACCTGCGTTTACAGTCACGGCTAGATCCGCAAAGCATGCTCTTGGCGTTGGAGGGTCGCCTAGATGCTTGAGATCGCGCAGTACATTCGCGCGCTGCGCGGGCCAATTCTCGTCACAGGTGCTTCCGGCTTTGTTGGGGCTAACCTGTTCAAGCAGCTGGCCGCCGTACGCAGTGATGTTTTCGCCGTGGTTCAGCGTGAAAGGAACTGGCGGTTGCTGGATGTCAAAAATGAGCATGTGATTGCAGTGGACTTCAATGACCACGCGGCAGTCACCAATATGGTGGCGAAAATCAACCCGCAAACTGTCTTCGACTGTGTGGCGTACGGAGCCTATTCATTTGAAAAAGATGATCGGCTTATCTACCAGACGAATTTTCTGGCTGTCTCGAACTTGGTGGGTTTGCTTGCAAAGCGCCCGTTTGCGGCTTATGTCCATGCGGGCAGTTCGTCTGAGTATGGCACTAACTGTACTGCGCCTGACGAAACGAGCGTTTGCGATCCAAATAGCCATTATGCTGTTTCAAAGCTAGCAGTATCAAACTACCTCAGATACATGGGCAAGACCCATTCCTTTCCGTGTCTCAACTTGCGGCTGTATTCGGTCTACGGTCCGCTGGAGGATACCAGCCGTTTGATTCCCGTTTTGGTTCGTCAGGCGGCTAAGGGAAAGCTGCCTCCACTTGTTGATGCTCGCACTTCTCGCGACTTCGTGTACGTAGATGATGCGTGTGCAGCATTCATTTTGGCTGCAGCCAAAATGCATCCTGGTTTGTACGGTGAGAGCCTCAATATCGGAACCGGGCAGAAAACGACAATCGGTGAACTGGCAGAAATTACCAAGCGTCTCTTTGAAATAGTGGATGCGCCGCAGTTTGGCAGCATGACTGGCCGAGAGTGGGACATGGCCGATTGGTACGCCAATCCTCAAAAGGCTATGCGTGAGTTGAATTGGATTCCCACCACCACTTTGGAACGAGGCCTGAAATTGGCAGCGGACTGGGTTGCCTCCCTGAGTGATGATGAGTTTTCGGGCAACACCAAGCAGTGCAATCCTGATCGAAAGCGCAGCGTGTCGGCAATTATTGCCTGCTACAAGGATGGGCAGGCAATTCCAGTGATGTACAAGCGTCTGACGGAAACCTTCAAGCGCATAGGAGTCGACTACGAAATCATCTTTGTCAACGACTGCAGCCCAGATGACAGTGCAGAAGTGATACGTGATATCAGTGCGCAGGATCCGCACGTCATTGGTATCTCGCATTCTCGTAATTTCGGTTCGCAAATGGCCTTTCGTAGCGGGATGGAGATATCGACAAAAGATGGCGTAGTGCTGCTTGACGGTGATTTGCAAGACCCACCAGAACTCATTGAGGCGTTCCATGGCCAATGGGTTGCAGGGTTTGACGTCGTTTACGGTCGTCGCATCAAGCGTGAAATGCCCTGGCACTGGGGGCAGTTGTACAAACTTTACTATCGTCTCTTCGCCTACTTTAGTTACATTCCCATTCCATTAGATGCGGGTGATTTTTCCTTGATGGACCGACGGGTGATCGGTTGGGTTTTGAAATGCCCCGAACGCGATCTCTTTGTAAGGGGATTGCGTGCATACGTGGGCTTCAAACAAACGGGTGTGGACTATGTGCGACCGGAACGCATGTTTGGTACGTCCACAAACAACCTGATGAAAAATTTGGACTGGGCAAAAAAAGGAATCTTTTCTTTTAGCAATACCCCACTCACCATGCTCACGACGACTGGGGTGATATTGCTCTGCTTGTCCACGGTGGTAGCAATAGTCGTCGCAACTCTGCGAGTGTTGATGCCTGAGATCGCCCCTAGAGGCATTACCACTCTACTCATTGTTACGTTGATGTTTGGTTCCTTTAATATCTTTGCCATTGGGCTTGTTGGTGAATATGTTGCGAAGATCATGGCGGAGGTCAAAGGACGGCCTCGCCTGATTAGGACTGCGCTGATTCGGCATGGCCTGATCACTGAACTGTTGCCGGATGAAAAGGCAACGTGATGTCTGCAGCCTGCAATGCAAACCAACGAGCTTGCCCGGTGTGCCAGACGGACCATCACCTAGCGCGTCTCTATCTTGAAGACAACATTGATCCCGAAAAGCTGTCAAGCTACAGCTTTGCATCCCGCAAGACGCCGGAGTTCATGACCCACCGGCTTGTGCAATGTCCGGAGTGCGACCTTGTGTATGTCAGCCAACCACCTGCCGAGGATGAACTCTTGAATGCCTACCATGTCGCTGCTTACGACAGCGCGGATGAGGCCAACGACGCCGCATCTGCTTACATGCAAGCCATGTACGCGTTCCTCCAAAATATTGGGAACAAGCAGCGCGCGTTGGAAATTGGCGCTGGCACTGGAATTTTTTTGGAGCTGCTGCAGAACGCAGGTTTTCATGAAGTCATTGGTGTAGAGCCATCCAAAGCGGCTATTGCGGCGGCGGCGCCATATCGCAGAGCCTGGATACTCGAGGGCAAGTTTGACGAGCGTGATTTCGAATCTCAATCGTTCGACTTGATTTGTTGCTTTATGACCTTGGAGCATGTGCGTGACCCAAAGTTACTTGCAGATGCTGCATTTCGGTTGCTGCGTCCAGGAGGCGCTTTCATCACTGTTACACATAACTACAGAAGCATTGTTAACAGACTGCTAGGTAGGCGCTCTCCCATCATCGACATTGAACACATGCAGCTTTTTTCTGACAAAAGCATGTACTACCTTTTTGGAGTCGCAGGATTCGAATCGGTCGTAACGAAGACATTTGTCAATACCTACACGGTGAGCTACTGGTTGCGACTGACGCCTTTGCCACTGCGAGCCAAGTCACTTGTGGCGCGTATCATCCGACGGTTGCATTGGGAACGTTGGAAGTTGGGTCTTAATGTAGGCAACGCAATCACTGTGGGGTTCAAACCCGCTGAATGCAATTGAAGTCTCCAACTAAGCCTTTTGTGCGGTTCCTGATTGCAGGAGCGGTTAATACCCTCTTTGGCCTTTTGATTTACAGCATTGCCATTGCATCGGGTTTGGCAGTCTGGCAGGCGCTGTTGGCGGGAATCCTTGCTGGACTGGGATTCAATTTTGTGACAACGGGTGGCTATGTATTTCGTGATCTCACTCCCATCCGTTTTTTTAGATTTGCCGCTGCCTATCTGCTTGTCTATGCTGTAAATCTTGGTTTGGTCACTTTGCTCTCTCGATGGATGGACAGCGCGATTTGGATTCAGGTCATCCTCACCATCCCGATGGCTTTGGGGTCCTATTTCCTGATGTCGAGATTTGTCTTCAATACTCGCCAGTGATGGATGTTTTAGGCTATTTCCTAGACTTCAATCGAATCAAATTATGTCTGCAGAAAAGTTTCAACCTATACCAGTGAAACCCCCATCGGACGGCCCCTTGCTCTTCAAACTGCGCTGTTGGGTAGATTTGCAACTTAGGTCGATAGTGCAGCATTTGCGCCCGGAGATGGCGCGGTTGAAAGGTGCAATCTTAGATGTTGGTGCTGGAGAGTCTCCTTGGAAAGAATGGTTGCCGCAAGAGTGCACTTACCAAGGGATCGACATCGTCAACGCAGAAGACTACGGGATGAGTACTAACAAGCCGAATGTCATTTACTATGACGGCGTCAGAGTACCTTTTCCTGATGCGACCTTTGATGGTGCCATTTGCATAGAAGTGCTTGAGCATGCAGTTGATCCACAGGGTTTGCTATCTGAAATTGCTCGTGTGTTGAAGCATGGGAAACCAATCCTTATGACCGTACCTTGGTCTGCGAGGCGACACCACATACCACATGACTACCACCGATTTACCCGTGAACGCTTAAAACAACTACTTCTCACACAAGGGTATTGCAACATCCGTATTTACGAGCGCGGGAACGATATTGGCGTTATCGCAAACAAATTGATGGTTTTGACGGTACGGTTGCTTAGACCCTTATGCGTGAGCGATGCAGCGTGGTCCATCCCTCTGTCGATTCCCGTTGGAATTATGGCAGCAATAATGCTTATTGCTGCCCACGTGTCGATGTACTTCGGGCGCGGTTCATTAGAGGATCCGCTGGGATATTTTGTGTACGCCGTGCGTAATGATCATAACGATTTAACGTTGAAAAATGAGTCTATCCAATCTGAGCGATGAGAGCTTGGTCCCATGAAGTGGTCTGGTAGGCAAACATGGCCAGAGCCAGCAGGCAGTATGTCACCCGCCAAACTAACCGCCGCCAACCGTACTTACGGTATAGAGCAAGAAAATGTTCCAGCTGAGCAATGGCTAGCGCCGCACATATTGGGACTATGGGAAAACCATATCTATCTTCGGTGTGTAGAACTGTGTGTTGTGCAAGCAAAACTATTGAACAGCTTGCGAGCAGCACCAAGCTGATGTTTTGGGTTAAGAGCATCTGGAGATTGCTCTTCGCAGCAGTTTCTTTAAATTTCAAAAAAATAAGGAAGGAGAGGGACAGACCCAACCAAGCGAAAGCACCGTAGACACGGCTAAGCAGTCTTAGCCAAGGAGGTGTGAGATTCTCTAGGTAGGGCGTAAAGCGGAAATGGTCAAACAACCCGATCCATTTTTTTACGACAAAAGGTGGTGCAGATAGCGGTCGAGCCAACAGGCAACCTGTCAACGACAAACGCTGTAGACCGAATAAACCTTCAATATTGCACTCTTTGTAGTAGCTGTTGTACATAAGGCTGTCATCAATCATTGGTAACTTTTCCGTTTCTTTAGCTATTTTTGACCACGATATTCGCGCACCCCGGAGCCCTTCTTGAATGCTTAGATTGGCATCAAAAGTTTTCGGTGACTGTAAGCAATAGCTGCCATACGTCGACTTGCAATTCGCAAGATAGGGAGCCAGTATCAAGATACTTGCAACGATAATCGTTCCAATCGTCACTTGAATGCGCCGAGTGCCAACACAAATAGATATCCCACCGCATACTGTCAAAGCAATCGCTAGCCCCAAAATCAATGCAGGTCGAACCAAAATGGAGAAGCCAAGAAATACTGCTGCACTGATCGATAGCGTAAACCAGCCGTAACGTCGTTCATTATTCAGTGCGCTATCAAAAAACACCAATGCCAGCAACATAAAATCTATAGCTAAGGTGTCACTTAATGGCGTAGTGGTGTAGCCCACCATTGCAGGGTAAGTGGCGAGAAAAAAGAACATAAAATATCCGGAATACTCGGACTTAATAACTAGTGTGCTTTTCATCCATTTGGAGAACAGCCATGAAGCAGTCATATGCACCGTATACAACACAACGCATATCGCATTTACCCATTGAGTCAGATTCACGGATGAGAAGAACCACGAAATCACCCCATGGATCAAAAATTCAATAAGAGGAAATCCAATTGCCCGATCACCCGAGTATTGATAGATTGATGTGAAGTCGGATAATCTTGATGCTATTTCTAGGTATCCGTAAGCATCCCCCCGGACTCGAAGATTTAGGGGGAAATCTATGCCAAAGAGAAATAACAGAAAGGACACCGCCATTGAAATTGCTGGTGCCAAAACTCGTACCATGAGGCGATGCTCTATATGCGCTATTTGATGGACCTGCACCACTTCGTCCACATTCCCCTCAATGCCTTTTCAAAGTTATGCGCAAATCTGGGTGCATCAAAAATCGGTGAAGCAAGCACTTGTTCTCGCAAACTAGCGCGGAGAGCTGAGAGAGGCTCAAGATTGGTGGCGTGGGTTACCGCGAGCGCCAGGTAGTCATCAGCACTCAGCGCAATCCAATCGGGAAGACCGGCATTCATCATCAAACCTACGCCTTGTCGAGAAAGAAAACTCTTGCCAGACATTGTCAATGTTGGCACACCCATCCAAAGGGCTTCCGCTGTCGTGGTTCCACCTGTGTACGGAAATGGGTCGAGCGCAATATCCACTAAGTTATAAGAGGCCAAATACTGGGCGCGGGGAACAGACTCTTTTAAGATCAATCGTCCCGCAAGGATATTGTAGACAGCGAAGCGCTCAATTATGTTGATTCGTGTTGAGTCCTCCTTTAGTTGCGGCGCCATGAGAAACAAACGGCTATTTGGAACGGCATGGAGTATGCGGGCCCATAGCGAAACCACTTTGTCGTTGATCTTCGCCAAATTTTGAAAGGATGCAAAAGTAACATACCGATTCTGCAGTGCCGGGAGCGGGGCAACCTCGATATCAAGAGCGGGAACTGAAAAGCACAGACGGGTTTCGGGTAAACGCCATATTTTTTCAGTGAAGTTAGCTTCTTCTTCTAGCGGTAGGGTCCAGGGGTCTGCGATCACGTAGTCGATAGCTGATACTCCTGTAGTTGCAAAATAGCCAAGCCAGCTCACTTGAATCGGTGCCGGAGTCCATGCGAATATGGGTAGGCGGTTGTTGGCCGTATGTCCCGAGAGATCGATCAATATATCTATGGCGTCATCGAGTATGCGCCGTGCAAATTGTTCATCGGATAAATTTGTGACGTGGGTCCACACATGGCAATGAGACTTGATCCTGACACTGATCTCGTCATCGCAAACGTAAGTTAGATACGCGAAGAGTTGTAGCTGACTTCTACTCCCGATCGACAAGGATGCGATAACTGATTCAATAAAGAACCCTACTGGATGAAGGCGTAGGTCTCCCGATACAAATCCCACGTTGAGGCGACGATCTACAACAGGTGCATTGCTTATAGGTAAAGGCACCCCGGCATTGCGTTTCACGACATCACCAAATAGTTTGGCTTCGTCAAGTAGCGCGACGCTCGACTGATCAGTCAAGTAGTTGCCAGTCATCAACAAGTTGCTGTGAGCAGTCGGAAAAAATGGGCGAATTTCAATAGCGTTTCTATAGCTTTGTATCGCCTCGTCAAATCTTCCGACATCTTTCAACGCGTTACCTAGATTGTTGTGCGCATCTGCATTTTCTGGCTGGAGTTCGAGCAAACGCCGATACATCTCAATTGCCTCGAAAGGTCTCTCCAAATCCATTAAGACCATACCCAAGCATCCAAGTAAATCAACTGAATCGGGGACAATTGCGTGCGCTCGCCGTAAACAAATAACTGCTAGATCCGGTTTCCCAAGTCGATGCAAAACTTCCCCCTGCGCGACAAGAGTTTCTGCATCGTCCGGGCGCAATGTGAGCGCTTTGCCATAGCTTGACTCCGCCTGAGGTAGCCTTCCCATTCGCCGTTGCAATTGCCCAAGACGGATGTGTGTATCGATGTCGCTTGGCTGAGTATCCAGAGCACGCTGGTAGCTTGCGATGGCTGCATCCTGCTGTCCCATGTCATCTTGAACGCTTCCGAGAGCCACATGGGCATCGACAAAGTCGGGCTTAAGTCGAATTGCCTTCTGATATGCCGCCAAGGCATTCTCTGG
>JBAQDE010000026.1:0-87374 GCA_049294595.1 Rhodoferax sp. | reverse complement strand
CGATGCCAATCTTGGCCGCAATCTGCTTCATTGCCGTCACCGTCTGGCTCACCGCGCTGCCACCTTCGGTGGCCTCGCGACTGGCCTTGGTCGCCATGCCGTCCGTGACCTTGGCGTTGTCGCTGTTCTGCCCAATCGAGGCAGACATCACATCCACCTGCGAAGTGGTCTCTTCAACGCTGGCAGCCTGCTGGCTGGCCGCTTGGGACAGGGACTGCGCCGTCGCACTCACCTGATTGGCAGCGCCAGTCAGGGCATCTGCGGCAGCGCGCACCTCCTCAATGATCCCTGCAAGGGTGTCACAACTGGTGTTGGCATCCTGTTTGACTTGGTCAAAAGTTCCCTGCGTGGCCCTGGTAATGCGCTGTGACAAGTCGCCATTGGCAAGACCGGAAAAAACGCGTCCCACGTCGGCAATGATGTCGGCCAGCTTTTCACTCGTCGCATTGGCATCCAGCTTCAACTGGCCAAAGGTCCCGGTGTAATCGCGGGTAATCCGCTGGGACAAATCGCCTTCCGCCAACGCACCAAACACCCGCACCACATCGTCAAATATGACAGCCGTGGTCTCCATCAGCGTATTGACACCCGCGCACAAGGACTCGATGGGGCCTGACTTGCCTTCCAACGGAATGCGCTGGGTCAAGTCCCCTTCTTTAGCCGCAGAAGTGACCAGTTGGGCCTGCTGCACAGCCTCGCGCAGCATTTCGTTGGCACGCACCTCAGCAGTGACGTCGGTGGCGATCTTCACGATCTTGACGACCCGTCCCATTTCATCGGTTACGGGCGCGTATACCGCCTGGAGCGAAACTTCGTGTCCAGCCTTGGTCTTGCGTTTGAACAGGCCTTTTTGCGGATGACCGGCGTTCAAGTCCAACCAAAATTGCGAATACGCGGGCGATGCGGTGAGTGCGGTATCCACGAAAAGGCGGTGGTGCTTGCCCACAATTTCCTCACTGGCGTAACCCATCACATCGAGAAAATTCTTGTTGGCCTTGAGAACATGCCCACTAAGATCGAACTCAATATAGGCATAGGAAGCATCAATCGCATTCACAATACCGCGCGCATTCTGACGTTCAATCTCGGCTTCTGTGATGTCGTAACGCACCCCCAGATACTTCATGGGCTTGCCGTTGTCACCCAGGATTGGTGCGATCACTGCATCAACGTAATAGGGCGTCCCGTCCTTGGCGCGGTTCTTGATAACCCCCCGAAACATGTCGCCCCGCCCAATCGTCGCCCACAACTGCTTGAAGGTTTCCTTGGGCATGTCCGGGTGACGCGTGGTGCTGTGCGGCTGCCCGATGAGTTCCTCGCGGCTGTACTTGGACACCTGCGTGAATTTCTCGTTGACGGAAACGATATCGCCTTTTTTGTCCGCCTCGGAAACGATGCTGGTGAGGTTCATGATGTCGGTGCGCACCTTCAACTCGGCTTCCAGCTCCGCAATCCGGCGCTCCATGGCACCGGCGTTGAGCATGCGTCCAATCCACGACATTTGATTCTGACTCATGGTGTGTACTCGCTTGTTAGTTGTTGTGTTGTGAATGGTGTTTGAATGGGATGCTTGCGACGGCAGGGAGAGCTGTGTCGCAAACTCAATTCCCTACAGAACTCGTCTCCGCCCCCGTCGTCAGTTCACCCAGGGAAGCAACATCAAGAATCAAGGCCACTTCGCCACTACCCAGGATGCTGGACCCGGATATTCCGCGCAACGTATGGAACAGGCGCCCCAGCGGCTTGATGACGGTCTGCTGCTGCCCCAGCAGTACTTCGACCTCGATCCCATACTTTCCGCGCGGTGAGTTGACCACCACCACGCTGACCCTGTCCGGCAAACTCGACTCCAGGGAGTACAAAGAGCGCAATCGGACGACCGGCAGGATAGACCCTCGCAATTCCAGGCAGTGTCGGCCAGACGCATCGACGCGGGTGTTGTGCGGCGCAGCCTCAATGACCTCGACCACCGATTCCAGCGGAAGTACAAACTTGGAATTGCCAACCCCGATCATGAAGCCATCAATAATGGCCAATGTCAGCGGCAGACGGATATCCACCTGCAGCCCGACCCCGGGGATGCTGTTAAGGCGAATCGAGCCCCGCAGAGCTTCGATATTGCGACGGACAACATCCATACCAACGCCACGTCCTGACAGATTGGTGACCTGCTCGGCAGTGGAGAAGCCTGGTTCAAAAATGAGCATATTGATGTCATGCTCACTTGGAACCACCCCTTGCTCCACGAGCCCACGGTTCCACGCCCGCTGCAGTACCCGTTCACGGTTGATGCCGCGTCCATCGTCCTCGATGCGGATCAGGATGGCACCCGTCTCGTGACGCGCACTCAGGGTTAATTGACCCGCGCGCGCCTTGCCCGCAGCCAGCCGTTCGTGGGGGGGTTCCAGCCCGTGATCCAGTGAGTTGCGTACGAGATGCATGAGCGGGTCGGCGATTTTCTCGACCATGGACTTGTCGAGCTCAGCCTCGCCCCCCATGATTTCAAAGTTCACCTCTTTTCCCAGGCTTGCAGCCGTATCCCGGACCACCCGCCTGAAACGGCTGAAGGTTTCACCGACTGGAACCATGCGCAAACCCAGCGTGCCGTTGCGTATCTCCTCGATCAGCCCGTTCATTTGCAAATTGGCTTCAATCAGGGAGCCATGTCGGGTCTCCCGCGCCAACAGCATCGCGCCCGCCCCGGCAATGACCAATTCACCCAGCAAGTTGATCACGGCGTCCAGGCGATCCGCCTGAACGCGGATGTAGCGCTCCTCAGACGGTGCGTTGTCACGAATTTTTTGCTGTTTTCCGAGGGCTGCCTCCACCACTTCGTGTGCAACACCAGCCTGCGTTTCCAGCAGATCGCCAATCTTTGGCTTGGCCACCGCCGGCATGCCCCGCGTCTGTTCCTGGGTAGACAGAATCTGTTGCAACTTGTCCTGCGATACCGCTCCGACGGAAACCAGCATCTCACCGAGGCGCGGTGTCTCCGGCAAATCCTCTATCGCTCGGGCCAGTTTCTGACCGGGCGTTTCTGGCTCGACCACATCGAGTTCGCAATCGTCCATGACGAAACTGAAGGCGCCTTCGATGTCATCCCGGCTCGACGCCGTTTCCAGCTCCATCACAAAACTGAGATAGCAACTCTCCGGGTTGATGTTGACCAGCGGTGGTACGAGGTCCACTCCGCAACGCATCGAGACCACACGCCCCATGTCGCCCAGATAGCGGGCAATCGACAGCGGATCCATACCGTTGCGAAAGGTCTCCGCACCAAAACGCGCGGATATATGCCAAATTCGCAGGCCTTCAACACCCACAGAGGAGGACGCGGAATGCATTTCCTCTGCGGTAGAACCAGCATCCCCCGCTTCCGCCAGGGCGCGCAACTGCACCACCAGATCAGCACGCAGGTCCCGCTGTTCGGGCGTATCGGCGCTTTCATCCGCAGCGGTATCTACCAGAAACTTGATCTGATCGTTGCATTGGAGCAGCAGGGTGCTGATGTCCGGCGTCAGCGCCAGTTCTCCATCGCGCATCTTGTCGAGCAGGGTTTCCACGTGGTGGGTGAAGTCGACCACCCGACTCAGACCAAAAATGCCGGCGGAGCCCTTGACCGTATGGGCGCAACGGAACAGGGAGTCCAGCAACTCGCGGTTGTCTGGCTGCTCCTCCAACTCCAGCAACAGCGTCTCTATCGCCTCAATCTGCTCGGCAGCCTCGCTGATGAAGGCGGGCATTGCGGCCCGGATGAATTCCTGATCCGCGTGGATGTCCTGGCTCATGGCAACACCGTCCCGTTTCCTGCTGCGGGCCGGCAAGTGTCCAGCCAGCGTGAAAGGCCCATGGTGCGGCAGGCCTCGGCGAACACATCACTGGCCTCCACCAACTGCCAGGATCGTTCCATATTGGATAGCGCAGCCAGCAATTGCAGTCCGGCCCCATCCACACTCTCGACGTCCCTGGCAGATATCTCCAGATGCTCGCGGACACTTGCAGCCTGTGCCGTCGACCAGGCCAGCAACGCATCACGGATTTCCATCGCGCTGTAAATATTCAATTCAGGAGGCAGCTCAAACCGTTCACTCATGGAAATTCCTCGGCGCATCGTACAAATTCGGGCACGCCGCCCGATGGATCTGAACCCCTAGACGCAGAGCTTGGAGACCGCGTTGACCAACTGGGTCGGAGAGAACGGCTTGACCATCCAGGCCTTTGCACCGGCAGCCTTGCCCTGTTCTTTCTTCTCCTCCTGGCTCTCGGTCGTCAGCATGAGGATCGGCATGAACTTGTAGGACGACATTTGCTTGGCCGCCTTGACGAACTCAATGCCATTCATGATCGGCATGTTCACGTCACAAATAGCCATATTGATCTGGCGCCCATCCAGGAGCGCCAAGGCGGCCTTGCCGTCACCCGCCTCAATCACGTCGTATCCGGCACCTGTCAGTGCCATTCTTACCACCTGACGCAGGCTTGCGGAGTCATCGATTACCAATATTGTTTTTGCCATTCCAACCTCGTCAAAAAAAAGTCGTTTCGTTATCGCTTGCCTTACCCGCCGCCGCACCATGGCCTTGACCTGCATGGTCCTCGCGTTGTTCGTTCATGGCGTACAACGACTCCAGGCGCAAAAGCCAATCGGCCAGATCCGGCGCCGACCCTGACCGCGCCGCAAGGGTCTCCTGCAAAAGTGCCATGTCGCTTTCCAGCAGGGACAGCATTTGGCTGATGCGGTCCTGATATTGAAAGCCCATGTACATCCTGTCAACCTGCTCGGCCACCATTTGTGTCTCGTGCTGAAACGGCCTTGCGATTTGCTCCAGGGCGCCAACTGCGTTGCGAACCATGGTCAAGACCTGTCCGATGGCGGTCTTATGGGTAGTGCCCACCGTGTCATCCAGCAGTACAGGATGGAGCAACTGCTCACAGGCGGCCACCAGCCCCGTCACGCCACCGATGGGCTGCGCCAAAGCGTCATTGATCTGCTGCGACTGGCGCTCTGCCATGTTGATGTGCGGGCCAATATCGGAAAAGGCCTGGAGCATTTGGGACACAGCCGTTTCAGACTGCGCACGGGATGTCGAGAGATGCCGCCCCCAGACGGGCAGCAGACCTGCACAGAGAGCCAGCAAGGCCTCCGCCGCCCGAGTGTCAGACTCTGTGCCTGAGACGGGGAGATTTCCGTTTTGCATAGCTAAATGTTACAAGATGTTACCGGCATCGTAGCGCGATTTAGGCGGCAGTTCCACTGCCCGCTCACGATTTATTCAAACTGACTTAAGGCTTACCAAACGTCCGTCAGAAAACCCGTTCAAACCCACTGGGCGTTGACATAGCAACCACAGCCAACTGCGTAGTTCTGATCAACCGGGACAATGTAGGACAGCTTGTCCTGCACGGCGCCGGTCAGGGGGTTGGTGATGGAATAGCTGATCCAGCCGCCACCATCGGAGTCGCACGCATGCCACCCGTCCGCGACCAGCTTGTCACCCACATCACCCAGCAAATCACCGATCCGGACACCCACGCGGCTTTGGTCCGATCCACACACCACATACTTGCCGTCGCGGTCGATGATGAATATGTACAGATCCTTCCAGTTGAACCGATTTCCCGGCTCCTGGAACAGGGACACGGCTTCCCGCATGCCCCGTCGGCCAATTTCCACCATGGCGTCAAACACCAGTTGCCGCGCCTCGTCGGCCGAGCCCTGGCGCAGCTGGATATGGCTGACCGATATCTCCAGCTCGGACGCCTGGACGGTCATCTCGTCCGAATTGGCGCTGGCACGGACCACCAGCGCGGCATTCTCCTGGGTCAACACATCCAGATCGCCCACCGCGTTGACCACATCCTGCAAGGCCGAGCTCTGACCGGCACTGCCCTCGGCCATGACATTGACATTGCTGGCGATTTCGCCAATGCCGGCAACCAGGCTTTCCATGACCTTGTTGATGCGCTCGATCTGTTCCACGGTATTGCCCACCCGCTCCGACGACTCCCGGATCAGCTCCCGGACCTCGCCTGCAGCGGTCTGGCTGCTCTTGGCCAACCGCCGCACCTCAGCGGCCACCACCGCAAAGCCGCGCCCTTGTTCACCCGCCCGTGCTGCCTCCACGGCCGCATTCAGTGCCAGAAGATTGGTCTGGAAGGCGATGGAGTCAATGGTTCCCACGATCTCGTTCATGCGCCCGGAAGTCGCCTGCAGAGGTCCCAGGCTACTGACCGTGAGCTTCATTTCTTCACCGGCCCCGGAAGCCTCCTTGTGCAGCAGGTCGGTCATGATGCTGATCTCCTGCGACGCCTCCGCATTGCGGGAAACCGTCTCGCTGACGCGTCGCACATGCATCGCCGTCTGGGTGAGGTTTTCGCCCTGGGCCTGCGCGCGTTCCGCCAGCGAGCGCGTGTCATCGACCAGCTTCTTGCCGGTATCTCCCAACTGCACCGCTGCGCTGCGGATATTGGCAACCATTTCCGACATCCGCGTTGTCACCAACTCGAACTGCTTGCCAAAGTTGCCCATGCTGTCGATACCCAGCAGACCCGCCGTGGCCGTGAGGTCGCCAGTCGTGGCCTGCTGCATGACCCGGTCAATCTGTTCACGGTCCATCCGGTTGCTCTTGAAAAAGCTGAGCACCGCATAGCCCCACAGAAACACCCCCGAGAAGGCAACCAGAAGGGTCCACCAGACCTCAGAGTCTGACGTTCCCTCTTTTGCGGGGTGGGACAAGCCAGCAATGTGCATCGTTGTCAGGATCAGGACTGTCACGAGCAAGGGGGCGGCAATGACCCAGAATTTGCTGGGGCCACTGAGTTTGGCCATCAGGGCCAATCCTGGCTTGAACAAGCCGCTCTCCGATTCCATATTTTTCGACATCCTGACCTCACGCATTGGGCGTTTGCGGCACAGCGATCTGGATCGTCTGCAACACCCCATCCGAACGACTTGAACCAGCTTGCCGCCTCACTTGGGCAACAGGCCGAATTGACTTTAGCAGAGTTCGCTTATCTGGATGGTAAGTATTGACGCTTATTGTTCTGGCGCAAACTGCACGTCGCTTAAAGGGCCGCGCCGGCCTGCTGCGTGGCGGGCTTGCGGCGCGCACGGGCGCGCTTGGCGGGCACCGGCACCAAGCGAGCCGGCCTGGAAGCCGGCGATTTGCGCTTGAGGGCGTGCTGGGCCAGAGCCAGGTATTCCTGGAAGCTGTCGCGCAGGCACTGGGCCAGCACTTCGGGGTCGGGCAACTGCTCGTAGCAGCCGGTGACCGAGACCACGATGGTGTCGTTGTAGCCGGTGACCGAGAACACCAGCCCCATGCCGTCGGAGATCGGCATGATGGCCGACAGATAGGTCAGCTTGGCACCCTGCAGATACAGCGGCTCGCGCGATCCCGGCACATTGGTGATGGCGCAGTTGGCCAGCGGTGCCCAGTCGCCCAACAGAGCCGAGGCCGAACGCAGCATCTTGCTGGTCGCCATGATGGCCAGCGACGGCGCCTGCTGCGCCAGGCTGGTCAACTCGCGGGCACTGATGGCCTGGGCCATGGCGGTGGACGAAGAACTGGCCGCCTGGATGGCCACCAGCCGCTTGACCGGGTCGGCAATGTCGGTACCCAGGCCCACGCGCACCCACGAGAAGTGCGTCTGCGGGTCGGATTCCAGATCGCTGTGCACTGCAATCGGCGCGGCAGCCACCAGGCTTTCGTCGGGCAGCTCGTCCTGCATGGCCAGGTAGCAACGCAGGCCGCCAGCACACACTGCCAGCACCACATCGTTGACCGAGGCGTTGGGCACCAGGGAGCGGATGGTCTTGAAGTCTTCCAGTGCAAAGCGGCGGGTCTCGAACACGCGATGCGGCGAGACTTCGGTGTTGAAGCGGGTCATCGGGAAGGCGTGCGGCTGGCCCAGGAACTCGCCGGCAAAGGTCTTCACCGTGGACTTGATCGCGGTCCAGCTGGCCCTCAGGGGCTGCGCCATGCGCAAAGGGAAAGTGGCCAGGTTCATGCCGGCCAGCCAGAACAGCGCCAGGTTGCCGGGTGGCGATTCGGGGAACCAGGGCGCGGCCGGTGCAGGCAGCGGCGCGGCCGGTGAGAGGTCGTGCAGCAGGCTGGTGATCTCGTTGCCGCGCTCCACGTCCACGGCCGCGTGGTGGATCTTCAGCAGGACGGCGAAGCTGCCCACCGGCAGGTCGAGAAAGCTGTCCAGCCCCTCGATGACATACATCTCCCACAGCGGGCGCTGCAGGTCCAGTGGACGCGCATGGATGCGCGAGGACTGGATGCAGAACTGGCGCCAGTCACCCGGCTTGGGCAGCGCAATGTGGCGCACATGGTATTCGAGGTTGAAATGCTCGTCCTCCACCCAGTACGGGTAGTCCAGGTCCAGCGGCACGCGCAAGATTTTTTCGCGGAAGTTGGGCAGGCGGTCGAGGCGGCTTTCCACATGGGCCAGGATCTGCTTGAAGCGCACCATGCCGCCAGGTGCCGTGGACTGGTCGTAGATGTGCAGCAGTGTGACGTTGGAGTTGGCGTGCGCGCTGTCCGAATAGATGTAGGCGGCGTCGTGTTCACTGAGTTGGCGCATGGTGGTGTCTCCAGATTCAGGTCGTCAGGCCCCAGACCTGGCCCAGGAGCCCCGTGGGCGCAAAGGGCTTCCAGTCGTTTTCGGGCTGCGCGAGGCGGTCGGCCACGATGGCCAGCACGATGCCGTTGAAGCCCAGACCAATGTGGCTGCCCGCCACCTGGATGTTCTCGTGCAGCGCCGGGTCACCATCGATGGTGGCTTCCTGCGGCGGCACTACGCCGTCGGAGAGCGAATACAGGCAACTGGTGGGCACCGCCAGGCGGCGGTTCTCGCGCATGCTCTTCGCCTTGGGCTGCATCACATGGGCCGTGGCACCCAACCGGTGCGACACCAGGCGGTACAGCGCCTTGACCGCCGGGGGCGACTGGCTGCCGGCCGCGTCCACGCTGACCGGGCTGCCCAGCGTGATGATGGAGCGCACGCACTCCAGTGTCTGCTGCGCACCGTACATGGAAAACACGCCGCCCAGACTCCAACCCACCAGGCTCACCTTCTTGCCGGTGATGTGGTGCAGGTAGCGGATCTTTTGCGGCAGTGCATTGGCATGCTTGCTGCGAAAGCCGACGTTGCGTCCCAACCCCCAGGTGTGCACGTCATAACCCTTGCGCTGCAGAAACACCTTCAGCGCAATCAGCGATGTCTCGCTGGCCATGAAACCCGGCACCAGCAGCACCGGATGGCCATCGCCCTGGGGCGCCTCCATCAGCAGCGGCAAGGACGCCGGCAGCAACGCCATCTCCAGCAGGCCCCGGGGTTCCAGCAGCGAACTCAGCACATGCGGTGTACCCACATGGGCATGGCGAACAACGGGACGGCGACGGGGCATGGAAGAGGTTCCTCGGGTGTGCGGGTGCGGTGACGATGGCATCAGTACAGTCTAAGACGAATCGGGGACGGTGTATTTAGGAGCAGCGCCTAATGCGATGCCTTGGCGACAGCATGAACAGTGGCTATCGCGCAACAGGCACGCTCCATAATCCGGACTTTTTGTCAGGGAGACCCCATGCGCAACCGCCTGGCCCACAAGGCCTGCACCGTCCTGGCCGCCGTCTGTCTTGCCGCACCCGGCACGCCAGCCGCTGCGATCCCCCGCATCCCGTCCGCAACGGATGCGCCTTACCCAGGCGTGATCACGCTGGAGGTCGACGCAACCGATCTGGACCACCGCGTGTTCCAGGTGCGCCAGCGCATTCCAGTGGTGCCCGGCCCCCTGACGCTGTACTTCCCGCGCTGGCTGCCCGGCACCCATGGCCCCAGCGGAACCGTGGAACGCCTGGCTGGTCTGCAGGTGCGCACCGCCGACCAGCGCAGCCTGGCCTGGCAGCGCGACCCGGCCGACCCGTTTGCCTTCCAGGTGCAGGTGCCGGTCGGCGTGCAGGAGCTGGCCCTGGAATTCCAGCACCTGAGCCCGCTGGAGCCGCGCGGTGGGCGCGTGGTGATGACCCGCGAAATGCTGAACCTGCAGTGGAACACCGTGCTGCTGTACCCGGCTGGTCACGCCAGCACACAGATCCAGGTGCAGCCGCGCGTGAAGCTGCCCGCCGGTTGGCAGCAGGCCAGTGCGCTGCAGGTGCAGGGCACGGATGCCAACGGCATCACCTTCCAGCCGGTGAGCCTGGACACCCTCGTGGACTCGCCGCTGTTTGCCGGCCAGCATGTGCGCCGCGTGCCGCTGGACCCGCCGGGCACGCAGCGGCCGGTGGTGCTGACCATCATGGCCGATGCGCCCGAGCAACTGCAGGCCAGCGAGGAACAGTTGCAGGCCCACCGCGCCATGGTGCAGCAGGCCGACCGGCTGTTTGGCGCACGGCACTTTGCGCGCTACCACTTCCTGCTGGCACTGAGCGAGCGCCAGTCCGGCATTGGACTGGAACACCACGAGAGCAGCGAGAACGGCGTGCGCCCCAACTACTTCAAGGACTGGGCCAAGCGTGCCGGCGGACGCGACCTGCTGCCGCATGAATACACGCACTCGTGGAATGGCAAGTTCCGCCGCCCGGCCGACCTGCTGACGCCGGACTTCAACAGCCAGCCCATGCGCGCCGGCCTGCTGTGGCTGTATGAAGGCCAGACCCAGTTCTGGGGCCGCGTGCTGGCCGCGCGCAGTGGCCTGATCACGCCCGAGCAGGCGCGCGACAGCCTGGCCCAAGTGGCCGCGTCCCTGGAGCACCGCGCTGGGCGTGCCTGGCGCAACCTGCAGGACACCACCAACGAAGGCACCATCGATCCACGCAAGACCAGCCGCGACTGGAGCAACTGGCAGCGTGGCCGCGACTACTACGAGGAAGCCGCCCTGGTCTGGCTGGAGGCCGACGCCCTGATCCGCGAACGCAGTGGCGGTGCGCGCTCGCTGGATGACTTTGCCAAGGCCTTCTTTGGCGTGGAGGACGGCCGCGTGGAGCCGCTGACCTACACCTTTGACGACGTGGTGGCCACGCTGAATGCCGTGGAGCCATTCGACTGGGCACCGTTCCTGCGCACCCGGCTGGAAGAGCACGCCCAGGGTGCGCCGCTGGCCGGGCTGGAGGCAAGCGGCTGGCGCCTGGCGTATGCCGACCGGCCCAGCGAGTTGTCCCGCAACGACGACCGCGAAGACCGCGGCGACGACTTCGCCTATTCGCTGGGTTTCTCCGTACTGAAAGAAGGCAAGCTGGGCAGCGTGCTGTGGGACAGCCCGGCCTACCGCGCCGGCCTGAGCGGCGCCCTGCAACTGGTGGCGGTGAACGGGCGTGCCTACAAGGCCGAGGGGCTGGCCCAGGCCATCACCGCCAACAAGACCGGCAAGGCACCCCTGGCCCTGCTGATCCGGGACGGTGACCTGTACCGCACCGTCACCATCGACTACCGGGGCGGCCTGCGCTACCCGCGGCTGGAACGCATTCCCGGCACGCCAGAACGTCTGGACAGCGGCGTGCTGGCGGCTCGTCCGGCAATCTAATTGCTATTAAATTTATAGCTATCTAGGATTATTCCACGAGGGCTAAAGCCCGTTTTTATTCAAAGTCATCTGGCTGGACAGAAGGTGCGGCGGCACATGCGCCAGATCGGTCGGCTCGTCGATGTCGTGCAATGTCGGGCCCACCCACACGCGCTGCCCCAGCATCACCATGCGCTGCAGCGTGACGGCCGCCACGCTGGGCGTGCTCCAGGCCATGTCGGCAAAGATGGCCGGGCGGGGCGCGTGCAGACCGACCAGCACATAGCCACCATCGGCGACGGGCACCAGTGCGGCGTCATGGTGTGCCAGGGCCTGTGCGGCCTCGGCGATGCGGGCGGCGCTCAAGGCCGGGCAGTCGGTGCCCATCAGCAGAATGGACTGGCCCGACGCCGTGACGCGCTCCACGGCACGCGCCATGCGCTGACCTAGGTCGCCGTCGCCCTGGCTGGTGCGCAGCGCGGTGGCGGGAATTTCCACGCCGGCCCAAGCCGCATCATCGGGGCCCGGGCTCATGCACAACTCCACTGGACCTACCTGCGCTGCCATTGCCTGTTGCAGCGTGTGCTGCAGCATCCGCCGCGCCAAGTCCGCTGCGCCCTGCGCGCCCAGTGCCGACATCAGCCGCGTCTTGGCCACGCCGGCCTGCGGCGCCTTGGCAAAGACCACCAGGTGCGTGCTCATCGGTAACGCTCTGCCAGCACGTCGGGACTCGCGCCGCGCCAGTAGGCAAAGCGCAGGCGCCACATCAGCCACACGGTGCGCCACACACCATGCGTCTCCCAACGCCGCCCGGACGTAAGCACCTGCTGTGCCAGGCAGGCCGGGCTTGAGATGCGCAGCAGTCGTTTGGAGATCTCGATGTCTTCCATCAGCGCTTGATCCGGGAAGCCGCCCACCGCATCAAACGCCGCACGGGTCATGAACAGTGCCTGGTCGCCGGTGGCGATGCCGCTCCAGCGCGAGCGCCGGTTCATCAGCGCAGCGATCACCCGCAGCATCCAGGGCCGTCCGGCAATGCGCACATCAAAGCGGCCCCACACGTGGCGCCCACTGGCGAGCGCCTGATGGAGCAGCACATCGGCCTCGGGTGGGAGTTGGGTGTCGGCATGCAGGAACAGCAACGCAGCACCTTCCGCCTGTCGCGCACCCGCGTTCATCTGGCGGGCTCGGCCAGGCGGGGATTGAAGCAGTTGGCCATCCGGTCCCAATGCCGCCCGGGCCAGCGCCACGGTGTCATCGCTGCTGCCACCGTCAACCACAATGACCTGAACGCCCCGCGCACGCAAGGGTGCCAGCGCCCGCAAGGCCGCAACAATGCCCAAGGCCTCATTGCGCACCGGGATGATGATGGACAGGGCCGGTGCCGGCACGGGGCTGCGTCCTAGTGCTCCAGCGCCCCGCCGCAACTGCTGCCCTGGCCGGCGGTGCAGCCAAAGCAGTGGCCGGCCACGCGGATGGGCTGGTCGTCCAGCCCATGGGCGAGCAGGTCGCGCAGATGGCGGCGCACACCGCTGCTGCCCAGCGGCAGGTTCAACTGCTGGTTGAAGTCGCAGTCGTACAGCCAGCCCTGCCAGTCCACGCTGACCAGGTTGCGGCACATCACGCCGGCCAGGTTCTCGGGGCGGAAGCTGTCCCGCAGCAGCGCCATGTAGCTGTCGAACGTGCCCTTGGAAACCAGCGTGGAGCCAAAGCGCTGGATCGGCATATTGGTCAGCGCCAGCAGGTTGTTGAACACCACACCGTGGTGCGCCTTCAGCTCGCGCTGGTAGTCGGCCTGCAGCGCCTGCTGGTTGGGCGGCAGCGACGGGCCTTGCGGGTTGTAGACCAGACTCAGCAACCGGCCGGAGCCCTCCACGCCATAACCCAGCGCATTGAGCCGCTGCAGGGCGGCGATGCTTTTCTCGAACACGCCGTCGCCGCGCTGGCGGTCCACATTGTCGGCCTGGTAGCAGGGCAGGGAGGCCACCACCTCAACCTGCTGCTCGGCCAGAAAGTCGGCCAGATCCTCCTGCCCCGGCTCCAGCAGGATCGTCAGATTGCAGCGGTCGATGACGCGCACGCCCTGGGCGCGCGCCGCTTGCACCAGCGTGCGAAAACCCGTGTGCAGTTCGGGCGCACCACCGGTCAGGTCCAGCGTGCGGATGCCGCGGGCAGCCAGCACCTGCGGGATCAGGTCCAGCGTGGCGTCATCCATCATCTCGGTGCGATTCGGGCCGGCGTTGACGTGGCAGTGCAGGCAGGTCTGGTTGCAGCGGTAGCCTAGGTTGACCTGCAGCGTGTCCAGGTGGCTGCGTGCGAGCGCGGGGAAGGCAATGGTTTGCAGCAGGTGCAGGGTGTCGTGCATGGTCGTCGTGGTTACAGGTTCAGCAGGGCGGCCAGGCGTGCACGCACGTCGGGCGCCATGGCGTCGGGCTGGGTGACCAGCGCGGTTTGCAGCGCGCTGTGGGCGGGGCTGTCAGGTTGCTCGGCGCCCAGCAGGCGGATCGCTTCGGCCACCACCTTCTGCGCCCGGCCTGCGTTTTGCATCAAATTGGCCAGCGCCAGGTTCGCGGTGACATGCGCCTCCACCGGGTGCCAGCAGTCAAAATCGGTCACCATGGCCAGCGTGGCGTAGGCCATCTGCGCCTCGCGCGCCAGCTTGGCCTCAGGCATGTTGGTCATGCCGATGACACCGGCGCCCATGCTGCGGTACCAATGCGACTCGGCCTGACTGGAGAACTGCGGCCCCTCAATGCAGACATAGGTGCCGCTGGTATGCAGGCCAATGCCCGTGGCGCCTTCGGCCGCCAGCACGCTCTGCACGGCCCGCGCCAGGGCATTTGACACCTGCGCACACACCGGCTGCGCCATCGACACATGGGCCACAGCCCCGTTGCCAAAGAAACTGCTGTCGCGCCGCTTGGTGAGATCAATGAACTGGTCCGGCAGCACCATGTCCAGCGGCTTGAATTCCTCGCGCAGCGACCCAACGGCCGACACCGACAGCACATAGCGCACGCCGAGCTGCTTCAAGGCATGGATGTTGGCACGGTACGGAACCTCCGACGGCAGCAGCCGATGCCCGCGCCCATGCCGCGCCACAAAGGCCACGCGCACGCCATGCACGCTGCCGGTGACCAGCACGTCCGACGGATCGCCAAACGGCGTACTGATGCGCTGCTCCTGCGCATCAATCAGCGCGTCCATCTGGTAGAGGCCGCTGCCTCCTATCACGCCGACGAGGGGCTGGGTCATGGTGTGGGGAATTCCTGAATGGTGATGGGCAATGGAAGAAGAACGCAGGCAGTTCGAGGAGCGATTCTGACATTTCGGGTAGGTTGGTGCACCGAAGTTACTCCTTACAACAGCATGCACAGCACTGACACTGCCGCACCGATGTCACGGAGGACATCGAGCTTGTGCGTAGCGCTCTAGTTTTTGCTGACGGACTCCCGATTCTGTCTCGTATGATTAGAGTCAGAAGAAGAGGGATCGCTTTCAAATCCCTATTGCAACCGCGATTACACGCAGTTCATTCCAACGTGATTTATTTGCCGATGGAGGTTACATGGTTTCTTTCTGCTTTTCAGCGAGGCCGATGAATGCAAATTGTTAACACGCCTCAAACTCTCACGCCAACGACACAATGCGCTACGAAACTCTAGTGCGCGTGTTGGACCAGATTCGCGCCGAAGCACCTGAACAGCAGACCTCTCGATATCGCCCATCAGAGGATGACGTTGAGAAGGTCAATCAGGCACGAGCCAGAGCGTTTATTCATCTCTATCTCAAGGTGATGTTCGGCCTGACCGACTTTACCGAGCGCGAACGAACGATCACCGACGGCAGCGCCGATGCCGGAATCGATGGCTATTTCATTGATGCTGAAACAAAGACGATTCACATCGTGCAGTCAAAATTTAGGACAACCAAAAAGAACTTTGAGTCAAAAGAGATTGCGCTGGATGAGCTTCTCGCTATGGACATCACTAGAGTTCTCGAAGGAGAGTCAAAGGATGAGTCGGGTATCGAGTACAACGGCAAGATAAAGCAATTTCAACGTGAGGTCTCGTCTCTTCCCGACGTGGCGCGGTTCTCTTACAGAATCGTGATACTAGCCAATCTAACTGGAGTCACCCCGTCGAAGTTGAAGCTGTTGACAGGAGGCTACGCCGCAGAAGTTTTTGACTTCGAGAAGACATATCAGAAGTTGGTGTTCCCGGTTGTAACGGGAAACTACTTCGCCGCGAGCGACATCGTCATTCCAATCGACCTGTCCAACAAGAACTCTGGAAGCAAGATCAGCTACAACGTCAAAACCAAATACAGTGATTGTGAGATCACGGTGCTGTTTGTTCCGACACTTCAGATAGCGCGCATCATGCACAAGTACAAGAATGCGATCCTGAAGTACAACCCTCGAAGTTATCTAGAGTTTGAGGGCAAAAGTGTGCACGCGTCGATCCGGGATTCCATCATCTCCACGAGCACGAACGAGTTCGCAATCTTCAACAACGGAATCACGATGCTGTCTGAGGAGACAAACATCAACGAGAAGATCGGCCAGAAGAACAAGGCACAACTTCGAATCAAGAATCCCCAAATTATCAACGGTGGTCAAACGTCATTTACGTTGAGCAGAATCTACAGCGAGAACATGGAACGGGCGGAGGCGCTATTTGCAGACAAAGAAGTGCTCCTCAAGATCATCACTGTTCTTGACAATGACTCTGACACTGCCAAGCTGCAGCTGATTGATGAGATATCCACTGCGACAAATAAGCAGACTCCTATCGTCAACGCGGACCGTTTTGCCAACGACGCTATACATCTTTCAGTGCAAAGAAAAATGTTTGAGCGATACGGAGTTTTATACGAACGGAAGCGCGGCGAGTTCTCAGACGGGCTTCGCGATGGATATGTAAAGTCGCAAGACATTGTCGAGAGAAACAAGTTTTGGAGGCTCTTTTACGCCGCAAATGGACAAATATCAAAAGGCTTCGAGAAGCGACTGTTCCAGAAGAACGACTTTGCTGCGATTGACTTGGCGGACGACACCGCATTCGACAGGGCCTTTCTTGCTCTAGGCGCGTTCCGCAAGCTTAGGCGCAACGACAGACCCGAGACTCCCATGAGCCGCGACATGTACGCAAAGATCTTCATGTACGTAGAGCTCTTCCTTCCAGAAGGTTGGAAAGGAAAGTCCGATGCCGACCTAGATGCGGACATTGACCGCTTGAAGTCTGAGTGGAATGAGTTCATCAAGACTCAGTCCGACGCGCTAACACCAAAGCGGCGCGCTTATATTGATGAGCATGGAGAGGCGAAGGTCAAGATCCTCGCCCAAACATATCGACCAGGCTCGTCACTTCCGATTGACCTTAGACGCTACATTCTTGCCAAGCGTGAAGAAGTGGCCTAGTCGTTATGCAATTTTCTGCTCCTATCGCGGTCCATTCTTACGCCACCAATCGCACCACCAACCCCGCCAGCCCACACGCCGCAATAACCGGAATCACCCCCACCTTGTAACGCAACAGCGCCACCGCCGCCGCAGCGGCCAGCAGCAGCGCCAGCCAATCCACATTCAAGGGAAATGTGGCACCAGCCCTCGTGGATATTGCGATATGCGCTATGAAAAACAGAGCGAGGCTGGCGATCACGCCCACCACTGCGGCGGTGATGGCGGTCAGCGGGGCGGTCAGGTGCAGCTTGCCGTGAGTGGACTCCACCAGCGGCCCGCCGGCCAGGATGAAGATGAAGGACGGCAGGAAGGTGAACCAGGTCACCACCGTGGCGGCCAGCGCCGCACCCAAAAACTGCGCGTCGGGCCCCAGCACCTCCTTGGCCCAGCCGCCGACAAAGCCGACGAAGGCCACCACCATGATCAGCGGCCCGGGCGTGGTCTCGCCCAGCGCCAGGCCGTCGATCATCTGCGTGCCGGTGAGCCAGCCATAGTGCTCGACCGCGCCCTGATACACGTAAGGCAGAACGGCGTAGGCGCCGCCAAAGGTCAGCAGCGCCGCCTTGGTAAAGAACCAGCCCATGTGCGCCAGTGTGCTGTCCCAGCCCTGCGCCGCCACCAGCGCGCCCATGGGCAGCAACCACAGCGCCGCGCCGACCACCAGCACAGCGGTCAGACGCGCAGGTGACCAGCGCGCATGGGGCGGTGTGGGCGTGGTGTCGCCAATCAGCCAATCCATCTCACCCGGCTTCAGCGCCACGGACTGGGCCGCGCCATGGCCGCCAGAGCCCGCGAACTGCGCTGGCGCCCAACGCGAACCCAGCCAGCCGATGAGCGCAGCACTCGCCACGATCCACGGAAACGGTACATGGAACACGTAAATCGCTACGAAACTCATAGCTGCAACCGCCCAGAGTACGGGGGCTGCCGTGGGTTTCTTCAAGGTCTTGGAGCCGATGCGGTGCACCGCCTGCAGAACGATGGCGGCCACGGCCGGCTTGATGCCGTACAGCACGCCGGCCACCCAGGGCACGTTGCCAAAGGCCACATAGACCCAACTCAAGCCAATCAGAATGAACAGGGACGGCAATACAAACAGCGCACCCGCCACGATGCCGCCCCAGGTGCGGTGCATCAGCCAGCCGATGTAGGTGGCCAGCTGCTGCGCCTCGGGCCCCGGCAGCAGCATGCAGTAGTTCAGCGCATGCAGGAAGCGTGACTCGGAGATCCAGCGCTTCTCCTCCACCAGCTCACGGTGCATGATGGCAATCTGCCCGGCCGGGCCGCCGAAGCTGATGAAGCCCAGCTTGAACCAGAAGCGCAACGCCTCGGCAAACGGGACGGAGCGGGTGGGGATGGATGGGGTGGTGTGCATAGGGTGGCGCACGGCGCAGGCAATGTAGCACGGCCTGCGAACCCGGGTATACCCCATGGGCAGCCACCTCGACAGCACCCCGCACCTTGACTAACATCAAGCTCCACTTTGGGAGGCACTCCATGGGCGCTTGGTTCAAACGCATAGGGCTGGGTTTGGGGCTGTTGCTGGTGCTGGGTGTGGCGCTGCTGCTGTTTGCCAGCATGCTGGGGGAACGCAAACGCCAGCGCAGCGTGGATGTCACCGTGCCGGGCGTGGCCTGGGCCACGGATGCACAGGGCATTGAACGCGGGCACTACCTGTACCGTTCGCGCGGCTGTGCCGACTGCCACGGCCAGGACGGCGGCGGACGCGAGTTCATCAACGATGGCAAGGGCATGCGCGTGCGCGGGCCCAACATCACGCAGGGCAGCCCGGTGGCGCGCTACACAGCCCAGGACTGGGAGCGCATCATCCGCCACGGCGTGCGGGCCGATGGCCGCGCCGCGCTGATCATGCCCAGTGAAGACTACAACCGCCTGACCAATGCCGACCTGGCTGCGCTGGTGGGCTATGTGCGCACACTGGAGCCGCGCAGCGGTGGCGAGGTGGTGATGGAATTGCCGCTGCCGGTCAAGGTGCTGTATGGCCTGGGCGTGATCCGTGACGCGTCCGAGAAGATCGACCACAGCCTGGCGCCGGCCCAGCCGGTGGCGGCCGCAGTGAACGCCCAGCACGGCGCCTATGTGGCCAACATGTGCATTGGCTGCCACGGCCCGGGGCTGTCGGGTGGCACCATTCCCGGCGGCCCGCCGGACTGGCCACCGGCGGCCAACCTGACCCCCGGCCAGGGCAGCGCCATGGTGCGCTACCCGGATGCCAATACCTTTGTGACCATGCTGCATTCCGGCAAGCGCCCGGATGGCAGCACCATTGCGGTGATGCCGTTTGAATCGCTGCGCGAACTCAATGACACCGATGCGCAGGCGCTGTACGCCTTCCTGCAGACGGTGCCGCCGCGGTCAGCGGGACAGCGCTAGCGCCCCGCTCTGCGGCAGGGAGAACTTGCCCACCAGTTCGCCCAGCACCGCGGCCTGCTCGCTCATGGAGGCCGCCGCTGCGGCGCTCTGCTCCACCAGCGCGGCGTTCTGCTGGGTCATCTGCTCCAGCTCGGCCACGGCCGTGGACACTTGTTGCATGTCGGCGCTTTGCTCCGTGCTGGTGGCCGAGATCTCTTCAATGATGCCGGTCACGCGCTGCACCGAACTGACGATGTCGTGCATGGTCTGACCAGCCTGGTCCACCAGCTTGGTTCCAACCTCGACATTGGCCACCGACGCGCCGATCAGGTCCTTCACCTCCTTGGCCGCTGCGGCCGAGCGGCCGGCCAGGCTGCGCACCTCGGAGGCCACCACGGCAAAGCCACGGCCCTGCTCACCGGCGCGGGCTGCTTCCACGGCCGCATTCAAGGCCAGGATATTGGTCTGGAAGGCAATGCCGTCGATGACGCTGATGATGTCCACGATCTTCTTGGACGAACCGTCGATCTGGTGCATGGTTTGCACCACCTGGGCTACCGACTGGCCGCCGCTTTCGGCCACCGAAAAGGCAGAGCCTGCCAGCTTGTTGGCCTGACCGGCCGACTGGGCCGACTGGTGGACCGCCGCACTCAGGCGCTCCAGGGTCGATGAGGCACGCTGCAGGTTGGCCGCCGTCAGCTCAGTGCGGTTGGACAGGTCCTGGTTGCCGTGGGCGATTTCTGCACTGGCGCCGCCGATGCTGGTTGCCGAAGTGTGGACCTGCCCCACCAGCGCGGCCAGCGACTGCGTCATGGCGTGCAGCGAGCGCATCACATCGCCCATCTCGTCCTGGCGGTCGGTGTGGATGGTTACGCGCAGATCGCCATCGCCAATGGCGCGGGTCAGGCGCACGATTTCGTCCAGCGGGTCGCAGACATTGCGCTGCAGCACGCGCGTGCCCAGGCACACCAGCAGGGCCACAAAGGCCATGATGGCGGCCACGCTCCAGACGGTCTTCAGGCGCTCGGCGCCCACCTTGTCACGCAGCGCGGTCGCGCCCTGTTCGGCCAGGTGCACCAGGTCCTGCTGGGCGGCCAGAAACGCGGCCAGTTGCGGCTGGGTATCCGTCTTGATGTGCGCCTGCACGGCAGCGGCGTCCCCCGCGGCCTGCAGCTTCTGAACCTTTTCCAGGGACGCGGCCAGCGCCTGGGCCTTGGACTTGACGGCCTGCAGAGCGGCCTGCTCCAGGCTTTCGGTCATCAGGCCATCCAGGGTTTTTTCGATGCTGGCCACTTCGCGCTGGGCGTCAAGCTGGCCCGCTTGCAGCAGCGCCGCCGCACCGGCATCGGCGTTGAGCGCCACGCCAATGCCGCGCAGGGCCTGGGCCTCGCCCAGCCCGCGCCAGCGCGCCGCCAGCTCCAGCTTGCTTTGTTGCTGCGATTGTTCGGCCGCCGTGGCGGCCTGGGACTTGATGGTCCGCACCGCCGAGCCTATGGACATCGCCACCAGCCCCACACTCACCAGAATGGCTGGCATCCAGATCTTCAAGGCAATACTGACGGGCCTCATCACACTCCACTCCCCAAAACCAGGTTTCTCCGCACGATAGCGGTCATCGGGGCATTGTGTGGGGCTTATTGGCTCCTGTAAACAGCAGTTTCCCGAGTCCCCACTCCAATCGGGGGGCGGGTCTCAACGCCCTTTGGCGAGCTTGTAGACCGAGGTGCCTGCGCGCAGATTGGGCAGGAATCGCACCGTGTGGCCGTCCTGCAGGCCAAAGCTGTCCTGCACCTGCAGGCCGTTGCGCGCGGCCAGCAGGGCCAGATCGGCGTGGGTACCGACGCGGATGTTGGGCGTGTCGTACCACTGGTAGGGCAGGCGCCTGGTCACCGGCATGCGGCCCTTGAGCACGCTCAGCCGGTTTGGCCAGTGGGCAAAGTTGGGAAAGGCGATGATGCCCACGCGGCCCACGCGCACAGTCTCGCGCAGCATGACCTCGGCGTTGCGCAGGTGCTGCAGCGTATCGATCTGCAGCACCACGTCGAAGGAAGCGTCATCGAAGATGGCGAGTCCCTCGTCCAGGTTCAGCTGGACCACGTTGACACCGCGCTGCACGCAGGCCAGCACGTTGGCATCCGAAATTTCGACACCGTAACCGGTGCAACCACGTTCCTTTTGCAGGTGGGCCAGCATGGCACCGTCGCCGCAGCCCAGATCGAGTACGCGCGAGCCATGGGGCACCAGTTCGGCGATGGCGTGTTGTATGGACAAATCGCTCATGCCGTTTGCTCCTGAGAAACGCTATCAAAATACGAGCGGACAACGCCCATGTAGCGAGGGTCATCGAGCAAAAAGGCATCATGCCCGTGGGGTGCGTCGATCTCGGCGTAGCTCACGTCGCGTCGGTTGTGCAGCAGGGCCTTGACGATTTCGCGGCTGCGCTTGGGCGAAAAACGCCAGTCGGTGGTGAAACTCACCAGCAGGAACTTGCAGCGGGTGCGTTCCAGAGCCTTGTTCAAATCACCACCGAAGGCGCGGGCCGGGTCGAAGTAGTCCAAGGCGCGGGTGATCAACAGGTAGGTGTTGGCGTCAAAGTATTCGGCAAACTTGTCGCCCTGGTAGCGCAGGTAGCTCTCGATCTGGAACTCCACATCCTGCGTGCTGTATTTGTAGCCACTGGCGCTGCCCAACACGGCTTCGCGCAGTTGTCTACCGAACTTCTCGTTCATCACGTCGTCACTCAGATACGTGATGTGGCCGATCATGCGGGCAATGCGCAGGCCGCGCTTGGGCACAGTGCCGTGTTCGTAAAAATGCCCGCCATGGAAATCGGGGTCGGTGACAATGGCGCGGCGGGCTACCTCGTTGAAGGCGATGTTCTCGGCCGTGAGGTTCGGCGCACTGGCCACCACGACGGCGTGGCGCACGCGGTCCGGGTACTGCAGCGTCCAACTCAAGGCCTGCATGCCGCCCAGCGAGCCGCCCATGACGGCGGCCAGGGTCTGGATACCCAGGGCGTCGAGCAACCTGGCCTGGGCATTGACCCAGTCTTCCACCGTGACCACCGGAAAGTCGGCACCGTAGACGCGGCCCGGCGTATCCGGGTTGGCGTGCATGGGGCCTGTCGAGCCAAAGCAGGAGCCCAGGTTGTTGACCCCAATGACGAAAAAGCGGTTGGTGTCCACCGGTTTGCCGGGGCCGATCATGTTGTCCCACCAGCCCTCGGAGTTGGCTTGGCCCTCGTAGACGCCGGCCACATGGTGCGAGGCGTTCAGCGCGTGGCAGATCAGCACGGCGTTGCTGCGCTCGGCATTCAGGGTGCCGTAGGTCTCGTAGCTCAGGTGGTAATCGCGCAGCGACGCGCCACCCTGCAAGGGCAGCGGCGCCTCGAAGTGAATGGACTGTGGTGTGGCAAACATACAAAAAAAACCCGGCAATGCTCGCTTATCAACTAAGGGCAGTACCGGGTGGCGCATGTCTTTAGCTGAACTTATAAAGCGCCCGCAAGCGAAAGCAAATCGGCGCAGGGGCAGTATAGCAATTTGGCCGGTTCAGTGGGCTGCGCGCTGGCGCAGCCACCGCATCAGGGGTCCGATCAGGGGGAGCTTCTCGTACAGTTCCTCGGCGGCGTCCCAGTAGTCGCGGTGGTCCAGGATGCGGCCATCGGGCGCCAGTTGCAGGTGCGATGTGCCCTGGATGCACTGGTCCACATCGCTGCGAAAGCGCCGGAAGCGGAAATGAAATTCCCAGACCAGAAAGCAGTGTGCGCCATCCACCACCCGCCGCGTCACCACAAAGCGCGGTTCAATCAGTGCCGCATACATGTGCCGAAACACGCCCTGGATCGCCGCCAGCCCGCGAATGTCATTGAACGGGTCCTTGAAGTGGGCGTGCTCGGTGTAGATGGCACCCAGCTGGGCAACGGCCTCGGGTGTCAGCGATTCAAAGACTTCGAGAATGCGATCCACCGCAGCGGCGGGCGGACTCTCGTGCCGGTTGGGAGCGGTGGTTGCGATGGGTGGGGACATGGTTTCAACGGTCTCGCTAGTGGAAGGATGCGACAGGCGTATCAGGCGCCGGCCATACGCCGGGTGACCGCAAAGAAGGCGCGGTAAGGCAGCCATTGCAGCAGTTTCATCCAGACCGTGAAACGCTTGGGGAAATGGATCTCGAACGCGCCCCGGGCCCAGCCCTGCAGGATACGCCGGGCGGCCAGCTCGGGTGTCACCAGCGCCGGCATGGGAAACGTGTTCTGCGCCGTGAGCGGCGTCGCCACAAAGCCGGGATTGATCAGCGCCACACCGATGCCGCGTGGGCGCAGATCGGTGTAGAGGCTCTCCGCCAGATGGATCAACGCGGCCTTGGTCGGCCCATAGGCCAGGCTCTTGGGCAGGCCTCGATAGCCGGCCACACTGGCGACCAGGCTGATGTGCCCACGGCCTTGCGCCAGCAGCACCGGCAGCACCGCATCCAGCAGGTTGAGCGCACCGACGTAGTTGACGGCGTTGTGGCGCAACATGTCTGGCAGGTCGAAGGCTGTGGCCGAGTGGGCGCGGTAGTGGCCCGCGCAATAGACCACGCAGTCGATTCCGCCTGCCTCTGCCAGCGTGTGTGCGGCAGAACGCAGCGCAGCCGCATCCGTCACATCCAACGGGAGCGCCATGGCGCCCGGATGCTGCGCCACAAACTGCTGCAGGGCCGCGCCCTGGCGCGCCGACACGACCACGACAGCGCCGTGTGCATGCAAGGCGCTGGCGGTTGCCCGGCCAATGCCGCTGGAAGCGCCGACCAGCCACACGCGCTTGCCGGACCAATCCCGCATCACCGGATTGAGTGCCATCTACGTGCCCCGCTTGATGAAGCTGAGCGTCACATCACCCAGGTGCACGCCCCACTTGGACATGGCGGCGCAGTTGAGCATGACGCGGCTGTCCATGCGGTACATCCAGTCGTCCATGTCCACCTCCACCGTTTTGCCGTCCACTGGCACCTGCAGCACATAGCGCCAGCTGAACGCATTGCCGCTCTGCTGACCACGGGCTTCTCCGACCACGTCGTCGGCGCGGCCGCTGAACCGGCCATCGCCCAGGTCGGTCAGGCGCCATATACGGCGCTGGGTCGTGCCATCCGAGTAGGTGAAGGCTTCGTCCAGCACGCCGTTCGGGCCGTCCCAATGGCAGTCCATGACCACCGTGAAACGCTTGACCACCTTGCCGCTGCGGTCGGTAAAGACGCCGTAGGCGTCCAGCGTGCCGTTGAAGTAGTCGCGCAGGTCCAGCAGCGGCCGCTCGCTGGCGTAATCAGTCACGGCAGGGGTGCTGCATCCGGCCAGGGCGGCCGCGAGCGCGCCCGTTGCGCCCAGCATCAGTTGTCTACGTCGCATGGTGGTGGACTCCCGGTTTGGCGATGAAATGGAAATAGAGGGCAGCTGCGGCCATGAGCTTGAAGGCACAGGGCACCAGGCAATACACCACTGTCAGCGCCTGCAGGGCTTGCGGCTCGCGCGCACCGGGCGCATAGCCCAGCAGGTTCAGCAAGGGCAGGGCAATGCCTGCAGCCAGTGACAGGTTGAGCTTGGACACCAGGTTCCACCAGCCGAAGTACAGGCCCTGCAGGGGCGTGCTGCCACTGCGCTGCACGATCCCCGTCAATAGCGCCGAGGGCAGTGCCAGATCGCTGCCCAGGGCCGCACCCGACAGGGCGCAGACCAGCGCATACAACCAGACATCCCCCGCACCGACCCCGGCGCAGCCCAGGAAAGTGACGACCGACAGGGCCATGCCAATGAACCAGGTGCGCACCAGCCCCAGGCGTCGGACCACCCGCAGCCACAGCGGCATCGACAACGCCCCGCACAGAAAGTAGAGCCCCAGGAAATAGCCCTGCGCCGGACCCGTGGCCTGCACGCGATCCTGGATGAAGAACAGGACCAGGGTGGCCGGCACGGCGGCCGCAATGCCGTTAAGCGCAAACACGATGGCCAGACGGACGAACGGGGCGTTATGCCACGGTGCCCACGCAGATGCGACCGCCGATGGTGCCGCCCGATGTTGCGTTGCACCGACTGGTGGGCGCGGCGCGGCGTGCAAGGCCCAGACACCCAGCGCCAGGGCGATCAGCATCAGCGCAGTCATGGTCCCCACGCCCCAGACGGCTGGCACCACCGCCGCCAACAGCACACCGACCAGACCCAAGCCTTCGCGCCAGGCCACCACACGGCTGCGCTGCAGCGCGTCACCGCCCAGCGCCGAGCCCCAGCTTTGGTAGGCCACGGTCAACACACTGAAGGCGACGGACGTCAGCAACAGTGTGACCGCCAGCCACCACAGGGCGCCGCCGGACCCGGTGACCGGTTCAAACAACGCGAAGAAGCTGCCAGCCAACGCCAGTGCGGTCACGGCCATCGCCCGCCACAGGCGCTGGGAGCCGCTGGCCAGGAGTCGATCACACCAGCGGCCGATCCAGGGGTCCAGCAGGGCATCGAACACACGGGTTGCCAGCAACACCGCTCCCAGTGCCGCCAGCGGGATGCCAAACTGCGTGGCATACAGGTTGGGAACCAGCACATACAGTGGCAGCGCGCAGAACGCCAGTGGCAAGCCCAAGAGACCATAGCGCAGGCCGCCCGCAACGGAGTCCCGAGCCACCAGCGCTTCGTTCATGGCCGCAGCCCCAGCAGGGCCGTGCGCATGCCCGGCTCCGAGGTTTGCGGAGCCAGCCAGATGCCAAAGAACATGCGCGCAAAGCGGGGGTCCGCCACCTCGCCCAGTTCGCGGCCGTTGTGCACAAAGCGTGCGCCCCGGCCGGGCAGATATATGCCGGTGATGCGGTCGCCTCGGCGCACATCGGGAAACAGCGCCGCCATGCGCGCCTCCCACTGGTCGGCCAGGGTGTCGTCCAGCGTGTCCTGGCGGCGCATCTCCGCCAAGGAGCGTTGCGCAATCGCGCGGCCTTTGAGGTCACGCAGGTAGACCAGCTCCAGCGCGAAGGACTGCTGCTGCCAGCGGACCGGGTCAAAGCCGGCGGGCACCCACAGGCTGGCCTGGTAAATGTCCAGGCCAAAGAAGCGCAGGGTTGCACTGCCGTGCAGACGGGCGTCGGGCAGCAGGCTGGCCACCTCAGTGGGTGGCGCCAATGCGCTGGCTCGGGCTGCCGGCGCTAGAGCGGGTGCCTGCAGCGCCGGCGTCTCTTGTGCAAATAGCATGCTAGCCCTCGTGAAAGCTAACAGTATTGCTACTTTTTTCATAGCATCACTTCTGCAATGTGAACTGCATCAACTCGATGTCGCCGGTCGTGAAGGCCGCTTCGCAGTACGCAAGGTAGAAGTCCCAGATGCGCTGGAAGCGGGTGTCAAAGCCCAGCGCCGCCACCTCGCTGCGGCGCGCATGGAAGGCATGGCGCCAGCGCCGCAGGGTTTCGGCGTAGTCGCCACCAAAGGCAATTTCATCCACCACGCGCAACCCGTGCGCTGCTGCCTGGCGCCGGAACTCGGCGGGTGAGGGCAGGCAGCCGCCGGGAAAGATGTACTGCTGGATGAAGTCGGTGGACTCGACATAGCGTGCGAACAGACCGTCGCGAATGACGATGCTCTGGATGCAGGCGCGGCCACCGTCCTTCAACAACCGGTGCACGGTCTGGAAGTATTGCGGCCAGTAGGCTTGGCCGACGGCTTCCACCATTTCGATGGAGCAGATCGCATCAAACGGGCCATCGGACACGTCGCGGTAGTCCTGCAGGCGCAGATCGGCCGTCTGCCCGGCGCCAACGGGAACACAGCGCGCCATCAGGCGCTCCTGCGCATAGGCCAGTTGCTCGCTGGACAGCGTCACGCCCACCACCTGTGCACCGTAGTGCAGGCAGGCCTGCTCGGCCAGAGCGCCCCAGCCGCAGCCAATTTCCAGCACGCGGTCGCCGGCACGCACACCGGCCTGGTCCAGCGCGCGGCGCACCTTGGCGGTCTGCGCATCGGCCAGTGGCTGGGTCATATCGCCCTGGAACCAGGCGCTGGAGTAGTTCATGGTCTCGTCCAGCCACAGCCCGTAGAACGCATTGCCCAGGTCGTAGTGGGCGTGGATATTGCGCCGGCTACCGGCCTTGCTGTTGCGCTGCAGGAGATGCTTGACGCGGTAGGCCAGCCGACCCAGCCAGGTGCCATAGACCGCCGATTCCAGTGCCTCCCGGTTGGCAGACAGCAGCGTCAGCAACCCGGGCAGGTCGGGTGTGGTCCAGTCACCGGCGATGTAGCTTTCGGCAAATCCGATGTCGCCGCTCTTCAGTGCGGCACTCAACGGGTTCCAGTTGTTCAAATGCAGATGGGCGTGCAACGCCACGCTGGCGCCCAATTCCGTCTGGGGCTGGCCAAAGCGGTGCTGGCTGCCATCGGGCAAAGCGACGGTCAACACGCCGACCTGGAGCCGCCGCAGCAACGCCATGGCGCGGCGTACCACAAAGGGCGCTTTCAGTGTGGGGTTGGCGGGGGACGCTGTTTGGATAGCAGTGTTCATGGCTCGTCTTTCAGGTCAGTTCATGTTGAGGAGTGCTGCGCGTGACCACCGGGCCGGTGCGCTCTGGCTTGCGAAAGAAGGGAACCCGTTGGCGCCACAGGCGCAGGGCCTGGCTGTGGATGCGCCAGACCACGGCCAGGGTCATCAGCGGATATCCCAGCAGGGCGTGGCGCAGTGCCTTGCCGTCGAGGGGCTGCAGCGCGCCGGTGATGCGGGTGTGCAATAGCAGACCGTCTGCACCGTCATGGTGGTCCACCCGCGCACTGATGTGGTCGTGGCCATCCCGCCGGGTGAGGGAGAAGCAGAATTCGTAATGCCCTTTGACCTCACAGAACGGGCTGACATGGAAGACCTTGTCCGCCCGCACCATTTGCCCCCATTGCGGTGCGTCAAGCACATAGCAGTGGCGCTCGCCAAAGGTGTTGTTGACCTCGGCCACGATGGCGCGCAGACCGCCACCGGCGTCCGGGGAGCGGTAGCAGTACCAGAAGCTCACCGGCTTGAAGGCATAGCCCAACACGCGCGGGTAGGTCTGCAGCCACACCTCACCATGCGCATCGGTAATGCCCTGGCTGTGCAGGAGTTCATCCAGCCATGCCAGCGCACCGCCCTCCGAGGGCGCGCGCCCGTCACCGTGGTCGCGGTCATGGAAGCTGAGAAGGCCGGTGCGGTTAGGCATCCACCCGGTCTGCGCGCCCTGCGTTTCCAGCGACTGCTGCGTACGCATGGGCAGCATCAGAAAGTAGTTGCCATAGGTGAACTGGTTGCGCACCGGGCGGGTTCGCGCGTGGTGCACTTGTCCGAATCCGATGTGGGGTCGCGGTGGGAGATTCAGGCCGGCGTCCATGGGGTTACGTCCTAGGCGGCCTGGGGCAGGGGTTGTGCGTCCAACTCCGTCTGCACCTGGAAGTCCCGCAGAACGGCCTGCGCCGCCTGCGTGCCGGCCTTGAGCCCGTCCTCATGGAATCCGTAGCCGGTCCAGGCGCCACAGTAATAGCGGTTGCTTTCCCCTTGCAGTGACGCAACCAGGCCTTGTGCCGCAATCGCGGCCCGATCGAACACGGGGTGCGCGTAATCGATGGTGGTCAGGGTTTTCGCCGGATCGATGGTGCGGACCGGGTTGAGGCTGACGATCACATCGGTTTGCCATGGCAGAGGCTGCAACTGGTTGATCCAGTAGTGCAGACACACCCTGGCGTCTTCCTGCAGTGGGTCGGCTGCGCGCTCATAGTTCCATGCCGCCCAGGCGGCCCGGCTCCGGGGCATCACACGGGTGTCCGTGTGCAGAACCGCGCGGTTGTGCTGGTAGCCAATGGCACCGAGCACCGCACGCTCCATCCGGCTGGGCGCATGCAACATGCGCAGCGCCTGGTCGGAATGCGTGGCGATGATCACGCGGTCAAATAGCTCCTCACCGGCCTGCGTTGCCAGCCAGACGCCACCCGCGCCCGCACGGGCATGCGGGTCATGGCGCACACGCTGGACCGGGCAGTTCAGGCGCTTGTCGGCAATGCCGCCGGTGATGGCCTGCACGTATTGGCGGGCGCCGCCTGAGACGGTCCACCACTGGGGCCGGTTGGTGATCTGCAGCAGGCCGTGGTTGTGGCAGAACCGGACCATGGTGGCCACCGGAAACTGCAGCATCCGGGCGGTGGGGCAGCTCCAGATGCAGGCCGTCATCGGCATGAAGTACCACTGCTGGAAGGCCTGCCCAAAGCGGTGCTCCCGCAGGAAGTCACCCAGCGTCTGCGCCAGTTCCTGGTCGCTGCCCTTGCGCGCCAGGCGGGTGGTCAGCGCATTGAAGCGCACGATGTCCCTGATCATGCCCCAGAACCGGGGATTCACCAGGTTGCGGCGCTGGGCAAACAGGCCGGAGAGGGAGCCGCCGCTCCATTCGAGTGGACTCGCTTCGCCATCCTGAGCGGACTGCACCGAGAACGACATGTCGGACTTGGCAGTTGGGACGTCCAGTTCCGCCAGCAGCGCGATCAGCTGCGGGTAGGTACGCTCGTTGAACACCAGAAATCCGGTGTCGACCCCCTGCGTGATCGGTGTGCCCTGCGCATTGGGCAATGTCACATCAACGGTGTTGGTATGGCCGCCGAAATACGCACCGGCTTCGAACAGGGTAATGTCGGCCTGCCCGCGCAGTGCATGCGCTGCACCCAGACCGGAGATACCTGAGCCAATGATTGCAACTTTACGTGACACGGAATGCACTCCTGGTGGATGAATGAAATTGACTGGTTGGTATTTGTTTTTACCTAACTGTATAATTTGTGACTGAGTAGTTCACGTTTGAACTTTAAAGACTACAATTCGATCATGGTTACTCTCGCTACACCGAAGACCTCCTTCCGTTCACAGATGCTGCTGGCCCGCGAGCAGGCCATCATCCAGACCGTCAACCGGTTGCTGGCTGAAAAGGGATTTGAGGCCATGACCGTGGACCAGGTGGCAGAAGAAGTGGGCATTGCAAAGGCCAGCCTGTACAAACACTTCGCCAGCAAGGAAGACCTGGCCGCCGCGGCCATGGCCCACCTGATGGCACAGGCGCAGGCATTTCTGGATGGTCTGGCGCCGGACCTGAGCGCCATCGACAAGCTGCGGACCACGGTGGAATGGACGATGCGTCTCAAGCTGGACGGGAGCATGCCCACGCTGCCGAGCCAAAACTCCAGCCTGCGTGCGGCACTGATGGTGCACAAGGCCTACATGGACGGGTTGATGGATGTGAGCGACCGACTCGGTGCCTGGATTGAAGAGGCACAAGCGCAGGGCGCACTCAATCCGCAGATTCCCGCCATTGCCGTGCTGTACACCCTGTACGCGCGGGCCTGTGATCCGGTGCTGGAATTCCTGAAGGCCTCGGAGCTGTTCAGCGATGACCAGATCATCGAGATGGTCCTGATGACTTGCTTTGACGGGCTGCGGCAACGCTAGGACTGCCCCCTATCCGGCGGCACAATGGAGCCACACCGGGTGGCGCAGTCCACCGGCAACTGGAGGAGTGACCATGTCCGAACTGTATGGGTCCGACGCCTACGCGCCGCGCGAGGTGGCATTGCGGGTGGAGACGGTGGGCGTTGCCAAGGCGCGCATGGCCCTGCTGCCGCTCTTGATGCTGGGCATGCTGGCCGGGGCCTTCATCGGCCTGGGCGCCATGTTCTACACCCTGGTCAAGTCCGACCCCACGCTGGGCTTTGCCACCGGGGCGGTGTTGGGCGGACTGGTGTTCTCGCTGGGGCTGTTGCTGGTCGTCGTGGCTGGCGCTGAACTGTTCACCGGCAACAACCTGCTGGCCATGGCCTGGGCCGACGGCAAGATCACCACGACCGAGATTCTGCGCAACTGGGTGCTGGTGTGCCTGGCCAATCTGGTGGGCGCGGTGGGCCTGGCCGTGCTGGTGTTTGCCAGCGGCCACACCGAGCTGAACGGTGGTGCCATCGGCCTGCAGGTGGTGAAGATTGCACTGGCCAAGCAAAGCCTGCCGTGGGAGCAGGCGTTCTTTCGCGGCGTGCTGTGCAACGTGCTGGTCTGCATGGCGGTGTGGATGGCCATGGCCGGGCGCAGCGTGACCGACAAGATGGTGGCCATTGCGCTGCCGATCACCGCCTTTGTGGCAGCCGGCTTTGAGCACAGCATTGCCAACATGTATTTCATGCCGCTGGCCATGCTGGTGCAAGAGTTTGGTCCGGCGCTTCCGCCTGGCATGCCGCTGGTCAGCCTCGGTGGTATTGCGGGCAATCTGCTGCCGGTGATTGCCGGCAACCTGGTGGGCGGCAGCGTGTTGGTGGGACTGGCCTATTACGTGATCTACCGGCGCGGCGCGCCACCGGACGCACAGGCTACGCCAGCAGCGCCCACAGACCCAGACCCAGGAAAATAAGCGCCGACACGACGTGGACCACCTTGAGTGGCACCAATTTGGTGATTTTTTCGCCCAGCCAGACGACTGGCGCGTTGGCCAGCATCATGCCCAGCGTGGTTCCTGCCACCACCCAGGCCCAGGCTTGGTACTGGGCGGCCAGCATGACCGTGGCAATCTGGGTCTTGTCGCCCATCTCGGCCAGGAAAAAGGCGACGACCGTGGTCCCGAAGACACCAAAACGGGGCGTGCCGCTGGTTTCCTCGTCGTCCACACTGTCCGGAATCAGCATCCACACCGCCATGGCGATGAATGAACCACCCAGCACCCAGCGCAGCACATCCGGGCCCAATACCGTGGTGACCCAGGCACCGGCCGCGCCGGCCAGCGCATGGTTGGCGATGGTGGCAACGAAGATGCCCAGAACAATGGGCCAGGGCTTGCGGAAACGCGCCGCGAGGATGAGGGCAAGGAGTTGCGTCTTGTCACCCATTTCGGCGAGGGCGACGATGCCCGTGGAGAGGAGGAAAGCTTCCAAGATGGTGGACTCCGGCCGGATGGTGTGAAACCCATGACTGCACGACACCCCCGGCCAAAACAGGAGGCGTGCAGCCAAAGGTCTCGCCAAGTTCCACCTACGTGGAATCCGCTTGCGCCATGCCAGTCACTGCTGTGACCGAACAAGTCTGTTGACGCAAGCCCCTCTCAATGAAGAAGGGCGGCTACTCCCCAATGACAGCCACCATTGTAATCCACATCGATTTTGGTGCATCTTGTCCAATCTGGCGCATTTCTTGCTTGTATTTGGTGCAGTTTTGAATATTGAATCAAAACCGCACCAACAAGCAGCATTTCATACAAAGAGGTTCACATGGAAGCACTCAAACAGGGCGCCGATGCCTTGTTCATTCTTCTCGGCGGCATCATGGTCCTGGCCATGCATGCCGGGTTCGCGTTTCTGGAGCTCGGCACGGTCCGCCGCAAGAACCAGGTCAATGCGCTGGTCAAGATCCTGGTGGACTTTTCCGTTTCCACCGTGGTGTATTTCATGGTCGGCTACGCCGTGGCCTATGGCACCAGCTTCTTTGTCGGCGCCGAAGTGCTGGCAGCCAAGAATGGCTATGAACTGGTGAAGTTCTTCTTCCTGCTGACCTTCGCCGCCGCCATCCCAGCCATCATCTCGGGCGGCATTGCCGAACGCGCACGCTTCTGGCCCCAACTGATTGCAACAGCGGTCATCGTTGGCTTTGTTTACCCCTTCTTTGAGGGCATTGTCTGGAACCAGCACTTTGGCGTGCAGGCCTGGATCAAGGGCCTGACCGGCGAAGAATTCCACGACTTTGCCGGCAGCGTGGTGGTCCATGCGGTGGGCGGCTGGATCGCCCTGCCGGCCGTCATTCTGCTCGGCGCACGCAGCAACCGCTACCGCAAGGATGGCGCCATCTCCGCACATCCGCCGTCAAGCATCCCCTTTCTGGCGCTAGGTGCCTGGATCTTGACCGTGGGCTGGTTTGGCTTCAACGTCATGAGCGCGCAGACGCTGGACAAGATCTCCGGCCTGGTGGCGGTCAATTCGCTGATGGCCATGGTCGGTGGCACGCTGGCCGCACTGGTGGCCGGCAAGAATGACCCCGGCTTTGTGCACAACGGCCCGCTGGCTGGTCTGGTGGCCGTGTGCGCGGGTTCGGACCTGATGCACCCATTGGGCGCACTGGTGGTGGGGGCCATGGCCGGTACGGTCTTTGTGGTGATGTTCACACTGACGCAGAACAAGTGGAAGATCGACGACGTACTGGGTGTGTGGCCGCTGCACGGCCTGTGCGGCACGCTGGGTGGACTGGCCGCCGGCATCTTTGGCGCCAAGGCTTTGGGTGGACTGGGCGGCGTGTCGTTCGGTGCGCAACTGATTGGCACCGCCATGGGCGTGGCCTGGGCCGCACTGGGCGGGCTGCTGGTTTATGGCGTGCTCAAGATGGCCACCGGATTGCGGCTGAGCCAGGAAGAAGAGTACGACGGAGCCGATCTGTCCATCCACAAGATCAGCGCCACACCGGAGCGCGAGGCCAACTGGTAAGCACCGCACCCATGTGATTGAACCAACAGTTCGGTTCAGCATCCAAACCCGGCCATGTGCCGGGTTTTTTGCGTCCACCTCAGAATACTTGAACCAAGATTCACAATCCATTCGAATTAATTGAAATGTTGCGACAAGTAATTTGAAGTTTCTGAACGACTGCCAGCCATAAACTTCCGAACATGTCAGGCCGTTGGCCGCCTGATGGATGAACTTGACACCACCTTAGCCGTCCGACACATGAACACAGTTTCCGCCCCCAGCCGCTACAACGGCTTGTCCATCGCCCTGCACTGGATCCTGGCCATCGCTCTGGTAGGGCTGTTTGGCATGGGGTTGTACATGGCAGACCTGCCGTTTTCACCCACACGCCTGAAGCTGTACAACTGGCACAAGTGGGCCGGCGTCACGGTGCTGTTCCTCTCCGCCATCCGTCTGCTGTGGCGCCTGACCCACCGCCCGCCGGCCCTGCCACAAAGCGTGACCCTGGCCATGCCAAGCTGGCAACTGCAGGCCTACCACGCCACCCATGGCCTGATGTACGCCCTGTTCTTCATCGTGCCACTGGTGGGCTGGGCCTACAGTTCGGCCGCTGGGTTTCCCATCGTCTGGTTTGGCGTGCTGGCACTGCCCGACTTTGTGTCGGCCGACAAGGCACTGGCCGAAATGATCAAGCCCTGGCACGAGATTTCCGCCTTCGCGCTGGCCGCCCTGGTGGTGGTGCACGTGGGCGCCGCACTGAAACACCACTGGATCGACAAGGACGGCCTGCTAACCCGCATGCTGCCCGGCCGCCGCTAAGCGCCCCACCCCCTACCCCCATGCAACGGAGTATTGCCATGACCCCATTCCCCACCTTTGCCCGAACGACCGGCGTGCTACTGCTTGCCACGCTTGCCAGCATGGCCGCACAGGCCCAGCAAAAACTGGTGCCAGCCCAGAGCGAAATCGGCTTTGTCAGCAAGCAGATGGGTGTGCCGGTGGAGGGCCGCTTCAAGAAGTTTGACGCCCAGATCACTTTTGACCCGGCCAAGCCGCAGACCGGCAAGATTGCGTTCACGGTGGACATTGCCAGCGCCACGCTGGGTTCGCCCGAGCCGGATGCCGAGCTGCCCAAGGCCGAGTGGTTCAACACTGCCAAGTTCCCGCAGGCGACTTTCCAGTCCAGCAGCATCAAGGCGCTGGGCGGCGGCAAGTTCGAGGTGGCGGGCAAGCTCGCCATCAAGGGCGCCAGCCAGGATGCCATCATTCCCGTCACCCTGACCGCCAACGGCGCCACCACCCTGGCCACTGGCAGCTTCAGCCTCAAGCGACTGGCCTACAAGATCGGTGAAAAGGAGTGGGCCGATACGTCCATGGTCGCCGATGACGTGCAGGTCAAATTCAAGCTGGCCCTGACCGGTGTCGGCAAGTTCTGATTTCTTTCCCTCAACCCCTGTCTTTTTTATGGAGCAATTGAACATGCGTAAATCCCTTCTTGGCCTGGCCATCGCCACCACCCTGCTGTCCGCTGGCGCCCACGCCGAAACCGCGACCTATGCCATGGACCCGTCCCATACTTTTGTGACCTTCGAGATCAGCCACTTCGGCGCCTCCACCAACCGGGGCCGCTTCGACAAGAAGGAAGGCACGGTGCAACTGGACCGCGCCGCCAAGACCGGCAAGGTCGACGTCACCATCGACACCGCATCGGTGAACACCGGTTTCGCCGCTTTTGAGAAGCACCTGAAGAGCGCCGACCTGTTCAACGCCGAGAAATTCCCGACCATCAAGTTCGCCTCCGACAAGTTCGTGTTCGACGGTGACAAGGTGACCGAAGTCCAGGGCAACCTGACGCTGCTGGGCAAGACCCAAGCCGTCACGCTGAAGGCCAGCCAGTTCGCCTGCTACCAGAGCCCCATGCTCAAGCGTGAAGTCTGCGGCGGCGATTTCGAAACCACCATCGACCGGACCGCGTTTGGCATGAACTACGGCATCGACTGGGGCTTCCCCAAGAACGTGCGCCTGGTCATCCAGGTGGAAGCTGTCAAGCAGTAATCCCGAGCGGCACGCGTGCTGCGCTGTTGCGTGCGGCACCGCCAACAAAAAAGCCCGCCTGGCTGACGCCCGGCGGGCTTTTGTCAGTGGGGCCTTGTTATCAGGCAAATACGTTGAACTTGGCCGCGAGTTGCTGCAGGTCCTTCAGCCGGCCCCAGGCCATGCCGCCAGCGGGCGCTTCGGCAGCCGCGGGAGCCTGTGTCTTTTGCCGTTCGGCCTCGTCACTGAACTCGCGCATGGCGGAAACCGCCAGGGCCACAAAATCCGGTTGCCGGGCCTCGGCCTGCGGCTTGGCGACCAGCACGCCATCCTTGTTGACCGTCAGCCGGGTGAAGACTCCCGTGTTGCGGTCCAGCGCACGCTGGTGGTCCTGGGCCTGCGTATCGGTATCGGCGTCATCACGCGCCACGGCCTTGCGGGCCGGGGCATAGACGCCGGCATCGGCGCCGTTGCGCGCGGTGGCAGGATCGTCGGGCCACTGGATCTTCAGCACCACGCTCTCGGCACGTGCAGCACCGACCTCGCTGGCAACGGCGGCCGGCACACGGGTCTGCGGTTGGGCCAGGCCGGCGGCAAGCGCGCCCGACGCCGACTCGTTGCCGGTCGCGGTGGGCGCGTTGTCGCGTGGGAATAGCAGGTGGTTATAGCGGTCGATTTGCATGGCACATCCCCCAAGGGTCAGTGGATACGCCAAGTATGGGGACTGGCCTTTCCGGTCAAGGCAGAAATAAAGCCCGATAAACAGGGCATTTCCGGACCTTGGTGCCAGCGTCCCTCAGCGGTTCAGTGCCAGCAGCGTGGTGATGGCGGCAATGCCGCAGGTGCCGAGTTGCAGCAGGGCAAAGGCCAGCACGCAGAACCAGCGCGCCAATGGCTGCAGCAACCCGACGAGCCGGGCATGGGTCCAGGCAATGGCGGCGAGCGTGACCACCACTTCAACCGCCACCAGCACATAGGCGGCCACCGACGCGCCCGACAGGGTCAGACTCTCGACCACGGTCGCAATCAGCACGATGCCCAGCAGATACGACGCCACACACGCTCCCCAGGCCCGCAACAGGATCCAGAAGGCGCGCAGCAGAATGTGACGGATCGGTGCGGTAGTGTTCATGGTGTGCAGGCTCCATGGTACGGCGAGCGCACCCGTCACAGCGCCTTTTGCCGCCAGGCCAGTGCAGCACCCAGCCACAGGGCCAGCGCCGAGACCACCAGGCCACGCGCCAGGCCGCCGGAGCCGTCGGCAATCCAGCCCACCACCGTGGGGCCGACAATCTGGCCGGCAGCAAACACCGTAGTGAAGGCGCTGATGCCCGCCGCCCAGGCACTGTGCGGCAGGTTGTGCCGCACCAGCGCCGTGGTGGATGCCACCACCGACAGGAAGACCCCGCCAAACAGCAGGCCCGAGGCCAGCACCACCGGCCAGGACTGCGTCAGCGCCGGCAGGATCGTGGCCATGCCCAGCAGCGCATTGAGCTGGGCCAGGGCTCGCCCGCTGCGGTGCCGGTCCAGCAAGCCGGCCCAGATGCGCGACGAGGCCACCACCGCCAGCCCCAGCAGGCCGTAGAAGACTGTCACCGCCGTGGCACTGCTGCCCTGTTCGCGCAGCAAGGCCACGACAAAGGTCATGTAGCCGATGTAGCCCATGCCAAACAGCGTGTAACCCGCCAGCGCAAAGCCGAACGGTTGCCAGCGGAAATGCACCGGCGCGCCGCCATCTGCCGCAGCGCCCGGCGGTGCCGACTGCGCCATGGCCCGCGCCGGCCACAGCAGCGCAAAGCTGGCCAGCAGGCAAACCCCGGCCAGCACCCACCAGACCCAGCGCCAGCCGTGGAGCTGGGTCGCCGTCAGCTCCAGCGCCCACGGCACCAGCACCGCCGACAGTGCAATGCCCAGCCCCGTGCCGCCGTAGTACAGGCCAATCAGAAAACCGCTGTGCGCCGGCGCCCGGGCACCCAGGCGCGCTGCCAGCAGACCGCCGGCAATGAACACCAGCGCGCTGGCCACCCCGGCCAGCAGGCGCTGCACCAGCAGTGGTTCGGTGGTGGTGAAGAAACCGCTCAGGGCCATGAAGGCACTGGCCAGAAACGCGCCCAGCACCAGCACCGCGCTGGCCCCGATACGCCGCAAGAGCCAGGGCGTGAGCAGGGCGCCCAGGAAGTAGCCCAAGGCATTGGCCGTGTTCATGGAACCGGCCAGCGTGTAGGACCAGCCCAGGTCGGCGCGCATGGCCGGCAGCAGCAGCCCGTAGGCAAAGCGGGTGATGCCCAGGGACACTGCCGCCCCCAGCGACAGCACAACGGCCAGCGTCCACAGATGTCGCACAGGTGTCAAGACAGCGGCCCCATTCGAAAAACAAGTCCTTGCATTCTGCGGCATGCGACCCATGTCGATAGAGGCCCCTCGGCATTCCCCTTGGGTTGCCCTGTTCACTCACCACAGGTACCTTTCAATGACCACTTTGTTCGATCCCATCCAGGCCGGCCAGCTTTCCCTGGCCAACCGCGTTGTCATGGCGCCGCTGACCCGCAACCGCGCGCCCGGCGCCCTGCCCAATGCCCTGATGGCGACCTATTACACCCAGCGCGCCAACCCCCAGGACGGCGCCGGCCTGATCATCACTGAGGCCACCGCCATCAGCCACCAGGGCCAGGGCTATGCCGACGTGCCTGGCATCTGGAGCGAGGCGCAGGTTGCCGCCTGGAAGCCCATCACCGATTCGGTCCACGCGGCAGGCGGAAAGATCGTGATGCAGCTGTGGCATGTGGGCCGGGTCTCGCACGTGGACCTGCAACCCGGCGGCCAGGCGCCGGTGGCGCCCTCGGCCATCACCGCCAAGACCAAGACGGTGCTGATCAAGGATGGCGTGCCGCAGTTCGTCGAAACCTCGGCCCCGCGCGCGCTGGAACTCTCCGAGCTGCCCGGCATCGTCGCCGACTACCGCCGCGCTGCCCGCAACGCCATTGCCGCCGGTTTTGACGGCGTGGAGGTGCACGGCGCCAACGGCTACCTTCTGGACCAGTTCCTGCGCTCCGGCTCCAACCACCGTACGGACGTCTATGGCGGCGCAGTCGAAAACCGCGCCCGGCTGCTGCTGGAAGTCATGCAGGCGGTGTGCGACGAGATCGGTGCCGGCAAGGTCGGCCTGCGCCTGTCACCGGTCACACCGGCCAATGACGCCTTCGACCCCGCGCCGCAGCCCCTGTTCACTTACGTGGTGCAGCAACTGGCACCGCTGAAGCTGGCCTACCTGCACTTCATTGAAGGCTCGACCGGCGGCCCGCGCGACTACACCCAGGGCGACGCACCGTTTGACTACGCCGCACTGCGCCAGGCCTACCGCGCCGCCGGCGGCCAGGCCGCCTGGATGGTCAACAACGCCTACGACCGCGGCCTGGCCGACAAGGCGCTGGCAGAGGGTTCGGACCTGGTGGCGTATGGCCGTCCCTTCATCGCCAACCCCGACCTGACGCGGCGCCTGCGCGAAGCCGCACCGCTGAACACGCCGGACCGCGCCACCTTCTACGGCGGCGGTGCCAAGGGTTATACCGACTATCAGGCGCTATCACATTGATAGCAATTCAGGCCTATTCGACGAGGGCTATAGGCCAATTTGGCTTCAAACGACATGGCCTGACAAAGGCCTGACGACCAGGCCCGCCATCAGGGTAAACCTGCGGCTGCCAAACCAGCCCTCTACGTAGACTGTCCCGCACCCTTTTACCGGAGACAGATGATGCGCAGTACCCCCCGTTGGATAGCGGCCCTGGCAGGAACGGCCACCCTGTGCCTGTCGCTGGCCGCGCAGGCGCAGGGTGGACCCACCCTCAAGCTGGGGGTGATCGGGCCGTTCACCGGACCGTCATCCGACTTTGGCGTGCCCATGTTGCAGGGCGTGCAACTGGCCGCCGAGGAGATCAACGCCGTGGGCGGCTACATGGGCCGCCAGCTGGAGCTGGTCATCAAGGACGACCAGGCGAATCCGGACGTCGGCCTCAAGGGCGCGCAGGAACTGGTCGCAGCCGGCGTGACCGCCACCATCGGCTTTTGCAACACCGGGGTGGCACAGAAGGCGCTGGAGGTGTTCCAGAACGCCAAGTCGCCGCTGATCATTCCCTGTGCCACCGGCACACCGCTCACCGCCAAATACCCGGCGCCGCAGAGCTACATCTTCCGCACCTCCGCGCGCGACGCCATCCAGGCCCCGTTTGTGGTGGAGGACATCGTCAAGCGCGGCTGGACCAAGGTCGCCATCTTTGCCGACACCACCGGCTACGGCGAGGCCGGCCTGAAGGATGTGGAGGCCGCGCTGGCCGCCAAGAACCTCAAGGCGGTGCACGTGGCGCGGTTTCCGCTGGGCGTCAAGGACCTGCAGACCGAACTCAAGGCGGCGCGCGATGCGGGTGCCGATGTGGTGTTCAGCTACACCGTGGGAGTGGAGAACGCCGTCATCGCCAACGGCCGCAAGGAGCTGAAGTGGAAGGTGCCGCAGGTTGGCGCCTGGCCGCTATCCTTCCCGTTCTTCATCAACGGCGCCAAGGACGCGGCCGAGGGAGCGATGATGGCGCAGACCTTCATCGCCGAGCCCAGCAACGAGCGTCGGGCCTCGTTCCTGACCGCATACAAGCGCAAGTTCCACACGGCCATGGCCGTGCCCATGGCGGCGGCGCAGGGCTATGACAGCACCTACCTGCTGGCGTTTTCACTGTTTGGCGTGCGCGACGGCAATCCGACCGGGCCGGTGCTCAAGGCAGCGCTGGAAAACATCGCCCGCGTCTACTACGGCGTGGTGGCCACCTACGAGCACCCGTTCAGCCTGAACGACAAGGACGCCATCTCCCAGAACATGCTGGTCATGGGCAAGGTCAGCAATGGCGTGGTCACCTTTGCGCGCCCCGAGGACGCCAAGCGCAACCTGGTGGTCAAACGCAAGAACTAGCGGGGCAGTTGTGTGAGGTTGGACACACTTTGGCATCGCCGAATCTGCTACGCTGTGATCCTGATTCCCCATTTCTTTTTATGAAAGGTTCACCATGTCTGAATCCACCACCACATCCGTGAGCGCCCAGGAAAAGCTCGTGACCGACATCCGGGCCGTGATTGCCGATGCGGAAGAAATACTGCGCGCCACGGCTGACCAGACCGGTGAAAAAATTGCCGTCCTGCGCACGCGCATTCAGGATCGCCTGCTCGACGCCCGCGAACGCCTGACCGCCGCCGAGATCATCCTGGTGGACAAGACCCGCGCCGCTGCCCGCGCCACCGACGACTATGTGCACGCCAACCCCTGGCAGGCCGTGGGCATTGGCGCCGGCATTGGTTTCCTGCTCGGCCTGGCGCTGGGACGCCGCTAGTCCCTGCTGACCACCACCCATGTTGAATTCCCAAGGCGACTCCAGCACCTGGAGCACCGTCCGGTCCAAGGCCGCCACGCTGCTGGCCGTTGGGCAGACCCGGCTGGAGTTGCTGGGCAATGAGATCGAGGTCGGGCGCGTCACGGCCATGCGCCAGCTCATCCTGGCGCTATCCGTGTTGTTCTGCGTGGCCGTGGGTGTGGTGCTGACCGTCATTGGCCTGACGCTGCTGTTTTGGGAACAGCGCCTGCTGGTAGTGGCCATCGCGGGGGCTCTGTTCTGGGCCCTGGCGCTGTATTTCTACTTCGCCATGCGCGATCAGGCCCAGAAGACCGAACCCCTGTTTGCCGCCAGTCTGGCGGAACTGCAGGAAGACCTGCGCCAACTCAAGGCCGCATCCCGCCATGGACCAACGCCTGATTGACCTGTATGTGCAGCGCGGACGCCTGCGGGAACGCATTGGCGTGCAGCGCGGCCAGGTGGCACGCGAATTGGCGCCCCTGGGCGCCGCCCTGCAGACCGTGGACCGGGGCCGTGCGTTGCTGCACCAGGCCCGGCTCTGGCTGTCGGCCCACCCGGCACTGGTGACCACCGCCGCAGTGGCCTTGCTGGTCTGGCGACCACGCGCCGTGGTGCGCACGGTGCGGCGTGGCTTTTCCCTGTGGCGCAACTGGTCCCGCCTGCGGGAATGGGCCAACGTGGGTCTGCGCGTGCTGTGAGCGGCTTGCCAGATAATTCGCCCATGGACCCCTCTGCCCCCCAATCCCCCACCACCGAAGCTGCACCCGCAAGCGCGGCGACGGCGGCGTTTGATCCGGACAAGACCGTCTCCTACCAGTCGCGCATGCGCCGCGCGCCACGGTGGTTTCACTCCTTCCTGGCCAGCAACAGCCGCGAGAAGAACCGCCTGCGCCAGGAGTTGGGCAAGATCAAGGGTGCCATTCCGCTGCTGATGAAGCCGCGCAACGGCGTCAAATGGACCTCCCAGGACCGCCGGGAACTGCAACACATGCTGCGCGCGGCGTCTGCCGTCTACCCTTACCTGATCATCTGGGCGCTGCCTGGCTCCATCGTGCTGTTGCCCTTCCTGGCCTGGCATCTGGATGCCCGACGCAAAAACCGCGAGCGCAAGGCCAGTACCGAACCTACGGTATAAATTGGCCTGCCCGTCCCCGACGCAGCAATGGCCGCCTGCGATCCAGCGCGACCAGGGCGAGCGGCAGGAGAAACCCTTTCCTGCCAGCACCGTCGGGGCCCCTCTCTCTACCTGAAAGACCCTTTGGATGAAGCAATTCGCTGGTTTGGTGTTTTCGTGCCTGCTCTCGCTGCAGGCTCTCGCAACCGAAGAAGTCCTGCCGGTGCGTCTGCCATCCGGCGTGGCGCCCACGGCCTACCGGCTCAGTCTGACGGTGGATCCCAACCAGGAGCGGCACAGCGGTGATGTCAGCATTGGCGTCGACATCACCCAGCCGGGCAAGCTGATCCGGCTCCATGCGGCCGAGATCGATGTGTCATCCGCCGTGCTCACCGTGGGCGGCAAGACGCTGGTGGCCAAGGCCCGCCAGCGCAATTCCGATGTGATGGACCTGGACTTTGCCGCGCCGTTTCCGGCAGGCAAGGGGACGCTGCGCATCGTCTTCACCGGCCGGCTGGAAGACAAGGACAGCCAGGGCCTGTTCCGCCAGAAGGAGGGGGGCGAGTGGTATGCCTTTACCCAGTTTGAGGCCATCAGCGCACGCCGTGCCTTCCCCGGTTTTGATGAGCCGGGCTGGAAGGTGCCGTGGACGCTGTCGCTGACGATTCCCAAAACCATGACCGCCGTGGCCAACACCCCGATGGCACGCGAAGTCCCGTTGGGCCATGGCCAGAAGCGCGTGGAATTCAAGACCACCCAACCGCTGCCCAGCTACCTGCTGGCTTTTGGCGTGGGGCCGTTTGACATCCTGGACGGTGGCAAGGCCGGCGCCACGCCAGTGCGCTTCATCACACCGCGTGGGCGCGCCCGCGAGGCCAGCTTTGCAGCCCGCATGACGCCCGGCATCCTGGCACGCCTGGAGGCCTACTTTGGCACACCTTACCCATTTGAGAAGCTCGATGTGATGGCCCTGCCGATGACGCTGAGCTTTGGTGCCATGGAAAACCCCGGGCTGGTCACCTTTGCATCGCTGCGCCTGCTGGCCAAACCGGGCGAGGAATCGACCACCTTCAAGCGCTATTTCGTCAGCACCCAGGCCCACGAATTGGCTCACATGTGGTTTGGCAACCTGGTGACCATGGCCTGGTGGGATGACCTCTGGCTCAACGAGTCCTTTGCCTCCTGGATGGCCGACAAGATCACCAGCCAGATGCCCGCCGAATTCCAGGGCGACAGCGGCACGCAGGAGGCCCGGGCCTGGGCCATGCACACCGACCGCCTGCTGTCCACCTCGCAGATCTACCAGCCGGTGACGGGCAGCTTCTCCCAGGGCGATCCATTGGGTGGACAGGTAGCCGCCATCGTGTATGGCAAGGGCCAGGTCACGCTGGCCATGTTCGAGACCTGGCTGGGAGCCAACCGCTTCCAGCGTGGCGTGCGCCGCTACATGGCCCGACACGCCTGGGGCAATGCCACCGGCGAGGACTTTGTTGCCGCGCTGGCGCAGGAAGGCGACGCCGAACTGGCGGCCGCCTTCAAGTCCTTCACCCACCAGAGCGGCATTCCACGCGTCACGGTGGCGCTGGACTGCAGCGCCAAGCCGGTGTTGAAGCTGGCGCAATCGCGCTTTCTGCCCCAGGGTGTGACAGCCCCCGCACCGGCCCTCTGGGCGGTTCCCGTGACGGTGCGCACACCGGCCGGCACCGCGCAGCTGCTGTTGAAAGAAAAGACCGGCGAACTGGCCCTGCCGGATGCCGGCTGCCCGGCCTGGGTACAGGCCAATGCGGGTGGCTCCGGCTACTACCGTGCGGTGTATGCCAGCGGTGCCATGGCCACGCTGATGCACAACGCCCCCCTGAGCCAGGCCGAGCTGCTGGCCAACCTGAACGACGCCCAGGCCCTCACCGAATCGGGTGACATGACCGTAGCCGAAGCACTGGCACTGGCCGGCCAGTTCACCGCACATGCTTCCCGCGAGGTGTCAGAAGCGGCATTGGATCTGATTGCCCACATGGACTATCTGCTGGAGCCCTCCGACCGCGCCGCCTACGCTGCGCTGTGGCAACGCGCCTTTGGCGAGCGGGCCCGCAGCCTGGGCCTGCTGGAGAAGGCGTCCGACACGCCCGATGACCAGCTGATCCGCGCCAACTGGGTGGGGCGTTTTGCCGAACTGGGCCAGGATTCCCGCCTGCAAGCACAGGCCGCCAGTCTGGCGCAGACCTGGCTCAAGGACCGCAAGAGCCTGCCCGTCAACAGCCGAGGCCGGGTGCTGCGTACGGCCGCGCTGGGCGGTGACCGTGCCTACTTTGACGCACTGCTGGCCGCGGTGCGGGGCAGCCCGGACCGGCGCGAACGCGCCGACATCTATGCCGCACTCGGAAGCTTCCGCCAGCCCGAACTGGCCCAGGCCGCCCGTGAACTCTGGCTGTCCCCCGCACACGACATCCGTGAGGTGATGACGGCGGTGCGCACACGGGGTCACCCGGAGGTGGTGCAGGAACCCCTGTTCCAGTTCATGGACCGCCACTTTGCCGACCTGTCCGAAAAATTGCCGACCGAAATGGTGGCGCGCTTCCCGCATATGTTTGACGGCGCCTGCACGCAACAGCAGGCCCAGAAGATGGAAGCCCTGTTCACGCCCTGGCTGGCGCGCGTGGATGGCATGGCCAAATCGCTGGAGCAGTCCCTGGAAACGGTGCGCCTGTGTGCCAGCTACCGTGCGGCACAACGGGCCAGCCTGGAAGGCTTCCTGAAGCCCCTGCAACCGGCCCTCTAGCCTCTTGGGATCACTGGATGCGCTGCGCCGTGCGCTCCAGGCGGGGCAGCCAGTCGCCCAGGATGTTGGCCGACACAACGATGTGGTGGGCCCGGCCAATCAGCAGGTGGCGCGGCACCAGACCGATGAAGCGCGAATCGGCGCTGTTGTCCCGGTTGTCGCCCAGGAAGAAAAAGTGGTCTTTTGGAACCGTGACGGGGCCAAAGTTGCGCAGGGCGGGAACGTCCGGCAGAAACTGCACCTTGCGGGTGTTGCCGCCAATGCGCTCGGTGGCCTGCAAGGCGGCGGTGGACTCGCCATGCTCCAGCGGCTCGGTGGTGGCGCGCACGCCATCGTATGCGGCGCGCTCTCCGTTGATGCTCAGGACCTCGTCGCGCAGCTCCACCACATCACCCGGCACGGCGACCAGGCGCTTGATCAGGCGCGTGCCGTCCTTGGGTGAGGCAAACGTGATGACATCGCCACGCCGCGGTGTGCCCATCTCCAGCAACGACACGTCACTGAGCGGCAGCTTGAAGTCATAGGCCAGGCGGTTCACCAGCACTACATCGCCTTCGACCAGCGTCGGGCGCATCGACCCCGAAGGAATGGGGTTCCAGTCGGCAATCGCCAGGCGGAAGAACCCAAAACAGACCAGAAAGGCGATGAAGCCGCGGTTGTCTTTCAGAAAACTGTGCAAGGCAGACTCCCGGGATGGATGGCAATCGGCCGGATCAGGCACGGCGCTGGGTCACCACCACCGGGGCCAGCGTCACGCTGGGGAGCGCCGGCGCTGTCTTGGCCAGACGGGTAACCTGGGGTTGACCGTGGTCGCCACGGGTGGCGATCTGGTCAAAACCCGAGAGCAGGGTGCCATTGAGTCCCAGCGTCATGACTGCGGCGAAGGCAAAACCGGCGATGCTGAAACGCTGGCTGGTGGCAAAGGATGACGACATGGTATGGCTCCGGTTGGCTGGTCCTAAGGACCCGATGAGCGAACTGTAGGAGCGTGACCCACCGGATTCCAGCGGCTTGCGACAGACTGCAGGACGGCGCGAGGAATGGTGGTTTTCACGGGATGGCCGTGGTGCCGGCCATCACCCCGTTCACACCCTGGGCTTCCAGCGCTTGAGCAGCAGGGCGTTCGTCATCACGCTGACCGAACTCAGCGCCATCGCCGCCCCGGCCACGACCGGGTTCAGGTAGCCCAGCGCCGCCAGCGGAATACCGGCCACGTTGTAGAAGAAAGCCCAGAACAGGTTTTGGCGGATCTTGGCTACCGTGCGATCCGAGATGTCCAGCGCCGCGGCCACCAGGTCCAGATCGCCACGCATCAGCGTGATGCCGGCGGCATGCATGGCCACATCCGTGCCATTGCCCATGGCCAGGCCGACATCGGCGGCGGCCAGCGCTGGCGCATCGTTGACACCGTCTCCGACCATGGCCACGGTGTGGCCACCTTCCTTCAGACCCGCAACCAGCGCCGCCTTGTCACCCGGTAGCACCTCGGCCATGACCTCGCCTTCTTCGGGACGCAGGCCGAGCCGGCTCGCCATGGCCTCGGCAGCGCCGCGGTTGTCACCGGAAATCATCACGGTCTTGATGCCACGGGCACGCAGCGCGGCCAGCGCGGCCTGTGCGCCGGGTTTGGGCTCGTCACCAAAGGCCAGCAGGGCACGCAGTGTCAGATTCCCATCCGCTTGCCGCTCCGCCAGCGCGGACACGGTGGCGCCTTCGGCCTGAAAGGCTTCAGACTGTGCCGCCAGTGTCCCCAAGTCCAGACCTAGCTCGGCCATCCAGCGCAGGCTACCCATGCAGTAGGTGCTGGTGCCGACCACGCCCTCGCTGCCGCGGCCGGGCACGGCACGCAGGGATTCGGGGGCGGTGATGGCGATGCCTTTCTCTGCTGCGGCGGCCAGCACGGCACGCGCCAGCGGGTGTTCGCTGCCGCTTTGCAGACTGGCGCTGGCACGCAGCGCCGCGTCAAGGTCCATGGCCGCATCGGGCGGCACCACCAGCGTGTTCAGACGGGGCCGACCCAGCGTCAGTGTGCCGGTCTTGTCAAAGGCGACCACGTCGACCTTGTGCGCTAGCTCCAGTGCCTGGGCGTCCTTGATCAGAATGCCGTGCTGGGCCGCCACGCCGGTGCCGGCCATGATGGCCGCCGGTGTGGCCAGCCCCAGCGCGCATGGGCAGGCGATGACCAACACCGCCACGGCATAGATCACCGCCGTCTCAAAGCTGGCGCCGCTGAACCACCAGCCCAGCAAGGTCAGCAGCGCCAGCACCAGCACCACCGGCACAAACACGGCGCTGACCTGGTCCACGAGGCGCTGGATCGGCGCCTTGGCGGCCTGGGCGTCTTCGACCAGGCGGATGATGCGCGACAGCACCGTATCCACGCCGACGGCCGTGACCAGCAGCACCACGCGACCCTCACCGTTGATGGAGCCGCCGGTGAGCTTGTCGCCCGCATCTTTGCGCACCGGAAGAGGCTCGCCGGTCAGCATGGATTCATCAACCTGGGTCTCGCCCTCGGTCAGGGTGCCGTCCACCGGGAAGCGCTCGCCCGGCTTGACGACGATGCGGTCGCCCACCAACACCTCGGCCACCGGCACATCCACCTCACCGTTGCGGCCCAGCACATGCGCCACGTCCGGGCGCAGCGCGTGCAAGGCGCGAATGGCGGCGGTGGTCTGGCGCTTGGCACGGGCTTCCAGCCACTTGCCCAGCAGCACCAGGGTGATCACGACCGCGGAGCCTTCAAAATACAGATGCACCATGGCGCCCGCCGGGGCGCTGAGCCACAACCAGACCGACAGGGCCCAACCCGCCGTGGTGCCGATGGACACCAGCAGATCCATATTGCCGCTGCGCGCCAGCACCGCATGCCAGCCGGCCTTGTAGAAGCGCGCCCCCAGGATGAACTGCACCGGTGTGGCCAGCACAAACTGCAACCAGGCCGGCAGCATCCAGTGCAGGCCCAGCCAGTCGCCGACCATGGGCAGGGCCAGGGGTGCCGACAGCAGCGCCCCCCAGGCCACCGGCGCAAAGCCGGTCCACGGTGAAACCGACTCCAGCGCATCCACTTCAGCCGGGCTGCGCGGCTCGTAGCCGGCATCGCGCACCGCGCGTTTCAGGCGTGCCTGCATGTGCGCGTCGCCCGCATAGACGATGCGCGCCGACTCAGTGGCCAGGTTGACACTGGCGCTGTGCACACCGGGCACCTTGTTGAGCGCGCGTTCCACGCGACCGACACAGGAGGCACAGGTCATGCCGCCAATGCCAATGTCCAGCGTGGCGTCGGCAGAAGAGGGAGGGGGGTTGATGGTGTTCATGGGTGTAGCCTAAACCCTCCAACCATGGAAAGGTCAAGCGCCTACCCGCACTGCCACCAGGGGCTTGACTCTCCCACCGTGGTAAGGTTCAAACTGATGCGCTCCAGATCCATTTCACACAAGGAAACACCATGAACCAGACCTTTACCGTCACCGGCATGACCTGCGGCCATTGCGAGAGAGCCGTTACCCAGGCCCTGCAACAAGTGGACCCGCAGGCCCAGGTCGTGATCGACCGCGCACAGAACCGCGTGCAAGTGGAGTCCACCCAACCGCGCGAGGCACTGGCCGCCGCCATTGCCGAGGAAGGCTATGCCGTCGCGGCCTGACAGCGCTGCCACCGGACCGGCCGTCAACATCGGTGAGGCCGCCCGGCGTTCCGGTGTGTCGGCCAAGATGCTGCGCCACTACGAGTCGCTGGGCTTACTCGGCGCCGTGCATCGCACCGACAGCGGCTACCGACAGTACACCCCGGCCGACGTGCACACGCTGCGCTTCATCAAGCGCAGCCGCGATCTGGGCTTCTCCATGGCCGAGATCGCCGAGCTGGTCAACCTGTGGCAGAACCGCAGCCGCGCCAGTGCCAGCGTGAAACGCATTGCACAAAAGCACGTGGACGAGCTCAGCACGCGCATTGCCGCCATGCAGGCCATGCAGCGCTCGCTGCAGGATCTGCTGCACCATTGCCATGGCGACGCGCGCCCCGATTGCCCGATCCTGGACGACCTGGCCGGCCAGAGTAGTGCCTGCTGCCACTGAACCGACGACCGCTACACTGCGCCCATGATTGATCCTTGCACGCTGTATCCGGCCCTGTCCTCGGTTGTGCCATCCCTGGAGTCCCTGGGGGGCTCCGCGGGGCCAATGACCGTTCCGGTTGGCACCGTGCTGTTTGACGAACTCTCGCCTTGCCAAGGCTTTCCCCTGGTGCTGGACGGTGAGGTCAAGGTTTCGCGCCATTCCAGCGATGGCCGCTCGCTGGAGTTGTACCGCGTGGTGCCCGGGGAGCTGTGCCTGGCCTCCAGCGCCAGCCTGTTTCGCAGCCAGCCCCTGTCTGCCAACGCCATTGCCACCAAACCGACCACGCTGCTGCTGATTCCTCCGCCGGTGTTTGCCCAATGGCTGGAAACGCCGGCCTTCCGCGACGAGGTGCTGGGTCTGTTTGCCGAGCGCATGGTTGATCTGACCGGGCTGATTGACGCCGTGGCCTTTCAGCGACTGGACCAGCGACTGGCCACCGCGCTGCTGGGCCGCGGCAACGATCTCGCATTGACGCACCAGGACCTGGCTGACGAGCTGGGCACGGTGCGCGAGATGGTTTCACGCCTGCTGCGCCGCTTTGAGCGTGACGGCATTGTGGAACTGTCACGCGAGCGCATCCAGATTCGCAATAGCGCCGCACTGCGCGCCATTGCCGCTACGCCGGTCCCTTAAGCGCCACCCAACCTTGACACGGGGCATGCTTCACCTTTAAGATGCACATTAAATGCACTTTATAGCGTCGCTATGTCCACACCCAAACTGCGCAAACCGGAAAACCTGCTCCAGCTGGAGGAACCGGCCAACCCCAACGGCGGTCCCCCCAATCTGAAAGCCTTTCTGGAGATGGGCTTTCGCCCGCTGTACCTGGGTGGCATCGCCTGGGCGCTGGTGGCGATTGCCGTATGGATCTACGCCCCCATGGCGCTGACCGGCCCGCTGCAGGGCATTGCCTGGCACGCCCATGAAATGCTATGGGGCTTTATTGCCACCATTGCCGTCGGCTTCCTGATGACGGCCGGTACCAGTTGGACCGGCATCAACCCGCTGCAAGGCCGCGCCCTGGGTGCCGTCTGTGTGCTGTGGCTGGTGGCACGCGTGGGCTACCTGGTCAACAGCCAGACCGCATTCTGGATGGCCGCCGCCTGCGAACTGGGCTTCTTTCTACTGGCGGCCGTGGCCATGATGCGCGCCGTCTATGTGTCCAAGAACACCCGCAACTACGCCGTGCCCTGGCTGCTCGTCGGGCTGGGCCTGGGTGACGCGCTGTACCTGCTGGCCGCGCGCGGTGGCGACTACCTGCTATTGATGCAGCGCTTCAATGCCGCCATGGTCGTGATGGCACTGATCGCACTCCTGATCGGGCGTCGCGTGATTCCGTTTTTTGCGATGCGCGCGGTGCCGGGCCTGGATATCCCCAAGCACACCACCTCCGGCCAGGTGCAACTGGGGGCCTGCACCGTGGCCGCCCTGTGCCTGCTGCTGGGTTGGTCCATGGCTGGCGCCATGGCGCTGGCCACGGCCGGCGTCCTGGCCCTGGTCCAGGTGCTGAGCTGGAAGCCGCTGGCGGTGCGCCACAACCCGCTGTTGTGGATTCTGTACGTCGGCTACGCAGGCGTTGGCACCGGATTGCTGACCGCTGCGCTGCTGGGCGCGGGCGTTGATCTGCCTCGCATACTGCCGGTGCATGTGATCGCCATGGCCGGCTTCTCGGTGCTGATCATCGGCATGGTGACGCGCACCGCACTGGGCCACCTGGGCCGCGCGCTGGCCACCGATGCCAGCATGCGCGCCAGCTACTGGCTGATGCTGCTCGCCGTGGCCCTGCGCCTAGCCGCCATCGCCGCACCGGCGGCCAGCACGCCCATCCTGCACGCGGCAGGTGCTGCCTGGGTTGCATCGCTGGCGCTGTACCTGTGGCGCTTTGCACCCATGCTGATCCGGCCCCGCCTGTAAACGCGTGAAACCTCTCTACCCAACTTGAATGGCTCCAACCAGAAAGACACCACCATGACCCAAGCCTGCAACCACACCAGTGCCGACGCCACCTACCCCTTTGACGCGCGCGGCGTGGCCAAGCGTTTCCGCCATGCCGCCATCTTTGGCGCGCTGGATGCGCTGACCCCGGGCGAGACCATGCGCTTTGTCAACGACCACGATCCGCTGCCGCTCCTGAACCAGTTGCAGGCCCGCTACGGCGCGGCGCTGGACATCGAGTACCTGCACCGCGAACCCGGCGCCATCGTCATCGACTTCATGCGCCGCTAGGCAAGTGCCTTGGCCTGTGTGACGCAAGTCACAGACCCGGGAGGCTGCAAAGGCGTCCAATACGCCCATTACCACTCACCCAAGGAAGAAGCCATGAAACTCAACGTCGGCGGTATTGACCGCATTGCCCGCATCGCCATCGGCCTGGTTCTGATCGGCCTGACCCTGACCGGCAATATCGGTGCTTGGGGCTGGCTGGGCGTGGTGCCTTTGGCCACGGGTGCCATCGGCTGGTGCCCGCCGTATGCCATCTTTGGCTTCAGCACCTGTTCGATGAAAAAGTGATTCGCCCGAATCAGCTATTATTTTTATAGCTTATAAGGTAGATTTCACGAGGGCTACGGCCCTCTTTTACATTGTGTAAAAGCTTGTTACCGGCGTCATCGTCGGCCGGGTTCGGGCGTTAGAGGGTGACAAGCCGCTACGTCTAGCGGTACGGGCCTTGGCCCACTACTGCCATGCACACCGAACCACTCTCTGCTTCTTCGTCACCCGGGTCCCCGCTGTCCGCCTTGTTGCGCAGCAAGTGGGCCTGTCTGGCACTGCTGGCTGGCGGCCTGGCAACGCTGTCGTCTCCCAGCCAGGCCGATGATTTTCATACGGTGCTGGGTGCCGGCGTGGGCGCAGCAGCCGGTGCGGCCATTGGCCAGTCGGTGGGCGGACGCAATGGGGCTCTGGTGGGCGCCGGCGCCGGTGGACTGGTCGGTGCCAGCATCGCCCAGGGTCACCACAACGCACCACGTGCGATGGTGGTGACACCGGCCGTTCCGGTCTATCGTGCCTACCCAAGCTACCAATCCCGCATCTATGCACCGCCCCCGGCAGTGGTATGGCAGCCGCCACCCTACCGGGTGCAGCACTGGCAGCCGCCCCGCCACCATGACCATGGGCACCACTACGGCTGGGACCAGCGCCGCGACTACCGGGGCTACGCACCCGCCCCACGCCATGAGCAGCCGTTCATCGACGGCCGCGGCGATCAGGAGCGCCTGCGGCGCGAGCACCGGGACTGGCGCAACTAGACCGCACCCCGCTTGATCAGCCCAGCGCGGCCTCGCCGCCCAGGGCTTCCAGCAGGTCGGGAATCAGCTTGCGCAGTTCCCCGGTGGCAATGGCCACATCGGCATCAAAATTGTCATCCTTGCCGTCGGCCGGACTGGAGGGTGTGCCTTCAAACACGCTTTCCAGGAACGCCACTTTCTTGATCTGCAGTGACTCGGTCAACACAAAGGACACGCGGTCGCTCCAGGTCAACGCCAGCCGTGTAGGCACCTTGCCCATCGCGATGTGCTGACTGACCTCGTCGGTGTCCAGCGCATGGCGGGTATAGCGCACCACGGCACGCGATTCGTCGGCGGCTTTGAGTTCGCATTCTCGGTCCACGCTGAAATCCGCTGGCGGCTCCTTGGTGGACAGCCACTGCGCCATGGCCGCGGCCGGTGAGGTCTGGGTGTTGACCAGTTGCACCACCAGCCCATCGACTGCCTTGATCAGGCAGGTCATGACCTCATCGGCCTTGGCCTGGCTGCCGGCATCGGTCAGCAGCAGGCCGGCGGCGGGGTCCACCCAGACCTGCACGCTGGACTGCTTGCTGAAGGCCATAGGCATCAAGGACAGGCGCACCTCGTCGCTGATCTCGCGTTTTTCCTTCTTGCCCGGCTTGCGCCCGGTGCTGGCCTCGATATGGTCCACCTGGTCCTGCACCTTGCGCTTGACCACGGAGCTTGGCACCGACTTGACCTCGACCATGAGCTTGAGCAGCCACTGGCCAGCCACCACCTCAACCAGCGGACCATGCGCATGGCCACGCGGCTCCACCCAGCCCACCGATTTTTCCTGCGACGCGCCACATTCCACAAACGGGTTCTTTTCCAGGGCCTCTTCCAGGGGTTCAACCGTGGTCGGCCAGCCCGACACCAGACGGTAGATCATCAAATTCTTGAACACGTGCTTGCCTTTAATCGAATTGCGGGTTTTGCCCGAGGGCTGTATTGTCAACGCTGGGCAGCCCCGCCTTTCCGGCCAACTTTACAAAGTCTTTTCCTGGCGCAATCCAGGCGATACACGGGGCTCGCACACTGACCCTGCGCCTGATTGCGATGTCCGCATCAGACCCTAGCAAGAAAAGGAAGTCACCATGCAATCCCGTATTCAATCCCTCCTGCTCGCCGGCCTGCTGGCCAGCGCCGGCTTCACCGCCTTCGCGCAGCCCATGGGGCCGGACACCGCACGTTCCCCCATGATGGGCGCCAGTGGCACCATGCAACGCGGCAACGCCATGGGCATGCAGGGTCGGCGGGACCCCGCCCGGATGGAAGCCATGATGGCCAAGCGCCACGACGCGCTGAAGGCCAAGCTCAAGCTCACACCCGAACAGGAAGGCGCTTGGACCACCTTCACCGCCGCGGTGAAGCCGCCGGCCCAGATGGGGCAAAAGCGCCCGGACCGCGCCGAGCTGGACAAGCTGACCACGCCCGAGCGCATTGACAAGATGCGTGCCCTGCGCACCGAACACATGGCCGCCATGGACAAGCGCGAAGAGGCCATCAAGACCTTCTACGCCGCACTCAACGCCGACCAGAAGAAAGTGTTTGACACCGAGCATGCCCGCATGGGCCACCACCCCGGTGACCGCCGTGGCCCCGGTGGCATGGGCGCCGGCCCCGCTGCCGCCAAGTAGGCTCAGGACAGCAGCGTCTTCAGTTCGCCGCTGGTAATCAGCTTCTGCACATCATTGGCACCCCCAACCAGGGTGCCCTTCACGAACACCATGGGAAATGTGGGCCAGCCGGTCCACAGTTTCAGCGCATTACGCTCGCGCCAGCAATTGAAGTAGTTGCCATACTCCAGGTAGTGGTAGGCAACCCCGGCGCCATCAAGCAGCTTGCGCGCCTTCTTGGGGAAGGGGTTCAGCCCCATTCCCACCACCACCACCGCATGCTTGGCCACTGCCGCCTGCACTTCCTTCACGATGGCCTGCTGATGACTTTCCACCCGCTCACGGATAGCGGGGTGAATGCGGGACTCATCAAGTATCGGACGCGGCATGCAGTTTCTCCAGTCGCAGCAAAAAAGATGCCCATTATGGCTGTGGGCTAAAGGTTTTTCCGTATCGTTTGATAGAGATCAAACGACTATAGTGTTTGCAGAACTACACTGCGCCGCTCGGCGCTTCAACGCCATGTCTCTACCCAACGCCCCACTCCCCACTGTGCACACGATTTCGTTGCAGCGCCCATTGGTCTGGCTGGTCTATGCCTGGCGGGACATGGCGCGCGTTGGCTGGGTCAGTTTCGCCCATGGGCTCGTATTGGCCTGTGGGGGTGCGGCCATTGTCGCCCTGGCAAGCCAGCGCTTCTGGCTGCTGGCTGGGGCACTCTCGGGCTTTCTGGTCATTGCCCCGGTACTGGCCACCAGCCTGTACGCACTGAGCCGCACGCTGGAGCGCGGCGAAAAGGCCGGGTTCGCAGTCGTCCTCAAGACCTGGCTCAACTGGCAGAACAGCAATTTCAACAAATGGGGCAACGACTACTGGTGCATGGTGCAGTTCGGCGCCCTGCTGGCGCTGGCCGCCACCGGCTGGGTGGTAACATCCGCCGCCCTGATCACGTTGCTGGCACCGGTGCCCATCCTGGGTCCGCTGGACTTTGTACGCCATGTGGTGCTGGCACCGGACAGCTGGCTGTTTGAACTCTGGCTGGCGCTGGGCGGCATCCTGGCCGCACCGCTGTTTGCCTCCAGCGTGGTCTCCATGCAATTGCTGCTGGACCGTCGCGTCACGCTGATGCAGGCGGTGCTGACCAGCTGGCAGGTGGTGCTGGCCAACCCGATTCCCATGGGATTCTGGGCGGCCCTGATCATGCTGTTTACCCTGCTGGGACTGGGCTCGCTGTTTTTGGGCCTGATCGCAGTGATACCGATGCTGGGCCATGCCAGCTGGCACGCCTACCGCGACCTGGTGGATGCCAGCAACCTGCCGGCGCGCGAACCGGTGCCTTGAGCACCCAACGGATACGGAACGTTTGAATGTTTGGTTACACGGAAGAACAGATTGCAAGCTTTGGACTCACCTTCGGCGTGGGTGCCTTCATGCTCTACATGCTGTTCATCATCGGCCACCTGGCGTGGGAGTCGAAAGCTGGCAAGTTCGGCACCTTCGTGATCTTCCTGGGCCTGGCCTTTGGCATGGTCGGCTTTGTGGCCAAGGGTATCCTGCAGTGGTACCTGGAGAAGTAGAGACCTTAGGCCTCAACCAAACGGGCGAATCCCAATCAGCCAGCCGTGCAGCTTGAAGGCAAAGCCAGCCCAGGCAATCACACCCACCAGCACCGTGACGACCGTCGCCGAAACGGTGCCAGTTGGATACTGCGTGCCCGCTGCCCGGTCACGCCGGCGCGCGGAGATGAAGTCCAGCACTCCCCATGCGAGAAACGCGCCAAACAACACGACATGCGCCACGCTGCCATTGGCCAGCAGATGTGCCAAGGCCCAGGCTTTGACGCCCAGCACCATGGGGTGGTGTACACGGGCCTTGATGCCATTGCGCGGCACGTAGGCAGCCGCCAGCAGGATGAAAGCCACCAGCGTCAGCAGTGAGGCCGCATGGCGCATGCCAACCGGCGGCATCCACAGCATGACGGGGGTTTCCCGTGCCAGTGCAAATCCATAAATGATGAGACCAAATCCCAGCAGGGACAGCAGGGAATACAGACCCTTGTAAGCCCCTTCGCCCACCTGGGCCCGGATGCGGGTGCGCCAGCCGTCGGCGACGATGCGCACCGAGTGCACGCCCAGAAACAGGATCAGTCCGGCCAGCAAATACACCATGGTGTTGTTTCCTTGATTGTTTGGGAAATGACTCGGGCGTTCAGGCGCCCAGAACGCGGTTCTTGCCGGCACGCTTGGCCAGGTACATGGCCTTGTCGGCGCGCTTGATGGCTTCGGCCCCGGATTCATCGGGTGCCAGCTGCGCCACACCGGCGCTGAAGGTGATCAGCACCTTCTCGGTTCCGGCCAGGAAAAACTTCTTGGTCAATTCGCGCTGCAGCCGGGTCATGGCTTCAATGCCCTTGTCCAGTGGCGTATCGGGCAACAGGATGACAAATTCTTCGCCGCCATAGCGGGCCAGCGTGTCCTGCGGGCGCATGCACTCACGCGCCACCTTTGCCAGATGGGTCAACGCTTCATCACCGGTGGCATGGCCCAGGGTGTCATTGAGCTTTTTGAAGTTGTCAATGTCCAGCAGCGCCATGCACAGCGGGGTGTCCTTGCGCCGCACGCTGGAAATCTCGCGCTGCACGGCCTCTTCCAGGCCCTTGCGGTTGAGCGCGCCGGTCAGCGGGTCGTGGCGTGCCTGGGTGCTCACACGATCCAGCTCCTGGTGCAGCTTGGCCAGCTCGGCATCGGTCTGGTTGACACGCTCACGCATGGCCTGCAACTCTTCACTCGAGGTCAGTGTCTGACTCGCCATGGAGCGGGTGGCACTGACTACTTCTTTCAGCAGTGGTGCAATCTCTTCAATCGTCTTGGCCTGCTCGATCTGGCGGGCATTGACTTCCAGTTTCTCGTGGAAGGTGCCGGTCGATTTGGCCATGTCCGACAAGCGGTCAATAAACGTGGCCAGCATCTGGCGCATTTCGTTCTGCGCCTGCAGCGCGCGTTCCTTGGCGTCCTTTTGCTTGAAGATGACATCCTTCAAGCGACGCTCCACATCATCCAGGCGACGCAACGTCAGTGGAGGGGTGGAGGCATCCATCAAAGCGTCCATTTGCCCCTTGAGCCACTGTTCATCCAGACTCAATTCGGCAATGTTCTCGAACACCAGGTGCAGCAGCTTGAGCAGGGTCTTCTTGATCTCGGCCTGATCCTCGGCAACAAACGAGACGCGGTCGGTATAGCCCAGCAGCATGGTCTTAAGGGCAACCACGTCTCCACCGGCCTGGCGCAACGCCGTGATCAATGTCTTGGTCAATTCAGCGAAACGTTCATCATCGCTGCCCAGTGCCGGCTGGGTGTACTCGATCAGCCGGCCCATCTGACCCAGGAATTCAGTGGTCAGTGCAGGTGCCGTGGCATTGAGACCCGTCCTGGGCACGGCCGGCGCGGCAGTCTCATCCGTCCCCGTCAGCGGCGAAAAACTGCCATAGGCCACCAGGGCCGTCTTGACGCCATCCCAGTTCAGGCGGTCAATGGCATATTCCAGCAGGCCACGCTGCTTTTGCTGTCCCGGTGTCTTGACTGGCAACGCCTTGGCAATGTCGCGCAAGGTCTCGGCCGGGAATGGAGTGATAGAGGGAACGCCAGCGATCTCGTTGTAGATGGCTTGGTAGTTGGCTGGCGTGGGAACAAGCTTCTGGGCTGTCAGTTGCTTGAGCGTCTCACGCGCAATTTCAAATGGTTTCTTTTCACTCATAACCAATCACCTGCTACAAAATAGATAGCTGACTACACAATATTCACGAGGGCTTATGCCCTATTTGACCATTAATCGCCTGGCTGCGCCCAACCCACTCAGCGCAGCGCCAGAAAAGCCTTGAGAGAGGCCACAGTGCTTTGCGGATCTTCTTCGTGGGGCACATGGCCCAAGCCATCAAACACCACCAGTTTGGAGCCCTGGATATCGGTCGCAAAGCGCTGACCATTGTCGGGCGGAATCAACCGGTCCTTTGCGCCCCACAAAATCAGCGTTGGCAGCTTCAACTGCCGGATTGTCTCTTCTTCGCCGCTGAGTCGTTGGTCCAGCCGGTAGGCCAGGGCCTGGCGGTTGCCCGCACGCAGGGTCAGCTCGTAGTAGCGGTCCACCAGCTCGCGCGTCACCCGGGCCGGGTCCCCATACACGTTGCGCACGCTGCTGTCGACCACGCCCCGTGGCAACACATGCTCCATCAGCCCGCGCAGACCCGGCGTGCGGGCAATGCGAAAACCGATCGGAACCGAGCTGGATTGCAGCGGATAGCCGGCGGAATCCACCAGCACCAGCTGGCGCACGCGCTGCGGCATGGCCAGCGCGGCGCCCCAGGCGATTTGCCCACCCAGTGAGTTGCCAGCCAGCACAAACTGCTGCACGCCCAGTTGGTCCATGACGGCGCCCACGAACCGCACATAGGCAGCAATGGAATAGTCGTTGTGCGGATCGGGCCCGGTCAACCCGAAGGCCGGCAAATCAAAGCGAATAACCCGGCGCTGGCCTTTCAGGCTCTCGGCCCAGCCATCCCAGGTGTGCAGGCTGGCCGAGGTGCCATGCAGCAGAACAATGGGCAGCGCGTCGGCACGCGGCCCCTCGTCCCGCAAATGCACCTGCATGCCATGGACCGCAATGAATTGCGAAGGCGGCTGCGCCCAGCGGGCCGACAACTGCGCGACCGTGCGATCTGGCGCCCAGGTTGCCAGAAGCCCGGCGACCAGAAAGACCACACAGGCCAGCAACAACACACCCGCAATACGGAGAATCAGTTTCATGGGGCGAACTCTACACCCCCGTTACTGCGATCTGTCAAAGCACAAAGCTGTGGATAGTTCCGGCATAAGCCCCTGCTTATCCACAGGCCAGGGCAAAATCCGGAAGTTGTTCATATCGGCGTGCGCCGCCCGAAGCGCTGTCGCCCACAGGGGTTCAACGTATGCAAGTCCATGATTCAAAAGAGAAAAAATGGCTTGTACACACAAAACAGCGATCCTTATCTACTACTACTACCTTTTAAATACAGTATTAAGACAATAGGAGAGAACAAGTGCCGCGCAAAATTTAAAGTTTTCCCCATGCCGGTGTGGCGTGTCTGCAAGCTCTGGAAAAGAAGCTGGGTCATGGGCGGATTTGGCCCCGTCAATCAAGTAAGATTCGCCGACTTCGGCTCAAGCCCTCCACGTTTTCACGGCACGTTCCAGTAAATTCTTCCCCTCATGTCTGTTTCCTCCGCGGGTCATCGTGTGGGCCAAGTGCCTGCATCCTTCGAAATCAAAAGCGCCCAGTTGCCACTGGTGGCGCTTTTGCTGAAGTCCAGCGACGTGGACCGGCTGACCGAGGAACTGCTGGCGCAGTTTGGTCCGCAGGGGGAAAGCCCGGATTTTTTCGACCACGATGCGCTGGTCCTCGACTTTTCGCACCTGGACCCTGAAACACCCGTTTTTGATCTGGTTCCCTTGCTCAAGGTCCTGCGTGCCTGCAGCCTGGTGCCGGTCGCAGTGCGGGGTGCCAGCCCAGAGGCCATGGCCGCGGCACTGGCCGTCGGACTGGTGGAGGCGCCGATGGAGGTGCATCGGCCGCGACCGGCGGTGGCCGAGCTTGCCGAGCCGGTAGTGGTGCAGGAAGTGGTGCGCGATGTCGTGCACGAGGTGATCCGCGAGATACCGGGGCCTGGCACCATGGTGGTGGACAAGCCGCTGCGCTCGGGGCAAAAGGTCTATGCCCGTGGCTGCGATCTGGTGGTGCTGGCCATGGTCAACCAGGGGGCCGAGGTGGTGGCCGATGGCAATATCCATGTTTACGCGCCACTGCGCGGCAAGGCCATGGCAGGGGCCCGCGGCAACACCAATGCCCGCATTTTTTCGCTGTGCCTGGAGCCCGAGCTGATTTCGATTGCCGGGGTCTACCGCACCAGCGAAAACGCCCTGGCACCCGACGTGCAAGGCAAGGCCGCCCAGGTCCGGCTGAGCAATGACGGACAGGAAAAATTGATCATTGAGGCCTTGAACGTTTGAGGCACCGCGGCTGCACCGCATAACGACATTTCATTGGGAAGCAAACAAGACTATGGCAAAAATCATTGTGGTGACATCGGGCAAGGGTGGCGTTGGAAAAACCACCACCAGTGCCAGTTTTGCAACCGGTCTGGCCCTGCGCGGGCACAAGACCGCGGTCATCGACTTCGACGTGGGTTTGCGCAACCTGGACCTGATCATGGGCTGCGAGCGCCGCGTGGTGTACGACCTGATCAACGTCATCCAGGGCGAGGCCAACCTGAATCAGGCACTGATCAAGGACAAGCAGTGCGACAACCTGTACGTGCTGGCTGCCTCGCAAACCCGCGACAAGGATGCGCTGACGCAGGATGGTGTGGAAAAGGTGCTGACCGACCTGGCCGGCATGGACTTCGAATACATCGTCTGTGATTCACCGGCCGGCATCGAGACCGGTGCCCTGATGGCCATGCACTTTGCCGACGAGGCGCTGGTGGTGACGAATCCGGAAGTGTCTTCGGTGCGCGACTCGGACCGTATCCTGGGCATGCTGGCCAGCAAGACCAAGCGGGCCATGGAGGGGGGCGAGGCGATCAAGGAACACCTGCTGATCACCCGCTACAACCCGGCCCGCGTGGACCAGGGGCAGATGCTGTCACTGGAAGACATCCAGGACATTTTGCGCATCAAGCTGATTGGCGTGATTCCCGAAAGCGAATCGGTGCTGCAGGCGTCCAACCAGGGTGTTCCGGCGGTGCACATGCAGGGCAGCGATGTGTCGGAGGCCTACAAGGATGTGATTGACCGCTTCCTGGGAACCGACAAACCGATGCGCTTTACCGAAGCCCCCAAGCAGGGCTTGCTCAAGCGTCTGTTCGGAGGGAAATAAGCCATGGCATCGTTCCTGTCTTTCCTGCTGGGCGAGAAGAAAAAGACCGCCAGCGTCGCCAAAGAACGGCTGCAGATCATCCTGGCCCACGAGCGCAGCGGCCGCAACGCCGCCGAGCCCGATTACCTGCCGGCGCTGCAGGCCGAGCTGGTGGCGGTGATCAGCAAATACATCAAGATCAACCAGAACGACATCAAGGTGCACCTGGAACGCCAGGACAACCTGGAAGTGCTGGAAGTGAAGATCGAGCTGCCTGAAAATCGATAAGGGTTTTACGCCCGCACCAGCCGCAGGTGCGTGATCTCGGACGGCGCACCGAAGCGTTTGGGTGGACCCCAGTAGCCGGTGCCCCGGCTGGTATAGACCCACAGGTTGCGCAGCTTGTGCAGGCCGGCGGTGAAGGGCTGCTGCAACTTCACAAAGTGGTTCCAGGGCCAGAATTGGCCACCGTGCGTATGCCCGGATAGCTGCAAATCGAAACCGGCATCGGCCGCGGCAGACGCACTGCGGGGCTGGTGTGCCAGCAACAGCTTGAAGACGGCATGGTCGGGTGCTTGGGCCATGGCCTTGTGTGGGTCGCTGCGGTGGCTCTCGTCAAAGTGGTGGGCACCAAAGTCGGCCACACCGGCAATCACCATCACGGCGGGTTCGGGGTCCTGGATGTCGGTGCTGTGTTCGATCAGCACATGTTCGTTCATCAGCACCTGCACACCGAGTTGGCGCAGGGCATCCAACCAGCCATGCGCACCGCTGTAGTACTCGTGGTTGCCGGTCACAAAAAAGGTCCCGTGCGTGGATGCCAGTTGTGCCAGGGGCGCAATGTGGTGGCCCAGTTCCTTGACGCTGCCGTCCACCAGATCACCGGTGATGGCCACCATGTTCGCCTGCAAGCCATTCACCCGGTCCACGATGCGTTGCAGGTAATGGGTTTTGATGGTGGGGCCGACATGGATGTCACTGATCTGCGCCACGGTGAAGCCCTGCAGGGCTTCGGGCAGGTTGGCAATGGGCACGTCCACCTTCACCACGGTGGCGGTGCGCCGGGCATTCCAGAAGCCCAGTGCACTGACCAGCACGGCCACGATGGGCAGTGCCAGCGCCGACTTGGCACGCAGGGCATCCATCGAGACGGCTTCGCGCCACATGGTTTCGGCCAGCCAGGCCACGGCCAGCAGCATCTCACGCAGAATGGTCAGCACCAGCAGGGAGGAGAACAGGCCCATGCACAGCAGACCCAGCCAGGTCAGGGCTTCGGACAGTGGTGGCTTGGCCACCCGGCGTGCCAGCAAGCCCATGGGCAGCAGGATGGCCGAGAGCGTCAGCATGCACCACAGCGCGATGCCGAGCGCGGGGGCTATCGGTGCCAGATCGGGGGCCACGCGCCAGCCAATCAGCGCATGCAAAGCCAGGGACAACAGAAACAGCGGAGCCATGCAGGGGAGCGACGCGGTTTGGCCGCGCAGCACATTCGTAAAAACCTTACATGGAGCCTACAGCCCGCGCTTCAAGCCCCGGACTGCAATGGGGTTCACGCCAATGTAAAAAACTGTTGTTGCTGGCCTTTCAGACCCTGGAGGTCAAAGGTCTGTTCGGTGAACTCGGCACGGTCCTGGTGCAGGGCGATGACGCTGCAGGCCCGCGTGCCATAGCCCGGTGTGGCAATGAAGGTGGCCGACAGTGCCCGTTCCAGCTCCCGCGGTACACCGGTATCCGGCAGTTGTGCATCGGCCGCCAGGGTCCGGTCGTGCAGCAGGGGCAGCAGTTGCTCCGCGTGGGTCCGTGCCTGGTCGATCTGTGTCTGCAGCCGCTGGCGCAGTTGGCTGAGCTTGGGCCAGGGGGTGTGGAAGGCCGCATTGGAGACGCCGCCCACGCCCACGGGCATCGTCTGGACCTCGGCCGTGCGGCTGTGCAGGCCCAGCAAATGCCGGCCGTCACAGACCAGCAGATTGAAGGGGTTGTAGTCAGTGGCCGTGGGGATCAGTTGCTGCAGGAAGTCTTCCGCCGGGGCATCGCTCTGCAGGAAGGCGGCTACCAGTTCACCACGTGACGGGGTGTCGGTGCGCGGCGGGATTGCGCTGCGCACATTGGTCAGGGCGGCCAGGCGGCCACTGCGGCTGATGCCCAGCCAGGTGCCACCGGCCTGCAGATCCTTGCCGGCCAGCACGCGGGGCACCGTGCCGGCCTGTTCCCCCGAAGCCTCCCACCAGTGCAGGGGCAGGGCGGCGCGGGCATAGAACTCGTCACGGTTGGACAGCAGCAGCAGCGGGGTAGCGCTGCCGGGTTGCCAGTTCCAGGCGATCAGGCACATGGCGGGGCGCCTAGTGGGTGCCGGTGGACAGGGCCAGTGCGGTCTTGGAGACCACCTGGCGCAGCACAAAGCTGGAGTGCACGCCGGTCACACCTTCGATGCGCGTGAGCTTGTCCAGCAACAGGGCCTGGTAGTGGTCCATGTCGCGCACGGCCACCTTGAGCTGGTAGTCGGCGTCCTGGCCGGTGATCAAGAGGCACTCCAGCACCTCGGGCAGCAGGCCCACTGCGGCCTCGAAATTGGCAAAGCGCTCGGGCGTGTGCAGGTCCATGGAGATGTGGATCAGCGCCATCAGCGTCAGGCCCAGTTTCTTGGCGTCCAGCAGTGCACGGTAGCCGACGATCAGGCCAGCCTCCTCCAGCGCGCGCACCCGGCGCAGGCAGGGTGAGGGTGAGAGGCCGATCTTGTCGGCCAGGTCCTGGTTGTTGATGCGGCCGTCCTGCTGCAGGATTTCCAGGATTTGCTTGTCGTAGCGGTCAAGTTTCATGTTTATGCCAATATGCAATTTAATTTGGACACAGTATGCCAAAAAACAAAATTTTGTGGGCAATAACGCAATCATCTGCCGGCTGGTGCGGCCTACACTGGAGTCCTCTGTTACCGCAGGACCCGCAACACGGCATATCCTCCCGCTGTTGTGCAGGCCGGCCTCACGAGGGCCCGCATTGCGAAGCCAAACCCCCGGGCGCACCCACCGCCTGCGGGGCCGGTCTTTCTTCTTCTCCCCTTACCATTGCGCCATGTCGCACGAACCCCGCCTGATCCACGCCCTGCGCAGCCTGTTGACCCGCCAGCGCGTTGCCGCCCTGGGCACGCTCGGCGCGGACGGTTTTCCTTTTGTGTCCATGGTGCCATTTGCCGTGGAGACCACGTCGGCCCAGGTGGTGATCCATGTCAGCGGCCTGGCCGCCCACAGCCGCAACCTGCAGGCCACGCCCCAGGTGTCGCTGTTGGTGATGCAGGCCGAGGTGGCGGGTGAGCCGGTGCATGCGCTCCCAAGGGTCACGCTGGAGGGGTTGGCCACGGAGTTGCCAAGGGGCAGTGCAGAGTGGTCGCAGGCACGCCAAGCCTATCTGGCGCGCTTCCCCGACGCCCAGCCGATGACCGAGCTGGGCGACTTCATGTTTGTGGGGATTGCCGTGCAGGGCGCGCGGCAGGTGGCTGGCTTTGGCGCGGCGCGCTCGCTGGATGCAGAAACGGTGGCGGACGTTCTCAGACCGCAGCGCTGAGCGGAGCGGGGTTTTCCAGGAAGGCCACCACCATGCGGGCGATGTGTTCGCCCTCGTGGCCATGGGCCAGGCTGGCCCGGCTGGCGTGGTACTTGTCCTCACCCAGCAGCTCGCGACGCTTGTCCATCAGGTGGGCGCTCAAGGATTCCTCAAACTCGGGATGCGGCTGGATGCAAAACACTTCCTGGCCCACGGTGAAGGCCGCCACCGGGCAGAAGTCGCTGCTGGCCACCAGGGTGGCACCGTGCGGCAGTTCGAACACCTGGTCCTGGTGGCTGGCCAGCAGCGCAATCTGGGTGCGGTCTGCCGAATGCGGCAGGTCCGGGCGGTGCCAGTCGTAGGTCATGCGCCCGGCACCCCAGCCCTGCGGTGCACGGCCCACCGGGGCGCCCAGGCACAGCGCGATCAACTGGTGGCCAAAGCACACGCCGACCATTTTCTTGTTCTGGCGCAGCAGCTCCGTCACGCGCTTGCGCAACTCCACCACCCAGGGATCATCGGAGAATGAGTCGGCCCGGCTGCCGGTCAGCAGCACCGCGTCATAGTCGTCAAACGAGTCCGGGTACTGGCCGTGCTGGGTGTTGAAGACCTCCATGGTCCAGTCCACACCGACGCTGCGAAACAGGCGGATGAACATCGCGCCAAAGCTGGAATAGGTCTCACCCAGCTGGCCTTCGAGGATGTCGTTGTCCAGGATGCAGAGTTTCATTGCTATTAGTTTGGTAGCGTGTTACGCATATTCCACGAGGGCTAGCGTACTCTACGGGCCTTAACCGCTGCCGCCAGCTGCTGCAGCACCGGAATCGTCTGCTCCATGCTGATGCAGGCGTCGGTCACGCTCACGCCGCGCTTCAGCGGTGTGCCGGGCTTGATGTCCTGGCGGCCTTCCTGCAGGTGGCTCTCGATCATGATGCCGGTGATGCGCGGGTCGCCCTTGGCGATCTGCTCGGCGACTTCGCCGGAGACGACGATCTGGCGCGCGTGCTGCTTGCTGCTGTTGGCGTGGCTCACGTCAATCATGACCTGCTCGCGCAGGCCGGCGGCCTTGAGCAGGGCGCAGGCGGCGTCCACGTCGGCAGCAGAGTAGTTCGGCGCCTTGCCGCCGCGCAGGATAACGTGGCAGTCGTTGTTGCCGCGGGTCTCGAAAATCGCGGCCTGGCCCATCTTGGTCATGCCCATGAAGGCGTGCGCGGCCTGGGCGGCCTGGATGGCGTCGGTGGCAACCTTGATGCCGCCGTCCGTGCCGTTCTTGAAGCCCACCGGGCAGGAAAGGCCGCTGGCCAGCTGGCGGTGGCTCTGGCTCTCGGTGGTGCGCGCGCCAATGGCACCCCAGCTCACCAGTTCGCTGATGAATTGCGGCGACAGCAGGTCCAGGAATTCCGTGCCCACCGGCAGGCCCAGTGCCAGCACGTCGAGCAGCAGCCTTCGGGCCATTTCCAGCCCCTCGTTGATGGCAAAGCTGTCGTCCAGGTGCGGGTCGTTGATGTAGCCCTTCCAGCCCACGGTGGTGCGGGGTTTTTCGAAGTAGACGCGCATCACCACCAGCAGGTCATCTTTCAATGCATCGGCTTGCACTTGCAGTTGCCGTGCGTAGTCCATGGCCTGGTCGTGGTCGTGGATGGAGCAGGGCCCAACCACCACGATCAGGCGGTCGTCCTGGCCGTGCAGCACCTTGGAGATGGCGGTGCGGCTGGCCTCGACCAGGGCCTGGGCGGCTTCGGGCACCGGCAGCTTTTCTTCCAGCAGGGCCGGGGTGATCAGGGGCCGCACCGCGCTGATGCGGGTGTCGTCGATGCGGGTCGTGTCGTGGGTGGTGAGTTCGGTTTTCATTACTATGAATTTTATAGCTCGCCTCAGGCGCGGGTTCTGGCGCCCCGCCCCGCCTGATAATGGACGCCCGAACTGTTGTGCTGCACCATGGATTCCAAGCCGTTGATACTCGTCGTCGATGATGGACCCCAGAACATCAAGCTGCTGCGGGCCATTCTGGAGCCGGCCGGCTATGCGGTCTGCGCCGCCACGGACGGCGAGACCGCGTTGCAGGTGGCCCAGACCGCCGTGCCAACCCTGATCCTGCTGGATCTGATGATGCCCGGCATGGACGGATTTGCCGTGTGCCAGCGGCTCAAGGAGACGGAGTCGACCCGGCAGATTCCGGTGATCTTCGTCACCGGACGGGATGATGTGGAGGCTGAATCCCGCTGCTTTGCGCTGGGTGCGGCGGACTACATGACCAAGCCCATCAGCCTGCCGGTGGTGCTGGCGCGGGTCAAGATGCACCTGGCCCTGGACAGCCAGCGCCGCAGCCTGGAGGGCATGTTCCGGGATGTGATGGAGTTTGCGCCGGATGCCATCATCCTGTCGGATGCGCAGGACGGCATCATGCGCGTCAATCGTCGGGCCGAGCAGATGTTTGGCTACCGCCGTGAAGAGTTGATCGGGCGCCCGGTGCGCATGCTGGTGCCCCACCACCCGGCGGTGGGCAGCAGCCTGCCCTGCCTGCGCCACGACGGCAGCAAGTTTCCGGCCGATATCAACCGCAGTCCCCTGCAGACCCCCTATGGTGCGCTGACGATGGCTGTGGTGCGCGACGTGACCGAGCGCCACAAGGCCGATCTGGCCCTGGCGGAGTACCGCCAGCAGTTGCGCGCCCTGGTGGCGCAGAACGAATCCAACCGCGAGGAGGAGCACAAGCACCTGGCCCGCGAGGTGCACGACGAGCTGGGCCAGATTCTGACCGCGCTGCGCATGGACCTGTCCCTGCTGGACATGCGTTTTGGCGCACTCGATCCCGCCCTGAATGCCAAGGTGCTGGACATGAAGGGCCTGCTGGACCGCGCCATCCAGGGTGTGCGCAATGTGGTGGCCAACCTGCGACCCACCGCGCTGGACATGGGCCTGATCCCGGCGCTGCAAGACCTGTGTGATGAGTTTGCGCAGCATGCGGGCCTGGCCTGCGTATTCCACACCCGGTTGGACACCCTGGACCTGGACGAGACGCGCACCGTGGCGGTGTTTCGCATCGTGCAGGAGTCCCTGACCAACGCCATGCGCTACGCCAAAGCCACCCGTGTCACCGTCACGCTGGGGCGCTCCGGTGATGCGTTGGGGGTGGAGGTGCGGGACAACGGACAGGGCTTTGATCCGGCGGCCGTGTCACGGACCCGATCCTTTGGTCTCCTGGGCATGCGCGAGCGGGCGCTGGCGCTGGGCGGCCATGTGGACATTGTCAGCACGCCGGGCCAGGGAGTGGTGGTGGCCGTGACTGTTCCGCTGTGCGCCACGCACATGGAGGAAGCGCCATGATTCGCCTGCTGATTGCCGAGGACCATGCCATCGTGCGCAGCGGCCTGAAGCAGATCTTTGCCCTGATGCCCGAGATTGCGGTGGTGGGTGAGGCCGTCAACGGCGCCGAGGTGCTGGAGCGGGTGCGCGAGGGCGGCATGGACCTGCTGCTGCTGGACCTGAACATGCCCGGCATCAGCGGGGCGGACCTGATCCAGCGCGTCAAGGCGCACCGACCCGAGCTGCCGGTGCTGGTGCTGAGCATGCACAACGAGGCCCATCTGGCGGCGCGCGTGCTCAAGGCCGGGGCCGATGGCTACATCACCAAGGACTGCGAGCCCGACATCCTGCTGGCGGCCATCCGCAAGGTGGCGGCCCACGGCAAGTACGTGGCCCCCGAGCTGGCCGAGCGCATGGTGTTCGACGCGAGCACCAGCGGCGGGCAGCCGCTGCACGCCCTGCTGTCCGAGCGCGAGCTGCAGGTGTTTCGCCTGTTGACCGCGGGCCACAGCGTCAACGAGATCGCCGCACAGCTGGCCATCAGCAACAAGACCGTCAGCACCCACAAGCAGCGCCTGCTGGAGAAGCTGAACCTGTCCAACATGGCGGACCTGATGCGCTACGCGATGCAGCACCATCTGCTCGGCTAGTCAAAGTTGCTACCATTTTGGTAGCTATAAATATATATTCCACGAGGGCTGGTGGCCGATTTCGCCTAAAACCATTTGGCGAAAACCAACCGCTGGGGTCAGAATTTCCTGACAGCAGAACCAGCAACGGACTATGGCACGGTGCTGCCGCTCCGGGCACCATCGGCGCATGACTTTGGCACTGTTGGTAGTTGATGATTCGGAGCTGATCCGCTCCCGCCTGTTGGGCCTGCTGGACGGCATTGCCGGCCTGGGACCGGTGCACACGGCGGCCACGCTGGCCCAGACGCTGGAATGCGTGCGCAGTGTGCAGCCCCACCTGATGCTGCTGGATCTGCAGTTGCCCGATGGCAATGCCCTGCGCATCCTGCCCGCGCTGCAGGTGCTGGCACCGGGCATGCGGATCGCCGTCCTGACCAACTACGCCAGCGCCTTCAGCCGCAGCCAGTGCCTGCAGGCTGGTGCGCACTGGTTCTTTGACAAATCCACTGAATTCCCCGAAGCGGTTGAGCTGGTGCGCCGGCAAGCCGCCCGGTTTGCGGGCGCACCAGCGCACGCGCCCCTGCCGCAGCACTCCCTTTCCCATTGACCCCAGGACGTTCCATGCATCTCTTCTCCCATTTTGGAATTGGCAAACGCCTCTATTTGGTCTCGTTCCTGCTGATTGCGGCGCTGGCCGGTGTGGCAATCACCAGTTGGTTTGCGCTCGACAACGTGGTCGCCATGGCGGCGCGGGCCGGCCACGAGCGCTCGCCGCAGCTGATGCGCATTGCATCGGTGGAACTCAATGTGACCCGGGTATCGCTGCAAATCCGCCACGCCATTCTGGTCAGAACACCCGCGGATCTTGCCACCACGCTCGCCGACATTGGCGCCAAGCGCAAGCTGATTGAAGAGGCGATGCAGGAGTTCAGCAAGGGTGTCTTCACGCCCGCCGGTCGCGCGGCTCTGGACAAGATCAATCCCTTGGTGACCCAGTTCTGGGAACTGGGTGGCCAGAACATCCGGCTGATTCAGGACGGCAAGAAGGATGAAGCCTTCGACTTTCTGGTGGAAAAGACCATTCCCGCACGCAACCTGCTGCTGGTGGCGCTGGACGCCGAGAAGGCACGCCAGAGCGCCGAGCTGGACCGGGAGTTGAACGTCATCCAGTCGGAAAGCCAGTCCATTCGAACCCAGCTTTCGGCACTGGTGGTGTTGGTGGCCTTGGGTCTGCTGGCCTTCTCGTGGTACATCAACGGCCTGCTGCGCCGGCGTGCCGCACAGTCCCAGCAGGTGGCGCAGCGGGTGCGTGATGGCAACCTGACCGAGCCGGTGCGCGACGACGAACAGGATGAATTCAGCCCCCTGCTGGCCTCACTGGGGGAGATGCAGACATCCTTGTCGCGTGTGGTGGCCAGCGTGCGCCAGGGCTCCGAAGGCGTGGCCACAGCCAGTGCCGAGATTGCGTCGGGCAACCACGATCTGTCGTCGCGCACCGAGTCGCAGGCCAGTGCGCTGGAGCAGACGGCTGCCTCCATGGAGCAGCTCAGCGCCACCGTGAAGCAGAATGCCGACAGTGCCCGCCAGGCCAACCAGCTGGCCGTGAGCGCCAGCAGCACCGCCGTGCAGGGTGGCGAAGTGGTGGCGCAGGTGGTGCAGACCATGAAGGGCATCAACGAGTCCTCGCGCCGGATTTCGGACATCATCAGCGTCATCGACGGCATTGCCTTCCAGACGAATATTCTGGCCCTGAACGCGGCGGTGGAGGCCGCCCGCGCCGGCGAACAGGGTCGCGGCTTTGCCGTGGTGGCCAGTGAGGTGCGCAGCCTGGCCGGTCGCTCTGCCGATGCGGCCAAGGAAATCAAGAGCCTGATCAATGCCAGTGTGGAGCGGGTCGAGCAGGGCACGACCCTGGTTGACCAGGCTGGTGTGACCATGGGTGAAGTGGTGAGCAGCATCCGCCGCGTGACCGATCTGATGGGCGAGATCAGTGCCGCCAGCAACGAGCAAAGCCAGGGCGTGGCCCAGGTGGGCGAGGCCGTGACCCAGATGGACCAGGTCACGCAGCAGAACGCCGCACTGGTGGAAGAGATGGCCGCTGCTGCCAGCAGCCTCAAGACGCAGGCGCAGGAGCTGGTGGGAACGGTGGCGGTGTTCAAGCTGTCGGCCGCGCATGCGCCGGCGGCGCAGAGTTCTCCGCCGGTGGCCGCCAGGCTGCGCTCTTCCACACCCGCCAAAACACCCTATCTCGGTGTGGAAAAGCGTGCGGGCACAGCCAAGCCGGCCACGGCTGCGCACGCCAAGCCCGCCGCACCGGCTCCCAGGCCCGCAATCAATCCGGCCCCTGCCGCCGGTGGTGATGACGACTGGACCACTTTTTAAAGACACACCTGCATCCCACGCTGGCTCGCGACTTGCGTGCAAAGGCTTGACTGGCTGAGTACCGACAAATGCGACACAACCCCCGTGCCGTGTGCGTGCGTCACCGCTTGGCCCCGACTGGTTCGCCCAGGCCCTAACTTTCTTCACCGTTTACGAGAACCACATGCGTACCAATCACCCCGTCAGCCAGAACGAGTACCAGTTTCCCGATACGGAGACGCTGCTCTCCACCACCGATACCGACAGCCGCATCAGCTACGCCAATGCGGCGTTCGTGCGCACCAGCGGTTTTGAAATGGACGAACTGCTGGGGCAGCCCCATAACATGGTGCGCCATCCGGACATGCCGGTGGAGGCCTTTGCCGACATGTGGCGCAGCCTGAAGGAGGGGCAATCCTGGCGCGCGCTGGTCAAGAACCGCCGCAAGAACGGTGACCACTACTGGGTGTGTGCCAATGCGGCACCGATGCGCCGCAACGGCCAGCTCACCGGTTACCTGTCGGTGCGCACCAAGCCGTCGCGCGCTGCGGTGGCGGGTGCGGAAAAGCTGTATGCGGGCTTCAAGAACGGTGGCGCTGCCGGACTGGCCTTTCACCGCGGACTGATCGTTCGCACCGGACTCATGCGCTGGGCCAGCGCGTTGCAGCTGTTGCCCGCCGCCTGGCGCGTGCGCCTGCCGCTGCTGGGTGTGGGGGTGGCCATGATTGCAACCCTGCTACTCAGCGGGGTCGGTGGGCCGGCCTTGTGGGTGACGGGAGCCGCCGCGGTGCTCGGTCTGCTGCTGGCGGACTGGTTCATCGAGGCACAGATCAGCGCGCCGCTGGTGCGCATTCTGGGTGTGGCGCAGCAGGTGGCCAGCGGCGAGCCTGGTAAGGACCTGGAACTGGACCGCTGCGACGAGATCGGGCTGATTGCACGGGCCATCAACCAGGCCGGTCTGAACCTGCAGTCGCTGGTGGCCGATGTGCATGAGCAGGCAGCCGGGGTGCAGGTGGCAAGCATGCAGATTGCGTCGGCCACCCAGGACCTGTCCAGCCGCACCGAGCAGACCGCATCCAACCTGGAGCAGACCGCCGCGGCCATGGAGCAGCAGACCGCTTCCGTGAAACAGAACTCCGATACCGCGCAGCAGGCCAGCCAGGTGGCGCAGGCCGCCAGCGACGTGGCCCTGCAGGGCAGCCAGGCCATGGGCAATGTGGTCTCCACGATGGAACTGATCTCCCAATCCAGCCGGCAGATTGCCGACATCATCGGTGTCATCGATGGCATTGCCTTCCAGACCAACATCCTGGCCCTGAACGCCGCAGTGGAAGCCGCCCGGGCCGGTGAGCAGGGGCGCGGCTTTGCGGTGGTGGCCACCGAGGTGCGCAGCCTGGCCGGGCGCTCGGCAGCGGCGGCCAAGGAGATCAAGGGCCTGATCGACACCTCGGTGGCCAATGTGGAAAGCGGCTCGCGCCTGGTGGCCGATGCGGGCCAGACCATGGGCGAGGTGGTCAGCCAGGTGCGCCATGTCAATACCCTGATTGCCGAGATCACGACCGCGTCCAGGGAACAGTCGCAGGGCATCTCGCAGGTCGGCCAGGCGGTCGCGCAGCTCGATGAGATGACGCAGCAGAATGCCGCCATGGTGGAGCAAAGCTCGGCATCGGCCCTGAGCATGGGCGAGCAGGCGCAGCGCCTGGTGTCGGCGGTGCAGGTCTTTTCCACGTAGGCTGTGCGCCAGCAGGTGTAACATCAAATAGCCCGCTAGCCCTCGTTGAATATGGATGCAGCGCTATGAAATTTGATTTCTCGCCATGGCGCTCGGTCAAGACACGGGTGACACTGTTCACGCTGGCGGTGTTTCTGGCGAGCATCTGGTCGCTGTCCTTCTTTGCCGCGCGGGAGCTGCGCGCCGACCTGGAGGCGCTCCTGGGCGAGAAGCAGCGTTCCACGGTGGCCCTCCTGGGGGCGCAGATCCGCGATGAGATGGAGGACCGCTTTGCCGCACTGGGCGCTTTGGCGGGCGAGGCGGGGCGGGGTGCCCCTGCCGACGCGGTGGCGCTGCAGGCGCTGCTGGAGCGCAGCCCCTTCACGCAACGATTCTTCAATGGCGGCATCCTGATCCTGGGTGCCGATGGCACGGCGCTGGCTGATGTGCCGCGCGCGCTGGGGCGAACCGGCATCAACTACCGCGACGTGGATACCGTGGCCGTGGCGTTGGTGCAGGGCAAGTCCACGGTTGGCCGGCCGCTGGTGGGGCGGGTGTTGAAGGCGCCGGTCTTCGGGATGACGGTGCCGATTCGCAATGCGAGTGGCGCGGTGGTTGGTGCGGTGTACGGCGTCACCAACCTGGGCAAGCCCAATTTCCTGGACAAGATCACCGACACCCGGTACGGCACCACCGGCGGTTTCTTCATTGCCTCACCCAAGTGGCGGCTGAACATCACCGCCACCGACAAGAGCCGCATCATGCAGCCGCTGCCGCCCGCAGGCGTGAACCCGGCCATGGACCGGTTTGTGGAGGGGTTCGAGGGGACGCAGGTGTTGCGCAACCCCGCCGGGCGGGAGGTACTGGCGTCGGTCAAGCACTTGCCCTTTGCCGACTGGTCGATTGTGGTCAGCATGACCACCGACGAGGCGTTTGAGCCGATCCGCGCCATGCAGCAGCGCGTGGTGGTGGCCACGGTGTTGCTGACGCTGATGGCAGGGCTGCTCACTTGGCTGCTGTTGCGCCGCGAGCTGTACCCCCTGCTGGAGGCGGCGCACACCCTGGGTGGGCTGGCCGAGGCGGGCCACGCACCCAAGGCGCTGGCAATCGCCCGCAACGACGAGGTGGGCCAGTTGATCGGAAACTTCAACCAGCTCCTGGCCAAAGTGGTGGACCGTGAAGCCCGTCTGAGCGAGAGCGATGTCCTGCAACGGGGCATTCTGAATTCGGTCGCGGCAGAAATTGCGGTGCTGGACCGTGAAGGGGTGATCCGGGTGGTGAACGAGGCCTGGCTGCGGTTCTCGATGGAAAACAGTGTGCACAGTGGACAGCCAGCGGCCGGGACGGGCCTGGGGGCCAACTACCTGTCGATTTGCCGCAGGAGCGACGGCACCCTGTCGCAGGAGGCGAGCGAGGCTTGCGCCGGCATCCAGGCGGTGCTGGCCGGGCGGCAAAGCCGCTACGAGCTGGAATACCCCTGCCATTCGCCGCAGCAGGAGCGCTGGTTCAGCATGAGCGTGACGCCGCTGGAGGGCTCGCCCTGGGGCGGTGCCGTGGTGTGCCACAGCGACATCACGCAGCGCGTGCAGGCTGAAACCCTGCTGCGCACCAGCAATGTGTTCATCAGCAAGCTGGTGGATGTGATTCCGGGCATGGTGGGCTACTGGTCGCGCGATTTGCGCTGCCAGTTTGCCAATGCGGGCTATCTGGACTGGTTTGGCAAGACCCGCCAGGAGATGGACAACATTGCCTTGCGGGAGCTGCTGGGCCCCGATGTGTTTGGCAGGAACGAGCGCTACATCCGGGCGGCGCTGAATGGCGAGGCCCAGCATTTCGAACGGACCCTGGTGAAGGCCGACGGCTCTGTTGGCTACACCCTGGCGCACTACTTTCCGGATTGGCATGGTGGGCAGGTGCAGGGATTCTTCGCCGTGGTGTCCGATGTCACCGCGGTCAAACTGGCGCAGTTGGACTTGGAGGATGCCAATCGGGAACTGCAACGGGCCCGCGATGAGGCGCAGCGTGCCAACCAGGCCAAATCCAATTTCCTGACCAGCATGAGCCATGAGCTGCGCACGCCCCTGAACTCCATCCTGGGGTTTGCCCAGATCATGGACCACGAGGCGGGCGTGCCCGCGGCCCAGCGCGAGCAGGTGCGCGAGATTCTGGCGGCGGGTTACCACCTGCTGCAACTGGTCAAGGACATGCTGGATCTGGCCAAGGTGGAGGCTGGCGTACTCTCGGTATCGATGGAGGCGGTGGATGTGGGCACCGTGGTGCAGGAGTGCCTGCACCAGTTGGCCTCGCTGGCCGATGCCAACCGCATTGCCATCACCTGGGACTCCCGGGCCACGGCCCAGGTGTGGGCAGACCGGACCCGGTTGCGCCAGGTGCTGCTGAACCTGCTGTCCAACTCCATCAAGTACAACCGCGACGGTGGCAGCGTGACCGTGACCGTGGAGCCGCACGATGAGCACCGGCTTCGCCTGGTGGTGGCGGACACCGGTGCCGGCATTGCGCCCGAGCGCTTGGGCGAGCTGTTCCAGCCGTTCAACCGGCTGGATGCGCACGCCTCGGGCGTGGAAGGTACCGGCATTGGCCTGAGCCTCTCACGGCGCATCGCCGGCTTGATGGGCGGGACGGTGGACGTGTCCAGCGAGGTCGGCAAGGGCAGCCGTTTCTGGATTGAGCTGGCACGGGCGTGACGCGAACTCTCCGCAGTGATCCGCGACAATGGCTGCGATGAACTCCTACTTGCGTCTTTGGTTTCGCCTCGTGCCGGCCTATGCAGCCGGCTATTTTTTGTCCTACGGACTGCGCAGCGTCAATGCGGTGATTGCGCCCGAGCTGATGCAGGAGCTGGGCATCACAGCCGCCGGGCTGGGCATGCTGACATCGGCTTATTTCCTGGCCTTTGGGCTGTTCCAGTTGCCGCTGGGCCTGTTGCTGGACCGCTTTGGCCCGCGCCGGGTGGAGGCGGCCCTGTTGCTGGTGGCCGCGGCCGGGTGCGCGTTGTTTGCCGTGGGCACGTCCCTGCAGGCTTTGGCGGTGGCGCGTGCGCTGATTGGGCTGGGCGTTTCGGCCTGCCTGATGGCCAGCTTCAAGGCTTTCAGCCAGTGGTTTCCGACCGAGCGCCAGCCGTCGCTAACGGCCACCATCATGGTGGCCGGCGGCCTGGGCGCCCTCACCGCCAGCGTGCCGGTGGAGGCGGCGCTGCCGCTGCTGGGCTGGCGGGGCGTGTTCTTTGTCGTGGCGGCGCTGCTGGTGGCCACCGCCGGCATCCTGCTGACGGTGCCGGAGCAGCCCTTGGGCACGCAGCGTGAAACCCTGGCCCAGCAACTGCGCACGCTGGGTGGCATCTATGGCAACCGGGTGTTCTGGCGCTTTGCACCCCAGGGCAGCCTGACGGTGGGCGGCTTCATGGCGATCCAGGGTCTGTGGGCCGTGCCCTGGCTGATCGAGGTGAATGGTGCCTCGCGCGCCGATGCCGCCGGAGTGCTGTTGCTGCTGTCGCTGGCCATGCTGGCGGGGTTTTTGTTCGTGGCGACTTGCTCCGTGTGGTTGTCCCGCAGAGGCATCACGCCCATGATGCTGCTGACCGGTGGCATGGGGTTGGCGCTGGTGGTGGAGCTGGCCATCATCCTGAACCTGGCGCCACCCAACTGGCTGTGGCCCCTGCTGGGCCTGTCGTTCAGTCTGGGCAATATTGCCTATTCGCAGTTGACGGCCTCCTTCCCGGTGGCCTTGTCCGGTCGCGTGAACACGGCGCTGAACCTGCTGGTGTTTGTGGGCGCGTTTGTGCTGCAGTGGGGCATAGGCGCTGCGGTGGATGCCTTTGCCGGCGGTGGCATGGCCCGGGCGGAGGCGTTTCGGGCCACGTTATCGGTGTTGCTGGTGGCACAGGTGCTGTCCTTTGCGTGGTTTGTGATACCGGTGAAACCCAGGGCTGCCTGAGGTGCAAGTGAGGGCGTGCGGCCCTTTCTTGTAGCCAGCGCTATGGACTTTGGTGATTCGGTGAAAGAATGGCTGTGTTCAAGCTATGTCTGTGCCCACCACTATGAAACACGTTGTCAGCATCAGCCTGGGATCGAGCAGCCAGGATTTTGATTTTGTGACCGAATTCCTCGGCGAGAAGTTGCATGTGCGGCGCATTGGCACCAATGGCAGCACCACCACCGCCGTGAAGCTGATCAAGCAGTGGGAGAAGAAGGCCGCCGCGATTGGCCTGGGCGTGCTCAAGGACAGCTACAAGGTAGGATCGCGCCGCTTCATCGAGAAGGACAGTGCGCGCCTGAAGGCGGTTGCCAAGCTGGTGCCGGTGACTACCGGCGGGCGGCTGGGCGATATTTTTCAGGAGTGGGCGGTGCGCCATGCGCAGACCCATCTGGGCAGTTTTTTCAACAATGCACGGGTGCTGTTTTTCTCCGGCATGACGGACTACAAGCTGGCCCAGTCCATGGCGGAGTACACCAGCAACCTGCAGTTTGCCGACCCGCTCCTGCAACTGGGTGTGCCCAAGCTGCTGGGCTCGGTGGAAGCGTTGGACCTGTATGCCAGCGGTGCGCACTACGTGAAGGACTGGACGTTGCCGGCGGCCATGGCCTCCGGCCCGGTCAAGGAGTGGACCCGCTTTGTGCTGGGCAAAGCCATGCAAAAGGCCAGTGTCATCGTGGCGCCGGTGCATGAGCTGGATGACTTCGGCCTGGAAGAGCTGGCCGGCAAGACGGTGATTACTGCCACGGTGAATGACGAGCGCTTCCAGCAATTGCGCGACAAAGGCGTGGCCACCATCATTGACGGCTCACCGGTGCTGCATGGGCATGTGCTGGGTGCCAATCTGTTGGATGCGATGGTGATTGCCGCCACCGGAAAGCGCCCTGGCGAGATCCTGGAGGATGACTACCTGGAGATCATTGCCGGCTTGCACTCGGAGCCGCGCATCATCCACCCCAATGGCATGCAGCGCATCAACCGCTTTGCCTTTGTGATCCACCCGCTGTCGCAGGAGTATTTCAAGAAGGTCAAGCCGATCGAGTTGCTGTCCCAGGTGTCGCCACCGGTGCTGATGAATTCGCTGGAGCGCATCATGGCCTATGCGCCACCGTTCGTGTATTCGCGGGTCACTGGCATCCAGTCGCCCACCGGCGTGCAGGCTGAAGGCTGGCTGATCTCGGTCGGCGGCACGCCCAAGGAGATCATGCGCCACAGCCCGGAGTTCACCTACCGGCGCCTGTTGGATGCAGCCGCCATGGCCAAGCGCCTGGGCGCGCAGATCATGGGCCTGGGTGCCTTCACCAAGGTGGTGGGCGATGCCGGGTTGACGGTGGCCAAGCGGGCGCCGCTGCCTATCACCACCGGCAACAGCTACAGCGCCTCCGGCGCGCTGTGGGCTGCGCACGACGCACTGTTGCGCATGCGTCTGTTGCCGGCACCCCGTGGCAAACAGCGGGTGAAGTTCAAGGCCATGGTGGTGGGCGCCACGGGTGCCATCGGTTCGGTGTGCGCGCGCCTGCTGGCCAAGGCGGCCGAAGAGGTCTACATGGTGTCGCCGGAGACGGCCAAGTTGCTGGCCCTCAAGGAATCCATCCTGCAGGAGACGCCGGACGCCAAGATCTTCCTTTCGGCCCAGGCCGACCGCGACATTGCCGACATGGACATGATCGTCACCGCGACGTCGGGGGCTGGCAAGAAGGTGCTGGACATCATGCAGGTGAAGCCTGGTTGCGTGATCACTGATGTGGCCCGCCCGTTGGACCTGCCCGCCAGCGAGGTCGCCAAGCGCCCGGATGTGCTGGTCATCGAGTCCGGCGAGATCTTGTTGCCCGGCGATGTGCAGATGAATAACATCGGCCTGCCCAAGGGCGTGGCCTATGCCTGTCTGGCCGAAACCATTGTGCTGGCCCTCGAAGGCCGCTTCGAGAACTTCACGGTCGGTCGTGCCATCGAGTGGGAGAAGGTGCGCGAGATCTACCAGATGGGCCTGAAACACGGCATGAAGCTGGCTGCCATTTCCGGCGTGAATGGGCCGTTCAGCGATGCCGATATCGACAAGGTGCGCGAACTGGCGCTGGCCGCCCGTGCCGCCGCCGCCGGGTCGCAAAAGCCGGTCAAGCCTGTTGCTGCGAAAAAACCGCGAGCGCGCAAGGCCGCAGCGGCGTAGCAGCGGTTGACAAGCAGACTTATGCATACCGTGTTACATTAGCCAGTCGCATTTGGCGACTGGTCACGCCCCGCCTACCGAGCGGTGGACGCGAATACCCCCGGCAGAGGGGTTGCCAGTCCGGCCCCTCAACTGCGGTCCCGCTACCCATCTCACGGCGTAGTGGCTTTTCCCCTCTGTCGTCACCGCCCCTGCTATGGCGCGGACCCTGGTTTCCAGTTCCTGGTGAATTGGCTGGCCTGGATGAATGGATGGATACCCCGGCATGGGGGCATGCCAAGAGTGCTTTCGGGCAATGTGCGCCATTTAGGCCACGGCCCAGTTGATTTTTTGATGATTTTTACTACAACAATAGAACAAACGCCCATTACCATGGGCAAATACCGCATTGCAGCTTGTCCCCGTGAATTACCATGTGGGCAGTTTGCCGCACAAGTTTCCATCGCCAGTGGCCGCGGCAGTGCCTCCACTGACCGTGTGATGCGGTTCCACGATGCATTTCCCTCGCACGACGCTGCCTCGCGCTATGCGATTGCGCAGGGTATTGACTGGGTGCGTGTCAACACGCGCCCCCACTGATTTCAGTTTTACAGGAGTATCACCATGGCCAAAGAAGACTTGATCGAGATGATGGGCGTCGTCAACGAAGTGCTGCCTGACACGCGTTTTCGTGTGACTCTGGACAACGGTCACCAGCTGATTGCCTATTCCGCTGGCAAGATGCGCAAGAACCATATCCGCATCCTGGCGGGTGACAAGGTGTCGCTGGAGCTGTCGCCGTATGACCTGAGCAAGGGGCGTATCAATTTCCGCCACATCGAGGGCCGCGCCCCGATGACACCTCGCCGCAGTGCTTAACTGAGGCGCGATCGGCAAATGCCGCATCAGTCTTCGTAGACCAGCTGGCCTATGCCTCGGAGGATGTCGATATCCTCAATGATCAGGCTGCCCACACCGAGGCGGATGATGTTTTTCTCTTCCAGGCGCTTGAGCTGCTCGTTGACCCGTTGACGGGACGCGCCCAATAGCTGTGCCAGATCCTTCTGGGCCAGCTGGATGGCTACACGGGCGCTGCTTGGAGGCTGGTTTGCATGCTTTTCGGCCAGCTCGATCAGTGTCTGAGCCAGCCGTGCGCCCAGGCTCATGGTTTTCAGTGCATCCACCTTTTCGTAGAGCTGGCGTGTGCTCTCCCGCTGTTTCTTCATCAGCGCCTGGCGGAACTCCTCGTGTTCGGCAAAGACCTGCAAAAAGCTGTTCCGCTGCAGTTTGAGGATGGTCACCGATCCGTGCGCGTGGATGTCATGGGGATGGGGTCTGTCCCCCAGAAGCACGTTCTCACCCAACCATTGCCCGGGTTCGATGTAGTCCAGGGTGATGGATTTGCCGGTGGCGGTGGTTAGGCCAACACGCAGGCTGCCGTTGGCACAGGCCATCCAGCTCGCAGGACTGTCGTTTCGGGCGGCAATCTGCTCACCGTCCCGATAACGGCACACACCCGCCTGGCGCAGAATGTCGTGGCGCAGAGTAGGTGACAGCGAGGCAAACCACAGCCCCGCATTGATGTTTCTTCGCTCCGGGATGCTCAGCAAAGCCACGTCGTCGTCATGCATCCATGACCATGTCTGCTTCCTGAGTCGGAATTCCATCGTTGGTGAAGCGGCAACGTGCATGTGAGTGACCGATAAGTAAGGGTTGAGACAGAATAAAACGAGCGAGCGCTCGTTTTATTGAAAATGGTACGATGCTTCCCATCCGCTGTCAATCCAAGGCAGTTCCGCGTCTTTCCCCTATTCCATGCCACCGGCTCCCCAGGTTCTTTCCCTGCCACCCACGTTCAGTTGCGCTGACTTTCGCCGTGTCACGCCCGTGGATGAGGCCAATCTGTGGGGGCTGATCTTCGACCGCAACGCTGAGGCCATCCGCGTGAAACGGCGCGATACGGCCCTGGAAAACCTGGAGCGCATCTTTGCCGCGACCTTCCGCCTGGCCAATGCCAGCGGGTTTCAGGCCATGACCTTGCGCGACCTGTGCCGGGAGACGGGCATGTCCATGGGCGGGCTGTACAGCTACATCGCGAACAAGGATCTGCTGTCGGCCATGATTGACGATGTGATCCGCTACCTCTGCGAAATGCTGCCGGAGTGGTTCAGCGGCATTGCCGATCCGCTGGACCGGCTGGAGGCGGTGCTGCGCGGGCACCTGTTCCTCTCAGAAATGCTGCATCCCTGGTTCTTTTTCATGTACCTGGAGACGCGCACGCTGCCCGCAGCGCAACGCCGTGAAGCCATGGCGTCCGAATTGGGTATCGAGAAACACATGGCGCAGATGCTGGCGACCCAGCCGCACCTCAGCGCTACGCAAAGCCAGTTGCTGGCATCCCACGCCCTGGCCATGGTGCAGGACTGGCATTTGAAGCAGTGGAAGTACAACGCTGCCGGCGTGACAGTGGACGCCTTCGCCGACAGCGTGGTGGCGCTGGTGCGCGCCCGGGTGGCAGACGCGCGTTAGGCGACAACCATGCCGCGCAGGCGCTGGGTGATGATGCCCTCGGCTTCGCGCATGATGCGGTCAATCAGTTCCTTGACGGTGGGCACATCGTGGATCAATCCCGCGACCATGCCGCAGGACCAGGCGCCAGCCTCCATGGTGCCGTCAATCATGATGCGCGGGTAGACACCTGCCACCTCTTCGATGATGTCCTCGAACTTCAGGTTGGCACCCAGGGTACGTTCCTTCTCCAGCAACCGGTCTACCGCTGCATTGCGTAGCACACGTTCGGTGTTGCGCAGCGGTCGCATGACCAGGCGTGTGTCGAGTTCCGACGCCGCCACGATGGCCTGTTTCACGTTGGCGTGAACCGGTGCCTCCTGGGTGGCGATGAAGCGGGTTCCCATGTTGATGCCGTCGGCACCGAGTGACAGGGCCGCCACCAGGGAACGCCCGTCGGCCATGCCGCCGGAGGCGACAAACGGAATCTTCAGTTCGTCGGCGGCGCGCGGCAGCAGGATGAAGTTGGGCACGTCGTCCTCGCCCGGATGGCCGCCACATTCAAAACCGTCGGCGCTGACGGCATCGCAGCCAATCGACTCGGCCTTGAGCGCATGGCGCACGGAGGTGCACTTGTGGATGACCTTGATGCCGGCCTCATGCAGCGCGGGCAGGTATTTCTGGGGGTTGTTGCCGGCGGTCTCCACCGCCTTGACGCCGCCGTCGATGATGGCCTTGATGTAGCCCGGGTAGTCGGGTGAACTCACCGTGGGCAAAAAGGTCAGGTTCACGCCGAAGGGCTTGTCGGTCATTTCGCGGCAGCGCCGGATTTCATTGGCCAGGGCCTCGGGACTCTTCTGGGTCAGTCCCGTGATCATGCCCAGGCCACCGGCATTGGAAACTGCCGATGCCAGTTCGGCAAAGCCCACATAGTGCATGCCGCCCTGGATGATGGGGTGCTGGATGCCAAAGAGTTCGGTGATCTGGGTTTTCATGGTCGCGTCTCGGTCTTTGTGTGTTGGGTTGAAGGCACGGGGCCATTATCCCGATGGCTCCGCGCTGCACTGTCACACAAGCGCCTCGGCCGGCACGGCAACAACCGGTCAGCGGTTTTCCAGTCGGTTGTAGTCGAGCAAACCGGCTTCCACGGGGGCCTGGCGCAGGTGGGTGTCCTGCAGGGCGTCGCTGAAGGCCCAGAAGCGGGGATCGGTGCGCCGTACGGCGAACCGGCCGGCAAAGGCCTGGTAGTCCTTTTCTGAACCCAGACGTGACAGGCCGTTGGCAAAGGCCTCAATCTGCTTGCGCCCGACACGGTACAGGGCGTTTGGGTAGGAGCCAATGAATCCGTTGGCCACCGTCAGCGAGTTTTCCACCGGAATCAGGGCCAACTTTTCGGACAGCAGTTGTGACACATTGCGGTGTCCTGTGTTGCGCAGCAGCGTGAAATAGCGTGGCGCGGAGCCCGCTTCGTCCACCTGCAGGTAGCTCAGTTCAGGCAACCATTCCAGGTTGCGACCTTTGACACTGGCCAGGCGTTGCAGGTCGTGGCGCAATGCTGCATCCGCGACGGTGTTCAGGTCATGGCGGGTATCGAGCACTGGTGCCAGATGGCTCTTGAGCAAGGAATACAGCTCGTGTTGTGGTTGTGCCGTGTGGTAGCGGATGTGCGTGTCCGGCAGATCCTGTGATTGTGTGCTGCGCAGGAAAATCCTGGCCTGTGCCGTCGCACCCCGGTACCAGTACTGGTGCAGCTTGTCGCGCTCAGTGCGCGGCAGCAGGGTCAGGAAGTTGACCTCGCCCTCCATGCGCAGGAGGTCCATGTACAGGCGCGACAGCAACTGGTGCCCCACATTGCCATACACGTCGAAGCCGGCAACCAGCAGGTAGTGGATGCGTTCCAGCAGGGGGTAACTCAGCACCCAGGCCGTCTTCGGTGGTTCGCCCACCAGGCCCTTGACGACCGAGGCGTTGTCAAAGTGACGAAACACGGTCAGTGCCGCATTGGGGTTGTGGCCGTCGCCGTTCCAGATCAGGTCCAGGTTGATCTGCCGGCCTTGCGACACCTTGTGTGTCATGTACGTTGCCTTGGCCTGCAGGTAATCGTGTTCGCGCAGTGCGTAACGCATCCACGGCCCCATGAAGCCGGACCGGCTGCTTTGCTCGGCCGGCAGGCTCAGGTTGTGGGCCTGCTGGCGCAGCAGTTCGTCGACGCCCTCGCCGCCGGCGTCCATGGCATCGTTGTAGAAGAAGACCCAAAAGTGGTCCTCGATCACATTGAGGGCGACCTGGCCGCGGCAGACCGGGCCCTTGATGAAGCCCATCACAAAGTATTCCGCCTCATCCAGCAGGAAGCGGTAGCGGGTGGCTGCGGGGATGGCCTGGAACACCACAAAGGGGTTGTTGGCAACGTCCGGGGCATAACCGGGCAACGTGGTGACCGGATAGGGGTCATCGAGAAACCAGGCGCGCCAGCGCGCCATGCGTTCTGGCGTGAGCGCGAACGGCATGTGGGTCTTGTCCACAATGGTTTCGCGTTCCAGTTCCAGCCGGTAGTAGAACTGCGTCGACTGTGGATCGTCCGTGGGGCGCCGGCTGGTTAGGGGGTGTACCGGCTGGCCTGGAGGCGTGTAGGAGCGCACCAAGCGGAAGTACGGTCGGTGGGCGCCCGCACCAAAGTGCAGGTGGGCCTGGAACAGGTGTTCAAACAGGTAACGGCTGACCAGTTGCTTCTTGTTCGAGCGGCCGTTGAGGAAGCTTTCCCATCGGGCTACCTGGCGCTGATCCTCGGGGGCCAGTGTGTGGACGGTGTCGTCAGGGGCACCTTGCTGCAGCCACTGGTTGATGGTGGTGGTCTCGCTGGCGTCCAGGCCCGGCAGTCCATAGGGCATGCCCCAACCGGGATGTTCGCGCTCGAACTGGTCCATTTCCTTGGGTGCCGGGCAACTCTGCTTGCGGTCCAGTGCAAAGTCAAAGGTCGTGGGCAGGACCGGTCCAGCGGGCAGGGCGTTCCTTTGTTTAAGGTCCAGCATGCGGCGCAGCACGCTGCCCGTGGCGTTGGACATGTTGCCTTCTTCACCCAGCACCGGAGTAAAGCCTTTGCTGCGCCACTGCGAGGTTTGCATTGCATCGACGAACAGCCGCGAGGGCGTGGCCTCCTTCAGGCGGGTGCCGTCGTAGACCTTGTCCTTGCTGGCGCCGCGCAAAACGCCCTCGATGGACCCCAGCTTGAGCTGGCAGGGCGCGTCATAGCAGGCGTGGCAGACCACGCAACGGCGCTCCAGAATGGGCTGGACTTGCCGGGTGTAGGAGACGCCAGGCGCTTCATCACCGATGGCGCAACAGGCAACCAGCATGAACAGTCCCCCGGCCAGCAGGCGCCCGCGCATGGCGAGACGCCGCAAAAATGAACTCATCGACGCTGCCTGACCCTTGCGATGCCCTGGTGGGTGGTCAGAATGCGTCCCAGCCATCGCTATCGGTGGCCCCGCGCGCGGGAGGGACAGGTGCCGGTGCGGCCAGCTTCTTCTGGGGTGCCGCCAAGGACGGTTTTTTGGCTGTGGGCAACTTGGTGGGCGGCCTGGAGGGGGACGGGTTGCGGGCTTGGCTGGCAGGTCGTGCGTAGCGGCCCTGCGACAGGCTACTCTCCTGTTCTGACGAGAGCTTGAAGGTGGCAACGACCTGTACCAGATCATGTGCCTGACCCTTGAGGCTGCTGGCTGCTGCTGCCATCTGCTCCACCAGTGCAGCATTCTGCTGCGTGGCATTGTCCATGCTGCGAACCGCCTCGCTGACCTGTGCCACGCCGGACGATTGCTCGCTACTGGCTGCGCTGATCTCTCCCATGATGTCGGTCACCTGCTGGATGCTGGTGACGACCTCGGTCATGGTGGCCCCGGCCTGGTCAACCAGCGCGGTGCCGTGCTCAACCCGTTCCACACTGGCATTGATGAGGGATTTGATTTCCTTGGCGGCGTCTGCACTGCGGCCGGCCAGCGAACGCACTTCACTGGCCACCACCGCAAAGCCGCGCCCCTGCTCACCGGCACGGGCCGCTTCCACGGCCGCATTGAGCGCCAGGATATTGGTCTGGAACGCAATGCCGTCAATCACTTGAATGATGTCCGATATCTTGCGTGACGATTCGTTGATGCCCTTCATGGTCTCGACCACCTGGCCCACGACATCACCACCGCGACCGGCCACCGAGGATGCGTTCATCGCGAGCTGGTTGGCCTGTCGCGCGCTGTCCGCGTTTTGGCGCACGGTGGAGCTGAGCTCCTCCATGGAGGCCGCGGTTTCCTCCAGGGCACTGGCTTGCTGCTCCGTGCGGGCAGAGAGATCGTTGTTGCCCTGCGCGATTTCGGCCGATGCCGTGGCGACACCTTCGGACCCCTGGCGCACATTGGCAACCAGTTTCGCCAGATTGTTTTGCATCTTGGACAGGGAACCCACCAGCATGCCCACCTCATCCCTGCCGGTTGGGGCAATGGGGTGGGACAGATCGCCGTCGGCAATCTTCTCGGCCACATTGGCGGCGAGATTCAGGGGGCCAACCAGTCCCTGGGAGATGCGGATGGCGATCCCGATGCCCAGAACGATGCCGGCGATCAGCACACTCCAGTTCAGGGTCACGGCATTGGTGAGGGCCGATTGCAGCTGTTTGCTGTCTTCAATCTGCAGGGCGACCAGCTTGCCGGCCAACTGGTCCACCGATTGCATGTGCGACTCCGGGGTGCCGGTGCGCGATGCAATTGCCGCGGACAACGCCTGGCGTTCCACATCCACCTTGACCAGATCCCCCAACTTCTTGACCTGCTCGATCTCCAGTTGCGGGACGGCCGACTTGGCGGCAACCGCCACCTTGACCTGGGTGGCCCAATCGGAGGCGAGGGACAGGCGGAAGGCCCGTTCATCCAGTTCCGTGTTGTAGTGCTGTATCTTGGCCAGTTGCATCTGACCTACGCCGGCAACGACCGCCAGCAACAGCAACATCACACCAAATCCCAACATCAGCCGATTGCGGATAGTCATGGTGACTCCTCATTGGTAGCGAAGACGCTGGGCTAGCGTCTACCAGCATGGCTGGTTCTACCACATGACTGGGCGTCCTGGTATGCCCGAACGCAGATTCAGCGCCATTCGGTGGTCGCTCAGCGCTACAAATTCAATAGCTACCTGAGCATATTCCACGAGGGCTAGAGCCCTATTTGCCGCTAAACGTCGATGTTGCCGGCACGCAGTGCGTTGGTTTCGATGAAGTCGCGTCGCGGCTCCACTTCGTCGCCCATCAGCATGGTGAACACGCGGTCGGCTTCGATGGCGTCGTCGATCTGCACGCGCAGCAGGCGGCGCACCGTGGGGTCCATGGTGGTTTCCCACAACTGCTCGGGATTCATTTCACCCAGACCTTTGTAGCGCTGGCGGCTGGTGGCGTGTTCGGCCTGGGCGATCAGCCAGGCCATGGCTTCACGGAAGTCGTTGACCTTTTCTTCCTTCTTGCGTTCGCCCTCACCACGCATGACGCGTGCGCCATCGGACAGCAGGCCCTTGAAGGTATTGGCGGCTTCTGCCAGCGCAGCGTAATCCGCGCCGTGTACAAAGTCCTGCGTCAATACGCTGCTCTTGACGTTGCCATGGTGGCGACGGCTGATGCGCAAGATGGGCTTGTCGGTGCGCACGTCAAACTCGCCTGCCACTTCGGCATCGGGCAGCTTGGCCTGCAATGCGGCGGCGGAGGCTTCGGCATCGGCAACGGTGTCGAGGTTGAGTGCCACACCGTCGGCGATTGAGCGCAGGGCCTCGGCGTCCATGAAGTTCTTCAGGCGTGCAATCACGGCCTGGGCCACCATGTGCTTGCGCGCCAGTTCGGCCAGGGTGTCACCGGCAATCGTGGTGCCGTTGGGACCACCGGTGAAGACCGATGCGTTCACCAGTGCGATGCGCAGCAGGAAGCTGTCGAGTTCGGCCGGGCCCTGCAGGTACAGTTCTTCCTTGCCGGCCTTGACCTTGTAGAGTGGCGGCTGGGCAATGTAGATGTGACCGCGCTCCACCAGTTCGGGCATCTGGCGGTAGAAGAAGGTCAGCAGCAGGGTGCGGATGTGGGCGCCGTCGACGTCCGCATCGGTCATGATGATGATGCGGTGGTAGCGCAGCTTGGCGACGTTGAAATCGTCATTGCCAGTTGCGCCACCCGCCTTGCCGATG
>JBAQDE010000025.1:0-54863 GCA_049294595.1 Rhodoferax sp. | reverse complement strand
GGAGCTTCGTTGAATTCACTGTGATTTTTCAGGCCATTGCCAAGTTCAACTTTCCACAATGAAACAGAATTCTTGCCCGGTAGTTAGTGAAGTTGCGAAACCCACGGGCATTGGCCTTGATGAGTTGGATGGCGCTATTGAAGCCTTCCGCACAGGCGTTGCTGATTCTGTGCTGACTGAAGTTGAGCAGCCCCTCCTCGTGGCGCCTGAGCATCTTGACGACCTTTTTGACTGGTTCCAACTTGCTGCGCATCGCGTTGTTCGACCAAGCCTTGAAGAATCTTATTGCCGCGCCTTTGTAGCTGTAGCTCCAGAACTGACTAAAGTTCTCCTTGATGCACCACGCCCGGCTGGTCTTGAGATTGAGCTGGTTCAAAGCGCGAAACGAGACAGCTTCAGCGCTACGGCCGTCGGGATACTTTCTCAACCACGCCCATTTACTTCCAGCCAGTGGCGAGGTTCCTGCTTGGGACAACTTGCGGTGTTCCTGCTTTCTTACGGTATCGACTGCCTCACCAAGGTACTTGGAGACATGAAACTTGTCATGCACGATATCGGCCTGGGGCAGGCAGTGTCTTGCCGCACTCATGTATGCCGGCCACATGTCCATGGCCACCGCCTTGACCGACGTGCGTTGCGCCGGCGTAAGCGTCTGCAGCAGGCCCACGGCTGCCTCGAGCTTTCTCTCAGGCACCAGGTCCAGTACCCGCGAGCGGTCGATGTCGGTCAGGATGCTGGCGTAGGTGTGCCCCCTCTCGGAACTCTTCTCGTCGATGCCCACGTAGGCAATCTCCTCTTCGGTGCGACGCAGCATGCCGCGCTCCACCGCACTGACCATGATGGCGTTGACCGTGCTCCAGGACAACTTCGTGAGCGTGCACACGGCTTGCGTGGTGGGGCAGGCCTGCAGCAGCTTGATGACAAATCCCGCCATCAAGGTGGTGACCCGGCTGTAGCGCTCGGCCCACGGCACCGTCAGCTCTTCGACCGTGCCGTCGCTGTATTTGAGTTGGGGAACCCGGGCTTTGATGATGGTTTCGAACTGGCATGTGTCCAGGTGGCGCCACTGGCGCTCACTCCAGCCATTGATATGGGCTCTCTTGGTGGCGTCCGTTGGGTCCGCCCACACCTGGCCCTTTTTCAAAACAACTTCAACGACCACGCGCTGGTCCGCCAAGCAAAGGTCTACCTTCTTGACCGACCACGGCGTCCTCAACCCAAGAAGCTGTTCATACAAAGCGGTGTCTTTCATGTTCACGCCGGAAATTTTGGGAAAACAGATTCTCCAGGATTGAGCAAAAAATCACAGTGAAATTGACGAAGAACCGAAAAAGAAGAAGAACTGGCGGTAAACCATGAGCGGACTTTGGGACACCTCTTCGATAAAACCCTGCCATGACATCGTCATGCCGGGCGACACCATTCCCGCCATGTTCTGGAACGCCGTGGCCAAGCGTGGCCCCAGCATCTGGATGCGGCAAAAGCATCTGGGCCTGTGGCGAAGCTGGACCTGGAACCAGACTGCCGATGCCGTGCGCGAGATCGGCAATGGCCTGTTGAGCCTGGGCTTTGCCAAAGGCGAATGCGCCTCCATTCTGGCCAACACCGTGGTGGAGTGGGTGTTTGCCGACCTCGCCGTGCTGTCAGCCGGTGGCGTCTCCAATGGCATCTACCCCACCGATGCCCCATCGCAAGTGCACTACCTGTGCGAAGACTCGCGCACCACCGTGCTCTTTGTGGAAGACGATGAGCAGCTGGACAAGGCTCTGGAAGTGCGCGCCCAGTTGCCGGGCCTGCGCAAGATCGTGGTGTTTGACATGGAGGGCCTGCGTGATCTGAGCGACCCCGGCGTCATCAGCCTGGAGGCGCTGCGCGCGCTGGGGCGGGACTACGCGGTGAAGCACGCCGGCGCATTGGAGCAGCGCGTCGCCAGCTGCCAGCCGGGTGACCTGGCCATCCTGGTCTACACCTCGGGCACCACGGGCAAGCCCAAGGGCGCCATGCACCTGCACCAGGGCCTGGTGTTTACCGTGCAGGGCTACAACACCCTGGTGGCACAGGACGAGCGCGATGAGCGCATGTGCTTTTTGCCGCTGTGCCACATTGCCGAACGCATGGGTGGCGAATACTTCGCCCTCTATACCGGCGCCAAGCTCAACTTCGTCGAAAACCCGGAAACCATTCCGGAGAACGTACGCGAAATTGCACCCACCGTCTTCACCGCCGTGCCTCGTGTCTGGGAAAAGTTCTACTCCGGCGTAATGATTGCGCTCAAGGAAGCGGGCCGCGTGCAGCAGGCGGCCTACGCCTGGGGCATTGGTGTGGGCACCACGATTGCAGACCGCATTCTGGCGGGCCAGCCCGTTGGCCCCTGGCTCAAGATCCAGTTCACCCTGGCCCAGTGGCTGGTGCTGAACAATGTGCGCAAGCTCATCGGCATCCACCGGTCCCGCTTCCTGGTGACGGGTGCCGCGCCCATTTCACCCGACCTGGTGCGCTGGTATATGGCCCTGGGCGTGCCCATGCTGGAGGTCTGGGGCATGACCGAAACCTGCGGTGCTTCCACCGGCGTACCCGCTGACCGGATGAAACCTGGTTCGATTGGACCGGCTGCTGCCTTCAACGAAGTCCGGCTGGACCCCGCCACCGGCGAGATTCTGGTGCGAGGCAAGAACGTGTTCGCGGGCTACCTGAACCTGCCCGAGAAGACCGCCGAGACCATCGACAAGGACGGCTGGCTGCACACGGGCGACGTCGGGGTGGTGGATGCCGATGGCTTCTTCCGCATCACCGACCGGATGAAGGACATCATCATCACCGCCGGCGGCAAGAACATCACGCCCAGCGAGCTGGAAAACGACCTGAAGTTCTCGCCCTACATCACCGACGCGGTGGTCATTGGTGACAAGCGCCCGTACCTCACCGTCATCATCATGATCGACCAGGAAAACGTCGAGAAATTTGCCCAGGACGCCGATGTTCCCTTCAGCAACTACGCATCCCTGACCCGCACGCCCGAAGTGCAGGCCCTGATCCAATCCGAGCTCGACCGGGTGAACCAAAAGTTCGCCCGGGTTGAACAACTCAAAAAGTTCTTTCTGCTGGAAACCCAGTTGACCGCCGAGGACGAAGAGCTCACCCCCACCATGAAACTCAAACGCAAGCTGGTTGAAAAGAAGTACGCGGCCCAGATCGAAGCCATGTACCAATGAACCGATTGCTCCCAGCACCAAACAACCCACTCCATGACATTACGCAACTCACTCACATTTGCGCTTTTGGCCACCGCTGCCACGCTGTGCGCCGCACAACAGCCCCAGGGCATCAGCAAGAACGAAATCCTCATCGGCACCATCCAGGACCTGTCCGGCCCGCTGTCGGGATACGGCAAGCAGGCCCGGGCCGGCATGCAAATGGCCATTGAAGAGATCAATGAAACCGGCGGCATCCACGGCCGCAAGATCAAGCTGTTGGTTGAAGACTCCGGCTACGACCCCAAGAAGGCGGTGCTGGCTGCCCAGAAGCTGGTCAACCAGGACAAGATTTTCATGATGCTGGGCCACATCGGCACGGCCCAGAATGAAGCTGCCATGCCGGTCCAGTTCGAGAAGGACATCATCAACTTCTTCCCGCTCACGGCGGCGCGCTCCATGTACGAGCCCTTCCACCGGCTGAAGTTCTCCACGCTGCCCACCTACTACGAGCAGATTCACAGCTCGTTGCCCAAGCTGGTACGCCAGAAGAATGTGACCAAGGTCTGCGCCATCTACCAGGATGACGATTTTGGCCAGGAGGTCCTGCAGGGCGCGGAAGACGGTCTCAAGACCCGCCAGCTGGCGCTGACCGACAAAGCATCCTTCAAGCGTGGCGCTACCGACTTCTCGTCCCAGGTTGCCAAGATGCAGTCCAGCGGCTGCGAAATGGTGGTGCTCGGCACCATCATCCGTGAGACCGTCGGCACCATCGCCACCGCCCGCAAGATGGGCTACAGCCCGGTGTTCCTGGGGTCCAGCGCCGCCTACACCGAGCTGATCCCCAAACTGGGTGGCAAGGCCATGGAAGGTTTCTACGCCACCATGACGGCGCAGATTCCCTACATGGATGACGCCTCACCGGCGGTGCGCCGCTGGGTCAGCAAGTACAAGACCCAGTTCAACGATGACCCTTCCACCATCTCCGTGTTTGGCTACACCACCATCAATGTCTTCGCCAGTGCCATGCGGGATGCCGGGGAGCGCCCCAACACCAGCAAGTTCATCCGCGCCATGGAGATCATGAAGATCCCGGGCGACATGTTCGGCTCGCCAGCGCTGAAGTTTTCGCCCACCCGCCGGCTGGGCAGCGACGACTCCCGCATGGCACAAATCCAGGATGGCCGCTGGAAGGTTGTCACGGAGTACAACAGTCAGTAAAAATGCAGGCGCCTGGGCGGGATCGCCCGGGCAAAACGGATTTCAACCAGGAGACTAACCATGAAATTGAAAACTGCCCTTACCCTCACTACCCTGGCGCTGGCAGCCGGAGTCGCAGGGGCCCAGCAAGGTGTGAGCAAGGATGAGATTTTGCTCGGCTCCATTCAGGATCTGTCGGGACCCATCGCGGGCTTTGGCAAGCAGGCCCGCCTGGGCATGCTGCTGGCGGTCGAAGAGATCAACGAGCAAGGCGGCGTCAATGGCCGCAAGCTCAAGATCCTGGTTGAAGACTCCGCCTACGATCCCAAGAAAGCCGTGCTGGCCGCCCAGAAGCTGGTCAACCAGGACAAGATTTTCATGATGGTGGGCCACATCGGAACGGCACAGAACATGGCCGCCATGCCGGTGCAGTTCGAGAAGAACGTCATCAACTTCTTCCCGATCACCGCAGCGCGTGAAATGTACGACCCGTTCCACAAGCTCAAGTACTCCTACGCCGCCACCTACTACGACCAGATGCGCAACGCCGTGCCCAAGCTGGTCAAGGAAAAGGGCGCCAAGAAGGTCTGCACCATGTACCAGGACGATGACTTCGGTCTGGAAGTGCTCAAGGGTGGCGAGGCCGGCCTGAAGACCCTGAACATGGAGTTTGCCGAGAAGACCTCGTACAAACGTGGCGCCACCGACTTCTCGTCGCAGATTTCCAAGATGCAGGCGGGCGGCTGCGACATGATCGTGCTGGGCACCATCATCCGCGAGACCATTGGCGCCATCGGCACGGCCCGCAAGCTGGGCTACAACCCGATCTTCCTGGGTTCCAGCGCGGCCTACACCGACCTGATCCACAAGCTGGGCGGCAAGGCCATGGATGGTCTCTACGCCACCATGACCGTGCAGAACCCGTATCTGGATGAAGCCTCGCAGCCCATCCGCTTCTGGGCCAGCAAGTACAAGACCAAGTTCAACGAGGACCCCACCGTGTTCTCGGTCTATGGCTACACCATCATCACCAGCTTTGCCACGGCGGCGGGCCGTGCCGGCAAGAACCTGACGACCGACAGCTTCATCAAGGTGATGGACAGCCTGACCATCGAGCCGGACTTCTTTGGTGGTGCCGTGCAGACCTTCACGGCCACCAAGCGACTGGGCAGCGATGCATCGCGGCTCTCGCAGATTCAGGACGGCAAGTGGAAGACGGTGTCGGACTACTTTGGCAGCACCGCGGCCGCCGCGCCCGCAGCAGCGGCCGCTCCGGCAGCCGCCAAAACCCCTGCGAAGAAATAGCCACCTCCAACCAACAAAAAAGCCACCGCGAGGTGGCTTTTTTGTTGGTGCAGCGGGTGATGCACCCGCTTGCGCTCACTTCTTTTTGCTGTAGGTCAGCTTCTTCTTGCCACCCTCGCAGGTGCCCACCATTTTGGCATCCCCCGTCTGGTCGGCAGAGACAATTTCCAGGGTGTAACCCTTGACGCCCTTGCCGTCCAGTTTGGTGGCGACTTGGGTCTTGAGTTCTTCGCAGGATTTCATGGCGTGGGCCTGGCCGATGCAGGCAAGCAATGCGATGAGCAGAGCGGTGGATTTCATATGGGGACTCCCTCAAAATAAGTTGTGGGAGAACTTTAATCGAAACATCGCTTCAATCACGCACTGTCTCGTAGTCCCCACAGACGCTGCCCATGCGGTGTGTCGATCTCAAGAAACAATGTAGGACCCGCACCCGGTGGAGAGCAGCTTGCCGTCGGCGCCCAGGAACTCCATGCGGGTGGAGGCCACGCGCGAGCCCAGGCGTATCACTTCGGCACGCAGCTCAAAGCGTTCGCTGATGCCGGGGCGCAGGTAGTCGATGCGCAAGTCGATCGTGCCCAGCTTGGCGAAGCGGTGCAGGCGCTGCAGGGGCGCTTCATCCATGTGGCGCGCCCCAATGGCGGCCATGACCGCCAGGCCACCCATGGCGTCCAGTCCCGCGCTGATGACACCGCCATGGATGCGGTTGTAGCTGTAATGACCAATCAGATCCCGCTTCATGGCAATGTGGGCCACCACCCGCTCCGGTGTGATGGAGTGAATCTTCAGGCCCAGCACCGTGTTGAACACGATGTTTTCCTGAAAGATCTGGGTCAGCCCCTGAACGAATTCCGGCTCAAACTCTATGGGAGCGGTTATGTGTGGTGTTTTAGGCATAGAACAGTATTACAACCCCAACTGACGGGAGGCCAACTCCTTCATGATTTCCTCGGCGCCGCCACCAATCATCATGACCTTGACCTCGCGGTAGATGCGTTCACTGGCGGTGCCGCGCATGAAGCCCATGCCACCCAGAATCTGCACACCCTGGTCGGCGCAGAACTGCATGGTCTGCGTGGCGTGGTTCTTCAGCAGGCACACCTGGGCCACCCACTCGGCACCCTTGGCGGACTTGTCACCCCGGTCGCCCGCATCGGCACGCGCCGTCACGGCGTTCAGCCACGCCCGCGTGGACTCGATGCGCATCTTCATGTCCATCAGCTTGTGCCGTATCACCTGGTGATCCACCAGGGCCGTGCCAAAGGTTTTGCGCTGGCGCGCCCAACGCAAGGCTTCGTCATAGCAGCATTCCGCAAAGCCCAGCGCCATGGCCGACATGGCCAGGCGCTCGCCATTGAAATTGGTCAGGATGATCTTGAAACCAGAGCCCTCCTCCCCGACCAGATTGCTGGCCGGGACCCGCACGCCGTCAAAGCGCAAATGGGCCGTGTCCGAGCACAACCAACCCATCTTCTTCAACGGGCTGCGCGACAGGCCCACCGCATCACCGGGCACCATCAGCATGGAAATCCCCATGGGCCCCTTGTTCTTCAGGTCGGTGCGCACGGCAACCGTCAGCCAGTCGGCGCGCATGCCGGAGGTGATGAACACCTTTTCCCCATCCACCACGTACTCGTTGCCTTCCAGCCTTGCCGTGGTCTTGAGCGCTGACACGTCCGTGCCGCCACCGGGCTCCGTAATGGCCAGAGCGGCAATCTTTCTGCCGGCCAGCACGTCGGGAATGACCTGCTGCTGCAGGGCCGCACTGCCGTGGCGCAGTACCGGTGGCAGCCCGATGTTGTGGCTGAACAGGCTGGCCATCAGGCCGCCGCTGCCACCGGTGCGGGCCAGGGCAATGGTCATGGCGTTGCGCACCGCCCAAGGGGCAGGTGTGCCACCGAATTCCTCCGGATAGCCCATACCGAGCCAGCCCAGGTCGGCTGCGCGCTGGTACAGGCTGCGCGGAAACTGACCTGCCTCTTCCCACTGGTCCAGATGCGGTTTGACTTCGGTCTGGACAAAACGCTGAACCGCGTCTTCCAGCATCTGGATGTCTTCACCCTGCGTATCGATCGTCGTCATGTGTGTCTGCTTTCCTGTAGTCAACGCGCGGGGCGCTTGGCGACACCCATGGTCTTGGCGATGATGCCCATCATGACCTCGTCGGCACCGCCGCCGATGCTTCCCAGTCGGTTGTCACGGAACATGCGCGAGACCTTGTTCTCCCACGTGTAGCCCATGCCGCCCCAGAACTGCAGGCAGCCATCGGGCACCAGGCGCCCCAGCCGACCGGCCTTGAGTTTGGCCATGGAGGCCAGCTCCAGCACATCCTTGCCGGACACATACAACTCACACGCCCGGTAGGTCAGAGCCCGCAGGGATTCCACCTCGGTTTTCATCTCGGCGAGGCGGAACTGCACCCACTGCTGGTCGGCCAGCGTGGCGCCAAACATCTTGCGCTCCTGTGCCCACTCCACCGTCCAGTCAATGCAGTTGTTCAGGGCTTGCAGGCAACTGGCCGCACACCACAGGCGTTCCTCCTGGAACTGCTGCATCTGGTAGACAAAACCGGCGCCCTCCTGGCCGATCAGGTTGCGCTGCGGCACCCGCACCTCGTCAAAGTAGATCAACCCGGTGTCGCTGGAGGCCATGCCGATCTTGCGGATCTTGCGTGCCACCTCGATGCCGGGGCGCAGCTTGCCACCTTCGCGCAGCGGCACCATGACCAGACTCTTGTTCTTGTGTGCCGGACCATCCCCGGTGTTGACCAGCATGCACATCCAGTCGGCTTGCAGGCTGTTGGTGATCCACATCTTCTGCCCGGTGATGACATAGTCGTCACCATCCTTGCGGGCCGTGGTCTTGATGGCCGACACATCACTGCCCGCACCCGGCTCGCTGACGCCAATGCAGCCCACCGCGTCACCCGCGATGGCCGGCACCAGGAATTCGCGCTTCAGCTCCTCGCTGCCAAAGCGGGCCAGCGCCGGAGTGCACATATCCGTCTGCACACCAATCGCCATGGGCACGCCACCGCAGTCGATGTGGCCCAGCGTTTCGGCCATGGCCATGCCGTAGCTGTAATCCAGCCCCGCGCCCCCATAGGCCTCGGGCTTGGTCAGACCCAACAGGCCCAGATCGCCCAGCTTCTTGAAGACTTCATGCGCGGGGAACTGCTCGGCTTCCTCCCACTCTTCCACATGGGGGTTGATCTCGGCCTCAATGAAGCGCTTGAGGGTCTTCTGGATCTCCAGATGTTCGTGGGTGAATTGCATGGTGGTATCTCAGACTTGAAAGACTTTGGGCGTGTGGGCCCGGTGAAAACCATTGAACGGCTTGACGGCATCGCGCGCCTGCACCGCCGCGTCCGGCACCCGCATGGGGTAGCCGGCGCGGGCCTGCGGGCGCGCACCGTCGATGCGCAGAGTGGTGCCGCTGATGAACGAAGCGGCCGGACTCAGCAGGAAGACGATGCCCGCCGCCGTCTCGGCCTCGGTGCCAAAGCGCCCGGCCGGTATGGTCTTGGCCATCTCGCGGATCATGGGCGCCATCTCCACGGGGTAGTTGTCCATGCCGCTGGAGGCTATGTAGCCCGGCGCCACCGCATTCACCCGCACGCCCTTGGCCGCCCATTCCAGGGCTGCGGTTTCGGTGAAGCTGACCATGCCAGCCCGCGCCGCGCCGCTATGCCCCATGCCGGGCATGGAGCCCCACATGTCGGCAACGATGTTGACTATTGATCCACCGGTCTTGGCCAGGGCTTGCAGGTAGCACTCGCGCGCCATCAAGAAGCCGCCGGTCAGGTTGGTGTTGACCACCGCCTCCCAGCCCTTGGCGCTGATGGCCTCCAGCGGCGTCATGAACTGGCCACCGGCATTGTTGACCAGACCATCAATGCGCCCCTGGGCTGCCAGGATGGAGGTGACGGTCTGGCGCACGGCCCCTTCCTGGCGGATATCGCACACCTGGTAGCTGGCCCTGCCGCCGTCGGCGGTGATTTCACCAGCAACCGCCTGCAGTTTCTCCAGCTTGCGCCCGACCAGTGCCACATGGGCGCCCAGGGCGGCCAGCTCATGCGCCGTGCAGCGCCCGATGCCGGAGCCGCCGCCGGTAACGATGATGACCTTGCCCGCGAACAGACCGGGGGCAAACACAGAACCATAAGACATCAGGATTCCTTCAGGAATAAAGCCATGGCGGCATCGGTCAGCTCCTGCAGCGACGCGCCCTTCTTGGGGTCAAACCATTGCACCGACCAGTTCAGTGCGCCCAGGATCAGCAGCCGCGCCAGCCGCACCGGCGCACGCAGTTCGCCGCGTTCATGCAGGGCCGTGAGCACTGGCAGCCACAGGGATTCGTATTCGGCAATCAACAGCCCCAGCGACTTGCGCTGGCGCAGCGGCAGGGAGCGCGATTCATACAGCATCACCGGCACAAAGTCGCTGCCCGGGCCGAGCAGCACCTCGAAATGCACGCCCACCAGCATGCGCAACTGTTGTGCCGGTGTCAGACTGGCGTAGCCGGGCGTTTGCGCCGCTGCACGCTGGCGCGCCAGCGCCGAGCGCATGCCCTCTTCCATGACGGCATAGAGCAGCGCATCCTTGCTTTTGAAGTGGTAGAACGGCGAGCCGCTTTGCATGTCGGCCGCCGCGGCGATGTCACGCGTGGTGGTGGCCGCAAAGCCCTTCTGGCGAAACAGATGGCCGGCGGCTGCGAGCAGCGCCTGACGGCGGTTGCCGTCATCGCGCTCGTCCACGGTTTTGCGGGGTCGCCCGCGCGCGCGCTTGGGCGCGGTTTCGGAATCGGTCGGCACGGCGTCTGGTTGCATGCGCCGACGATACCAAATTTGTTTATTTTCAGCAAGCAATTGCTTGGTGAAAATATAATTATTGGTCGAATTGGCCTCTAGCCCTCGTCAATATTGATCAATGCGCTATCCTATTCATAGCGCATTGAAGCAATTTCTTACTTGGTAGCAGCTGTCGGGGCCAAGGTCCCGGCCTTGACCAGCACCATGGCCTGGGGCTTGAGGTACTTCTTGATCGCGGCGTTGACCTGCTCATTGCTCAGTGCGTTGACCCGGGCCGGAAACTCGTCCAGCCAGCTCACGTCATAGCCGCGGCTGACCGCGCCCAGCAGGGCGCCGGCCATGCCGCCGGTGGTAGCCAGGTTCACCTTGAACTCGCCAATCAGGTTGCTCTTGCGCTGGCTGATCTCGGTGGGCGTTGCGCCTGCGTCAAACCAGAGCTTGAGTTGGCGCTGGGTGGAGGCAATGCCCTTGTCCAACAGGCCGGGGGCAAAGGTGGCGGAGATGCGCCAGTCACCATCGTTGAACATGTCATTGCCCATGCCAGCGCCTACGCCGTAGGTCAGGCCTTCCTTGTCGCGCACATTGGCCATCAGGCGCCCGGTGAAGCCGCTGCCCAGAATGGCGGTGGCCACGCGCAGGGCCTGGTAGTCGGGGTCGCTGTAACGCAGGCCACTGGACTGACCCATCACCACGGAGACGCTGGTCTTGCCCGGCATTTCCACATCCAGCTTGCCCGCCACGGTGGCGGGGGCGGGTTGCGCCGCGCGCACCACTTCCTTGCCTCCACTCCAGCCGGAGAAGGCGCGGTTGATTTCACCCTGCAAAGCAGGCAGATCCAGATCACCCACCAACACCAGCTTCATGCCAGCCGGGCCATAGTGGGCCAGGTGGAAGGTCAGGACCTCCTCCAGCGTGGCCGACTCAATGGCGGCCAGCATGTCATCGGGCGCGACGCTGCGGTTGGGGTGACCCTGCGGGTAGACCGCGCGGTTGAAGGCGTCGGAGGCGCGGAAGTCCGTGCTCTCCAGGCTGCGCTTGATACCGCCGGCCATCTGCTTCTTGGCCTTGGCAAACTCTTCCGGCGAGAACGCCGGCGTGCGCAACTGCTCGGCAATCAGGCCCAACACCAGGGGTGCGTCCTTCTTCAGCGAACGGGCGCTGATGTCCAGCACGTCGGTGCCCACGCGGAAGCTGATCGCCGCTCCCACGGACTCCAGTTTCTCGGCAATGGCGAACTTGTCCTGCGTCTTGGTGCCCTGGTCCAGCAGCATGCCGGTCAGCACCGGAATGGCCGGGTTGCCCTTGGCACCCAGCGCGCGGCCTGCGGGCAGAGAGGCGCGCAGCGTCACCACGTCCTTCACGCCGGTGGGGTAGGCAATGACGTCGATACCGGCTATTTTGCTGCGCCGGGCATTGGGTGCGATCTTGCTGCCACCATCCGCCACGGCCGCGCCGCCGCCAGCGTCCTTAGCCGCCGCCATCGCGGGCTGAGTTCCGGCGTTCAGGCGGGGATCACGGTAGTAGTAGGGGCCGTCGGACAGCGTGTCCTTGAAGCCGGCCTTGGCCGACGCAACGGGAGCGGCCGCACCTGCCGTGGTCGGCACAAACCAGCCGGTGGTACTGGAGTCCTCGATCAGGTATTTCTGTGCCACGCGCTGGATGTCGGCCACGGTCACCTTCTTCGCTGCTTCATCCAGGGAATAGAACAGCGTCCAGTCGCCGGCGGCAATGTACTCATTGATGTTGCCGGCAATGCCGAACGAGCCATCCAGCTTGAAGGCCGCATCCGCAGCGGTCTTGGCGGCGGCGGCTTTCAGTTCGGTCTCGGTCACGCCATCCTTCTTCAGGCGCTCAATCTCCGCAACGATGATCGCTTCCACCTCGTCATGCTTGGCGCCAGGCGCCAGCGGGGCAAACACGATGTGCATGCTGGGATCGTGGAAGATGCCCAGTTCGCCTTCCACTCCGGTGGACAGGTTCTTGTTGGTGATGGCCTTGTACATGCGGCTGTTCTTGCCATCGGACAGGATGGCGCTCATCAGCTGCACGGCGGCAAAGTCGGGGTGCGTGGCAGCGGGCACCTTGTGCGCCACGGCGACCACGCCCAACTGACCCGGGCGCTTGACGATGGTGCGTCGCGCACCATTCTGCGCGGGCTCCTCGGTGTACATCTCTGGTATGGGCTTGGGTGAACGCGGGTACTTGCCAAACGTCTTTTTCACCTGCTCCAGCGCCTGGGCCGCATCGAAGTCACCAATGATGGTGATGGTGGCGTTGTTGGGCCAGTAGAAGGTGTCATAGAACTCGCGCAGCTTCTGGATGGACACCTTCTCGATATCGCTGCGGTGGCCAATCGTGCTGTGGTGGTAGGGGTGGGCCACAAAGGCGGTCTGGTAGATCTCCTTGTACAGGGCCTGGATGGGCGAGTTCTCGCCGCGCTCAAACTCGTTGCGCACCACGGTCATCTCGGGCTTGCGATCCTCATCGCGCAGCAGCAGGTTGCGCATGCGGTCGGCCTCCATGCCCATCACCGTGGCCAGGTGCTCACTGCCCATATTCGCGTAGTAGTTGGTGCGGTCCAGCCAGGTGGTGGCGTTGTACTTGGCGCCGGTGCGTTCCAGCAACTGATCGACGTTGTTGCCCTTCTCACGGGTGTGGTTCCTGGAGCCCTTGAACATCAGATGCTCCAGAATGTGCGTGGCGCCGGTGGTGCCGGTGACCTCGTTGCGCGATCCCACGCGGTAGGTGACCATGAAGGTCAGCGTCGGGCTGGAATGCTCGGGCATCAGCAGCACCTGCAGACCGTTGGACTGGAGGGTGTATTCGTCGATGGTGCCCGCGGTTTTGACATGGGCGTAGCCTTTGACCGTGACGGGCGCCGCTTGTAGCAGCACCGACGACAGCAACAGGCCTGCGGTGAGGAGTAGTCGTTTCATGGTTTCCTGGAAGTCAAAAAAGACAAGCCGCAGACCTTAGCACAGGCTCCTTAAGCTGTGCATCCGGGAAACCATTGACCCCGCGCCCTCGTCGGGGTGGGGCCCAATCAGTCTTCGAAATACCAGTAGCCGGCATTGACCCACTGGGTCAGCGCCTCGACAAACGCCGGCAGCTTCAGCGCGGCGCGCAGCGGGGCATGGGTCAGCGTGTCACGGTCGCACAGGGCCTTGACGGCTGCCTGCGCCTTGGCGCCAAAGGCATGGCGCTCACCGTCCACGTAGCAGACACCATCCGCCACGGTCTGGTCCACGTAGAGGCAACGCAAGCCGCCGGTGCGCACCAGGGGTTGCTGCTGGAGTGTGTCGATCAGTTCGTTCGCATCCAGCGGCTCGTCCAGCGCCTGCAGGTCGAGCTGGCATTTGGTGCGCGACAGAAAGCTGCCGGCAAAATCGGCCACCAGCGTGTCGTCATCCAGCAGCGCCTGCAGCTGCGCCTTGATGCGGCCAAAGTCGCTGGCGTTGATCTGGCCCTGGTTGTGGTGGATGGGGCGACCGGGGTCACTCAGCAGCGTGCTACCCAGTTCCTTGTCGATGACGTAATCCGCCAGGCCACTGAGCATGTCGCAGGCCGACTTGGCCCGAAAGCCCACCGAGAAGCTCATCGACGGCTCCAGCGACACCCCATCGTGCGGAAAACCCGGCGGGATGTAGAGGATGTCACCGGGCAACAGCTCCACGTCGATGATGGCCTCGAACGGATCCACATGCAGCAGCGCCGCATGCGCCGCGAACTGGCGGTGGTTGCCCCGATCCCCGACCCGCCACTGGCGCCGGCCCGAGCCCTGGCAGATGAACACGTCGTACAGGTCGATGTGCGGGCCTACGCCACCCTGTGGGCGCGAGTAGCTGATCATCACATCGTCCAGGCGCCATTTGGGGATGAAGTCAAAGGGCTTTACCAGTTCGGCCACTGCGGGCGACCAGTGGTTGACCGCCTGCACGATCAGCGACCAGCCGGTCTTGCCCAGGTGGTCGTACGACTCAAACGGCCCGTTCTCGGCTTGCCATTTGCCACGCTTCTTGTAGACCAGGCGCGAATCCACCTCTTCCTCGCAGGCCAGCCCCGCCAGCTCTTCGGGGCTGATCAGGTCCTGGAAGTGCTTGAAGCCCTGGCGGATGACCACCGGCTTTTGCTGCCAGTAGTGCTGCATGAAGTGTTCGAGCGTGAATTCGGAAAGCGAGAGTTTGAGCATGGTGCGCGCGCAGGAAAGCGGCCCGTGGCGGGCCTGGGGTGCCGATGGTAGGTGCGTTCGGCTCGGCCTGCCGGCGAATCTGGCCATGTGTTGATGTGGCTCATACCGTTGCACCCGTTTGCCCCCGCCGGGGCGTCATAGTGCCCCGGTATGATCCCCAACGGCAACCCGGGATGGCCTTGCGCGCTCCCGAAGGATTGCCTTGATTCAATCAGGGAGAAGCAAAAATGAAATTGATCCGCTATCTGGCGGCAGCATGCGCGTTCATCGCTGTTGGCCATCAACCGACCTGGGCTCAGGACGGAGATGACAAGAAACTACCCGTCATTTCCAAAAAATGGCATCTGGTGTATGACGTGGAGCGCGACGGCCGCTCCACGCAAACCTTTGAATCGCGCAACCAGGTTGTTCTGGCCAATGCGCTGGAGAGGATGAAGTCGTACAGCTTTTCATTCAGCACCAGCATCCAGACTGGCGAAGTGCTGGAAGCCTACACCGAGAAGAAGGATGGGCGCCGGCTGCCGGTTCCACCCAACAACTTCCAGACGACCACCAACAACGGGCGGGCAGGTGCTGCACCCATGTTCTCCGACCGGACCAGCATCTCCATCGTGTTTCCAGACCTGGCCGTTGGAGACACCGTTGGGGTTGTCTACAAGATCGTGGACAAGGAACCCATCTTCCCGGGCCAGTTCTCGATGATCCAGGGATTTTCGGCCTACGGGGTCTACGAGGATATTGACGTCACCGTGCGCGCCCCTGTCGATCTGAAACTCCACGTCGAATCACACCATGTGCAGGCCTTGCCCGTTCGGGAGGCGGCTGGCATTCGCACCTGGCAGTGGCACTACCAAAACCTCAAGCCCCTGGAGTGGAATGAAAGCGACAGCGGGATATGGCGTGTGGATGAAAGCCCTTCCATCCTCGCGTCCACGTTCGACAACTACGAGGCCATTGCAAAGGCCTACGGTGACCGGGCGCTGCCCAAGGCGGTGCCGACACCCCGTATCCGCGAATTGGCCGCGACGATTGTGGGGGACGCCAAGAAACCCATTGAGCGCGCCCGCCGCCTGTATGAGTGGGTGTCCAGGAACATGACCTACGGTGGAAACTGCATCGGCATTGGCGCCGTGGTGCCACGCGATCTCGATGTGGTTCTGGACAACAAGATGGGGGATTGCAAGGATCATGCAACCCTGCTGCAGGCACTTCTGACGGCCGCAGACATCCCGAGCGAACAGGTGCTGATCAACGCCGGCGATATGTATGACCTGGCGAAGACGCCCGTGGTTTCCTCGGTCAACCACGTCATCAATTACATCCCCGAGTTCAAGACCTACCTGGATGCCACGGCCAAGGAAATTCCGTTTGGCTATTTGCCGATGAGCGCGAATGGCAAGCCGGTGATCCACGTTGGCAGCGCCACTGCACTGGCCAGGACACCGGACCAACGGTATGAACAGGCAGCCCAGAAACTGGGCATGCAGTTGAAAGTTGACAAGGACGGCAGCGCGTCCGGCGAAATGCACGTTGCGCTGAAAGGACTGGCAGCTGCGGAGGCGCGCGCCTATCTGCGGGAACTCAGCAGCGACAACGAGCGGGACTTTGTGAAATGGGCCCTGAACGCAAACGGCTTCAAGGGCAAAGGCAAACTGCTCAAGGGAGACACCAGCGGGATGTCGGATACCTATGAATTCAGCTTGCGCTTCGACATTTCCAACTACCTGGATGGTGGCACCACCGGTGCATTTGTCCTGGCTCCCGTCATCAGCACGCCGATGCCCATCATGAGCTATGCGGGCATCAAGGGCCGGGTGGAGCCCAACCGGCGCCATACCTGCTATGGCTTTGTGAGCCAGGAGAACTACGACATCACCCTGGCGCCGGGTTTGAAGTTCACCTCCCTGCCGGCAACGGCGAAGATTCGATCGGAGGTATTCGACTACACGGCCAAGTACCAGCGCACCAAGACCGGCGTTCAGGTGACACGCGAAGTGCACGACAAGACGCCCGTAAGTGTCTGCACCGCAGCGATGGCTGCAGAGCTGCACAAACAGGCATTGCCAGCGGCAGAGAACTTGCGCACCCAGGTCTTGTACCGCCGTTGATCCGGTTTGGCGGACGCGCTGCACATGGTGCGCTGGCGCACTGACTGGATCCAGATGCTTCAGCACACTGCGACCTTGTAAGACTTCCACTTCAAGGAGAAACAGATGCTCGAAACCGTCGCCATTGTGTTGCTGATACTCTGGGGCCTCGGCATGGTGTCGTCGTACACCGTCGGAGGCTTCATCCACGTTCTGCTGGTGATTGCGGTTGTGGTGATTCTGGTCCGCGTCATCCGCGGTCGCAGCCCGCTGTAGGGGCCACTGACCATGAACTCCATCAGACTGGTTGCCATCCTGTTGATCGTCGCGGGTGGGCTCGGCGCGACCTACGGGGGCTTCAGCTACACCAAGGAAACCCACACCGCGGACATCGGGCCTCTGCACATGCAGGTGCTCGAAAAGGAACGCGTCAATATCCCCATGTGGGCCGGACTGGGCGCCATGGCGCTCGGGCTGGTCTTACTGGTGGTTGCCCGCAAGGAGTAGGCCAGCCTCAGCCGGCTTCGCGCCAGCGTCCCGCCCGACCGGCGTCGGCACCATGCTGCCCGTATCGCGGTAGCGCAGGTGCCAGGAAAACGCCTCCTGCAGCACATGGGGCGTTTGCCCGCCTCCCTGGTTGGCCCGTGCCACATAGTCCCGCAGCATGGCCTGGTAAGGCGGCGCCACACAGCGGTCAATGATGACCTGGGCGCGCTCCCGGGGCGCCAGGCCGCGCAGGTCGGCCAAGCCGAACTCGGTGACGATGATGTCCACGTCATGCTCGGTGTGGTCCACATGCGAGACCATGGGCACGATGCTGGAAATGCGCCCATCCTTGGCCGTGGCCTTGGTCGCAAAGACCGAGAGATAGGCATTGCGCGCAAAGTCGCCCGAGCCGCCAATGCCATTCATCATGTGCGTGCCCTGCACATGGGTGGAGTTGACGTTGCCGTAGATGTCGGCCTCCAGCGCGGTATTGATGGCGATGATGCCCAGGCGGCGGATGATTTCCGGGTGGTTGCTGACCTCCTGCGGGCGTAGCACCAGGCGGTCCTTGTATTTGCCGATGTTGCCAAACACTTCGCGGCTCTTCTGGGGCGACAGGGTGATCGACGAGCCCGACGCGAAGTCGAGCTTGCCCGCATCCATCAGGTCAAAGGTCGAGTCCTGCAACACCTCGGAATACATGGTCAGGTGCTCAAACGGGCTGTCAATGAATCCCTGCATGACGGCGTTGGCAATGGTGCCGATGCCGGCCTGCATGGGCAGCAGTTTCTTTGTCAGCCGGCCGAAGTCCACTTCCTTCCTGAAAAAGTCCACCAGATGCGCGGCGATGGAGGCGGTCTCGCCATCCGCCGGGAGAATGGTGGAAGCGCTGTCGAGCTTCTCGGTGATGACGATGGCCACGATCTTCTCGGGTGGAATCGCAATGGCCGTGCTCCCAATACGGTCCTGCACTGCCATCAGCGGCATGGGCTCGCGCCGGGGACGGTGCTTGGGGATGAAGATGTCGTGCAGGCCTTCCAGCTCCAGCGACTGGGTCAGATTGATCTCGACGATCACCTTGTCCGCCAGAATCGCAAAGCTGGCGCTGTTGCCCACCGACGTGGTGGGGATGATGGCGCCGGTTTCGGTAATGGCCACCGCCTCGATGATCGCCAGGTCAATGGGGGCCATTTGCCGGGTGCGCAACAGCTCCACCGTTTCGGACAGGTGCTGGTCCACAAACATCACCTCCCCGCGGTTGATGGCCGCGCGCAGCACCGGGTCGGCCTGAAACGGCAGGCGGCGTGCCAGCACACCGGCTTCGGTCAACGTCCGGTCCACATCGCTGCCCAGCGAGGCGCCGGTCATCAGCGTGATCTTCAGATCCTCTTGGCGCGCCCGCTCGGCCAGGGCCATGGGCACGACCTTGGCGTCGCCGGCGCGGGTGAATCCGCTCATGCCGATGGTCATGCCATCCTGAATCCACTGCGCGGCCGCCGCCGCACTGGTCACCCGCTCACGCAGCGCGGGAATACGGATTCGGTCCTGAAGATCGTCATGCATGGTGGTTGTCCTTTACGCGGGATGGGGCCTTTAGGTCAGGCAGTAGTTGATCGGTGTGAGGGGTTCGGGCACCTGCGTGTCGTGCAAGGACTCACGCAGGTTGATCTCGATGGTCCGGCAGATGGCGTCCAGCGGCAGGTCATTGGCATCCAGGCCAAAGGGCTCCTCGATCTCGTCGCCCAGGGCGTCCAGGCCGAAGAAGGTGTAGGCCACGATGGACACGACAAACGGCGTCATGAAGCCGATGGAGTCCACCAGCCCGAACGGCAGCAGAAAGCAGTACAAATAGGCCGTGCGGTGCAACAGCAGCGTGTAGGAAAACGGGATGGGTGTGCTCTTGATCCGCTCGCAGCTGGCCGCCGCCGCACCCAGGGCCGACAGCGTGGTGTCCATGGAGGTGGCCAGACAGGGATCAATCCGGCCATCCTTCAGGCACAGCCCCAGGTCCTGTCCCATCCTTTGCATCAGATAGTCGGGTGCGTTGGACGACTGCCGGGCACCGGCCTGTTCCTCGGCGAGCAGCAGCCCCAGGAACTCGGGCGCACTGCGCTCATCGCGCAGCAGGTGGCGCAAAGCATGTGCAAAGGCAATGGTTCGCAGCGTCATGCGCACCCGCACATCGTCCAGCCCCAAACTGGTCCGCGCGGGCTCAACACCCGCAATCAGGCTCTGGCACTGCCGCGCCAGGCTGCGGCTGCGCAGCAGCACCTCACCCCACAGCTTGCGCCCCTCCCAGAACCGGTCGTAGGCCGCCGTGTTGCGAAAGCCCAGGAAGATCGCAATCGGCAACCCGATCAGGGTGAACGGAATGGTCGTCAGCGTGATCTTCAGCGCAAACAAGTCCCCATGGGATATCGTCACCAGGATGGCGATCAGCGTGGTAGCCACCAGGGATGGCAGAATCCTCGGCAGGATGGAGCCGCGCAGGAGCAAAAACATCCTGAAGCCGGATGGTCGGTCGCGAACGATCATTTTTCAATATTCACTAACATGCAAGTATTTTAATCGCTAACATGTTAGCGATGATTGATGCGCAATGAAACCCCAATCGACCCCACGGGTTAGCCACCACAACCTGCCGCAGCGCTTTCTGAAGGCCCGGGAATGCCTGATGGGCCATTTCCGCCCCATCCTGAACCACTTTGGCCTGACCGATCAGCAGTGGCGCATCCTGCGCCTGCTGGATGAATACGGACAACTCGAACCCCGCGAACTCTGCGACCAGTGCCAGATCCACAGTGCCAGCATGGCCGGCATGCTGGCCCGCATGGAAGACCTGCAGATGATCGAGCGCAGCCGCATGGAGGGAGACCTGCGCCGGGTGTCCGTGCGCCTGGCCCCCAAAGGTGACCAGTTGGTCAACGACATGGCGCCCCTCATCGACTTGCAGTACCTGCTGATCGAAGAGGCCATTGGCAAGGACGTTCTGGACAACCTGTTCAACGCCCTGGAAGCGTTCATTGGCGCGAAGAATGACCAGGTCCAGCAAATTGAACTTCCCAGGGGTGATGCGTGAAATCTGCCAGCGACAGCCAGTTTGATGCGGCCTACTACGAGCGCTACTACTTCAACAAGAAGACCAGCGTGGTGGACCCGGCCCATGTGGAACGCCTGGGTGCCTTTGTCTGCAGCTACCTGCAATACCTGCGCGTGCCGGTGCGCCGCGTGCTGGACGTGGGCTGCGGCATCGGGCTGTGGCGCGATGTGATCAAGCGGCACTACCCGCACGCGGAGTTCCATGGCGTGGAGTTCAGCGCCTACCTGTGCGAACGTTTTGGCTGGACGCGCGGTTCGGTGGTTGACTACCAGGCCCGCACGCCATTTGACCTGGTGATCTGCCAGGGCGTGCTGCCCTACCTGACTGCAGCAGATGCCAAACGTGCCATGGCCAACCTGGGCCGGTTGTGCCGCGGCGCGCTGTATGTGGAGGCGGTTGCCCGCGAGGACTGGGAGCAGGACATTGTGGACGAGACCCTGACCGACCCCAGCCTGTTCAAGCACCCGGCGCAGTTGTATCGGCAGGGCCTGGCACAGGATTTCACCGAACTCGGCGGCGGCGTCTGGCTGAGCCGGCAGGCGGAACTGCCTTTGTTTGCGCTGGAACACCTTGACGGCCGTTGATGACAAAGCCTTCCATGATGCATGCCGTCTCCCGCCTGCGCACCACCCGTTTGGCCCGCAGCGCCAAGCCCTTTCGTGCCCGCGGCGGGCCGCGCGGCGAGCGCTGTGCAGGTTGCCGCCTGGTCCTCAGCCACTGCATGTGTGCCCTGCGCCCGGTGGTGCCCACCACGGCGGGCGTGTGCCTGCTGATGGCGGATATTGAACCGCTCAAGCCCAGCAACACCGGCTGGCTGATTGCCGATGTGGTGCCGCAAACCTATGCCTTTGGCTGGGCGCGCACCGAGGTGGACCCCGCGCTGCTGGCCCTGCTGGCCGACCCGCAGTGGCAACCCTTTGTGGTGTTCCCGGGCGAGTTTGTGGCGACCGAGCGGGTGGTGACCGGTGTGCAGCGGGTGCCGGGCAAGCACCCCCTGTTTGTGTTGCTGGACGCTACCTGGCCCGAGGCGCGCAAGATGTTCCGGAAGAGCCCCTACTTGAACCACCTGCCGGTGCTGAGCCTGGCCTCGGAACAGATATCACGCTACAAGCTGCGCCGCTCCCGCCGCGACGACCATTTCTGCACCTCCGAGGTGGCGGCCCTGTGCATGGACCTGGCCGGCGAACCCCTGGCGGCGCAGACGCTGGAGGCCTACCTGGATGTGTTCACCAACCACTACCTGCAGGCCAAAAACCAGTTGCCGGTGGATCGGGAGGACGCTGCGCACCAGCGTTTGCGCAGCCTCGTGCTGCCGCGCTAGCACCTTGGTGACCGACATCGCCGCAGTTTGCTTCTAAGCTTGTGGGCTTCACCAACCCACCCACAACAAGCATTCCAGGAGCAGCGCAAATGAACGAACTCTTTTCCCTCAAGGGCCGCACGGCACTCATCACCGGTGGTTCGCGCGGCATTGGCCGCATGATTGCCGAAGGCTTTTTGAAGCAGGGCGCCAAGGTCTATATCAGTGCCCGCAAGGCCGCGGCCTGCGACCAGACCGCCACCGAGTTGTCGGCACTGGGCACCTGTGTATCCCTGCCGGCAGACGTGTCCACCGTGGAAGGCGCGCGTGCGCTGGTGGCTGCCTATTCGCAACATGAAGACCAGCTCGACATCCTGGTCAACAACGCTGGCGCCGCCTGGGGCGCGCCGTTTGATGACTTCCCCGAGAGCGGCTGGGACAAGGTGGTGGACCTGAACCTGAAGACCCCGTTCTTCCTGACCCAGGCCCTGCACGCCCATCTGACCAAGGCCGGCAAGAATCAGGTGGCCAAGGTCATCAACATCGCGTCCATCGATGGTGTTTCCGTGAACCCACTGGAGACCTATTCCTACGCCGCCAGCAAGGCCGGACTCATCCACATGACGCGCCGCATGGCGCTGCGCCTGGTCAAGGACAACATCGTCGTCACGGCGATTGCCCCCGGCGCCTTTGCGTCCGAGATGAACAAGGACGCGCGTGACCACGAAGCCGAAGTCTCCGCGCGCATTCCCGCCGGCCGCGTCGGCACGACCGAGGACATGGCCGGTGCAGCGATCTATCTGGCATCGCGTGCGGGGGACTATGTAGTGGGGTCCACGCTGGTGGTGGACGGCGGCGTGACCCACGCGCGCAGCTAAGCGCAGCGTCGCATACACTGCACGCCTCACCAAAAACAATGGGAACCCGGTGCAGGCGTTGCGCAACACCCTGTCTGCAGACAAGAGGCGCATTGGTCGGGCTGATCTCCATTCATCACGCATGCCATCACGTTTGAGAGCCATCTTGGCGACAGTCATCGGGGTACCCGCACCCCACAGCAATCAGGAAAGAACTCAATCATGGTGCGTTGTAGGCGAGGTGGCAGCCATAGCCTGGAATTCACCATGACCCGGTGGACAGACAGCATCCCCCTGAATTGGGCACGCTGCATGCTCCTTGCGTTGAGTTTCACGGCCTGTGCCCTCCCTTCGGAAACCCACGCCGCATTGAGCGGGCCGCTGGTCACCGTCGCCTACGACGGCTTTGGCTACGTTGCCGGCAACTCCTTGGCATCACAATCCGGCGGCACAGGGTGGACAGGCGCCTGGACCTACGACTACGGATCCGGAGGAAATTTCAGGACCAGCAGCACCGCACTGACCTATACAGGCCTCGCCACGACCGGTGGAAGTATCGTATGGGGCGCTGGTGGAAATGGCATTGACGGAAATGCCCGCACGCTGCCGTTGGTGAATAGCGGCGTGGTTTACCTGCAGTTTCTCAGCCAGTTCCCCGCCACCAGCGGCGGTGGCACGCCCAACGTCAGACTCACAGCATCAGGCACCCTGACCGGCGGCATCGGCGGCAATGGCGGGACCTATGGCGCCAAGATGTCGATCCTCGACAGCGGGCTCGCCCCCAAGGCAGACGGTACGTCCTCGAGCACGGCCAATCTGTCGGCGCTCAATCTGGTTGTCGTGCAGATCGATTACCAAAATACCAAGACGTCGATGTGGGTGAACCCCGATCTCTCGACTTTTGACTACCTTAACCCCCCGGCAACGGCAGTCGTCTACGCCGGCCTTGCACCCGCATTCGACAAGGTGGCGGTGTATTCGCGCAACCCGGCGAAGTTCGACGAACTGACGGTGATCCGGGCCGCGCCCGGCGCTCCCGGTGCGCCGACGGGCGTGACGGCGGTCGCAGGCAACCAGCAAGCGACGGTGACCTTCACTGCGCCCGCCAGCGACGCCGGCGCAACCATCCTGGGTTACACGGTGGAGTCCAGTCCGGCCGGCGCAACCGACAGCAATGCCGGCACCACCGGATTGACTCACGTCATGACAGGTCTGACGAACGGGACGAGTTACACCTTCACCGTCCGGGCCACCAACTCGGTGGGCACCGGCAGCGCCTCCACGGCGTCAACGAGCGTGACGCCCAAGGGGAGCCAAACCATCACATTTGGCGCAGCGCCCACTATCACCGTGGGTAGTACCGGCACGGTTTCCGCGACGGGAGGCGCCTCGGGCAACGCTGTCAATTTCAACAGCACCACCTTGGCGGCATGCACGGTCAACAGCAGCACCGGCGTGGTCACCGGTTTGGCTGCCGGCACCAACAATTGCACCATCACGGCCGATCAGGCAGGCAACGGCAGCTACCTTGCAGCGACACAGGCCAGTCTGAGCTTCAGCATTGAAGCAGTACCGCAAGCTCCCTTCATTCCGGTTCTGACTTCGATGCCCGTGTTACCCGGTTTCGGCAGCAATCTGCTCACGGTCCTGAACCTGAATGAAGGAGCGGGTCCGGCCATAACCAATTGCCTGCGTGATACGTTGAGCTCCGTACTGGGATCCGACTGGCGGTACCAGGGCCAGAACGCCGATGGCGGAGCCAGGGTCGGGCAAGCATCGCAGGTCATTTCTTTCAATGCACTGGATGCCAGTTCCAGCACAAACTACGGTCTGGGTTCAGGCACAGGCATCTATCTGCGCGGTGCCAATCAATTGGACGTTGTCACCGCCTGTGGCACGGTCACGACGACACCGGCCCTATACAACCCGGGCGAGTTTGGATCGCTGTTGAATGCCGCCGGACTCACCGCGCGGATCAACGCGCAAGGTGTGATGACAGTACAAGTTGGCTCTCTCATCTATGTGGCCCGTCCCGACTATCTGGTGACACAGGGCACGCCTGGCGCGCCTGCCTTGACCATGGGTCCGGATGGTCTGCTACGCTTTACCGACAGTACGGGTCACGTCCAGACTCTGCAACCGGCCTTCCTCGAACCCGAAATCTTGGGCAACCAGATTGCCCAGGCGGTCGGCGGATATCTGGTCATTCAGACAGATGGCACAGCCCTGGTCACCTTGTTCGGTGGCCAGAAGTATGTGCTGACGCCTGACCTCACCTTGGGCACCGTTCCGCCTGAGTTCTTCACCGTTGGCTGGTGGCAGGATGGGCCCAACCACTACCGCTACCGCAGCTACAACTATGCCAATACCAGCCAGGGGTTTACCGTTACACCCCGATAGCGCCAGATCCGGGGCCTATCCGCGCACGCGCGGGCTGCGAAACGTCAGGTTGATGCGCCGGCGCCCCAGCAGTGCATGCGCGCCCTCCTCCAGCGGCTGCACGCCGTGGTAGGCCAGGCGCGATTGCCCGCCCCACACCACCACATCGCCATGCACCAGCCGATAGCGCTGCGAGCGATCCTTGCGCACCGGCGTGCCGAACAGGAATACGGCTGACAGGCCCAGCGACACGGACACGATGGGGGCGGACAGGTCCTTCTCGTCCTTGTCCTGGTGCAGCGACAGTTTGGCGCCGGGCAGGTATTGGTTGATCAGGCAGGCCTCGGGCCGGAAGTTCCCGTAGCCCGCTTCTGCGGCGGCGGCTTGCGCCAGGGTCAGCAGGCAATCCGGCATGGCCGGCCAGGGCTGATTCGTGTGGGGGTCGTGCGCGGCATAGCGGTAGCCACGCGGGTCCGACACCCAGCCTAAAGCGCCGCAGCTGGTGGTGGCCACCGACATGGTGTAACCACCGGGCGTCTGCATGTGGCGCAGCGGCGCCTGCGCGATAACGGCTTCCACGGCCTGCAGCAGGGCCACGTCCGCCTCACGCGCCCAGCCGCGCAGCAGCACCGCGCCGCGGGCCAGGGCCAGGCGCGCGCTGTCGGGGTGCGGCGGGAGATCGTCGAAAAGATCCATGAAAATCAAAACGCTACTATTTTTATAGCTATCTGTGCAATATCCACGAGGGCTGGTGGCCAATTAGGCACAAAACCACTTGGGGAGATGATGGCAGTGTAGCCAAACGGCAGCGCAAGGGAATAGCGCACAATCCATGGATGAAAGCTCCCCCCAGACTCCAGTCCCTGATCGAAGAAGGCCTGATCGACAGCGTCGTGCGCCAGCTCATGAGTGGCAAGGAAGCCATGGTGTTCGTGGTGCGCTGCACGCACGCCGGCGTCAGTGAGACGCGTTGCGCCAAGATCTACAAGGAGGCCAACAACCGGAGTTTCCGCCAGGCGGTGGATTACACCGAAAACCGCAAGGTCAAGAACTCACGTTCCGCCCGCGCCATTGCCAAGGGCAGCCGCTTCGGCCGCCAGGAGCAGGAGGCCGCCTGGCAGAGTGCCGAGGTGGACGCGCTGTACCGCCTGGCCGCCGCCGGAGTGCGGGTGCCGCAGCCGTACAACTTCCACGACGGCGTGCTGCTGATGGAGCTGGTGACCGACGCGCACGGCGACGCCGCCCCGCGCCTGAACGATGTGGCCTTCACCGCGAGCCAGGCCCGCACCCACCACGCCGCGCTGATTGCCGAGGTGGTGCGCATGCTGTGCGCGGGGGTGGTGCACGGAGACCTGTCGGAGTTCAACATCCTGCTGGCGCACACGCCGGGTGCCGATGGTGCGGACGGCATCGACGAGCCGGTGATCATCGACCTGCCGCAGGCGGTGGACGCGGCCGGCAACAACCACGCCCAGCGAATGCTGCTGCGCGATGTAGCCAACCTGCGTGACTTCTTTGGCCAGTTTGCTCCGGAGCTGCTCAGCACCCAATACGGTCCCGAGATCTGGAGCCTGTACCAGGCCGGCCTGCTGAGCGTTGATACCGCGCTCACCGGCCATTTTGAGCGCGCCCATGCCGATGTGGACATGGAAGGCGTGCTGCGCGAGATTGACGATGCCCGTGCCGAAGACGCCGCGCGGCGTCTGCGCATGGCAACGCAGGCCGCGCCGTAAGCCGGCTTACTTGTAAATGCCGACGCCCACGTAGGCCTCGCCCACGCGCTCCACGTACATCGCCTTTTCCTGCAGCTTGTCGGTCACAGGGTTCTTGAACTTGTAGTTCTCGGTCCAGCCGCGCCCCTTGGTCTTGGCGACCTCAATGGCCATCTTGACCATGAACTTGCCTTCGGGGTCTTTCAGGTCGATCAGGTCCTTGCCGACCAGCTTGGGGTTGCTGCCGTGGCCCAGCATCTTGCCGGTCAGGTCCAGGTAGCTGATGTAGAGGTCGCGGTCCTTGAAGCCCTTGCCGTTGGTGAACTCCTCGGCCGCCTTCTCGGCTCCATTGGCCTTGATGAAGGCCACCGCCTTCTTGGCCATGGCTTCGGCCTCGGCGGCGGAGCCCTGGTCGGCGGCGAGCGCGCCGCCCGCCATGATGAGGCTGGCGGTGGTGGCGATGAACAGTGTCTTCAGTGTGGTGTGAATACGCATTTCTTAGTTTCCTGAATGGGTTGACCAACAACAAGTTGGGAGGGGTGAAATATCAGCGGTCTATTCAAAATTTCCTACGCGCACAACTACGCTAGGGCTATCCCTATCAGGTAGCTGTACCCCATCAGCGCAGCAGCTTGCCGGCGCCGCCGATGACGGTGACCTCCACAAAGCGCGAGCCGATGCGGTTGGTGGGCGAGTACTGCACCCGCGTGCCACCCAGATCAAAATTGCCCATGCCCTCCAGGGCCTTGACCAGCTTGGCGCGCGTGGGCGCGGCACCGGCACGGCGCAGGCCTTCAACCAGCACCTTGGCGCCCAGGAACTCTTCAAAGCTGGTGTAGCTCGGGGCCTGGTCGCCGCCGTACTTCTTCATCAGCGCCTGGTATTCCCGCACCACGGGTTTATTGGCGCCAAAGGGGTATGGCACCACTTGCGAAATGCCCAGGCCATGCACCGCCTTGATGCCGGCCAGTTTGACCAGCTCGGCCGGGTCCACCACCGAGATGTTGTACAGCTGCGCTCCCCCACCCACGGCGCGGTACTGCGCGGCAAATGCCGCCGTGGAGCGGTTCACCGAGATCATGATGATGGCCTGCGGGTCCGCCGCGTGGATCTGCTTGACCGCGTCCTGCACCTGATCGGTGTTGCGCTCGTACGAGGCAGACACCACCAGCTTCAGGTTGCGCCGGGCCACCGCAGCCTCCACACCGGCCAGACCCGCCTTGCCAAAGGCATCGTTCTGGTACATGACCGCAATGCGCGTCATGCCCAGCGTGGCCACCTGCTGGACCATGTGCTCGGTCTCGTCCAGGTAGCCGGCGCGCACATGGAAGATGTAGGGGTTGAACGGTGTGCGCAGCGCCTCGCCGCCGGTGTAGGGCGCCACCAGCGGCGCACCGCCGCCATCCAGCACGCCGTCACTCAGCAGCTTGGCGATATTGGCTGTGCCGGCATAGCCAAACAGCGCCACTACCTCGGGGTTGGCCAGCACCTCGCGCGTCAGGCGCACGGTCTCGTCCACCTTGTAGGCGTCATCCACCACGATGTGCCGGATGCGCGCACCGTGGATGCCGCCAGTGTCATTGACCCAGTCGAAGTAGATCTTGCCGCCCAGCACCATTTGCGCCCCGGTGCTGGCCAGCACGCCCGACAGCGGCGCCACCTGGGCCACGGAAATCTCGGCGGCCAGCGCGCTCTGCGCCACACCGCCCAGCCCCAGCAGCAGCGCCAGCACGGTGGATGCCGTGCGCAGCGCAGGATGGATGAAAGGGATCATGCCCGTCTCCTGTTGTGAAAGAAGCGCGAGCATAGGGACGGCGCCAGCCCCCGGCTAGCCGTAGTAGTACGTGCTGGGGTTGACCCTCGGGTAGTTCTACGCGGGGTGCGTCAGCCCAGGCCGATGACCTTGGCAATCATCTCGCTGGCGCTCTTGGCACCGACCTTGCGGATCAGGCGCGCACGGTGGCCGTCAATGGTGCGCGGACTCACGCCCAGTGTGCGGGCGATCTGTTTGGTGCTCTGGCCGGCCGCAATCTGGCGGGCGATTTCGCGCTCGCGCGTGGTCAGGTCCCGCGAGACAATACGCCGCGCCGAGATGTCCTCAAACATCCAGACCGCGCAGGCAAAGGGCTGGTCGCGCTCCAGCGAACGCCCCGCCGCATGGCACCAGAACAGCTGACCATTGCGGTGGCGCATGATGCGCTCGTCGCTGTAGACGCCGGTCTGCTTCATCACCGCCAGACCCTGCGCGCCGATGCTCTCGAACTCGGTGGGCGAGGGATACAGCACCTCCATGGAGCGCCCCTTCAACTCGTCGGGCGCATAGCCGAACATGGCACCAAAGGCGGTGTTGCAGCGCTGGATGATGCGGTCGCGCGATATGCACAAGCCCACCGGTGCCAGGTCGAACACCAGCCCCAGATCGTCGTCCGCATGTGGCGCGGAATCGGGCGTGGCAACGGGTCTTGCGGCATGTGAATACGGCCAGGTAGTGTTCATGGGGTATTTGTACGTCTTCCAGCGCGGGGCTTTGTTTTCTATATTGGCGTTCTACCTGAATCTGGAGGTCTTTACTATGGGTGTTTCTATTGTTGGCTGGGCGCACACGCCCTTTGGGCGGCTCGATGCGCTGGATCTGGAAACCTTGGTCACCGGCGTGGCGCGCGGGTCCATTGCCCATGCCGGTATCACCGCCAACGAGGTGGATGGCATCTGGCTAGGCCAGCTCAACGGCGGCTTCGTGCCGGAGATCTTTGCCTCGTCCCTGGCGTTGCAGGCCGACGATGGGCTGCGCTGGAAACCGGCCACGCGGCTGGAAAATGCCTGCGCCTCCGGTGCCGCCGCGCTGTATGCCGCGTGTGACGCCATTGAGGCCGGGCGCGCCCGCATCGCGCTGGTGATTGGCGCAGAGAAGATGACCGCTGTGTCGGGCGCTGAGACCACGCGCATCCTGGGCAACGCCTCCTATGTGAAGGAAGAAGCCGCAGTTGGCCTGACCTTCCCCGGCATCTTTGCGCAGATTGCCCAAGGCTATTTCGACCGCTACGGCGACCACTCGGCCACGCTGGCCCACATCGCCGCCAAGAACCACGCCAACGGCGTGCGCAACCCCTGGGCGCAGATGCGCAAGGACCTTGGTTTTGACTTCTGCAACACCGTGTCCGACAAAAATCCATTGGTCGCCGCACCGCTGCGCAAGACCGATTGCTCGCTGGTATCCGACGGCGCTGCGGCGCTGATCGTGGTGGATTCATCGTTGGCCAAGCAATTCCCGCGCGCCATTGCCCTGCGCAGCCGCGCCCAGGTGAATGACTTCTTGCCCATGTCGCGGCGCGATGCACTGGCCTTTGAGGGCCCGCGCCGTGCCTGGAGCCAGGCGCTGGCCCAGGCTGGCTGTCAGGTCAACGACCTTTCGCTGGCCGAGGTGCACGACTGCTTCACCATTGCCGAGCTGTTGAGCTACGAGGCCATGGGACTGGCCGCACCCGGCCAGGGGGCACGCCTGCTGGCCGACGGTGTGGTGCAGGCCAACGGCAAGCTGCCGGTCAACCCATCCGGCGGTCTCAAGGCCAAGGGCCATCCGATTGGTGCCACGGGCGTGTCCATGCATGTGCTGGCGTCCATGCAACTCATGGGCGAAGCTGGCGATATGCAGGTGCCCGGCGCATCGCTGGCCGGCGTGTTCAACATGGGCGGCTCGGCGGTGGCCAGCTATGTGAGCATCCTGGAGCGCCAGCAATGAACATCGTCCAGTTGCTGGTCCGCTCGGCGCGGGTCTACCCCGAGCGCCCAGCGGTGATGCTGGGCGATGCCCCCGTTTTGAACTACGGGCAGCTTGCCGAGCGGGCATCCCGGCTGGCTGGGCATCTGCGCAACGATCTGCACCTGGAACCCGGTGCGCGGGTGGGCATCTACATGACCAACCATGTGGCCTATCTGGAGGTGCTGTACGCCGCCTGGTGGGCTGGGCTGGCGGTGGTCCCCATCAATGCCAAGCTCCACGCCCGCGAGGTGGAATTCATTCTGGACGATTCCGGCGCGCCGGTGCTGTTCGCCACCGCCGACCTGGCTTCAGAGATGCAGCCGGTGCTGCAGGGTCGCGCAACACCCTGCACGCTGATGACGCCCGACCACACCGACTATGCCGCAGCCCTGCAGACCAGCGCGATTGCGCCCGCACACCGGCAACCCGATGACCTGGCCTGGTTGTTTTATACGTCCGGCACGACCGGTCGACCCAAGGGCGTGATGCAGACGCACCGCAACCTGTACGCCATGACCTCCTGCTACTTCAGCGATGTGGACAGCGTGGACGCGCAGGACGCCATCGTCTACGCCGCGCCCATGTCGCACGGCGCGGGCATGTACAACTTTGCCTTCGTGGCCCAAGCGGCGCGGCATGTGGTGCCGGTGTCCGGTGGCTTCGATCCGGCGGAGCTGGTGGATCTGTCCCGCAGCGTGGGCCGCCTGTGCATGTTTGCCGCACCCACCATGGTCAAGCGCCTGGTGGAGCACATGGACGCTAGTGCCGCCGAGGCCGATGGCTTCAAGACCATCGTCTACGGGGGCGGCCCCATGTATGTGAAGGACATCCAGCATGCGCTTGCACGCATGGGGCCGCGCTTTGTGCAGATCTATGGCCAGGGGGAATCGCCCATGACCATCACCGCCCTGTCGCGCAGCCAACTGGCCGACCATGAGCACCCCCAGTGGCTGTCGCGCATCGCATCCGTAGGTGTGGCGCAGACGCTGGAGGAGGTGCGCGTGGTGGACGAGGCCGGCGCCGATGTGCCGACCGGCGTCACCGGGGAGATCGCCGTGCGCGGTGAACCCGTCATGGCCGGCTACTGGAACAACCCGCAGGCCACGGCCAGCGCCCTGCGCGATGGCTGGCTGTGGACCGGCGACATGGGCGCCCTGGATGCCCAGGGCTTTCTGACACTGAAGGACCGCTCCAAGGACGTGATCATCAGCGGCGGCTCCAACATCTACCCGCGCGAGGTGGAAGAGGTGCTACTGCGCCACCCCGGTGTGCGCGAGGTGTCCGTCATCGGCCAGAGCGACCCGGAGTGGGGCGAGGTGGTGGTGGCCTTTGTGGTCGCAACCGGCACCACGGCCGCCCAACTGGACGCGCTGTGCCTGGACCACATTGCCCGCTTCAAGCGCCCCAAGCACTACCACTTCGTGGACAGCCTGCCCAAGAACAACTACGGCAAGGTGCTCAAAACCGCCTTGCGCGCCACACTCCAATAGGACACACCACCATGCTGAAGAACAGAACCGCCCTGGTCACCGGATCCACCCAGGGCATTGGCCTGGCCATCGCCCACGCGCTGGCCGAGAAGGGCGCCCACGTGGTGCTGCACGGCATTGAGCCCCAGGCGCAGGGCGACGCGGTAGCCGCCGGCGTGGCCAGCCAGCACGGCGTGCGCGCCGCCTACCTCTGCGCCAACCTGGCCAACGCCGAAGACGCCGCGGCACTGGTGGACACCGCCACGCGGGCACTGGCCGCGCCGGACATCCTGGTGAACAACGCCGGCATACAGTACACCTGCCCCATCGAGAGCTTTCCGGCGGATCGCTGGGACGCCATCCTGGCGGTCAACCTGTCGGCGGCCTTTCACACCATGAAGGCTGCGGTGCCCGGCATGCGTGCGCGCGACTGGGGGCGCATTGTCAACATTGCCTCCGTGCATGGACTGGTGGCCTCGGTGAACAAGGGCGCCTACCTGGCGGCCAAGCACGGACTGGTGGGCCTGTCCAAGGGCGTGGCGCTGGAAACCGCCACCCAGGGCATTACCGTCAACTGCATCTGCCCCGGCTGGACCGACACGGCCATCATCCAGCCCCAGATTGATCTGCGCGCCGCGAAGTTTGGCGGCGACCGCGCCGCCGGCATCCGCGACCTGCTCAGTGAGAAGCAACCCAACCAGACCCTGCTGCCACCGCAGCGCATCGGTGAAGTGGCCGCCTTCCTTTGCAGCGAATCAGCGGCCGGCATCACCGGCGTGGCCTTGCCGGTGGACGGTGGCTGGACGGCGCAATAACGGCGCGGTGGAGAGGTACCGCTAGCGGGTAATCGCCACCAGCACGCTGCACGGCGCCTGCGCAATCAGCGCCTTGGAGACGGAGCTCTTCCACCAGCGCGCGGCCCAACTGTCCAGGTGCTTGTGGCCGACCACGATGAGGTCGGCATCGATCTGCTTGGCGTAGTCGGTGATTTCGTCCACCGTGTCGCCGGTCAACAACGCCCCCTTGGCCTGGTGGCCTGCAGCCAGCAGGCGCTGCAGACCATCGTCCAGCACCGCCTGCATGCCCTGCTTTTCGCGCTCCATCATGCCGCTGTCATACACGCCGCCTTCGGTGGAGACCAGACCGATGTTGATGGGCAGCACCGCCACCAGTAACAGCTCGGCATGGGACCACTGCGCCAGATCCTGGCAATCCAGCAGGGCCTTCTGGCCGCTTTGCGAGCCGTCGTATGCCAACAGAATGCGCTTGTACATGGTGATCTCCTGTTTTGTCGTGATGGGGGAGTGTGATGGACCGTCGCTTTGAGCATAGGCGCAGCCGCGTGTCGGCGCAAGCCCTGCCGGTCAAGGGCAATGCCTGACAGTCGAATCAGGTTTTGTGCAAGCTGCAATAGTCATTCCTTTTGCCCCATCCTGCCATGACCACGCTCGCCATTGCCGACCACAAGCGCTGGAGCGCACTGATCCTGTTGTGCCTGGGCGAGCTGATGATCGTGCTGGACACCACCATCGTCAACGTGGCCCTGCCCTCCATCCAGGCCGACCTGCAGTTCTCGGAAACTGCGCTGGTCTGGGTGGTCAACGCCTACATGCTGACCTATGGCGGCTTTCTGCTGCTGGGCGGGCGGCTGGGCGACCTGTATGGCCACCGGCGGCTGTTTCTGGCCGGCATTGTGGCGTTCACGCTGGCGTCCCTGGCCTGCGGCCTGGCGCAGACACAGACCCTGCTGGTGGCCGCACGTGCGGTGCAGGGTCTGGGTGGGGCCGTGGTGTCGGCGGTGGCCCTGTCGCTGATCATGAACCTGTTCACCGAGCCCCACGAGCGGGCCCGGGCCATGGGGGTGTACGGCTTTGTCTGCGCTGGTGGCGGCAGTGTGGGCGTGCTGCTGGGCGGCGTGCTGACCAGCGCGCTGAGCTGGCACTGGGTGTTTCTGGTCAACCTGCCGCTGGGCGTGGCAATCTACTTCGCCAGCCTGGCCCTGCTGCCCGACGGCCGGGGACAGGGTGCGGGCCAGCGGCTGGACGTTGCCGGTGCCATCAGCATCACGGCGGCCCTGATGCTGGCGGTGTATGCCGTCGTCAATGGCAACGGCCTGGGCTGGACGTCCACACCCATCCGCCTGCTGCTGGGCGCCTCGGTGGTTCTGTTCGCGCTGTTCCTGGTCATTGAGGCGCGGGTCCAGACGCCGCTGGTGCCGCTGGGCCTGTTTCGCCTGCGCAACCTGGCCCTCTCCAACATGATTGGCGTGCTGTGGGCGGCCGCCATGTTTGCGTGGTTCTTTGTGTCGGCGCTGTATATGCAACTGGTGCTGGGCTACAGCGCCATGCAGGTGGGCCTGGCGTTTCTGCCGTCCAACCTGATCATGGCCGCCTTCTCGCTGGGGCTGTCCGCGCGCATGGTGATGCGCTGGGGCATTCGCGGCCCCATCGCCGCCGGCCTGCTGCTGGCGGCCATCGGCCTGGCATTGTTTGCCCGCGCGCCAGTGCAGGGTGACTTCTGGCTGGATGTGCTGCCGGGCATGCTACTGCTGGGCCTGGGCTCCGGCATGGCGCTGAACCCCCTGCTGCTGGCCGCCATGGACGGTGTGCAGCCCGACCAGTCGGGCCTGGCCTCCGGCGTGGTCAACACCGCCTTCATGATGGGCGGCGCGCTGGGCCTGGCGGTGCTGGCCAGCCTGGCCGACGCGCGCACCGGTGCATTGCGGGCCAGTGGCATGGACACCGTCCAAGCACTGCACGGCGGCTATGCGCTGGCCTTTTTGCTGGGCGCGGTGGCTGGCGGCATCGCCGCAGCACTGGGTGGGCTATTGCACCCCACGCAGCAGCCCGGCGCGCACGGCGACACAATGGCGCAGTCCGCGCACGCCAGCGCCGCTTCTTCAGGAAACCCATGACCGATTTCTCGCGCTTCCCCGTATCCCACCTGATCACCCGCAAATGGCCGCCTCGGCATCCCGAACGCCTGCAGCTCTACTCGCTGCCCACGCCCAACGGCGTGAAGGTATCCATCCTGCTGGAAGAAACGGGGCTGCCGTATGAGGCGCATCGGGTCAGCTTCGATACCAACGACCAGATGTCGCCCGAGTTCCTGTCGCTCAACCCCAACAACAAGATCCCGGCCATCATCGACCCCGATGGCCCCGGCGGCAAACCGCTGGCACTGTTCGAGTCCGGCGCCATCCTGATCTACCTGGCGGAGAAGACAGGCCAGTTCCTGGCACACGACCCGGCCCAGCGCTACGAGACTCTGCAATGGCTGATGTGGCAGATGGGCGGCGTCGGCCCGATGTTTGGCCAGGTTGGGTTTTTTTACAAGTTTGCCGGCAAGGACTTTGAGGACAAGCGCCCGCGCGACCGCTACGTGGCCGAGGCCCGGCGCCTGCTGGGCGTGCTGGACCAGCGCCTGCAAAATCGCGCCTGGGTCATGGGCGAGGACTACAGCATTGCCGACATCGCCATCTTCCCCTGGGTGCGCAACCTGATCGGCTATTACGATGCGGGTGAGCTGGTGGGCATGCAGGACTTTGCGGAGGTCTCGCGCGTGCTGGCGGCGTTTGTGGCGCGGCCCGCAGTGGTGCGTGGCCTTGCGATTCCCGCAAGCTCCTGAATTGATAGCAACTGAAGCATATTCAACGAGGGCCAGGGTCGAAATTGATCCAAAACCAGTTGGGAAATCTGCGGTCCACCCGGTTCCTTCGGCCTGCACTATAGTGGCGCACCAAGGAGTCTCCATGTCCACCAAATCAACCCTCGTTTCCGCTGTCGTCGCCGGGTCCATCGTCGCCCTGGCCTTTGTCCTCAACCCGTCGCCCGAACAGCACCGCACCAAGATCAAGGAAGCCATTGCCGAGCGCAACCAACTGGCTGGCATGTTCGGCCTGGGCGCGCTGGCCGCCATGGCATCCACCTACCACCCGCTGGGTGTGGCGTCCTACACCACGGTGAATGACCGCACCGTCTCCGTCGGCGCGTTGGGTATGGTGTTCTTCATTCAGCCGTCGCAGGACAAATAGGCGCGGCACCCCTCATCGACCGGTATTGCGCCATGAAAAAAATCACCGCCGCCGTGCTGCTGGTCCTGGCCATCTACGCTGGCGCAGCCGGCGCCATCGCACTGGTGGGCTTTCGAGACCACGCCACCACGGCGGACATCATCGTGGTGCCGGGCAACACCGTACGGCCCGACGGAACGGTGAGCCCGCGGCTGCAGTCCCGGCTCGATGTGGCGCTCCAGCTCTATCGCGAAGGCCTGGCTCCCGCCATTTTTGTCAGCGGCGGCACGGGGCGTGAGGGACGCGATGAAGCGGCTGCCATGGCCGCCTACCTCGTGGCCCAGGGCGTCGCCCCGCGCGCCATCATCCAGGACCCGCTGGGGGTGGACACAGGGGCAACGGCCGTCAACGCGGCGCACTACCTGCGCACCCACCAACTGCATTCGGCCATCGTTGCCACACAGTATTTCCACGTCGCACGCACCACGCTGGCACTGGAGCACAACGGCGTGCGCGTGGCGGGCACGCGCCATGCCCGCTACTTTGAACTGCGCGACGCCTATTCGCTTATCCGCGAGGTCCTGGGTTATGCGGCCTACTGGGCACGTGGTTAACCGCCAAATACGCATCGGGGCCGCGTTGCTGGTCGCGGTATTCGCGGCGGCCTGCACAGACACGCGCTACCTGCTGCAGTCCGCCACGGGGCATCTGCAGATCATGCAGGCGGCCCGTCCGGTGGATGACTGGCTGGGTGACGACAACACGCCACCGGCGCTGAAGCAACGCCTGCAGCAGGCCCAGGAGATTCGGCGCTTTGCGGTGAGCGCTCTGCACCTGCCGGACAACGCCAGCTACCAGCGCTATGCGCAGTTGCAGCGCCGCGCCGTGGTGTGGAACGTGGTGGCGGCACCGCCCTATTCGCTGACGCTCAAGACCTGGTGCTTTCCGGTCACGGGCTGCGTGGGTTACCGTGGCTATTTTGACGAGCGCGATGCACAGGCGCTGGCCAGCGAGCTGCGCGCGCAGGATGGACTGGAAGCGCGTGTCTATGGCGTGCCCGCCTACTCGACGCTGGGCTGGACCAACTGGCTGGGTGGCGACCCGCTGCTGAGCACCTTCATCGACTACCCGCAGGGTGAGCTGGCGCGCATGGTGTTCCACGAGCTGGCGCACCAGGTGCTGTATGTGAAGGACGACACGACGTTCAACGAGTCGTTTGCCACTGCGGTGGAGCGCCTGGGCAGTGCCGCCTGGCTGGCCAGCCAGGCCGGCGCCACCGCCCAGGTGGAATACACCACCTTCGATGTGCGGCGCCAGGCATTTCGGGCCCTGGCTGCGCGCACGCGCCAGGCGCTGCTGGCGATCTATGCCCCGGATCGCCAGCCCCCGCCAAGCGCCGAGCAGCTGGCAGCGGAAAAGGCCGCCGCCTATGCCGGGTTCCGCCAGGCCTATTCCGAGCTCAAGGCGGGCTGGGGCGGCTACGACCGCTATGACGCCTGGGTCGCCAGCGCCAACAACGCCGCCTTCGGCGCACTGGCCGCGTATGACGAATGGGTTGGCGCGTTCGAGGCCCTGTTCCACGCCGGGTCGGACGACTGGCCCGCCTTCTACGCAGCCACCCGACAACTGGCAGCGTTGCCACGCGAGACACGAACCGCGCGCCTGCAACAGCTGAAGGCCGGGGAACGCCAGGCGATCAGGCCGACGCCATCTCCCGGGCCTGGTGGTGGATGAAGTCCACGGCAAACCGGGCCATCGGGGAGTAGCTGCGGCCTTTCAGCGACACGATGGCCATGTCGGCAAACACCGCCGGCACATCGACCAGCTGCAGACGCACCAGGCGCTTGGCCGCCACGTCCTGGACCGAGCCGGCATCCGTGCAGGCGATCACGGTGTCGGTGGTCAGCGCCAGGGTCTTCAGCAGGTTCAGGTCGTCGCATTCCACGGCCAGTGGCAGGCGGCTTCCCGCCTCCAGGCCCATCAGTGCGCCCATGCCCAGTAGCACGGTCTCGGGCACCCGCACGCTGGCCAACCCGAAGGGCAGCAGGGCCGCAGCGACCAGCCTGGGGTGTGACAACAAGGGGTGGCCCCAGCGCACGTAAAAGCCCGCGGACAGCTGGGCCACCCGGGTGATGTCCAGATCGGCAGCCGCCACCACATTGCGTACATCGGCCATGTAGAAGTCCAGCTCCTCGGCACGCAGGTGGGCGGCCAGATAGTCCGCGTTGTTCACCTCCACCCGCACACACACGCCGGGATGGCGCGTGCGGATCTCGGCCAGCAGTGGCGACACCATGGTTGCCGCCGGATAGGGGCCCACGCCAAAGGCCAGGTCGCCAATCAGGCGCTCGCGGTACAGGCTGACGTCACGCTCCAGGCAGTGGTTCTCAAACAGCAGCTTGCGGGCGCGCTCGACGACAAAGGCGCCGGCATCGGTACAGCGCACCTCCAGCGTGCCCCGGTCAAACAGCAGCAGCCCCAGTTCGTCCTCGGCGGCCTGGATGCTGCGGCTGAAGGCCGACTGCGTCAGGTGGCATTGCAGCGCCGCGCGCCCGAAATGGCGCGTGTCGGCCAGTGCAACCAGGTGTTTGAGGCGTTTGAGGTCCATGCGGGGGCTCCTGGCAGACGTTGATGTATCCGATGCATTGATTTTGCGCGAAATATGCATTGGACGAATTTACCTCCACCTTCAACAATCGGCCACCCCAAAAAAATGGAGACAAAAATGGGCTCGACGGAATTCGACTATGTGATCGTGGGCGCCGGTTCGGCCGGTTGCGTACTGGCGGCCCGCCTGAGCGAGGACCCCACGACCACGGTGTGCCTGCTGGAGGCCGGTGGACCGGACAGCAGTGTGTTGATCCACGCCCCGGCCGGTGTGGTGGCCATGGTGCCCACCAGGATCAACAACTACGCCTTTGAAACGGTGCCGCAGCCCGGACTCAATGGACGCAAGGGCTACCAGCCGCGCGGCAAGACGCTGGGCGGCTCCAGTTCCATCAACGCCATGTTGTACGTGCGCGGCAACCGCTGGGACTACGACCACTGGGCCGCGCTGGGCAACCCCGGCTGGAGCGTTGACGACGTGCTGCCGCTGTTCAAGCGCGCCGAGCACAACGAGCAGTTCACCGACGCATTCCACGGCCAAGGTGGCCCGCTGAACGTGACCTATCCGCGCTTTGACAGCCCGCTGAGCCAGATGTTTCTGGATGCCAGTGCCCAAAACGGCATTGCCCTCAACCCTGACTACAACGGTGCGGAGCAGGAAGGCAGCTTCCTGTACCAGGTGACGCACAAGAACGGCGAGCGCTGCAGCGCAGCCAAGGGCTACCTGACTCCCAATCTGGGCCGGCCCAACCTGAAGGTGATCACCCACGCGGTCAGCGCCAAGGTGGAACTGACGGACCGCCGCGCCACCGGTGTGCAGTTCTACCAGGGCAACCAGTTGCACAGCGTACGTGCCCGCCGCGAGGTCATCGTCTCGGCCGGCGCCTTTGGTTCACCCCAGTTGTTGCAGCTCTCGGGCATCGGCGCGGGGGCGGAACTGCAACAGGCCGGCGTGCATCCCGTGCACGAGCTGCCAGGCGTTGGCCAGAACCTGCAGGACCACATTGACTATGTGCAGAGCTGGACGGTGCCGGGCAGCACGGCCTCGTTCGGCGCGTCGCCGCAGGGGATTGGCCGCATGGTGAAGGCCATGTTCGAGTGGCGCAGCAAGCGCAGCGGCATGATCACCAGTGCCATTGCCACGGCCGGTGCCTTCTTCCGCTCGGCCCCCGAGGTGGCGGTGCCCGATCTGCAACTGGTGTTTGTGGTGGCTCTGGTGGATGACCATGCACGCAAGGCCCACGCGAGCCATGGGATCTCGTGCCATGTGGACGTGCTGCGCCCCCACAGCCGTGGCACGGTCGGCATCCGCAGTGCCGACCCACGTGTGGCCCCGGTCATCGACCCCCGGTTCCTGTCCGACGAACGCGACTTGCAGCTGCTTCTCAAAGGCGGCCAGATGCAGCAGCGCATCATGGAATCCTCGGCATTTGCCAGTGTGCGCGGCAAGATGCTGTACCCGGTCAGGGCCGCAGACACCCAGGCCATGGAGCGTGACATCCGCAACCGTGCAGACACGCAATACCACCCGGTTGGCACCTGCAAGATGGGGCCGGACAGCGACCCCATGGCCGTGGTGGACCCCCAGTTGCGCGTCAAGGGCATCGCGGGTCTGCGCGTGGCCGACGCATCCATCATGCCCACGCTGATTGGCGGCAACACCAATGCACCGAGCATCATGATCGGCGAGAAGTGTGCCGACCTGATCCGCCACGGTGCCTGAACCCCATAACCACAAGGAGACAACACCATGCGCACCACCCCACTCTCGCTGACACCACGCCTGGCCCTGCTGGCGGCCACCCTGGCCCTGCTCACCGGCTGCGGCAACAAGACCAGTGGCATCGGCGGCACGGCGGGCGATGCCTCGCCCCAGACCCAGCAGGCCAATGCCCAGGTTGCCAAAGAGCTCAAGCTCGATGATCCGCAGGACTTTGAGGATGCCAAACGCGGCTTCATCGCCAAGCCCAGCGGCCAGATTCTGGCCGCCGATGGCAGCGTGCTGAAGGACTTTGCCGCCTACGACTTCCTCTCCGCTGCAGCCCCCGACACGGTCAACCCCAGCCTGTGGCGCCACGCCCAGCTCAATGCCAACATCGGCCTCTTCAAGGTGACCGACGGCGTGTACCAGCTGCGCGGCTTTGACATTGCCAACATGACGCTGATCGAGGGCAAGACCGGCTGGATCGTGGTGGACCCGCTCACCGCCCGCGAGACCTCGGCCGCCGCCCTGGCCTTTGCCCGCCAGCACCTCGGCGCAAAGCCAGTCTCGGCCGTCATCATCACCCATGCCCACGCCGACCACTTTGGCGGCGTACTCGGTGTGGTCACACCACAAGAAGTGGCAGCGCGCAAGCTGCCGGTCGTAGCGTCAGCGGGTTTCCTGGAAGAGGCCACCAGCGAAAACGTGATGGTGGGAACCGGCATGGCCCGGCGCTCGTTCTACCAGTTCGGGCGGGACCTGCCGCGCTCGGCCAAGGGCAATGTGGACACGGGCCTGGGCAAGGATGTGGCCTACGGCAGCATCGGCATCATTGCGCCCAACCAGTTGATTGAACAACCCGAGCAAAAGCTCCAACTCGACGGTGTGGACTTCGTGTTCTACAACGTGCCCGGTGCCGAGTGCCCGGCGGAACTGACCTTCAGCATCCCCGCCCTGAAGCTCTACGACGGTGCCGAGAACCTGTCGCAGAACATGCACAACCTGCTGCCGGTGCGCGGTGCCAAGGTGCGCGACGCCCTGCGCTGGTCCAACTACATGGACCAGGCACTGGAGCAGACCAAGAGCGCCGACATCTACATCGGCTCGCACAACTGGCCGGTGTGGGGCAATGCCGCCATCCGCAAGCTGGTCACCATGCACCGCGACGTCTACAAATACACCCATGACCAGACCGTGCGCCTGATCAACGCGGGCTACACGCCGCGCGAGATTGCGGACACGGTGAAGCTGCCCAAATCGCTGTCCGAGTTCTTCGGCGTGCGCGGCTACTACGGCGACATCCGCCACAACGTGAAGGCGGTCTACCAGTTCTACATCGGCGCCTACGACGGCAACCCGGCCAACCTCAATCCACTGCCGCCGCAGGAATCTGCCAAGCGCTACCTGGAGCTGCTGGGCGGCACCGACAAGGCCGTGGCCGCCGCGCAGGCAGCCTTTGACAAGGGCGACTACCGCTGGACCGCCGAGCTGCTGAACCACGCCGTCTTCGGTGACCCCACCAGCAAGACCGCCCGGGAGCTGCTGGCCAAGACCTATGACCAGCTGGGCTACCAGGCCGAAGCCGCCACCTGGCGCAATTCCTACCTGACTGCCGCGCAGGAACTGCGCAACGGCCCGCCCACCAAGGGGGCATCGAAGGCCATGCTGATGGAGATGCTGCTGCAGACTCCGATTGAGCGATTCCTGGAGGCCATGGCGGGCAGCCTGAATGGCCCGGATGCCGAGGGCAAGAACCTCAAGATCAACCTGGTGCTGACGGACCTGAAGGAAACCTATGTGCTGTGGATCGAGAACGCCGTGCTGCACTTCAAACGGGTGAATCACGCGACCGGAGCAGAACCCGATGCCAACGCCACGCTGACCCTGACGCGGCCCATCTTCGTGAAGATGATTGCCGGCACCGCAGGCGTGAAGGACACGCTGATGAGTGACGACCTCAAGATCAGCGGCAGCACCATCGACCTGGTGCGTTTCTTCGGGCTGATCGACAAGGCGCCGGGTACCTTTGCCATCGTGACACGACAGAATTAAGCTATATATTTGATAGCTATAAACGCCCATTTCACGAGGGCTAGTAGCCAATTTGACTGAGAACAACTGGGTGGACAAGGACACCGTTGTAAACTTTGCAACGACCATGACGCCCACCGAGTTCGCACTCTTCAAATATCAGCATGCCGACGCGGCCATCCGCAGCCCCGCGCGGCGCTGGTTCACCGGCATCAGCTTCGGCGTGGCGCTGCTGTTCATCGTCACCGGGTTCATCGTGTTCCCCGTGAGCCTGTTCGCCCTGCTGGTTCCCGTCCTGGCCTGGACCACGGCCAGCCGCCAGTTGCTGCTGGGGCCGCGCTACCTGCTGTGCGGCCAGACCATCGTCTACTACGCTAACGTCAAGCGCATCACGCTGTCGCGCGGCACGGGCACGCTGCGGGTGCAGTCGCACAGCGGCAAGAGCTTCCTGCTGGAGCGCGACAAGTTCCCCACCAACGCGCGCAAGACCGACAAGATCCAAAAGAACAAGGCCGCCAAGTTCGACAAGGTGGCCGACAAGATCATCGAGAAAGTGCGCAACGCCAGCCCTAACGCGGACGTGATCGGCGCCGGGTGATGATGGACCGCGCCATCCATCTGCTGTATGTGCCGACGCTGTGCTGCAACCTGAGCTGCAGCTACTGCTACCTGGGCAAGCAGACGACCGAGGCCGCACTCAAGACCGACGCAGGACGCGCCGTGCAAACGCTGCGCCACACGCTGGACGCGCTCCAGGCTGCGGGCGTGCTGGCCTTCAACGTATCCCTGCACGGCGGCGAGGTGACCACGTTGCCGCCGCCCGTGCTGGACGAACTGTTCAGCATGATCCGCGCCCACTACCTGCAACACTTCGACGCGCTCAACGCGCTGGGCCACAGGAAGTCGGCGCCGCACATCAAGACCAACCTGTTCAAGTTCGCGCCGCTCGTTGAGCTGTTTGACCGGCACAAGGTGTCGATCAGCGCCAGCATCGACCTGCCGCTGTCCCTGCACGCGCGCCACCGCACCACGCGCGGTGGCACCGACTGGCTGCCGCGCACACTGGACAACATCCGCCTGCTGGCGCGCTACCCGCATGCCAAGAAGATCTCGGCCACGTTGAGTGCGGAGCACCTGGCCGACATTCCGGCGCTGGTGAAGGACATCTGGTACATCCACCGCGAGCTGGGCTTTGACATGAACCAGTTCAACCTGATGTTTGCCTTCGGCTCCGAGCTGAACCGCGCGGCCAAGGGCGAGGCGGTTCTCACGCCCTGCACGCCCGCGCAGCAGCAGGCGCTGTATGACGCGCTGTCCCAGGAGTTCATGGGCACCGAGCTGGAAGAGGGCTTGCGCCGCAACTGGTTCGACGAGTTCAAACCCAGCTACTGCACCAACGCGGCCAACTGCGGCGAGCGCTTCTACCTGCTGCAAAGCGATGGCGCCGTCTACTCCTGCGTGCGCGGTCAGGGCATTGATGCCTTTCGCTACGGCAATGTGTTCGACGACCCCATCCTGGATATTCTGGACAACGGCGCGCGCAAGATCCGCCAGATCCACCAGACGCAGGGCTTTGACTCCGACTGCCAGGCCTGTGACCACTTGAGTACTTGCAACACCGGCTGCGCCGTGGTGAAGGTCCAGAACCGGAGCGCCAAGTCCTACACCTGCGGCCTGCAAAAGACCATCTACCGGGACAACCCGCTGTCCTACCCTGCCGATACACCCGCCGCGCAGCGCGAATATGCCCTGCACTACCAGCAGACCACGCACCCCAGCCTGGCCTTTGCGCAGCCGCCTGCTGAGCCAACCGAGCCGCAGTTCCTGCTGCCCAACGACATCGCCGAGCCCAAGAACACGCTGGGCGCGCTGATTGCTGCCGACCCGGTGTTGCAGGTGCTGTACAGCGACAGCGCCTTTGTGCTGGAGCTGCGTGGTGAGCTGCTGGCGCTGGACTCGCAACTCTTCAAGCAGCGCCGCACCCAGCACACGCTGGTAAACGGTGACCCGCTGGTGCTGCACCTGCGCCGCGATGTGCTGCAGGCCAATTGCCCGGAAGCCATTCGCAACACGCTGTACCTGCAGTTGCTGCGTGACACGCCGGTGGTTTATGGCGACGAGCAGCGCACCAAACAAGAACACATCTTCACCTACCAGCTCTACGCCAACTGCCTGGAGCCCAGCACGCGCCTGGGGGAAGACTTCCTGCAGTGCGACCTGACGGATTTGCTGACGCTGCACCGCGTGCACTTCCGGCGCGGCGTGCTCAACAACCTGTTTGTGACCACGCTGTTCCTGCGCGAATACCACTACCAGAAGCAAAAGGCCAACGCCTTCTACCATGTGCAAACGGCCAACCTGCCGTTTCAGAACTTCGAGTTCCACTACCTGCCATGAAACCCCAAGACCTGCAACGCACCGCCTACACCGTGGAATGTTTCCTGAACGCCCTGCGCCTGGAGGACGGCAATGACCGCACCGAAGTGGAAGAGGCGCTGGTGCGCTGGCTGCTGGACGACGCCCGCCGCAAGGACGACCACCTGATCTACCAGGACCAGACCGTGTCCTGCTACAGCCGGGGCCATGTCACCCAGAGTTTTGCCGTGCCGCTGGCGCGCCAGAAACAGACCATCTGGTGCAATGCCGAGAAGCTGTCCACCATCGACGGCTCCGCATTCAAGGACCAGGGCAAGCTGGTCATGCTCGGCACCGGTGGCCTGATCCTGGGCATGCCCGGCCTGGTGGCCGCCCAGCAGGATGCAAAAGACAAGAAACGCAACAGCAATAACAACAATAACAACAACAATAACAATAACAACAACGGGTAGCTGGACATGACCTTCAAACCGCGCATCCTCCTGGTGGAAGACGAGTCCGGCATTGCCGACACGCTGCAATACGTGCTGTCCACCGACGGTTTCGCGCCGGTGTGGTGCAGCACCGCCGCCGAGGCGTTGGCCCAGTTTGCCGCCGAGCCCCCGGCACTGGCAGTGCTGGACGTCGGCCTGCCCGACCTGAACGGCTTTGAGCTGTTCCGCCGCCTGCAGGCCTTGCCCGGCGGCCATGATGTGCCCATGATCTTCCTGACCGCCCGCAGCGACGAGATCGACCGCGTCGTGGGCCTGGAACTGGGCGCCGATGACTACATCGCCAAGCCGTTTTCGCCGCGCGAGCTGGTGGCCCGGGTGCGCACCATCCTGCGCCGCAGCGCCCGGCCGCAGGGTGTTCCCGTCGCGGCGGCCCCAGTTGCACCGCCCCCACAGCCAACACCTGCTACGCCAGCCGCCATCTGGCAACTTGACGAAGAGCGCCACCTGATCCGCTACCACGGCCGCGCGTTGGACCTCTCGCGCTACGAATACGGCGTGCTGCGCCTCCTGGTGCAGCGCCCCGGCAAGGTGTTCACGCGTGACGAACTGCTGCTCAAGGTCTGGGGCGATGACAACGCCAGCTTCGACCGCACGGTGGACGCCCACATCAAGACCCTGCGCGCCAAGCTCAAGGCTGTGGCACCCGCCCATGACCCCATCCGCACCCTGCGCGGCACCGGCTACGCGCTCAACGAAGACCTGACTTGAGCAAACGCACCCGCATCTTCCTGGGCATCCTGCTGATCTATGCGATCGGCATTGCAGCCGTGCTCTACCTGGTGGTGACGGACATCGACCCGCGCTACCGCGAGTCGGCAGAGGAATCGCTGGTGGAAACCTCCCAGGTGCTGGCCACCCTGGTGGAGCTGGATGTGCAGGGCGGCGTGATCGACACCGCGCGGCTGGACACCCTGTTCAAGGCCGTCTACGCCCGCAGCTTCGAGGCCCAGATCTTCAGCGTCAACAAGACCAAGGTGGATCTGCGCGCCTACGTCACCGACCGGCGCGGCACAGTGGTCTACGACTCCACGGGTCAGTCGGTGGGCAAGGACTTCTCGCAGTGGCGCGACGTGCGCATGACCCTGCGCGGCGAGTACGGCGCGCGCACCTCGCTGGACATCCCCGGCGACCCCGATTCGGCCGTGATGTACATGGCCGCGCCCGTGCGCTGGACCGGCAACGCGCAGGGCCCGGGCAGCGGCGAGATCATCGGCGCCGTCACCGTGGGCAAGCCCGTGCAGACCTTTGGCCAGTTCGTCGCCGCCGCGCGCAGCCGCACGCTCTACGTGGGCCTGCTGTCGGTGGTGGCGGTGCTGGTGCTGGCCGTCACCGTGTCGGTGTGGCTGGTGCGGCCGTTCGGGCTGATCGGCGATTACGCGCGCTACGTCAAGGCCCAGCCCGGCTTTTACCCCATGCGCCTGCTGCGCCGCGCGTTGGCCCTGCTGCGCGCCGCCTACGACGAGATGCGCGACGCCCTGGCCGGGCGCAACTACGTGGCCGACTATGTGCAGACCCTCACGCACGAAGTCAAGAGCCCGCTGTCGGCCATTCGCGGCGCCGCCGAACTGCTGCAAGAACCCATGGAGGAGGCGCAGCGCCAGCGCTTCCTGAGCAACATCCAACGCGAGACCCAGCGCATTCAGGAGATGGTGGACCGCATGCTGGAACTCACCGCGCTGGAAACGCGCCGCGTGCTCGACAGCACCCAGCCCGTGGCCCTGGCGCCGCTGCTGGAGGAACTGGCCCATGCCGCACAGGGCGTGGCAGCGCAGCGGCGCATCACCATCACCGTGACTGCCGAGACCGACGCCACGGTGGAAGCAGACCCTTTTCTGCTGCGCCGCGCCGTGAGCAACCTGCTGGACAACGCGCTGGACTTTTCGCCCGACGGCGGTGAAGTGGCCCTGGGCCTGCGCCTGCAGGGGCGCTGGGCTTGCATCACCGTCTGCGACCAGGGCCCCGGCATCCCCGCCTACGCCCAGGACAAGGTGTTCGAGAAGTTCTATTCACTTGCGCGGCCCCATTCGCGTAAGAAGAGCACCGGCCTGGGGCTGAGCTTTGTGAAGGAGATTGCCACTCTGCACCGGGGGCGGGTGGAGTTGCACAACCGGTCTGACGTGGCCGGGGGCACTCATGCCAGCAACGGTGCCCTGGCTAGCCTGTGGCTGCCGTGCGGGCCGCGTGCGCACTGAATATAGACGCATAGCTGTCATCCACGAGCTACTACGGTAAGTAGGGTGCGCAGCGAGAGCGGACTGTGACAAGCATGGCCTGTGCTGCACCTTCGCCCAAAGAGCGGCTTTTGAAAGGCCCGGTCGGAAAAATAGACGTCGGCTATTCGGCAACGCCGAACTCAAACGCCGTCCTGGGGCAGGCCCATGTATAGGCGTATTGCCTTGAGCGTCTCGATCAGCCGACCGAGGTCAGCCGCCATGCAGTACTTTTCAGCATATCGGCACAAGGCGGACTTGGCTGCGGGTTTGAGTTCATAGTGGATGTACCCGTTCTTTTCGGTCAGAGGTCGCGCAAATACATCACCCTTCACGGCGAATGCTGCGATGAAATCGGCCGGAAACAGGTCCTCAACCTCGCAGTCGAGATCAGCGTGAGGGCGATTTGCAGCTTCCAATTGACGTCTCACAACACCCGGCTCTGAACTGCCCAAGGGCATCACATGTTTTAGCAAAATCACATCTCGCCAAGGAATCAGGGTTCGATATTGTCGTGTGAGCAGGTCAAAAAGACGCCGCCCTTCGCGGTCGTTATCCAGAAGAGCGCACACTTTGTATATGGACAATCCTTGCGAATCGGTGTCCGAACGCATCACCTTCCAAAGAGTCGGAAACTCTTCGTAGATGCCATCAGTTCCTCCAGCGTCGCCTGTGCCTGCTGAGAACACCGCTAGATCTGAGCCCACAAGTCGCTTGCCTGTTGCCCGGTGATGTTCATTTGACGCCAGTTCGAAGTACCGCACGTCTGAATCACCTTCCACGATCACGCATCTGCGCGCGATCGGCCAGCGGCGTAGCGTCATGTAAGCACGAACGGTGTCGCCAGGCTGAGGGGGCTGCAGAACCGTTGCTTCAGGGCGCTCCATTTAGCGGCCCCCTTGAGGCGGCTTGATGAAGGGGCCCATCGGGCCGAATGTGATGTGGCAGGAGAAAGTCTCCCGGACAGGAATCGTATCCGCTCCGAAGTCTTGAGCAATGAACGGAACTGCTGCGTTAGCGAGCTCAGTGACTTTAGCCAGCGGCCGGTACTTGAAGTTGTCCAAAACCTTAGCGCGGCAAAGAACTCGATTTGTACCGTCTGGAGTGGTAAACCAGCGCAGCCGGTCAGGCACGAAGATGATCTCCGTTCGCTTTTCGAACGTGTCTTGGCGAAGTCGCTTGTATGCCGCGTTCGCGTCGGGGTGGCGCCCTACCAGGTGCAACAGGATTGCCCTCTCCAGTCTCAGCTGAAAAGAGCTTCTATAGCCTGGCGTTTGGTCAAGCTCGTCGAGGAGCTCCAGTTGGCGCGCGAAGTCTTTCGGTGCGCATATGCAAAGTAGGTCGTACTGCGTGCGAACTACCAGCCAATGCCGTGGTGCGTCTGCCAGCGTATCGAATGCTGCAGCCGCGTCAGATGCATGCACTCGGTCGCCTCCGCTCAATTCTGTCCCACCTCGAGTTAACGCGATCCATGCTTCCGCGAGAAATCCCATCGGATTTGCCGATGCCTTCAATCGGTCGATCGCTTGTCGCGCACCTTCTCCGTGCAGCATGGAAACTGCCGTTTGCGACAGCTTGTCCAGCTGGTATTGGCGATCAGCTACGGTATCGAGCGAGCTTGCCTGGAACACGTACCCAAGTGCTTCCGACGCGAATTCCACCTTTTCTTGAATGTTTAACTGCGCTTTTTGAATCAAATCCTTTGCCGCGGTCTCAAGAGCGTAGGAATTCGACGGGTTCTCCTTCAGCGCGGCAAAAATGGCCTGCGATGCCTTCTCTCGAAGTTGAGTGATCACTGCTGGAGGTTCGTTCGTCACCACGGCGAACGAGGCGAGATCTTGATAGGCGAGAGCAAGCGAGTTTAGAAGGTTCAAATTGGACTCGTCACCCACAGCCTCAGGGAGCTCGTACAGCGCGTATTCGATCTCGAATATCGCCTTTCGAAGTTGTTCGCCCATCTCTTCCTGCGACTTGTCGAACTGATCGCTGCGCGCAACGCGCCTTCTCGAGATTGCTATGTGGTGGTTGAACGTGCGGCTAGATCGTGAAACCGAAGCAGGAAACGCCTCTAAAAGTTTCAGCACGGTGCGCCAATGCGGATAGAACTCCGCGTTCCCGGAGTCATCAAGCTTTAGAGTTTTTACCGCGAACTGCACGGCATACGGAATGAAGCTGGCAGTTCCTAGCTCTCCTTGACTGGTGATTTCGCCAATGAGCGCCAGCCGAAGTTCTGCCGGGCTCTGCGGCCCATCCAGCCCCAGTCGCTTCATAAGTACTCGGTCGTAGTACGTTCCTGTGATGAGGTAGCGACCGATCACATCGTGCGCCAAAGCCCATTGACGGCCGATTGACGTGCGTTGTCGCACCAAAGCCAGCGCAGGGATCGCCTGTCTCACCTCCTCTAGCATCAGCGACAGCGGCTCCCTTGACTCGAGTGGACGCAGTAGCAGTTCCGGGACGGCTCGTCGCTCCATAGTCATGGCTGCGATCTGCAGAGCGCGAATTCGGAGATCGTCCGGCATTTCGCACCCGTTGAACTGGCGCGCTAGCCAAGACTGGACCGATTCGCCGATGCTGATCAGGCCTCGCAGCCAGAACTCGAGTGCGATCCAAAACGCTGCGATGGGTACGTCGAGATCCGGTTTGTGGTCCTCCCAAAATGCGCGCCACTGCGCGTCTGTCTTTGACCTGTCGAAGACGCTCAAAAAGCGGTTCAGGTGATCGCCTAGCTTCTTGACTTCGGAAAATTCGAGCTCATGGCTCAGATAGCACAGCTCCTCGCCGTTGGGAAGACCCGACGGTTTCTCGTCTTCGATGACCTTCACGAGAAGAACTGATCGCCCAGACCGTCGAACTTCTGCAAGAAAGGCGTTGATCGCCAGCTCGTTTCCAGACCAATGCACCGTGTCGAAGACAAGCAACCACGGCATTGGGGGTAACTTCGGCAGGTCTTCCGAGCGCTCGCCTTTGCCGAACAGTGTGCGATTGATGAAGCTGACAATCTCTGTGGCGGACGGCTCGTAGAAATGATCTCTGGCGACCAGAGTCGGATACCCTTCTTTCGCCGCCGCAAAGGCCAGCGCGCGAGCCGTCGTTGTTCCGCCAGCGCCTGGTTCCGACACGATATATACGGGCTCGACCCCATCTGCGCCGGATTTTTCGAGCCTGCGGAGATGCTGCAGGATTCGCTTCTTTGCTCCCTCGCGGTCCCAAGGCAGGTCTGCCGCGTAAGGTCGCCAACTGGTACGTGACTGGCTGAAAAATGCGTCCAGATCTTCACGTGTAAGGTCACTAGGCGTGAGCAATCGCAAGTCCCTGCTCAGAAGCAGTTCGTATCGATCTGAGATCGGGCGTTCCGCAAGCTCGGCATCTGAGATGTCAACCTCATTGAGAGTTCCGTCAGGATTGCGCACCCGAATCAGCAAGATTGAGTCGGGAATGAGAGACGACGCGCGCGCAGAGAGGGCTTCTAAGACGCGCGTTGACTCAAGTCGGACAAACGACAGGGTCTTCAAGTCCCGAAGGGGCTCGGGCATATCCGGAAGGGGGGCGTCTGGAGCTATCGCGATATTCGCGAAGCATCGAAATTCAGATTCCCAGAGTTCGGCCAAGAGTTCAACCGCGTCCTCGGCGGGAACCCCGATGAAGAAAACACGCTTCACTCCCGATGCCTGAAGTGCTCCGAGCATGTTGAGGCGCCTGCGCTGCGACCCAAGAGGCCCCAGAGAGGCCGATTCGGTCTTGTCCGTTGCGCCCTGCACCCCGTTTAGGAAGTAGATCGGCAAGCAACGCGGCGGGAGGGGGATGCCGGCTGGGTCCGACGCAATTACATGCACGTACCCACGGGTGCGTACAAGAGGATTGGCCTGGTCGGTGTCGGCAACTATGGCAGCCCGAAGATCGGCGGCCGTAGGTTCGACGAGTACGGAACTCCACGGAAGCGTAGCGACGCGGGCCAGAAGGTCGAAGCCTACGGTCGATAGGATGTCATTTCCGACCCACAGCGCCGCGTCCCGATTCAAGACATCGAAAACGACGTCGTCAGGAACGGACTGGAACTCTAGTTGCAACGTCATCGCTACTCCGCTTAGTTAAGGTGCTGATCGCCGAATAGGCAAACCGAATGAGCACTTACACGAAGTTTCGCATAAAGCCCGCACGGAAGGTGCCGACCACGCCATGCGGTCATCATCGGTCAACAAGAAATGGCCGAGCGCATGTCGACGTCCGTATGTCCGGAGTGCAGAGGTTGCTGCCGCTCAGCCATCGGGTTGCGATAGACTGCTTTCAGCCTGGAAGAGTCACATGCAGCCACAGCTCCAATGACTCCTCTCGCCCCATAAGGGTCGGTTGTGCGCTCATCTGTAGCGCACCCATGCGACTTTAGTTACGCGGCACAATCGTCGCGCCGTTACGTCTTTCACGCAGACTTCACACAAACTTCACAAAGCCCCCCGCGGGCTTCCAACAGCCTTCTCCTCTCGGCGGGATGCTTCCTCCACCGTGCAATCACGCACGCCCATCGGAGGAAACCATGGCCCTGGCCACCACCCAACCCGCCTTGTCCGCAGCACCGGAGCGTCTCTCGCGCTGGCTGTGGCTGGCTACCACCACCCTGTCCGCCGTCTGCTTCGTGGCGCTGGTCCACACACCCGCCCGCGCGCAAGACCGTGATGCGGCCCCGCGCCTGAAGACCGAGAGCCCCTATTTCTTCATCAAGAGCAATGACCCCGCAGTGGACCAGCTACCGCTCAAGTCCACCCGGGTCGATGTGCGCGTGAGCGGCGTGATTGCCGACGTGACTGTGGTGCAGACCTACAAGAACGAAGGCCAGCGCGCCATTGAGGCCAAGTACGTCTTCCCCGGCTCCACCCGCGCGGCGGTACACGGCATGAACGTGCGACTGGCCGACCGGCTGATCACCGCCAAGATCCGCGAGAAGCAGCAGGCCCGCATCGAATACGACGCTGCCAAGAAGGAAGGCAAGACCGCCGCCCTGCTGGAACAGCACCTGCCCAATGTGTTCCAGATGAACGTGGCCAATATCCTGCCGGGCGACGACGTGAAGGTGGAGCTGCGCTACACCGAGCTGCTGGTGCCCACGGAGGGCAACTACCAGTTCGTCTTCCCGACCGTGGTCGGCCCGCGCTACAACAGCCCGCAGAGCAGCCAGGCCAACGCCACCTGGGTGGCGCAGCCCTATCTGCCCAAGGGCCAGCAAACGCCCGGCAGCGCCGATGCGCCGGCCTTCGACATCCACGTCACGCTGAACACGCCCATCGCCGTCAAGGAAGTGCGCTCCAGTTCGCACGACATCAACAGTTTCCGCGAACAGGGCGGCACCACGGTCATTGGGCTCAAGCCCGGCGCCGAGCCGGCCAACAACCGCGACTTCATCCTGGACTACCGCCTGGCCGGTGACGCCATCGAAAGCGGTGTGATGCTCTACAAGGGCCAGGACGAGAACTTCTTCCTCGCCATGGTTGAGCCTCCCAAGGCGCCGCCGGCCACCGCCATCAGCCCGCGCGACTACATCTTTGTCGTCGATATCTCCGGCTCCATGCATGGCTTTCCGCTGGACACGGCCAAGACCCTGCTGCGCGAGCTGATTGGCGGCCTGCGCCCCAGCGACACTTTCAATGTGCTGCTGTTCTCAGGCAGCAACCGCTTCCTGAATGCCCACTCGGTGCCCGCCAGCCGCGCCAACATCGAACAGGCGATCCGCACCATCGACCAGATGGGCGGTGGGGGCGGCACCGAGCTGATTCCGGCGCTCAAACGTGTCTACGCCGAGCCCAAGGCCGCCGACGTGTCGCGCAGCGTGGTGGTGGTCACCGATGGTTATGTGACCGTGGAGCGCGAGGCCTTTGAGCTGGTGCGCAATAACCTGTCCAAGGCCAATGTGTTTTCCTTTGGCATCGGCTCCAGCGTGAACCGCCACCTGATGGAAGGCCTGGCCCGCGCCGGCATGGGTGAGCCCTTCATCATCACCAAGCCCGCCGAGGCCGCGGCAGAGGCCACCCGCTTTCGCAAGATGATTGATGCACCGGTGCTGACCAATGTGAAGCTGCGCTTTGACGGCATGGATGTCTACGACGTGGAACCCCGCAACCTGCCCGACCTGCTGGCCCAGCGCCCGGTCATCGTGTTCGGCAAATGGCGTGGCGAGGCCAAGGGCAAGCTGATCCTGGAAGGCAATGCCGCCAACGGCCCCCTGCAACTGAGCATGGACGTTACCGCCAGCCGCGGTACCGACACTGCCGCCCTGCGCCACTTGTGGGCCCGCCACCGCATTGCGTCGCTGAGCGACCAGGAGTCCCTGGAGGGAGGGGACGCCTTCAGCAAGGCCATCACCGAGCTGGGTCTGAAATACAGCCTGCTCACGCAATACACCAGCTTCCTGGCCGTGGACCAGGTGGTGCGCAATCTGGCGCCTCTAGAGAGCACCAGCGTGAACCAGCCCAGCCCCCTGCCGCAGGGCGTGGAGAACACTGCGCTGGGTGCCGAAGTGCCCAGCACACCCGAGCCCGCCACCTGGGGCGCGATGCTGGTGACGCTGTCGGTGCTGGCCATGCTAGCCACCCGCCGCCGCCGTGCCCGTAGCGAACACTTCACGAGTTGATCATGGCACTGCCCCGCTTGTTGCAGATGCCGCGCTTTGTGCGCTTTGGCATCGCTATCGATACTGCACCGGAGTGGCGCTGGCTGGCCCTGCTGACCGTCGCGCTGTGGCCCACTTGGTGGTGGATGGGCCAGCGCATGGTCGATGGCTCTGACGACCCACTGGGCGTGCTGGCCCTGGCCGCTCTGGGCGTGCTGCTGTGGCAGCAACGCCAGCGCCTGCGCGCCGCACCGCGCCTGGGTTTCCAGGTGGTTGCGCTGACCGGCGCGGTGCTGACCACGGCACTGCACGGCCATTTGCCGGATTTGCTGGTGGCACTGGTGGGCGTGCTGGCACTCGCCGCCGGCCTGATCGCCTTCCTGCCGGCGCGGGTGGCGACCGCGCCGGTGTGGGGTTTGTCGGTGCTGTCGCTGCCGCTGCTGGCATCGCTGCAGTTCTATGCCGGTTTTCCGCTGCGGGTGGTCACGGCCGAGGCCAGCCGCTGGTTGCTGTCGCTCGCCCATACCGTGGAGCGCAGCGGCAGCGCGCTGGTGGTGGACGGCCAGCTCATCATCGTGGATGCACCCTGCTCCGGCGTGCAGATGGTGTGGTTGGGCTACTTCACCGCCTGCGTGGTGGCGCTGGCCAGTGGCCGGGACAACCGCGCTTTCCTCCTGCGCCTGCCCGTCGTTGGCGTGCTGGTGCTGCTGGGCAATGTGCTGCGCAACACCGTACTGGTGGCCGCACAGGCATCCAGCGCACCCCTGCCAGGCTGGGGCCATGACGCCGTGGGCCTGCTGGTGCTGGCCGCCGTCTGCACCGGCATCGCCTGGACCATGGGCCGCCATACCCGCTGAACCTTCAATCCGCCATGAAACTCTTAGAGAACCGCTTTCTGAACCGCGTGCTGCACAAGACCCTGTGGGCCACGCTGCTGCCGCTGTGCGCGCTGGCCGGTGTGGCGCACAGTGTGATGGACTACCGC
>JBAQDE010000024.1:0-39956 GCA_049294595.1 Rhodoferax sp. | reverse complement strand
CTCCAGCAGGCTGCGGCCGAACCGGGCCGCCACGCGTGGCCCCACGGCCTGGCCCATGCGGGTGCTGCCGGTGGCCGACACCAGCGCCACCTGCGGGTGGTCCACCAGGGCCTGCCCGACATCGGCGTGGCCAATCAGCAGTTGCGAGAGATCGGCCGTGCGGTCCGCGCCAAAGCGCTTGCAGGCTTGGTCAAAAATGGCTTGCACGGCGAGGGCGCACAGCGGTGTCTTCTCCGATGGCTTCCACATCACGGTGTCGCCGCAGACCAAGGCCAGCGCGGCGTTCCAGGCCCACACCGCCACGGGGAAGTTGAAGGCGGTGATGACGCCGACCACGCCCAGCGGGTGCCAGGTTTCCATCATGCGGTGGCCGGGGCGCTCGGACGCAATCGTCAGGCCATAGAGCTGGCGCGACAGGCCGACGGCAAAGTCGCAGATGTCAATCATCTCCTGCACCTCGCCCAGGCCTTCGGATAAGACCTTGCCGGCCTCCAGCGACACCAGCGTGCCCAGCGCCTGCTTGTGGGTGCGCAGGATCTCGCCCAGCAGGCGAACCAGCTCGCCGCGCTGGGGTGCGGGCACACTGCGCCAGGCTTGCTGCGCGGCATGGGCGCGCGCAATGGTGCTGGGGACTTCGGCCAGTGGCGTGGTGTGGACCAGTGCCAAGGTGGCGCCATCGATGGGTGAACGGGTTGGCAGGTTGCCAGCAAGGTAGGCGGCGGCGGGCACGTTGAGCGCGGTGAAAAACGCCTTGACGGAATCGGTGTGGGTCGACATGGTGGCTCCGCAAAAATTAACCAATGGACTCAACCTGGCGCGACTGCTGGTAGGCACTGCCAAAGCGGTTGGACAGGAATGCGGGCAACTCTATCTGTTCCTGGCGGATGAAGCCGGACTGGGGCAAATGCCCCTCACGGAACAGGTCTACCGCGGCGCAGATGCCGGCGGCGGTGGTGATCTGGATGGCGCTCAAAGGGGCGGCCTCGTTGCGGTCCGCAAAGATCTTGCGGGCGAACACCTCCTGCACAAGCTGGCCGTCGCGCTCGCCACTGACGGTGACAAACACCAGCACCACGTCCTGCATGGTCAGCGGGATGGCGTTGCGCAGGATGTCTTTCAGGTTCTCCTGGTCGAACTGCATGCCCAGCTCCTGCAGCAGCATCTTCATGATGTCGCGGTGGCCGGGGTAGCGCACGGTCTTGTAGTCCAGGTTTTGCACCCGGCCCTGCAGGGTTTCGCACAGCGTGCCCAGGCCGCCGGAGGTGTTGAAGGCCTCGTACTCGGTGCCATCCAGCGAGAAGTGCTCCATGCCTTCCAGCGGCAGCACCTCGATGATCTCGCCGTTGCGGATGGCCTCGCAGGGGTGGCAGTATTCGTTGATCAACCCGTCCACGCTCCAGGTCAGGTTGTATTTGAGCGAGTTGGTGGGGAAGGCCGGCAATGCGCCGACGCGCATCTTGACCTCTTGCAACTGCGTGAACTTTTTGCTCAGGTGGTGGGCCACGATGCCGATGAAGCCCGGCGCCAGGCCGCACTGCGGCATGAAGGCGGTCTTGGCACCTTCGGCCAGTCGCATGATGGCGCGCGTGGCGGCCACGTCTTCTGTCAGGTCAAAGTAGTGGCAACCGGCTTCCAGCGCCTGGGTGGCGGCCATGGTGGCCAGGTGGTAGGGCAAGGCGTTGATGACGGCGTCATAGCCTCGCAGTTCGGCACGCAGGGCCGCGGCATCGGCCGTGTCCATGCCCACCACTTTCAGTGGCAGGTGCGAGAGCTTGGCCAGCGCCTCGGCACTGCGGTCCACCACCTTGACCTCGTAGTCGCCACTGCGCGACAACAGGGTCGCAATCGTCTGGCCGATATGTCCGGCACCCATCAACACAACACGCATGAACCGTCTCCTCGTTGTAACTGGTATGGACCAAGTCTAGGTGCGGGTTCAGACACAATGGGAAGTCGTTTTGACGAAATAGATTGAATAAATGACAATTCGTCAGAAACAGCATTCAAATCGACCATATGGCCACCACCACACGCCCCAAGAAGAGCACCACCACCAAGGCCGCAGCGCCTGCACACAGTGCCGGCCCGCGCGACCAGCTGGACCGTGACCTGCTGGCCCTGCTGCAGGCCAATGCCCGCGCCTCCACCGCCGATCTGGCGCGCCAGTTGGGCACGGCGCGCACCACCGTGTTGGCGCGCCTGTCACGCCTGGAGCGCGAGGGCGTGATTGCCGGCTACACCGTGCGCCTGGGCCAGGATGTGCTGGACCACGGCCTGCAGGCCTTTGTCGGCATCACCGTGCAGCCCAAGGCCGGGCGCGACGTGGTGCGCAAGCTGGAGCGCATGCCCGAGGTGCGGCAACTCTGCGCGGTGAGTGGAGAGTTTGATTACGTGGTACTGCTGCGGGCCGAGTCCGCGCTGCGCATGAACACGCTGCTGGACGAGATGGGCAACTTTGATGGCGTGGTGAAGACCACGACCTCGGTCGCGCTGGAGTGGAAGATCGACCGGACCTGAGCCCGAGGTTGGGGTCGCGCTTCATATACATAGAAAACGAGACGAAATGACCGATACGCCAAATCCACTAAATGAGACTTTCCCAGCGCCGCAGACGGCACCAAGACCGTCTATGTGGGATACCACCATCACCTTTCGGCAGATCCGTAATTGGCTGACGTTGTGTCTGGTAGTGGGTTTCGTCTGGTATGTATGGCAGTTTTTCAGGTTGGAGTGGCATAGCAAAATGGGTGGGTTGCCTGCCGTGCACTCGCCCTACTATGCCGAAATCCCTGAAAACTGTCAGAGGTTCTCAGATAGACACCGTTGGTTTACCGAGACCTCCGACAGCCTTGCTCTACGTATTCGCCCAATTCGATTGAGGGAAGATTATCTGCAACCAAGTTACGGAGGAATTCGTTGTCTTGGCTATGCAGTCCTAACCGGTCTTCACATGACCGACCCATTGGATGCCGATTTCACCGACACGTATACCGACGGCCAGGGTAAGCCTATTGTGCGAATCACGGTGGAGTATTTGCAAACCTACTCCTACAACCCGACCCAACGTAAGGCTCTTAAAGAGAAGGAACAGCAATGAGCGTCACATCGGGCGGTACTGGAGTCTCCGGCAGAGCAGTCAGCGGAGCCTGTGTGGTTGGCGCCAGTTACAATCATTTTACCGGGTCGACAACTGCTGTTGTTGGCCCGTAAACGCTAGGGGTGCTGACCATCGTGAGGCGGTCGGCTGAGATAACACCCTGGAACTTGATCAAGGTAATACTTGCGCAGGGAAGCGTGATGGAAATGCCGCTGCCCCCGTTCGCCGGGCGCTCTGCCGCATGTCTGCACCCCCCTGCCGTCGAAACAAAGGAAAACTCGATGGCACCCCGTCTGAATCTGAAATTGACTCCCAGCGCAGCCGCGCTGGCCCTGCTGTTTGCTGCGCCCGCCTGGGCCCAGACGGCTGCCCCCGCCCAAAGCCTGCAAGGTGTCACCGTGACCGCCAAGGCCGCACCCGTGCTAGACGTAGACCGTGCCGACGTGGGCGGCCTGGGCCAGACCCTGGCAAAAACGCCGCAAAGCATCACCGTGCTGGGCGCGGACCTGCTGGCGGCCACGGCAAGCAGCAGCCTGTCGCAGGCCATCAAGCTCGACGCCTCGCTGGCCGACAGCTACAACACCACCGGCTACGTCGAAGGCCTGTCGGTGCGCGGCTTCCTGCTGGATGCGGGCACCAACTTCCTGCGCAACGGGCTGCCCGTTTCCAACTACGCGCCCATCGCCATGGAGAACAAGGAACGCGTGGAAGTGCTCAAGGGTGTAGCCGGCTTGCAGTCCGGCGTGTCGGCCCCCGGTGGTCTGGTCAACTTTGTGACCAAGACGCCGCAGCGCGATGCCTTCACCACCGTTTCGTTGGGCGCCGATGGCAATGGCGGCAGCAAGGTGCACATGGATGCCAACACCGCCTGGGGCGGCGTGGGCGTGCGCGTCAACCTGGCAGCCGAGGACCTGCGCACGGTCTTTGACCGGGCCGATGGCAAGCGCGAATTTGCCAGCATGACGCTGGCCACCCAAGTGGCACCCGGCACCAAGATTTCCGCCGACCTGGAATACCACCACAAGAAGCAGCCCTCCGTCCCCGGCCTGGGCCTGCTGGACACCAATGGCGATGGCGTGGCCGACACGCTGCCGGCCAGCAACTACGCGCGCCTGAACCTGAACAACCAGAGCTGGTCCCAGCCGTTTGAGGCCACCGAGACCAATGCCCAGTTCGCCGTGGACCACCAGATCAACGCCGACTGGCAGGCCCGCCTGGGCCTGGGGCTTCAGCGCACCACCATCCATGACCGCCTGGCCTTCCCCGATGGTTGCAGCACCGGCCCCACCTACCTCTACCCCGGCCTGTGCGCCAACGGTGATGTGGACGTCTACGACTACCGCAGCGAGAACGAGGAGCGCAACACCTGGGCCTGGGATGCCAAGCTGGGCGGCAAGCTCTCTGCCCTGGGCGTGCAGCACCGCGTGAGCCTGGGTTTGAGCGGTCGCAACGCCAAGACCGAACTCAACCCCACGCAGGCCTACAACTGGGCCGGCACCACCAACATCAACCGCCCCATTGCACTGCCGGGTGACGGCACGGCGCTGGACCTCAATACCAACAGCCGCGAGCGGGCGATTGATGCATCGGCCTCGCTGGTCAGCGATCTGGCGGCCACGGTGCAGAGCTTTGTCGGCCTGCGCACCACCCGCCTGACCCGTTCCAGCGAGCGCAGCGATGGCTCGCGCGCCATCAGCTTCGAGCAGACCGTGACCACACCCTGGGCCGGCCTGTCCTGGTCGCCGGTGGCCAGCACCATGCTGTACGCATCCTGGGGCCAGGGCGTGGAACTGGAAGCGGTGCCGAACCGCCCCACCAAGTTCGTCAACGCCGGCCAGGTGCTGCCCGCGCTGAAGAGCGAGCAGACAGAACTGGGCGTGAAGTGGCAAGCGCATGCGCGCCTGCTCATGTCGGCGGCGGCCTTCAGCATCGACAAACCCTTTGCCGATGACCAGCCCACGGCCGGCGGCATTCCGCTGCGCGTGGCCGGAGGCAAGACCGCACGCCACCGCGGCGTGGAGCTGAGCGCCGTGGGCCAAGTGGACACGCAACTGTCCGTGCAGGCCAGCCTGACGCTGCTGGATGCCACCTACACCGCCGCCGTGGACCCCAGCCTGATCGGCCAACGGGTGACCAATGTGCCCAAGACCAAGGCCTCGCTGTTTGCCGACTACAAGATTGCCGCCGTGCCCGGCCTGTCCGTGAGCGGCCTGCTGACCTCCGAGAGCGGCAAGACCGTGACGGCCGATGGCAGCGTGGCCCTGCCCGCCGCCTGGCAACTGGACGCCGGCCTGCGCTACCAGAACCGCCTGATCGGCAAGCTCACGCAGTGGAGCCTGAACGTGGAGAACCTGACCGACCGCAGCTATTGGCGCGAGGCCCCCACGCAGTACTGGGGCGGCACCTACCTGTTCCCCTCCACACCGCGCACCGTGCGGGCAAAGGTCACATTTGAGTTCTGAGCCAAAGCTCATCTGCCTGATCGGTGCCGAGTGCACCGGCAAGACCACGCTGGCCCAGGCGCTGGCTGCGCGGATGGGCGGACTGTGGGTGCCGGAGTACCTGCGTGCGTTCACACACGCGCAGGGCCGCACGCCACTGCACGCCGAGCAGGCACGCATCCTGCAAGAGCAACTGCGCCTGCAGGATGCCACGCAGGAGCAAGCGCGCCAGCAACAGCGCGCCTGGGTGTTCTGCGACACCGCACCCCTGCTGACCGCGGTCTACAGCGATTGCGTGTTTGGCGATGACTCCCAATACCCGCATGCCCTGGCCTTGCACGTCCGCTACACCCACACCCTGCTGCTGGAGCCGGACATCCCCTGGGTGGCCGACGGCCTGCAGCGCGACGGCGAGGCCATGCGGGCCACGGTGCACGCGCGCATCCTGCGTTGCCTGCAGGACGCCGCCCTGCCCACCACCTGTATCGCCGGTGACGCCGAACGCCGCCTGCAGGACGCCATGGCCGCCATCAACGGTTAGACTGATTCTTTCGAATTTTTGCAGGACACCCCCATGAGCGAACTTGTCACCTACAGCCTGGACGACGGCATTGCCACCCTGACCCTGAACAATGGCAAGGTCAACGCCTTTTCCCATGAACTGATTGCCGACTTCAACCGCGGCCTGGACCGTGCAGAGGCCGATGCTGCGGTGGTCATCGTCACCGGCCAGCCCGGCATCCTGAGCGGTGGCTACGACCTGAAGGTGATGACGTCCGGTCCGCAGGCCGCCATCAACCTGGTGGCCGAGGGCTCCACGCTGGCGCGCCGCATGCTGTCCCACCCCTTCCCCATCATCGTGGCCTGCCCCGGCCATGCGGTGGCCAAGGGCGCCTTCGTGCTGCTGTCGGCTGACTACCGCATTGGCGTGGAAGGCCCGTTCAGTATTGGCCTGAACGAGGTCAAGATCGGCATGACCATGCACCACGTGGGCATCACCCTGGCGCGCGACCGCCTGACCACCCCGGCCTTCCAGCGCTCGGTCATCAACGCCGAGATGTTCACACCGCAGGGCGCTCTGAACGCCGGTTTCCTGGACCAGGTGGTGGCGCCCGAACAACTGATGGGCACCGCACGCGAGGTGGCCCAGCAACTGAAGAAGCTCAACATGGGCGCACACAAGGGCACCAAGCTCAAGGTGCGCAGGGCCCTGCTGGAAACGCTGGACGCGGCCATCGCGCTGGACAAGACAACCAGCCTGATGTAGTTCAGCCAAATGTGCCTCTAGCCCTCGTGGATATTGACTGGAAAGCTACTATTTTTATAGCAATTTCCCAGCCACTCCCGCGCGCGCCGGCGCACCGGGCTGGCCTGCTGCACTTGCGGTAGGTCAAGCCCTGCCGGGTGACGGCCCCTAGAATGGGGCAGTCACCACGACTGGAATTGCCCGCATGTCCTCTTCGCTGATTCGCCGCATTGCACTGGCCCTGCTTGTCCTCTGCCTGCTGGGAGGCGCCATCTGGTGGGCCAAGCGCCCCAAACCCATCGCCGTGCTGGTCGCCACCATTGACCAGGGCAAGGTCGAGTCCAGCATCGCCAACACCCGCGCCGGCACGGTGGAAGCCTGTCTGCGCACCAAGCTCTCGGCCACCATGGGCGGGCGCATCGAGGTGCTGGCGGTCAAGGAAGGCGACCAGGTCAAGAAAGGCCAGTTGCTGATGAAGCTGTGGAACGACGACCAGCAGGCCCAGAGCACGCTGGCCCAGGCGCAGGTCGAGACATCCCGCAAACGCGTGGTGGAGGCCTGCACCGTCGCGGCCAATGCCGAGGCCGAAGCCAAGCGCCAGACCGCACTCTTCCAGCAGGGCTTCGTGTCCGGCTCGCGCGACGAGCAGGCCCGCTCCGAGGCCCAGGCGCGCCGCGCCAGCTGCGATGCCGCCAAGGCCGATGTCAACCAGGCCCAGGCCCGCGTCAGCGCCACCCAGGTCGAGCAAAAGCGCACCGTGCTGTACGCCCCCTTTGCCGGCACCGTGGCCAAGATCGTCGGCGAGGTCGGTGAATACTCCACCCCGTCGCCACCGGGCGTGCCCACGCCACCGGCCATCGACCTGATCGACGACACCTGCCTGTATGTGCGCGCACCCATGGACGAGGTGGACGCCCCCAAGATCAGCGCCGGACAAATGGTGCGTATCAGCTTTGATGCCCTGCCCAAACAATCCTTCCCCGGCAAGGTCAAGCGCGTGGCGCCCTATGTGTCGGCGGTGGAAAAACAGGCCCGCACCGTGGACATCGAGGCGGTGCTGGACACCGACAAGACCCCACCCAAGCTGCTGGTCGGCTACAGCGCCGATGTGGAAGTGGTGCTGGCCGTGCGCGACAACGTGGTGCGCGTGCCCACGTCGGCACTGCAGGAAGGCGGGCGAGTGCTGGTGGCCGGCACCGATGGCACGCTGCAGGAGCGCAGAATCAAGCCTGGCTTGGCCAACTGGGAATTCACCGAGGTGCTGGAAGGCCTGGCCGCCGGTGACAAGGTGGTGACCTCGCTGGAGCGCGAAGGCGTGAAGCCCGGCGCTGCCTATGTGGTTGACGACAAAGCCAAGAAATGAATCCCGCGCAAATCGAGCTGGCCGGCATTGAGCGGGTCTTCCACCTCGGTGACTCCGAGGTGCATGCGCTGCGCAACCTGAACCTGTCCATCCGCGCAGGTGAGTATGTGGCGGTGATGGGACCATCCGGTTCGGGCAAGTCCACGCTCTTGAACCTGCTGGGCCTGCTGGACAGCCCCAACACCGGCCTGTACCGCCTGGAAGGCCGCGACGTGACGACGCTCTCACCCGACGAACAGGCCCGCGTGCGCAGCCAGCGCATCGGCTTTGTGTTCCAGAGCTTCCATCTGGTGCCGCGCCTGACCGCTGCGGAGAACATCGCCCTGCCCATGGTGCTGGCCGGCCTGGCGCCCGCCGAGCGCGCGCGGCGGGTGCAGCAGGCCCTCAAGGACTACGGCCTGGAGCACCGCGCCGACCACCGGCCCGATGAGCTCTCGGGCGGGCAGCGCCAGCGCGTGGCCATCGCACGTGCCACCATCATGCAGCCCGCCATGATCCTGGCCGATGAGCCCACCGGCAACCTGGACCGTGCCACCGGTGAAGAGGTGATTCGGCTGCTGGAGGGCCTGAATGCCCAGGGCGTGACCCTGATCATGGTGACCCACGATGCCGCCCTGGGCGCCCGTGCGCACCGCCAGTTGCTGATGGAAGACGGCGCCCTGAAGCACGACCAGCGCCAACAAGCGCCGGATGGCGCGAACACCCCACCATGCGCAGCGCCGACCTGATCCGCTTCGCGCGCGATGCCGCCACCGGCAACCCGCTGCGTGCCTCGCTTTTGGTACTGGCCATGGCCATTGGCGTGGCCGCCGTGGTGATCCTGACCGCGCTGGGCGATGGCGCGCGACGCTATGTGATGAACGAATTCTCAAGCCTGGGCAGCAACCTGGTCATCGTGTTGCCGGGACGCTCGCAAACCGGTGGCTTCAGCCCCGGCAACGCCATCACCAACACCACCCGCGATCTGACGATTGACGATGCGCAGGCGTTGCAGCGTGCCAGCGCAGTGACGCGGGTAGCGCCCCTGGCCGTGGGCACATCCGAAATCAGTGCCGGCGGCAAATTGCGCGAGGTCATGGTGGCAGGCACAACCTCCCAGTACGTGGAGTTGCGCCACATGGAATTGGCACAGGGGCGGTTTCTGGCGGCGGGGGACTGGCGCCGGGGTGCCAGCGAGGCCGTGATTGGCGCCAAGGTGCGCGACGAGATATTTGGCAACAATCCTGCGCTGGGACAACTGGTGCGCATTGGCGACCGGCGCTTTCGCGTGGTTGGCATCATGGCCACCAGCGGCCAGGGGCTGAGCATGAATACCGACGAACTGGTGTTCGTGCCCGTGGCACTCGCACAGGCCATGTTCAACAGCAACACGCTGTTTCGCATCCTGATCGAAGCCAATGGACGCGATGCCATTGAAGCGGCCAAGTCTCAGGTGGCCGAGATCATCAAGGTGCGCCACGAGGGCGAGCAGGACGTGACCGTGATCACGCAGGACGCGGTGCTGGCCACCTTTGACCGCCTGCTGGGCGCACTCACGCTGGGGGTCGCCGGCATCGCCGCCATCAGCCTGGCGGTGGCCGGCATTCTGGTCATGAACGTGATGCTGGTGTCGGTCACACAGCGCACCTCGGAGATCGGCCTGCTAAAGGCCCTGGGCGCCACCGGTAGCGGCATCCGCATGGTGTTCCTGACCGAGGCAACTATGCTGTCGCTGGCCGGTGCGCTGGTGGGCTACTTGCTGGGCCAGATTGGCGCCGCAGTGATCCGCCAGCTGTACCCCACCTTCCCGGCCTACCCGCCGGACTGGGCCGTGCTGGCCGGTCTGGGCACGGCCCTGGTCACCGGCATCCTGTTTGGCGTGATGCCGGCGCGCCGCGCTGCGCAGCTGGACCCGGTGCAGGCCTTGTCGAAGCGGTAGCCGGCATGCTGTTCATTGACGCCATCCGCCTCGCCCTGCGCGCCGTCACCGCGCAGCGGCTGCGCAGTTTTCTTACGCTGCTGGGCATTGCGGTGGGCATTGCCTCGGTGATCCTGCTCACCTCCATTGGCGAGGGCATTCACCGTTTTGTGCTGGCGGAGTTCACGCAGTTCGGCACCAACATTGCCAGCATCTCGCCGGGCAAGGTCAAGACCTCGGGGCCGGCACCGACCGGCATTCCGTCGTCGGTGCGGCCATTGACGCTGGACGACGCACGCGTGCTGCGCAGCCTGCCCCACGTCACCGGCATGACGGCCACGGTGTGGGGCAACACCGAGGTCGGTGCCAACGGCCGCCTGCGCCGCACCACGGTCAACGGCGTGGGCGCGGACATGCTCAAGGTCTACAGCATCAAGGTCAAGACCGGACAGTTTCTGCCCGACGAGGCGCTGGAAAACGCCCGCGCCTTTGTGGTGCTGGGCTCCAAGCTCAAGTCTGAACTGTTTGGCAGTGCCAACCCGCTGGGCGCACGGGTGCGGGTGGGCAACCTGCAGTTCCGCGTGATTGGTGTGCTGGAGGCCAAGGGCCAGTTCCTGGGTGTGGATCTGGACGACGCCGCCTACATCCCCACCGCGCGTGCGCTGGAACTGTACAACCGCGACGGCCTGATGAAGATTGATCTGGCCTATGAAGAAGGCATTCCTGCGGCGCAAGTGGTGGCCGCCATCAAGACCCGGCTGAACGCACGCCACGGGCGCGAAGACTTCACCATCACCACCCAGGAAGACATGCTGCGCACGCTGTCCAACATCCTGGATATCCTGACCATGGCGGTGGGCGCGCTGGGCAGCATCTCGCTGTTGGTAGGTGGCGTGGGCATCGTCACCATCATGACTATTGCCGTGAGCGAGCGCACCGGTGAGATCGGCCTGCTGGTGGCGCTGGGCGCACCGCGCAGGACCATCCTGGGCCTGTTCCTGGGCGAGGCGGTAGCGCTGTCGGCCCTGGGCGGTGTGATCGGCCTGCTGCTCGGAGTGGGTCTGGCCCAGATCATTCACCTGGCCGTGCCGGCGCTACCGGTGCACACACCCCTCACCTTTGTCGTGCTGGCCGAGGGCATTGCGATTGCGATTGGCTTGGCTGCAGGCGTGCTGCCGGCACGCAGCGCGGCGCGGCTGGACCCGGTGGAGGCGCTGCGATCAGAGTGATTCAGCGCGGACCGGTCATTTGCAGGTACCTATTGATTGCTTCCCGCAACGTCGGCCGTCCACCCACGTTGCGAAACTGAAGTTGGCACTGCTGAACCAAGCGCCGGTCAGTTTGGCGCCGGTGAGGTCGGCTCCTTTGAAATAGGCCCCGAGCAGATCGGCCCCGCTGAGGTCTGCCTTGGTGAAATTGACACCAGAAAGGTTAGCCCCATAGAGCAGGGCCCCGGTCAGGTTGACCCCACTGAGGTTGGCGCCTTCCAGGTCTGCACCCGAAAAATCCCGCCCGGAAAAGTTCCAGCCTGGAAGCGCAACGCCCTTCAAATCGCACCCTTTGCACGATACGCCAAAGAACATGCCAACGGCAGAGAAGAAGTCATACTGCGGCCGCACCCGATCCGATGCCGTCGCGGCCTGCGACTGCGCCTTTCCAACGTCTTGCACGGCTGCATACTGTGCAAAAACCGGCACCGGCGTGGTGCTCGCCGCGTGGGCATACATCTGCGCCTGGTACCGGCCCGGCGCAAGGTTCAGCGTGATGCCGGGGCTGGCGGCCCTGACGGTTGCCAGCAATGTGTTGCCCTGGTCGCGAATCTCCACCCGGTCGATGGCCGCCAGCGTGTCGGCGTCCAGCGCGAACTGCACGCTTTGGGAGTCCTTGACCTCAAACCACAGGTTCTCGACACCTTTTTGGGAGGCGTCGGACGACGGCGGCAAATCACTGTCATCGGCCTCCAGCCCCAGAACGGCAGTTTGGCCGAGTTGCTCGAAAGCACCCGCCGGATTGCTGACGGGATGGTAGAGCTGGCTCTCCTGGAGCACCTTGGACGGGTCCAAGGTGTCGCCGCCACCGCCACAGGCGCTGAGCATGAGGCAAGTCAGGACGAGCAGCAGATGAAAGGGCCCGGTCATCGACAGACTCCTATGGAACCCGGCGCGCAACGCCGCACGCCATCCACCCAAATCGCATGGGTGAGATCGGCATTGGAGAAATTGGCCCCGGTGAGGTTTGCGCCGGTCAGATTCGCCCCGGTGAGGTTGGCGCCCTGGAAGTTGACATAGGGAAGAACGGCCCAGTTGAATTGGGTCCCGCTAAGGTTGGCGCCACTGAAGCTGCTCCCGTGGAAATCCCGCCAGGCCAGGTTCCACGCGGGAAGTGAATGCCCCTGCATATTGCACTGCAAGCATTGGAAGAAAAAAAACATGTTGGAAGCTTGGGTGTTATTCGTCACGTTGATGGTGTACTGCGCCTGAGCCCACACCCGCCCCGGCACCTGTGCACCCTGGGTTGCACTGGCGCCAGCCCCGTAATGCACAAACACGGGCACCGGCGCGGTGGCCGCCGCGCTGGCATACACCAGTGCCTGGTACTGACCCTTGTCCAGTGCCAGCGTGGTCGCGGGCATTGCGGCCGAGAGGGTGGCCAACACGGTGTTGCCAGCATCCCGGATTTCCACCCGGTCAACGGGTGCCTGCGTGCCCGCGTCCAGCGTGAATTGCATCGCCTGTGCGTCCTTGACTTCGAACCACAGATCCTCCACGCCTTTGTTTGGGGCGTTCGGCAGGGGGGGCAGGTCACTATCGTTCAACTCCAGCCCCAATACGACCGTCTGGCCGGGCTGCTCAACAGCACCCGTCGGGTTGCTGATGGGGTGGTAGAGCTGGCTTTCCTGCAGCACCTTGGACAGGTCCGGGGTGTCGCCGCCACCGCCGCAGCCGCTGAACGCGAGGCCAGCCAGCGCGATCAGCAGAAGCGTTTTATTCTGAGAATTTTCAAGCATGGTTATCGGTTGTGGATGGGGTGCGTCAAGGCAACTCATCGATGGTTTCAAACTCTTCGGCTGGAAGTTGATCGGCCACGTCAAGCTGCAGCGCACTGCCCTGTGCACAGGTTCGAACCGACAGCACTTTTTGCGCCTTGCGCGCGACCACTCCGGCTGAAAACTGCGGCTTGCGCTTGCCGCCGGATTCGACCTGCACCGTTCTTTCAAACAGGATGTAGTCGTAGGCGCCGTTGGCAAACCGGATGTGCACTTCCCCGCCGCCGGAATATCCGGTGGCGCTGTACAGGAACGCCTTGCGGGCATCGGGATGGCCCTCGGGGTAGCGCAACTCAACCTTGCCGGGCGCACCAAACCGGTATTGCAGCGATGCGCCGGGCGCCGGGAAATTGGCCCCAGCGCACAGGGACAGCATCTTCCTGGAGCCCTTGAGTTCACAGGTCAGGACGACCACCTCAGAGGCCTCACACAATGAAGGCGCTGGCGTTGCCGCCAGCACGCCCATTGCCGGCAGCAGGGCGCAGGCCAGTACCAGGCTACCCATCACATTCCATGCTTGCTTGCGCACCATCGCATTCCCTCCAAAGTGATTCGCTCGTTGAGTCATTAGAACCCCGCTGCCCGCGCTTGCGGCAGCAGGCTGTCGAGGGTTCCCAGGTTCTGGATGGTGGAGCCGTCGTAGTACCAGCCGTAGCCATCCTTCGCTCCGGCGCAAATGCTCTGATTGGCGTTGCAGCGGCTGTAGTAGCCATGGAGCAGGCGGGAGTTGGTGCCCAGGTGGAAACCGGGGTAGGTCGCCGCACCCCAGTTCAGCAGGCGGTCCTCCACTGCGACGGACTGGATCGCTGCCATGCCCGGCACGTCGCCCACGCTGTAGCCGGTCAGGGTGTAACCGTAGTTGCCATGGGTGAGTGGGACCTCACCCAGTGTGGGTGTGGCGGCAAATGTGTGCTTGCTCAGGACGATCACCTCGGAGCCCCCGTTGGGCTTGAGCTTCAGGGTGTAGACCGTCAGGGTGTCGCCTGCGCGAACCGATTCGTCCACGCTGCCCAGAACCACGCCCGAGCCCGCCTGCTCGATCGACTTGATGGTGTAGTCGAACGAACCGCCCGAACTTTGCGCCATCAGCAGCCCCAGCAGTGGCTCCGCGATACCGGGACGTTCGAGTGTGACCACCGTATTCAGGGCCAGTCCGGAATTTGCCACCTGCGAGATGAACAGCGGGATGTAGACCGTATCGGCGCTACTCACCAGTGCCGGCCCCTGCCCGTTCCATTGCGGGTAGAAATAGCTTCCACCGTCGGTCTCATAGGCAGGTTGCTCGCCCAGGACAATCAGCCCGCCATCACTGGTGACGGCGCCAATGCTGCCACGCACCTCGGCCAGATAGGGCGAGGTGAACGAGGCCACGGCACCCTGCTCCGCCGCCAAATCCGCCGCTGTGGCGGTGTCCACCGAGCCATCGCGTGCCGAGAGATAGCGCAGCCCTGAGCCCGCCAGCGCAGTGTGCACGGCGCCCGCAACCGGTGCGCTGGCGCGCTGCTTCAGCGCATGGAATGCGTTGATGGCCTGGCCCCAGCCCGCGTTGATCAGCCCCGCGTTGACCTGCTCGGCCGCATGGGTCACCTTCATGTCCAGCGGTGCGATGGCAACGCCGGTGGAATAGGGGCGCGAGCCATCATTGCCGGTATAGGCCACCAGCCGGGTGATGGCGGCCGAGGCGTCAGCAATGCCCTGGTTCAGCGCGGCGTTCTGGGACCGGGTGGAAACCAGCGACAGCAGGTCCTTGAGGTCGAAGCTGGCATGTGCCGGGATCACCGAGGAGTCCACGGTCAGGTTGGCACCGTATTGCTGCACGTTGTAGAAGGCGCGGATCACCGCCTGCTCACTGCCGCTGTTCATGCTGGATGCCAGCTGGGGGCCAACCACGTCCAGCGTCTGGATGGTGTTGCGCACCTGGGACAGGTCCAGCACCGACAAGGTCTTGCCCGACTCCGGCTTCGCATAGTTGGCGTTGTTGACGAAGCTGTCAACCATGGCGCGGCCCACGCCCAGGTTCGTGGACTGGTTGGCCAGTGCGTCCAGCACATGGGCGTAATTCCAGCCGTGGCCTGGCTCCAGTTCTTCGGAGGCAACCAGGTATTGCCCGAAGTCCTGCATGGCCACGGCGCTTTCCATGGTGGCCATCAGGCACGCGTCGTAGCCGATCAGGTGGTAGCACGAGGCAGTCCGTGCCATGGCGTTGTTGATCTCGTTCACGCCGAGAACGGTCCCGGTGGTCTCGTCCGAGCCGATGCCCGGCTCACTGTTGTAGGAGCTGCCATGGTCCCAGAATGACAGAAACCTGCGGCTGCCCTGGCCATACCGGTCATTGACGTAGGTGAGAAAGGCTTCCAGGGTCGCCTGCTTCCCCATGTCGGTCTGTGCGTCGCTGTACAGGTAGTCGCTGGCATTGCCGAAGATGCCATCGGCAGAGTCGGCAACGATCTGCGCCATGTTGGCGTATTTGATGCCGCGCCATCCGTCTTTCTCGGCGCCGCCGAAGGCGAGCACCACATCGACGTTGTCCCTGGCGGCCAGCTGCTGCCAGCCCGCGACCAGTTGCTGCAGATTTTCAGTACCAAAGGCACTGCGGCTTTCCAGGTCTGCGCCAATCATGTAGATGGCCCACAGCTTGCGTCCGTTGCCGGCGGCAGCCAGGCTGGCACTGCACATGCCGGCGGTGTTGGAGGCCAGCGGGATCAGCGGACGCACCGCATTGGCCTTCACCCGTGCGGATGCGGCTACCTTGGCCGGAGCAGCTGCTGCAAGGATCTGCGACAGCTTCTTCTGGTTGCCGGCAGCCAGCGGGATGGCCGTTGCCGCCTGGCCGTTGGCCGCCAGACATCCGATCACGATGGCCGACAGGGCCGGGTAGGTTTTGCAATGCATTCTCAAGATTTCCTCTTCTCAGTTAACACCATCCGTTCAAAGCCAGCGTTGGGCACCCGTCGCAACTAGATGCCGTCCCCGCGCAGTCTTCGCTCGCGCTCCATTTCTTCCATCTTCTTGCGCAGGGAGAGCGGGCGCATGTCCGTCCACACTTTCTCGATGTACTCCAGGCACTTGTCCTTGAGGCCGCTGAAGCCGGCGGACCTCCAGCCCAAGGGGAATTCCCGATGGGCCGGCCAGATCGAATACTGCTCCTCATGGTTGACCACCACGGTGTAGATCGTGGTGTCCTCCCGCTCGTCGTACGAGTCGATGTAGAGGATGGCTGGGCCGGCAAAATCCGGGGGCATACCAGCCAGCGACCGGGCTCGGAAGCGCAGGGTGTCACTGGCCGCGTCCCAGCGGGGCTCGGACAGCGTCACCGTGTGGGTGACCATGCGGCCGTCTGGTCCCTCCATGCTGACGGCTGCATTGGGCGACCCCATGGCAAAGCCGGCCGGCCACACACGGTGCACGAAGTCATCCACGGTCACCAATGTCGAAGCGTATTTCGGTGCCACTGTCGTCATCAACAGGCTGGGCAGCGGATGGGCGAGCGTGAGCACATGGTCCCCGCTGTCCGCCAAGGGCTCGAAACGGGCCTGGGCGGCAGCATGGCTGAAGACATAGCTGTCAACATAGCCGGCCAGGCCCTTGCCCCGTGCGCCCTCGTCATCCAGATACACCAGAACGCCAGTCTGCACGCCGAAATCCGGTATGCCTTCCAGGCGCAAGGTCCAGGTCAGCGTGCCCGCTGCTGCATCGTGGGTCGCGCGTTGCGCCTGGGCCGGCAGAATGCTCCAGATCCCATCGGCCGAGCGCACGCCCACGCTGGCAGTCGGTTGGTAGAGGGTGAAGTAGGCGGGCCAGATCTCCGCCATGAACGCGGCAAAGGTCATGTTGCCGGACTGGCGCAGAGGCAGGTCGGCAAACCACGCCACCCGATCGGACACATGCCGTGTGGTCAGGGTGTAGACCCCGGGCTCCGCCGTTGCCGCGAATTGCCCAGCGCCGGCGGTCACGACATAGAGGCGGGTCTCCCAGTCACTGTCCTGCGCGAACTGCAGCTGGCAGCCCGCGAGCGCCACAAGAACCAGCCCCAATACGGCCAGCCATAGGCGGCGCACACCTGCTGCAGGATTTGTGACGGAGGGTTCTTGGGCCATGGTTCCAATCGCGAGGAGACTTCACCCTCGACAACGCCCAACAAGAAGACGCGCCAGTGAAGTCAGCTGCCATGGTAGATGGCGGTCCATGCACTTTTATTTGACAGGGACCTAGGTCCCTCTCCATTCGACGATCCTGCCGGCGCGTCACTTGCCCGATAAGTCCTCAACCTGGCGCCGTGCGGTTTCGGCATCCTTGCCGTATTCCGTGAGGTAGCGCGTGCGCTCCTCGCTGGTCCACTCGGCCGACGAGAAACGGTCGCGCGCATAGCGGGCGCTGGTGTGGACGACGCCGGCCTGGCGTGCCATGGTGAAGCGGTCCGGGAACTTGTCGGGAATCAGCAGGAAGCCATCCACATCGCGCAAGCGCAGCGGAAAGGCCGGGTTCTTGTCCAGCACCAGCGCGCCAAACACCTGCAACCGGAATTCCCGGCTGCCCGCGGCCACCTCGTCATTGAACTGCAGCAGCGCAAACGGCACACCATTGGCGTCATCGACGCGGGCGCTGACCACATAACGCCCGGCCTGGCGCACGTTGGCCTTGAGGTAGAAGTTCAGCGAGCCGGCCTCCAGCGCCTCGCGCACGCCGGCCCAGGTTGCGGGCACATCGGGGGTGTAGACCACATCAAAATGGGCCACGCCCTGCTGCGCATCGCTGGCCACCTCGGCCAGCAGCCGGATGGTGCCGGCGTAGGCGGCAAAGCCCTGGGTGGCGGGCGTCAGCCGCGCGGAGTAGACGCCATCACCCGCCCTGTCATCGGCGGCTGCGCCATCGTCCGAGAACGCCACTGCGGTCTGCACCACCTTGATCGGTGTGCGCGAATCGGGAATGGACTGGGCCGACGCATTGCGGATGATCAGCGGCAGGGGCTTGCCGCTGTCGTCCACTGCGGCAATCGTGTACTTGACGCTCTCCGCGCCGCTCAGGAACACCCGTTCCTGCGTGGTGCGCAGGCGTATGCCCTTGACCGCTTCACCATTGGCGCTGCGCAGAGCCAGCTCTTCGGCGATGGGGGCAAACGGGCGAACCTGGTCCGGGTGCTCGGCAATCGGGCGCGAGTCGTAGGGGTAACGGGTGGCATCGCGGTAGCTGGCATAGATCTGTTCGGCACGCTCATGGCGGCCGCGCCACAGGGTCAATTGCTCCTGGCGGGACTGCAGGCCGGCGGGGCTGTAGGGCGCGCCCGCGGACTGGCCGCCGCTGGCACCCGACAGCGGGTTGTCCGGTGCGGTGCTGCCACGCACCGACGCGGCCGGCAAACCCTGCGTGTCCGCCGAGTTCGCCGCAGAGTCAACGCCCCACAAGTACCAGCCCAGCGCGCCCAGTGTCACCACCATGCCGCCCAGCCAGATAACCCGACGCCGGTTCACGCTTCAACGACTCCCGCGCAAACCAGCATTCAAGCGCATCAGTTCGCGTTGGCCGCCATGTCGGCGCGCACCTTGGACACCACGCCACCCCAGTTGCCGTTGGTGTAGTGGTTGAAGGATTCGGTGTCGTCGCGGAAGGCCACCGTGTGGTAGCTCCACTTGGCCTTGCCGCCTTCGTTGGCTGCCGTACCCAGGGTCAGGTCATTGCAGAACCAGTCGGACGGATTGCAGAAACCCGCACCGCCGCTGCCCGACACGCCACCGGCGGAGTGGTAGGCCACGGCCTCGTCATCCTGCCCGGGCAGCACGGCAGAGTACAGCGTGCCCTTGGAGCCGGCATACATGTAGAACCACTTGGAGCGGGTCTGGTTGTGGTCGTACAACGCACGGGCGGTGGCGGTTTTCAGGTCGGACGTGAGCGGATCGGACACGGCCCAGCTGCCCACGTTGGCCAGTTCGCTGCCGCCACCGGCACCGGCGGCCACGTCCACCCATTTGATGTTCCAGCCGGTTTGCGTGCTGCCATCGGTATTGCCACACACGCCGGACGCATTGGGCGTGGCGTTCTTCTTGCTGCGGGCCGAGCCACCGTACATCGACAACGCATAGCCAATCTGCAGATTGCCCGCGCTGTGGGCGGCGATGTAGCACCAGTTGGTGCCGGTGCAGTAGCAGTCCAGCGCGTCGCGGATGCGGTAGTTCTGGTCGGAGATACGGTTGAAACCGTCCCAGTTGACCGACTTCTTGTTGACCCCTGCAGCCGTCGTGGCCGGGCCCCAGTAGGTGAAGTCGGCATGGTTGCCCGGTTGCGCCGTGCTGGAGCGCCCGTTGATCCACAGGGAGTAGTTGGTGGCGTAGACACCACCGGCGATGCCGAGCAACAGGACCAGCAGGGGTTTCACTAAACGCATGGGTGTCTCCTTGAATCCGGGTTCAACTTTTGGGTGCGCCAGTGTCTCCAAGGCATCCATCGGGCACAACTGGGGAATACCCGAGCCGTGCGACACTTGGCTTCCATGGCCTGAAGACGACCACCACTTTGGAGTACCTATTTCCGTGAAGCACAAATACAGCCCCCTGTGCGCGCTAGCGACGGGGATTCTGATCGGCCTTTCTTCTACCGTCGCCTGCGCGCAAACCGCACCCGTGGGCTATGTCAAGACGGTCAGCGGCCAGGCCTGGGTGACAACCGCCGGGCGGCGCGTGGCGGCGGCTCCCGGCACGCCGGTTCACGTCGGCAGCCAGCTCAAGACGCTCGCCCAGGCATCGCTGGGTGTCACCTTCAAGGACAACACCCTGATGTCCTTCGGCCCCGACACCGAACTGACCGTGGACGAATACCTCTACGCGCCGGCCCAAGGCGAGCTCAAGCTGGGCACCAGCCTGGCCAAGGGCAGCCTGAACTACGTGTCCGGCGTGATTGCCAAGCTCCGGCCCGAAGCCGTGAGCGTCAAGACACCCACCGGCATCATTGGCGTGCGCGGAACCCAGTTCGTCGCCCGCGTGGAGGAAGCGCAATGAACGCACTCCGCAACAGGGCATGCAGTGCAGGCCGTCTGACTCTGGCTACCGTGGCTGTGGCGCTTGTGGGCGCTTGCGCAGCCCCCCCACCGCCCCCGCCTCCTCCACAGTCCTATGTCACCCTGCTGCCTGGACCCGATGGCCACCTTGGCAAGGTGGTGGTGCAGGGCCAGCGTGGTGAGCAAACCCTCACCACAGCGCGACAAGGTGCATGGCTGGACGGCAGCAAACCGCCCTTTGACGTGAGCGCGGAACAATTGCAGCGCGATTTTGGCGCAGCCATGGCCGCGCGCCCGGAATTGCCTGAACAGTTCTTGCTTTACTTTGAAACCGGCGGCTCGGAGCTGACCGTCGAATCCAAGGCCCTGCTGACGCGCATTGTGGAGCGCGCCCTCGCCCGCCAATCGCTGGACATGTCCGTGATCGGGCACTCCGACACCCAGGGTGCCGCCAACGCCAATGAGGGCCTGGCCTTCAAGCGCGCCACCGCGATCGCGGAGCGGCTGCGTGCATTGGGCCTCGGCGATGCCGTGATGGCCATCGAGTCGCACGGCGAACGCAACCTGCTGGTACCCACGCCCGACGAAACGCCGGAGCCCCGTAACCGACGGGTGGAGATCACGCTGCGCTGAAGATGCTGCGTGCGCGGGTCCTACTTGTCCGCCATCACGATCAGTTCATCCGTGGCGCCCTGGCACAGGCGCTGCAGGTGCAGGGCCACTAGCGGGTCGTTGGGGTACTGACGGGCAAGCCACTCGAAGGCCACGCGGGAGGCGCGGGCGTCCTGAGCCTCACCGGGTTGCAGCTGTGCCAGCGCGGCGGCGTAGTCCGCCTCGGGCGCGCAGGCTGCGGTGTCCAACGCGGCCAGGGGCGTGTAGACCTGTAACGGATGGCTTTTGCCCTTGAGCATCAGGCGCCCCACGGCGCGCACCGCAACGCCTTTGCAGCCGTCCAGAATGTCTTTTGATACACACACCCGGGTGCCCAGGTGCTTGTTGACGGTTTCCAGCCGCGCAGCGGTGTTGATCGGGTCACCCAAGGCACGGTAGTCAAACAGCGTCTTGCCACCGAAGTTGCCCACAATCACCTCACCGCTGTGAACACCAATACGGGTCAGACCCCATGGAATGCCCCGGGCCTGCAGGCGCCTGGCATAGGCCGTGGCAAAGACATCCATCTCCAGTGCGCAGTCCAGCGCGCGCTGGCGGTGCTCGGGTTGCGGCACGGGTGCCGAAAACAGCACCACCATGGCGTCGCCCACAAACCGGTCAAGCGTTCCCTCAAACTTGAAAACAATGACCAGCATGGCCTCCAGGTAGTCGTTGAGCAGGGTGACCACCTGGGCCGGATCGATGGCTTCCATCATGGGGGTAAATCCCACCAGATCGGTGAACACAAAACTGCAGACCTGGCGCTGGCCGCCCAGGTGCAATTGCTCCGGATGGGCCACCAGGTGCGCCACCCGGTTGGGCGACACATAACGAGAAAACGCCGTGCGCAACCAGCGCTGCTGCCGCTCGGCCACCCGGTGGTGAAACCCACTGGCCAGGCCAAAGACCAGCACCATGGCAACAGCCGGGTTGATGGCGTCAAGCAGCAGCTGTTCGACGGTGAAGGCATACCAGGCACCCGCGCCAGCAGCAGCCACGGCCAAGGCCAGCAACAGGGCTGCCCGGCGCACGGATGCAGCCAGCGCAACCAGCCCCACCCCCAGGGTGCCCAGCACCAGCACCAGAGCCTCCAGTGCACCCGCCCACGCAGGGCGTTGCAGGTGGTAGCCCGCCAGCATTTGCTCCAGTGCCAGCGCATGGGCCAAAACACCGGACATGGACTGGCCCAGGGGGTTGGCACGCAAGTCCATCAGGCCAGCCGCCGAACTGCCGACCAGCACGATATGGCCCTGCAGTTGCTGCGGTGCGGCAGTCCCGTCCAGCACATGGCGAGCGGAGATCCACCGGCCAGGCTGGTCCTGCGTGTAGTGCAACCAGACTTCGCCCTGGGCGTTGGTCGGCACGGTGAGGCTGCCAATGCGCACATCCTGCACGCCCCCTGCCTGGCTGCGCACCACATGGTTGCGCGCGCCCTGGGCCACCCGCAGAGCCTCGGCTGCCAGGCTGGGCACGATCTGCGCACCCTGGCGCATGAGCAAGGGCACACGACGCACCACGCCATCACTGTCGGGCGCGGTGTTGAGCGCACCGACTCCGCTGGCGGACGCCATCAAAACCGGCAGAGGCCAGTCCACTGCGTCAAACCCCTGCAGCCAGCCCACCGCGTTACCATCGCCGGCACGGACCACCCGATAGGGGAGCGCGGGCATGGACTCCGCAGGCATGGAAACGGCGTTGGCTGACGGGGAGCCGCGCAACAGGTTGCTGCCCAGCACCACCGGCTTGTCGGCCATGCGCCGGGCCAACTCCGCATCGGGGTCCGGCAGGCGCTCCAGCAGGGCAGAAAGGGGTGGCGACTGCCAGAGCCGCGCCATGGCGGCGGGTGCCGTGGCATCGGGCTCGGCCAGCAGCACATCGAACACGATGGCTGCCGCGCCGTTGGCGTGCAAGCGCTCGACCAGCTCGGCAACCCGGGTACGTGGCCAGGGCCACTGGCCATGGGCCTTGAGCGAGGCCTCATCGATATCCACCACCCGCACTGCCACCTCCGTGTAGGTCCGCAAATGCCAGCGTTGAAATTGGTCAAACTGCGCCAGACGCAGGCTTTGCAGTGCAATCGGGTCCAGCAGCCACAGCACCAGGGCACCCAGGGCGACGGCCAGCACCAGCGCCAATCCCCACGCATGCGCCATGGCGCCGACCAGGCGGCTGTTGGTTGGTTGGTCGGTCGGAGTCATGTCACGGCTGGTGCATGGGCGTCAACGGGGCATGAGAAAGTCGATTTCTTCCTGCATCGCCCGGGTCAGCTGCACGTACTTTCGCAGTTTGCTGGTGTTGTCCCGCAAACGCTCCCCCACGCGCATGGAAATGGCAATCATCAGTTTGGCGCAGATCTTCGGGTGCGCCTCGAGCAGGCGAACAATGCTCTCGCGCGTGAGCACCGCGCACTGCAGGTCGGTGCTGGCGGTGCAGGACGCCGAGCGGGGCAGCCCATCGATCAGCCCCAGATCGCCGTGCATGCTGCCCGGCCCCAGAACGGTCACGGTGATGGGAGAGACGCGACTCACGACAATGGTCTCCACGGTCACCTCGCCATCCAGCACCAGCACCAGAAAGCCCGTGTTGTGCTCGTCGCCTTCGCGAATGAAGACTGTGCCCTGCGCTACCTGCAAGGGACGCATGTAGCGCACCACCACCTGGGCCTCTTCCAGGCTGATGGGCATCAGCGCCGATGGCGCTGCCAGCATTTGCGCCGCCTGCATCATGGCCTGGCGCGCGAAGGCATCGCTGGTCAGGTGAAAGTCAGTGGTTGCGTGTGACGGCCCCATGCCCGGAATCAGCGTGCGCAAGAACTTCATTAGCATGGGGATCGGGGACGGTGGGCGGCGGCTATATTGGAGCGTCCATTTTGCAGCATTCCTGCCGGCACAAGCCGTGGCTCGCACAGGGACTATTCAAAGGAGACAACCGGCGTGGCCGTATCCACCATCAACCGTCTGATCACTGTTTTTGATACCGCGTTCAGGGCCCTGGCGGTCGATATCAGCATGGCTGAAACGGAGCGGCTGGCAATGCTGATCCACCACGCGATGGAGTCCAAGACACGGGCATACCACACGACCGGCCATGTGTTCCACATGTGCGAAGGCATGCGTCCGCGCCAGGTGCTGGCAGCCCTTTTTCACGACCTGGTGTACTACCAGCTGGATGCCGGGTTCCCCTTGCACACAGACGAAATGCTGCATGCCGTGGTGCGCGTGACCGAGGGCACGCTGGTGCTGCGACCCGTTGCGCCCGACGATGCTCCCCTGACTCTGTGCACCGCCCTGTTCGATTTGGCTCCAGGCCAGGCGCTGCCACTCTATGGTGGTTTGAACGAATTCCTCAGCGCCGTGGTGGCAGCCCGCCTGCTGCAACCGTACGTGGGCATGGCCGACCTGATTGCCATCGTGGCCTGCATTGAAGCCACCATCCCGTTTCGCCAGCCCGATGCACAAGGGCGGCTGCCCGCAGACCGGCTGGCAGCGCGCGTGGAGCAGCAATACCGCAGCCGCTGCCAGGACCACGATGCCCCGTCGGTCCAGGCTTACGTGAACCAGGTGGTTGCCGACGCCGTGGAACTGGCCAACCGCGATGTCAGCAGTTTTGCCGAGGCCGACCCCGGCCTGTTCCTGTCGAACACCTGGCTGCTGATCGAAGAGTCCAACGCACCACTGGCCGTCGCCGGCGTGTACACCCTGCAGGAGTACCGCAGCGGTCTGACCCGCATGGACGGCTTTCTGCGCAGCCTGGACCCGGCGCACCTCTTCCAGCACCACCGGGGGCAACCTTCGGCCGATGCCATGGCCAGATTGCACGCGGCGGCCCGGCGCAACATTCCGTTTGCCTGTGACTTCCTGGGTGCCAAGATAACGTCCATAGCCATCGTGGAAGCACTGGCCCGCTGTACCGGAACGGATGGCCCCGTCTCCATGTTTCTGGGCGACATCCGCAGCCCCTATGGGCGTCCCGACCGGGCGGAAGATTTCCTGCCCGAAGCGCCCACCACGCAGGAACTCAACCCCGATCTGCTGCGGGTCTTCGAGAAAGGTCGCACGCTGGAATCCGTCAACGACCTGACGGCCTCGCCGATTACCGCCTTCATCTACCGCTACCTTGGCCACGCAGGCACGCAGCAGGCGCTGGACCAGGCCCGGAAGATGTTTGACGGCAGCCTGACCCCGCTGGCATTCCTGCAATCGCAGAATCCGGACATGGTGCGCGCCATCATCCGCGCCTGCGCGCGCATTGCGCTATCGCGCTCGCAGGCACTTCTGGCCCTGGAGCAAACGCTGTAGGCCATTGGCTGCCTGCGCCACTCACGAAAGCCGGAAGGTTTCGAGGTGGATGCTGGTTTCGGTGTTGCTGATGCCCTTGATCAGGCGGATGCGCTCCAGCACCGAGGCCAGGTCCTGCAGGGTCTCGGCACGCAATTCGGCCAGCAGGTCCCAGCGGCCATTGGTGTCATGCAGCGTGGCCACGCCGGGCTCGCCCAGCAGGCTGGCAATCACGGCGCGGGTCTGGTTGCCGTCCACCGCGATGCTCATCCAGGCCTTGATCTCGTTGTGGCGCACATCCGGGCGCAGCCGCACGGTGTAGCCCACGACGACGCCCTCGTCCTCCAATCGGCGGATGCGGTTGGTCACCGTGCCGCGCGAGACCTGCAGTTTGGTTGCCAGCGTGGCCACGCTCAGGCGCGCGTCCTGGCGCAGCAGCGAGATCAGTTTCTGGTCGATTTCATCCATAGTGACAATTTAGCATGTCATTTCGCTAAATTTCTGCCATTTTTTATACAAAACTGACGATTGTTATTGTTTGGACGGGTGGCGACACTTCCTCTCATCGGTTGCAACCCCTTGCAAGCCGTCAGGAGACACAGCATGAACACCCCGATCCAGACCCGCCCCAGCACCCTGTTTTTGAGCCCCCAGGATGTGGCCGCCATCGTCCGGCGTACCGGTCTGGCCGCCATGCTGCGCGGCATGGCCGAATACCTGCAGCAGGACTTTCTGCGCTGGAGCGACTTCGACAAATCCGCCCGCCTGGCGGCCCACTCGCCCGATGGCGTCATTGAGCTGATGCCGATTGCCGACGCCCAGACCTACACCTTCAAGTACGTCAACGGCCACCCCAAGAACACGGCGCGCGGCCTGCCCACGGTCATGGCCTTTGGCGTGTTGGCCGATGTGGCCAGTGGCTTTCCCGTGCTGGTCAGCGAGCTGACGCTGACCACCGCACTGCGCACGGCCGCCACCTCGGCGCTGGCGGCACGCACGCTGGCCCGACCCGACAGCCGCGTCATGGCGCTGATTGGCAACGGCGCGCAGAGTGAGTTCCAGGCCCTGGCCTTCCACCACCTGGTGGGCATCACCGAGATTCGCCTGTTTGACGTGGACGCCCAGGCCACCGCCAAGCTGGTGCGCAACCTGCAAAACAACCCGGATGCGGCCGGCCTGCGCCTGATCCCCTGCAACAGCACAGCCGAGGCCGTGCGTGGCGCCGACATCGTGACCACGGTCACCGCCGACAAGACCAATGCCACCATCCTCACCGCCGACATGCTGCAGCCCGGCATGCACATCAACGGTGTGGGCGGCGACTGCCCCGGCAAGACCGAGCTGCACGCCGATGTGCTGCACGCCGCCAAGGTGTTCGTGGAGTTTGAACCGCAGACCCGCGTCGAGGGCGATCTGCAGCAAATGGACGCTGGCTTTGGCGTGACCGAGCTGTGGCGCGTGCTGGACGGGCAGGCCACGGGTCGCAACCACGCCGACCAGATCACGCTGTTCGATTCGGTGGGCTTTGCGCTGGAGGATTTCTCCGCCCTGCGCTACGTGCACGACCGGGCGCAGGCGCTGTTCCTCGGCTCCGACGTAGCGCTGATCCCGGCGCTGGATGACCCCAAGGACCTGTACCAGTTGATCAAGCCCGACCAGCCCGGAGCGCGGCACGCCGGCGGCAAACCGATGGCCAGCGCCCGCGCCCTGCTGGAAGCCGTGGCATGACCATCCTGGCGCGCCTGCGCCATTCACCCCAAGCCCCTGCCGCCGTGGTCATGGTGCGCCCGCACGCGTTCCGCTCGAATCCCGACACGCTCGGCGACAACGCCTTCCAGCAAGGCGGCGTCACCACATCCACGGCCGCCGTTTCCGGGGCCGCCTACCGCGAAGTCAGCACCATGGCCGCGCAACTGCAGGCCTCCGGTGTCACGGTGCACCTGTTTGAAGACCGCAGCCAGCGCACGCCGGATTCGGTGTTTCCGAACAACTGGTTCTCCACGCACGCCGGTGGCCACGTGGCGATCTTTCCGATGGCCGCACCCAGCCGCCAGCAGGAGCGGCGTTGGGATGTGATCGACCTGCTGAAAGCCCGCTACCGGGTGCAGGACGTCATCGACTACTCGGGCCTGGAGCAGGACCATGTGTACCTGGAAGGCACCGGTGCCATGGTGCTGGACCACATAGCCCGCGTGGCCTACGCCGTGCGCTCCAACCGGGCCGACCCGCTGGCGCTGGAGCGCTTTTGCGCCCAGTTCCATTTCGAGCCGATGCTGTTCGACGCGGCCGATGCGGGAGGCCGCGCGGTCTACCACACCAATGTGCTGATGTGCATTGGCACCGACTTCGCGATGGCGGGTTTTGACATGATCACCGACGTGGGCCGGCGCCAGGACGTGCGCGAACGCCTGGCGGAGAACGGCCGCACGCTGGTCGAACTGACGGCCGCGCAGATTGGCGAGTTTGCCGGCAATGCGCTGGAGCTGCAGGGCGCACAGGGACGTCTGCTGGCACTGTCCGCGCGGGCTCTGCGGGCGCTGACGCCACGGCAGATCGCCGTGCTGGAGCGCAGTGTGGAACTGCTGCCACTGGAGGTGCCGACCATTGAACTGGCCGGCGGCTCGGTGCGCTGCATGCTGGCTGGCATCCACCTCCAACCACGCCTGCGGGCGCGGGAGATGGCGGCCTATTCGAACGACGGTGTTTCCGGCTTGACCACCGGTTTGCCCGCCGCCGCCCAGGCATCAAAGCCACCGGCGATGGACTGCACATTGATGTAGCCCATGTCCAGCAGCGCTGCTCCCGCCAGCGCGGCGCGGCCACTGGTCTTGCAATACAGGACGACCTTGGTGTTGCGGGACTCCAAAGCCGGGTTGGCACTGAACTTGAACTCCAGCAAGCCGCGCGAGATGTGCACGGCGCCGGCCAGGTGACCGGCCGCGTATTCATCGGCCTCGCGCACATCGACCAGCACGTCGGCGTCGCGGATGGCCTGCTCGGCGTTGTCCAGGCTCACCTCGTGAACGCGGGACTTGGCGATGGCGACGAGATCGTGGGCTGATTTCATGGAAGGCTCCTTGTTGAATTTACTACTAAATTGATAGCTTAATGCGCTTATTCGACGAGGGCTAGAGGCCAATTTCCCTCATAACCGCCGTCCCAACCAGCGGGTCACATGGGCCAGCCCCTGGTGGCCGGGCCCTTCCGCCAACTGAATCTCTCCGTGCCAGGACAGCTCACAGCGCAGCAGTCCGGCAAAGTCCGCATCCAGCAATGCGGGCGTGTACAGCATGTCCACATCCCTGGGGCCGCCACTGCTGTGGGCGAGTTGCTCCGGGTGAAAGGCCTCCAGCAGCATCCAGCCGCCGGCGCGCAGGCCCTGTGCCAGGCGCCGGTGCGCGGCTTGGCGGATGGCACTCGGCAAGTGGGTGTAGACCAGCACGACGGCATCCAGTGTCGCGGCAGTGGGTGCCCAGTCGGCCAGATCGACCAGCTCGGTGGTCAGTGCCACGCCGCGGCTGGCCGCCAGCGCCTGCGCCTTTTGCAGGCCCACGGCGGAATAGTCCACGGACGTGACGCGGTGGCCCTGCCCGGCCAGCCAGACACCGTTGCGCCCCTCGCCGTCGCCCGGCACCAGGACGCGGCTGGCCGGAGCCAGGCGCGCTGCTTGCTGGCACAGGAAAGCATTGGGTTCAGTGCCGTATTTGTAGCCCGGCTCGGCAAATCGTTGGTCCCAGAAGTTCATGCCGCCATGGTGTGGGGTCAGCGTGGCACGATGAAGACAGCCTTCTCGACTAGCTTGCCGATGTCGCTCTTGGCGGCAATCTCGAAATGGATGGTGTGGGAGCCCGGCTGGGCGCCTTCCATCGGTCCCTGCACCCGCACGGCCACCCAGCGTGCCTGGGTGGAGGCAATCTCGATGTCGTTCTCGGACACCACTTGCAGACCCGGCATGCCGGTCACGGAGATATGGAACTGCTGGGTGGCCTCGGTGGCGTTCATGATCTGCAGGCGGAACACGTTTTCGATCTGTCCACCATCGGCAATTCGGGCCAGAGCACCACGGTCGCGCACCACGTCCACCTTGAAGGGGATGCGCAGCGTCAGGCTCACCGCCATGGCAGTGACCACCACACCCAGAATGGCGGTGTAAACCAGCACCCGGGGCCGCAACACGTGGCGCAGGGTCTGCGCCTGGGTCCAATGCTGGTTCATGGCGTTTTGCGTGGAGTACTTGACCAGCCCACGGGCGTAGCCGACCTTGTCCATCACGGTGTCGCACACGTCGGCGCAGGCGCCGCAGCCAATGCACTCGTACTGCAGGCCCTTACGGATGTCGATACCGGTGGGGCAGACCTGCACGCACAGGCTGCAGTCCACACACGCACCCAGGCCCAGTGCCACGGGGTCGGCCTTCTTGGAGCGCGCACCTCGGGGCTCGCCGCGCTCGGCGTCATAGGACACGATCAGCGTGTCCTTGTCGAACATGGCGCTCTGGAAACGGGCGTAGGGGCACATGTACTTGCAGACCTGCTCGCGCATGAAGCCGGCCATGCCGTAGGTGGCAAAGCCGTAGAAGAAGGTCCAGAACATTTCCCACGAACTCAGTTCCCAGCGGACGAACTCGCCGGCCAGCTGGTGGATCGGGGTGAAGTAGCCCACGAAGGTGAACCCGGTGATCAGGGCCACGCCCAGCCACATGGCGTGCTTGCCTGCCTTGCGGCCGATCTTCTCGGCGTTCCAGGGGCCGGTATCGCGGCGCATGCGGGCCGCACGGTCACCCTCGGCCAGCTTTTCCAGCCACAGGAAGATTTCGGTGTACACCGTCTGCGGGCAGGCGTAGCCGCACCACAGTCGCCCGGCCACCGCGGTGAACAGGAACAGCGAATAGGCCGAGATCACCAGGATGCCGGTCAGGTAGATGAAGTCCTGCGGGTACAGCACCAGGCCAAAGATGTAGAAGCGCCGCGCACCCAGGTCAAACAGCACGGCCTGGCGCTGGCCCCATTCCAGCCAGGGCAGACCGTAGAAGATGATCTGGGTGACCCAGACCATGATCCAGCGCCATTTGGAAAACAGACCGGTCACGCTGCGCGGATAGATCTTCTGGTGGGCCTGGTACAGCGACACCACTTCCGCATCGGCGCCCGGCGGCGGCTCAATCGGACTCTTGTCCTTGGATTCGACGATGGGAATGATGACCCGACCTTTTTCGGTGGAGTTGTTCACGGTGGTTTCCTTAGGTGTCATGTGATTCAGCAAACACCCTGGCCGGGTGTGTTGACCATGTGGTCCGCAATCTGGGAGAAGGTCGTGATCAGGTGGGTGCGGAACGCCTCATCGGCCACCTGTTCGCTCAGCGCCTGGCTCATGCACAGCATCCACTCATTCCGCTCGGCCGGGCCGACTGCATAGGGGTTGTGGCGCATGCGCAGGCGCGGGTGCCCTTTTTTCTGTACATACAGATCCGGGCCGCCAAACCAGCCCGACAGAAACTCGAACAGGCTGTTAGCACTGCCGTTCAGGTCGTCCGGATGCAGGCGGCGCACGCGATAGGCCTCGGGCAGTTCGTCCATCAGCGCGTAGAAGCGCTGCACCAGGCGGTGAACGCCCTCGGCGCCGCCCAGACGCTCGTAAGGCGTGACGCGGGTGGTGGGAGGAGCAGCGGTGGCAGTGGTCATATCAGTGTGTTGCATAGTCAAATCCGGGTGCCTCTGCACTCTGGCGCAGGGCGGCGGCGCGGGTCAGAAATTCGTCGCGCGACAGGCCGGCGAAGAACGGATGCCAGCGGCGCTGCTCCAGCACGGTGCTCACGGCCCGCGCACTGCGCGCATGGCCGGCAAACAGCAGGGTCTCGTCGGGCAATGTGAACACACTCTGGCGCACGCTGTCCCACAGCGCCTCGGGCTCGGCGGGATAGGGCTGGTGCGGACAGGCATCCACCGCCAGCAGGCCACCGCAGAACAAGCGGTCGCGCCAGGCAAAACTGCGGCACCCCCCGGTATGCCCGGGTGTGGCCAACACCACCACCATTTCGCACCCAAAGGCGAGCATATCGCCATGCTCTGCGGCGTGCACGCCGGTTGCCGCTTGACCCTGCACCATTGGTGCCCCCAGACGCGTCAGCAGCGCTGGCTCCTGCGGCATATCGCCATCATGGTGGTGGGTTCGCAGCACCCAACGCAGACGCAGGCCCCGCTCGGCCAACAAAGACTGCCAGAGGGGCAGGTCCCGCCCGCGGGGGTCCACCAACACGGCCTCGCGGGCGTCGGCATCGGCCAGCAGATAGCTCAGCTCGCCACTGGATTCGTCGTGCAGGATGCGGAAATACATGGTGGGTCAGGCTTGGGTGGATGCGTCTTCGCCAATCAGCAGGCGGGTATCACTCAGGTAGCGGTGCGGCGGCACTTCCAGGTTGGTGGGCGCCGGCTTGTTCTGGAACACCCGCCCGGCCAGATCGAACGTGGACCCATGGCAGGGGCAGAAGAAGCCGCCATGCCAGTCCTCGCCCACACTGGGGTTGCTGGTGCCTTGGGCCACGGGGTTGGGCGAGCAGCCCAGGTGGGTGCAAATACCGATGCCGACAAACACTTCGGGACGGATGGAGCGCATGGTATTGCGCGCGTAGGCCGGCTGCTGCTCGCGCCGGGACAGGGGATCGACCAGCCGCGCATCCGGCTGGGCCAGCGCCGCCACCATGTCCGGGGTGCGGCGCATGATCCAGACCGGCTTGCCACGCCACTCGACGGTCTTGATGGCGCCGGGCGCCAGGTCGGCAATGTCCACTTCGACGCTGGCGCCGGAAGCCCGGGCGCGTTCGCTGGGTGCGAAGCTGGTGACAAAAGGCACGGCCGTGGCTGCCAAGCCTGCCCCGGCAGTCGCCGCCGTCAGCAAGACCATGCGCCGACGGTGGGCGTCGCCGTCCATACCATCTGCAATCGGAGCAGGCATACCGGCAAACGGGGGCATTGGTGTCATGGTGGCTTTCTGTGGGCGAACCGGGAGTGGTCGCAGCCTCTATTTACAAGAACCATGCCACCCTTGCCGCGAATCAATTTTCTTTGAAATCAAGGACTTACAGAACCACAGATACCGCTGCCCACCGGACCGCCCGGGCGTGACTGCCATATTTGACAGTCATGATGGCAGTCGTGGCAGACAATTTGGCAGCTTTCGCCTACACTGGCCGCCATGAGCGAAGCCATTGCCCAACCCCTGCCGGAACTGGTGTCCTACCTGGAAGGCCTGGCCGAGCCGCACATCCTGTTTGACGCGCGCTACCGCATCCTGGCCGCCAACGCGGCCTACCGGCGCCAGTTCAGCCCCGAGCGCAGCGTGCTCGGGCGCACCTGCTATGAGGTGTCGCACCACTTTCATGTGCCCTGCGACCAGGCCGGCGAGTCTTGCCCGCTGGTGCAGGCGCGCGAGTCCGGCCAGCGCGAGCGCGTGCTGCACCTGCACCATACGCCCAAGGGTGAGGAATACGTCAACATCGAACTTTCACCGTTGCGCGACGCCAGCGGCGAGCAGGCCTTCTTCGTGGAGCGCATGGAGCCGCTGCAGGTGGCCCATGGCCAGCCCGAAGCGCAAAGCCTGATCGGCCGGGCGCCGGCCTTCCAGCGCATGCTCGCACTGGTGGCCCGCGTGGCGCCAGCCCAGGCCTCGGTGCTGCTGCTGGGCGAGTCGGGCACCGGCAAGGAACTGGTGGCCAAGGCCGTGCACGAGGCCAGTCCGCGCGCCAACCGGGCCCTGGTGGCGGTGGACTGCTCCAGCCTGCCGGAGAACCTGTTCGAATCCGAACTGTTCGGCCACGAGCGCGGCGCCTTCACCGGCGCCACCGCCGCCAAGGGCGGCCTGGTGGAGGCGGCCAGTGGCGGAACGCTGTTTCTGGACGAGGTAGGCGACATCCCCTTGAGCATGCAGGTCAAGTTGCTGCGCCTGCTGGAGAGCGGCACCTACCGGCGCGTGGGCAGCACCGAACTGCGCCACGCCGACATCCGCGTGGTGGCCGCCACGCACCGCGACCTGGACCGCATGGTGGCAGAAGGGCGTTTCCGCGAGGACCTGTACTACCGCATCAGCACCTTCCCCATCCACCTGCCGGCCCTGCGCGAACGGCGCGACGACATTGCCCTGCTGGCCGGTGCCCTGCTGATGCGGGTGGCCCCCAAGCGCACGCTGCAGTTGGCACCCGAGGCCCTGGCCCTGCTGCAGGGTTGCGACTTCCCCGGCAATGTGCGCGAGCTGCGCAACCTGCTGGAGCGCGCCGCGCTGCTGTGCGATGGCCCGGTGATCAGCGAAACCCATGTGCAGCAGGCGCTGCAGTCCGGTCGCAAAGCCAGCCCGGCACCAGCGCCGGCCAGCACCGCACCCGCGTCCCTGCAACGCCTGCAGGACCAGGCCCTGCAGGCCATCGTGGCCAACCACACCGGCAGCCGCGCCGAGCTGGCGGCGCAGTTGGGCATCAGCGAACGCTCGCTATACCGCAAGCTGCAGACCCTGGCGAAATCCCGCTAGACGGCAGCACAGCCGCACCAAACGGCGATATAGGTCGGGTAGGATGGTGGGCTGCCAGGGCCGTTCCTGGTGCAATTGATCGCAGGCAGGCATTCGATGTTGCAGATTTTGACCATGGCGCTTCGCCCGGCACGGTGGGCGATTCCTCTGGTGGCCAGCGCGGGGCTGCTGTGCGCCGCGCCCGCCCGCAGCGCAGACCTGACCGCCTACACCGAGGAGTGGGCACCCTACAACTACTCCGAGGGCGATGCCATCAAGGGCATCTCGACCGACATCCTGCGGGCCATGTGCGAATCGGCCAGGCTGCAATGCGACATCAAAATGGTGCCCTGGGCCCGTGCCTACCGCACCGCCGCCAGCAAGGCCAACACCCTGGTCTATACCACCGCACGCAAGCCCGCCCGCGAACACGAATTCCTCTGGATCGGCCCCATCCTGCCGCGCACGACCTGGATCTATGCCCGCCAGGGCCAGGAAAAGGAGATTCACGGATTTGCCGATCTGGCCAGCCGCCGCATTGGCGTGGTGCGCGACGAAGCGTCCCTGCAGGATCTGGTGGCGGCCGGCGTGCCGGAGTCGGCCCTGGTGCTGCAGGCCTCGAATACGGATGTGCTGCGCATGCTGCTGGGCTCATCGGTGGACGCCATGGTCGATACCGAAGTGGGCATGCAATGGAACCTGCGCCGCGCCGCCGTGGCGCCCAACGCCGTGTCCCGGCTGATGAAGCTCAGCGAGGAAGGCGCCTACTACTTTGCGCTGAACAAGGAGTCGGACCCCGCGCTCGCGCAAAAGCTGGATGCCGCGCTGGACAAGCTGCGGCACGACGGCAAGGTCGATGCCATCGTGCGCAAATACGCGGCCTCGCCAACCAGGACCGCGCAGGCACGCAAGTAGCGCCCGGGCCTTCCTACTTGTACTTGGCGTCGATATCCCACACGGCCGTTTGCACCAGGCGCTGCACCATGGTGTCCAGACCCACGCCGCCCTTGGCACTCTCGGACACACCCATGACGCTGGTGGACGTGGCGCCCACTTCCATCTTCAATTCCTTGTAACCCTGTGCCACCTGCTCGGTGGTGTTGGCGTTCATGATCTTGTAGCGCATGCCGATCAGCCAGACGCCGGTGGCGTCACCGGTCTGCACCGAGCCCACCACGGTACCCGCCGCGGCACCACCGCGGCTGCCGGAGAGCTGGCTGATCAGCCCGCCGACGGCACGGCCGTCAAAGCCCTTCTTGTTCTCGGCAATCTGCTCGGCCTTGAGGATGTCAAACTTCAGAATCCATTTGGTGGTCTTGAGCTTGCCCATCTGCATGGTCTTGCGCGCACTGGCCACATTGCCCAGGTTGTAGGCCAGCGTGATCTCGTTGATCAACGGCCCCAGGTTGCTGCGCTCCAGCACCGTGAAGTTGGCCTGCGACAACTCCAGCTCGGCAAAGTCGGCGATGTTGTTGGGCAGGAAACGCTGGGTGAAGCTGGCGTTGTTGCTCTTGATGTCGCCGGGGATGACGATCAGGGCTGGGCCCTTCTTCTTTGCGTTCTTGTAGGCCACTTCCTTGTAGGCCGCAGCGTCGGCGGCGGCGTTGGCCTTGGCCGACGTGGAGCTGCCGGATGTGGGAGACGGATTACCAAAGGCGGGCGCGGCGGTGGAGGCACCCGCTGGCGGCGGTGAGGCCGGAGCCTCCGCGGTGCGGGGTGCGGTTTCCATGCAGGCGCTCAACAACAGGGCGCCTGCTGCAGCAAAGAGGGTGCGGGTCAGCCAATGTGTTTTCATACGTGTGTCACCGTTCGGGGTAGATCGTGATGGTCGTGTGATCGATGGGAACCCGGCAAAGTCTACGCCTTTCCTGGGGGTGCGCCTCGATGATCGCCGGTGCAATCTGATTTGTAATTGACCCAGCGCATCCCGATAATGAATGTATCGCATGGTGGTGGTGTTGCAGACACCGATTGCACCGGCGAAAGGAGGTCGTCATGTTCAAACATATCCTGATCCCTACCGATGGCTCCGAACTATCTGTTGTGGCCGTTACCCAGGGCATCAAACTGGCCAAGGAAATCAACGCCAGGGTCACCGGCCTGACGGTCACCATGCCATTCCATTTCTTTGCGGTGGATGGCATGCAGATCTCCGACACGGCCGAACGGTACGAGCAAGACTCCAAGGCCATGGCGCTGCGCAACCTCCAGGTCATCCGGGAGGCCGCCAATGCTGCGGGCGTGGCATGCGAGCTGATTCACCGTGTCAGCGAGCACCCCTACGAGGAGATCGTCAAGACCGCGCAGGAGCAGGGCTGTGACGTGATCTTCCAGGCATCGCACGGCCGCCGTGGCATGCGGGCGCTGGTCATGGGCAGCGAGACCCACAAGGTGCTGACCCACACCAAGATTCCGGTGCTGGTGTTCCGTTGACACGGACCGCCTGTCAGTGGAAATCCCGGCTGGTGGTGCTCAGGTCGCCCAGCAGGTGCGTCAGGTCCACCAGATGGCCGGCAATCACGTGGCGCACTTGGCCGCCGCTGTCCTCATCACGCTGCCAGGTGCCGTACACCGCCAGCAGCCGTGACTGGTAGACCACCTGGCGGAAGCGCTCCCTGATCGCCTTCCACACGATCACATTGACACTGCCGGTCTCGTCCTCCAGCGTGACAAAGATGACGCCCTTGGCGGTCTGCGGGCGCTGGCGCATGGTGACGATGCCGCAGGCGCGCACCAGGCGACCGCTGGGGTAGTCGGCCATCTGCGCGGCGGTCAGTATCCGTCGGGGTGCCAGTTGTGGTCGCAGCAGGGCCAGTGGGTGGCGGCGCAATGTCAGGCCCACGGCCGCGTAGTCAAACACCACCTCCTCCCCCTCCTGTGCCACCGCAAACCGCAGGCTTGGCTCGTCCACCGGCACGCCCCTGAGCAGGCCGGGCGCCGGAATCAGCGCGGACGCATCCCACACCTGCTGGCGCCGGTGGCCGGACAGGGACAGCAGGGCATCGGCACTGGCCAGCGCCTTGAGGTCGCCCTCATGCAATCCGCAGCGCAGGGCCAGGTCCTGCGTGCTGGCAAATGCGCCTTGCGCACGCTCGGCGGTGATGCGCTCGGCCACGTCCCTTCGCAGGCCACTGACCAGACGCAGGCCCAGGCGGATGGCCGGTGGGGCCAGTGAACAATCCCAGTCGCTGTGCGACACGTCGACCGGCAACACCTCCACGCCATGGCGGCGCGCGTCCTGCACCAGTTGTGCCGGCCCGTAAAAGCCCAGCGGCTGGCTGTTGAGCATCGCCGCCAGAAAGCAGGCCGGCTCGTGCTTCTTCAACCAGCAGCTGATGTAGACCAGGATGGCAAAGCTGGCGGCGTGGCTCTCGGGAAAGCCATATTCGCCAAAGCCCTCCATCTGCTTGAAGATGGCCTCGGCAAAGTCTTCGGGGTAGCCGCGCTCCAGCATGCCGCCCACCAGTCGGTCGTGGTATTTGCTGACGTTGCCGTGGCGCTTCCAGGCAGCCATGGAGCGGCGCAGGCCGTCGGCCTCGCCGGGGGTGAAGCCGGCCGCGATCACCGCGATCTGCATCACCTGCTCCTGGAAGATGGGAATGCCGTGCGTGCGCTCCAGCGCTTTGCGCAGGTCCGGGTAGGGCGAGGCGTAGGCCTCCGGGTCTTTGCGCGCCTTCAGGTACGGATGCACCATGCCACCCTGGATCGGGCCGGGCCGCACGATGGCGACCTCGACCACCAGGTCGTAGAACTTGCGGGGTTTGAGGCGCGGCAGCATGCTCATCTGCGCGCGGCTTTCGATCTGGAACACACCCACCGTGTCGGCCTGGCAGATCATGTCGTAGGTGGCTTCGTCTTCACGCGGCACGTCCTGCAGGCGCATGGGCGTGGGCAAGCCGCGCCACTGGGTCACCAGCGCCAGACAGCGGCGGATGGCGCTGAGCATGCCCAGGGCCAGCACGTCGACTTTCATCAGGCCAACGGCATCCAGATCGTCCTTGTCCCACTGGATGATGGAGCGCTCCGCCATGGCGGCGTTTTCCACCGGCACCACCCGCGTGAGCGGCCCTTCGGTCAACACAAAACCGCCCACGTGCTGGCTCAGGTGGCGCGGAAAGCGCTGCAGCTGGATCGCCAGCGCCAGCCACTGCTGCAGCCGTTGCTCAGAAGGAATTTCGACCCTGGCCCTCGTGGAATCTTGCTCAGAAGCTACTTTTTCGATAGCAGATTGCAACCGCTCCACCAGCACCTCGCGGTCGTACATGCCAGGGTGCTCCTTGGACAGCGCATTGATCAGCACCTCGGGAATCTCCAGCGCATGGCCGACATCGCGCAGCGCACTGCGCGGGCGGTAGCTGATGACGGTGGCGGCAATGGCGGCGCGGTCCCGGCCGTATTTGGCGTAGATGTACTGGATCACCTCCTCGCGGCGCTGGTGCTCGAAGTCCACGTCGATGTCCGGCGGCTCGTTGCGCTCTTTGGAGACAAAACGCTCGAACATCAGATTGCCCACCATCGGGTCCACCTCGGTCACATGCAGGCAGTAGCACACCACCGAGTTGGCCGCCGAACCACGCCCCTGGCACAGGATGTCCCGGCTGCGGGCAAAGCGCACGATGTCATGCACGGTGAGGAAATACATCTCGTAGCGCAGGTCGGCAATCAGCGCCAACTCGTGCTCCAGCTTCGGTAGAACTTCCGGTGGCACCCCCTGCGGATAGCGCTCGCGGGCGCCCTCCTCGCAGTAGTGGCGCAGCGTCTGTGCCGGCGTGGTGCCGGGCAGCACGGATTCCATCGGGTACTCGTAGCGCAGCGCATCCAGGGTGAAGGTGCACTGGTCGGCAATCACCAGGGTGTTGGCCAGCCACTCACCGGGGTGCAGGGCGGCCAGGCGGGCTCGACTGCGCAGGTGCAGTTCGGCATTGGGCTGCAGCGCAAAGCCGCACTGCGCGACCGGAACGCCCAGCCGCACGGCGGTGAGCACGTCATGCAGCGGCTTGCGCGAGCGCCGGTGCAGGTGCACATTGCCAGCGGCCACCACGGGCAACCCCGTGCACTGCGCCAGTTGCTGCAGGCGCACCCGTTGCAGCGCGGCGTCCCAGCCCAGCGCGGACTCGGCCAGCAGCCAGAGGTTGGAGCCAAAAAGACCTCTAGCCCTCGTGGATACTGCATAAGATGCTTCCATATTGATAGCATCTGAAAACCCCAGCAGCACCGCACAATCCTGCAACTGGGCCCACAGCGCCTGATCCTGTGGCCCACTCCAGCCCAGCTGGTACTGCCCCTTGGGTGCGGCACGGCGCGCGACGCTGATGAACTGGCACAGGTTGCCCCAGCCCTGGCGGTTGTGCACCAGCACCACCGCGGTGAAACACGGCCCGCCCGGCGCCAGCGGCACGCGGAACTCCGCACCCAGCAGCAGCTTCAGCTCACGCGCCTTGGCCTCCACGTGGGCACGCACCACGCCCGCCACCGAGCATTCGTCCGTGATGGCCAGCGCCGCATAGCCCAGCGCAGCGGCGCGCTCCACCAGCTCTTCCGGCTGGGAGGCCCCGCGCTGGAAGCTGAAGTTGGAGAGACAGTGCAGCTCGGCGTAGGCCGGTGCTGCGGTGGATTCGGGGGGATTCATGGTGCACCCATTTAACTGTATTTTCATACAGTATTGAAAGATGCACCAGCCCCCGCGGGGCTGCGGCCGGTTCTCGCTCCCGGTGCCGCGCTAGCGGGCCGCCACGCGCACCCCGTCGCGCACGCGGTCATCCGGGTGGCTGATGACGCTGTCCCCGGCCTGCAAACCCGAAGTGATCTGGGCCAGCAGGCCGGTGCGCTGGCCCACCTGCACAGCGCGCTTGACGGCACGGCCCTGCTCCACCGCAAAGACGGCCCAGCCCTCGCCATCGCGAAACACCGCACTGGCCGGAATCTGCAGGACGTCCTTGCCCTCCCACAGGATGAAGCTGGCCTCGACGCGGTAGCCGTCCCCCAGCCGCTGCCACTGGCTGGCTGGCGACGTGAAGGCGACGATCACCCACACGCGTTGTTCCTCGACCCCCAAGGCCGACACCTTGGTGAAGCCGGCCGGTTCGACGACGCGCACCACGCCCTCCAGTGCCCCCTCGCCACCCCAGCGTTCGAACACGACCCGCGTTCCGGGTGGAATGCGCACGGCATCCGCGGACAGCAGGTCCACCTCGACCTCCAGCGCGCCGGGGTCGCCGATCTCGACCAGCGGCTGGCCGCTGGTCACGCTGCCTTCGCTCTTGTGGGCAATCTTGAGCACCTTGCCGGCCACCGGCGCGCGCACCGTCACCAGCCCGGCCCCGCTGGGCTTGCCGGCGTATTGCAGCAGGGTGCGGGCCGCCTCCAGTTCGTGGCGCGCGGCGGCCACCGCAAACTGGGCCGAGCGCTGCTCCGCGCCACTGCGCTGGGCGTCACTGGCGGCGCGGTCTTCGGC